>NZ_JARACO010000035.1 GCF_028765575.1 Aliivibrio sp. S3MY1 | reverse complement strand
ATAGTGCTTGTTAATTGTAGTATCAAACCATCTATGCATACATTTCAACCTATCCTAATTACATTCATAGGTTTAATGTAGCAGAAGAAAGCTAACTTACAAATTATTCAACATATTTACACCCACAAGTTTAAAAGCAATCCATATCAATATGAATTATTTTTCGCCTTTTTTTTTCGGCTTCTAGCTGCGAGATTTCCATGTTTACGTTCATATAATATAACTGTATAAATACACAGTCAAATAATAACGCTGAACTATTTTTTATTCAAATAATTAATCATCAAATAAAAAAACAGCACCATTACTGATGCTGTTTTTATTTACCTATAACTCACAGTCGACAGCTATGCGATACGATCTTTCTCCCAAGCGGCCAACTTCTCAGCTCGAATCGCTTCTTTGGCTTCACGCTTTTTACGCGCATCACAAGGTTCTGGGCAGTTACATACTTTATCGATACCAACAGCACCAAGACCACCACAGCTACCTTTCACGACTTTACGTTGCACAATATAGCCAATTGCCATTGCACAAATAACCGCTAAGAAAACAAAAAATGTGATTAGAAATGTATTCATTATTTACTCACTTATTTCAAAAAAGGCTTAAAGGCTTCAGAAGCTATTTCTTTAAAACCATCTTGGGTTTTCACTATCATGAAAACAGGAATATTATGTTGTTCTGCGACTTCCATGCCTTTTTCTTCGCCTAATACCATTAAGCCAGTTGCGAGTCCATCTGCTGTCATCGACGATTTATCAAGCACTGTTACTGAGACAACTTTATTCGTAATTGGTTTACCGGTAATCGGATTGATAATATGAGAGTAACGAACGCCCTCTTTTTCAAAATAAATACGGTAATCACCAGATGTCGCTACAGCATGATGGCCAGGTTCAATAATCTCTTGGATTGAACGCTCATCGACAGAGGGTTTTTCAATCGCGATACGCCAAGCAACATTCTCTTTGTTACTGCCTTTAACGCGCATTTCACCGCCAACTTCCACCATGTAATCAGTAATGCCTAACTTTTCTAGGTAATTGGCAACAACATCAACACCCCACCCTTTTGCAATGGTTGATAAATCAACATAAAGCTCTGGAATGTCTTTTGTTACTGTCGTTTCTGTTACGTTTAAGTGTTGTATTCCAACAATAGCACGACGAGTATTTAATTCATCTTCTGTTGGGACCACTTCAGGGCGAGCTTCAGGGCCAAATCCCCACAAATTGACTAAAGGTCCAACCGTTACGTCTAATGCCCCTAATGTCACTTCATTTAGACGCATAGCCTCTTTAATCACCGTTGCTGTGTCTTTCGATACGGTAAAAGGCGTTAATTCTTCACTGGTATTAAATCGGCTTAACTCTGAATCTTGTCGATACGTTGACATTTGATCATTAACTAACTCTAAGCGTTTATCTACTTCAGCATGAACAACTTCCGATTCAGGTAATCCATCTTGGCTAATATATTTAATATTATAGCTTGTCCCCATTGTAGGGCCATTTATATAAACTTGCTTACGTTGATCGCCACAGCCAGAAAGTAACCCTAACACTAGGCAAGACAATAAAACAATTTTAGCTTTATTTACTAAATGAGTAACACTGACAATCACTGCCAACTCCTTAATTTAGATACATTAAAATAACGTAAACAATACACAGGAATATAGATTCACAAAACCTATAACCCTGTGCTTTGTCAGGTTATATATCGCTCATTAATACGAAAAAAGGCTGACTCAGTGATGAGTCAGCCAATATTTCTTACTTCTATGGATTAACCACCGAAGTCATCTAGTAAGATGTTTTCATCTTCAACACCAAGATCTTTAAGCATGCCGATAACAGCGGCGTTCATCATTGGTGGACCACACATGTAGTATTCACAATCTTCAGGTGCTTCATGATCTTTTAAGTAGTTTTCATAAAGAACGTTGTGAATGAAGCCTGTGTAACCATCCCAGTTATCTTCTGGCATAGGATCAGACAGTGCACAGTGCCATACGAAGTTTTCATTGTTAGCTGCTAGGCCATCAAAATCTTCAACGTAGAACATTTCACGCTTAGAACGCGCACCATACCAGTAAGACATTTTACGTGTTGATTTAAGACGTAAAAGTTGGTCAAAGATATGAGAACGCATTGGCGCCATACCTGCACCACCACCGATGAATACCATTTCATTATCAGTATCTTTTGCAAAGAATTCACCAAATGGACCAGAAATAGTACATTTGTCGCCTTCTTTTAAAGACCAGATATAAGATGACATAACACCTGGAGCTACATCAGGATTATTTGGCGGCGGAGTTGCAATACGTACGTTAAGCTTGATGATGCCTTTCTCTTCTGGGTATGAAGCCATAGAGTATGCACGGATCGAATGCTCTTTAACGATTGACTCGTAACGGAATAAGTTAAACTTATCCCAATCGCCACGATATTCTTCAGGAATATCATAATCTGCGTATTTCACATGATGTGGTTCAGCTTCAATTTGAATGTAACCACCAGCACGGAATGGAACTTCTTCACCATCTGGGATAGCAAGAGCAAGTTCTTTGATAAAAGTAGCTTGGTTATCATTAGAGATAACCGTACATTCCCACTTTTTAACACCAAAGATTTCTTCTGGAAGTTCAATTTCCATGTCAGTTTTCATTGCAACTTGACATGCTAGACGCTCACCTTCGCGAGCCTCACCTTTAGAGATGTGATCAAGCTCTGTAGGTAGAATATCACCACCGCCAGATTTCACTTTCACACGACACTGACCACAAGAGCCACCGCCACCACAAGCTGATGACACAAAGATACCAGCGCTACCAAGAGCGTTAAGTAATTTGCTGCCAGGTTGTGTAATGATCGCTTTTTCAGGATCACCGTTTACAGAGATAGTAATGTCACCTGATGGTACTAGTTTAGATTTAGCGAATAAAATCACTAAAACTAAAACTAATACAATTATGGTAAACATCGCTACACCAAGAATAATGCTTTGCATTTGTTATTCCTTATTACTGGGTGCTTACCCTACAGTTGAACACCAGAGAAAGACATAAAGCCTAACGCCATCAAACCTACTGTAATGAAAGTAATACCTAAGCCACGAAGACCAGGAGGTACATCTGAATACTTCATTTTCTCACGAATACCAGCAAGTGCGACAATAGCCAACATCCAACCAACACCAGAACCAAATCCATAAACGACAGATTCAGCAAAGTTATAGTCACGTTGTACCATGAAAGATACACCACCGAAAATTGCACAGTTAACTGTGATTAACGGAAGGAAAATACCTAACGCATTGTACAAAGGCGGGAAGAAACGGTCTAAAATCATTTCTAGAATTTGTACAAGTGCCGCGATAACACCAATAAAGGTGATAAAGCTAAGGAATGTTAAATCAACACCCGCGACAATCGCATTTTCTTTCAATAAGTAAGTGTAAACAAGGTTGTTCAATGGTACTGCTATTGTTAATACAACAACTACAGCAACACCAAGACCAAACGATGTTTTTACTTTCTTAGACACGGCTAAGAAAGTACACATACCCAAGAAGAACGAAAGCGCCATGTTCTCAATGAAGATCGATTTAACAAGTAAACTAATATAATGTTCCATTTCGACCTTACTCCTTCGCTTCTACTTGTGCTGGCTTGATGATACGGATAGCCCAAATCATAAAACCAATTAAGAAGAATGCAGATGGTGCTAGAAGCATTAGACCATTTGGTTGGTACCAGCCACCGTTAGAAACAAGTGGAAGCACCTCAACACCAAACAGTTTACCAGAACCTAAAAGTTCACGGAAAAATGCAACTGTCATCAATACAAAACCGTAACCAAGACCGTTACCAATACCATCAATGAACGATGGAAGTGGTGCAGACTTCATTGCGAACGCTTCAGCACGACCCATTACAATACAGTTTGTAATGATCAAACTAACAAATACAGAAAGCTGTTTAGAGATATCGTAAAGATATGCTTTCAATACTTGGTCAACAACAATTACCAAAGAGGCAATGATCGCCATCTGTACGATGATACGAACACTGTTTGGCATGTGGTTACGAATTAGCGAAACGAATAAGTTAGATAACGCAGTAACAAACATTACTGCAATTGTCATAACAAAAGCCGTCTCAAGTTTAGTAGTTACAGCTAGAGCCGAACATACACCAAGAACTTGTAGCGCGATTGGGTTGTTATCCAATACAGGTGCTAAAATGCTCTTTTTAATTTCTTTTGCGCTAGCCATTAGTTCAGACCTCCATCACGAACTTTAGCAAGGAATGGACCGAAGCCATCATTACCTAACCAGAAGTCAAACGTGTGTTGAACACCGTTACCTGTTAGCGTTGCACCAGAAAGACCATCGACACCGAACTCAGAACCAGCAGGAGCTCCGCCTTTAACGATCTTAATTGCAGGGTTATGATCTGCATCAAACAACTTCTTACCTACAAATTGTGCACGCCACGTTGGGTTTTCTACTTCACCACCAAGTCCCGGAGTTTCCGCTTGGTCGTAGTAAGTGATACCAGCAACAGTGTTACCATCAGTCTCAACAGCAACAAATGCATACATCATTGACCATAAGCCAGTACCGTGAACAGGGATAATAACTTTCGATACTTTATCGCCATCTTTAACTAGGTAAACAACACCTACGTTAGCACGACGAATAATGTTTGCTTTATCTTGTTCAGCAGTTAACTTAATTGATTGTTTTGGATCTTTAGCCGCTTTACGTTGATCGTAAGTCGCAGCACTATCACCAATCAAACTTTTTTCAACGAATTCACCCGTATTGAAATCAACAAGACGAGGCTCAATGTTTGCAGCGAACAACTCAGGAATTGAGCCTTCACCAGTAACACCAGCAACTTGAATGATTTTGCTTTGCTTATCTAGCACGGCATTAGCTTGCTGCTTAGGTTTAAGAACAACAGCAGCAGTTGATACGATGATTGAACACACTAAGCTCAAACCAATAACAACACCGAGTGTTTTTTTAATGCTATCGTTATTACTTGCCATAGCGTTTTAGTCTCCGTTTCACGTTACCTTCAACTACAAGGTTATCAAACAGTGGAGCAAATAGGTTTGCAAACAGAATAGCTAACATCATACCTTCTGGGTATGCTGGGTTAACTACACGGATCATTACAGCCATAGCACCAATTAAAATACCGTACCACCACTTACCTTTATTAGTAAACGATGCCGATACTGGGTCTGTCGCCATAAAGATCATACCAAACGCAAAACCACCTAAAACTAGGTGCCAATGCCAAGGCATGCTGAACATTGCGTTTGTATCAGAGCCGATCAGGTTAAACAGTGTTGACACTGCAACCATACCGATCATAACACCCGCAATAATACGCCAAGATGCAATACGCATATAAACGATCATTAGGCCACCAAGGATCAGAGCAAGAGTCGAAACCTCACCAATTGAACCTGGAATATTACCAATAAACGCATCCATCCAAGAGATGGTGTTGCCAGTAATTGTATTAACTAAACCGCCTTGACCACCTTGCGCCCATTGGCTAAGTGCTGTAGCACCAGAGAAGCCATCAGCAGCAGTCCAAACCGCATCACCTGAAATTTGAGCTGGATATGCAAAGAATAAGAATGCACGACCCGCAAGTGCTGGGTTTAGGAAGTTACGACCAGTACCGCCAAAGATCTCCTTAGCAACAACAACACCGAAGGTAATACCTAACGCTGCTTGCCATAAAGGAAGTGTTGGTGGAACGATCAATGCGAACAGAATAGAAGTAACGAAGAAACCTTCATTTACTTCATGTTTACGCACCATACAGAACAATACTTCCCAGAAACCACCAACGATAAATACCGTTGCGTAGATAGGTAAAAAGTAAGTAGCACCCAGAAGCATGCTACTGCCCCAGCCAGCATCGGAACTTACAGTACCGCCTAACATTTCAGTTAGCCAGTAGTGCCAGTTTCCAGAGATAACTGCAGCTAGCTCAGCACCAGAATACATGTGCTCAAGAGCAACAATTGCTTGGTGACCAGCGTTGTACATACCCCAGAATGTAGCAGGGAATACCGCAAACCACACCATGATCATGATACGTTTTAAATCAACGCTATCACGCACATGTGAACCACCTTTAGTTACTAAACCAGGTGTGTAGAAAAGTGTTGCTGTTGCTTCATATAAAGCAAACCACTTCTCGTATTTACCGCCTGGTTCAAAATGATGTTCAACTTTTTCAAATAAATTTAAAAGGCTCATCAATTACCCTTCCTTCTCGATGGTATCCAAGATCTCACGAAGCATTGGACCATACTCATATTTACCAGGGCACACATATGTACATAGACCTAGATCATCTTCATCTAACTCTAAAGCACCTAAACGTGCTGCACTGTCAACATCACCAGCACAAAGATCACGTAATAACATTGTTGGTTCCATATCTAATGGCATTACACGTTCGTAATTACCGATTGGCACCATTGCACGATCACTACCGTTAGTAGTTGTCGTCATGTTAAATACTTGACCCGAGAATACATGGCTTAGGAAAGAACGAGTTACTGAGAACTTGTTTTTGCCAGGAACAGCCCAACCAAACAACTCTTTTTCACGCCCTTCACGAAGAACAGAAACCTGTTGATGGTAACGACCAAGATAAGCGTGAGGACCTGCTGCTTGAGTACCGTTAAGTACTGAGCCAGAGATAACACGAACTTCACCAGGCATCACTTCACTGTCAGTCAATTCAAGTAAGCTAGCACCAGTAATAGTACGAACTAAACGAGGATTATTTACTGCAGGACCAGCTAAAGATACGATTCTGTCTGAGTAAATTTCACCCGTTAAGAAAAGTTGACCAAATGCGATCACATCTTGGTAGCCAATGCTCCATGCTACGTTCTTTGTATCTACAGGATACAAGAAGTGCATGTGTGTACCAGCTAGACCTGCTGGATGCGGGCCATCGAATACATGTTCTTCAACATTCTTTTGAGAAGAGCGAGGTAAGCTACCGCCTTTTTTACATACGTACACTTTCTCACCTGTTAATACAGATAATAAGTCTAAGCCTGCAACAAAAGCCTCTTCTTGTTGGTTAATGATCACTTCTGCATCAGCTGCTAAAGGATTCGTATCCATAGCAGTAACAAAGATAGCCTTTGTTGCAGAGTCGATCGCTGGAACCTTGCTGAACGGACGAGTACGTAATGCAGTCCATGCACCAGAATCAACCAATTGTGTTTTAATCGTTTCACGATCAAGAGACACTAGTTCATTCGCTGCATAGCTATTAAAAGTAACCTGCTCTTCGCCTTCAACTGCAATTACTACAGATTGAAGTACGCGCTTCGCACCACGGTTAATTTCAATAACCTTACCACTTACTGGAGCAGTAAAAATAACACCAGGATTCTTTTTATCAGCAAAAAGAATCTGACCTTTTTTTACTACATCTTCCACACGGACATGCATCGTTGGACGCATACCAATGTACTCTTCGCCAAGCAAGGCGACTTTAGTGATGGATTTACCATCATTAATCACCTGAGTTGGAGCTCCTGCAATAGGAAGATCCAAACCCTTTTTTATTGTAATCATACGCACTTGCACTAATTTAATTGGGAAAAAGGATTCTATATAAGACACGACATTGCTAATGTATACAACCTTAAGGGCGCACCCAGAGATCGCAACAACTTAGCAATATGCTTTTTACATAAACACGAAAAAGCTATTTTAAGGCGAAAGATTCTATCATTTTTTATGGTGTACATGCCATGTTCAATGACCAGATTCACATAAATTTTTGCGCTTCATTGTGAGAAATCATTGAAATGGTTTAAACATTTTAGATCCAGCGCACATTTATTGTCCAAAATTAAAAAATACCACCTTAGTAGCAACGACATCCACTTTCGCCTATATTTTAACAACCTACGGTAATATGTATTTATTTTATGTTAAAAGTTAACTATATTACTTTCATTGTTAACCTTTGTTAACGCCCATGCAATCTGGAGAGTTAGGTACCAGCTCTGTATCTAATGCTTGCCACTCAGTCTCTGAATAGGTGTGTATTGCTAGCGCATGAATATGATTGGCCAACTCATCGGCTAAGATACTATTAATGGTGCGATGGCGAGAAAGTAGGCGCTCCCCTTCAAAATCATCGCTGACTACAATCACTTTAAAATGGCTTTCAGCGCCCTCAGGTACATTGTGCATATAACTCTCATTAAGCACTTTTAAGTATGATGGAGATAACTCTGTGCGTAATTTTTGTTCTATTTGATGCTGAATCATATAAATCCCTTCTTTATTTCAATTATTCTGTTTCCACTTTATACACCATTTGCGACAATAGCCAGAAGCCTTCCCTATTGAAGAATCTAAATTATGAAAACCGAATTATCTTTGTTTGATCGAAGCTTGAATTTACAGCGTTACCCAAAACGTGCTCAAGAATTATTACAAGCTTGGGATGCTGGTGATGAATACATCATTAAGCATGTAGAAGAACTAAACTTAGAAGATGGCAAAAACATCCTTATCCTAAACGATAACTTTGGTGCTTTATCTTGTTGGTTCTCTGAAAAGCATAACGTAACGATGATGACAGATTCCTTTGTTGCTCAACGTGGCACCTTAAAAAATCTACAACGTAATCATTGCAATCGCGTACAGTTGATTACGGCAACAGAAGAGATGCCTCAAGGTTTCGATCTTGTCTTAATGCAAATCCCAAAAAACAATCGCATGTTAACTTGGCAATTACAACAACTTCGCCAATCAATGACCGCTGAGTGTCCGGTTATTGCCGTTAATAAAGCCAAAGAAATTCATAGTTCAACACTGGAGCTCTTTGAAGATTTCTTAGGTGAAACAAAAACGTCTTTAGCTTGGAAGAAGCATCGTTTAGTTTTCTCTAATGCCAATGCAACTAATCCAGCAACCATTGCGGAGGCCGTATGTTGGAGTGTCGATAATGAAGAGATAGACCTACTAAACTACCCTAATGTTTACTCAGGCGAACGCTTGGACCAAGGTGCTCGTTTTATGCTTGAGCATATTCCAGTAGATCCTGAACTACGTCATATTATTGACTTAGGCTGTGGCAATGGCGTTCTTAGTGTTAAAGCTGCTCAACTAAACCCAGAAGCACGCATTACTTGTGTTGATGAAAGTTTCATGGCCGTCGAGTCTGCTCGTCGTAACTTAGAAGTGAACCTAGGGAAAGAACGTCAATTCCAATTCATCGCTAACAACTGTTTGGATGGATTTAAGAAACACAGCAGTTATTTAGTGTTGTGTAATCCTCCTTTTCATCAAGGCCAAGCGATTACGGATCATATTGCATGGCAAATGTTTTGTGATGCTAAGCACATCTTATGTAAAGAAGGGAAATTATTAGTTATTGGAAACCGTCATCTTGATTATGATGATAAATTATGTCGCTTGTTCGGTGAAGAAAACGTCACCACTATTGCTAGCAATTCAAAATTCGTTATTTTAGAAGCTGTAAAAGCTGAGAAATCAAAATAAAAAAGGATATACCAATGAAAAAGGCCATTATTGCCCTTTCTGCTCTATTTTTAGCTGCGTGTAGTACTCCTTCTGAACCACAGTTGGATATCCAACTTGTTGCTTCATCAAATGCACATCAAATCGTTAATGGTACAAAGTTAACTCTAGATAGCAGTGACTTACGTACAGCACAATACGTTGCTGTGATTGATAATGGACGCCAAAACGTTCAGCCTATTCATGCGAAACAAAATTTAAGAGTTACGCTTGAAGATGCATTATCAGCACAGTTAGAAGAACAAGGTTTCATCATTACCGTTGATAGCGATAACACACTGCGTTTAGACATCATTGAAGCATTAGTAAGTGTTCAACATTCATTAATGAGCAATGAAATGAAAACCCAAGTAAAACTACAAATTACAGCAGAAACACCACAAGGTAAGTTTGTAAAAACGTACAATGGCGTATCTGAAAAAACAGGCTCTATGAGTGCTGACAATCAAGCAATTGAAGGTGTACTTAACGATCTTCTAAATGCAGTGCTAGATAAAATTGCTGTTGACGAAGAATTACAAACTTACATTAAAGGTAACTTTTAATGATGAAATGGACTTCTAAAGCAGCATTATTGATTGCAACACTTGGTTTTACTCAAGCGGCACTGGCTGAATCAGTACAATTTGAAACCACATTAGGTAACTTCACAATTGAACTTAATTCAGAAAAAGCGCCACTTTCTGTTGCTAACTTTATTCGTTACGTTGAAGATGGCAGCTATGTCGGAACTCAATTCCACCGAGTTATCCCTGGCTTTATGGCACAAGGTGGTGGTTTTGATAAAGATATGCAAAAAAAATCAAGTTATGCCCCAATCAAAAATGAAGGTTATAACGGGTTAGGAAATAACACCGCGACTGTTGCTATGGCTCGTACCAATAATCCGGATTCAGCAACTCGTCAGTTTTATATCAACCTTAATAACAATGGTTTCTTAAACGCGAGTCAACGCCCACCAGGTTATGCTGTTTTTGGTAAAGTAACCCAAGGCTTTGATGTCATTCAAGAGATGGCAACAAAACCAACAAAAGCATTACCTAATGGGATGCGTGATATCCCTGTAGAACCGATTATCATAACTAAAGCAACATTGATTAAATAATTTAGTTACTATTGATTCTATTTCATTATCAAAGCAGCTTACGAGCTGCTTTGTTTTTTCTCATATAAATATAAAAACCAGGAGCGTTTCATGTCTCAATCCATGCAATGGAAATCAGCGATAAAAAGCTACATGGATAAGCGTCTACTTTGGGTTTTCATGCTTGGTTGCTCTAGTGGTTTTCCATGGGTACTGATCGGTTCTAATATGTCTGGTTGGCTGAAAGACGCAGGCTTAACTCGTGCGGCGATTGGTTACTTTGGCTCTGTATTCGCAGTATATGCGATCAACTTTATGTGGGCGCCTCTCGTTGACCGAGTAAAACTCCCATTTTTAGGTAATAAATTAGGTCAACGCCGTAGTTGGATTTTTCTTTGCCAAGCTATTGTCCTATTTTGTACCTTGCAGATTGCAGGATTAGACCCATCAAATAACTTGGCATTAACCTCAATGTTTGCTCTTGCGATTGCGACAGCATCAGCGACACAAGATGTAGCAATCGATGCTTTCCGTATTGATACCTTTCCAAAATCAGAATCAACCAAAATGCCACAAGCCTCGGCAATGGCTGTTATTGGTTGGTGGACGGGCTATTCATTACCCGGTTATTTAGCTTTTGTTAATGCGGATAGTATTGGTTGGAATGGCGTTTATTATGGCATGGCTGGTATTGTGGGCCTACTAATGGTCTTTACCTTACTTGTTGGCGAGCCAAAAACCAAACGTGATGAACTACAACATGAGGCAGAAGAGCGCCATAATAAAGTTGTGGGATCTAAAGTCGCAGCTTGGTTTACGGTAACCATTATTGAACCGTTCTATGATTTCTTTAACCGTAATGGCGTAAAAACAGCTTGTACATTATTACTCTTTGTTTTTCTCTTTAAAATTGGTGAAGCCTTCTTGGGCAGAATGTCGATCACCTTCTATAAAGAAATAGGGTTCAGTAATGAACAGATTGGTTACTACTCAAAATTAATCGGTTGGGGAGCGACAGTCTTCTTTACTTTATTAGGTAGTTTGATCAACGTTCGTTTTGGTGTCATTAAAGGTCTAATGATCGGTGGCGTTGCTATGGCTGCAAGTAATTTAATGTTTGCACTCATTGCTAATGTTGGTCCTAATGAACATTTATTCTTAGCCACTATTATTGTAGATAACTTTACAACGGCCTTCTCTACCGTTGCCTTTGTTTCATTCCTTACCATATTAACGGGTGAAGCTTTCTCTGCGACTCAATATGCATTACTTGCTTCATTAGGTAATTTAGGGCGAACGACCTTGGCCTCATTCAGTGGAGAATTAGCTGACTATCTAAACAGTTGGCCATTATTTTTTATATTGACCGCGGTAATGGTTATTCCAAGTTTAGTGATGTTAGTTATGCTTAAAGGGCATTTCAAAGCCCTACTTGATAAAGCTCAAGGTTCTTAAACGCTCTATATAAATAACAATTATGCAACCAAAGCCTCCGTTTTTCGGGGGCTTTTTTGTTTGTGTTCACAATTTACTGTCAGAGCAATGTCAACTAAGTGATGGAGATCACTTTACTTTTATGGTTCATTTTATAAACGCGATCAAGATCTACATATAACATAATCCTTACATTGTTTGCATTTAAAAAGGTGAACTTTATCTATATTATGTGCGCATCTTAAAACCAGTACTCAATCTACTGGCCTATTATTTTAGTAATACTAACTATAGAGATGCCATTATGCGTAAATCCCTTTTAGCTCTATCTGTTCTTGCTACTCTTTCTGCTCCGACCTTTGCTGCTGATTACAGCGATGGTGATATTCATAAGAATGATTTTAAGTTCATGCAGTTTAACTTAATGGCTGCTATTGATGAGAAAGGTGCAGGTCCAGAGTCAACTCATGATTATCTTGAGATGGAATTTGGTGGCCGCTCAGGAATTTTTGACCTTTACGGTTACGTTGATGTGTTTAATCTGACTTCAGATCCAGGCAGCGATAAAGACGGCGCTGAGAAAATGTTCATGAAGTTTGCTCCACGTATGTCTCTTGATGGTCTAACAGGTAAAGATTTATCTTTCGGCCCTGTTCAAGAACTTTATCTTGCTACATTAATGGAGTGGGGTGGAAACTCTGGTGTTAATACTCAAAAAGTTGGCCTTGGTTCTGATATCATGGTTCCATGGTTAGGTAAAGTTGGCCTAAATTTCTACGGTACTTACGATTCTAACCAAAAAGATTGGAACGGCTACCAAGTATCGGCTAACTGGTTCAAACCTTTCCACTTCTTTGATAATGGCTCATTTATTTCTTACCAAGGTAACATTGATTACCAATTTGGAATGGAAGATGATGCTGGTTACCAATCAAGTAACGGTGGTGCAATGTTTAATGGTATCTACTGGCACTCAAATCAATTTGCTGTAGGTTACGGTCTTAAACTTTATAACAATGTTTACGGCTTTAATGATGGTGAAGCTCTACCATGGGCACCTGTAGCTGACTCTTCAGGCGTTGGTCATTACGTAGCTGTTACTTACAAATTCTAATTTAGCTTAGAATATTAATTTTACTAAGGCGCTCATCATGAGCGCCTTTGTTTTTTCTAATAAACCTATTACACTTCTCTCATTATTTCTTCTATCTGGATTTATCTGTGAATATCACTGTTCTTGGTCCCGGCTCAGTAGGCTCCTTATGGGCGTGTTATCTACAAAAAGCAGGACACAATGTCTCTTTATGGACAAGAAATTCCATTCCTTGTGAGCTTTCTCTTGCTTTGAATGCAAAAGAAAATTCTTCACACTCTTTTTCCTGTAATGATAAAGAATCACTCTCTCAGTGTGATCTCCTTTTTATTACTGTTAAAGCATGGCAGGTAGAAAACGCACTACTCCCTTTACTGCCATTATTATCACAAGAAACTATATTACTCTTTATGCATAATGGCATGGGGGCGATTGATGCAATAAAAGAGCACATTAATCACCATCCAGTATTACAAGCCACCACTACACATGGTGCATTAAAAGAGAACAATCACACCGTAAAACACACAGGCTTGGGTCATACCGTTATTGGTCCATTCAACTCATTGGGTAATCAATGCCAATTTATCCAAGAGGTGCTTACTCATAGCTTACCAAGTATTGAGTGGAACCCTGAAATTAAGGTCGCATTATGGAAAAAGCTTGCCATTAACTGTGCGATTAATCCACTAACTGCAATTCATCAATGTCAAAATGGGCACTTAGTACACTCTGATATTCATAAAGATGTCATTCGTATTTGCAGTGAAGTACAACAAGTATTACAACAAGAAGATGTCGAGTGGACAGAAACAGAGCTAGTTTCAATCGTAAACCAAGTAATATCAGCGACCTCTGAAAACTACTCCTCAATGAATCGTGATTGCTTTTATCAACGAAAAACGGAAATAGATAATATTACTGGCTATCTATTACAAAAAGCGGAGCAGCATGGTATTTCAGCACCAATTAATCAAACGTTATATAATCAAATAAAACAATTAGAAGAGAACATACTATGACAGCAAAAATTCTCGTATGCCTTGCTCCTGGAACAGAAGAGCTAGAAGCGATTACCGTGATAGATATTCTAGAGCGCGCTAAATTTGATGTAACAATTGCTAGCACCGCTTTTGATGGTGCATTAACCATGAAAGCAGCACAACGTGTCACTCTTACTGCTGATGTCAAATTGGTTGAAGTTGCGGATGAAGAATTTGATTGTATCGTGCTTCCCGGCGGTCTTAAAGGTGCAGAAAACTTCAGAGATAGCACTCTTCTTATCGAAATGTTAAAACAACAAAAATACGATGAGAAATGGGTTGCGGCTATTTGTGCAGCACCAGCAGTGGTACTTCAGCATCACAATTTATACCCTGATGCTCGCATGACTTGCTACCCGAGCTTTATGAATACTATCCCAAAAGATAATCTACGTATTAAACGTGTATTTACTGATGTGTTAAATCACTTAATTACTAGCCAAGGTCCAGGCTCTGCACTTGAATTTGCAATGGAAATCGTCACCTTGCTGGGTGGTAAAGAGCTAACAGCAAAGTTAGCGGCTGATTTAGTGACATTACCAAACTTAAATTATCACCAAATCTAGTAAAGCTATCTTAATGATCCAATGCCAAATCACATTGGCATTGGTATTTTCGCCCCTAAAAACTATGCCTTTGCTTCTTGCCTCGTCACTATAAATGTTGCAATGAAAATAAGACTCGCCCCAAGAACTTGAATAGAAGTAAAGCTTTCACTTAACCATAAAAAAGCAAACAGAGCACCGAATATTGGTTCACTTCCCATTAAGATCGATACTTTCGTTGGCGACATCTTCTTTACACTATAATTTTGAGCATAAAAAGCAAACACGGTACAAAAAAAGACAAGATAGATCGCTAATAACCAAAAAGATAAATCAAGTGGTATCAAATTAACCCATTCAAAACCATGAATCGATAAAAGCAATATGATAGAAAAAATCGATACTACACTTGATTGAACGCTTGTCACCATAACCGGATCAACGTCTTTATCAACCATCACCTTTTTAGTAAAGACAACCATAACCCCTCTCAACAAGGCAGCCATTAACATTAAGATATCGCCCTTATTTATATTAATTTGATGAGTATTAATATTTGTCAGTAAAAATACCCCAATAACAGAGATAATAGACAAGAATAATAACTTTTTCGTCGGCTTATTTTTATTTACCAGCAACTCAACAAATGGCGTAAACACAACAAATAAACTAATAAGAAAGGCTGCATTAGAAGCGGTAGTGTTTTTTATTCCGTAGGTTTCACAAACAAAGATTAAAAACAAAACAACACCTGTTGGAAGAACTGATTTCCAATGCGCTATATTTTTTCGATAAATAACAATTGGCAATAAAACAAGTGTTGTCATAACAAATCTAATGACTAAAAAAAACAATACACTAGTAAATACTAATGCTTCTTTTGCAACTCCATAGCTTGTTCCCCAAAAAATAGCGACAAGTAATAACATTATTGGTGGCAGATATTGATTAACAGATAGCTCTCGTCCTCTTTCTATACACCTTTCCATGACTCTTCTCTTCTTCCTTGTGAGATAACATAAATCACATCCTTATTTGCACCAAGATACCTCAAGCTGATAAGTTAAATAATCCCTACATAAATCAAATCTTTTGTGACTCATGGACATAAATAAACTCGTCACCTTATTACCAGACATGGCCGCCTTTGTAACCGTGGTTGAGTCAGAAAGCTTTAGTAAAGCTGCGCAAGTTCTTGATATGACCCCATCAGGAGTAAGCCGCCAGGTTTCTCGGCTTGAAAAGGCTCTACAACTCACATTATTAGAAAGAACAACAAGAAAACAGACCTTAACTATCGCAGGACAAGAAACGTATAATTACTGTAAGAACATCGTTGATAATGCTCAAGAAGTGGTTAACATTTCAGATAAAAGCTGTAATAACATAGAAGGGCTGTTAAGAGTTTCAACACCAAAAGCACTTGGAAACCAAGTATTACAACCTCTTTTTCTACAGTTTATTGAGCTATACCCAAACATAAAACTGAAAATAAAAGTGACCGATCAGTCTTGTGATCCCATCAATGATAATTTGGATGTGATATTTAATTTAACCAATCAGCCAGAAGAAAATTTAATCGCGAAGCCATTGGCTAAGATTGACCTTGTTCTTTGTGCAACACCTACATACTTACAAACACATGGTATCCCTAAACATCCTTCGGAATTAGATAAACATCAATGCTTATCCCTTGGAGAGACGCAACACGATAACGAGTGGAGATTTAAACAAGGTTCAGAGCATTATCGAATCAAAGTTGATGGACGCTTTGTGGTTAATCATACTGAAATGCGATTGGATGCGGTCATGCACAATCTTGGGATTGGTGTTTTTCCTAGCTTTGTTGTTCAAGAAAAGCTAAAACAAGGGTTATTACTCGAGGTTCTATCTCACTGGGAAATACAAGGCAATTATCACGGTGATATTATGATGCAGTTTTTAAGAAGTAAGCATATGCCTAATCGATTAAGAGTATTCATTGATTTCATGGTTCAACAATTTGAAACTATAAGAATAAAAAAAGAGAGCTAATTACTCAGCTCTCTTCATTTCATTCTATAATGCTAAAGTCCCATGGGTTATGGACGGTAAACTTTTACATTCTTATAGCCATTGTCGATTAGCAATAATGCTTGAAGACGGCTCATTACACCGCGATCACAGTATAAAAGGTATTCTTTAGATTGGTCTAAATCACCAAATTGGGTCGCAATCTTAAAGAAAGGCAAATGCTTAACTTCTACACCATCAATTTCTAATGGGTTTTCGTCTTCTTCTTCCGCACTACGAATATCTAAAACAACAACATTTGAGCCTAACTCAGAGACCATTTCAACTTCAGGCGCTTGTTCTTGGCTTTCCGTTTCAATTGCACGAATATCCATTACGCGAGCATCATAAACCACTTGCTCAAGAATAGAGAAATCAAACTTAGCTTCTTCTTTTTCTAACTTGAATTTTTCAGCTTTGATGGTTGGTTTTTTAGAAATAACACCACAATACTCAGGCATCGTTTTAGCAAAATCTTCTGTACCAATTTCACGAGCTACATTAATGATATCTTCTTTATCCCAGTTGATTAGCGGACGAAGGATCAAGGTATCTGTTACATTATCAATATGGCGTAAGTTAGTCAGTGTTTGGCTTGATACTTGACCTAGCGCTTCACCAGTCACCAAACCTTGGATACCTAATTTCTCAGCAACCATGCCACCTGCACGCATAAACATACGCTTTAAGATAACACCCATTTGGCCATCATCTACTTTCTCTAGGATCTCAGCAACAACAGGTTCAAAATCAACAGCAATGAATTTTACTTTTGCTGATGAACCGTATTTTTTCCATAAGAAATGAGAAACTTGTTTAACACCAATTTCGTGAGCAGGGCCACCTAGGTTAAAGAACATGTAATGTACTTTTGAACCACGTTTGATATGCAAGTAACTTGAAACACCCGAGTCAAAGCCACCAGAGATCAAGCTTAATACATCTTCTTGAGTACCTAGAGGAAAACCACCAAGTCCTTTATGACGAGCAATCACTAAGTTCAGTTTTTCATTCTCAACTTCAAACTTAACTGTGACTTCTGGATTTTTTAATCGTACTTTTGCTGATTCAACCGCTTGGTTTAAACCGCCACCAACATAACGCTCTAATTCAATAGAGGTAAATTCATGTGTACCACGACGTTTAACTCGCACACAGAACGTTTTACCTTCAATGATCTCACGATTCATCTCTAAACATTGTTCATAGATATCATGCATATCCGCAAAAGCACTCTGCTTAACTTCTAGTACATGGTGAATGCCTGGAGTATGAGTAACAGCCGTAAGTACTTCATTACGGTATGTACCATCAAGACCTGAAACTTCAATGTAATCACGACGGTTAATCACTTCAACGCCTTTTGTTTCGCGTTTAATGATACTGCGTAGATTCGTTTCAAGAATACGAATAAAACGCTTACGTACTGAATCACTTTTAACAAAAACTTCTGGATGTGGCTTAACGATAAACTTCATATATAGGCTTCACTGGTGTGGAATAACAATCAAAAGGTTAGACTAAATGGATTTAAGACCTAATCTAAGGCGCAAGATTATACCGAAAAAAAAGGAGAGTTGCTAATTCAACTCTCCTTTCATCATTTACTTAAACTATCTCTTATTTCTGTCCGCTTGGCACTTCATCACTTTCATGCGCTTTGCCTTGCATGATACTGATCTCAACTCGACGGTTACGAGCTCGTTGAGCCGATGTTTTATTCGGTCCTAATGGCTCTGTTGATGCCATACCTCGAACTCGTAAGCGGTCACTATCAAACCCTTTAACACGTAACATTTCATGACCAACAGAAACAGCACGTTGAGCAGATAAATCCCAATTCGAACGATATAATTCCGAATCTAATGGTTGACTATCAGTATGACCAGAAACTCGAATAATACCTGGCACATCTTTTACTAACTCAGCAATTTGACGAATAAGTGGGCGAAATTTCGGTTGTAAGAAAGCCGAACCTGCAGGGAATGCACCTTTTTCACGAATTCTAATCACCAGTTGCTGACCTAAATTCTCGACTTCTAAGGCACCATCATCAATTTCACGTTCTAGTGCTTTCTTAATCGTTTCTTCTAATTCTTGCTGTGTCTGGCTTTGACTTTCTGACTCAGACTCACTCTGAGAATTAGTCTGCGTCGAGGTTGAGGATGACTCCCCACCCGTTTGCTTGCCAGCATCACGTTTTGCCCCACCAGCACGATCAGATTCTCCATCATGAAAATCTAACGTTTTCTGAGGAATATCGATCGTTTGTTGCATGATCACTTCAATTGGTGTCGGCTCAGGGCGACCCGGTCGAAACTCTTGTGCAATAACACTGGTACCTTTTGGTATGTCTTTTACTTCAAGTACATTTTGAACACCAAAAGCAAACTTCATCGAGCCAGCAATTTGTTTAAACTTCAATACGTCCATTTCAGAGAAAGAAAGTAATAGTACGAAGAAACACATTAACAAAGTTGCTAAGTCAGCAAATGTTGCCATCCATAAAGGGGCACCAGGAGGACATTTACACTTATCTTCATCTTCCATTGCTAGCTCCTAGTTTTATTCTTCGCCAGTATCAACAACACGCTTTTTCTCATTTAAGTAATTACGTAAATAACTATCAATAACACGTGGGTTCTGACCATCTTGAATAGCTAAAATACCATCAAGGATCAAACGTCGATTTAACTTCTCTTGTTCTTTACGTAATTCCAATTTATGCGCAATAGGGAATGCGATCATATTTGAGATAACAGAACCATATAATGTTGTTAGAAGTGCAACGGCCATTGCAGGCCCAATCGATTTAGGATCGTCCATGTTTGATAACATACCTACCAAACCGATAAGCGTACCAATCATACCCATTGCCGGTGCTACATCACCAAACGCGTTAAATACACCAACCCCACGCTCATGACGTTCGTTCGTCAGCGCAATGTCTTTTTGTAAGGTTGCTTTAACGACTTCGGCATCATGTCCATCAACCAATAAATCAATGCCTTTTTGCATAAATGAATTACTAATTTCTTTTTCTTCTAATGCTAAAAATCCGCCTTTACGAGCTGCATCGGCCATTTCAACGATCGTCACAATTAAATCAACTGGCTCGTCCGTTTTAAACATAAATGCTTTTGCGGCAATTTTACCTGCGCCAAAAAATTGGCCTACCGTAAATTTCATCAACACAACGAAGACAGAACCTCCCATTACGATCAGTACTGATGTTGTGTCCATAAAAATGGCTAGGCCTCCGGCTAATACCATTGCCATTACAATAAATGCAAAACTACCAACTAAGCCTATTAATGTTGCTAAATCCACAGAGCGCTCCCCATCTTGCTTCTTGTGTTTATTGATAATGAGCTAAGCAAAAACTAAGCCATAAATATCATCACTTTTTTGCCGCTTCTTTCTTATCGGCCAAAGACATCAATGGTTTAATTTTTTATTAAAAAAAACATCCCCACCAATAGATTGTTTAAAAATTAGCCCCTATTAAGTAAATTTTACTTTTATGTATCACTTTCTCACCACTTCAATTGACCCGCTACCTTCTCTGAGTTACCTTTCTTGGATCATTTTAAGAGTGAATCATTATGGCTGTAAAAAAACCGGAAAATTTATCATTTGAAGCGGCAATAGAAGAACTGGATTCTGTCGTAAACCAACTAGAAAGCGGCGATCTGCCTCTTGAAGATGCCCTAAAGAAATTTGAGCGCGGCATTTCACTGGCAAGAGCAGGCCAAGAGAAACTCACTCATGCCGAGCAACGTGTCGATATTCTTTTGCAAGCTGATGATAATACGGAACTAACTCCTTTTGATGCCAATCATGACTGATTCACTTAAACAACAATTACCAATTTTTCAACAACGTAACATTGAACATCTGCATCAATGGCTTGGAAAAATTGCGATTCAACAGCAGCCACTTACTGAAGCGATGAAATATGCGTTATTACTAGGTGGTAAACGAGCACGACCTTACCTTGTCTATATCACGGCAAAAATGTTAGGTATCAATGCCGAACACGCTGATGCTGCCGCTGCTGCGGTAGAGTGTATTCACTCGTACTCATTAATTCATGATGACTTGCCGGCAATGGATAATGACGATCTACGCCGTGGTCATGCGACATGTCATATTAAATTTGATGAAGCGACGGCTATTCTTGCTGGTGATGCATTACAAACCTTAGCTTTTGAGATCCTTGCTAATGGTGATCTCGCAGCAGAAGCTGAGTCATCTCGAATTGATATGATCCGTGTGTTATCAAAAGCCTCTGGTGCTTCTGGTATGTGTATGGGTCAATCTCTTGATTTACAAGCAGAAGGAAAACGAGTTGACCTTGCATTTTTAGAACAAATTCATGCCCATAAAACAGGAGCATTAATAAAGAGTGCTATTCAGTTAGGTGCTTTGTGTGCTGGTGAAAAAGGTAAACAAATCCTTCCACAACTTGAAAAATACGCCGACGCTATTGGTTTAGCTTTTCAAGTTCAAGATGATATCTTAGATATCATTAGCGACACAGAAACACTCGGAAAACCACAAGGTTCTGATCTAGAATTAGAGAAGAGTACTTATCCAGCCTTATTAGGTCTCGAAGGTGCTCAACAAAAAGCTGAACAATTATACCAAACAGCAATTGATGCATTGAATGATATCCCTTACAACACGGATGCAATGCAAGCGTTCGCCCAATACGTCATTGCGCGTAAAAACTAAAACAGATAAGCGCTAATACTATGTCACTAGATATTTCAAAATACCCGATACTGGCTTTGGCAAATACGCCTGATGAATTACGCTCTTTACCAAAAGAAAGTCTGCCTACTTTATGTGATGAGTTACGTACTTATCTCTTAAATTCCGTAAGTAAATCTAGCGGTCACTTAGCATCAGGACTTGGTGTCGTTGAACTTACCGTTGCTTTGCACTATGTCTATAATACGCCTTTTGATCAGTTAATTTGGGATGTTGGCCACCAGGCTTACCCACATAAAATACTGACTGGTCGTCGTGAAAGGCTATCGACTATACGCCAAAAAGATGGATTACACCCCTTCCCATGGCGTGATGAGAGTGAATATGACGTTCTCTCTGTCGGCCACTCATCGACATCAATCAGTGCAGCGTTAGGTTTAGCCATCTGTGCTGAAAAAGAACAAGCAAACCGCAAGGTCGTTAGCGTTATTGGTGATGGTGCAATCACTGCAGGTATGGCATTTGAAGCCTTAAACCACGCAGGTGATATTCACCCAGATATGTTAGTTGTTTTAAATGACAACGAGATGTCCATTTCAGAAAATGTCGGCGCTCTAAATAATCAACTTGCTCGCGTATTATCAGGCAGCTTATACACCTCTATTCGTGAAGGTGGCAAAAAAGTTCTTTCTGGTACACCTACGATTAAAGAGCTACTTAAACGTACTGAAGAGCACCTAAAAGGCATGGTCGTTCCTGGTACTATGTTTGAAGAGCTAGGTTTTAATTATATTGGTCCTGTCGACGGACATGATGTTAACGAGCTCGTTCGTACCCTTAAAAATATGCGTAACCTTAAAGGGCCGCAGTTTTTACACATCATGACCAAGAAAGGAAAAGGCTACGAGCCTGCTGAAAAAGATCCGATCAGCTACCATGGTGTTCCAAAATTTGATCCAAAAAACAGCTCATTACCTAAATCGTCTGGCGGTAAACCAACTTTCTCAAACATCTTTGGTGATTTCCTTTGCGATATGGCAAAAGAAGATGGCAAGCTGATGGCCATTACCCCTGCGATGCGTGAAGGTTCCGGTATGGTTCGCTTTTCAAAAGAATATCCAAGCCAATACTTTGATGCTGCCATTGCTGAGCAGCATGCAGTGACACTAGCAAGTGGTATGGCTATCGCAGGCTATAACCCTATCGTTGCTATCTACTCAACGTTTTTACAACGAGGTTATGATCAATTAATTCATGACGTTGCGATCATGGATTTACCCGTGATGTTTGCGATTGACCGTGCAGGTTTAGTTGGTGCCGATGGCCAAACACATCAAGGGGCTTTTGATATCAGCTTTATGCGCTGTATTCCCAATATGGTTATCATGACGCCAAGTGATGAAAATGAATGCCGTCAAATGCTATACACTGGCCATAAACATACTGGGCCAAGTGCCGTTCGTTATCCAAGAGGCAGCGCAACTGGTGTTGATGTTGATCAAACAATGCAAGCGCTAGAAATTGGTAAAGGCCGTCTACTTCGTGAAACTAAAATCACAGAAAAAGGAGAACGTGTTGCTATTTTAAACTTTGGCACTTTCTTAGAAAATAGCCTTGTAGCGGCTGAAAAATTGAATGCGACTGTTGCAGATATGCGCTTTGCAAAACCACTCGATGAGGCCCTACTATGCGAATTAGTAACGAGTCACGATGTATTAGTTACTATTGAAGAAAATGCAATTTCAGGTGGTGCTGGTTCGGGTGTGATTGAGTTCTTGATGAAGAACCGCTTAATTAAACCAGTTCTACAATTAGGTTTACCTGATGAGTTCATTGCTCAAGGAACACAAGAAGAAATGCACATCGAACTTGGATTAGATGCGCAAGGTATTGAAAAACAGATCAGAGACTATCTGGATCTTTAAATAATCCTTATCTAATTTTCAGTGAGACATAAAAAATGCCACAACTCTGTGGCATTTTTTATATATAGCTAAACGGCAATACATTGCTGATCAAAAAACGGCTTAATCTCTTCACGTTGACAATGCGCTTCAAATGCAGCGTTGTCAGCCCAGATATTATTAACTGCAATAGGAAGACCGTAAATAATGCATCTAATTTCCCTTCTTAGACTTAAGCTTTCCTTGTGTTATTGACTGTAGTTCGTTTATCTTTCATTATCTCCATACGCTAAATTGTATGGTCAACATAATGAAATCAGACGTAGATAAGATGCTTAATAAACACCACCAACTTACGCACAGTGTCGATGTTAAAGTAACATCTCATACTCAGCGTGATATTGGACATTGGATACAACATACCATCATGATTGAAAACTGTACTGTTCCATTCAAATTTAATCGAACAAAACCCTACCAATCGCTCAAAGGCGCAAAAGTAAACCTTACTTATTACCCAAGTACAGAAATCCTAGCGGGTTTTGAAATAGAAATCATGAAAGTGGTTCGAATTAAACGCAGTTAATTTCTACACTGAAGCTTATAAAAAACTAAAGCATCTAAAATAGACTTTTCTTTTATTGGCTTCGTAATAACATAATTAGCTCCAGCCATTAAAAACGCCTCATTAGACTCTTTCAATACATCGGCCGTATAAGCATAAATAGGTATATTCAATTTTAATACATTCCGAATGTGTTTTGTCGCCTCAATACCACTCATTCCTGGCATCTGATTATCCATAAGAATAAGATCAAACGACCTCTCTAAGAGTTGATTAATACCATTCTGAGCAGAAACTTGCCACTCCACATTTAAGCCATATTTTTGGCAATAAGCCTTCGCAATATAAGCATTAGACTTATTATCTTCAATCAAAAGTACATTTAAACCGGTTGGCAATAAAGATTCGTAAGTACTACCTTGGCTCTCAATGCTTGTATCTACTGTTTCAATAACAGCAACAGGGACTTGAACATAAAATATAGAGCCTCCACCAGGTTCACTTTGAACTTTAATTTTCCCATTCAATAAATCCAACAGCTGTTTTACAATAGCTAACCCTAGTCCACTACCACCAACTCGTCTTATTTCTGTTGATTCAACTTGAATAAAGGGCTCAAATATTAACGTTTTTTCCTTTTGGCCCATACCTATACCGGTATCTGCCACATCAATATAAAGGATAATTTTATCATTCTTTGTTTTTAAAGAAAGCGTCAATTTAACGTTACCAGACTCAGTGAACTTAACAGCATTACTTAATAGGTTGAATAATATTTGAGTTAGTCTAACTTGATCTGAATTGATTAATGCATTTTCATCAATCTTATTATGAATAATAAAATCGATTCCCTTTTCAGTACAAAGAGGCGTATATATTGCGTTAATTGTTTCTAACACATCACTCAATTTAAATGGTTCGCACGATATATTCAGTTTATCTTGCTCTATTTGAGAAAAATCGAGAATATCATTTAAGACAGCCAGAAGGTGCTCTCCCCCCTGATGTAATATCTTAATTTGCTTCTCTTGCTCAAAAGTTAAATGACTTTGCTTTAATAAACTAGAAATACCCAAAATACCATTTAATGGTGTACGTATTTCATGACTCATTCTGGCTAAAAAATCAGACTTAACTTGAGTTAACTTCTCAGCTGCCGCTTGTGCCTTATAGCTTTCTTTTTTTGCTTCAATAAGTTCTGCAAAAGTTTCTTCAAGCTTACTTCCTATATTATCAAACTCCATAATACCACTACCTTGATATTTAGTACTGGTATCACTTTTAGAAACCTCATTGGTATATCTAAGTAACGAATTTAAGGCGAGTAATATTTTATACTCAAACAAGCCTCTAATTAAAACAGCCAGAGCAATAAGTACAAAAAATGATAATATAACGCTATATATAAACCGTTGTTCTAACTTATCAATATTATCCCTATTTTTAAGAGATACAATAGATAATGTTCCATTTAGAGATTCGATTTTTATTTTCGTTGTGTTTAGTATTTTATTTGGTAACCGTAAAGAGGGATTAGATATTATTTCTTTTATCTCATTATAGTCTTCTGCATCTTTCTTAATACTTGATGAAATGATTCTGCTACCATTAACAATAAGAATACCCTGGCTATTACTAATATTTTTCAAATCATGCATGAGAGAAATGTTATTATTTAACATGGCAGCATTATATAAATACCCCCTCACTTTCCCTGTCTTTGAAAAAACTATCGGTGTCTTTCTGATTAAGATATGAGCTTGTGGTACTGCTTTACCCACCATAATATAATACCAAGTGTTTATATTAATATTTTTATCAATAACCTCCTGAAGGTTACTTTCTTCTAGGCCAAGAAATAAGTTGTTTTTATCATCCCAATAAAGAATATTATCTATTTCAATAAATCGAAAATCAGGAGAATTATAAGGTGATTTAGATTCAATATCTAAAAAGTAACGTTCTAAACTGAATATTTGATCTTGCTTTTCATCATCTTGAAGTCCCAAACTACCAGCATCCGTATCTTGCCTTATTTGCAAAATAGAGAGTCTATGATTTAAATAATTTGTAATTAGGTTAGATGTTTGTTGTAAGTTTCTTTTTACTTCTTCATTAATAGTATTAATGCTTAACTGGTAAGTATGTATTGTTATACCTACCGTCAAGATAGAAAATATAATAAAAATAGCACGAAAGATGAGATCCGCTAATGAAGCTTTTTTTAAGATACTTCCTTTATTCATTCTCTAAATCTACACCAGAATAGCGAAATGCTTTTTCTTTTAATCGCTGAAGCTCTTCTGGTAACGTTTCCGATGTTACCACTTCAAAATCACCTGAGAATATAATCGGTACTTGCCTGCCTTCAAGATCCAGTTTGATAGCCTCTGCCATCGCAACTCCCGTATCATCATTCATGCGCATGACCGTAGCCTCTAATTCCCCATTTTCTATCGCTGTTAACTCTAGAGAACCACCTCCCCAGCCATTAACGATAGGTTTACCCTTTACGTTTTTCTTTAGTGCTTCGACGGCACCTAAAGCAATATCGGTTGAAGAAGCGTAGATAAAATCAATATCACAATGATTACTTATAATACTCTTTGTCGTATTAAAAGCGCTCTCTTTTGTAGATTCAGTATAGAAAGAAGACGTTAATGTGTACTTATTATTGTCCATTGATTGAACAAACACATCACCTCTCGCAGTACTTAGATAGCCATATGAATAATATAACATCGCATATTTAGCACCTTCAGGAAATTTATTCTGAAAATATTTAGCTAATAATTTAGTACCGATAACATGGTCAAAACCAACATATAATAGCGGTTGGTTGCCATGCCACGATTTCACTGGTGTTGTAATATTTTGTAAAATGATTTTTGTGTCTGGACTTTGAATCACGTGTTCAATGAACTTGCGATGGCGAGTGGTATTTAACGTAAAGATTAAATAGTCGGTTTTTTTCTCAATAGCATCATACAATGAACGGCTTTGCTGTTTAAAATCAACATTAAGTCGAGTTGAAACAGGCGTTAGTTCATAGCTTATATTCAATGCCTTCAAACGAGATTCGAAGGCAATTAAATTACGTTTCCAATAATCAGAAGCTTGTTCATCAGGGTAAATAAATGAAATTTTCACTAGTTTTTCTTGCTTTAACGCTAAGGGAACTGGATCTTTTTTCACCATGCTCTTTAGAGAGTCAATGACCTTTCTTTCTTCTGGGTATTTCTCAAGATATTCATTGTAATCCCAATAACCGACTAAAACAGGATCTGAAAATACCGTTTTTGAATAACTAAAAAAAGTAGCCAACACTAAGAATAAAGAGCAAAGTTTTGCCCTGAATTTATACATTGTTTATAACCAACCAGAATATTTACCAACAGCCCAAAGGCTAATTAGAGCCATAAACCCAGCGACAATATCATCAAGCATAATGCCAAAGCCGCCATGAACTTTGCTATCTAGCCATCCAATTGGCCAAGGTTTTACCATGTCGAAAAATCGAAATAAGATAAACCCTGTAAGTAACCATTTCCAGTCAGTTACTGATAAGTTTAAATAAGGCACAATACTCATTGTGATCCATAACCCTACAAATTCATCCCAAACAATAGAGCCATGATCATGAACTTTCATATCAGATGAGGTTATGTCACAAATTTTAATTCCCACAATTGCAGAGACAATCACAGCAACAACAAAAAGATAAAAAGGCAATTGAGCAAGCAATAAATAGAATGGTATTGCAGCTAATGTCCCCATCGTTCCCGGAATTATCGGCGCTAAACCACTACCAAATCCAGTTGCCAGTAAATGCCACGGGTTTTTTAAGCTAATTAATGCTAGAGGGTTTGTCATACATTACTCCTGAAATGATCATAGCCAAGTAGCGTCCAGTCTAGTTTGCTCATTTGTTTATGCAATTGTACACTATCCTGTATATTGGTAAATGGCTCATCAACTATTTTACCAATTATACTAACGTTATGATTTAAAAGAGTAGTTATTTGTTTAATTGCTTCCCGATTCTCTTTCGGAGCAGTGAAACAAAGTTCATACTCTTCCCCACTCGTTAGTGCTGTTTTCTCGCATCTCTCTCGATTTCCAGAAAAATACTGCATTAACTCATCAGAAATGGGTAACTGATCCACATCAATATATGCTCTCACATTGGATTGTTTCAGTATATGGGCAAGATCTGAGATGAGGCCATCAGATATATCAAGCGCTGAATGACATAAATGGCGTAAGCGTTGAGCTAATTCAACTTTTGGGGTTGAGTAATAATGTCGGTATTCTAACTCTAGTTCAAGTTCAGTTTTTATCTGCTTAGATGTATTTAATAACACTTCAAGACCAGCAGCACTGTCACCTAAAAGCCCAGTAACATAGATATCATCCCCGACTTTTGCCCCTTTACGAGTTAACGCTTCTCCTTTTGGAAGAATACCTTGCACCGTTATCGTAATGCTCAATGGGCCTTTTGTCGTATCACCACCAATAAGTTGGACATCATGTTGTTTGGCCAAACTAAAGAAACCTTCGCAAAAACCATTAAGCCATTCTTCATCTGGCTCTGGTAATGTTAGTGCCAGAGAAACCCATGTCGGCTTAGCCCCCATAGCAGCAATGTCACTAAGGTTCGATGCTAGCGCTTTATAACCAACACTTATCGGATTTGCTGTCGCTAAGAAGTGGGTTCCTGCCACTAACGTATCTGTTGTAATAGCTATTTGATGATTTTCAGGTACTGACACTAATGCACAGTCATCACCAATACCAAGATCTACATCTTCTCTGGTGAGATTTCCATGTACAAAGAACTTATCAATTAAATTAAATTCACTACTCATAGTATATAAAATGCTGTTTTTTAGTTATAAAAAAGGCCAGCGATTAGGCTGACCTTTACTATTTATTAGTATGCTAAATCCAACTTACTTTTTACGTAATGTTGGAGCCGCTTTATCTAATACACCATTTACAAATTTGTGGCTATCTTCTGCTGCGAATATTTTTGCAAGTTCAATCGCTTCATTGATAACAACTTTGTAAGGTACATCGTCACGATTCATCATTTCATAGATAGACATACGTAACAACGCAAGCTCCATCTGATCAAGATCTTGAAGTGGACGAGATAAGTATGGACGCATTTTACCGTCTAACTTAATGTGGTTAAGAGCTACACCAGAGAAAAGATCGCGAAAATACGCTACATCTGTATCTGGAGCTTGTAGCTTAGGCTCTTTTGCATGATGCTCTTCTTCATCATACTTATCTGCAGTTAAAAACTGCTCTTCAATATCAGCAACATTTTCTTTGCTTAATTGCCATGAATAAATTGCTTGAAGCGCAAATTGACGTGCATTACGACGTGCGGCTGGTTTCACACTAACCCCCATTAGGATTCGATTTGAGACAGAACATTAATCATTTCGAGTGCGCTTAGTGCAGCCTCTGCCCCTTTATTACCAGCCTTGGTACCGGCGCGCTCGATTGCTTGATCGATAGTATCTACAGTCAGAACACCAAATGCCACTGGAATGCTATATTCCAGAGATACTTGTGCTAGACCCTTATTACATTCACTACATACATAGTCAAAATGTGGTGTACCACCACGAATAACAGAACCCAATGAAACAATTGCATCATATTTTGCTGTTTTAGCTACTCGTTGAGCAACTAACGGTAATTCTACGGCGCCAGGGCAGCGAACAACTGTGATGTTTTCTTCAGATACTTGACCAAAACGCTTTAGAGTATCGATAGCGCCTGAAAGTAGACTTTCATTAATAAAGCTATTAAAGCGAGAAATGACAATTGCAATTTTCGCATTAGGAGCAGCAACGCCGCCTTCAATTACGTTCATAAGCCTTCCTGTATCTATATTATTCCAATTAAACTGAGTAACTATTTTCAACTACGTATTCATAGTGAGAATCGCCGGATTCTATCACAGCTTTGTGACAAATATCTAATTATTTGGCCTCTAATTACACAATTGAGC
>NZ_JARACO010000034.1 GCF_028765575.1 Aliivibrio sp. S3MY1 | reverse complement strand
TATTTCTTTATTTAAACAGAAGTTTAAATCGATTTTTCCTGAGTTTCATGATATATTGATCAAGCTTCAACCCGATAGATTTGGGATGTATTGATTTATAGATGGTTATAACCATCAAGATGTTTACTTCATTCAGTAAACATAGCCCAGGTAACTACTAGTTATATATCATTGGTAAGTTATGTTATCTAGCACCTTCGGTGTAACATTGTTCTCGTATCGGGTTGAAGCAACATATGAAAAAAATGTCAACAGAGTATTTTAATAGTCATTTGTTAAATAATAATAAAGATTTTTATGTTAAATTTGAACCTTCTGTTTCAATTATTAATATCTCTGATTCTATATATAGAAAAATACATAAAAACACACTTCACTATAGTCTAAATACTTCACTTGTAAAAAAGTATCTATCTAATGTTGATGTTAATAAATCAGCCAAAGGTTTCGTTAAAAATAAATCATATTTCGATTTTTTATCCGAACATATTGATGGAAAGTTTTTTCTTAGGTTAGATGTAAAAGATTTCTTTCATTCTATTGATACGAGTGAGTTTCTTAGAGTTATAGATAATTCATTTTCAACATTGAAAGCTGAAGAATCACATAAATTTACTCCCGCATCTCTAGTGAAAGAAGCATTAACGGTTGAAATTGATGAAGTAAAAACAGTTAATAATTTAACTGTGTCAGTGAAGAAAAAAAGGGTTATACCTAAAGGATTTCCTTCATCTCCAATTATTTCAAATATTTTGTTTAGGAAAGTAGATATTCTTATTCAAAAATATTGTGATATAAGAAATATAACATATACACGATATGCTGATGATTTATTATTTTCAGCTAAAAAGTCAAGTTTTGTTCATGGGTTTGATTTTTTGAAAGAAATAAAGATTTATTTAAAGCTGTTAGGGTTAAAGTTAAATAATAAAAAAACCAATAAAAGTGTAGGTTTCTTATCCTTGAATGGTTATTTTATAGAAAATAGGAATAATGAAAGAAATATAAGAATAACTAATAAAAAGCTAAATATTATAAATGATGTTATGTTTTATACCTCAACAGGTAAAACGCCTGAATATATTATGAGGAAAGTATTTGATGAGAGAATACATAAACATAAGTTTTTATTTAAAAATGATGCTGATTTTTTTAATCAATACTGTAAAAGTCAAATTTTCAATAAGATAGTTGGTTATAGGTCATTTATGATCTCAATTATAAAATATGATGATTGCAATCACATTCTAAATAAAAAAAACAGAACGCTTTATTTATCAATAATTGATGAAATTAATTTATTAGTAGAGCAATTATCTTAATTATTACTTATTAAATGTCATCCTTTTTCATTTTCCATAATATCAATCACTTAAGTGTTGATAATTTTAGTGCCGCTCTGAAAAGAGGAGTAATAATTTATAGATTTTTTATGAGTTAATCGTAACAGTGCTTACCCCGCCATTGCATATCAGAAGAAGCCTTTGAGCATCAAGGCTTTTTGTGTCTTTTATGAAAAACCTTGAACAATCCATAAGGTAATGAAGGATTTGCAGTGTATCTAACAATAGTTGGAACTCTGAGATACTTTTACTGATGCTAGTAAATAGATTTATTATAACTCACCGCTGTCAAAATCTAAGTCGGATTTCCTTTGCATAAAGTACGAACTGTAAATGAATAATGGCATGGCTTGCTTAATTAATCCCTGAGAGATGCTTAGACTTCAGTCAATATGTATAACTGATATTGTTCATATTCCTCATTACTGTTATTATATACAGTGTTCGTTATGCATTAAATTAACAACTAGCTAAAGCTTTACCTTTAGGCCAATAGATTTGAAGACTCAGCAATATGACTAAGAAAATCATCCATATAGATCTTGATTGTTACTATGCCGCAGTTGAGATGAGAGATAACCCTGACTTAAGAGGCATACCATTAGCTATTGGTGGCTCTCAGGATCGGCGTGGAGTGATTTCGACGTGTAACTATATTGCTCGAAAGTATGGTATTCATTCAGCTATGGCTACCTCTCATGCTATGAAACTATGTCCTACTTTAACCGTTGTTCATGGTGATATGGAAAAATACAAGGCTGTTTCAAAGCAAATTCATTCTATTTTTTCTCGTTATACGAATATCATTGAACCGCTATCTCTTGACGAAGCTTACCTTGATGTAAGTGACTCACTATTGTTTAAAGGCTCAGCTACATTAATTGCTCAAGATATAAGAAGAACAATCGAATCAGAATTACAGCTAACCGCCAGTGCAGGTGTTGCACCTATTAAATTTATAGCAAAGATAGCCTCTGATATTAATAAGCCGAATGGTATTTGTGTGATAACTCCAAATGAAATTGAAGGTTTTGTTGATAATTTAGAATTAGGAAAAATTCCTGGAGTCGGGAAGGTAACGTTAGACAAATTAAACAAGCTTGGATTGCATAAGGGTATTGATGTCAAAAATTATGACCAACATATGTTACTCAAATTGTTTGGTAAATTTGGGTATTCCTTATGGGAGCGCTGTCAGGGTATTGATAAGCGTGAAGTTATATCAACGAGAATACGAAAGTCATTAGGTGTTGAAAGAACATTCGCTAAAGATATTCGGACAGAGCAAGAGTGTCTAGAAGAAATTGAAGCACTCTATGACGAATTAGAAAATCGATTCAGTAAAATTGCTCATGAAAAAAAAATCATTCGGCAAGGTCTTAAGCTTAAATTCGATGATTTCCAACAAACAACGGTTGAGCATAAACAAATTGACCTTGATAAAGCCTTTTTCTCTGTTTTATTAAAGGAAGCTTTGGCGCGTGCTAATGACCGAGGAATTCGTCTAATTGGGTTAAGTGTAGGGTTAGATGTTAAGGATGAACTGTCCAATATCCAAATGGCACTTAAATGGTAAGGTATAGGCGGGGTAGGTAGTGTTAATTTGACGTTGGTGGGTTTGATTTTATGTAAGGTAATTATGTAAGTATCTTTAATTGTTAGTTTATTGTTTGTTAGTGGTAAAGTGGTGATTCCTCCTTGTAGCTTACAAATTCCATTCGTGGTTTCGTAGACGCAGCAGTAGAAATGCGAGACAACCCAGCACTGCGTAATGTTCCTTTAGCCGTTGGTGGTCATGAGCGGCAGCGTGGGGTTCTGAGTACTTGTAATTACGCCGCAAGAAAGTTTGGTATTCATTCAGCCATGCCGACAGGAAAAGCGCTAAAATTGTGTCCAAATCTCGTTGTTGTCCCTGGAAGAATGCAGGTATACAAAGAGGTATCCCATCATATTCACCGTATATTTCGACGCTATACCGATAAAATAGAACCTCTCTCATTAGATGAAGCTTATTTAGATGTTAGTGACTGCTCACTCCTTTATGGTTCTGCAACACTTATCGCAGAGCAGATCCGTAAAGATATTTTTAATGAACTCCAATTAACTGCTTCTGCAGGAATTGCACCACTTAAGTTTTTAGCAAAAATAGCCTCAGATTTGAATAAACCAAATGGGCAATATGTGATCACGCCAGATACAGTAATGGATGAGATAAACAAATTACCATTAGAGAAAATTCCAGGTGTAGGAAAAGTAAGTTTAGAGCGCTTACATCAGTTTGGGTTATATACGTGCAGTGATGTTAAAAAAAGTGAGCAGAGAGATCTATTACTAAGGTTTGGAAAAATGGGGGCTTCACTATGGAAACGATCTCATGGGATTGATGAGCGTGAAGTGATTACAGAGAGAAATAGAAAGTCAGTGGGAGTAGAAAGAACCTTTACTCATAACATAAGCTCTTTCGATGAATGTTGGTCTGTTATTCAGACTCGACTATACCCTGAATTAGAGAAACGACTACTTAAAGCTAATGGTTCATCTAGCATTGCTAAACAAGGAATTAAAATTAAATTTGCCGATTTTCAGCAAACGACGATAGAGCACGTACATCCTAGCCTTACATTACCTTTTTTCGAAGAGCTTCTTATTGAAGTATTAGAGAGACAAAAAGGACGAGAAATCCGATTAATAGGGGTTAGTGTCATGCTAAAAGAAAAAGAAGTTTTTCAGCAGTTAAGTTTAATTTAGAAACAGGATTACAGCCAATACTGTAGCGTTAATGATACTTATGTTTATAAAATGAGACTCAAGTGTGGGCGATCCGTTTAGTGATGATCTTATGTTGTAGGCTATAATTTATGCAGGTGTAATATAAAGTCTTTTTTGTAGAGCTTATAAAATCAGCCTTATATAATCCCCTTTCAAAATTTATAAGATAATAATTAATACAGAAACGGTTGTTTATGAAATTTACAAAATGTGCGTTGGCGTTAAGCTTAGTTTTCCCTTCAGTCGCTATTTCTGCGCCCCTACTTTCTTTAGATACTTTGACAAATCAAGAGAAAATCAAACAAACCAATGCATGGTTAGAAATTGATACGAAAGTTTTTCAACATAATATAGATACCTTAAAGCAAACATTATCAGAAAACACAAAAGTATGTGCAATCATGAAAGCAGATGCTTATGGCAATGGGATTGAAGGCTTAATGGCTTCAGTGATTGACCGCAATGTAGAGTGTGTTGGTATTACGAGTAATGAAGAAGCGCGTATTGTTCGAGCTAAAGGCTTCGAAGGCGAAGTTATGCGTGTGCGTGCAGCAACACCTAATGAAATTCAATCAGGTTTAAAATACCAAATTGAAGAGTTAATAGGTTCAAGTGAACAAGCTAATACGATTGCAAAGTTAGCGAAAAAAAATAATACAATCATTCCTGTTCACTTAGCAATTAATGCGGGTGGCATGGGTCGTAATGGGTTAGATTTAACTCAGTTACAAGGTAAGAAAGAGGCGTTAAATATTGCCTTTAATGGTCACGTTAATATCGTTGGGATCATGACGCACTTTCCTAATGAATCCGTTGAAGAGATCCGCACAAAGCTAAACTTATTCAAACAAGAAAGCCAATGGTTGATTGATGAAGCTCAACTAAATCGTGAAGATATTACTCTTCATGTTGCCAACTCTTACACCACGATTAATCTACCAGAAGCTCATTTAGATATGGTTCGCCCTGGTGGCCTACTGTACGGTGATATGCCAAGTAACCCTGAATACAAACGTATCGTTCGCTTTAAAACCTCTGTTGCCTCTTTAAATTACTTACCAAAAGGCAGCACTATTGGCTACAGCAGCACTTACGTACTAGGTCGTGATTCAATTCTAGCCAATCTTCCATTAGGTTATTCTGATGGTTATGTACGCTCAATTGGTAATAATGGCTATGTATTAATTAATGGCCAGAAAGCAAATGTAGTGGGTGTGACGTCTATGAATACCACCATGGTTGATGTTACCGATATTGCAGATGTTCAACCGGGTGATCAAGTGGTTCTTTTTGGCTCTCAAAATGAAGAGACGATTGAGACTAAAGAAATGGAAGCATTTAGCAGCCGAAGTATGCCTGAGCTATACGTTATCTGGGGCGCAACTAATCCAAAAGTGTATTTTTAATGCCAATCCCAGTAATTAGCTAATTAATTAAATGGGTTCATTAATTGTATTGATGTGAATAAAAACGGTCAGCATATGCTGACCGTTTTTTATTAACAAATAATAGATTATTTCTTCGGAATGTTCTCTAAGATAGCAACCATTTGCTCCCAATAAAGAGCAACGGTGTTAATTTTCACTTTCTCATCTGGAGAGTGAGGGAACTTGATTGTTGGACCAAATGAAATCATATCCATTTCAGGGTAAGGCTTCTTAAATAGACCACATTCAAGGCCGGCGTGAATAACCATAATATTTGGTTTGTTTCCGTAGATGCCTTCATAAACATCACGGAAAACATGCATAATTTCAGAATCAGCATCAGGCTTCCAACCAGGGTAAGTACCTGAGAAGGTGACTTGTGCGCCTGCTAATTCAGCAACAGATGACAGCATACCTTCAACCATGCTACGGCCCGAGTCCATTAGTGAACGGATAAGGCATAGAATAGTAATAGAATCTTCGTCAGTGGTAATAACGCCAACATTTAAAGACGTTTCGACCACACCTTCAATATCATCACTCATACGGATCACACCGTTTGGACATGCATTAAGAGTAGCAATAAAGCGTGCTTGAGTTACTGGCGTTAATGTATTTTCAGCAGACGCAGTTTCATTAAATGTAACAATATCTGTTTCAACGCGGCCTAGTTCAGTTTTTAGTAAATTAGTATAAAATGTGAACAATTCGGCAAGTTTTGTTTCGTTTTCAGCAGGCACAGCGACGGTTGCAAATGCTTCACGAGGGATCGCATTACGTAAGCTACCACCACGAAACTCAACAAGACGTAAATCAAGTTCAGCAGCGTGACCAGCAAGGAAGCGTCCTAGTAATTTGTTTGCATTACCACGGCCAGTGTGAATATCACAACCTGAATGACCGCCTTTTAAGCCTTTTAGTGTAATTTGACGAGTGACATAACCTGTAGGTAGTGCTTCACGCTCGATATTCAGTTTGATGGCACCATCTGCACCACCAGCACAGCCCATGTAGATCTCGCCTTCTTGCTCTGAGTCGGTATTTAAAAGGATATCGCCTTCTAACCAACCCGCTTCTAGGCCGAAAGCGCCAGTCATGCCCGCTTCTTCATCAATAGTAAGTAATACTTCTAATGGACCATGTTTAAGCTCTTTTGAAGCAAGCACAGCCAGACAAGAAGCCATCCCCATGCCGTTGTCAGCACCAAGAGTGGTTCCTTTCGCTGTTACCCACTCGCCATCAATGTAAGGCTGAATAGGATCTTTTGTGAAGTCATGATCAGTGTCTTCATTTTTTTGTGGCACCATGTCTATATGAGCTTGAAGAACAACCCCTTTACGATCTTCCATGCCTGCGGTTGCTGGCTTTTTAATAAATACATTGCCGGTAGGATCACGACGAACATCTAATCCTTCACTTGTTGCCCATTCAATGATGTATTGAGCTAATGCCTCTTCATGTTTAGAAGGGTGAGGGATAGAGCAAATTTTATCGAAAAACTGCCAAAGAGGTTGAGGGGTAAGTTGACTGATCTCAGACACAAGAATCTCCTTTTGAGAACATTATTTATTTAGGAATGCTCTATTTATTTGAGTTGTTGGGTGTTAATTAAAACAAGTATACCTATGAATCTAGCTAATTACTCTGTTTGATATCGTAATTCCATATACTGATTTTATGAACTCAAAGGGAAATGGTTTAAATGATTGAATAGCAAACGGTTACGTAATAAAACTACACAATATGCTGCTTTAGTGGGCGCTAAGGGATATTTTTTGTGATCTATGTCTTATTTTTGTTGTAATTTAATTCCATGGTGATATAGTTGCCGTATCTGCTGATACGGTAGATATAAATGCTCAAAGGATGAGTCCGATTTATCGCCTCCAAGGAACCGAGATCAATTATTTTGTTTTTAACTGTCAATTGATAAGGTGATGTTATGTCTTTTTTAAGCTCTTCAAGTTTCTGGAATCAACGCTCTGTTTATACAAGTCAATTCGTATACCCAGCTTGCTTTGGTTACTAATAAAACTTCGGTTTTATACAGTAAAGTAATACCCCTATAATTGGAATTCAATTAAACCCATCTTGGGTGACTTAATTCTCCGCCAGCCAAATCTTTTGGGTGGCGTTTTTTTTGTTTTTTAATTATCACCGCACGACATCTTCTTTTTTTATTAGCGTTAATTTCAAATAGTGCTTTCACTTTATTTAGCATTAACTCATTAAAAGGGTAACTATCGCTAGAAATTCATATAATTCCTCTTTATAATCCTCAGCCAATCGATTACGCAAACGTTTAAATTATATAAGACTAGGACACACCATGCTTGAGAAACTGTTTCAACTAAAAGAAAACGGTACGGATTTTCGTACTGAGGTTATTGCAGGATTAACGACCTTCTTAACTATGGCTTATGTCATTTTCGTTAATCCCGCAATTCTAGCTGATGCGGGAATGGATAAAGGCGCTGTATTTGTTGCAACCTGTATTGCTGCAGCAATTGGCTGTTTCATTATGGGATTTGTTGCTAACTTTCCAATAGCTCAAGCTCCAGGCATGGGGTTAAATGCCTTTTTTACTTATACCGTTGTTTTAGGTATGGGCCATACATGGCAGGTTGCACTAGCTGCTGTATTTATGTCAGGTGTTTTATTTATACTGTTAAGTTTGTTTAAAATTAGAGAGTTAATCATTAATTCGATCCCTCTTTCTCTACGAACTGGTATTTCTGCAGGTATTGGTTTATTTCTGGCTTTTATTGCCTTAAAGAATTCAGGTATCGTGATTGATAACCCTGCAACATTAGTTTCAATGGGTAGTATTAATAGTTTTCCAGCAGCAATGGGGGCTTTAGCTTTCTTTTTGACTATTGCACTGGTTCATCGTGGCTATAAAGCCGCTGTTATGATTGCTATCTTAGCTGTAACTGCTATTGCATTACTTTTTGGTGATGTTCAATATGCAGGTATCATATCAATGCCACCAAGCATCGCACCTACATTTTTACAATTAGACTTTTCTAGTGCGTTTGAATTGAGCATGTTAACGGTTGTGTTTGCTTTCTTATTTGTTGATTTGTTTGATACTGCAGGAACTTTAGTTGGCGTGTCACAAAAAGCAGGAATTATGGATAAAGATGGTAATATCCCTCGATTAAATAAAGCATTATTAGCAGACTCAACGGCAACGTCAGTAGGTGCTTTATTAGGTACATCAAATACGACCTCATATATTGAAAGTGTTGCTGGTGTTGCTGCGGGTGGTCGTACTGGTTTAACGGCTGTTGTGGTTGGTATTCTATTTATTTTTGCTCTATTTTTCGCACCACTTGCAGGAATGGTTCCTGCTTATGCAACCGCTGGCGCACTGTTCTATGTTGCAATTTTAATGATGTCTGGTCTTGTGAGCATTGATTGGCGAGATCTTACTGAAGCGGCCCCTGTTGTTGTGGTATGCTTGCTTATGCCTTTAACCTTCTCTATTGCTGATGGTATTTCGTTAGGCTTTATCTCTTATGCTGCGATTAAGCTGTTAAGTGGTAAGGGACGTGACGTTCATATCAGTGTTTGGGTTCTTGCTGCACTATTCACGCTGAAATTTATTTTTACGGTGTAGTCATTATTATTGGCTATGCTTTTAGAGGTTTTGTCTATTATGGCTAACAAATTTGTAATCACTTGGGATAACATGCAGATGTATACTCGTCAGCTTGCTGAACAGTTACTTCCTGCTGAGCAATGGAAAGGTATTTTGGCTGTGAGCCGTGGCGGTTTAGTGCCTGCTGCGATTTTAGCTCGTGAGTTGAATATTCGTTATGTTGATACAGTTTGTATTTCAAGCTACGATCATGATCACCAGCGTGATATGACGGTTGTTAAAGCAATGGAAGGTGATGGTGAAGGTTTTATCATCATTGATGACCTTGTTGATAGCGGTGATACAGCGGTTAAACTACGTGAAATGTACCCTAAAGGTAAATTAGTGACAGTATGCGCTAAACCAGCAGGTACTCATTTGGTTGATGCCTATGTTGTTGATATTCCACAAGATACGTGGATTGAACAACCATGGGATATGGCAGTAACATACGTAGATCCTATTTGTAAAAAATAATGTAAATCAAATTGATAAAAATGACTCTCTTCGTAGGGTCATTTTTTTTGCCTTGAATTTGATTTTATTGCGCTCTGCGTATTTCTTATTTGTCTTTCAGTATATAGTAATAGTCATGAACCTTTGTATTACTGGTGTTTGGAATGACTCAACCTGAAAGTGAAAACCTCTCTGTTAAATTATTTAAAAATCAAAAGCAAGCCCTAGAGACGTCAGGCCTTGTTCCTTATCTTCCAAGTAGTGTGGAGCAAATGTCTTCCAATGATGACGACCGACGTTGGTATCGTGAACTTCGCCGCCCTCAATGGATTTGGCAAGGTGTTGAACCAATTGAATTAGAGTCAATTCTTGCTCGTATCGCCAATAGTGATAAAAATCGTACTCGTGACGAATGGCTTGATACCGTCAGTGGCTACCATTCTGGAAATTGGGCCTATGAGTGGATTCATGCAGGAATGGACCATCAAAAAAAAGCATCAAAATTAGAGGGTGATGAAGCAGCTGAATCTTTCTTTAAAGCCAGTTTATACTTTAGCATTGCTGGTTACCCGCACATTAAAGGGGACAATTTAGCGACTCAAGCACAAGTTCTTGCAAACCAAGCTTATGATATGGCAGCAAAAGAAACGTCTCATCGGATAGAGAAGATCCAAGTGCCTTATCAAGGTAAAAAAATCACTTGTTATTTACATTTACCAAGTACAGAAAAACCACTGCCAGTTGTTATTGTTAGTGGTGGAATGGATTCACTACAAACCGATATGTGGCGATTGTATCGTGATTTTCTTGCGCCAAATAATATAGCGATGCTGACGCTTGATATGCCATCTGTTGGCTACAGCTCACATTGGCCTTTGACTGAAGATTCCAGCTGTTTACATCAAGCGGTATTGAATCACTTACCCAATATCCCTTGGGTTGATCGTTTTCATGCGGCGGTAATGGGATTTCGATTTGGTGGAAATGTAGCGTTACGTCTCTCTTTTTTAGAGCCAAGCAGATTAAAGGCGTGTGTGGCTTTAGGTGCACCAATACATAATGTCCTATCTGAGCCGACGAAACTGAAAAAAATGCCAAAGATGTATTTGGATGTATTAGCGTCTCGGTTAGCAAAAAAAGTTGTCGATATCAATAGTTTAACTAGCCAGATGCAGGCATGGTCTTTAAAGAGCCAAGGCTTTCTTTCGGGAGGAAGAAAAACATCGGTTTCTGTTCTTTCTATTGGTTTAAAAGGGGATCCGGTATCTCCTAAATCAGATAACAAATTGGCCGCTTTATTTAGTCAATATGGCAAAGGCATCGAACTACAAAGTAAGACTTTGCATAATGGCTATGAAGAGGCGTTAAATCAGATGATTGAGTGGATAAAAGAGGAGATGAAGCAATAATCTGACTTTAAATTCATCTTATTAAAGTGAAATGTTATTAAATGCTATTTTAAGCTTGTACTGTTCTGATTTGCTTGCTAAATATAGGGCAGTTTTTCCATTATTATTACGATGAACAAAAATCGTAATTTAAAATATTATTAGTTAATAAATAGGTAGTAGGGAATTGAATACACAATCTCAAACCATAGTCGTTAAACTTGGTACAAGTGTACTCACCGGTGGCACATTAAAACTTGATAGAGCCCATATGGTTGAACTTGTTCGCCAATGTGTGCATCTGAAAAAGTTAGGTCACCAAGTTATTGTTGTTACATCTGGAGCGATTGCTGCTGGTCGTGAACATCTTAACTACCCCGAACTACCCAAAACCATGGCCAATAAGCAGCTACTGGCTGCTGTTGGTCAAAGTTGCTTAATTCAAGCATGGCAGAGTTTATTCGGTATCTATGGCGTTGATGTCGGACAAATGTTACTGACCCGCGCAGATTTAGACGATCGTGAACGTTATTTAAATGCACGAGATATGCTAACGGCTTTGCTTAAACATAACATTGTGCCTATTGTTAATGAAAATGATGCAGTAGCAACCAATGAAATTAAAGTGGGCGATAATGATAATTTATCAGCCCTAGTTGGAATTCTTGCCGGTGCAGATAAGCTGTTATTATTGACCGATCAGTCGGGATTATTTACGGCGGATCCACGAAAAGATCCAAAAGCTGAATTGATCAAAGAAGTTCATACGATTGATGAAACATTACGAAAAATTGCTGGTGGTAGCGGAACGACACTAGGTACTGGTGGTATGGCGACCAAACTACAAGCAGCAGATATTGCGCGTCGTGCTGGTATTGAAGTCGTTATTGCAGCGGGTAGTGCAGAAAACGTGATCAGTGATGTTATACACTCAAAACCACAAGGAACTAAGTTCTTACCTGTTGAATGTGCACTTGAAAGTCGTAAACGTTGGATTTTAGCTGGGCCTGCTTCTAACGGTCATATTGTTATTGATGATGGTGCCGTTAACGCTGTTCAACAAAAAGGAAGTAGCTTATTAAGTAAGGGGATTACTGAAGTTGCTGGTCATTTTGTTCGTGGTGGCGTTGCTAAGATTGTAAATACAAACGGCGAGTTGATTGCTCGTGGTATTTCACGCTATTCAAGTGATGATTTAAGTAAGATTTTAGGTAAGCACAGTCTGGATATTTATGCGGTATTGGGCTACGAATATGGGCCTGTAGCTATCCATCGTGATGATTTAGTACTGATTTAGTAATAAGGATATATAGTGAATTTAACAACTATGGGTCAGGCAGCAAAATCCGCTGCATTTGACTTGGCTGTTGCTCCAACAGCACAAAAGAACAGAGCGCTTGCTATTATTGCTGATGAGCTTGAAGCCAATAAAGAAGCGATTCTTGCTGCAAATGCAAAAGATATTAAAGCCGCAGTAGAAGCGGGTATTTCAGCAGCGATGCAAGACCGATTATTACTGACAGAAGAGCGTTTAGTTGGCATTGCTAATGATGTTCGTAATGTGATTAATTTAAATGATCCTGTTGGTAGCGAAATCGATAGTAAAGTATTAGAAAATGGGATGTCTTTATCTCGTCGTCGCGTGCCAATTGGTGTGATTGGCGTTATTTACGAAGCTCGTCCAAACGTGACTATTGATATTGCCTCATTATGTTTAAAAACAGGTAATGCGAGCATTTTACGTGGTGGTAAAGAAACCTTCTTTTCTAATATGGAATTGGTTAAGGTTATTCAAGTTGCGCTTGAAAAAGCAGGGTTACCAGCAGCGTCTGTGCAATATATCGAAAAGCCTGATCGTGAGTTAGTTTCCCAACTGCTTACTCTTGATGATTATGTCGATATGATCATTCCACGTGGTGGTGCTGGTTTACATAAAATGTGTAAAGAAAACAGCTCAATTCCAGTCATCATTGGTGGCTTTGGTATTAGCCATGCGTTTGTTGATGATAGCGCTGACTTAGAAAGAGCATTAGCGGTTGTAGATAATTCAAAAGCACAACGTCCATCAGCATGCAATGCGTTAGATACGTTATTGGTTCATGAAGCGGTAGCTCCACAATTCTTAGCATTGCTTGCAGATAATATGGCAGGCCGTGTTGAATTAGTTGCAGAGCCTAAAGCTTATGCACTATTAAAAGAATTTGAAGGTGTATCGCTACGTGAAGCTCAAGAGGGCGATTTTGACACGGAATGGCTAAGTTACACATTAGGTGTAAAAGTCGTTGCTGATGTAAACGAAGCTGCTGCTCATATGCAAACACACAACGCGAGCCATTCAGATACGATCTTAACGAATAATATTGAATCTGCTGAGAAGTTCATTAATACCGCGGGATCGGCTGCTGTCTATGTGAATGCATCAACCCGCTTTACTGATGGCGCTCAGTTTGGTTTAGGCGCAGAAGTTGCAGTGTCTACTCAAAAGCTTCATGCGCGTGGTCCAATGGGCTTAGAAGAGTTAACAAGTTATAAATGGGTAGGTAAAGCAGATTATCTAATTCGTCGTTAATCCCCCCTTAATTAGCTTATAGCAAATAAATAAAAAGGTTGACGCCAAAACGTCAACCTTTTTTATTTCTGAACTCTGAACTATTTAACTTCTTCGCCTTTCGCTTGAAGATCGGCATGATAAGAAGAACGAACAAATGGTCCACAAGCAGCATGAGTAAAGCCAAGCTCAAGTGCAATCTCTTTTAGTTCATCAAACTCAGCAGGTGGAACGTAACGTTCAACAGGAAGGTGATGACGACTTGGCGCTAAATATTGACCGAGAGTCAGCATTGTCACACCGTGAGCACGCAAGTCTTTTAATACTTGCACTATCTCTTCTTTCGTTTCACCTAACCCCATCATTACACCAGACTTAGTGGGTACAGTAGGGTGTTGTTCTTTAAATTTCTTCAATAGATCAAGTGACCATTGGTAGTTAGCACCAGGGCGAACCTTACGATATAAGCGCGGCGCTGTTTCTAAGTTGTGGTTAAACACATCTGGTGGATTGCCATGCATTGCATCTAATGCGCGATCCATACGACCACGGAAATCAGGAACTAGCGTTTCAATACGGATCTCTGGATTTAATTCACGAATTTCGCGGTTACAATCAGCAAAGTGCTGTGCGCCACCATCACGTAAATCATCACGATCAACAGAGGTTATCACGACGTATTTTAGTTTCATATCTTGAATCGTTTTTGCCAATTTCTTTGGCTCTTCCGTTTCAGGAGTAACTGGACGTCCATGAGCAACATCACAGAAAGGACAACGACGAGTGCAAATTGCACCTAAGATCATAAAGGTAGCAGTACCATGATTAAAACATTCTGCTAAGTTTGGGCAGGAGGCTTCTTCACATACAGAGTTAAGGTTGTTTTTACGCATTGCAGATTTGATTTCATCAATACGCTTACTGCTTGATGGAAGTTTTATTTTCATCCATTCAGGCTTACGTAATACTTCTTTTTTTTCTGTTGGCATGTTTTTAACTGGAATTAGAGCCATTTTATCGGCATCGCGGTATTTCACGCCTTTTTCCATTTGAATTGGCTTACTCATGATCGCTGCTTTCCATTATGTACTCGATATCAGTGTAATCAAGTAACGTTGTTAATTCTTTAATAAGTAGAGAGTGAACATCTTCAACGTGTTCTGCTTTGTTCTCTACGTCATCGTTTTCTTTGACTAAATCGTGCAGTTGTATCATTTCCATCCCAGCATAACCGCAAGGGTTAATACGAAGAAAAGGAGATAGATCCATATTTACATTTAGTGCTAGTCCGTGGAATGAGCACCCTTTACGGATACGTAAACCAAGAGAGCAAATTTTCTTATTATTGACATACACACCCGGAGCATCAGGTCGTGCCGCTGATTCAATGCCAAATTGATATAAAGTATTAACCACTGTATTTTCAATGTGGGTGACTAATTCACGAACGCCCGTATTTTTACGGCGTAAGTTGATTAACACATAAGCGACTAGTTGACCTGGCCCATGGTAGGTAACTTGCCCACCGCGATCACTTTTTACTATAGGGATATCACCAGCAGCAAGGACGTGTTCTTCTTTACCGGCCTGCCCTTGAGTAAATACAGGATTATGTTCTACCAACCATACTTCATCGCATGTATTTTCATCACGCTCATCAGTAAAAGTATGCATTGCTTTCCATACCGGCTCATAATCTTGTCGGCCAAGGTTTTTAACAACGAGACGCTTGTTCAATCGGATCACACTTGATTTGATAATTTGAGGTAATGATAGCAAGGATAGAAAGGAAGGAATAGGTAAGAAATGTAGGGGTATATCAAAAGTTTTAGAAGCTGAGTACTATTTATCTCTAAATAGCACTCAATATCTGATTATAAAACCATGCGAACCATTTCGATTTCGGCTAGTTCTTTATATAGTGTTTCTACTTGTTCAATCGATGTAGCTGTAATACTTACAGAGACAGAGTTGTAGTTACCTTTGCCACTTGCTTTTACTTGTGGAGTGTAATCACCAGGAGCATGACGCTGAATTACTTCAAGTACAAGTACAGGAAGGTCTTCGTGAGCAAGGCCAACGGCTTTATAAGTAAATTTACATGGGAATTCTAGAAGATCTTTTAGCTTTGGTTGCTCTTGCATAACCGTCTCCAATCGAGAGTGGATAAATAGTAAGAAGGGAATTTTACTGTGACCTAAGTCAGATAACAAGGGAAATAAAAAAAGGTGACCGAAGCCACCTTTTTTTAATTAGTTAGCTATTAGCTTAACCAACCTTTAAACATTAATACGATGTAATCGATGAGACGACTGAAAATGCCACCTTCTTCAACATCATTTAGTGCAAGCAGCGGGTATTCAGCAATGTCTTCGCCATCGACTTGGTAGAAAAGCTTACCAACAACATCACCTTTATAGATAGGTGCTTCAAGTGTTTTCTCTAGAACAAAACTTGCTGTCATCTTTTTAGCTTGACCACGAGGAAGTGTCACATAGGTATCTTCAGCAACGCCTAAAGCAACTTCATCAGTGCTACCCATCCATACTTTTTCCGTTACGAAGGTTTCATTTGCTTTGTGCGGAGAAACTGTTTCGAAGAATCGGAAGCCATAGTTAAGTAATTTTTTACTTTCAGCTTTACGTGCATTACCTGATTTAGTGCCCATAACGACAGCAACTAAACGCATTTTACCTTCAGTTGCAGAACTTACTAGGTTGTAACCAGCACCATCGGTATGGCCTGTTTTAATGCCATCAACATTCATGCTTTTATCCCACAATAAACCATTACGGTTATATTGGGTGATACCGTTGTAAGTATATGATTTTTGAGAGTATACGCGGTACTCTTCTGGAACATCACGGATTAAAGCCTGTCCGATTAATGCCATATCATAAGGCGTAGAGTATAAGTCATCGCTATCTAGACCGTGCACATTACCAAAATGGGTATTTTCAAGTTTTAGAGTTCTGCCCCATGCGTTCATTAGATCAACAAATGCATCTTCAGAGCCAGCTACGTGTTCAGCCATAGCAACACAAGCATCATTACCAGATTGAACAATAATACCTTGATTTAAGTCGCGAACTTTAATTGTACTACCTACTTCGATGAACATCTTAGATGAGCCAGGGAAGTTTTTTGCCCATGCATTTTTGCTGATAACAACATCGTCATCCATCGAAATATTACCACTTTCGACTTCTTGACCGATGACATAGCTTGTCATCATTTTAGTTAAACTTGCAGGGTTCATGCGAACGTTCATGTCTTTTTCAGCAAGAACTTTTCCTGAATGATAATCCATTAGTACGTAGCCCTTTGCCGCAATTTGAGGTGCGTTAGGGATAACGGCTGGGGCAGCTACTGCAACAGTAGAGCCAAGAATGAAGCTAGATAAAATAATTCGTTTTAACTGTTTTGCTGATTTCTTCATAATAATAACTTTTGCACTTTGAGGTAGTGAACTGCGTATATAATAGCAGATTTGAATATCATGACCAGATGTGTAATTAAATAACTGATTATCTATAAAAAGATAGTTAATTATAATTCATAAATTGAGAAACATAAATATCGCTATCTTATTGTTATATAAAGACAATTGTATTTTTAATTAGTTCAACTAATGTTCATGTTATAAGTAAATGCAGATATCTAGTTACAATATTCACTTAATATTGACATTAGAAAGATTATTTTTTTGCTTCTTGGATAATAAATGCCGATGAATAATTAGTATTCTTCACTTTTAATAATGTTTTATCGGCAACATCACGATCAAGAAATGGACCTAAACGAACTCGAAATACGGAATTTGATTTTATTATATTCGTGGAGGTGTTGAATTTTTCTTGCAGTAGCAAAGCGGCTTTCTCTGCACTGTCTTTATTTTTCACTGCAACCATTTGGATATAATATTGATTTGGATCTATCGCGTGCCAATCTTGAATATTGGTCGGTTTCTCAATGGCAATATATTCAATCTTCACATTAGCGGTGCCTGTTTTTATTACATCTAATTTTGTTGCTGCTGCAAAACTTAAATCAATAATGCGTCCTTCATGGAAAGGCCCACGGTCATTAACTCGAACAATGGCTGTTTTTCCATTGTCTTTATTGAACACTTTAACATAGCTAGGAATTGGTAATGTTTTATGAGCAGCACTCATTGAGTACATATCATATACCTCACCATTAGAGGTTTTATGACCATGGAACTTATTACCATACCAAGAGCTTTTTCCTTCTTGAGTAAAGCCTTTTGGCTCTTTAACTATGGGATAGTCTCGACCTAATAAAGTGTAATCTTTATTGCCGTATAAACTTTTTGGCTCATAGCGTGGGTGAGCATCCTCAATATGTTCCACTGATATAGGAGCTTGCGGAGCAACATCACTGTCAATTTGATAACGACCAGCATTAGGTTCGTTTTTGTTTACCGCAGGTTCTGAAGCACAGCCTGCTAATACAAGAGAGAGTACAAGTAAAAAAATGCGCATTAATTAGCCTTTGAGTGAACGTTTTTATGTGTATGAATTGACATAAGAATACCAAAACCTGCCATCAGGGTGACCATTGAAGTGCCGCCATAGCTGACTAATGGAAGTGGGACGCCAACAACAGGAAGAATACCACTTACCATTCCGATATTTACAAAAATATAAACAAAGAAGCTTAACACGATACTACCTGACATCATTCGACCAAAAGCAGTTTGAGCTTGGCTTGCTAAGAAGAGCCCTCGACCAATAATGAATAGATAAATAGAGAGCAGAGCGATAACTCCAATTAATCCCCATTCTTCTGCTATAACGGCAAAGATGAAATCAGTATGGCGCTCAGGTATGAACTCTAATTGAGATTGTGTTCCATGTAACCATCCTTTGCCACCTAGTCCGCCAGAGCCAATTGCAATTTTTGATTGGATAATATGATACCCTGCACCGAGTGGATCGGACTCTGGATTAAATAAGGTTTGCACTCGAACTTTCTGATAAGGTCGCATTAAAAAGAACCACAGAATCGGTATGAATGCGCCTATGGCCATAGCGGCGGCTGAAATTATTTTCCAGCTAATTCCCGCTAAGAAAAGAACAAAAATACCTGATGCAGCAATCAAAATTGATGTACCTAAATCAGGTTGTTTAGCTATCATGATTGTTGGGATAAACACCATTAACAATGCGTAAAATAGTGTTTTAATTGTGGGTGGAAGTGGTTGATTACCAATATAGCGTGCAACCATTAAAGGGACTGCTAGCTTAATCAGTTCTGAGGGCTGAAAACGAACAAACCCGAAATTAAGCCATCGCTGTGCCCCTTTAGAGGCTTCACCAAAAAAAAGCACGCCAAGTAATAAAATAATCCCAAGGGTGAATAAATAGGGAGCAGCCGCTTCATAAGCTCTTGGCGATATTTGAGCTAAAAGCAGCATGATCCCAAGTGACAAGAGCATTCGCATTGCTTGCTTATCCATCATTAATAGACTTTGACCACTGGCGCTATACATTATAACTAATGCTGCTGCCATAAGGGTTAATATCCCTAGCAGTAGGGGTAAATCTAAATGGACACGGTGGAAAAAATCACGATTCTTTCCTGAAGCAATATCAACTCTCATTACTTTTTAGTCACCTCTTCTGATTTTGGCAGTAATACATAATCAAATAAATTCCTTGCAATTGGTCCACCCTGGCTTGACCCTCCTCCGCCATTTTCAAGAACAAGAGATACGATGACTTTTGGATCTTTTGCTGGAGCAAAGCCAGTAAATAGGGCGTGATCTCTTAAGTGTTCAGCTATTTCGTCGGCGTTATATTCTTGGTCTTCTTTTAATCCAAAGACCTGAGATGTGCCTGATTTACCCGCGCTTACATAAGGAGTACCAGCAAAAGCACGTCTTGCTGTACCCATTCGACCATTATTAACTAGAATCATGCCATCAATGGCTAATTGCCAATAGCTATCCTTTACACCTGCGATTGGTGGGTACGGCTCAGGTTCAAAAGGCATTTCATGCTGGCCATCAATAATTGCTTTTAGCAAATAAGGTGCTTGTACTTTTCCGTGATTCGTGAGTACTGCTGTCGCTTTAGCAATTTGCATTGGCGTTGCTGTCCAATATCCTTGCCCGATACCTACCGGAATTGTATCGCCTTGATACCAAGGGGTTCTAAAGCGAGCTACTTTCCAATCGCGAGTGGGCATATTGGCTTTACTTTCTTCATGAATATCAATGCCGGTGTAATCACCAAAACCAAACTTCATCATCCACGTTGAAAGTTTATCTATCCCCATATCAAAAGAAATTTGATAGAAAAAAGTATCTACGGATTCTTCAATAGATTGTTTTAAATTAACCGTTCCATGCCCCCAGCGTTTCCAGTCCCTAAATGGTTTGGTTTTAGAGTTAGGTATGCGCCAGTAACCAGGATCATTACGTGTCGTATATGGTGTTACGATGTTATCTTCTAATGCTGAAACGGCAATAAATGGCTTAACCGTTGATGCGGGAGGATAAATCCCAAGGGTTGCACGGTTAACTAATGGACGGTTAGGGTCATTTAATAATGCGTTATAATTTTTACTTGAAATGCCGTGAACAAATAAATTTGGATCGTAACTAGGACTGGAGACCATAGCTAAAACAGCACTGGTTTTAGGCTCAAGTACAATTGCGGCTCCTCGTCTTCCATCTAATTGTTTTTCAACAAATTCTTGTAATTTAATATCCAGATTTAATACGATGTTTTTACCAGGGATCGGCGGTACATATTTAAGAGTACGAACCACACGACCACGGCTGTTAACCTCAACTTCTTGATAGCCAGCAGTGCCGTGAAGAATGTCTTCATAATAACGCTCAATACCTAGTTTGCCGATATCACGAGTCGCTTGATAATTCGCGTCTTTTTCTTCACGTGCTAAACGAGCGAGATCTCGGTCATTAATCTTAGCAACATAGCCAAGTACATGGGTAAAGGTTTTACCATAGGGATAAAAACGTTTTAGATAAGCTTTAACTTCAACGCCTGAATATTTGTGTTGATTAACCGCAAAAACAGCCACTTGCTCTTGAGTTAATTGAGACAAAATAGGGACAGATTTAAAACGACGTGTGCGGCGACGTTCTTTTTGGAAATCATCAATATTATCTTGAGTAATGGGTAGGATTTTTTGTAACTCTTTGAATAATAAAGGTAAGTTTTTTATTTTGTCTGGACTGATTTCTAAATTAAAAACAGGGCGGTTTTCCGCTAAAGGAACGTTATTACGGTCAAAGATAAGACCTCGATTAGGAGCGATAGGAACCACTTTAATACGGTTGTCGTTCGAACGTGTTTTATAATCTTGAAATTCATTGATCTGAATATTGTATAAATTACTCAATAGCAGACCAATAAGTATAATGATCCCCGCAAACGAGACGATTGCTCGGGAAGCAAATAGTCTCGTTTCAGCGTGGTAATCACGAATTTGTGTGCGTTTGCGCTTAATCAACTCTTATTCTCTGTGGTAAGGGTGATTGGCTGTAATACTCCATGCACGGTATAAGCTTTCTGCCATAACAACACGAACAAGAGGGTGTGGGAGTGTGAGTGGAGATAAAGACCAACTTTGTTCTGCTGCCGCTTTACAAGCAGGAGATAGACCTTCAGGCCCACCGATGAGAATAGATACATCACGAGCATCTAATTTCCAAACTTCAAGTTGCTCTGCTAATTGCTCGGTATCCCAACGCTTGCCAGGAATATCAAGAGTGACAATACGATTACCTTTTGGTACTGCGGCCAGCATCGCTTCTCCCTCTTTTTGAAGGATTCGTGCTATATCGGCATTTTTACCACGTTTACCTGCTGTTATTTCAATAAGTTCAAGAGGCATATCTTTAGGGAAGCGACGGCTGTATTCTTTGTAGCCTTCTTCTACCCATTTAGGCATTTTTGTTCCAACGGCAATTAATTGAAGCTTCATTAAATTAGCTCCACAGCTTTTCTAGTTGATATAGTTCACGGTGCTCTTCTTGCAGAATATGAATCATGACGTCACCCATATCAACAACAACCCATTCACCTTCAGCTTCGCCGTCAACACCATAGGGAGTTAAACCTACTTCTCTTGCCTTATTTGATACATTCAGGGCAATAGAGCTAACATGGCGTTTTGAGGTGCCAGTACATACAATCATAAAATCTGTAATGCTTGATTTGTCACGGACATCAAGAGTAATGATGTTTTCAGCTTTCATATCATCAACATTGTTGAATAGAAAATCATGGAGTTCTTTATCTTGCAAAGTAATCACCTAGAAGAAATGGATTATTTATAATGGAGTATATCAGTGATATTCCATTAATGAGATAAGTTGGGTGTCACTGAAATGTGAATATTACACATATCTAAAGTCAATTGACTAAGTTGTGGCCAACAATTGGTGTCGAAGTCTGTTTTAGTCGCGACTTCCATGCGTGCCAGTGAGCGAATAAGCTGCTGTATTTGCATCATTGGTAATCGTTGTAATGCGGATTGATACAAAGGACGTCGGTTTTGCCATACCTTATAGCGATCAAAGACAGTAAACATAGCTTCGCCTTGAGTAATCGCTTGTTGGAAGGTTTGTAATAGAAAGAGCTCTTTTTGTAGCGTTCTTAATAGAATAACAACTTCCACGCCTTCACTCTCCAATTGACGAAGAATACGCTGTGCGCGTTTTGCTTGACCTGATAACAAAGTATCGAGTAATTGAAATGGAGTGAAATGGTTATTTCTATTTAAGGCTTCTTCTATACGAATTAAAGTCAGTAAACCATCAGGGTATAATAGGGCGAGTTTATCTAAACTTTGAGCAAGAGCGAGTAGATTACCTTCATGCCACTGAGCTAGCATTTGTATTGCTTCTGCATCAGGATTTAACTTGAGCTTTTTACAACGCTGTTGAATAAAACGAGGAAGCTGTTGGTTGTCTGGTGTATTACAAGGTACAAATAAACCAAGTTGAACTAAGGCTTTAAACCATTGACTATTTTCTTGAGCTTTATTAACTCTTGGTCCTTGAATAACCAATAAAATATCATCGTGAAGAGCTGGTACAAGCTCTTTAATCTTATTGGTATGCGCTGTTGTGAGCCCTGTTTCTGGGATGGTAAGTTCAAGTATTTGTCGAGATGAAAATAAGCTTAAGGCTTGAGTACAATCAAAGATCAATTCCCAATCGAGCTGTTTATCGAGTGTGAATTGATTCTTTTCTTCAAATCCATGCGTTAATGCCGTTTGGCGAATGATATCTAGACTTTCTTGCTTTAATAGTGGTTCATTACCAAATAAAAGGTAGCACTGACGTAAACCACGATCTAAATTTTGTGCTAATTGTTCTGGAAATACTCTCATTATTATTGATTATTTTCAGTTGATGGACTCATTGTTTGTATTACTTCTTGCGTTGAAACGTGAGTTTTGCTTTTGTTATTATTAGTAATGGTACTAGTCGTTCCTACCGGGGGGGAATCTGCTTTTAATCGAGCCATTTGACGTAAGATTTGTTCTGCGGCTTGTGTGCGCATTTCATCTTCAATCATGTCTCGTTCAACCGATTTAGCCAGTGCCGTTAGTGGGTTATCAAGATAATTACGATTAACTGTAGTCGTGTAAGTTTTAATGTCATATTTTGGAATAAGAACGCTGTATCTAACGGTATAGGTCAGTTCTTTTTCTGCTGCTCGGCTATTTTGATAAAGAGATAAAGTACGCTCACCAAGACTTTCGCTGATCAAATCTAAACTAGGCGTTATGGTTGTTGGCGCAACTTGGCGGATCCCATTCATTCTTAACTGCTTTTGCACATTACGAGTTAAATCACTGTACTGATCAAAACTGGTTAGTGAGATTTCATGTAACTCTTCTGGAAGAAGGTAATCTCCACGTAGCTGAAAACCACACGCAGAGACCATAAGTGAAAGAGTCAATACGATTGTCGTATGAAGAGAAAATAGAGATAAAAGTCGTTTCACCGAGTAACTCCCTCAAGTGGTGATTAAATGCTTACTTAACTATTCTATCGACAATTTGAGTTATTGTATAAGATAAAACAGTTAAATAAGCATAAGCGGATAAGTCGCTTATGCTTTAAATAGAAAAGTAATAAGAAAAAAGGTTCAAATTACTTTTTAGTTAATAACGTGACTTTAACTAGTAAACCAGTCAATAGGTAAATTAGTTAGCTACGATGTTTAAAAGCTTGCCTGGTACATAGATAACTTTACGGATAGTTAGGCCATCTAGGAACTTAAGTGCGTTTTCATCGTTAAGACCAAGCTCTTTTACTTGTTCTTCTGTTGCATCAGCAGCAACAATCAGTTTTGCACGTAATTTACCGTTGATCATAACAACGATAGTTTTCTCATCTTCAACAAGTGCTTTTTCATCAAATGTTGGCCATGCAGCGGTATCGATGTTTGATTCACCTAGTGCATCCCACATTGCAAAGCTTGCGTGTGGAGTCATTGGGTAAAGCATAACAACAACGGCTTTTAATGCTTCATCAAGAAGAGCGCGATCTTGTGCTGATCCTTGAGGAGCTTTATTTAGCTTGTTCATCAATTCCATGATAGCAGCAATAGCGGTGTTGAAGGTTTGGCGACGGCCAATATCATCACTTACTTTTGCAATTGTTTTGTGAACATCGCGGCGTAATGCTTTTTGGTCACCAGAAAGAGCGGCAATATCTAATGCTTCAGTTGCGCCTTTTGTTGTGTGTTCGTGAACTAATTTCCACACACGTTTAAGGAAACGACTAGCGCCTTCAACGCCTGATTCTTGCCATTCTAGAGTCATATCAGCAGGCGCTGCAAACATCATGAATAGACGAACCGTATCTGCACCAAATTTATCAACCATCTCTTGAGGGTCAATACCGTTGTTTTTAGACTTAGACATTTTGATCATGCCTGAGTGTTCAACATTGCGACCTTGGTTGTCGATTGCTTTCTCGATGCGACCTTTTGCGTCACGTTCGATAGTTACGTCTGTTGGCGCGATCCACTCTTTTGTGCCTTTATCGTTAGTGTGGTGGAATGCATCAGCAAGTACCATACCTTGACATAAAAGTTGCTTGAATGGTTCGTCTGAGTTTACATAACCCGCATCACGTAAAAGCTTGTGGAAGAAGCGAGAATATAGAAGGTGCATACATGCATGTTCAATACCACCAACGTATTGGTCTACTGGTAACCAGTAGTTTGCTTTTTCTGGGTCTAGAATATCGTCAGCTTGTGGTGAACAGTAACGTGCGTAGTACCAAGATGATTCCATGAAGGTATCAAAGGTATCTGTTTCACGCAGTGCTGGCTCGCCATTGAATGTGGTTTTCGCCCATTCTTTATCGGCTTTGATAGGGCTAGTTACGCCATCCATTACCACATCTTCAGGAAGAATTACTGGCAGTTGATCTGCAGGTACTGGATGAACTTCACCATCTTCAGTCGTTACCATTGGGATTGGAGCGCCCCAGTAACGTTGACGAGAAACACCCCAGTCACGTAGACGGAAGTTTACCGTTTTCTTGCCTTTACCTTCTGCTTCTAGTTTCGCAGCGATGGCATCAAATGCTTCTTGGAAAGCAAGACCGTCGAATTCACCAGAATCAAACAGAACGCCTTTTTCAGTATAAGCGGCTTCAGAAACGTCTACATCAGAACCATCTTCAGGCTTGATTACTGGAATAATATCCAAATTGTATTTAGTTGCAAATTCATAGTCACGTTGATCGTGAGCTGGAACCGCCATTACTGCACCTGTGCCGTAATCCATTAATACGAAGTTTGCGACAAAAATTGGCACTTCACGACCGTTAAGAGGGTGGATAGCACGTAGGCCTGTATCCATACCTTTCTTTTCCATCGTTGCTAATTCTGCTTCAGCAACTTTGGTATTGCGACACTCTTCTGTGAATGCAAATAACTCAGGGTTTGTTGCTGCTGCTTTCTCTGCAAGAGGGTGACCTGCTGCGATACCAACGTAAGTAACACCCATTAGCGTATCTGGACGTGTGGTATATACTTCTAAAGGCGCTTCTTCGCCATTAACAGCAAAAGATAGCTCTACGCCTTCAGAGCGGCCAATCCAGTTGCGTTGCATGGTTTTAACCATTTCAGGCCAACCATCAAGGTTATCTAGATCATCAAGAAGCTCTTGTGCGTATTCAGTAATTTTGATAAACCACTGTGGAATTTTCTTTTGTTCAACAGGGGTATCACAACGCCAACAACAACCGTCTTCAACTTGTTCGTTTGCAAGAACAGTTTGGTCGTTTGGACACCAGTTTACAGAAGAGGTTTTCTTATAAACTAGGCCTTTGTTGTACAGTTTTGTGAAGAATTCTTGTTCCCAACGGTAGTACTCAGGTGTACAGGTTGCAAACTCACGATTCCAATCGTAACCAAAGCCTAATAGCTTAAGCTGGTTTTTCATGTATTCGATGTTTTCGTAAGTCCACGGCGCAGGCGCTGTTTTATTTTTTACCGCTGCATTCTCAGCAGGAAGACCAAACGCATCCCAACCGATAGGTTGCATTACGTTTTTGCCTTGTAGACGTTGGTAACGAGAAACTACATCACCAATAGTATAGTTACGAACGTGACCCATGTGTAGACGACCACTTGGGTATGGGAACATTGAGAGGCAGTAGAATTTTTCTTTGCTTGCGTCTTCAGTCACAACAAACGTTTTGTTGTCATCCCAATGTTTTTGGATCTTCTGTTCTAGATCCTGTGGATTATATTGTTCTTGCATCGATTTACCCAGTTATGTCAGTGGATCACAAAAAATGTGAGATCGGTTTGATCAGATAATACTTGATCGGCATAGAATAACTAATGGAGCGCTTATACTCAAGCGACCTGATAACCTTTAACTCACTCTTCGCTATATAAATCTAGCGAATTCTTGGAGGTGACTTATGTCTAAGCAAAAAACAGGTTATAACGCCGTCTTAGAGCGTGTAATGAATGTATTGGAAAGAAGTCCTGAAGAATTTGAACATTGGGCCAAATCATCAGAAGAGGTGGTGGATGCGGCGTCTGATATGACCAAAGATGAACTTGCTTTAATTTCAAGTTATGTAAAACGAGATATGAAAGAGTTTGCTCAAAATTATGAAGAGAGCAAAGCGACTTTTCCTGATTCGCCATTTTATCGATTGATCTCTGATTCTATGTGGCATGCTTTACTTGAAATTACCGATAAAACACAAGTTGAATGGAAAGAAGTGTTTGATGATTTAGAACATCAAGGGGTTTATCAAGCGGGTGAAGTCGTTGGTTTAGGTATTTTAGTGTGTGAAAAATGCGGTCACCGTGAGCAATTTAACCATGCTCAAATCATTCAAGCTTGCACGCACTGTGATAATAAAGAGTTTACTCGAATGTCTCTGAAGCCATAGTGATTTTAGGTCTTATAAAGTAGGAGGTCTGTATATCAATTAAGACATACAGACCAGTGGCGAATGTCATTAGGTTCGTTTTCGCCAAGCGATAACCAAAGATAAAAAGACTAACAGATACAAAGGTATTGAACCCCAGTAACGATAAGGTGTTATGCCTTTGGTAGGGATCACTTCCCCTCGTAATACCGCAGTGGTGAACTGTGGGATTTGTTGAGTAATGTTGCCACGATAATCTGTGATCGCAGTTACGCCATTATTTGTTGAGCGAATAACGGGTTTACCTGTTTCTAGCGCACGCATTTGTGCCATTTCCATATGTTGTAATGGCCCAATTGAGGTGCCAAACCAAGCGTCATTAGACAGTGTTAAAATGTAATCCGTTTGCTCGGTAATATTTTCTCTAACCTGTTCACCATAGACTATTTCATAGCATAGTGCTGGAGCTAAATGGATACCGCTGGCTTCGATATTCGGTTGAATGTAATGTCCTCGGCTAAATGATGACATGGGTAGATTAAATATCGGAGCCAATGGACGAAGTAATTCTTCAAAAGGTACAAATTCACCAAATGGAAGTAGGTGATGTTTACTGTATCTTGGCTGATCTTGATAGTCGTAACCTTTGGTACCATTTACACCAAGTGAAATAATATTGTTATAGAAATTTCCGGTTGGACTTTGGCCAACAATGCCAGTAATAACTGTGCTGTTATTCATGGTGGCTGCGCTATCGAGGTTGCGTAAAAAACTTGGAATTTCAATCTCTAACGCAGGGATTGCGGCTTCTGGCCACACAATTAAATCGGCATCCCAATTTTTACGTGTCAAATCCATGTATTTCATGATGGTTGGCCAGCGCTCTCTTGGCAGCCATTTAATTGCTTGGTTAATATTTCCTTGGATAAGAGCGACTTTAGTTGCTTTGTCTGGCAGAGGTGTAACCCAATCAAATGGTTTGATGGCAAAAGAGGTTGCAGCAAGAATTGCAGGTATAAGTAATAATCCCCATTTTTTTTCTAATAGAGCGTAACTCATCGCCCCTACCGAAATGAGAATAATAGCCGTAATCCCTTCAACACCAAAAATAGGCCCCCATACTGATAATGGACTGTCAATTTGGCTATAGCCTAGCCATAACCAAGGGAAACCAGTAAATACCCAACCACGCAGCCAGTCGGTGACGAGCCAAAGAGCTGGGACGGCAAGTAAATATTTCGTTAGGGAATTAGACGTAAAAAAGCGCTGTAGGAGAAAAGCGAATAATGTTGGGTACAAGGCAAGATAGCTTATTAAACCAACCATAAGGAATAAGCCAGCAGCGATTGGCATTCCGCCAAAATTATCAATACTGATATGTACCCAGCTAATACCGGTAGAAAAATAACCAAGCCCCCAGAAGAAACCTAGCCAAGTTGCTCTTTTTGTTGATTGTTTATGTATAACAAGCAAAAAACAGAGTGGGGCAATATACGCAAAGATCCACAAGGAGTAAGGTGCAAATGCTAATGTTGCACTGGCTCCAGAAAGCAAAGCAACAATAATAAGAAAAAGGTAATGAGACAGAAGAGGCATGGCTTATTAACTCTGATAGAAAGGTGAGTGATATTGCAAAAAAGAGTTAGTCTATATAATTCAGGTAAAGTTCAGCCACTAGAGAGATCTAGTGGCTGTATTTTTTATTCTTCTTCAGATTCTTTTTTTTCAGATTCTTTATCTGGAATCGTAACTTGAAGTTGAATAATGCGACGATTGTCTGCTGCGGTTACTTTAAAAGTAAAACCAGAGATTTCGATAGTTTCGCCACTTTCAGGTAAATGCCCAAAGCTGGTTAATACTAACCCTCCAACCGTATCAATTTCTTCATCACTGAAGTTTGTTGAGAAGATCTCGTTAAAATCATCAATCTCAGTTAGGGCTTTCACAGCAAATGTGTGCTTACTTAACTGGCGGATGTCTTTTTCTTCTTCGTCATCAAACTCATCTTCAATATCCCCAACGATTTCTTCAAGGATATCTTCGATAGTAACTAAACCAGAAACCCCACCAAACTCATCAACAACGATGGCCATGTGGTAGCGCTGCTGTCTAAACTCTTTTAAAAGTTTATCAACACGTTTACTTTCAGGTACTACAACAGCTGGTCGAATAACTTGCTCGATCTCAAAGGCTTCACAATCTGAGCCTAGATATCTAAGTAAGTCCTTCGCAAGGAGAATTCCTTCAACATGGTCTTTATCTTCACTGATCACAGGGTAGCGTGAATGTGATGCTTCTATGATAGTTGCTATCAGTGATTCTAGATCTTGAGTTTTTTCAACTGTGACCATTTGAGAGCGCGGTAACATGATGTCTCGAACTCTCATTTCAGAAATTTCCATAACACCTTCGAGCATGTCTCGGGTGTCGTGGTCAATAACTTCATTCTCTTCTGAGTCTCTAAATACATCTACCAGCTCTTGGCGATCTTTAGGTTCCCCTTGGAATAATTGAGAAAGGCGTCCTAGGAAGGACTTTCTACTCGGACCTTCTGTATTCTGTGAATTTTCGTCGTTCATGGCTTCTTTAAAAGTAGTTGCTATCAATGTGGATAGCTCACATAGGTAACTATTGGATTATTCCAATAATTATTTCTCAGTAAGATATGGGTCTTCAAATCCCATTTCTTGCATTAATTCTGTTTCGAGAGTTTCCATCTCTTCAGCTTCTTCATCCTCGATATGGTCATAACCTAGCAGATGAAGACTGCCATGTACAACCATATGCGCCCAATGTGCTAATAAAGGCTTGTTTTGTTCAACAGCTTCTCTTTCAACAACTTGACGACAGATGATTAAATCACCTAATAAATCGATCTCAATTTCAGGTGGCGCTTCAAATGGAAAAGACAATACATTGGTTGGTTTGTCCATACCACGGTATTGATGGTTTAACTCATGACTTTCTTTTTCATCTACAATTCGGATTGTTAGCTCTGCTTGTGGTTGAAATTGGGGAAGCACTGCATTTAGCCAAGACATAATGTCTTTTTCAGAAGGCAGGTCTTTTTCATTTTCACATGCAATTTGTAGATCGAGTTCAATGCTCATGGTTCACCTAAATGTATTACTTATTATTATCAACATCAG
>NZ_JARACO010000033.1 GCF_028765575.1 Aliivibrio sp. S3MY1 | reverse complement strand
TTATCAACTCACAAGTGCCCACACAGATTAATAGGTTTCAAATTTTTAAAGAGCAAACTTCAAGTTTCGAAGCCTTTCGGCTTTCTCTTGAAGCGGACGGTCATAATACTCACTTAACATTAAGTGTCAAGCACTTAACTTAATAAATAATTAAAACAACCTCACTAAACATTAAACTTCGATTTAACTCATCCGTTCCCCGTCAGTGAGGCGGCATTATAGAGAGTCTTTAATTTCATGCAACTATTTTTTAGTAAAATAACCAAAAAACAGTTTAAGTGATTAAAATTAACTCAACCCGCTTATTTAGCCATCAAAAGTCATCGTTTTGAGTGGTAATAAGCTGATTATCTTTTACCTTTAGCTTAATCACTTCACCTGTTCTTAATTTGCCACTTAAAATGTCTTGGGCTAAAGGATTCTCTATATAAGTCTGAATCGCTCGTTTTAGTGGTCTTGCACCATAAACAGGATCAAACCCTGCTTCTGCGATTAAATCTAGAGCTTCAGTTGATATCTCTAATTGATAGTCTTTTTCATTTAATCGCTTTTCCAAACGTTGCAGCTGAATAGAAGCAATGTTCTTAATATGCTCTTGGCCTAACGGGTGGAAAACAACGGTTTCATCGACTCGGTTTAAAAACTCTGGTCTAAAGTGCTGACCCACCACTTCCATCACTAGATCTTTTATGCCGTTGTAATCTAATTCACCAAAATGTTGTTGAATTTTTTCTGAGCCTAAATTCGACGTCATAATGATAACGGTATTTTTAAAATCTACCGTTCTTCCCTGACCATCGGTAAGCCTGCCATCATCTAATACCTGAAGAAGAATATTAAATACATCTGGATGTGCTTTTTCGACTTCATCAAGCAATAAAACAGAATAAGGCTTACGTCTAACGGCTTCAGTTAAGTAACCGCCCTCTTCGTATCCAACGTAACCAGGAGGGGCACCGACTAACCTAGCGACGGAATGTTTCTCCATAAACTCAGACATATCAATTCGAACCATCGCATCTTCACTGTCAAACATAAAGTTTGCTAAAGATTTACATAATTCCGTTTTACCAACACCTGTTGGTCCCAAGAATAAAAACGAACCAATTGGACGATTAGGATCAGATAACCCAGCTCTACTGCGTCGAATGGCATTCGATACTGCTTCAACCGCTTCTGCTTGTCCTATCACTCTTTTATGTAATTCACTTTCCATCTTTAACAGTTTATCTCTTTCTCCCTCAAGCATTTTATTCACAGGAATGCCTGTTTGACGAGAAAGAACTTCAGCAATTTCACTGTCGGTAACTTTATTCTTTAATAAACTCATTTCTTGCATTTCAGCTTGTGCAGCAAGATCTAATTGTTTTTCTAATTCTGGAATTCGGCCATATTGCAGTTCTGACATACGATTTAAATCACCAGCACGTCGCGCAATATCCATATTACTTCGGGCCGTTTCTAACTCTGTTTTTATATGCTGTGTCCCTGACAATGCCGCTTTTTCGGCTTTCCAGACTTCTTCTAGTTCAGCGTAATCACGCTCTTTTTCTCTTAATTCAAGATTTAAAGAGTCTAAGCGTTTTAAGCTTGCATCATCGCTTTCTTTAACTAATGCTTGCTGTTCTATTTTTAATTGGATAATTTTACGGTCCAATTTATCCAGTGATTCTGGCTTTGAGTCGATTTCCATTCTGATACTTGATGCTGCTTCATCAATTAAATCAATGGCTTTATCAGGTAACTGTCTATCGGAAATATAACGATGAGAGAGTGTCGCTGCAGCCACAATCGCTGGATCGGTTATTTCAACATGATGATGGATCTCATAACGCTCTTTCAAGCCACGTAAAATAGCAATCGTATCTTCTACGGTTGGTTCATCAACCAATACTTTTTGGAATCGTCTCTCTAACGCGGGATCTTTCTCTATATATTTTCGATATTCATCAAGAGTTGTCGCACCGACACAGTGCAATTCGCCACGAGCAAGCGCAGGCTTAAGCATATTACCGGCATCCATCGAGCCTTCACCTTTACCGGCACCGACCATGGTATGAACTTCATCAATGAAAAGGATAACGCTGCCTTCTTCTTTAGATAGCTCATTCAAGACCGCTTTTAATCGCTCTTCAAACTCACCTCGAAATTTAGCGCCAGCAACTAACGCACCAATATCGAGAGACAATACGCGCTTATTTTTCAAGCCTTCAGGCACTTCCCCATTAATTATACGCTGGGCTAAACCTTCAACTATTGCCGTTTTACCCACACCCGGTTGGCCAATAATTACAGGGTTATTTTTAGTTCGTCTTTGAAGTACTTGAATGGTACGGCGAATCTCATCATCGCGACCAATCACAGGATCTAATTTCCCCTGTTCAGCTTTCTCAGTAAGATCTACCGTAAATTTTTCGAGTGCTTGGCGTTTTTCTTCTGCATTTTGATCATTAACTTTTTCGCCACCACGGATCTCATCGATAGATTTTGCGATTTTTTGTTCCGTTAAGCCTAACTCTCTCAATAAGTGGCCTAATGGGCCTTTATCTTCGATAGCAGCAAGAAGAAATATTTCAGAAGAGATATAAGCATCTTTTCGTTTTTGTGCAATTTTGTCACACAGATTAAAAATAACGCCCATGTTTGATGAGAGTTGAACATCGCCACCAATACCGGTGACTTTTGGTGCTTTATCTAAAATTTCAGAAAGCTTTGAACGAAGTTGGGCTACGTCAATATTAAGAAGTGTTAATAATGGCCTAATTGTGCTGCCATCTTGATTTAACAGAGCAACCATAAGATGAGTTGGCTCGATATATTGATGATCTTGACCTAATGCTAATGATTGAGCATCTGAAATAGCGATTTGAAATTTGCTGGTAAATCGATCTAAACGCATAACCCTCTCCTACAGAAGAAAAGTAACTAATTATTACCTCTTAGATGGGGTTTATTGTTTTAGAAATCAACTGAGGTGAATTGAATTAAAGCGGATTATTCAAACCAAATAAGGGTAGCTTGACGCCCTGTATCTCCCTCTTTTCGATAAGAAAAAAATTGTTCTGTATTTGAGTAAGTGCAAAGGTCCGAGTAATGAACCTCTTTAACCCCAGCATTGTATAAACGCTGCGTAGCTAGTAATGCTAAGTTCGCTAGCCATTTCCTTGAATTTTGACTCGGTTTAAATGCCTTTGATGCTTCAGGATCTTTTTCACAAAATAAAGCTTTTACTTCCTCTCCAACTTCGAACGCTTCAGGGCCAATAGCTGGACCACACCATGCAATAAGCTCATTTGAAGTAAAATGTTGAATCGTATTTTCGAGCACACCATCAAGAAGACCACGCCAACCAGCATGAGCAGCTGCGACTTCAGTTCCTTCTTTACTACAAATCACAACAGGTAAACAATCAGCAGTCATAACACAACAGACTTGATTCGCTTGATTTGTATAAGCGGCATCGGCAGACGGAATACTTTCTGAATAAGTATAAGGAAGAGTAAGAACTATGGTTGAATGTATTTGATTTAACCACGTTGGTGCAGTAGGTAACTGCGCCAACGTAATCAGTTTTTCACGATTGAGCACAACATCATTGTTATTGTCGCCAACGTGGTCACCCAAATTTAAACTCGAAAATGGGGCTTTAGAAACACCACCTAACCGAGTTGTACTAACTACGTTAATATTTTTAGGAGCAGACCATTTTGGTAACAATAGTGACATTTTTAATACTCGTCCTCATGCAATAGACGTTCATCGTCACGTAAAGCTTGAGATAGAGCAACCATGTCGTCAGGGATTGGTGCATGGAATTCCATGACTTCGCCTGTAATTGGATGGTCAAAACGTAACATCGCGGCATGAAGAGCTTGACGATCAAACCCACGGATCATATCAATCAATTCTTGTGACGCTCCTTTAGGGATACGAGCACGACCACCGTAAGCAGTATCACCGACTAATGGATGTTGAAGGAATGACATATGAACACGAATTTGGTGAGTACGACCCGTTTCAAGACGTAAACGTAGGCGCGTATGAATACGGAAATGCTCAGCAACACGATAATGTGTTACCGCATCTTTACCCAATTCATGTACTGCCATTAGTGTACGTTTTTGAGGGTGACGTCCAATTGGTTTTTCAATCATGCCGCCAGCCGTCATACGACCTAATACTACCGCTTCATATTCACGAGTGATCTTACGCTTTTGAAGCGCACGAACTAAACGTGTTTGAGCTGGTACGGTTTTCGCTACTACCATTAAACCCGTTGTGTCTTTATCTAGACGGTGCACGATACCTGCACGAGGCACCTCAGCAATATTTGGGTAATGGAATAATAATGCATTTAGTACCGTTTTATCCGGTGTACCAGCACCTGGATGTACTACGAAGTCACGAGGTTTATTAATAACTAATAAATCGTCATCTTCATAAACAATATCAAGAGGAATATCTTGAGCTAACCAACGCTGCTCATCTTCCAATTCAGCTTTAACTGAAATTACTTCACCACCCATCATTTTCAGACGTGCTTTAGTAATAACTTCACCATTGACAGAAATCTGCCCCGCTAACACCCACTCTTTGATGCGTGAACGAGAGAAGTCTGAAAACAACTCGGCTGCAGCTTGATCTAAACGCTGACCTAGTTGACTTTCTTTTACTGTACTTGTTAACTCTATTTGTTGTGCCATATCGAACTTTTTTTAAATTAGTGGTACTAATACCAAACAAATACATCATATTTGGTATCATCAACACTGTAAGTGAAATAAACTATCGACCATTGTATCTGTTAACGACGCATTTCGTAATGGATAACTTCAGTTTTTTTAGTCAAGGATCATTTTCAAGCATGAAACGCTTAACCCTTTCTTCATTATTAGCCGTATCTTTGCTGGTTGGTTGCTCAAGCAGTGATGATGTTATCCCTGATATCCCACCATCAGAATTATATTCTCAGGCTCAAGTATCTTTAAAGGCTGGTAATTGGACAAGTGCAATTGAGCGCCTTGAAGCACTCGATTCTCGTTACCCTTTTGGTGCTTACTCAGAGCAGGTTCAACTTGATCTAATTTACGTATATTACAAAAATGATGATCTTGCATTGGGCTTAGCGACCATTGAACGTTTTAATCGCTTAAATCCAACACACCCAAAAGCAGATTGGGTTTTATATATGCGCGGCCTAACACATATGGCTCAAGACCGTAGTTTTATGCACGACCTTTTTAGAGTCGATCGCTCAGATCGAGATCCTGAACCTGCACGTTCAGCATTTAAAGACTTTAAACGCTTACTAGACCGTTACCCAGATAGTTTATATGCCGAAGATGCTCAAACTCGTATGTTTGCCTTAAAGAATCGCTTAGCTGATTATGAATTAGCAACGGCTGATTTTTATCTTCGCCGTGAAGCGTGGATTTCAGCGATCAATCGTAGCCAAGAATTACAACGAACGTATCCAGATACTGAAGCCGCAAGAAAATCACTATCGATTATGTTAGCTGCATATAAAGAATTGAAATTAGAAGATGCTATCGCTCGAACAGAAGAACTTATTGCATTGAATCCAGAATAAATTTTCAGTCAAAATAATAAAAGCCGTGTCTTATCATTAAGGCACGGCTTTTTTATATCTGATATTTATATAAAGGATGTTCAAACTCACAAAATATGGAAGATTAAAAAATAACCATTAAAAACAGTAAGTTGAACTTAGTCCCTAAAAACGAATGTTTTCAGTAATCAACCTTTCCAATCTACCTATTTTAGGCAATTCATCAAGTTTTTTTTCAAAAAAAATTCTCAGGGTTTGTTTGAGATCACATCAAGATATCTAATTACGAAGACTATTTAAAATGGTGACTTAGATCACTTTATTTTACTGCTGGATCCGTAATCTGAATACATGCCAAACGGGGCAAGAGAGAGGAAAATCATATGAAAGTAGAAATCACTGGTAACAACATCGACATCACTCCAGGCATCCGTGAACGTATTGAAGGGAAATTTAAAAAACTAGAAGAAAAAAGAAATCTAGACATTATTGGCCGTCACGCTAGCGTTACGAAACGCGCAAATGGTAAGCATAAGGTAGAAGCACAGGCGACTATCGCTGGTGGTAAAGTTGCAGCATCAGCAGAGCAAGAAGACCTATTTGGTGCAATTAGAGAGATGTACCAAAAACTAGAACGCCAACTAGATAAGCTACAACATAAAGGCGAAGCTCGTCGAGCAACACACGCTCAAGCTCCTGTAGTCGAAGAGCCAGAAGTTGACCTAGAAGAGGAATACGAACAGTAATTGAATCGTCAACTCAAACGTTTTCTGAAACAGCGCTCATTTGAGCGCTGTTTTTTCTTGACGCAAACTTATCGATTCCTTATTGTGAATTAACTCTTAATTTACTAGGTTTGCATATTCATGACTGATACCCGCTATTCTCTGGATGAGATCCGTTTACGCCTTAATGAACTTGATAATGAACTATTAACGCTTTTTTCTGAACGTCGTAAACTCAGTCTTGAAGTTGCTAAAAGCAAAGTCCAAACCGCGAAACCAGTTCGAGATCCAAAACGCGAACAACAATTACTGGTAAAATTAATTGAAAATGGCAAAGCATTCGACCTAGATGCTTATTACATTACTCAGTTGTTTCACACCATTATTGAAGATTCTGTTTTATTACAGCAAGAATACTTTCAAAACCTAGCTAACCCTGAATTAAGTCGCAAACCCATCGCAAGAGTGGCCTATCTTGGCTCAAAAGGCTCTTACTCAAACTTAGCAACTCGTCGTTATTTCAGTAAGAAAAATATTGAGTTGGCAGAGCTAGGGTGTGAAAATTTTAGAGAAGTTATTAAAACAGTTGAATCTGGTCATGCTGATTATGGTGTATTACCGATTGAAAATACAAGTTCAGGCTCTATCAACCAAGTTTACGATTTACTACAGCACACAAGCTTATACATTGTGGGAGAGCTAACTCAGCAGATTGAACACTGCTTACTAACCACCACAGAAACGTCTCTTGAATCAATTAAAACCTTATATTCTCATCCGCAGCCACATGAACAATGCAGCGAGTTTTTGAATCGTTTAGATAATGTAGAACTTATCTCTTGCGCAAGCACAGCTGATGCCATGATTACGGTAAAAGAACTAAACTCACCAGAAGTAGCAGCAATTGGAAATTCTGATAGTGGTAAACTGTATGGCCTTCAATCCTTAATTACCAATATCTCGAACCAAACAGAGAATCAAACTCGCTTTATTGTTGTAGCAAGAAAGCCTGTTGATGTGTCAGAACAAATACCAGCAAAAACCACTCTAATAGTATCAACCTCTCAAGATGCAGGTTCACTAGTAGAATCGCTATTAGTCTTACGTAAATACGGTATTAATATGACGAAATTAGAATCTCGCCCTATTATGGGAAATCCTTGGGAAGAGATGTTCTATATTGATTTGCAAGCACATTTAAAATCAGAAGCGATGAGTGCCGCAATTGAAGAGCTAACCTCTATCACTCAATATCTTAAGGTTCTTGGTTGTTACCCTATTGAAAATGTAACACCAACAACGATACCTTTAACTCAATAATAGGCCATTGCATGAATGTCATTATTGCTTCATTAAATCCTGCAAAAATTAACGCGGTGAAAACTGCATTTAATCAAGCGTTTCCAAATGCAGTATTTAGCTTTACTGGCGTATCTGTTGACAGTGGCGTGCCAGATCAACCTATGAGCTGTATTGAAACAAAACAAGGTGCGATCAACAGAGTAAATAACGCCAAAGCACTATCTCCAGGTGCCAGTTTCTATGTTGGATTAGAAGCAGGGATCGAAAAAAATTCAACTTTTGCTTGGATGATTATTGATAATTGCGAAAAAGTGGGAGAATCACGATCATCAAGTTTACCTCTTCCTCCGGCAGTAATTACTGCAGTTAACCAAGGAAAAGAACTTGGGGATGTGATGGATGAACAATTTAATACCAATAATATTAAACAAAAAGGTGGGGCTATTGGCTTATTAACCAATAACCTATTAACTAGAAGCTCTGTTTATCAACAAGCGTTAATTCTTGCTCTTATTCCTTTTCTTCATCCTGAACGCTTTTAGCACTCTTTTGAAGTAACTCCATAAGCCATTCCTTTTCATCCTGAGTATGGCTTTTTAATTCATTTGAACCTCGAGTGATGGTTGCAATACCCACCCCTAATAATTGGCTAATCTGTCTTTGACTTAAATCCCCTTGCAATAATTCATGACAAATATTAACTCGCGCAATTAATGCTTCACGCTCATCAGGCGTCATCAACATGGTTAATAAAGATTGATGCTTATCTTGCTCTGCGGCATTCGCTATTAATGCCATCACTTGTGACCAATCTGAATATTTTGCTGATCCTGACATAAATTCCTCATTACACTAATAAAAAAGGGGACGCTTAAGTCCCCTACTTTATGATCATTCAGAAATAATTAATACTCTAAATTCTGCTCTTTCTTCGATAAGAAACTTCCTTTTTCCCCTAATAGACTGCGGTAGTAAGTTTCAAACATCAAAATGTTTTGTACGTAACCACGCGTTTCTTTAAATGGGATCGCTTCTATAAAGGCATAAGCATCTAACTTTTCATTTGAAACGGCTCTCCATCGCTTAACTCGATGAGGGCCCGCATTGTAACCCGCTAACGCAAAAATACGGTTTCCATCATAGTCATCCATCAAGCCTTTAAGATAGTTTGAACCTATATGAATATTTACATCAACATCATTTAGGCTACTTACTCCTTCATATCTATCGTAATCAATTTTCTTAGCCGTATATTTTGCCGTTGCTGGCATAATTTGCATTAAACCACGAGCACCAACAGGAGACTGAGCCTCTGCATATAAGCCACTCTCTTGTCTAGAAAGAGACATTAAGGTTATTTTATCTAACCCTAGTTCTTTACTATAATGTCCAAACCACCACTGATGAGCAATAGGAAAACGTAGACTTAAATAGCCCCACATTCTTCCTTCAATCGTTGCTAATACTGTAAAGTGATGCCAACGATGTTGAGCAGCATAACTAGCAAGCTCTTTCACTTCTTTTTTAGAGACTCGGGTAAGTAAGTATTCCCACTCACTTTTTGCTGTCGGGATCTCATCGATTGCAATCAACTCTTTAATACGAGCAAGTTCAACCTTATATTTAATCTTTATCGACTTAATATTTTTAGGTGCGATATCCATCGGATATTGAATTGGTTCACCTAAGATACTTGCTGCTGCCACACTATAAAAATTACGTTGACCAAGCAATTTTTGTAATCTAGCTTCTGCTTTATCATGCTCACCATTTTCACTTTCAATTCGAGCTTTCCAAAACTGCCAACGTAATGAGGCTTTACTTTCAGAGCTTAAATAACCAATCCACTTATCTACATCACTCCAATCAGCAGCACGGATAGCGACACGAATTCGACGCTCAACAAATGAATCTTCTGGATTAAGTTCAAGTTCTCCATCTCGCCAAGCCGCTAAGCTTTCAGAGTTAGTTGACATAATAGTACTGACAATTTTTTTCTTAATCGCAATCTGTTCCGTTGAGCTAAATTTCTGTTTTTTGACTAAATGAGGCAACATCTCAATCGCTTTTTCAGGATTTTTTCTTGCTTCTCGCTCAATAGAAATCAGCGTCAATTGTTTAGTGAAATCTGTGGCTTTATTTGTCTTTGAGAATTCTGCTAACAAATCAGGATCATTAAATAATTCAACAATATCTTTTGCCTGTTTTTTCGCTTTGTCAGAAGACAGCATTTTTTCTAAATAAGAAAATAGGCTACTATTACGAGCCTTATAAACCAATAGCATTCGGTCTATAATTAAATCATCCGTCAATTTACCTGCATCAGACCATGCTTTAAATAAATCATCACACTCATAAGTAACAGAGCTTCCAGTTAACCATAATTTCTCCGCACCTTTCCAAGCAAGATTTTTATCACCTAATTCATTTTTTGCTTGGTAGTAATAGCACTGTAGGTTTTTACTGCTCGGCTCCTTTGGAAAATAGTCAATAAAATCAGCCCAGCGTTCATTCAATCCCAAAGTAACTAAGTATTGATAATCAAGAGAGTTACCAATAGATAATGTGCGATTATCATGACGGAACAAACGAATATCATCCGGAGTTTTAGAGCTTAAATCCATTCGTAATTCACGATAATCTAAGTAAGGAGCTAATGGATACTCATCTAATGTCTCTCTTATTTTTTTGTATTTCTCTAAATCCTTACCTTTTAGCGATTCTTTTGCTTCTTGATATTGAGCTCGTGATTCATCTATCGATAATGCTTCTACTGTATGCACACTCATTCCAACGCACAACGCCACCATCATCCCTAATTTATATCGTGTATATTTCATTGATTTTTTAAACACCTAGCTTTCCAACCTTTTTGTAGCTGTGCACTGATATAAGACAGAGTTAAACTACCATCTGCTTCTTCTTTGAGTTTACTTATATTACCCTAGTAACTACAAGAATGAGTGTTAAACTATATATCATAAATAGTAAAATGATATTTCCGTTAACCTACTCTAATAAGTGATTATGGCTGAATACGTATATACAATGTCACGAGTGAGCAAAATTGTTCCTCCTAAAAGACAAATTCTGAAAGACATTTCCCTTAGCTTCTTCCCTGGTGCAAAAATCGGTGTTCTTGGTCTAAATGGCTCAGGTAAATCAACACTACTTCGCATTATGGCGGGACTAGATACTGATATTGATGGTGAAGCTCGTCCACAAAGTGGATTGAATATTGGCTATCTACCACAAGAACCCGTTCTAGATGAATCAAAAACCGTCCGAGAGATCGTTGAAGAAGCGGTTTCTGATGTAGCTGGAGCGCTATCTCGATTAGACGCAGTTTATGCAGCTTATGCTGAAGAAGATGCTGACTTTGATGCTCTTGCTAAAGAGCAAGGTGAACTTGAAGCGATAATCCAAGCAAAAGATGGTCACAACCTAGAGAATGCATTAGAACGTGCTGCGGATGCATTACGTCTTCCAGAGTGGGATGCAAAAATTGAATTCCTATCTGGTGGTGAACGTCGTCGTGTTGCTATCTGCCGTCTTCTTCTTGAAAAACCAGATATGCTACTTCTTGATGAACCAACCAACCACCTTGATGCAGAATCAGTTGCGTGGCTTGAGCACTTCCTTGTTGATTATTCAGGTACTGTTGTGGCAATTACCCATGACCGTTATTTCCTAGATAATGCTGCTGGTTGGATCTTGGAGCTTGACCGTGGTGAAGGTATTCCATGGGAAGGTAACTATACCTCTTGGCTAGAGCAAAAAGATGATCGTCTAAAACAAGAATCTTCGAAAGAAAATGCTCGTCAAAAAACGATAGAAAAAGAGCTTGAATGGGTTCGTCAAAATCCTAAAGGTCGTCAAGCGAAATCAAAAGCGCGTATGGCTAGATTTGAAGAATTGCAAAACACCGAACACCAAAAACGTAATGAAACAAACGAATTGTTCATTCCGCCAGGCGAGCGTTTAGGTGATAAAGTTCTTGAAGTAACAAACTTAACGAAATCATTTGGCGATCGTGTACTGATTGACGACTTATCATTCAGTATGCCAAAAGGCGCTATCGTTGGTATTATCGGCGCCAATGGTGCTGGTAAATCAACGCTATTCAAAATGTTAAGTGGCGCAGAAGAAGCGGATTCAGGCTCAATTGTATTGGGTGAGACAGTTAAACTTGCTTCTGTTGATCAATTCCGTGACAGTATGGACAATACAAAAACGGTTTACCAAGAGATCTCTGAAGGTGCTGAGATCATCAAGATCAATAACTTTGAAATCCCGGCACGTGCGTACTGTTCTCGCTTTAACTTCCGTGGAAATGACCAACAGAAAATCATTGGAGACCTCTCTGGTGGTGAACGTAACCGTGTTCATTTAGCTAAATTATTGAAAACAGGCGGCAACGTACTGTTACTCGATGAGCCAACCAATGACTTGGATGTTGAAACATTACGCGCACTAGAAGAAGCACTTCTAGAGTTCCCAGGTTGTGCCATGGTTATCTCGCATGACCGTTGGTTCTTGGACCGTATCGCGACTCACATTCTTGATTACCGCGATGAAGGTAAAGTGAACTTCTTTGAAGGTAACTATACTGAGTACAGTGATTGGATTAAGAAAACATTAGGCGCTCAAGCTGCTGAACCACATCGTATTAAATATAAGCGTATGACTAAATAGCAATAACGATTATTTGATACTCATCATAAGGGCCGCATTAAAGCGGCCTTTTTATTCGACTTACCATAAACCAGATATCATACTCAGAGATTAATCTTATTATATAAGGACCATATTATGATTGAACGACGTAAATTCTCACGCGTGGTATACCAAGCAAACATCACTCTTCAACAAGATGATCAGCAATGGAAAGGCTCTTTAGTTGATTTATCTCTGCATGGATTACTCATCAATTTAGCTGATGACGAAAAGATTAAAGAAAACTCTGAATTTAACGTACGATTCACATTGAATGAGAGTGATATTGATATCAGTGCTGAATGCAAACTGATAAATAGAACAGATAACACACTAAGACTCTGTATAAGCCACATAGATATTGATAGTATTAGCCACCTTAAACGTCTAATCGAACTCAATGTTGGTAACAGTGATATGTTGTTACGTCAACTATCAGAGTTAACCACATTAACCTAAAGTAAGAAGTTGCCATTCTATGCCTGATAACATTCGTATTTCCATTTCTCATAGCAAAGGAACGCGCTTCTTTGCTCTTTCTCCAAAACGGAAAAAACTGGTTATTTTATCTCTTTTACTGGGACTTGGGTTATTTACACTAAGTGCTTTTGGGCTACATTATTTTTATCAAAAGCAACAAGCATCTGAATTGGCAATAGTGCAACTTCAAGAACAAAACAGTGTCCTCAACAACCTCATTATTGAAAATAATGATAGCAACTACGAGTTAACTCAACAGCTTGAAGCAAAAGAAAATGAATTTATCATTATCAGCCGACGGATTGAAGATGTTGAATCAGTACTTGGATTACAAGATATCTCTGAAGAAGATACGCTATTATCTGAAAAGACATTAGAGCAACGACTGGATGTCGCAGCCATCGATTCCGCAGTTAGAGCGACCATGTTTCGCTTAATACCCAACGATACCCCTATCGATTTTATTCGAAATTCATCCAGTTTTGGGAAAAGAACAAACCCTATTTCAGGTAAAAGACAACGTCATTTAGGACAAGATCTTACTTGTAAGCGTGGTACAGAAATTTATGCACCAGCTGATGGCGTTGTTGAACTTGCCCGACCAAGTAAGAAAGGTTATGGTAATTTACTTAAAGTTCAGCACTCTTTTGGATTTATGACCATGTACGCTCATTTACAAAAATTTAAAGTGCGTTCAGGGCAATTTGTAAAAAAAGGAGACCTAATCGCGACCTGTGGTAATACCGGTAATTCAACAGGACCACACCTTCATTATGAAGTACGCTTTCTAGGTCGAGTATTAAACCCTCAATCTTTTATCGATTGGACCCCTGAGCGTTTTGAAAGCTTATTTGAAAAAGAACGAAGTATTAAATGGACGCCCCTAGTTGAAATCATAAATAACATGGTAAAACTGCAATTAAAATTAACTCAAAAAACAACCGTTGAACAAATTGAAGCTATTAATACCGTAAAAGCTGAACAACAAGCAACGACGAAGTTAACTCAATAATGCTATAAATTAGTGAAAACAAAAAAGGTGAGCTGTGCTCACCTTTTTTATTTATCGTAAATTAAAATCTCGTTTTAACTAGCTTCGCTCTCTATGAATTGAATCATTCGCTTGTCTGAGTAAGCTCTTACTTTCAATTAAAAACTGCTCTGCATAATCACCAAACCAATGCTCAACTTCTTTAAAGTTATCAATAAAACCTTCGCGATTATGATTTTCTAATAATGAGATTGCATCACCAAAACGCTGATGAAATCGTTTTATCATATCAATATTGTCTTCTGATGAAAGAATAATATCAGCATATAAATTAGGGTCTTGGGCAAACAATCGACCTACCATTAATAGCTCTAAACGATAGATTGGTGAACTTAACTTAAGTAGCTGTTCAATATCTGGGTTTTCTTTCGCAAGATGTTGACCGTATGCAAAGGAGGTGAAGTGACGTAAAGCTTGGATCAGGGTCATACCATGATCGTGTTCTGATGCCGAAATATCACGAACAATAGCACCCCATATTTCAAACTGCTGTTTAAGCCACGCATAACTTTCTTTATTGCGCCCATCACACATGACAATCACTTGTTTCGCTAAACTAGGCACATCTGGACCAAACATAGGGTGCAAGCCAACTACTGGACCTTTATGAATATTCATCATTGCTTGCAGTGGCTTTTTCTTTATCGAGGTTAAATCACATAGAATACAATCTTCAGCTAAACCAGATAACTTATTTATGACATCAACGGTTAAGTTAATTGGGACGGTAACCACAACCATTCCAGCCCCATCTAAGATCGTCTCTGCATGACTCCAATCCTGGCTGCCTAAAATACGAACGTCATAACCAGATAACTTAAACATTTTGCTAAATAAGCCACCAAGTTGACCATTACCACCAATAATAACAATGGGTCTTAATTCAGGTTTTAAACATTTGAAGCCTGAGTCATTTTCACTACTGTAGGATTCACGCATTGTGCGACGTAGGATATCTTCAATTAACGAGGGCGGTACCCCTTTTTTCTCTGCTTCTAATCGTCTTGATGCCAACATTGTAGCTTCTCGACTTGGATCGTAAATAGGCAATCCATGTGCACTTTTGACTTCACCAACTTGTTCAACTAAATGTAGACGTTGAGATAAAAGATCCAACATTTGTTTATCTACTGCATCAATTTGGTCGCGTAAATGACTCAGTTCTACCGCCATCTCGTTCTATCCTTTTAAACGATCTTCCAATACTGGAATTAATTCTTTATGAGTATGACGTAATAGTGCCTCAGTTGAATCCCAATTGATACATGCGTCTGTGATAGACACCCCATATTTCATCTCTGATAATGGAATGTCAGAAGGTTGATTTCCTTGATTTAAATGGCTTTCAATCATCAACCCTATGATTGATTTATTGCCTTCACGAATTTGATGAATAACATCTTCGGCAACCAATGGCTGACGACGGTAATCTTTACGAGAGTTAGCATGACTACAATCGATCATTAGTGCCGCATCAAGAGTAGATTTTGCTAACTCTTCTTCACATTCAGTTACTGATACCGAATCGTAATTTGTCCGCTTACCACCACGTAAAATCACATGACCATTAGGGTTACCCTGCGTAGTTAATAACGCTACCTGCCCTTCACTGTTTATCCCCATGAAACGATGGCTTGACGCTGCTGCCTGCATCGCATTAATTGAAGTAGAGAGACTACCATCCGTACCATTTTTAAAACCAACAGGAACTGAAAGTCCACTCGCCATTTCGCGGTGTGTTTGCGATTCCGTTGTACGAGCCCCAATAGCCGCCCAGCTAAATGTATCACCAATGTATTGTGGACTAATTGGGTCTAGAGCTTCAGTCGCTAATGGTATCTCCATTTCAGCTAAATCAACTAAAAGTTGTCTTGCTGTATGTAAACCATGCTCTATATCAAAAGAGCCATCAAGGTGAGGGTCATTAATCAAACCTTTCCAGCCGACTGTCGTTCTTGGTTTTTCAAAATAAACACGCATTACGATATACAATTGATCTTTAAGATCCTCAGAGATCGCTTTCAATCGCTTAGCGTATTCTTTTGCGGCATCAATATCATGAATTGAACATGGGCCACATACTATTAATAAGCGGTGATCGGCTTTATGAATAATATTAGAAATAGTTTGGCGAGATTGCTGAATAAATTGGCGAGCATTGTCGCTTAATGGAATTTTATTTTTTAATTCTTGTGGCGTGATCAGCACTTGTTCATCGCTGATATTGATATTACTTAGTTCGCTCTTTTTCATCCCTACACCTGTAAACATTTATTTCCATTAAAAGTCTTTTTAGACAAGTAGAAATAATGTAACAGGTATGAGATAAAAATCAACCATCTGTAACGGAATGAATACGATGATTGATAACGTAAAGTAAAGCTTACAGCTTATTTCACTTATAAAAAAAGGTGCGCTGATAACAGCACACCTTCATAGCACATTTGAGAAACATTCTCGTGTGCGTTACTTTTTAGTCAGCTTCTCTTTAATACGAGCTGATTTACCAGAACGCTCACGCAGGTAGTACAACTTGGCACGACGTACTGCACCACGACGTTTAACTTCAATGCTGTTAACGATTGGAGAGTGAGTTTGGAACGTACGCTCAACACCTTCACCGTTAGAAATTTTACGTACAGTAAACGCTGAGTGAAGACCACGGTTACGAATAGCGATTACAACGCCTTCGAATGCCTGTAGACGCTCACGCTCACCTTCTTTAACTTTAACTTGAACTACAACAGTATCACCTGGTGAAAACTTAGGTAGATCTTGCTTTAGTTGCGCATCTTCAATTGCTTTAATGATGTTGCTCATTTTTTGTATATCCTAGAATAAACTGATACTAAATTTCTTAATTACTTACTTTGCTGATGTTCTTCACGAACAAATTCAGCTAGCAATAATTCCTGTTCGTCAGTCAGAGCTAGATTTCCCAGGAGCTCTGGTCTTCTTAACCAAGTACGGCCTAACGATTGTTTCATTCGCCAACGAGCGATATCTTTATGATTCCCAGATTTAAGTACACTAGGTACTTCCTTACCATCCAAAACCTCAGGTCTTGTATAGTGCGGACAATCTAACAAACCGTCTGCAAAAGAATCTTCTTCAGCGGACGCAAAATCTCCTAGTACCCCCGGAACAAACCGAGAGACAGAATCAATTAACGTCATAGCAGGGAGTTCCCCACCGGTAAGCACAAAATCACCAATTGACCATTCTTCGTCAACTTCGGATTGTATTATGCGCTCATCTACTCCTTCGTATCGACCACAAATCAGAATTATATTCTCACTTGTTGCCAACTCTTCAACACCTGCTTGATTCAGCGTACGGCCTTGAGGTGAAAGGTAAATCACTTTCGTTTTGCCTGGTGCTGCTTCTCTGGCTGCAGTAATGGCGTCGCGCAAAGGCTGAACCATCATTAACATACCAGGACCACCACCATAAGGTCGGTCATCAACAGTGCGATGTTTATCTTGAGTGAAATCTCTAGGATTCCATGTCTCTATAGATAAAAGACCTTTTTTAATTGCTTGGCTAGTTACCCCAAAATCGGTAACCGAACGGAACATTTCAGGAAATAGGCTTATAACCCCAACCCACATGTGCCCTCGCTTTACCTAGGGTTTAGAACCCAGGATCCCAGTCAACTTCGATCCGTTGAGCCTCACGATCAATTAACTTGATCACTTGCTCATCAATAAAAGGAATCAAACGTTCCTTTTTACCAAAAGCATCTTTCAGGTTTGCTTTGACTACAAGAACATCGTTTGATCCGGTTTCAAAGATATCGTCAACAATACCTAGGCCGTAACCTTGGCTTGTAACGACTTCCATACCAAACAATTCACGCCAGTAGAATTCATCTTCTGACAGCTCAGGTAGTGCATCTGCTTTAACTGCAATTTCTAGGTTAGTATAAGTTTGAGCTTCTTCTCTAACTTCTAACCCTTCCAGTTTGCACACCAAACCTTTATGACGTTTCCAGCTTTCGACTGAAAACTCGACCCACTCACCTTTTACTTTTACAAGTAATGGTTTGTAATCGAAAATGCTTTCAGGTTGATCAGTAAAAGAAACTACTTTCAACCATCCACGAATACCATAGGAAGCTCCGAACTTACCTACAACAATTACTTCGTCTTGCTTACTCATAAAATCTTTACCTTTAACCAACTAAATTAAGCCGCTTTGTTAGCGTCTTTAACTAGCTTAGCTACACGATCAGAAAGACCAGCGCCTAAACCAACCCAATGGTTAACGCGATCAAGATCTAAACGAAGACCTTCTTCTTGACCTTGTGCTGTAGGGTTAAAGAAACCTACTTTCTCAATGTAACGACCAGTTGATTTAAAACGGCTGTCCGCTACTACGATTTGATAAAATGGACGCTTCTTAGCGCCGTGACGTGCCAAACGAATGGTAACCATATCGTCCTCTATTTGCTTCGTACAAAAATTAAATTGGCTCAAAAAATAATCTTTTCTTGAGCCCTCGTGCCAAAATAAAGCCCCGGAATTTTACTCTTATGAGCTTTCAATGCAAGGGCTTTAGTTACTTTTTCACCAATTATTTCTGTAATTAGTGAAAAAATTGGGTAAAAAAGGTGCGCTAGGTTAAATTTATCAATAAATTAACTTGTCGCACCTTGTTATCTAATTAATAGGTGTTAACAATTTTAAACGGTATTTAGCGACCAAAGCCACCCATACCTCCGCCCATTCCACCCATCATACCTTGCATATTACGCATCATGCCTTTCATTCCACCCTTCTGCATTTTTTTCATCATTTTCTGCATTTGAGTAAATTGTTTAAGCATACGGTTCACATCTTGCACTTGAGTACCAGAACCTGCTGCAATACGTTTTTTGCGAGAACCTTTTATAAGTTCTGGGCGTTGACGTTCTTTCATCGTCATGGAATTAATAATAGCTTCCATTTGATTAAACATCTTGTCATCAACTTTATCTTTTACATTGTCAGGTAACTGAGACATTCCTGGAAGCTTATCCATCATGCCCATCATGCCACCCATGTTCTTCATTTGACCAAGCTGCTCACGGAAGTCTTCAAGATCAAAGCCTTTTTTCTCTTTGAATTTTTTCGCTAACTTCTCAGCTTTTTCTTTATCTACATTCTTTTCAAGATCTTCAATCAAAGAAAGAACATCACCCATACCTAAGATGCGTGAAGCGATACGTTCAGGATGGAAAGGTTCTAATGCATCAGTTTTTTCACCAACACCTAAGAATTTAACAGGCTTACCTGTAATGTGACGAACAGATAGAGCCGCACCACCACGTGCATCACCATCAACTTTTGTTAAGATAACACCGGTTAACGGTAATGTATCACCAAATGCTTTTGCCGTATTCGCCGCATCTTGACCTGTCATTGCATCAACAACAAACAGGGTTTCAATCGGGTTTACATGTGCATGAAGTTGCTTAATCTCATCCATCATCTCAGTATCAACAGCTAAACGACCCGCTGTATCGACAATGACAACATCAAAGAATTTTAATTTTGCATGGCTGATTGCACCATCAACAATATCAATTGGCTTTTGATCTGCGCTTGATGGGAAGAAATCTACATTAACTTCTGTCGCTAATGTTTCTAGCTGTTTTATTGCGGCTGGGCGATAAACATCGGCAGACACAACTAATACATTCTTTTTATCTCTTTCTTTTAATAGCTTTGCTAGTTTAGCGGTACTGGTTGTTTTACCCGCACCTTGTAAACCTGCCATTAAAATAACCGCTGGAGGCTGACATGCTAAATTAAGAGCCTCATTAGAGTCTCCCATTATCGCTTCTAATTCAGACTGAACGATCTTTATAAATTCTTGGCCTGGTGTTAGGCTTTTTGATACCTCAACCCCAACCGCACTTTCTTTTACTCGTTTAACAAAGTCACGTACTACAGGTAAAGCAACGTCTGCCTCTAATAGAGCCATACGTACTTCACGCAGTGTTTCTTTAATATTGTCTTCTGTTAATCGACCTTTACCACTGATATTTTTCAGGGTCTTGGATAGTCTATCCGTTAAATTATCAAACATATTCTTGCGCCTACTTTGCGACCATTTCTCGATTATACCTAAATCTGAGACGTTATAATGAAAATTTTTTATCCTCACTGAATCACACCTACCGAGATTGACCTCTAAAGGGTATAATCAAAATGTTGATAAACTAAATGATCAGTGAATTATGGATACTATTACAGCAATTAGTGCTGCTCTTTTTTACTTTCTTGCGTTGGGTTTTGTTATTCCAGGCTTAGCTAGCCAAAATAAAATCCAAGCAAATATTGTCTTTGTTTGTGCATTTCTTGCACTGATTTTGCACGCCTGGCAATTGAAAGAGCTCATCCTAAATAGCTTTGGACAAAACTTAAGTATTTTAAATGTCGCTTCTCTTATTAGCTTCATTATATCTTTAGTTATGACTGTCTCTATGCTCAAGTTTAGAGTGTGGTTTATTCTGCCTGTTGTTTATAGCTTTTCAGCGATTAATTTATTAGCCGCAACATTTCTCCCTGGCGCCTTTATTACTCACTTAGAAACTCATCCAAGTTTATTAATTCATATTTCTCTGGCACTGTTTGCTTATTCTACCCTAATGATAGCCACTCTATACGCACTACAACTTGCTTGGTTAGATCATAAATTAAAAACTAAAAAATCGCTGACAATTAATCCAAACCTTCCACCGTTAATGATGGTAGAACGTCAACTTTTCAAGATCATTTTGGTTGGCTTAGGGTTATTAACTCTCACATTATTGACTGGCTTCACATTTATTCAGGATATGGTCGCTCAAGGCAAGATACACAAAGCGGTTCTTTCTTTTATTGCATGGATAATTTACGCCGCATTAACTTGGGGACATTACCGTCAAGGTTGGCGTGGACAAAAAGCGCTATGGTTTAGCCTGATTGGTGCATTTATATTAACACTGGCTTATTTTGGTAGTCGTTTTGTTCAAGAGATAATTTTAATTTAATTCAATTTAACGATAACTAACTCAACGTTCATGACCAAAGTTGATACACTTTCGGTTAATTTTGTAAGTACGATTTACTATATTTAAAAATGAGGAGCAAGACACTTGGACGACATATCGACAGGCGCCCTATTTACTTTACTAGCTATACTCATTGTTATGTCAGGTTACTTCTCAAGCTCTGAAACGGGTATGATGTCGTTAAACCGCTACCGCCTAAAGCACCTTTCTAATCAAGGTCACAAAGGGGCGAAGCGCGTAGAAAAATTACTAAGCCGCCCTGATCGTCTTATCGGTCTTATCCTTATTGGTAATAACCTTGTAAATATCCTAGCCTCAGCGATTGCCACCATTCTTGGTATGCGCCTTTATGGGGATTATGGCGTAGCGATTGCCACTGGTATATTAACTCTTGTTATCCTTGTCTTTGCTGAAGTCACACCAAAAACCCTTGCGGCTATGTACCCAGAGCGTGTTTCTTACAATAGTAGTATCGTATTAAACGTGCTCATGAAGATACTTTCTCCATTAGTTATCTTAGTGAACTTTATTACCAATGGTTTTCTTAAACTTCTTGGGCTTGGCGCAAACCATAGTGATAAAGATAACCTAAGCTCAGAAGAACTGAGAACCGTTGTTCATGAGGCGGGAGGCCTAATCCCTCGTCGTCACCAAGACATGCTAATCTCTATTCTCGATCTTGAACACGTTACTGTTAACGATATTATGGTTCCTCGCAGTGAGATCACAGGTATTGATATTAATGATGATTGGAAGTCTATTTCACGCCAACTAGCGCACTCTCCTCATGGTCGTATTGTTCTGTATCGTGACCAAATTGACGAAGTCGTCGGTATGCTACGCTTACGTGAATCATATCGTTTAATGCTTGAGAAAAATGAATTTACTAAAGAGACACTTTTAAGAGCGGCAGATGAGATTTACTTTATTCCTGAAGCAACACCATTGAATAGCCAGCTACTTAAGTTCCAACGAAACAAAGAACGTATTGGATTGGTTGTTGATGAATATGGTGACATCCAAGGGTTAATTACACTTGAAGATATCTTAGAAGAAATTGTTGGAGAGTTTACAACGTCTATGGCACCAAGCTTAGCCGAAGAGATCACGCCTCAACCTGATGGCAGCTTTATGATTGAAGGCAGTGCCAATATTCGAGATATCAATAAAGGCCTAAAGTGGGATTTACCAACCGACGGACCAAGAACGTTAAATGGCTTAATTCTTGAACACCTAGAAGAAATACCTGAAGCTAAAATTAGTCTTAAAATTGACCAGCACAATATGGAAATCGTCGCTGTAGAAGAAAATAAAATTAATTTAGTCAAAGTTTTTCCAAGTCCTGAAGATAAATAATACATCAGAAAAAAGCCCGCATTATGATAAAACTAATGCGGGCTTTTTAGTTGTTAATTTTAAAATTAATCAACCGATAACTCTTTTAACATCGAATCTGGCAATGCTAATTCATCGTTTTTATTTACTCGAATACCTGATGCTAAAATAGTGCTCGCAATCACTTTAGCTTCTTCTAATGAATGCATGGTGTAAGTACCACATTGATATTCATTCAGTTCTGGTATCTTATTTTGTGCCTCTACTTTTAAAACATCGTCCATTGATGCAATCCACGCATTGGCAACGGTTTGCTCTGCAGGCGTACCAATCAAGCTCATGTAAAAACCAGTACGGCACCCCATTGGCGAAATATCTATAATTTCAACCTCTGAGCCATTTAGATGATTACGCATAAAGCCTGCGTATAAATGCTCTAGAGTATGAATGCCTTTTTCAGATAAAATATCCTTATTTGGTGCTGTAAAGCGTAAATCAAACACAGTAATCGTATCACCTTTTGGAGTTTGCATTGTTTTTGCAACACGAACCGCCGGCGCTTCCATACGAGTATGATCTACAGTAAAACTATCTAATAGTGGCATATTCTAATCCTTTAATTTATGAAATGATGGCTTACCACCACCAACTACTTTGTCGTTCAAGTTCGGCTTTACATTGTTTTAATTGCCAGCCATACGTTTTTGCTTGAGACTCGACCTTACGAGCTATCTTAATCAATTGTGGTTTTCTTTGATAGCTTTTACGCTTATAACCACCACGACCTTCATGATAAGCAAGATATTGGTTATATGGGTCCCACTTTGAGATCCCTAATTGTTTTTGCGTACCATCAGTATACCAACCTATAAACATAATGGCGTCATCAAAGCTACTGCGAGAGCCTCCACCAGTTGCTTCTTCATACTCTCCCCATACAGGATCTTGGGCCTGAGCGTAGCCATAAGCAGAGCTTGGGCGACTCCAAGGAATAAAGCCTAATAGTTTAGTTCTTGGAGGTCGTACATCAGAACGAAAGCTACTCTCTTGCTTCATAATGGCCATAGCAACATTGATAGGGGTTCCATACTCTTCGGTCATGTCTTTGGCATCATCATACCAACCACTTTTTTCACGAAAAATATCACACAAGTTATCTTGCTTAGTTGGAGGTGCCGTCGCACACCCTGTTAACACCGAAAATGTTACTGCAACAATTATCAGTTTATAATTCATTATTATCACTCAATAAAAAAGCACTGTTACTCATCAAATAACAGTGCTTTGTTAACCTAACCTCAGTTACTTCAAGTAACTAAAGTAATCGTCTAAATAATCAGAAAATGATTGTGTATCTGCATTTTCGATTTCTTTCTGGGCAAGAATAGAACGCTCAACCTCAGCATCTAACTCTTCTTTAGTATAGTAGCCATATTGGTGATTAAGATGAGTTTCGCGGTGTTGAACCGCAAGATCACACCCTATTTTACCAATACCACCACCTTTTTTCGTATCGGCAAGTAAACGGCCTGATATCGTTAATTCAGGATCATTGATCATTGCCGTTAAACGTTGATGAGTTTGTTGGTATTCATCATCGCCATTAATCGCATCCATCTCTTTAGCGATAATAAGTAAATCAGCAAATACTCGCTCAGCCCAGGCTTTTTGAGTTAATCGCTCACCTTGGCAGCCAATTTGCAACTCTAAACCTGGCTTACGGCCTTTTTCAACGATCTTATTCCAATTATCTTTCCAACATGCCATTTCACTGTCATTCATTGGTGCTGAATCAGTCAATACTGCCCATGTTAAAAATAAGTCTAAGAAACGGACTTGGTCTTTATCAACCCCTACAGGACTGAATGGATTTACGTCTAATGAGCGAACTTCGATGTATTCTACGCCATCTCTTTCTAGTGCTTCTGATGGCCTTTCACCATTTTTAGCAACACGCTTAGGGCGGATTGGAGCATACAGCTCATTTTCAATTTGCAATACATTCGCATTCAATTGAACGTGCTTATCACCTTCTTTTAAACCAATTTTTGCAAATTCTTCTGATGGTGTACGTATTGCTTTATTTAAACCATCAACGTACTCACTGACGCTGTTTAAACTGATTTTTAAATCACTTTGAGAATCATTGGTATAACCAAGATCGCTTAATCGTAAAGACGTTGCATAAGGAAGATAAAGCGTATTCCCTAATGTTTCAAACTCCATTGCCGTTTCACGACCTTGAATAAATGAGCTACATAGCGCAGGAGACGCACCGAAGAAATACGGAATTAACCAACCAAAACGATAATAGTTACGGATCAAACCAAAGTAAGCATCTGATACTGACTCTTTTCTTTCATGTTCAGATTGCTTACCAAATAACTCATCCCAAAACTCTGTTGAGAACGAGAAATTAAAGTGCACACCAGAGATCACTTGCATCACACTACCATATCGACGCTTTAAGCCTTCACGATAGGTTGTTTTAAGTTGACCTACGTTCGATGAGCCATATTGTGCCAGCGTAATATCATCATCATGAGTAACAAAACATGGCATAGAAAGTGGCCATAGCTTCTCTTCACCCATGTGTGAAACCGTATAGTGATGCACATCTTCAAGTTGTTGGATTACTGTATCCACATCATTTGATACTGGTGTAATAAACTCTAATAAAGACTCTGCAAAATCTGTTGTTATGTATTTATGCGTTAATGCTGAACCTACGCCTACTGGATGTGGCTTAGAAGAAAGCGATGCACCTAGAGTAAATCTTAAAGTCTCTCTTTCAATTCCTCGGCCATTTTTTTTAAATGCCTTAGGATTGGAAGCGACTTTCTGTAATCGGTTGATAAATTCGGTCAAAATACAATCTCGCTATTGAGGTAAGTTCAACATCATAATGTTGATTTATATCCTGAGATACTAACAAATTTTAATGAGACTTGGATATGAAAAAACGGCAATATATGCTTGATATTGCCGTCTTTCTAATAAAATTTACTTCTTAGGGGTTAGTAACTCTACTGGTAATCCTAGTGTTTTCAATTTTGGCATTAATGATGGTTCATCTCCAACAACAATAATTTGATATTGTGTAGGGTCAAACCATTTTGAAGCCAATGTATTGAGATCACTACGACCCAATGTTGCTATCAGCTCATTTTGCTCATCAATAAAATCTTCATCTAGTGAATAAGTTAAGATCTTACCTAATAAACTCGCTTTCTGACTTGGCGTTTCATACTTTAGTGCATCTTGTTGACCCACAGCTAAACGCATGAAATTTAATTCATCCATCGTCATGCCATCAGTTTCAAATTTTTTCATTTCAGAAATAAATTCTTGAATTGACTCTAAAGTGACGTCTGCACGAACTTGAGCATAGAAAATCGACATCCCTATTTCTTTATTACCAAATAAATAACCTCCAGCACCGTAGGTGTAGCCTTTATCTTCTCGAAGGTTTTGGTTAATTCGACTATTGAAGTTACCGCCCAAATTAAAGTTAGCTAACTGAGTTTTATATAGTTCTCCAGTTGCATCGTATTGCATACCTTGACGAACGAAACGGATCACACTCTGCGGTGCATTGGGTTTGTTAACCAGATAGATTTTTTGCTGATTCAACACCGGTAGCTTCTGTGGCGCTAATAAACGTGGTGCTTTACCTTGCCAAGCAGCTAAGAAAGATAATTTAGATACAAGATCTGATTTAGTAATATCGCCTACTGAAACAACTTGAGTGCAAACTGGCGTATAATTCTCTTTATAGAATTGCTTTATGTCATCAATCGTTAAACTCTTCACTGATTCCAATGACCCATCAGCGGCGCGATCAAAAATAGTCCCGTCAAATAAAATCTCACGAGTTGCTTGGGACGCTAACCACGATGGTTTCTGATGCTCATACACTAACCCTTCAACCGCTTGTTTTTTCAATCGTTCAAAATCAGCCTCTTTAAAAGCAGGAGAAAAGAGCATGTCATTAACGATGGCTAGAGTTTGATCAATATTTTTAGTGAGCGATGCTATTGATATCGTCGTCGTATAAGTGCCTGTATTAAATGAGATTGAACTGCCTAATTTATCTAGCTCTTTTTGAATTTCTTCTGCAGAACGCTCTGTTGTTCCTTCTTCCATCATTGCCGCGGTCAGCTCTGCTAATCCTTCCTTTCCTCTCTCTACATATCGATTACCTGCTGGTATCGCTATTTGTAATTGAATGGTTGGCGTTTCAATGGCTTCAGTTCCTAGTATTTCAATATCGTTCGTCAATTTTGCACGATAGATATCAGGTGTTGTCGCAGTAATGCCCTTTGATGGTTGAGGCATAATAGAACGGTCAAAATCATCAACCGCTTTACGTACTTCTAAATCATTTTCATCGAGTTTTTGATATTCAGGCAACTCTCGCTTAGGCGTAATAAAGTTTGGTTTTTCAACTTGAAGTTGTGTTTTCCCTTTAGGCACAACGCTCAGTGTCACTTTATATTTGTTAGCAATGTAGGTATCGAATGCTTGAGACACTTTTTTAGGTGTCACGGCTTTTAACTCTGCTAGCTGCTTCTCTAGCTGGTTAGGTTGACCATAGAATGTCTCATTTGACGCGAGTTGAGATACTTTTCCTGACACCGATTGCAGACCAAATATAGCCCCAGCTTCTGCACTGCCCTGCACTTCTGCTAGGTCTGTTTTTGATACGCCCTCTTTTTCAAACTTATCCAAAACATCCATGATCTCGCTGTATGCAGACGCTAAACTGTTATTATCACCAGAGTCTGTCATCGCATAAACATACATGGTACACGACAGTTCAGCACAATCATGAAATGCACCTGTATCGACAACTTTACCTGTCTTCACTAGTTCTTGATAAAGCAAGCTTGTTTTACCATTACCAAGCAAAGTAGCTAACATATCGAGACTGGCTTCCGTTTCCTCGCCTCGGTAAGTCGTAGGCCAACCAATCATTACCATCGGCTGTTGAATTCTATCTTCTAGTGTAATAAAGCGATTTTCTGTCAACGTCACAGGTTGCTTTGGTGCATTTTCAACTTCTGGCCCTCGAGGGATTGAACCAAAGTATTTGTTCACCCACTCTAGTGTTTGTTTGCTGTCTAAATCACCACCGATAGTGATTACGGCATTATTAGGGCCGTACCAACGCAAGAAGAAGGCTTTGAGATCATTAACATCTACTCGGTCTAAATCTTCAACATAGCCAATTGTCTGCCATGAATAAGGGTGATTTTGTGGAAATAAAGCCTCACCCATACGCTCATAAATCAATCCATATGGACGGTTATCATAATTCTGCCCACGTTCATTTTTCACTGTATTACGTTGGATCTCAAATTTCTTTTGAGAAACGGCGTCAATCAAGAAGCCCATACGGTCTGACTCTAGCCAGAGCATTTTTTCTAATTGGTTAGCAGGCACGGTTTCAAAGTAATTCGTTCGATCACGATTCGTGGTACCGTTTAATGTACCACCCGCTTCTGTAATAATTTTAAAATGTTGTTGGTCGCCTACATTTTCAGAGCCTTGGAACATCATGTGCTCAAAGAAATGTGCAAAACCTGATTTTCCTATCTCTTCTCGTGCTGAGCCTACATGATAAGTCACATCAACATGCACAAGCGGATCAGAATGATCTGGGCTTAAAATAACCGTTAATCCATTTTCTAATGTGTATTTTTGGTATGGAATTACCGTTGTCCCTTCTTTTGGTAGCACTTGCTCAACCAAAGTAACACCTTCTGGTAGAGCTGATGTTTTTGGGGCTTCAAACTCTGAGTTACTGCACCCTGAGAGTGCTAAAATAATCGAGAGGCCTAATAATTTTTTCATCTTAAATCCTATAATATTCCATTTACTGCAAACGATAGAAGAACGTATCGAGCAGCCTTGCCAATCCCTATTAAAATCACACATGGCCAGAACTTCATTCTTAACCATCCGGCCGCTAAACAAAGGGGATCACCAATAACAGGTAACCAACTGAACAGTAACGTCCAATAACCATATTTTTTTATCCATTGAATGGCTTTATGACCATGTTTTTGTGAAGAAGTTTTATCAGGAAGTAACAAACCAAACCAATAATTTGTTATGCCTCCTAGCGTATTTCCCAATGTTGCTACAGCAATAACTGTCCACATCGAAAAACTGTCTAATTTTAATGTTGCAATTAAACTGGCTTCTGATGCTCCTGGTAATAACGTCGCACTTAAAAAACCTGAACTAAATAATACCCATAATGCAGAATCAGCATTAAACCAATCAAACATGATTGCATTAATTCCATTAACTAAAATATATGCAATAAGCATAAAATAAAAAAGGGCGCATCTGCACCCTTTTATTGTTCAGTTTGACTTAATATTAACCAACAAGTGCTAATAAGATACCAGCTGCAACCGCAGAGCCGAGTACACCAGCAACATTAGGTCCCATTGCATGCATTAATAAGAAGTTTTGAGGGTTTGCCTCTAGTCCTACTTTATTAACAACACGAGCCGCCATTGGTACCGCAGATACCCCTGCTGCACCAATTAATGGGTTAATATCTTCTTTCGAATATTTGTTTAAGATCTTAGCCATAATTACACCACCAGCAGTACCTACACTAAAGGCAACCGCGCCCAGCAGTAGAATACCCAAGGTTTCAACATTTAAAAAGGTTTCCGCTTCTAGTTTTGATCCAACACCTAACCCTAAGAAAATAGTCACGACATTAATCAATTCATTTTGAGCAGTATTCGATAAACGATCAACCACACCAGATTCTTTCATCAAATTACCTAAACAGAACATCCCAACCAGTGGTGTCGCTGATGGTAAAAATAAAATCGTCATCAATAATACCGCAAGAGGGAAAATGATCTTCTCTGCTTTACCAACATGACGCAGTTGAGCCATCTTAATTTGACGCTCTTCTGGTGTTGTTAGTGCCTTCATGATCGGCGGCTGAATAATTGGAACTAATGCCATATAACTATATGCAGCAACAGCAATTGCCCCTAATAAATCAGGCGATAGCTTACTGGCTAAGAAAATAGCGGTAGGTCCATCAGCACCACCAATAATTGCAATTGATGAAGCGTCAGCTAGCGTAAACTCCATCCCAGGAACAAAGTTAAGTAAGATTGCGCCAAATAATGTCGCAAAAATACCCACTTGCGCCGCGGCACCAAGCCATAACGTTTTTGGATTCGCAATTAACGCCCCAAAGTCCGTCATTGCCCCTACTCCCATAAAGATCAGAAGTGGGAAAATACCGGTTTCAATCCCGACGTAATAGACGTAGTAAAGTAAGCCGCCAGGCTCAGTAAAGCCTGCATTTGGAATATTAGCCAATACGGCACCAAAACCAATTGGTAACAGTAGTAATGGCTCGAATCCTTTTTTTATCGCTAAGAACAAAAGGCCACAACCCACTAAAATCATAATAAGTTGTTCAAACTTAAAATTAGCGATTGAGGTTTCATTCCATAATATTAATAAACCATCCATGTTTAACTTACCTTACGCTAGAGAAAGCAACGGTGTACCAACAGCTACCGCATCGCCTTCCTTAGTTAAAATATCCTGCACAGTACCATTACGTGATGCTCTGATTTCAGTTTCCATCTTCATCGCTTCAAGGATAAGTAGTACATCACCTTCTATCACTTCTGCGCCTGGCTGAACCAATACTTTAAAAATATTGCCCGCTAATGGTGCATCAACTGACTCTGCATCTACGGCTGATAACTGAGGAGATTGAACGGGTGCTGGTTGTCCTGATACTGGAGCAACAGAAGAAATTACGCCTTGTGGACCAACTTCAACATTATAAATCTGCCCATCAACTTTAACGCTGTAAGATTCAATACCACCTTTACCCGGACCTACTTTTACAGCGTCTTCGTCTTTTTCTGTACCAGGAGCTGGTTCAAAAGCATCAGGGTTATTACGATTGTTAAGAAACTTAAGACCCACTTGTGGAAACAATGCATAGGTAAGAACGTCATCAACTTGTTGTTCTGCTAATTCAATGTTGTCTTCTTTGGCTTTTGCAATCAATTCATCAGTTAAAGTATGAAGCTCAGATTTCAATAGATCAGCAGGTCGACAAGTAATCGCTTCTGCACCATCCAATACTCGTGCTTGCAACTCTGCATCAACGGCAGCAGGCGCTGCGCCGTACTCACCTTTAAGTACACCAGCGGTTTCTTTTGTGATGCTCTTATAGCGCTCACCGGTAAGAACATTGATCACCGCTTGAGTACCAACAATTTGAGAGGTCGGCGTAACTAATGGAATATAGCCAAGATCTTTACGAACCTTAGGGATCTCCAACAAGACTTCATCCATCTTATCAGCAGCACCCTGCTCTTTAAGTTGGCTTTCCATATTCGTTAGCATTCCACCAGGAACTTGAGCAATAAGAATTCGTGAATCAACACCTTTCATTTTTCCTTCAAATTTCGCATATTTCTTACGAACTTCACGGAAATAAGTTGCAATCGGTTCTAGTTGTTCAAGGTTAAGATTAGTATCACGACCTGTACCTTCTAGCATTGCCACTACGGTTTCTGTTGGTGTGTGCCCATAAGTTTGGCTCATAGAAGAGATAGCGGTATCTAAAATATCAATGCCCGCCTCAACAGCCTTCAATGCTGTTGCTGTAGATAAACCCGTTGTTGCATGGCTATGTAACGCCAGAGGAACATCACACGATGCTTTAATTCGAGTGATTAGCTCTTCTGCTTCATATGGTTTGAGTAAGCCTGACATATCTTTAATACATAAAGAATGACAGCCTAAATCTTCAAGACGTTTTGCTAGATCAACCCATGTCTCTAAATTATGTACAGGGCTAGTGGTATAAGAAAGAGTGCCTTGCGCGTGAGCACCAACATCAATCGTTGCTTTTACTGCTGTTTGAAAGTTTCTTACGTCATTCATCGCATCAAAAATACGGAATACGTCCATACCGTTGGCATGAGCTCGTTCAACAAATTTTTCTACTACATCATCCGCATAATGACGGTAACCTAATAAGTTTTGGCCACGTAATAGCATTTGCATTGGTGTATTAGGCATCGCCTTTTTCAATAAACGCAAACGCTCCCACGGATCTTCACCTAGGTAACGAATACAGGCATCGAAAGTTGCACCGCCCCATGTTTCTAATGACCAATAGCCTATCTTATCCAACTGCTCAGCAATTGGCAGCATATCTTCAACGCGCATACGAGTCGCGAAGAGTGATTGATGAGCGTCACGAAGTACCACATCAGTGATAGAAAGTGGTTTAGACATACTTACAAACTCCTTGTAATAATTTTCCTAAAACAGATTATTTATGCTTTTGACGGTGTAATTTAACCGCAGCAGAAATTGCCGCAATAACTTGAGGCTGTACTGTTGTTTGATCGAGATCTAGATTTTTTTGGACAGCTAGTACCTGTTTTGGAGGTAACTCCACAGGCAACAACTTAGACATGAGTTGAACTAGGTAGACTAGAATGGTGAGGAATACAAATACGACGCCCATGCCAGTTAGCATTAGCGTTGCAGCTTCCAATAGTAGACTTCCAATGTCTGTCATCTTTTATTCCTTTTATGATGATAGTGACAATGTACAATTTAGTATGTAATTTACTAACGAATTTTGTTCTTTTATTCTAAAAAGAAAGAGTGATTATCTCGACATCAACGTTTTTGTCAAACTCGAAACAATCTAAATATATTCAAAAAAGAATAAAATGGCGAGATATATCCATACACTGCCACCTTTCTCTTTAATATAAAGTGATTACAATCAAGTTACCCAATAATAACCTGAATTTCAAATCATTTAATAATGACATCAATTAATTAACCTAATTTCTTATAGACATAAAAAAACCCGACCATAAAGATCGGGTTCTTTTAAAGA
>NZ_JARACO010000032.1 GCF_028765575.1 Aliivibrio sp. S3MY1 | reverse complement strand
CAATTATCTAATGATTACGCTGGTATTATTGTCGGAAAACGGACGAAAAAAAACCGAGTACTAAATACTCGGTTTAATCTATTTAAAAACACGTTTAATTAAAGATGTTTACTGATCTCAACACATGTTTCTTTTGCATCACCAAAAAGCATTTCAGTATTTTCTTTAAAGAACAATGGGTTTTGCACACCAGCGTAACCTGTGCTCATCGAGCGTTTAAATACGATTACGTTTTTCGCATTCCACACTTCAAGAACGGGCATGCCTGCGATTGGACTGTTTGGATCTTCCATCGCTGCAGGGTTAACTGTATCGTTTGCACCAATAACTAGAACCGTATCTGTCTCAGATAAGTCACCATTGATTTCGTCCATTTCAAGCACAATATCATACGGTACTTTTGCTTCAGCAAGCAGTACGTTCATGTGACCAGGTAGACGACCCGCAACAGGGTGAATACCAAAACGAACGTTAACGCCCTGCGCTCGAAGTTTTTCAGTAATTTCATAAACTGGATATTGAGCTTGAGCTACTGCCATGCCGTACCCTGGAGTGATAACCACGGACTTAGCGTTTTTAAGCATTTCTGCTACTTCTTCAGCCGTTGTTTCACGATGCTCGCCTTGATCTTCATCAGAGTCAGAAACAACAACATCTTGACCAAATCCACCAGCGATAACACTGATGAAAGAACGGTTCATTGCTTTACACATGATGTAAGAAAGGATCGCACCTGAAGAACCAACTAATGCACCAGTCACAATCAGAAGATCATTTGATAGCATGAAACCTGCTGCTGCTGCTGCCCAACCAGAATATGAATTCAACATTGAAACAACCACTGGCATGTCAGCGCCACCGATTGAAGCAACTAGATGGTAACCAAATGCGAAAGCAATTAGTGTGACTAAGATAATTGCGAACATGCTGCCTTCAACACTAACAAAATAGTAAAGAAGAGCGGCAGAAGCGATTAACGCTAATAGGTTTAGCTTATGGCGATACGGTAATTGAAGTGCAGATGAACTAATCACACCGCGCAATTTACCAAACGCAACAAGTGAGCCTGTAAATGTTACAGCACCAATGAAGACACCTAAGAACACTTCAACTAAATGGATATTTAGTAGCGCGCCAGTTAATTCACCGTGATCGATATAGCTGTTATAACCAACTAATACTGCTGCCATACCAACAAAGCTGTGAAGAATTGCCACAAGCTCAGGCATTTCAGTCATTTCAACTTTCTTCGCATAGAAGATACCAATTGCAGCACCGATTGCCATCGCAACGATGATCCAACTTGTACCTGCAGAGTCAGGACCAAAGATGGTCGCGATCAGTGCGATGGCCATACCTGTCATTCCGTAGTAGTTACCAGAACGAGCGGTTTCTTGTTTAGACAAACCGGCTAAACTCATAATAAATAAAACGGCAGATACAATATATGCTGCTTGAACTAATCCTGCTGACATTATCCTACCCCTTACTTATCTTTACGGAACATTTCAAGCATACGCTTGGTTACAGCAAAACCGCCAAATATATTAATACTCGCGATTAAAACTGCAATAAATGCTAAAAATGAAACAACAGCACTACCCTGTCCAACTTGCAGTAATGCACCTACAATGATGATCCCTGAAATGGCATTCGTTACTGACATCAGTGGAGTATGTAATGAATGACTGACATTCCATACCACATAATAACCAACAATACAGGCAAGAACGAAAACGGTAAAGTGTGCTAAAAATTCAGCAGGAGCAACAGACGCTACCCAACCAAACGCGGCAATACCAGCACCGATGATGCCGAACTTTTTAACTGGAGACATTGGCTCTTCAACTTTCGGAGCTACCTTAGCTTTTGGTGCCGCTTTGGCTTGAGGTTGAGCTGAAACTTGAATTTGTGGCGCAGGCCATGTGACTTCACCTTCTTTAACAACAGTAACACCACGAAGAACAACGTCTTCAAAATCAATATTGATGTTGCCGTCTTTCTCTTTGCATAGAAGCTTAAGAAGGTTAACTAAGTTTGTGCCGTAAAGTTGTGATGATTGAGTTGGAAGACGACCAACCATATCAGTATAACCCACAATTTTTACGCCATTGTCAGTGGTGATAACTTGATCTTTTATTGTGTATTCACAGTTACCGCCATTAGCAGCCGCCAAATCAACAATCACACTGCCCGCTTGCATGCTATCAACCATGGCTTTAGTAATCAGCTTTGGTGCAGGACGACCAGGGATAAGTGCAGTTGTAATAATGATATCAACATCTTTAGCTTGAGCGGCATACAACTCTTCTGCTTTTTTGTTGAACTCATCAGACATTTCTTTTGCGTAGCCATCACCAGAACCAGAGTTTTCCTTGAAATCAACTTCAAGGAATTCGGCACCCATTGATTGGACTTGTTCTTTTACTTCTGGACGAACATCGAATGCACGAACAATCGCCCCAAGGCTACCCGCGGCACCAATAGCAGCAAGGCCAGCAACACCCGCACCAGCAACAAGTACTTTTGCTGGTGGAACTTTACCCGCGGCCGTAATTTGGCCAGTGAAGAAACGGCCAAATTCATGAGCGGCTTCTACCACAGCACGATAACCTGCAATATTTGCCATTGAGCTTAATGCATCTAATGCTTGTGCGCGTGAAATACGAGGAACAGAATCCATCGCCAGAACATTGATATTTTTTGTGGCTAATTTAGCAAGTAATTCTTCATTTTGAGCTGGCCAAATAAAGCTAACTAAACTTGCACCATCTTGAAGTAACTCAAACTCATCAACACCGGTTTCGGCGTTAACTTGAGGTGCATTTACTTTAAGGATAAGTTCTGATCTCCAAACATCATCAGCAGAAACAATGGTAGCGCCTGCTTTTTCAAATGCGGAGTCATCAAAACTGGCTAAGATACCGGCTTTAGATTCTACAGCGACGGTAAAACCGAGTTTTAATAGCTGCTCAACTGTTTTTGGAGTGGCAGCGACACGGGTCTCTCCCGCGAGTACTTCTCTAGGTACACCAATTTGCATAGTTATTCCTTTACTATTGGCTTGAATTGATACCTTTGTTGTATCGAACATAAGATACTAATTCAAGTGATTTGTAATAAAATCACATCATTTTATTACAAAAAATAAATGTCCGTTTATTCTCACCTCTATTTAGTAAATAAACAACATATTGCTGATTATAAAACAGAGGTCAAACCACTTAATGTTACTGATTGATTTTAAACAATAAGTATAGAGTGTAAAACTAATAGCGTCGTAATCTAAATCAATTAATTTACATTTATTTAAAAATTGATTCTGCCATTTGATCAATCAACATTTTTGATTTTCTTACCATCAATTCATCAGCATCAGTCTTCAATGAAATAACATCAGACCGAATAAAGCGATGCTCTTTGAGTTCGCCATTAATCTCTTTTGTTATTTTTCCAGCGATACGAAACTGACTTCCATCTCGCTCAGAGTTTGGGTAGATAAGAAAGGAGTTGTATTCGATTGGTTCGATGACTGGTTCTTGTTTAGGGGAAGAGTCAAATAGACGTGAAAAAAGTCCCATTTCATTTTCCTTTTTGAAATAAGACTAATTATACCTCAAAAGCTCTATTGTGAAGTAGTGACTCTTGATATTGTGCAATAGGCTTAGCTTTTTCAAGATCACGAGGGGGAATTAAGATCTATTTTCGTTTACTGATAAACAAACACAAACCATATACCAAGCACAAGCCATAAAGCCCTAGCATATTAGAGAAGACACTGTTTAATCCCGCCCCTTGCTGATTCAAGGTAAGAAAACCATTAATAGCAAAACCACTTGGCAGTAAATGCATTACCTCGGTAAGTACTGCTGGAATAAGTTCACTTGGCCAGATAAAACCAGCACTAAAAACAATCGGCATTGAACTGAATAAAACAACTAACAAAATGCTTTCAGGGGTTGGAAACCATCGAGCTAATAACATACCGAGTAAGATCACAGCAGAAATAAAAGGTACGAGTAAGGTGATCAAATCAATAGGGTTTGAGAAACGACCTATATGATAAAAATCAAAAACATAACCAAAATAGAAACCGGCTAAGACTAATTCTGATAGTAAAAATATCCCAAATCGAACCACTAGCTGAGCTGCTGAATTTTCGCTTATCTTAGTTGTTTTTTGTCTGACTCCGACAGCCATTAATAACGTTTGTTGTAAGATAAGTATAAAGACGGCTGGTACGACATATTGCACGTAACCCATATTGTGATTAAACACTGGAATGTAATTTGACTTAAATGGCTGAAATGTATTTATCGCTGTATTAATCGGCATTCCATCGATGGCCATATGAGCGATACGATATTGTGCCGTAATGGTGCCACCCGCTTTCATTAAGCCTTCAACAATAGTGCCATAAATTAAGAAATAAGAGGCATCACCTGCGTATGCGACTGTGGGTGCTTGTCCAAGTTGTAAGTTTTTTGAAAATTGATATGGGATCACCAGAAATCCACTAACCGTGTTATCAAGAAATTGCTGCTTAGCCTCAGCAACACTCTCTGCTTGTTCAACTACATCGACTTGCTGTGATGCATTAACCATACGAATAAAACGACGACTTAAATCAGATTTATCGAGATCAACCACTGTGATTTTTTGCTCTTCAGGGCTTTGCTGTAGATAAGGAAGTGGATATAAAAAGGCGTAAAATAATACACCCCCTATCATCGCCATTAAAATGGTGCTGTTAGTAAAAATAGCCTTTGCTTCATTTTTTATGATAGATATTAATGACATTAGCTACTTCCTTAAACGGGTCATAAGCAACAGTAATGGTAATGTGAATAACAATAACGCACCTAAATTCGGTGTGGTTTGTATAAAAGTATAGCCATAATTCGCTTGTTCTATTTGAGATCGTACAAAATGGCTTGCTGGTAAAATAGAGTGCCAGAATGTGGCAAGGCCATTCATATCAGAAACAGGAAAAGTCACACCAAGAAAGGCAAAACTTGGCGCAGTGTAAGCACCTGAAATACTCATCGCTTTGACAATATCATTCGTCGCATAGCCTATCGCACAACCTAAACTAATACACGCGAATGCCATAGTACTCATCGCGAATAAAAATGATGGAATTTGGCCATCGAATGGGAAGCGTAAAATGCCATATAGAAAGTAAAAAAGCAGACAACCTAATACCATTGCCACCACAAAATAGACGGAGATAAATTGAAGTATTTGCTTGATGCTTTGTGAATCAAACCACACTCTTATATTCTGACTATTTGTGCGAATCATTTCATTTTTCATTGCCCAGATCATACCTACAATGATCGCCATTTGCCAAATTGCAGGCAAAACAGCAGAAACCAAGAATTGATTATAATTACTCCCAAGATTGAACAAAGGAGTGATCTGAACGTTAATCGGCACTGCAGAATTAATAGCTTGAATCCATGCGGTCTCTTTAGTGCTTAATGCTTTTACCGTCGATAATTTAGCTTGAATCGTCATATCCGTTTGCATTAACGCGGAGTTAATTTGTTTAGCAATTAGAATGAATTGTCCGTTATAAAAACCAGATACTTTTGGGCTTTTACCAAGTAAGATATCGCGCTCAAAGTGATTTGGGATAACTATATAGCCGTAATTTTCACCCCGTTTTAATGCTTGATTTGCAATCTCATTATTAGGTTGAATAGTTCGTACAGCAAGCGTCGGCGTTGCATCGTAATCACGAATGATCATTCTTGATAAACTAGACTGATCCAGGTCCACCACATCAATAGGCAGCTCTCGCACGACAGATGCTGAAAATACCCACCAAATAATGAGAGATAATACCAAAGGTAAAGCAAAGGTAACCGCTATTAACCATGGATTTGAACAATAAGAGCGCCAAAAAATTTTCATAACGATCCAACTATAACCAAGTGATATACATTATTTATCTATTCTTACTACGGCACTCATGCCTACGCGTAGATTCGGAATGTCATTCACTGGATGCGCTTCAACCTCAAAGGTTTTCAAATCAAACCCCTGACTATTATCGGTTGCTCGCCATGTCGCATAATCACCCATTACCGCAATATGCGTGATCGTAAATGGAACGGTTTGATCGAGTGCAGGCAAGTAAACATCAATTGTCTGATTTTTCTTATACGCTTTTAATTTATCTTCACGAACATGGAACACCGCCCACGCTTGCTTTATGTCTATTACACTAACGACAGGAAAACCTTGAGGTGCAATTTCACCAGCATTAAGCATGACTTGTGATACTTCACCATTGTACCAACTATTGATTTTCGTATCGGCAACATAGGCTTCAACCTCAGCAACTGAACCCATAGCCATTTTTACTTTTTCATTAGCAGCGCGTTTGGTTTCTGAACGAGCCCCCTCTTTCGCCATTTGATACATTTGGTATGCAGCACTTTCAGTGTATTTCGCCGCTTGCCATTGAGTGTACGTCTCATCTTTTTTCTGCTCTGCTACGACACCATCTTTATAAAGGTTATTAACTCGTGCATACGTTTTCTCAAGTAACTGACTGGCTGCTTTGGCTTTTCGCCATTGATCTTTTGCTGCAGCCACTTGTTGAGTTCGAGCACCTTGTTCTGCTTGATCGGCTAATGCACTTGCAGCTGCCTCTCCTGCTTTGGCTTGTGCTAGTTTAGCTTCTATCTCAGGACTATATAATGAAAAAACAGGTTGGCCTTTTTCGATCATATCCCCTTTTTTGACAAATACATTTTCTATCCGTCCTGGAACCTTAGAGGAAATATTATATTGTTCAGCCTCTATTTGACCTTGAAGTAATTCAGGGCGAGGTTGATACGCTGCCCAAAAGCTATAACCAACCCAGCTAACCACACTAACAACGGCAAGAGAGCCGATAACTTTTTTTAACTGACTCATATTATTTTCCTTCTCTTGCTTGAAGTTGGTATTGAACAAACGTGTCTGTTTGATCGCTTAATGCCAGTAATTTAACCAGAGAGATAACATAGTTAAAAGACGCTAAAGAACGTTGAGTTTTAATACTCGCTAAATACAGTTCAGCATCGACCACATCTAATGACGTAGACAAACCTTGTTTAAACGCTTTTTCACGCAGTAATACATTCTCCGACGCGAGTTCTAAACTTGAGGCAAGTCCTTCATATTCATCGATAGCTTGAAGTGCTTCTCTATACGTTTTTTCTACCAATAATGCGAGATCTTGTTGAGCTTGTTTTTTCAAATATTGAACTTGCTGAATCGCATTATGTGCGGCGACGACTTTATCTGAACGGCCTTTATTATCAATCAAAGGTACATTTACACCGATTCCCACCATCCAATCAGGGGCTATCTCTGAAGATAAACTGTCTCCCTCATACAGATTGTAGTTACCATATAAATAAATTTCAGGATAATAACGTCCTTTTTCTGCTTTAACTAAACTGCTTGCTTGACGCTCTTTGGCCTCTAATAAATCAAGACCGGGGTAAGTATTTAATGTGTTATCTATGAAAGCACTTAGCTGAGGTAAAGAAGAATTAGTAAAAAGTTCAGTCTCAGGAGTCATGGTTTCTTTTGATTGTAAAATACTGGCTAAGGCTGCTTTCGCAATATCAGAGTCTTGTTGTGCTTTACGTAAATCAACTCGCGCTTTATCGTATGACGCATCGGCTTGAAGGCGCTCAACTTTGGCGATCTGCCCTTGTTGTTGCAGTTTAATAGCACTGTCTCTGTGTTTTGCTAATCCTTGCTCTACTTCGCTATAGGTTTTAACGACTTCATTAGCGAGAACGACACTAAAATAATACTTAGCTAGATCTTCATAAGAGGCTTGTTGTTTCATTTTCAATTTACTGCGTGCTTCGTCTGTTTTTCCTTCTGCGGCACTTTCAGCGGCAGAAATTCGCCCACCAGTAAATATTGGCCAAATAGCACGAATTGAGCTAGTGAAAATATCACGCTCACTTAGTGTTGAAGTCACGGGACCAATGAATTGACCTAATATTCCTGCTATTGCTGGATTTGTATTAGTACTATCAAGAAGTTGCTGCCCTGAAACAGTAACGTCATCATCCAGATAGGTGTAATTTGCACTTAATGTAACTGAAGGTAAATTGAGATCAGAAGTCCCTGAAGCTAATGACTCTTGACGTTGAACATTCATGCGCTCAGCGGCAATGCCATTATGATTATTGAGTACATTTTTCCATGCACTATCGAAATCCACCGATTTAGCGCAAACAGACAGAGACATAAATGTGGTTAATAAAGCAGATAGACGTGTAATTTTTAGCATAACCCCTCCAATAAGTAGAGTATAAGCTCTAATTGGTTTTGAATGCAAAAAAAAACTTATCGATAGTAATACCGATAAGCTTCTGTACTAAATAATAAATTACTTAGCCATACGAATTAAAGAAAGGCCAATTAGCCATTCAAGATCTTTACGGCTTTCTTCACCATATAGATCTTCAACCATGCCATATAGACGCTCAATGCCATTGTGAGCAAATTCATGAGCATTTGCAGAAGTAACGATATGGTGGAATAAAAGACGTAAAATCGCACGGAATTGCTCGTCTTCTAAAGAAGATATCCAACTATCGATAAATGCTTGCTTATCACCTTGCATTTCAAGGCGTTCAGAAAATAGACGGAAAATACGACCATCTAAAGCAGCAGTAAAGTCAGTTTTCTTTGGAAAGTGGTGGCTAATACCGGTTCTTGATACACCAGTCTGTTGGCTTAATGTCGTGTATGACATTTTGTCATAGCCTAAGCGTAACAGTTGATCAATAACCGCATCCATGATCTTCTGGATGGTGATTTCAGTATCTTCTTTACTTCTTTTTGGCATAATAAAACTCTTCTATGTAGTTAGTCCATTAAGAAATCAATCGTAAAAATTAACTAATGATCCAATTAAGTTAATTTATAAGATTCAAGTCCATTTGTATGATTTTTTATAATATTTTGCACGTTAAACATATTATCGCAATCTAGCCGTCAAAGTATTCTCAAATATAAGAATCACATATTCAACGAAATATCTGTTTGCTGCTCAACCCTGCCTAAGTTCATTCTGCATTCTGTATTATACAGTACGGAATTACAATACACCGCTCTGAATTCTGACAAAGATTTGTCAGAAATGTTCATATTTTGAGGTTTTACTCCCAGGTTGTAATTATGTTATTGATATTTGAATATTAGTTACTATGGGAATTTTTTTCAGATGCTTGTTATAAATACTAGTTTTCTAATATGAACAAGCTTAGTATATCGATATATAACTATATGAGGAAACAAACGATGACTTCTGAAGTTGAACAGAATGTACCATGCGATTCGTGTGGCTGTAGTGCAGAAATGGGTTTTGTGATTAAAGAGGGAGATGATGTTGCTGAAGTAAGTATCTTCGCTAACAATAAAGCACAATTAGAAGCGGAATTTGCTAATTACCTATCTTTAGCAAAAGAAGTATGTGATGACGTTGAGCACAGTATTGAACTGACTAATGACGAAAAAGAACTTCACGCTCGCTTGAAATTCTCTTGCAGCGCAGAAAAACTAATTTACGAACTAAAGACTCGTTCTCTTAGAAAATAATCTGTGATAGATAACAAAGAAAAAAGGCTCTCACATTGAGAGCCTTTTTATTAATATCTTGGTACTAAGCCGCTTGAATATTGCTTGCTTGAGGGCCTTTAGGGCCTTGCTCAACATCAAAAGTTACGGCTTGGCCTTCTTTCAACGTTTTGAAACCGTCTGATTGAATCGCGCTGAAGTGAGCAAACACGTCAGGTCCGTTTTCTTGTGCGATGAAACCAAAACCTTTCTCTTCGTTAAACCATTTTACAGTACCAGTCGCTTTAGACATTACGTCTCCTTAATGTTTGAATTACTCGCGAGTCTATTTATCGCTGTGGTATAAAATACCAAATTTCACTATAGCAAATGTGTTTTAATAAAAAAAATCGAAAAATAAGACTTATATCACCGATTTGAAATTAAACATATTCCATCTGTAGTCGATAATAAACAAGTCACTAACTTTATGTTGTCTATATTATGTCTAAATCACACATTTCTTTGGCTTTACTAATGGTATCAAGCCTTCTCTCCTCACCTTTAATGGCTGAGATGCTTAATAAACATCGTTTGATAAATCATATTGATAGCTATGGAAATATTAATTTACGACATACAAATTACACCGAACTCCCCGAGAACCTTGAGCTTAAAGGCAATGTAAATCTTGCCAATAGTCACATCAAAAAGTTACCTAAGGGCTTAATCGTCGATGGTGATCTTAATTTAGCCAATACGAAGATTAAGAACATTCCCATAGGGACACAAGTAAAAGGCTACTTAAATCTGGCTGGAACAACCCAACTCAAGCGATATACTCGTGGTATTAAGGTGGCAGGTTTTATCAATTTTGCTGGCTCTGGCTTAACAGAGCTACCTCAACGATTAACGGTAAATGGTGATTTAAGTGTTATTCGAACCCCGTTAGTTAATTTGCCGAAACAATTAGTTGTAAAAGGGAACCTTTATCTTGGTTATTCCCAAATCACAACCCTACCCGCTGACTTAGTAGTCAAGGGGAATATCTATCTTGGTGGCCAACAAATCACTGAATTTCCAGAAACCATAAAAGTTGATGGTTATATTTTTAAGTAGCATTACAATAGAAGACTGTTTTTTCTTTAGGTTTGATAATGTTAGACAATCTGCATCAAATGGTGATCTTTGCTACGGTAGCCAATGAGTTGAACTTTACGCGTGCTGCTGAAAAATTAGGTATCTCTAAATCTCATGTATCAAAGCAGATAAAAGCCTTAGAAACTCGCTTAGATTGCCAGTTAGTCCAGCGTAATAATCGTTCGGTTTCGATCACAGAGCTAGGTCTGCAATACGCCGAATACAGTCAAAAGCTCATTGATATTGCTTATGAAGCGGATGCCTTGTTAGATGCACACCATGGTAGAATATCTGGTGTATTTAAAGTTGGTATTGCACAATCTTTTGGTAATCGGCATATCATTCATGCCCTTGCTGAGTTTCAAGCACAATATCCTGACGTTGAACTGGAAGTTACCCTATTCGATCATAAGCCAAAATTGTTAGAAGATGGACTTGATTGTTGGATAGCCATACATGATGACTTACCCGAAGGCATGATTGCGAGAAAAATTGCCGATTGTCATTTTATCGTCGCGGCTGCACCAAGTTACATTAAAGAGAATGGATTACCTTCTCGACCTGCTGATCTAAGTAAACATAAATGTATTGCTTATTATAGTAATGAGCGAAAGTTCAATGAATGGGAATTTACTCGCGACGGCGTCCATCAAGTTGTTAAAGTGCAGAGTATTTTTAAAATAGATAATGCATCGGCGATTTTAGATGCAACTAAAGCCGGAGCAGGTATATCCTATTTGGCGAGCTATTTACTTGAAGATGAATTTGAAAATGGCACTTTGGTACGTTTATTAACGGAATGGCAAGCAGACATGGTATTGCCTATTTATGCAGTCTATCCAAGACGCCAGCATTTACCTCCTAAAGTTAGAACCTTTATTGACTTTTTATCCCAACAAGTGGGTAATCCACCACATTGGGATAAAAAATTGTTTAATTAATGATGAGTCATTATTGTGCGTTCTTTACTGGGTTGGCGTAAAGCGCACGCAGATAAGGCTGTTCTTGTAATGACAACTGTTCCAACTTAGTCTCTAACTCTTGTTTCACTTCTTTTGTCACGGTATCAGAGTCAACATTCGCTGCTGCATAATTGATTGGGAACAGATGGTAATTCTTTGTTATCTGTTGATCCATCTCTTGTGCTAATAGATCAGCAGATTCTGGTGCCGAAGTGACAACGTCACCAAAGTGAATGTGAATGCGTTTCTTATTACCAATGATCCCTTTGATAATACTATCGATGTCTTCAAATTCTCCTTTCTCATATGAGCCTAATGTTGCTACGGCATTCAACTCTTTAGCCTTTTGAACATCTAATGGATCATTTTCATAGGAGATAGATACAGGAACTATCTTTAAGCTATTCATGTAATCAGGAAAGCTCTCTTTACGTTTACGGCCTTCAACATGAAACATCTTTAAAATTGCAGGATCGGTAAAGTCATTACCATCCTTTGCTCTACCTTCTTTCTGCGCGATCCAGATAGAGTTATTGGTTTCTAAAGAGTGCTTAATATAAGCAGACAACTGCCCTAGCGCTTTAAGCATTTGACGAGGGGCTTTTGCTGAGCGTTTTACGATAAAACTTTTATTCAGCTTCATTAATTCCGTACTGCAAGCCTTTTTCAATAAGTTATCACCTATCGCGATTCTAACCGTTTGCATCTTGTTATTGTATAAAACCCAATTCATTAATGCGGGATCCATGGCAATATCACGGTGATTAGAAACAAACAAATACGCTTGATTCGGGTCTAATTTATCCAGTCCAGTATAGGTAATACCATTGGTTGTCTTTTTAACGGTCTTATTCAAATACGTCGCAACATTCAACTGTACGTCTTCTATCGTGGTGATCTTAGATAGTGAACGACGCAGCTTACAACGCAATAATGGCGCTAATAGCCAAAATAAAAATTTAGAGGCAGAAGGAAACTTGTAATGCAGAATAGCGGTAATGAATTCATCATCAGAAATTAAACGCTCAATAGCAGCAGGAACTTCATCATCATTATATGGGCGAATTTCTTGATAGATATCTTGTGTGGTCATTTTTAGACTTCTGGTTACCAAAAAGGAAATGAGGTCATATTCTACTTGATTTTGTTTCACTTGTACGTGATCAATTACAGTGGTCGTACCATCCATGAGTAAATATCGCTTTTACGATAGAGAATCCGTTGATTTTTAGGTAAAAACCAGTAAAGTTACGAACTCAAATTTAGAGGTACCTATGAAAAACGCGATCACTTTTCACTCAGAGACACATCCCCATCTTTTTTATACAGCGAGAAAGAAAAAGAACCATTATGAATTCGTTTCTGTTCTCACTGGTGCCGCGCTTATTCGTTTAGGTCAATGGGAATACTTGATTCTGCCTGGAGAAGGGTTTTGGCTTCCGTTTGATGCTTTATCTTCAATCACTATTGTACCGAACTCTAGTATCTCTACTATTAAGTTTTCAGTAAGGACTCGCGAATTGCTACCATCTCACGGCGGTTACGTTGAGATGAGCCCTTTATTAGTTGCTGGATTACAAAAACTCCAATCACATAATTTAACGGAACTTGCTGAACAGCGCTTATTGCAGGTAATGCAAGATGAGTTACTAACGGCCTCTTTGCATACAGAGTTATCTGTAGAATCAAAGAGTATTAATAGCTACTTATCCTCATTAACTGACTCTAAAGAGACGGTAGATAGCCAAGTGTCCCCAGACATGATGATGGCATTAAAAGTGAGAGAAGCGGATAAAATGCGTAAATCTGGCGCGAAAAATGAGATGATTGCGAAGCGTTATTTTTCAGGCAATGTGCAACTACTTCAACAAATGTTTTCGTTATTGAAGTAAGCTAACGTCATCTCGATAATGCTCGATTTTTCGTTATTGGAAAGGGATCTCAAATGGCATGAACACCTGAACATCAGTTCGGTCATCCCATTGATAATTAATACGAAAGCGAGCATTGTTTATCTACGCCGCAACACGCATATTTAAGCCACTTGTATTTTCATAAACGATTACTCGTATAATTGGTGTCTAGAAATGTATTCTTGGACGCCTTTTGTTGTTAAGTGAGAGATATCCTCACCACGTTGTATTGTATTTCTTATATCGGTACTTCTAATTGGTAATGTTTCTGGACAAGCCATAACACTCCAACGTTTTATTATCTCATCCGCTTTGAAAAACTTGTCGAACTTAAGTAAGTTATCTGGGCCGATGATAAAGGTAATGTCAGCATTACTGTGTAATTCTTGAAGCGTTTTTAAAAGAGAAAAAGTGGTGACGTTTTGCTCTGGAATGTGGATCTCTTTTTCTAAAGTAGATAACTCAACGTTACTCAACGCTAAGTCAGAAATAAACGCGGTAATCATGTTAAGCCGACTTTCATAAGGCAGCATCGCTTTACCCCATGCGTGTGAGATACTTGGTACTAGCAACACTTTGTCAAAGTGCCCAAGGCGTTCAATTACACTCTTGTGACCTAATGATGGTGGATTAAAGGCGCTACCAAATACTGCAATCTTCATTTTTAATCTCGTTATTGTTGATATTATTAATCAGCATAAGTGAAATTTATGTCGATGGCTATGTGAGAACACTATTAGGCTGTTATTAATTGATTTAATTCAGTATGATTATTCTACTTAAGTGTTAATCGCCTCAATAAAGAGTAAAGGAATAACAATGCAACAGCAGATTGTTGAAGAAATGAAAGTAAAAGAATCAATTGACCCAGTTCAAGAAATTAAAACTCGCGTCGATTTTATTAAATCAAAACTAATTCAATCTCATTGTAAATCGCTAATTCTTGGGATCAGCGGTGGTGTCGACTCAACAACTTGCGGGCGATTAGCTCAAATTGCAATTAATGAGTTAAATCAAGAGTTTGAAACGGACAAATACCAATTTATCGCAGTTCGTTTACCTTATGGTATCCAAAAAGACGAAGATGAAGCTCAGTTAGCCTTGTCTTTTATTCAACCTTCTCAGTCAATTAGCATTAACATTAAAGACGGGGTTGACGGCTTACACAAAGCGAATCATATCGCTCTTGAACATACTGGTTTACTTCCTACCGATCCTGCAAAAATAGATTTTGTAAAAGGCAATGTAAAAGCACGCGCACGAATGATAGCTCAATATGAAGTCGCAGGTTATGTTGGCGGTTTAGTATTAGGAACCGATCACTCGGCCGAAAACATTACAGGGTTTTACACTAAGTTTGGTGATGGTGCCTGTGACTTGGCCCCTCTATTTGGTTTAAACAAACGTCAGATAAGAAGCATTGCAGCCGCGTTAGGTGCTCCTGAGCAGCTAGTAAAAAAAGTGCCAACCGCTGATCTAGAAGAACTGGCCCCTCAAAAAGCGGATGAAGATTCACTGTCGGTTACTTATGACCAAATAGATGATTTTTTAGAAGGTAAGAAAATTGAAGCTGAAGCTGAAGCTAAATTGATTACTATCTACCGACTATCTCAGCATAAACGTCAACCTATCCCGACTATCTACGATTAGTAACTCAGTGCTTAGTCAAGGCTAGGTAAACTTCCTGTTTGATTGACTAAGGCTTCTTTTGAAGCCTTGGTCATTTTTTTTATCCGGTACTCATATTTTAACGCGTGTGATTTTGACTCAACATTGTGTGACCACACTAAGGTTAGAGGGCCTTTTCCGCGTAAATACTCCGCCCCTTTGCCTGCTTTATGCATTTCAAAGCGACGTGGTAAATTATTCGTGATACCACAATATAAACTGTTAGATCGTGTTCGTATTAAATAAAGTGTCCAGCTAGATTTGAGTTCCGTCATGTAACTAAGAGAGAACCTGATTAACTAATTGTTTTAACTCATCCAGTTCAGCGCGTAATTGAGAAACGTCATTCTCTAATTGTTCAATTCGCAAATTTTTGTCTTCATTTTGTGTCGAAGTCTCTTGAATATCAGGATCTGTGATGCTGTCACTCAGCTCGCCGCAAAATAAGTGACCATATCGAGCTTCCCGTTTGCCAGGCTCTTTTGATAGCTTAACGACTTTAGGTGAGAGTTCATCTGCGGCTAACTTATTCAAAACAGCCTCAACCTGTGCAACATTTTCAAATTCATATAAACGTTGCGTTCTTGTTCTTAGCTCACCTGGTGTTTGAGGACCACGTAAAAAAAGCACACATAAAATAGCAATCTCTTGCGAAGACAATTTAAGACTACCAAATTCGGTGTTACAAAAACGGTGCTGATATTTAGCAACTCTTGAGTTTCCACGAGACTCATCAGTCACTAATCGATCTTTAATCAGAGCATTAAGTACATCTAATACATTTGAATCCGTCATTGAAGTGACAGGGTCACGACTGCTCTTTTGGTTACATGCGTTAGTTAGTGCATTTAATGTTAATGGGTAATGTTCTGGTGTGGTGATTTCTTTTTCTATTAAACAGCCAATAACACGTACTTCTGCCTGAGTGATAATTCTCATTCTTATGATTCCTTTTACTTTATTCGATGATGCATACGATAAAAGTGTGAGCTATATTACTAAATAAAACGGTTGAGTCTATAAATAGTAGTTATCCCCTGTTCTATCCATGATAGTATTCTTTCGTTAGTTTAATATCAATTGGAGAAATACATATGGGCCTTTTTAGTAGTCGGTCTACCTCAGCCTCTTTATCTATCATAGCCAAAGGTTGCCGAGTTATAGGTAACATTGAATCTGAGCATAGCATTCAAATTGACGGCTTTGTTCATGGTAACATCTCAACTGAAGCTGAAGTCATTATTACTCCTTCTGGTCGTGTCCAAGGCGACATTAAAGCTGGGTTGGTACTAATTAATGGTTTAGTTGAAGGTACATGCCAAGGTGGTGAAGTGAATATCCAGCCTAAAGGTAAATTCAAAGGTACAATGCAAACTCAACAATTGACTATCGAGAAAGGTGGTTTACTGATCGGTGAAAATCGTGAAGTAGTTGATATTGAAAAAGTAACTAAAATTACAGAAACTAAACCTGATGCAGAGAAAGAGAAGATGGCGGTTTAACTGCGTCTTAATTTATTTTTTAGAACTGTATTGATCTTGTTATTGTTTTTAACACTGCATTTATGATTTAATCAAGAAAGTAGCTATTAAATATTATAGGATATAAAAATGAACAACGTTTTTGAAATCATCAACCAAGCTCGTCGTAAGAATAAACTAAAACGTGAATTGCAAGACAATCAAAAGAAAATTCGTGATAACCAAAAGCGTGTGACGCTTTTAGAAAATATGTTGGATTATATTCACCCAACGATGTCTACTGACGAAATCATTGCTGTAGTACAAAACATGAAAGCTGATTACGAAGATCGCGTTGATGATCACATCATCAAAAGTGCTGAAATTTCTAAATCTCGTCGTGATATCAGCCGTAAAATCCGTGATTTAACAGAAGCAGACAAAAAAGCGAATAAATAATCATCTCGCTTAGCTACAAAAATGGAGGCCTATTAGCCTCCATTTTTTATTCTATATTACAATCTTTATTGATTTGCTTGCTCAGCTAATGCCTCTGCTGTCACATCCTCAACCGCTAAAAATATAGCTTTTATTTCACCCGTTGTACTTCTCATTGGGTTTAGCGTGACATTTTGATACATGAATTTACTTTGTTGAGTGATTGGTCGAACATTACGACAACGAAATAGATAAGGTCTTTGTCGCCAAATAATAAAACTGCGTGTACCTAAATCAAATACAGGTTTTGATTTAGCTTTAAACCAGGCATCATTAATTTCAGGAAATACCTCAAACAAAGATTTACCCATCACATCATGAGCTTGTTTTCCGCTATGATGTGTCATAAATCCATTCCAAAGATGAATGTTAAACTCTTTATCCACAACAATAAGACCGACATCAACGTTTTGTACCATGTCGACCATCCAGTGAAACTGTTCAAACTCTGCAGGGATCCCATTCATTATTCATCATCCAGTAAATAAGCTAACTTGTTGTCTAAAATTGGAAGTGATTCATCTACAATCATCAGCAACATATCGCATTTAATGTCAGTTCCATCAATGTTATAGCTGACTTCAAACGCCATTAAACGATTAAATGAGCCGTTAGTGGATTCAATTACACTATCAATAGAAATGTGCTGACCAAGCAATACCGGGGCACTCTGGAAAAAACGAACTTCGGCTTGTTCACCTATCCCTTTCAAAAAAGCACCGACTAAAATGTTAGAAACATCCATTAAAAGCTCTAACTCTAGGCTTGCATCATCAGATTGTGGGTAATCCATTAATTTAGTTAAGTCAGAGACACTTGAGTCACTCAATAATACCAGGGCTTCTCCTGCTATACCCTCACCGCTAAAGCCCTGACAAACACCAGACATCTCTTGATTATTTGCTAAATGGCGCAATGTCATCTGTAATTCACTCATTTCAAACAAATTAACGTTAGGCAAAGGCATATGAACAAAGACATCAAAATGACGTGCTAATGAATCAGCAGCACGACCAATCGCGACATTGACCACTTCTAAATAAATATCACGACGACGTAGTTGAATTGACGTTATTGGTTGTAACAAATAAGTCTGTTGACGTTCAGGTTGAATACCAATAGAAGTAAGGGTAGATATTAATGTCTCTTTATCAACAGGTTTTTTAATAAATGCTTTAGCACCAAGCGTGAATACTCGCTGTTGAGCTTTTGGTTGAATATCACCGGAAACAACAACGACTTGTGTGGATATATTACGTACATTGATTTGTTCTAATGTTCCATAACCATCTAGCTCTGGCATGGTTAAATCAAGAAGCAGAAGATCATATGACGTAGCTTCAAGTTTACTAATAGCATCCCAACCATGATGAGCAAATTCTATCGTTGCCCCCCACGAAGATGGAATAACTCGCGCTAATTGTTTACGAGCTAAAGCTGAATCGTCACAAATTAAGATGGAAATTGCCATCTAAAAACCCTTATAAACTAAAACTGTCAACACTATATCAAGTAACCTTTAGTATAGATACAGTACAGCATTATACAAAAACAAAAAAAGGAGCTAAAAAGCTCCTTCTTATCTTCTATAAACGCGCCACTTTTACATGAGGCCCGCTTTTTTATCTAATAAAGGTTGGGAAATTTTACGATCTTTAATTTTGAACCATAGGTATGTGGCTACGATTGAAAAGAAAAGATATGAGACAGCAAAAATAAATGGAGAAGTGATCAGCTCAGCATCTAACGCCATCATAACACCGACAATGGTTACGGCCATTTTTGAGAATAAGCCAAGCATTAAAAGTAATAGTGCCATTTGCGGATAACGAGTCGTTCTAAAAGCAAACCAATGACAGCAACCTACCGCTAAGCTCGCGATACTTAAACCTAAAAGAAAAGAATGAAAGTGCTCAGCAGCTGCAACGCCACCTAAGGTTGAAACTAAAAAGATTAATAGTAATTTCATCATATAGACCTCGAAAATAATTGAGAGCATCCTTTCAATTTTGGAATCTTTGTTTTCGCTGTATCTTATCGCTTTTTTATCAAATATCAACTAGACGGAAATTGGTATTTTGTTGCAAACTTGTTGCGCTAAATTGTTTTTTTTTGGATAAACCACCTACATTCAGTCATTATTTTTTAATGTCTTATAAATGACACGTGAAATGTTACTCAATGGTTAATGAGAGCGTTCTGTGTGAGATACAATTAATTTTAATTATTTTGAACTCATACAAAAAAGCACTCAAAAATGAGTGCTTTTATATTAATTAAGATTAGATTTAGATTATGCTTGCGATGCCGCTACATAACTTTCTAGTTCTTCAACTTCTACGGTAGTGATGTAATTACCATCAAGATAGAAAGCAACGCTGTCGTCTTTTTTCTCACCACGAAGAACTTGTTGAGTACCATCTAGCAATGCAACATGCATCTCTAATGTATTTTCATCAATTTGATTAAACGAAGCATTTTTTACATTGTTATTTACTTGAAGCGGCGCAATTGGCGCTTTAGTCATTGAAGAATCAATTTTATCATTCACTTTAAATACTGCACCACCAACATCAGTATCAACGACTGCTGGACTTTTTCCTGTGATGATATTTTTACCAGTCCAAAATTCAATTGAGTTAAAAACAAAAAGATCGGCAAATGCAGCAACACCGTATACAGGACCTAATAGAATGTATAATCCAGCACGCCCATAACGGTTATCTACTGCTTTAAGGTTACCAAAAGCAACAAGCTTTGATATCCCCATTTGTCCCATACAACCGGTAAGTGTTGTTATACCTAATGTTACTGCCACTGCGATTTTAATTTTTTTGAAGTTCATCTTTTTCTCATATTATTGGTTACGTTTTAACGCCGCGGATATTATCAAGTAATTAATTGTAAAAATAGACGACAGATCATAATTTTACATAAATCTGACAATTTACTGCCATTGCTCGCCAATAAAATGACGTCGTCAAATATGCAATATTAGATTGAAAAAATGTGGTGTAATTTTCATACAAGCTATTCCAATACATATAAAGTGCTGATAAACTCCGCGCAGATCAACGTGACGCCCGTCATGTTTCTAAGAATCAGTTATAAAAACATACATATAATTGTAATAAACTTTCAACTCACTGAGATTGCGATGAAAAATATCGATAAAGCAATGCGTATCCTGCTTGCAGGCTTCTGTATTAACCTATGTTTAGGAATTCTTTACGCATGGAGCGTATTCAACAAAGCTCTTGTTACTGATATGGGCTGGACGGCGTCACAAGCGTCTCAACCTTATGCAACAGCAACAATCACTTTTTCTATCTGCCTTCTGGTTGCTGGTATCCTTCAAGACCGTATGGGTCCTCGCCTAATCTTGATCTTCGGTACAATCTTAGTTGGCCTAGGCATGATCGCATCAAGCTTTGCTGACACTGTTTTCATGCTGAACTTAACGTTTGGTGTTATGACAGGTGCCGGTATTGGCTTTGGTTACGCTTGTCTTGCTCCATCTGCTATGAAGTGGTTCCACCCTTCTAAAAAAGGCATGGTTAATGGTTTAATTGCTGCTGGTTTTGGCCTTGCTGCTATTTACTTAGCACCTGTAACCTCTGCACTTATTTCAATGTACGGCATCCAAACTAGCTTTTTAGTTCTTGGTATCGCAATCCTTATTATTGCGGTTCCACTAGCGACAACAATTAATAATCCACCAGAAGGCTACCAACCTGAAGAACCAAAAGTAAAAGCAGGTAAAGCGCCTGTTGCTACACGTAAACCAATGGATTTAAACTGGAAAGCAATGCTTAAAACGCCACAATTCTATTCGTTATGGATTATGTACGCGTTTGCTGCTTCTGCAGGCCTTATGATCATTGGCAACATCACCACTATCGCAAGCATGCAAGCTAACCTTCCAAATGCAGTTTACTTAGCATCTCTTCTTGCTGTGTTCAATTCAGGCGGTCGTGTTGCTGCTGGTATGCTTTCTGATAAAATTGGTGGTGTTAAAACACTACTAATCGCATTTGTTCTGCAAGGTGCAAATATGGCGTTATTCAGCATGTATGACAGTGAAGTAATGCTTATCGTTGGTACTGCTGTTGCTGCTGTTGGTTACGGTACTCTACTGGCTGTATTCCCATCATTAACTGCTGAGTTTTACGGTCTGAAAAACTACGGAACTAACTATGGTGTACTTTACACATCATGGGGCATTGGTGGTGCAATCGGTGCTGCTGTTGTTGGTTACTCTATGACTCAAGGCGGTGACTATGCACTTGCTTACACCATCTCTGCAGTAATGGTTGGTGTTGCCATTGTTCTAGCGCTTGTTACAAAACCAATATCTGAAGAAAAAGCACAGCAATTAAGCCCTGCTACAGCTTAATTTTCTTAAGCAAAATCAAGCCCGTTTACTGAAAAGTAAGCGGGCTTTTTTGTTTTTCTTTTGATTTCTTACTATAATTAGCCCTCTCTTTTTCCATGGATGTGCTTATGTTATTATCTAACCGCTCGTTGCTTATTCTTTTTGTTGTCATTTTTTCCGGCTGTGCGACCTACGCCACTTATAATTACGACCAACTTTTTGGCAAACAATCTGTCCAACAACGACTTAATGAATATAACACTCCTGATAGTTTACAGTATCTTAATGAGGTTAAGCCTTTAATCGATAAGCGCTGTGTTGTTTGTCATGCTTGTTATGATGCACCTTGCCAATTAAAAATGTCATCCGCTGAAGGTATGGATCGCGGTGCTCACAAAACACTTATTTATCAAGGCACGAGGCTTGTCGCAGCAAATCCTACTCGTTTATTTGAAGACGCTCAAACAACTCAAGAGTGGCGTGATATTGGTTTCTCCCCTATTTTTAATGAGCGAGAACAAACATCAATAGCCAATACTGAAGCTAGTGTGATGGCTCGTATGCTAACGTTAAAACAAAATAATCCACTAGCAGACGAAAAACAATTAACGGGTTATGACTTTGCTGTCGATAGAGACCAACAATGCCCTACAATTGAAGAAATGTCTGATTATGAATCTCAATATCCTAGCTGGGGAATGCCTTATGGGATGCCAGAGTTAAGTCATTCAGAACATGATCTACTAGTAACATGGTTGGAAAAAGGGGCTCAGACAAGTGATATTGCCCCACTGTCTCAGGATGAAAAAAGAAACATCGCACATTGGGAATCTTTTTTTAATGGCGACAGTTTAAAACAGCAACTGACCAGTCGATATTTGTATGAACATTTATTTTTAAATCATTTATATTTTTCGAGTGACCCTGATACCTTACGTTTTTTTAAGTTGGTTCGTTCGGCAACCCCTCCTGGTGAAAAGATCTCTTTAATAGCGACTCGTCGACCATATGATAATCCAAACGTTGATCGTGTTTATTATCGAATTACTCCAGTTAGAAGTACTATAGTAGATAAAACACATATGCCTTATTTGCTCGATCAAGAGCGCTTTAGTAAATGGGACAAATGGTTTATACAGGAAAGTTACACTGTAACTAGTCTGCCTAGCTATTCAACAGAAATTGCGGCGAACCCGCTGACGACGTTTGTTGATTTACCTGTTAACTCTCGCTATAACTATTTACTTGATGAAGCCCAAGACACAATTCAAGGATTTATTAAGGGACCAGTTTGCCGTGGACAGTTAGCCCTAAATGTTATTAATGACCATTTTTGGGTGTTTTTTGTTGATCCTAAAATATCGGATAACCCCAACGTCGAACAGTTTTATAGAGAGCAAAAACAAAACCTGGCGTTACCGGCCGAACTAGAGAGTACAACCGTTCCTATTACCAGTTGGATACAATATTCTCGTAATCAAGCACGTTATCTTAAAGATAAGAATACGTATTTAAACCAAGTATTTAAAGACGGTCAGCATCTAACACCTGAACTTATTTGGGATGGCGGTGATAATAATAACAATGCAGCCTTAACGATTTATCGTCATTTTGATAGCGCATCCGTCATTAAAGGATTAAATGGCCCTACCCCTAAAACCGCATGGGTTATTGACTATGCCTTATTAGAGAGGATCCATTACCTTTTGGTTGCTGGTTTTGACGTATATGGTAATTTTGGTCACCAATTGATGACCCGAATGTATATGGACTTCTTGCGAATGGAAGGGGAAACTAACTTTTTAACTCTACTTCCAAGAAAAGATCGTAAAAAAGAGTGGCAGAGTTGGTATCAAGATCCATCTCCACAATTGAGTAAGTATTTACAACGAGATGTTCAACCATTTGAACAACCTACTCGTATAAACTATGTATCGGATAATCCAAAAGATGAGTTATTTGCTCTGTTAGGTAACCATATTGGTTCAAATGTATCTCAACGTTACGATGTCACAAACTCAAAACTGACGAATACGTCGCATACATTATTAAAAACGATAGATACGATACAAGGCTCTGGTTTACAGCATCTACCACAGATTATTACAGTAAAAATTATTGCTGATACTGATAATCACAGTGAGTTTTTTACTTTATTTAATACCAGTGCGCATAAAAATATTTCCTCTTTGTTTAATGAAGAGAGTAATAGAATGCCTGAACAAGATCATTTCTCAATTCTATACGGTATTGTTGGTAGTTACCCTGCCGTGTTCTTAGAGATAAAAGAATCACAGTTAAAACAGTTTATCGCACAACTGCGTAATATTAGCTCAGAAGACGACTATATTGCCCTTCTTGACCGATTTGCAATCCGACGAAGTTCAGTAAAATTTTGGCCTTACAGTGATGAATTAACAGAGTGGTATAAAACACATAATCCTATCGAGGCTGGGTTGCTTGATTATAATCGTTTTGAAAATCGCTAGAAAAAATAATATGCGCTAATTGTAGACAAACAACACAATAATTAGCGTTGTATTAATATTGGTCATTGATAAATAGCGATTCTCAAGCGACACTGATTTATTTATAAGGTATTTTCTTGTTAGAATCGTTATTTATCAACACACTTACTGCCTTTAGTGATGATTATAAGGCATTGTGTAAATCACATTATCCTACAATCCACAATCGAGGAATGTCGCCAGCACATCTTAGTGCCGCATTTAATCGACGATTACTCTCACTTGCTAAGTGTAATGGCAGTACCATAAGTAACGAGCTTGTTTTTCACGATACCGTCCACCACATCTTTGTTTACTCTATTCTTATTGATAAGCAAAAAGTATGGATTATTTATCCACAATTTTTGAATGCCAAGACAGAAGCTAAATCACAAATGCTGTCATCGATAAAACACACAATAGATAATTTGGGGTTTGAAGTAACAGACAGTCTCGCTATTTTATGCGATCACTGGTTTGATCGTACACGCAGCAGTAAAGCTCTTTACCACTGGTGGACAGGAATATTGCCGAAACAAAATGAGTGTTACCTAAAGCAAGGCATACATAATCAGCTTTCAGAAGACCGTTTTTCTGAGGTATTAGAAAAGACGCATTCTATGGCATGCGTTAATCGTTCTATTTATCACCCACTAGAATCCAATCAACAGCATGCTTTACTTAAGTATTTCCTCTGTTTTGGGCTATTTAAAATTAAAAATTCAGTCTGTTGACCATTACCCAAGTGACTCTTTGCTTTTATCTTTAGCAAGGTGCTCCAACTCAATAACACCTTTACAACCTAAGTTTTCAATTTGTGTCTTATGTAGTTGAGTACTTAAATAGAATCCATATTGATACAGAGTATCCCCTTTCTCATCTTCAAATTCTTTTCTATAGACGATATCACCAATCATACTAGGGAATGACCGAATTCTGAGTTCACAGCAACCTTCTTTTAATTTCCTTTCACTGGTAAAACCAAATCCTTTTTTTGACACATCCATTAATTTAATATTAACAAATGGCATTAATCGGTGAGCCCAAAATATTTTTGCATTAACCGATTTTTTACATTCAAATCTAGGCCAACGACGTTTCAGTAAAAATTCCACATATCACCCTGAAGAAGTCTCTATGTGGCTATTTTCAACAAAAAAGTCAGAAAATTCAATCAAATTTTCTTAATTTAGCGACAGTATGCCATAATATATTTAAGCTCAGTTAAATAATGAGCAAATACATCAACTTTCAAAATGTAAATGAATTGAATTATATCAACGTTTGAATTACACGTATCAATATATCTGGGCTAACTCTATTGGATACCCTCGCTCACTTGCTAACCTTTCAGCTTCAAGCTCGATTTTCTTTTCGGTATAAATAGGTGCTCTATTTATTTTTACATCAAGCTGCAGTAAACGACTAAGCTCTTTAGCGCATGTAATTGCAGAAGACGCTTTTACTATTTCTGCTCTAAAGTAACCATCAGGTGTATACGATACATTTGCCGCTCTTAACGTTACATCATCTCCAGGGATCTGCTGTGCTCCGTATAATGCCTTCCCTGCTGGTGTCGCTTGGATAAATGCTGGCATGAATTGAGAAAGATGAGCGATGGCTTTTACGGTTCTGTCTTCTTCGACTTGCTTATCCCACCCTTCTTTAATTTTTTTATTAAACTCTTCAGACAGTTTTGGTTGTGCAGATAGATGACAAGAACCAGATAACCCATTCTTAAATAAGGTAATCTCTTCTGTCATACCATGCAGTTGAAAAAAACCATTTGGATAAGGGGTAAATTGAGCCATGCCTTGTGGTGTTCCACGCTCACCGTGGAAAATAATTTCAGGCCACTTGCCATAGTTATCATTATTCCAATGCGTGACATAAGCAGCTTTAAATTCAACTAATCTCTTTCTAGGTTTATTAGCAAGATCATCGATTATGCCTGTTTTAAATCCCGCACTATTAACCACATAATCAAACTTTTTTGAGTGCGACTGCTTGTCTTGTGTGTAACTTAGTATCCAACCACCGTTATCTACTGTTTCTTTAAGCACACCATTGACCGAACTAGAGAAATTAAGTGTGACATTACTTTGAGAAGATAAAGTTAAGAACGCCGTAGCTGCCATACGAAAGACACTTAAACCATGTTCTTGCACAAGAATTATAGGATATTTTAGCTGCTCTAGGTCCACTTGTTTAGAAAAACCAATTAGCCACTCATCTAATGTTGTTGGATTATTGGTTGGAGTTCGTCGCGCAATTTTTTGTAATTCTTCTTTTGAGTACGTTTTAAAATAGTCGTTTGCAGGGCCAAATACTTGATTGGTTTGATCTTTCGAAATTAGCTCTGAATATGTGGTTTGAAGTAACTTTAAGCGAGGTAATAGTGCTTCGGGGTGTCCTTTGTCTATTTTAGGAATAGCGATAATGGTAGGACGGACATTCAGTGTATGTGGAAAATAACGCACAGTGTCGATAGATTCAGTGAGCAGCGTGATACATTGCTCATCAGAGATTTCACGGTATAAGTTACCTCCCGCATGAAGGTGGCAGATCGGAGGGCCATTAACCAAACTTGTACCTTGTTCAAACACGTCAATATCAACGTCATATTCTGATAAATACATAGCAATACTTGAACCAGCGATCCCGCCACCAATAATTGCAATTTTCTTGCGAGATTGAAATTTATCCATCTTATTCTTATCTATCCAAGGCTATTTTTTATTGACTTGTCTATTTTACTTCGCGTCACAAAAAAATAATAGGATATCATAAAAAAAAGCTTGCCACAGAGTGAAAACACCTAATATTCATGCAGTTAAAGGGTTATTCAAATAGTTACCCACAGAAAATGTGGATAACTGTGAGTATCTCTAGCCCTATAGCGTTAAATTTAGAATTCGAATCAAAACACCAATAATAAATACGCTCACTCCAATGCGATACCACTTGTATTCTTGAATGGAGAGATCAATGCGCTTTACAAAAAGTAAACACGCCCCTCCCCAATCAGCCGTTCGTTTGGCATATAGCGAAATGGCTAACAAAAGAGAGAACACTCCAGAAGCGATGAATAGGTTTTCTAAAGTGGTGACTATAACATTCATGATTGTACTCCTTTACGTCCTACTAGCATTACTATGGCTTGAAAGTCTTTAGAAAGTAAATTAGCCATTGGTCGTAGAGTTATTTTTCACATCGGCATGAAAGAAGTTCTTATTATGACTGGGATTTTGTTATACTGCTCACAACTTTATTTGATAATGTGAATCTAATGGAACATCTTGAAGCCAAGCTAAAAAAATTAGAAAAAAGAAACTACCGTAGTTACACCTCTATTAAGGGGGAGTATGACTTCACCGACTTCACTTTATCTATTGATAATGTTCAATCTGACCCATATGCGCCGCCTTCTCGCCTTCGAGCGAAGCGTGCTTGGTCACTAACTCATCTTCAGTGGTTGCAAGAAACGTCTCTTGATTATCAACGTGCAGCAAGAGATTTCCTTGCTCGTCACTTTAGTCAACTGCTTGAGAAAGATACGACACTTTCAATTGCGCTTTCTGGCCAAACTGTGTTAGATCATACATCGGTTATTTTTGATGATGAAGGGATTGAACTTCGTTATAACATGAACTTACCGGCTGATGGTCGTGAGATCTTAGCGAAACGCGCGATTAATATTTTGACATTCCACATGCCAAAATATATCCGTCGTACTTTATTGGCTCGTGAGTTACCAATTGATGAGCTAAAAGCACACTGCCAAGTTATTGTTGATCAAGTTGCGCTGCGTCGTCAGTTAGCTGAACACAACTTAGTTGCTTTTGTTGCTAATGGCAGTATTTTACCTCGTATTGCAGGTAATAATGATCGCCCAATGAAAGACGCGATTGCTTTTCAAAGCCCTGAATCTTTAGAAGTTGAATTATCGACGCCAAACCGTGGCTTAATTAAAGGGATGGGGATACCTAAAGGCATTACGCTAATTGTTGGTGGTGGTTTTCATGGTAAATCAACATTACTGAATGCATTAGAGCGTTCTATTTACGATCATATCCCTGGTGATGGTCGTGAATATATCGTTACTGAAGAGTCAACGACTAAAATTCAAGCTGAAGATGGCCGATGCGTCCACAGTTTGAATCTATCGAACTACATTAATCACCTGCCTATGGGTAAAGATACGACGTGTTTCTCTACTCAAGATGCATCTGGCTCTACATCACAAGCAGCGTGGCTTCAAGAGTCTTTAGAAGCTCAAGCAAAAACATTATTAATTGATGAAGATACGTCTGCTACCAACTTCATGATCCGTGATGAGCGCATGCAAGCACTAGTTAATAATGGAGCTGAGCCAATCACGCCATTAGTTGATCGTATTGGTCAACTTCGTGATGAGTTAGATGTATCAACTATCCTAGTTATGGGTGGCTCTGGTGATTACCTTGATGTTGCCGATACCGTGATTCAAATGCATGATTACCAAGCCGTTGATGTCACTGTAAAAGCAAAAGAAGTGGTAGCGACTCATCCTACAACGCGAGTTCGTGAAGGTTCTGAGCATTTATTACCAACTCAAACTCGTCAGTTAAACCGTTCTTCTCTTCAGGCTATTTTGCAAGAAGGTAAATTCCGTATTCAAGCAAGAAACAAGAATACGCTTCGTTTTGGTCGTGAATTAGTTGATATTACCGCCATGTCTCAGCTGCAATCTTCCGCTCAGCTTCATGCTATCGGTTGGATGTGGTTCCAGTTATCTCAAACACCAGGTTGGGAATCTAACCCTGTTGAATTTATTGCTCAGCAACTTCATGATAATTGGTATGAGTTGATGCCTAAGCATGGTGATTTAGCTAAACCTCGAGTGATTGAAGTTATGGCAACATTAAACAGAATGCGAGTGGCAGACTTTAAATAACTAACTTATCAATTATAGCCTCCAATCACGGGGGCTTTTTTATATTTAATTTTCATAATGTAACAAAAAACAAACAATCCAGTTGCGTTTTAAATGCTATCCAATAGTTATCACCATGTATAAGTGAATAAATACTTTTTTTTAATGAATAGTATTCCACTTTTAAAAAAAACAGTGTACTCTCCGTAATAACTGAATGAATACGGAAGTTTAGTGAATAATAATGCTAAGGATTAGCTTTTTATTAACTAGTTGTAATTGAGAGATTTATGCAAAATTCAAGTGAGATACCCCAAATGAGCAAGAAGAAGAATCTTCTAATGTTTCTTATCCCATCGTTGATTGGTCTGTTCCTATTTATGGCTCCGATCACTTATAACGGTGATATCACCATTCCTGTTGCTGTATTAGCAAAATCAATTCAAGCTTTGTTTGGTGAGTATCTAGTTGCAATAGTTACTGGCATCGTTATGTTGATGTCTGTGGTTACCATTCTGGCTAAGATTATTAAGCCTAGCATTATCACAAATAACGACTTTTTATTTGGTTTACTTAACCCTACCCCTCTTTGGTTTGTGGTTCGCTTAATTGGCGGCATCGCTGCTGCAATGGTTTTCTTTCAAGTTGGTCCTGAAGCGATATGGGAACCAAATACTGGTGGTTTAGTTCTTAACGATCTGTTGCCTGTTTTATTCTCTGTCTTTATTTTTGCAGGCTTACTGCTTCCTTTATTACTTAACTTTGGTTTATTGGAATTATTTGGTGCTCTTTTAAGTAAAATAATGCGCCCTATTTTCAACTTGCCTGGACGTTCTGCTATTGACTGTATAGCTTCTTGGTTAGGTGATGGCTCTGTTGGTATTCTTTTAACAAGCAAGCAATATGAAGAGAAATTTTATACTCAACGTGAAGCTGCTGTTGTTGGTACGACATTCTCTGCTGTATCTATTACCTTTAGCTTAGTGGTTATTGCGCAAGTTGAATTAGAAAGCTATTTCTTACCATTTTACTTAACGGTATGTCTAGCCGGTGTTGTTGCGGCAATCATCATCCCTCGCCTTCCACCTCTTAGCCGTAAAAAAGATTTATTTATCGATGGTACTGAACGTGCTGCAGATGCTGAAGTGATCCCTCAAGGTTATACTACATTCTCTTGGGGTCTTGAACAGGCGATGAATAAAGCATCAAAAGTGACTTCTATCCGTAGTGTATTTGGTGAAGGTGTTAAAAATGCAGTCGATATGGTTTTCGGTGTATTACCTGTTGTAATGGCGCTGGGCACTATTGCTTTAGTTATCGCTGAATATACATCTGTATTTTCAGTATTAGGCCAGCCTTTTATTCCTTTCTTGGAATTACTTGGTGTTCCTTATGCGGTAGAAGCGTCTCAAACGATTGTTGTTGGTTTTGCTGATATGTTTATTCCATCAATAATTGCGGCTTCTATTGATAGTGAGATGACTCGTTTTGTTATCGCTGCTATGTCTGTAACTCAGCTTATTTATATGTCTGAAGTCGGTGCTCTATTACTTGGTAGTAAGATCCCAGTGAATATCTTTGAATTATTCGCTATCTTTATCCTACGTACGTTAATTACGTTACCTGTTATTGCTGGTATGGCGCATTTGATTTTCTAACTGATTAGGTTAATGTAAGTCAACGTATACTAAGGCGATCTCTTTTGAGGTCGCTTTTTTTGGTTCTAAATTTTGATGCTAAAAAAGGCCTAAATCTCTTTAGGCCCTTTTTGAGATAATACCACTCAGGAAAATCAGCTAATTACTTAATTATATGATTGTTGAGTTATATCTTTTGCTTATTTATAAAAAGCTTCAACTGTGCCTTTTAGTGTGATCATAAGAGGCTGACCACGGCGATCTAGTGCTTTTGGTGAAGGGATTTTTACCCAACCTTCACTGATGCAGTATTCTTCAACATCTGTACGTTCTTTACCATTAAGACGAATGCCAATGTGATGCTCAAAACATTCTGCTACATGATGCGGGCTACGAGGATTGCCAGAAAGGTGATCAGGTAAAGCTGGTTGCGATTTAATATCGTTCATGTTTGTTGCCTATGGAAAATAAAAAGTGCGCTATTGTAGTCAATATAAGCCTAAGCCTCAAGCGATACTGATTCTATTATCATAAATGTTGTAGAGCTTTGCTATGAAGAAGTAAAAGCCTCAATAATATGGTTTATTTTAAAGGATGTGTTTATCTATCTGAGTAATTAGTGCTACTTATATTTTTGAGCTAGAAAAAAAGCTTTCTCTTCTGTTATAGTCCCTTGTTTTTTCAATAAACCAATTATTGAACTTGATTTCCTAGCTTGCTCTTTAGCAATATCATCAATCGTAATATTTGACTTATATTGATTAATTACAGAGTTAATGTCATCCTCTAGCCAAGCTAAACCAAAATTTTTGGGAAGCCCTTTTTCAAGGTTTTCCTGTTGTTTTTGCTCAGTTGTTCTTTTCGATTTTTTAACTTTCGGTATTAACTTAGTTACTTGAAAAAGAGCACGAATAACTTCTGGTTGATTATATGGTGAATTATCAGGTAGCATCTCGCCTGTGATTGGATCGATGCCATTAGCCAAAGCTTCAATAATAGTAACTATTTTCTCTTGATTCATACTCATACCTTTAAAATTACGTAGGCAACTAACACCTGCGTTGCACGTCTGTTACTATACAATTATCCTTAATATTGATACCTTAAGATAAGAAACTCTCAGATAATATCACTATCCTTGGCTACATTAAGTGAATAAGAAGTGGTTCGTTATTTTTTGCGACAGACCATTACCTTTTACTTAGATATTTCATATCATTCATAAAATAACGATATATCAACGAATGCAGGGAAAGATCGACTGACTTAACAAAAGCAATAATGACAACTTTCAAAAATTAAACCCAAAAAACTCGCTATTATTGCCGGTGTTAGAAAAATGGTTTTCATACTTAATTCTATGATACAAGATGGTGTCATGTGGAATGAAAACCACGCAATTGATACACAAGAACGACTGTCTCAAGCTGCGGCTATTGCTGGTATATCTAGCATTAACTCATTTGTGCTTAGTGCGGCTGTAGAAAAAGCTAAACATGACTGAAATCGTTTTGATTGTGGTATTACCGCACTCAATAGTTAAATTTTCAGATTCAATTTCAGCGTACGATTCAATAGTGGTAACAGCATTTGATAATACTTTTTTCCCAGTATTTTCAACTTCAATAGATACAATAGTTTTATACTGTTCTCCTGTTCTGAGAAGAGGCCCTTTAAATACAGTGTACTCTAAACTTGCTTTTGGTTCATTCATTTCATCATAAATCTTGGGGATAAGAGCAAATAACCCAGCAATAATTGCAGGAATAATCGCATATAACACCACCTTTTTCATATCTGACATTTGTTATTTTGTTCCTTTATTGTTTAATTAGCACTTAACGCCTGCATAACACGTTTACTACTATGCAATTATACTTAAAATTGACGCCTTAAAACGAGAAACACCCAGA
>NZ_JARACO010000031.1 GCF_028765575.1 Aliivibrio sp. S3MY1 | reverse complement strand
TTGGTGATAATTGTTTAAATAGATTTGTTGGATATTTAAGGAACGAATTAAGGGAAGAAGACTTAATAATTCGATATGGTGGTGATGAGTTTTTAGTATTTACTAAATGCAATGATATTAATGTGTTTAATGCTAGATTGAATTTAATTAGAAATAAAGTAGAGCGTTTATTTAAATTAGATAATATTACGTTATCTTTTTCTTTTGGTATTGATGTTTTAGCTAAAGGCATTGAAAATGCGATTAATTATGCAGATGAGAGAATGTATTTAGATAAAAATAGATGAGTTAATAAAATTATAATATGCTAACTAAGATGAATAAAATGGCTTTAATTAGCTTGTGTGTATGTTATGTTTTTATTGGAATTGTTATTTTTAATGTAAGCAATGAATCTGCAAGAACAATAAATAAAAATAACATGGTCCATCTTTTAGGTAAATATGAAAGTGAAGTTCTAATTAAAATCAATGAATATCTTACTCTATCGAAGGTATTTAAATATTTAATTTTTACGAAAAATTCTTTTATAACTGAGGATGAATTTAATTTAATATCTGGAAACCTTATACATAATAACAAGGCTATAAAAAGTTTACAGCTCGCACCTAATGGTTTTGTTAAATTTGCATATCCTAAAAAGGGTAATGAAAATGTATATATTGATTTATTTACAGATAAAAAAAGAAAACAGGATGCTTTTTATGCAAGAGACAACAAGGTAAGTATGATGTCAGAACCACTTGTTCTTTTTCAAGGTGGGTTGGGACTAATAATGAGAACTCCAGTATTTGTTGGGAATGAATTTAAAGATTTTTGGGGCTTTAGTATTGTGGTATTAAATATTGAAAGCTTCATAAAAACATTATCCTTAAATGAATTATCAGCTGATGGATACAATTATAAATTAAGCTTTATAGAGAAAAGTACTAATAAAGTTAAAATGATTAGTGAGACGTCAAATAAGGTATTATCACACACTGTGGAACATAAGTTTTCGGTATTGAATCAGTGCTGGGTTCTTTCCGTGAGCTCTAAAGATAACTGGCTTAATCCAATTGAGTACAAATATAAAGTGTATATTTTAGTTTTTTTTATTGTTTCGTCGTTTGTTATTTCTTATATGTTCATGAGTTTATTAGAAAAAAAGAAAGAAATGTATAAGCTTTCGTATGTCGATTCACTTACTGGACTTTATAATCGACGTTCTTTTGATGAGAAATTTAGCTCATTATTTAAAACGTCGATATTGTTTTTTTCTGATCTTGATGGTTTTAAAAAAGTTAATGATATTTATGGCCATGAAGTCGGAGACCGATTACTGGTCGAAATATCTAGAAGAATTAAGTTTATTGTTGGCAAGCGAGGCTATGTTTTTAGGTTGGGTGGTGATGAGTTTTCAATTGTGTTAAGAAATACTTTAAAACTAGAACTAGATAGTTTTAAAATGGAAATTATTAATACAATATCTGAGCCTATAACTATTGATGATGTTTCTTTAAATATAGGAATTAGCATTGGTCACAGCCTCTATCCTGATGACGGGGTAGATAAAGAGAATCTCATTAGAGTTGCTGATAAAAGAATGTATAAAATAAAATTTAATAATTCTAAGTAAAGCATTTTTTAATATAGAGAAATTCATTACCTAATGGTTTTCTTTTTAACTTAAAATTTTAATGGTGACAATTATGAATATGCAACCTGGAAGTTTTATTCCTGTCTATGTTATTGGTAAATCTAAATTTATATATGGTAGTGATATTAATATTATTCATATCACAAATGTAGATGAACTATTTCTACATGAACCAGCTATTTGTATATTATCTTTACCTTCAGAAGAACAAGATAGAGCATTAGAATATCTTCATTCTAAGCTAGCACTATGGAACTGGCGTATTTATGTTTTAAAAGTAAGCATATTAAGCCCACATTTATCTGATGGTTTATGGACTCCAACAAACGTAACAGAACAATGGAATTTACATCGTTCAAAACTAGAGTTAATAAAAGAAGAACCAATCGACAAATTGTTAGCCTGGCTTTGGTTAGGAAATGAGCGATGCTTAAAACCGCTTTGTGATACTACAAAAAATGAGTTGTATCATTACCCATTAATATCTTCGTATTTAGGTTATAAAAGTACGTTTATTAACTATCTTCAATTAGAAGTGAAGCGAGGAAATTTAAAGAAAGAATATACAGTTGATAGAATTAGGCTGTGTCCAAGTTGCCATAGTGGTCATCAGAATTATATTGAAACCTGTCCTTCTTGTAAAAGTGTAGATATTGAAGAGTCTATTTCATTACATTGCTTTACTTGCGGCCATGTAGGTAAGCAAGATAAGTTTACGCAACGTGGTAAGTTAGAGTGCCCAACTTGCTTAACTCAATTGAGACACATTGGCGTCGATTATGACCGACCATTAGAAAATTATAAGTGTTTAGATTGCGACTATACGTTTTCTGAGTCTGCCGCTAGAGTCAGATGTTTATCATGTTCAGACAGTAATGAAATAGATGACTTAATTACTCGTCACATTAATACCTACAAAGCTGATGAACAAGTTAAAAACGTAATGATGTATGGTCAAAATTCATTTAGTCAAGAATTGTCATTAAAAGGTCTTATCGGTGGGGAATCATTTGATAATTTATTAGTTTGGGTTAATAAATTAGCGATTAGACATAAGCATAATCATATATTGTTAGGTATTAAGTTATCTGGAATTGAAGCTTATTCAAATCAATTTGGAGAGGCTAAATTAGCCCAATTAATTGATCAGATATCTAATGATTTGAATGGAATTTTGCGTGATACCGATATCTGTTGTCAGTATCGTTCTGACATGATTTTACTACTTATGCCAATGACACCCATTGAGTCGCTATCCGTTTTACAGAAAAAAGTAGAAATCATCGCTGATAAAATTGAGTCTGAATTAGTTGTTTTAAATGTGCATATTTGGTCCTTGCCTGAACCATCATTAAATGATGATGCCTCTTTATGGTTAGTTGATCAACTTGGCGCTATCGAATAATGAACGAGTTTGAATACGTTTTTTATTCTATGATTGGGATGCTGAAGCAAGATATTGAGCTCATCTTTATATTTTTCCCAATTATGATTTTTATTGAATTACCATTATTTCTGCTGGTATCAACGGGTGTTTTTCGTTGGTCATGGAACTTAAGCAATGCAGAGCCAGAAACATATCCTACGATTAGTTTTATTATTACTTGTTATGGAGAAGGTGATGCTATTGCTCAGACTATTGATACTTTAGTTGAACAGGTATATCCGAATTTTATTGAGATATTAGTCGTTGTTGATGGAGCCAAACAAAACGAAGATACTTATAAAGCGGCATTAAATGGGGCTAAAAGGCATCAGTTTTGCGAGATGAGAAGAGTAAAAGTAGTCGCTAAATGGCAACGCGGAGGTCGAGTATCAACATTAAATGCAGGCTTATCAGAAGCAAGGAATGACCTAATTATCAATGTTGATGGCGATACCTCCTTCGATAATAATATGGCTTGGGAGATGGCGAAACAATTTTCTGATCCAAACGTTCTTGCTTCTGGCGGGGCACTTCGAGTTCGCAATTGGGATACTAACTTTTTAACCCGTATGCAGTCACTTGAGTATATGATGTCAATGCAAGCAGGTAAAACAGGAATGAGTAACTGGGGGGTATTAAATAATATCTCTGGGGCATTTGGTGCTTTTCGCGTAAATGTGATTAAACAAGTTGGGGGGTGGGATACTCATACCGCTGAAGATCTTGATCTTACTATGCGATTAAAGCAATACAAAGGACGTCACCCAAACAGTCGATTAGCATTTTCTCCTCATTCGGTTGGGCATACAGATGCCCCTGATACATTAAAAATATTGATCATGCAGAGATTACGATGGGATGGCGATTTACTTTTTCTATTTTTGCGAAAACATAAGAGTGGACTAACCCCAAAGTTATTGGGTTGGGGTAATTTCATATATACATTAGTGTATGGGGTAATTCAAAACGTGATACTACCACTTTTGATGGTTTTATTTACTTTGCATATTTTATTTAATTATCCAGTAACCGTGATTTTAGCAATGTTACTTTTTATATATCTAATATATATGGTTTTTATACTTCTTACGTTTTCGATTTATATTGGTTTGGTATCAGAAAGAGCAAGGGAAGATGTCAAATTATTAATTTGGTTACCAATTTATCCATTATATGCATTTTTTATGAGATTAATAACTGCATTTTCAATGGTTAATGAAGTGACGAGAAGAAGTCATGAAGAATCAAGTATGGCTCCATGGTGGGTACTTAAACGTGGGAAACGGTTTTAGACATTATGAAAGTTAAGTTTCACTTAGAAAAAAATAAACAGCCAACAACTGAGAATGGCATGAAAGTCGTTTATGGTAACGCTAAAAGAGGAGGTTATCGCATACGTTGGTATTCAATTTTAGCCTTAGTATTAAGTCCATTATTTGTGATGTTATATTTGTTTTTCCAAGAGTATATATTAACGATTGCACCTGGGATTATTACCAGTAATCCAGTTGTTTTAACCGCACCTCAAGATGGATTAGTCGTTGATATTAATGCTAAAGAGGGAGGGGGTATTTTTGAAAATGAAAATATTTTATCTTTAGAAGATAAAATATTAAATGAAGATATTTCATTTTTAAGGCGTGAGCTAAAAAAATTAGGCGATAACAAAAATACAATTAAAGATGACTTTGGTCCATATTTATTAGCGGTTAATAATGCAAGGTTGAATTTAATTAAAATAACCAAGTTAAAAGAAAAGTATGATGGGTACATAAGAGAAGGTAAGGTATCACAAGTTGATTATGCCGCCATTATTGGTATGCACAGTAATGCTCAAAATTTAATGACTAATGCTGATATTGATTTACGTCAAGCTAAAATAAATGAACATCAACTTAATCTTGCTGGTGGAATAGCTCAAGTTATCCGAGGGTTAAATCAAGAATTAGTAACGAAATTAAGTCAATATAATGCTCTTAATATTAGATCACCATTAGATGGTACTATTTTAGATATACATGCAGTTGTTGGTCAAAGAGTAACAAAAGGTGATGATTTGGTTACTGTGTCATCGAAATTAGAACCGTTTGTTATTGTATATTTAGAACCAAAATATATAAGTAAAGCAATAGAAGGAGCTTCTGTAACGGTAACTCTGCCGAATAGAGAACGTTTGAAAGGCTATGTATATATTACAATTGAAACGACATCTAAATTACCAGCTCAGTTAGCAAAACCTTTTGAAGGAGCTAAGGCCTTGCTTAAGGTGAAGGTGATGTTTAATGATAAATTAGAGAAAGAATCATGGGTGGAAGGAATGCCTGTTAATGTTTTATTTTAATTTATAATTAAAAATATATAAAGACACTAAATTATTGAGTGTCATTAATCATGTAATTAAATGTAACTAACTATAATTAGAGTGTTCTCATATGTCTCGTTATTATTTATTTTATTAAATAACAGTGATTTAGGAGTGATTTCTCGATGAAGATAGACTATGTTTTTTTAATTAATAAAATTTCTGATGCGTGTGAAATATTAAAGTTTGCAATGGAAAAAGATCCTCTTTTGTTGGTTAATAATAAAGAGGCAGTATTGAAGTTAATTGACTTAAATTGTTGGCTTATCAATGAATTATCAAAGCCAATATATAATAATGATCACTATAAAGAAGTTATGTCAAAGTGTATTAATCTTAATGTCATACTTAATGAGTTAGGAAATGATTAGATTTCATTATTGATGGTTTATTTGTTTGGAATAGATTAAGCAGTATAATAATTATTATTGAAGGTTATAAAATGAAGAATTTTTCATTAAAAAATAAAATTTTATTTTTAGTGGCATTTAATGCAATGGGGTTGTTTGTATCATTAAATATTATATATATGAATTATGTTGAAAATGATAAAACAGAGCAGTTTTTATTTAGACAAGTGATCGAGTCATCAGAAATATTTGATAGCTTTGAAAAAAAATTAATTTCCTTAAGAAGATCAGATCTTGCATTGATTTCTATCCGTTTTGAAGATAAAGATGATTTGAATGAAAGAAATATTTTGATATCAGATATTAATTCTCTTTTAAATTCATACAGTACATTTGATTTAGATGTTATAAAGAATGAAAAAGCACAATTAAATTCGTTAGGTAATGAAATTAATGAATATGTTAAATATGTTGATGCTATTAAAAATGGAAGAATATTAGAGCCTAGAACTAAACTGGTTAATGATAGTTTAGTAGTTTATAGTAAAATTAATAATAATATACGTGATCTTTCAGGGAAAATAGATACTTTTCTTGAAGAGTATAGACAAATATCAAAACAAGAACGATTAAATACTTTGTACTTTGCTATATTTATTATTGTATCTATAACATTGGTTTCAGTAGTTAGTGGACTACTTATCTCAAAAGATTTGAATCGCCGTATAGCATTGATAAATGCTTCTTTAAATACTTTCATATCATTGGATCTTCGAGATGGCGAAGTATGTACATTTATTGAAAGCAATGATTTTGTGAATGATGAAATCGGCAGTATCATGAAATCAATTCGTTCTTTTAGATTGAAAATTGTTAATGTAATCAATGCAGTAAAAGAAAGTATTGATATTAGTAATGATGCATTTAACTTAATGAATCAGCAATCAAAAGAAAATGAAAAAGCAATAACTCAGCAACTTAATTCTGTTGATATGCTAGCAACTGCAATTAATGAAATGCAAAGCGCATCAAATGAAATTGCAAGTAATATCAATAATTCTGCTAATTTTACTACTGATGCAACCAAAGAATGTAATCAGACTAAGCAAATTGTTTTAAATACATCTGAAGTGATTGCTTTAGCTTCTACTGAAATTGATGATTGTAATGTTTTAATTTCTGAGTTACGTAATGATAGTAACAAGATAACCAGTGTTCTAGATATGATCAGTAATATTGCAGATCAAACGAACCTATTGGCATTAAATGCTGCTATTGAAGCGGCAAGAGCAGGAGAGCAGGGACGAGGTTTTGCTGTTGTTGCTGATGAAGTGCGTGTACTTGCTCAAAAAACACAGCATTCTACGATTGAAATTAATAGTATCATTTCTAACTTACAAACTAAGACACTTGATGTAAGTGAGAAGATGGAACAAAGTCAAAATACAATTAAAGAGTGTGTTGAGCAATCTATTGTTTCTAGAAATAATATCGAAATTGTTGATAACAACTTAAATTCTATATCTGATATGAGTCACCAAATCTCTACGGCAAGTGAAGAGCAAACTTGTGTGATTGAAGAGATTAACGGTAATGCTGTTAATGTAAGGGACATGTCTCAAGTATGTATGGACGTCTCAAATGTAATTTCAGAGCAAGTTAAAAATATGAATAAAAGCATTTCTAACTTATCTAAAAACATAGATCAATTTACAATATAAGTTCGATTAATAAGCTATAAAGTTTATACTTTATAGCTTATTTTTTATTATCCAATGAAACTAATATAAGCTTGAAGAATTATCAGGTTTGTTATATCGATAAAGAATGCGCCAACAATCGGAACAACCATAAACGCTTGTGGAGATGGACCAAAGCGAGAAACTAATGATCCCATATTCATTACTGCTGTTGGTGTTGCTCCTAGACCAAAGCCACAATGACCACCCACCATTACTGCCGCGTCATAGTTTGATCCCATCGCACGGAACGTAACGAAATATGAGAATAACGCCAGAACGATAGTTTGAACGGTTAATATAATTAAGAAAGGTATGGCTAAATCAAAGATATTCCAAAGTTTTAAGCTCATTAATGCCATGGCTAAAAATAAGGAAAGTGAAACCGTTCCTAAAATATCAACCGTTTCAGTGTCGATTTTACGTGCTTTAGTGACTTCACAGAGATTGGTAATGAATACACCGACAAATAGGGCATAAACAAAATCAGGAATTTTTAGCCAAGCAATACCAAAACTATTTACAAATTGACTTAAATACTTAGATCCAACCACACAGATAAGCAAGATAAACAGCATTTCAATGACTTTTTTCGCTGTGACTTTATCTTCTTCACGCTCATTATAAGTGACAAGCTCAGGGAAGCGGGTGTGGGTATCAACACCAATACCATACTCTGATTCTAAATTATGCTTTTGAATTAATCGTTGTGCAATTGGGCTACCAATTAAACCGCCCATGATTAAACCAAACGTAGCAGAAGCCATTGCTAACTCTAGCGTATTGATTTGGTAGTTTTCCGCAAAGGTTTGTGACCAAGCCGCTCCTGTTCCGTGTCCACCAGAGAGGGTTATTGAGCCAGCAATAAGCCCCATTAGTGGGTCTAACCCCATTGCGCTAGCAAGTCCAACACCGACCGCATTCTGGATAATGATATAGAACGAAGCAACGGCTAAGAAGAGGAATACTTTGGTGCCGCCCTTTAGTAATTGTGTGTAGTTAGCGGCAAGGCCAACCGTACTAAAAAACATTAGCATGAATGTGTTTTGTAAAGGCAGTGAAAATTCAAGACTGATGCCTTGAAAGTGTAAAACAGTAATGGCAAAAGCCACAATTAATCCACCAACGATAGGCTCAGGGATATTATATCGTTTTAAAAGACCAAACTTAGAGTTAATGAAATGGCCAAGGAATAGCACGGCAATAGCAATTAGAAAGGATTCTAATGCACCGATAGATAGAGTATTTGTCATAAAAGCTCGAAGTTAAAATTATCAAACCAATAGGTATGATGCTAATCCCAGTAAGTCTTTGATACCTTGCTAAGATGAGCATTGTCAGGAAGATCGAGATTATGCTAAGTTATTGAGAATGTCACTATAAATATTCATTGTCATAAAAAGTTCATATTATAAGTAAGGCATACCAAACACAATCTCGACACTATAGGTGATATTTTTATAAACTTATGATTATTAAGGTTTATATACTTTACTTAGACAAAGAGACATAATAATACCAAAACAGATCCCTTGGGTAATCATGGCTGTACCACCATAACTAAAAAAGGGTAATGGACTGCCCATAACAGGTAATAGCCCAGTTACCATTCCTATATTGATAAAAGCATACATAAAGAAACTAAGAGCAAAAGTAGTACTGACTAAACGATTAAATGAAGATTCACATTGGTAAGCAAGCCAAATTACCCGACCGGTAATAAACAGATATAGCCCAAGTAAAATCAAACAACCGAAAAACCCCCATTCTTCAGCATAAGTTGAAAAAATAAAGTCAGTATGGCTTTCTGGAATGAATCCTAATTGTCCTTGTGTGGCATTTGTCCAGCCTTTACCACGCATTCCACCAGAACCAACGGCAATTAATGATTGAATAATTTGGTATCCAGCCCCAAGGGGATCTGATTCGGGATCAAGAAATTGAGTAACGCGTTTTTTCTGATAAGCAGCCATCACAAAGATCCATAACATTGGAACGATAACGGCAATCCCACCGAGAAAAGAGCCAATAATTTTCCAGCTCATTCCTGCAAAATAGAGCACAAATAATGCGTAAATAATAGTGAATATAGCACCATCAAGATCGGGTTGGATGAATATCAAACGAGCAGGAATAGCGGTGACCAGTAAGCAGATGATAATTTTCTTCATATCAGGGCGGCCAGCTTCTGCTACTAGTATCCATGCAACCATAAGAGGGATGGCAACTTTAACCAGTTCTGAAGGCTGAAATCGAATTGGACCAATAGCCAACCAGCGTTGAGAGCCATTGGTACTGTCGCCTGCAACGATAACACCAAGCAGTAGAATAACGGACAATACAAATAGATATGGTGTTATTCGTTCATAGGTTCGTGGTGGAATAGCAGACATTACTACAATACAACCAATAGCAATGAAAGCTCGAATAAGATGTCGCTCTAACATAGGTTCACTGAAACCACTGGCACTCCATACAGTGAGTGAGCCAAGTAAAATGAGTAATGAAATAGCAATCAGCAATGGGTAATCAATTCGAGGTGCGTACTTAAACATAGTTAATCATTCATTATAAAACAGATAGACAAGCGAGAGCTCATAACATTGAGCGATAAATTGGGCAGAGAAAAGTGCTTGATTAAGGGCTATTCATCATCGGGCGACGTGACCGAGTGATTTATAAGATGACGAAAAATAACTCTTTTACAAAAAAAAGCAATCTTTACTTGATGAATAAGATAAAAAACTGGCACGACCTCGTGCCAGTTGACTATTTTGAGCTATTTATAAAACAATTAAAATTCAGCCTCGACTTCAAATTCCATCTCGCTGCCAGTGATAGGGTGACGAAATTTTAAATATCCTGCGTGTAAATGCAGTCTACTTGCTTTAAAGCCATATATATCATCGCCCACAATCGGGGTATTTAATCCTGCTTGATGTGAACAATGCACTCGAAGTTGGTGAGTGCGGCCCGTTTTAGGGTATAGATGAACTTTAGTTCGATTATTTTTACGCTCAATAACTTGGTAAGATGTTTCTGCACTTCTACCGTCACTATGGCAAACCATTTGACGAGGTCTATCTTCCATATCCCCGCGTAATGGTAGCGTAATTAAACCACTGTCATTGCTGATATTACCTTCAAGTAGAGCGGTATAGCGTTTTTCTACTGTGCGCTCAATAAACTGCTTTTGTACCTGTTTATTGGTTTCTGGCGTTAAGGTTAATACGAGTAAGCCAGAGGTCGACATATCTAAGCGATGAACAATTAAAGGCCCTGTAGCGGTAGGGTTGCGCGCTTGAATTCGAGTATAGACAGAATCAGTAATAAACTTACCGGGTACCGATAAAAACTCAACAGGCTTATTAACAACGACCATGACATCATCTTCATAAACGATCTCTAACTCTTTTCCATAAGAGGGCGTTTGTTCTAATGGGCTATCATCAACATAAATACCATCAAGCATGTGTTCGATGATTTCAAAACATTTGCTTTGACATACGGGATAGCGGTTTTTGTGTTGGCGAACTTGCTCATACGGTGCAGAACCCCACCAAAATTCACCTAATGTTATTGGTGTATAGCCTAATGTAAAAGCCGCTTGCAGTAGCTTAGGTAAGTTTTGCTCACTTGAGTAAGGGATTGGATCTTGAGTCTGTGTAGTCGAATTATTTTGATTAAATAGCTCAAACAGACTCTTTGATACACCAGCTTGATTAAGAAATAGAGTCGCTTTTAATGCATCATCTTTTACTTTTTGGCGTAATTTTTTATGCTGGTGTTTAACTACGTTAAGCGCTTCAAGGCATTCATTGTGCTGCGTGGTTAATTCAGTAATAGTCTGCTGCCATTGCTGTTTTAACTGCTTTAAATCTCGTTTTTCACGACTGCTTTGATTTCCAAGAAGCGTAATTAAGGCGCTTAATTCATCTTGAGATAATGGTGATTCAGAGCCTGATTCAGCATGAGAGCGACGCAGTTTTCGTTCTTTTTTTGCTGCCGCCATTGCTTGCTGAAACGCTGAAATTTCTTGTTCTGATTGAGCCGTACTTGCGGCTAGGTTCTCTTTTAATGCGACAAAATCAGGCGCGTTTTCTAATCGGATAATCTCTGCTTCAAGGGTTTTGATTTCGTTTTCTTGGTTAGAAAATAGATTATGGTGCGCTTGGTTATTAAAAATAGCATTAACAAAAAAATCAGGCGCTTGACTGAGACTTTCTTCACTGTCTGAAAGCGTGCCAGCAAAAGAGGAGAGATAACCAAGTTCACCTTGTTGATTTTTGACGACGAGAACGGCAAACATTTTACCTTGAGTGCTAAAGTCATGGGACCATGTTTTTTGATTATCCAAATAGTGCTGTAGCTCTTCCATTGCAAGTGAGGCCAATGGATGTGGGACGTAGAAATAAGGAAAGGTAAAACGCTCAGGCAGAGCAATAGTATCGATCTGACCAGAAAATCGTGTAAATTTTGAAGATGCTATGTTGTGTGGTTGCATATTAAAACTCCGCCTCAATATCAAATTCCATTGGCTCTTTAGTCATTGGATGAGTCAGAGATAAATAACCAGCGTGTAGGTGTAATCGGTTCGCTTTCTTACCATATAAGTCATCACCTGTAATTGGCATGTTTAAGCCTAAATGATGAGCGCAGTGAACTCGTAATTGATGAGTACGTCCAGTTTTTGGGTACAGATAAACTTTAGTTTTATCTTTTATGCGCTTAATGACTTGATACGTTGTCTCTGCTGGTTTTCCATGCTCAAAGCAGACTAACTGACGAGGGCGATCATATAGATCCCCACGCAATGGCAGTGTGATCATGCCTTTATCTTGTGCCAATACACCATCAATTAAGGCGGTGTAACGCTTCTCGATGGTGCGATTGATAAACTGTTTCTGTAATCGTTTATGTGCTTTTTTGGTTAGCCCCAATATCATTAATCCAGAGGTCGCCATATCTAAGCGATGAACGATCAACCCTCCGGTTGCATTAGGGAAACGTTGTTGAATGCGTGTATACACTGAGTCTTGTATATTCTTACCGGGTACTGATAGAAAGTCAGCGGGTTTATTGATGACAAGCATGAACTCATCCTCATAAACGATCTCAATGTCTTTGCCTTCTGCTGGGTTTATCAGTAATGGGTTTTCATCCATTTCAATCCCCTCAAGCATATGGCCTAAAATTGGCTGACATTTACTTTGACAAGAAGCATAGAACTTTTTATGTTGGCGTATTTCAGATTTTGGAGCAACACCCCACCAAAACTCAGCTAATGCTAACGGTTTTAAACCATGAGCAAAGGCGTATTGTAATAATTTAGGTGCAGCACATTCACCTGATCCTGCTGGGGGAGTATGGTTTGGCGTGTCTTTGAAAATATCATTGAGATCTTTTTCTACACCATGGGTATTTAAGAATTTATATTGCTGAAATAGCTTCTTTTGCAATGCATTAGATAGATTTTTGCGCGCTGTTTTTAATTGCGATAATTCGCTATTGATCTCATCTAATTGATGTTGAATACGGCTAACTTTATCGTCCCAAAAGATCTTAAGATCTCTTAATGTATTTTTCTCTTGGATACTTTCTTTACCCAATTGTATCTTTAGTTGCTCTAGCGTATCGATTGATTCTTGAGAGCCATCTTTAGCGTTGATTTCTGCTTCTGCACGTTGTTCTTTACGTGACTTTCGCCCTTCAATCATCACTTGGCGTTGGGCTTCTAATTGCTCTTGTGAAGCGATAGTCTCTGCTTTTACTGATGTGGTTAAATCAGCAAGTAATGGATTCATCTGCTGCTGTTTGATGATTGCATTTATCTCAGTGATCTCTGCTAACTCTGCTTTAAAAAATCCGTCTTCTTCTAACATATCAAAGACCGGAGGAACAAAGTGGGGAAGATGATTGCTGTCAGCCACTTTTCCCGAAAACGCAGATAAGAACCCGATCTCGCCTGATGAATGTTGAACGAGTAATACACCAAACATCTTACCAATGGCTTTTTCGTTGTTGCCTGCGGTCGATAATTGATTCTCTAAACCAAAGTTATGCTGCCATTCAGTTTGGTTCTCTAAGTAACGCTGTAACTGTTTTGCAGCTAATTCACATAACGGATGCGGTTCATAATAAAATGGAAAAGTGAATCGCTCAGGCAAAGTGTGGTTGTCAATTGGATGAGAAAAAGAGGTAAAACACAGATCAGACGTAGGCATAATGATATCTATATTAGCAGGGATGAAATAGGGGGATATTGCAGAATGATGCGCATAAAGATAAGTGATTCAAAAATAGGTTGAGACCGCTGATTTTTGAATCACCCGAATGCGTTTGGTTTACAGAAGTAAGTGGCTTATTCTGCAGCTTTTACACGAATTTTGTCTTTACCAAACTTTTTACCGTCTTCTGCTGCAATAGCGGCTAACGCTTCTTCTTCTACTAGCATTTCAACAAAGCCAAAGCCCTTTGATTCACCAGTAATTTCGTCGATTACTAACTTACAGTATTTGAATGAACCGTGTACTTGGAACATTTCACGCAGTTGGAATTCAGACATAGTACGAGGAAGATTGCGAACAAGTAATTTCATGAGTAACCATATAATAGTAGTGATTTAAGGGTACGTTATAACAGATCTTGATACTTTACCCAAGTACTCTGTCTCTTTAAGAAAAGAAAATCCGAAACCATGCAGTAATGGTTTCGGATTTGTATTTAGCCCTCCACCCAGAGCGCTAAAATTTTGGTGCATTAAGCTGGATTAGAAATCGTAACGTAGGCCAAACTGAAGTTGGTCATCTAGGTTATCAATCTGCTCAAACTTGTAGCCTGCATAGGTACGAAAGCTTTTGTTTAATTTGTAAATGGCTTCAATGGCAACATTGTTTGCTGTGTCATTGCTGTCAATTTCTTGGAAGTTATAAACGCCTTGGAAAACCCATTGGTCAAGTTTATAAGCTGCGGCAAGTTCATAGCCAGTGGCATCAAGTTTATCGACTTCACCTGTTGTAAATAAGCCAGACACCATAAAGGCATTAAGTGTGTAGCGAACCGCTAAGTTGATTTGTTCAGCATCTACTTTTGTTACGCCATCTGGTGATTGTTCACCAGAGGTATAGCCAAGACCAAAATCTAAGCCCATTGGTAATGCATACATACCTGAAATACCAAAGCTATCGTTTTTCTTTTCGTTACTAGCAATGTAGTTTGCTTGAATGGTTAGTGCATCAAACTCACCAGAGTACAAAAAGTTATTCTCACGTTTGTCTTTGTTGCCTGTTGTTAAATCAGCGGCATCACCACCGAATGTAGCTAAAATATCAGTGTAATCGGTGATCATTACTTGCGCTGAATCTTGTTGACCATATGAGAAGTTACCAATATTTGTGCTTAAACCTGCGAATAAGTAACGCGTATTTACAGTATTGTTTTTACCACTGCCAATCTCGACTTCATAGGTACCAAATGCTCCTAAGCTATCGTTAATTTTAGTTTTGCCTTTTAAATTAATACGAGCACGACTTTTGTCTTCAAATGAACTATCTGCTACGGTTTGATTATTATCAGAGATATTTGCACGAGCTTCGGCTCTGCCACCCACTTTTAGTTGAGTGTCATCTTGATCGTAAATCGTTGCTGCTAAAAGAGGGGCTGATACAAAAGAAGATAAAATAGCTGTCGATAGTAGTAATTTTTTCATTAGATCCCATACCTTTAAATTAACCAAAACAGTCCGTTTAGGTTTAGTTATTTGCTTGGGTTCTAAGATAAAATTTATATATGAAAGATTAATGTCAGTTTTGTTTAATATTTGTAAAAGTAATATGTCAGCAGGGTGACAAACACATTACTCTTGATAGGCTTATTAATTGGTTTGCCGTTTAAGGAATACGCTTAATGTTCTTTTTATGACGCTCTTCTTCATTTAATAACTGGCAGGTAGCGCAGTTCTTCTTGCCATCTATTTTGTATTTCATGCAACAGGTTTCACGTTGGACATAAAGAATTGCCTGATGTTTATTTTCTGCTACTCGTATATGAGCAAGGTTTTTGCCAATTTCTGGCATTACGCTATTGAGCCATTGCTGTGCTTGTGGCGCAAGTTGATTTGCTAGATCAGAAGATAATCCATTTTCAGTCAAGCGCATGAAAAAGACGCTGACAGCCAGTGAAACGGCTCCCCAAAATGGTTTGTGTTTCAGTCTTTCTTGTTCAAATAGCACACTTAGCCCACCACCTATCTGCTGTAATAAATGGCTAAATGCGTCATCAAGTTTCTCTTGGCTCTTTACGACGGTTGCTTGAGGTGAAGATGCCAAAGGATCGGTTGCAAGGCAAATAAAAGGGCATGCGTTATTAATTTTTAGTGATTTTATTTTTTCGCCATTGGGGGTTGAAATGAAAATATCGTTAAACTGAATAATAGGAACGCGATTAAAGCGTAAACGTAGCGCGACTAGGCTGGTAAAAAATTGGTTATTAAATGATTTTAGCCACATGGAAGCTGAAACGTTCGTATTGACGTCGTTTTTTTTGCCAAATAACTCAATCGCGTTAGATAAGTTGGCTGGTAACCACTGATTTAATGGTAAGTGCTTATCATCCAGCTGTTCTTTATTGATTGCTTTGAGTTTGAAGTTATCATCAGCATCGTTTAACCAGGCCAATTGCTCTTTTAAAGAGTGGCAAGAATCAGGTGATTTTTTGCTGCGCCATAATGGCGTTAATTGTTCTGCAATATGCATATGAGCTACTTTAAATTATTATTATTTCTATTTAAGATGCCGGGTAGATTACACCTAAACTTGCATAACGAGAAGCGCCCGTCACATCCGGTTCGTTGCTTGGTAAATCATGAATTCGTTGATGTGCTAACCATGCAAACGCCATTGCTTCCATATTGTCACTATCTACATTGTAGTCGTTAGTGGTAACAACTGCCCATTTTGGTAAATGGAATTGCAGTCTTTCCATTAGATATTGGTTATGAGCACCACCCCCGCAAACGAGCAGTTTTGCACACTCTCCAACATGGAATTTTAGAACCTGATCGACAATCGTAGCTACGGTGAACTCCAATAACGTTGCTTGCACATCCTGTGGTAGATAAGGGGTATTTTCAATATATTGAGAAAACCAATCTAAGTTGAATAGCTCACGCCCGGTACTTTTTGGATAAGGGCGAGCAAAATAGCTATGCTGCTTTAGGTTTATCAAAAGTTCATCAATTACGGATCCACTACGAGCCCATGCGCCATCTTTATCATAGCTTACTTGTTGGTGCTTGGTGATCCATGCATCCATTAACATGTTACCCGGGCCTGTGTCATAACCGATAACAGGGGAGTCTTTCTGTAAAATAGAAATATTAGAGATGCCACCAATGTTTAAAATAACGTGTGTACTTTCTGGCTTACCAAATAAGGTGTGGTGGAAAGCGGGTACTAATGGTGCGCCTTGTCCGCCTAGTGCCATGTCTTTACGGCGAAAATCAGCAACGGTATTAATTTCTGTTTTAGCCGCGATGATATTGCTATCACCAAGTTGCATCGTAAAAGGATATTGTGCGTCAGGCGAATGAAAAACCGTTTGTCCATGGTTACCAATGGCTGTGATATCTTCTGGTTTAAGATTGAGTGTATGAAGAAGATGGAGTGTCGCATCCGCAAATAAGTGACCTAAACGATGGTCGATTTCTCCAATCACTTTTAGGTTAGTTTGCTGCCCAGTACAAACCGCCAGTAAATCTGCTTTTAGTTGAGGATCCAGTGGGAAATCGGCATGACCAAGTAGGTTGATTTTTGTGCCATTTGTCTCAACGACAACCGCATCGACCCCGTCTAAACTGGTTCCTGACATTAAGCCTATGTATTTTTCCATGTGGATACTCCATAACTACGGATTAATTAACGAGTTTATTGTGCCATAAAGTGTTGAGATAATATCTATGTTACTCACACAATTGACACAAAATTTCCATAGATAAGATGTTAAAATGAGAAAGGGCGTGATACTTTAAGCCTATAAAAATTAAGACGATTTGGAGAACGTTATGGGTCCGTTATGGCTAGATGTTGAAGGGTACGAAATAGATGCAGAAGAGCGCGAGTTGCTTCAACATCCAACAGTGGGTGGATTAATTCTTTTCGCTCGAAATTATCATGATCCAAAGCAATTAGCAGCATTAACCGCTTCTATTCGTAAAGCGGCAGGGCGCCCAATTCTAATTGGTGTTGACCAAGAAGGCGGCCGAGTTCAGCGTTTTAGAGATGAATTTACGCTTATTCCACCTGCGCAAGCGTATGCTGAAATGGATAATGGCCTTGAGTTAGCGAAAACGGCAGGCTGGTTATTGTGTTCAGAGCTCGTTGCTCATGACATCGACCTTACGTTTGCGCCTGTATTAGATAATGGCTTTGATTGTAAAGCGATTGGTAACCGTGCATTTGGTGATGACATTAATACTATCGTTAAATACAGCACCGCTTTTATGAAAGGCATGAAATCGGCGGGCACTTCTACGACAGGGAAACATTTCCCTGGGCACGGTGGTGTGATCGCGGATTCCCATTTAGAAACCCCTTATGATCACCGTGACAATATTTTTGAATTGGATATGGCGATTTTTAAAGCACAAATAGAAGCGGGTATTTTAGATGCGATGATGCCAGCACATGTTATCTACCCTGAGTATGATGCATCACCTGCGAGTGGGTCTTCTTATTGGTTGCAAGACGTATTGCGTAAACAGCTTAACTTTAACGGCTTGGTGTTCTCTGATGATTTGAGCATGGAAGGTGCCACAATCATGGGTGGGCCTGCAGAGCGCTCTCAGCAAGCATTAGATGCAGGTTGTGATATGGTGTTGATGTGCAACAATCGAAAATCAGCCGTCGAAGTATTAGATAACTTAGCTATTCAAACGGTAGAAAAAGCTAATTCACTATTAAAAACACAACACTTTGATAGAAAAACGTTATTAAACAGTAAGGAATGGAAAGCGGCGAATGAGATCGTTACCCGCGCTTATGATCGCTGGAAGAAGTGATCACTTGAGTAATGAGTAGCTTTTAGAGATAAATAAAAACGCACAAGGTTTATACTTGTGCGTTTATTTTATTTATTGAAGTTTAAGTAGCGATGTTCTCTTTATGTCGCTTCCGTCATAAGCATTTTGTAATGTAAAAATATGACCATTATTGGATTCAAAAACAAAAAATGGCCACTCTGTGTAATTTACCCCATCTATCATAGAGGTTTTTTCTTCATAGCGTGTGATTTCTGCATTATTTGATTTTCGTAGTTGTCTGATCATATTAAATGGGTATTCTTCAATAACCCATAGATAAGCGCCTGTATCAAAAAGGTGCTTTAATTCAGCGGTTTCATCTAAGCCAACACCGTTTACATATTCTTGTAATGGAAGTTGCCCTACGTGAGTCATATCCATAAACTCAAAGTCAGAGATGAAAAAATAATCTCCTGTTTGTGAATAATAATAATGTCCAGTCCGGTCAAACCAAAAATCATCACCATGATCATAAGTACCATGATAACTATCTGATTTTGGTTGCTCATCCCAACGTTCTGAATCTAATATGACTTTTGAAAATGAGCGAGGGCTTGAGTTTATATCTTGTGTATACAAAGCTTCACCATTTGGAGTTACTTTTAATATTGGCCCGCCATAAAACTCGCTTGAATTACTGGTTTCAATATCACCAGTATTAATGTTTATTCGCTCTAAAGCTTGCCAATTATATCCACTATCTATCGTATAAACGTAGTCTCCTTTTACTGCAATATTTGATTGGCTGGAATTTGAGTTTAAAAGTTTTTGGAAAGAGGTGGATGGACTTGCTTTATTATAATCTATAATAAAAACACCATAATATTGACTAACTGCAATTCGGCCTTGTTTTTCACTGTGATCAACGGATAGGTTTTTAGGATAGCTTGTAAGTGCAAATTTTTCAGTTGTATTACTGCTTATGTCATAAACGTAGATGGCATTTTCAGGGGATACTGATGTCATAACTAAAACATCTAACCCTTGTATATATTCAGCTTCATTAACTGTGAAATCAAATGCAAGAGGATCATTTATGGCAATTGATTCGTCACCACTAGCAATAGGAGAGTTAACTTTATAGGTCATTGGAACAAGTAGTGGGCTTCCTTTGATAGGGTAGGCACATTCGTCATCATAACAAGCATTGACCATAAAGCTTTTACTATGTGTACCAACTGATAGGTTACCTGGTAACTTTAAACCTAGAGCAAGATCGAAGAAATACCCAGCTCGTTGTGTGACATTAAATTTATTAATTAAGTCGCTATCATTTCCCCGATTTAAGATAACTGAGTTGCTATTACTGCCAGTAATTGAAATTTCTTTTGAGGTGAAGTTATCGGTGATATTAGTATCGTCATAATTGTATTCTCGATTTATTGTAGGTTCTGCACTTACCATACTAATTTCATCGTCTAAGCTTACGTTATAATTGATGGTGGCATTAATTGGAGAACCAGACACTTGTTCATTACAATATTCATCATAGCAAAAATTGATAGAGACATTATGTGTTGATTGTCCATCACCAACAGCGTAACCAGGAATAAAATCAACCTCAAGATTACCTGTGCTGTCTGAGGTGATATTCATATAAATTGATTGGATAGCGATACTGTCATAAAACGCACCAAAATAGAGGTTTTTTGAGGTCGTTCCTTTTGAGTTTACAGGTATAATTACTCGTGTTGATTCTGTCGCATTACCCTGTACGCTAACATGTGGTGAAGAGCTAAATACGTGTAAACTTCCGCCATTACTTCCACCACCACTATCGCTATCTCCACCACAACCAGCAAGAAGGGCTGCAATAGAAAGAGTTAAAATTTTATACATATACACCTCTATTTTTGGTTGAGTATTTTGAAGTAATATCACGTTATTTAATGATTTCAATATTAAATTATTAAACTCTCGGTGAAGTTAGATGTTGAAATTAATAACCTTCGATTGGCTTCAAACTTAATATCAATAGGGATGTAATATTACAAAAATCTAATAAATATTTTCGTTATATAAGAAAATGTAAATTAGATACTTGTAGGTAAGTATTTTCAGTTTAGAATTTTAATAGATAAGCTATAATCGCACTTTGAATTTTACTTATTGGATACTTAATATATGACGAAAAAATTGACGATTCTTGATATAGCTAAAATGGCTGGTGTTGGAAAATCGACGGTTTCTCGTGTATTAACCAATGATCCAAAAGTGAAACCAGAAACTCGCTTCAAAGTAGAACAGATAATCAAAGAGTCTGGGTTTACTCCCTCTAAATCCGCTCAGAGTATGCGTGGTGGCAGTCAAAAAGTAATAGGGATCATCACATCTCGTCTTGATTCACCTTCAGAAAATAAAGCCATTAGCGGCATTTTAGAGATTATTTATCAGCAAGGTTATGATGCCGTGATCATGGAGAGCCAGTTTGATACTCAAAAAACCAATGAGCACTTAGAAGTATTAAGAAAACGCAGCGTGGATGGTGTCATTTTATTTGGTTTTACAGACTGTGATATGGCTGAAATTGAGCGTTGGAATGAGCGAATTATTGTGATCGCAATGGACACGGATAAGGTGAGCTCAATTAATTACGATAATCATGGCGTTATCAGACAAGCGTTACATTACCTTTCTGAACTACACTTAACAAATATTGCGTATGTCGGTGTTGATCCTAGCGATAAAACAACGGGTAAATTACGTTTGGATGCTTATCTTGAATGGTGCCAAGAGTATGATATTTCTCCTAATTTTGCCACGGGACAGTTAGATCACAACAGTGCTTATGCGTTAGTTGATTCTGTTCTTGATGATGAAATTCAAGCCATTGTTTGTGCTAGTGATACGTTAGCTCTAGGGGTTGCTAAGCGCCTCCAAGAGTTACAACGTAATGATGTTCAGATCACTGGTGTTGGTGGTAATGAGCTACTTTCATTTCTATTCCCCAACATTATTAGTATTAATCCAGGCTATCAATATGCAGGGGAGAGCGCCGCCAAACAGCTTTTACAACAATTAGAATCCAGTGCAAGTATTGCACATCTAACCCAGCCTTTATCTCTTTAATATTGTCTAAAAAACACGCGTTATTGTGATCTGATTCACCTTATGGGATTGTTCCCATTTATTTTTTGTTTCATCTTTGTCATTATACTTAAAACGAAATGGGAACATTCCCATGAGTGTGAGAATAACAATCAACGTGGACAAAGGTATGAGTAAAATAGAGAGAAAGGACGTACAACGTTTGATCGAACTGATCGGGGGATCAGAAAATATCGCTAGCGTAAGTCATTGTTTGACTCGCTTACGTTTTGTATTAAATAACACCAAAGGTGCTGATGTAAAAGCGATTGAAAAAATCCCAATGGTAAAAGGGTGTTTTACCAACGCTGGGCAATTTCAAGTCGTCATTGGGACTGAAGTTGATGAAGTATTTAAGATATTGAATGAACTTTCAGGCGATAAAGGTGAGTCAAAAGAGGATGCAAAACTCGCAGCTCGTCAAAATATGAATATTTTAGAGCGGGGGATCTCGCATCTTGCTGAAATATTTGTTCCATTACTGCCTGCTATTATCACTGGTGGTTTGATCCTAGGTTTTAGAAACGTCATTGGCGATCTAAAAATGTTTGATGGTCAAACCTTAGTTGAAATTAGCCAGTTTTGGGCAACCGTTCATTCATTCTTATGGTTGATTGGTGAAGCTATATTCTTCTTCTTGCCTGTTGGCGTGTGTTGGTCAACGGTGAAAAAGTTAGGCGGGACGCCAATTTTAGGTATTACATTAGGGGTGACTTTAGTATCACCGCAATTGATGAATGCTTATCTGATTGGTAAAGAAGTACCTGAAGTGTGGGATTTTGGCCTGTTTGTTATCGAGAAGGTCGGTTATCAAGCTCAAGTTATTCCTGCAATGCTAGCAGGGGTTGCTCTGGCCTTTATTGAAACAAATTTAAAGCGCATCGTTCCTTCTTATCTATATCTTGTTGTTGTGCCTTTTGTTTCAATTATCGTTTCTGTCATTTTAGCTCACGCTTTTATCGGTCCATTTGGTCGAGTGCTTGGTGATGGGGTAGCGATGGCTGCTAAAGCGGCTATGACTGGAGATTTTGCTATTGTTGGGTCTGTGATCTTTGGTTTCTTCTATGCACCATTAGTTATTACAGGTATTCACCATACAACCAATGCAGTTGACTTACAGTTGATGCAAGAGTTAGGCGGCACACCTATTTGGCCATTAATTGCATTATCAAACATTGCTCAGGCGTCTGCTGTTGTTGGGATTATCATTATCAGTAAGAAAAGTGGCGAGCGTGACATTTCAGTGCCTGCCGCGATTTCAGCTTACCTTGGTGTGACAGAGCCTGCGATGTACGGGATTAACTTAAAATATAAATTTCCAATGTTAAGCGCAATGATTGGTTCTGCTATTGCAGCGGCTATTTGTGGTGGGGCCGGTGTGATGGCAAACGGCATTGGTGTTGGTGGTTTACCCGGTATTCTTTCTATACAACCACAATATTGGGGCATTTATGGTATTGCCATGCTAGTCGCGATTTTTGTTCCCGCAATATTGACACTTGCGATGTATAAACGCGCACAGGCGAAAGATCAGCTAGCTGTGTCAGCGGTATAAACAGTAACAAACAAATATGAAATAACACCTCTGAATGATGTGAATATGAACAGAGGTGTTCTCTTTTTTAGTGGTTGAGAGAATAAACATGACAAATTCAGAATGGTGGCGTACAGCGACTATCTATCAAATTTACCCAAAAAGTTTTTGTGACAGTAGCGATAAAGGTACTGGTGATATTCAAGGTATTATTTCTAAGTTAGATTACCTTAAAAAATTGGGTGTCGATGCGATTTGGCTAACACCTATTTATCAATCTCCAATGATCGATAATGGGTATGACATCGCTGATTATTATTCGATTAACCCTAGTTTTGGCACCATGACTGACTTTGATAATCTACTGGAAGAAGCAAAGTCGCGTGGTATTCGTATTATTATGGATATAGTTGTTAACCACACCTCAACAGAGCATCATTGGTTTCAGTCTGCGCTTGGTAATAAAGAAAGTGAATATCGTGATTATTACATTTGGAAAGATCCTGTTGATGGCAAAGAACCGACAAATTGGCAATCAAAGTTTGGTGGTAATGCATGGGCGTTAGATGACGCGACAAATCAGTACTATTTACATTTATTCGCTAAAGAACAAGCGGATTTAAATTGGGAAAATCCCAAAGTTCGTCAAGAAGTAAAAGACATTATTAGCTTTTGGGCTGAGAAAGGAGTTGATGGCTTCCGCTTAGATGTTATCAATCTTATTTCAAAGCCACATGAATTTACTAATGATAAAAGTGGCGATGGGCGACGCTTTTATACCGATGGTCCTAAAGTACATCAATATCTACAAGAGATCAGCGACGCCGTTTTTCAAAAGTATGGCTCGGTTACCGTAGGTGAAATGTCATCAACCACGTTAGAGCATTGTCAGCAGTACTCATCTCAAGGTGGTAAAGAATTATCAATGGTATTTAATTTTCATCATCTAAAAGCTGATTACAAAAATGGGGAAAAGTGGACTAAAGCCCGGTTTGATTTTTTATCGTTAAAGTCGATCTTCAATCATTGGCAAACTGGCTTAAATGGCAAAGGCTGGGGGGCTTTATTCTGGTGTAATCATGATCAACCAAGAGTGGTGAGTCGTTTAGGTAATGACAAAGAATATCGTGAATTATCCGCTAAAATGCTCGCCTCTTCAGTGCATATGATGCAAGGAACACCGTATATTTATCAAGGCGAAGAGATCGGAATGACTAACCCACATTATACGTCTATAGGTCAATATCGAGATCTTGAAAGTACCAATATGTTCGACATTATGGTCAATCAAGAAAAATCAGTATCCGAAGCTGAAATGTTGGAGATCTTAGATCAAAAGTCTCGTGATAACTCACGAACACCGATGCAATGGAATAGCGCTAGCCATGCAGGTTTTACTCAAGGTACACCGTGGTTATCTGTGGCTAACAATTACCCACAAGTGAATGCAGAATCCGCATTGGAAAATCAAGAGTCGGTATTTTATTTTTATAAAAAACTCATTCAACTGCGTAAAGATATTGATGTGATTACCACTGGGGATTATGTCGATTTGATGCCAGAGCATAAAGAGCTGTTCTGCTATCAACGTGAAAATGAAACCCATCGATTAATTGCCGCTCATAACTTTTATGACAATGAAGTAGGGTTATATCTTGATGTTCAAGGACAAAGCACAGAGTATATTTTGAGTAATTATGGAGATATGAAGGCGGAGAAACCACAGTCGAGTATGGTTCTTAGACCTTATGAATGCAGAGTGATTCTTATTGAAAAATAATATAAATCTGAGTAATTATAAAAAATAGAACACATAAAAAAGCCTCGTAAATCAATTTGATCTACGAGGCTTTTGGTTTAAATATCGATTAATTACTCAACCGTAATGATACGCATACAGTTAGTAGAACCAACGATATCCATTACATCACCTTGAGTAATGATAACTTGGTCGCCAGAACTCAATAAGCCTTTTTCTTTTAGCGTATTGATTGCTGCGTACGTTGATGGAAGACCTGAGTCAGCGTTTTCATCAAAGAATACTGGCGTTACACCACGGAAAAGAGCCGCACGGTTTAGTGTGCTTTCGTTACGAGATAAAGCAAAGATTGGTAAACCAGAGCTTAGACGTGACATCATTAGTGGAGTACGACCAGACTCAGTAAGCGTGATCATCGCCGTGATGCCTTCCATGTGGTTTGCAGCGTACATAGTAGACATTGCAATCGTTTCTTCAGGGGTAGTGAAGCGACGATCTAAACGGTGGTTAGATACGTTTACCGTTGGAACTTTTTCAGCACCAATACATACACTTGCCATAGACATTACTGTCTCAACAGGGAAGTCACCAGCGGCTGTTTCAGCAGAAAGCATTACCGCATCCGAGCCATCAAGTACGGCGTTAGCAACATCCATAACTTCAGCACGTGTTGGCATTGGGCTTGTGATCATTGATTCCATCATTTGTGTTGCAGTAATAACCGTGCGGTTAAGACTACGAGCACGACGGATAAGTTGCTTTTGAACACCAACTAGCTCAGGATCGCCAATTTCAACACCTAGGTCACCACGAGCAACCATTACCACGTCAGAAGCCATGATGATGTCATCCATTGCTTCTTCTGTCGCTACTGTTTCAGCACGCTCAACTTTAGCAACTAATTTTGCTTCAAGACCCGCTTCACGAGCCAGACGACGAGCATAATTCATGTCTTCGCCATTACGTGGGAAAGAAACCGCTAGGTAATCAACTTTCATTGCCGCAGCAGTGATGATGTCCGCTTTGTCTTTTTCAGTCAGTGCGTCAGCAGAAAGACCGCCACCTTGTTTGTTGATGCCTTTGTTGTTTGATAAAGGACCAGCAACGGTTACTTCAGTGTGAACCTTGTTACCTTCAACAGAAGTTACTTTAAGTTGAACACGACCGTCATCAAGAAGCAGTACATCACCAGCAACAACGTCTTGTGGAAGTTCTTTATAATCTAGACCCACAGAGTCTTGATTGCCTTCGCCTTTAGGTAAATCGCTATCTAGTGTGAATTTATCACCAATAGCTAATTGGATTTTACCGTCTTTAAAAGTAGATACACGAATTTTAGGGCCTTGAAGGTCACCAAGAATAGCAACGTGAGTACCAAGTTTTGCCGCGATTTCACGTACTTTCTTAGTACGCATGATGTGGTCTTCTGGGCTACCGTGTGAAAAGTTCATACGAACAACGTTTGCACCAGCGGCAATGATTTTTTCTAGGTTATTATCACGATCAGTTGCAGGGCCAAGAGTGGTAACAATTTTTGTTCTACGTAGTCTGTTAGACATATTATCTCCAAGAGGGATGTTATTGTGTTTATTCCATGATCGAGTAAACATATATCGAGAATGATGACAATTCCATGATTCATACAAGGAAATTGTAAAAAAGCATTACGCAATCGCTAAATATTTGTGCGTTTGTATAGAAAGTCGCCAGTTTCGGTTGATGCAAGTTTCAATACAAAGTTCGGTTGCTCGTGGTTTTTGACTAATTGGTTGTAATGCAATGGTGACATCATCAAGCAGTTTTACACCGTCTAAGAGTATTTCTAATTGCTCGATGTCTTTATGGGTACCAACAGGGTGTTTAATTTCGTTTGCACGCATTAAGGCTTCTTCTAAAACAGGAAGTTTACCTTTCATATTAATTTTTGGTGATACGGTTACCCATGTATGTTTTGATGTGAGAACAGGGTAAGTACCACTGGTTTCGATCTGGCAACGGTAACCATGCTGTTCTAATTCTTCAGTCAATGGCGTTAAATCATACATGCATGGTTCACCACCTGTGATAACCATGTGCTTGGCTGTGTAGCCTTGTTCTTTAAGCATGTTAATAATTTGAGTGCTAGTGAGCTCTGTCCAGCTAGGGTTATCTTCCGTTTTCGCTAAAATAGTGGCTAAATCAGTTTGGTCGCTGAGCTCTACATCCCATGTCTGTTTGGTATCACACCAAGAGCAACCTACAGGGCAGCCCTGTAATCGTAGGAAAATAGAAGGAACTCCGGTAAATGTACCTTCACCTTGAATGGTTTCGAATAGCTCATTAATCTTAAATGTTGACGATGACATAATTATTTTACTCAAATAAAAAACTACAAAATTTGGTGATTGAAATACGTGTTAAAGTCGCATTTTCAGTAAATATTTCATGTTCTTCGTGATAGACGTCACGTAGGTTAACACTTGGACTTCACAATTTGTTCGCAAAGTAAAAAAATGATATGCGATGATATTTATTTACTGGAGAGAAGCATGTACGTGGCCCAACCCGGACACATTGATCATTTAAAACAAGTAAATGCTGGACGGGTGTATAAGTTAATTGATCAACTTGGCCCTATCTCTCGGATCGACCTTTCTAAAAAAAGTAATTTAGCGCCTGCCAGTATTACAAAAATAACACGTGAATTAATTGATGCACACCTTATCAAAGAAACGCAAGTACAAGAAGCAAATAGTCGTGGTAGACCTGCAATTGGGCTTGAAGTAGATAACAACGGTTGGCATTTTTTATCGCTACGTTTAGGCAGAGGGTACTTAACGATTGCATTGCATGAGTTAGGGGGCGAGCAGCTCATTGAAGAAAGGCAAACTATTCAAGAAATAGAGCAAGATGAGTTACTTGCTAAATTATTGGTTGAGATTGAACTGTTTTTTCAAAAATATTCTAAAGTGCTTGGAAGGATCACGAGTATTGCCATTTCATTACCAGGTTTAGTGATTTCAACACAAGGCCTTGTTATTCAAATGCCTCATTATAACGTTGATAACTTGCCTCTAGGACCAAAAATATACGAAGCAACGGGGCTTCCTGTTTTTGTTGGTAATGACACGCGTAGTTGGGCATTGGCAGAGAAACTATTTGGTAACTCTCAAGAGCACGAGAACTCAATATTGGTATCAATTCACCATGGTGTTGGTGCTGGTATCATTATGAATGGTGAAGTTTTACAAGGCAGAACGGGCAATATTGGTGAGATGGGGCATATCAAAATCAATAAATTGGGTGCTCGTTGTCATTGTGGTAATTCAGGTTGCCTAGAAACAGTAGCCAGTGCTAAATCGTTACGTGATCAGGTTCAAAAGCTAATTAATGATGGGCATCAGACATCCTTAACAGATAAAGAGATAACAATAGAAAATATTTGTCTTGCGGCTAATGCAGGAGATATGTTGGCAAAACAAGTAATTACAGAGCTTGGTCATAACCTTGGTGAAGCCATTGCGATCATGGTTAATCTATTTAATCCTGAAATTGTATTAATTGGGGGAGAAATTAACCTCTCAAAAGAACTGCTTTATCCAGTGATTATGGATGCAATTCAAAACCAAGTATTACCACTGTATGCCAAAGACACTAAATTAGTTGAAAGTCGTTTTTATACCCAAGCAACAATGCCGGGTGCAGCGTTAGTGAAACAAGCGATGTGTGATGGTTCGTTGTTAATGAGGGTGATTGAAGGGTAATATTTACCCTCTTTTATTCTAAAAAATAGCAGCTGAAGTGAGCTGCTATTTTTATTTGTAGGCAATTAGACTTCGCGTTTTAGAAACTCAATTAAAGTATCAATGTTTTCTTTTGAAACGTCTTTATGAGTAACAAATCGAATAGGGTTACTTGCAGACAGTAAGATATCTTGCTCTTTCGCTTTTTGTACAACATCATGAATATCGATTTGACTGTCTAAACGAGCAAAGACGATATTGGTCTGTATATGCTTAACATTAACGTTGAAACCAGCGACTGTATTCAGTTGTTCTGCTAAATACAGAGCGTTGCTATGGTCAATGGCTAGCTGTGGTACTTGTTCTGTCAGTGCCAGTTTTGCTGCAGCCCCTAAAATACCCGCTTGTCTCATTCCACCACCGAGCATTTTTCTAATGCGGCGTGCTTTTTGGATATATTCTGCAGTACCTAATAATAAAGAGCCAACAGGGGCTGATAATCCTTTTGATAAACAAATTGTCATGCTGTCAAAATGCTGAGCGATCTCTTTAATATCAACATTAAGGGCAACTGCTGCGTTATAAACTCGTGCGCCATCAAGATGAAGTTGTAAGTTGTGTTTATTTACAAACTCACGCGCTTGTGCCAGATAAGAAAGAGGTAAAACCTTACCATTAATTGTGTTTTCTAAACTCAGCAACTTGGTTCTGGCAAAATGAAAATCATCCGGTTTAATGGCAGCTTCAAGTTTACTAAAGCAAAGTGAACCATCAGGATTATTTTCAACAGGTTGAGGTTGAATTGAACCCAACACCGCAGCACCGCCCGCTTCGTACTTATAGTTATGCGCTTGTTGGCCACATAAATACTCATCACCACGTTCACAATGTGCCATTAAGCCAAGTAGGTTAGCCTGAGTACCTGATGAAGTGAAAAGCGCCGCTTCAAAACCGTGTCGCTCTGCTGCCCATGCCTCTAAGTTATTAATGGTAGGATCATCACCATACACATCATCGCCCACTGGGGCATTCGCCATGGCATCACGCATGGCTTGAGTTGGTCTTGTTACGGTATCCGAGCGAAAATCAATCATGTTTACTTCCTTGCATTGGCGCATTATATATTTTCAGATGAATACAGAATGGCACTGTTATTATTATGTTTCACTTTAGAGCAACGATAACATAGTGCCTATAGATGTGAAAATAATGAGAATGAGATCTTTCTATTTATTTAATTTAAGAGAGTTAAACTCTGTATCGTATTTAATAAACACGCTGGAGCGAATTACTTAAAATGACCAATTACGATTAAATAGCCAGTTTATTTGATTGTTTATCAGCCAATTACACTAAAGGGCTACTAGGTAGCGATTAAAAATTACATTATACTCAAGAGAAGTGTGATATCTGAAATGTAAGGGAGTGTAATGCAAGGTAACTCAATAAGAACCAGTGCAGAACGAGCGTTGTTATCAGAACGTATTCAAAAACTGACAACCGCGCTATCTGATGGTGTATATGAACGAGAAGATACAATGAGGTTGTGTCTGCTTGCGGCACTCTCTGGTGAAAGTGTATTCTTGCTTGGTCCTCCAGGTATCGCTAAAAGCTTAATAGCGAAACGATTAATTAAAGCCTTTGATAATAGTAGCTATTTTGAATATTTAATGACAAGGTTCTCGACACCAGAAGAGGTCTTTGGACCATTATCAATTCAAGAGCTTAAAGACAATGGCAAATACGTTCGATTGACTCAAGGGTATTTACCTACAGCTCAAGTTGTCTTCTTAGATGAAATTTGGAAAGCGGGTCCTGCTATTCTTAATACCTTGCTAACTGTGGTTAATGAAAAAACCTTTAAAAATGGCAATGAAATCCTTCCAGTGCCAATGCGCCTTCTTATTTCTGCCTCAAATGAATTACCGGATGAAGACAGTGGCTTAGACGCCTTATATGATCGAATGTTAGTTCGCATATTTGTTAATCGTATCCAAGATAAAAACAATTTTAAATCCATGCTGATGACGGGCACGATCCAAGAAACTGAAATCGACCCAACATTAGTCGTTACAGATGCAGAATACCATCAGTGGCAAAAAGAGTTTGATGGACTTCTTCTATCAGAAGAAGTATTTGAAAAACTGTTTGAGCTAAAAACCATGCTTGAGAAACATAATGCGTCTTATGATGATTCATTATATGTTTCAGATCGCCGTTGGAAAAAATCCGTTAAATTACTTAAAGCCTCTGCATTTTTTAGTGGTCGTGATGAAATTAATCCAATGGATTTACTGTTACTTCAAGATTGTTTATGGACAACCCCTGAAAACCGCGAGCAAGTAAGAGAAAGTATTCGAACCTTTGCTTCAGACAAAGCGTTTGACCAAAAAAATGTATCGATGAACATAGAGATGATTCAAGCCGATATCGCAGAGATGGAAGTGCAAGTTCTTGTTGAACAAGGCATTGCTTTTCATATTGAATCTGGCGGTAATCGTTTAATTAAAAAAGAAAGCTTTGAGTTTGATTTAAATAAAGGGAAACGTTACAGCGTTGGTCATACCAATCAATTGGTGAAGTTTATTATGCTGCAATCAAATATGTCTGTTTCTGAAAGTGAAAAAGGGGACAGCCGTTGGGTATACGTTAACCCTGAAGAGCTGGCTAAACAGATGAAGGAAGGTAGAGCAACGGTATATGGTTATGTAAATCAGAATCAAAACTTGTGCAGTTTAACGTTTGAATTGGATGCTGACTCCAGATTAGTAATCAAAGATATCGCAAATCGTTCTGTTCTTGTTGGTATGGTCGGTCATAATGATCCTACACAGATCCAGTTTGATGAGTGGACAAAAAAGATCGCACATAATCAACGTCAATTGGATGAAGCAGAGCACCAGTTAAGAAAAAGTCGTGCACAATTTCATGCGGCACTGCCTCATCATTTTATCGAAGAGAGCTTGCCATCTGTGATTGAAAATAGCTTGCATCTTTTGGGTCAGCGTATTGAAAACTGTAAAATTCAGTTTGATGGAGCAAGTCGTCGAATGTTGAAATTTAGTGATTACTATTCTTAGATGTATGGTGTGTCTTAGTATGCGAGGAGATTTATGTTAGGTGTAGATGCATTAAACTTAGTAGTAATGGTTGCCGAATCAGGGATGATAGACTCCTCAATTACTGAGATTTTATCAAGACCGCAATTCTTAACGGCGGCTAAATCTAACCCTAATATAAAACCCACCCTTAAAAATCATATCTTAAAATGGCGTGGTAAAGTGAAACACAAGATGACAAAAGTGTGTGAAACTGAGCGTATACAAGAAGAGCTGGGTTTATATCAAGAGGTAATACATTGGAGTGAAGATGAGTTCTATCAAAAGATAGAAGAAGTGGTTGTTAAACTAGAATGGCACTCTTCATTTTATATTGAAGCCAGTAAATTGGTAAAAAATAACAAAGGGTTATTTAATCCAATGTTCCCTCGTTTTTTTTGCGAACGCTGGTATGAAAGCCTTTCAGATGCGATAAAAAAAGCACAATTAACGGAGCTTAAAGAGGATAAAGAAAAGCTGTTAGCCGATTTATATCAACGAATTGAAACATTGAAAACAATGGAATCAGTTTCAGCGGAAGGTGATGAAGCACAGATAGGCAAATTATGGGACATGGCATCGGCAAGACTGACTAAGTCAAATGTTGATATCATGAAGCTTCATGCTCGTTTTCTTAAGAAAAATAAAGGCCTACAAGAGATAGCTGCAAAGCTGGGTCGCATGGCTAATGAAGCTCAAGATCATGACCGTTCACAAGCCGTTGCAGAAGAAGTCAAAGTGGTGGAAGAGAAAAGTGACTTTGTAACCGATGACATCGTAGGCATACAAGAAGGCGATGATCTCAGTCGATTATTGCCAAATGAAACGCTATTCTTATCTCATCCAGAACTTGAAGTGATTTTTTATCAGCACTTAGTCGATAAACGCTTAATGAATTATCGTATGGAAGGAGCTGACAGAAAATTGCGTAAAGTCACGGCTCAATCAAGAGCATCAAATAACGCTTTAATTGAGAAAGGGCCATTTGTTATCTGTGTTGATGCATCAGGCTCCATGAGTGGCTTTCCTGAGCAGTGTGCGAAGGCTCTTGCTTATGGGTTAATGCAAATAGCATTGGCAGAAGAACGAGATTGTTATGTTATTTTGTTTTCAACTCAACAAATCACCTATGAGCTATCAAAACAAGATGGACTTAAAGAGGTTGCAGACTTTTTATCGTATAGATTTCATGGCGGAACGGATTTAGAACCGGTGTTAGAGCAATCAATTGAGCTTATGCACGGGGATAAATATAAAAATGCTGATTTAGTTGTATTATCAGACTTTATAGCACCAACGCAATCGGAACATATCGATGCGATGGTAGGGGACTTAAAACAGTGTCAGAATCGTTTTCATGCGGTGTGTTTATCTAAATATGGAAATCCAGCATTAATGGCGATGTTTGACCATACTTGGTCTTATCATCCATCAATGCTAGGTAGATTAACGCAAATCAGATAATTGCGTTATTCTCCATCTCTCACAAAGCGGACTTTACTAAAACCTAATTTAGTAAAGTAGCTGTGACGGAAATCCTTTACTGCACCAGGGTTACTTGATGCCATTTCCACTTGCTTAAGCATGGTATCAAATTTTGAGATATCAATGCCTTCCGCTGCCGCAGCGGCTTCAAATGGGCCGTGAAATTCACGGAACGAAAAAGGGATCTCTTTCGTTTCTGATTTATAAGTGTAACGAACAGTACGAGCCATTATAATTCCTCGAAAAAAGGTGGCTTGGCCACCTTTAACATCAATTACTTCTTAAAGATGTCAGCAAGTTCACGTCTCATGATTGGATCACGACGTGCTTTTTTAATTTGCTTAGTAAGATCTTTCACACAGTTATGAAGAACTTGGTCAAGAAGCTGAGAGCGGTATTCCGCTTTAGCGTCGTCGTCCATGCTTTCAGGAAGTTCAATCGTTTCGAACTCAGCCATGAAATCATAACCAGCGTAGCTTTGGCTTAAAGAAACTAATGCGTGGAATTGTTCAAAGTTATCTAAAACTTGTTGCGCACTTCTTGGCATTTCATCCCAAGATTCACGAACCGCAATTTCTGCAACTTCATGAACAGAAACAAGCATGTGCCACATTTCTTCAGGAACGCTTTCAAACTCAATTACTTTTTTAAGTTCTGGAGAGATAGTTGCTAAATCAATAGCTTCTTTTTTTGTATTTTCAACTTCAGACATGGGCATTTCTCGTCATATAAAAATGAAATGGTAACCAGACCACAAGAAATGTCAATTCTATTCATAACAGTAAAGGGAAATTGAT
>NZ_JARACO010000030.1 GCF_028765575.1 Aliivibrio sp. S3MY1 | reverse complement strand
CATCAAAAAATAGAAATGCCATATCCAAGTAAAAAAATGACTAAACAGGACATGGCAATTTACATTGATAAATCACTTAAGCTCGATAAAGATCAACTTTCTAATTCTTGAGCTATTTCATCATAGATTGGCATAATTGAAGATAAATGAAAACGCTCAATATATACTTTAATATCATTTAGCAATGAACGACATTCATCTTCATTTCTAAATGAGTTAATCTTTTTGAATCGCGCACGGAACACTTTAGTTCTTTTTCTATTTTCATAAGTGGTTAGAAGCGATGGTAATTGTGACTCTTTCAATTCGATAAGAGTGCGAACCACCTTATTAACCAAGTCAAACACTTTGCTTGATTCTTCCTGTTTATATTTAATTAAGCCTCTAACTGCATTATCCAAACTACAAAAAGAATAAGAAGAAAATAACCAACGAGGATGCCCCTGAACCTGAACAAACAACTCGGAAAGCTTATAATGATTACATTGATTATTATACACTTGAGAAAATGACGTTGCAGAAGGGAATAACACTAAAAGCCCTTTCGCTATTTTATCACTCATAGTAATTATCTTTGGTTCAACTGGTAAAGTCTTCGATTCAACTGGTAAAGTCTTCGATTCAACTGGCGCTAACTCGGAAAATTCAAAACCTAACTGGCAACTCATATTTTAACTCCCTACCTTGATTAACTGACATGGTCATTATACCGCAAAAAGTAAGCAAGCGAAACGAGTTAGTTTAATGAATAATCATTTATACATCTTAAATATCAATATTACAGATTGAGTTTTTCAAAAAAACGGATTATAACTTAAACCAAGTCACACGACACAAAACACACGGTAAATGCATGAGTAAAAAAAGCAATCTAAAAACAAATACAGGGCATCGGTTTATTTCAAAATCTGAAAGGAATACCGCTTTTAAAATTCACATTCACACCCCTGACGATAAGCTTTTAGAGAAAAGTGTAGGTTATAAATATCTTGGTGAAGAAAAAGCCTTAAAAAAAGCGATAAAGCGACGCAACCAACTAGGTCGCGAGATGTGGAAAAAGCATTGGACTCGCATACTAAATGATGAAACTTTGATTACTCGCCTCCCACATACGCTTGAACCTAAAATTATCAACAAGCCATCACCAACAATGGCCGACCCAGATAAAAAAACACCGTATTACATGGCTCGATGGACAGAATATGTGGATGGTGAAAAGAAAATAAAATCAGTGATTAGAGCGATAACAGATGGGTGTAAGCTTCAGGCGTACACAGAAACCAAAAGAGCATTACTTGATGCGCATGCAGGTGAAATAGAGATCTTAAAATTTATGGGAAGAATAAATTTTATTGACTTAAAGTAGGCTTAGATGAACTAGATTGCAGAGCAAAGGAATGGTTAAAATGAGTTGGGGTATGGAACCATGATCAAGCTATTACTTCGTGAAATGTCAGTTAAACAAAATTACAGTCAAAAAGGAGCCCATACCCCGAAGGCAATAGTCCGTGATATGGCATTGAAAGTCAATGCTACTTTAAGCTGAACGCCTAAATGTAGTCGTGTTCGCTGAAAAAACGCGCAACATCCTTTTCATCTTCTGCGTTTATTTCATAAATAGAGTTAGCTCTCCATGCTTCTTTCATAATAGGAAGAAGTTGAGCTTTACGGGAAACATAATCTGAATCATTCAACATGCCCATGACCTCTATGACCTCTGTATAAGTGATTTTCCCTGTATCAATAGATTTTCGTCTTAAAATGAAATCAGGCAAGACAGCTACAGAATTTGAGCGATCATTTTTTGAAAAAATAGGTTTTTGTAAGGACCAGCGAGCTAATTGATTTTGACTGTTTGAAATAAGGCTCATAAGACCTGAAGCAATAATTCTTTCATGGTGACTATCAACAGGCATTAATGACGTTGGGGATACAATTGGCTTAATAAAAATATTATAAACAAGGATGGCGTTCTCAACAGGATCATCAGCCAGTGACAAAATAACCAAATATGGTCCTTTTGTTTTTCGACCAGCTCTAATCACTCTTCTAGCCGTGTATTTAGCCCCGTCCAAATCAATACAGCCATTTGAAGTGCTTATCTGCTGTACAACCATGAAAACCAACGCATGAGGACGTCCAGCGCCTTTATACGAATTATTTGCCTTCTCTCGCCTCAACGTATTAAATGCAAATGAATACCCTTTATCCCCATAAAAACAATACTTGTGCAGCATTGAATCACCAAATGAGATTAAATTTGCAGGCTCGATGAGATTACGAAGTGCAACTAAAGGGCTTTGGTTCTTGTTCTTGTGGTGGAAGTTTGAATAACTTTTCTCGCACAAATGACGAAATAGCTTATCAAGTGAGTGCTCGCGATTTGAATGATGACTTGCAGAGCCTTCTTGTTTAGCGCTTGGCTCTGTAGCTTCAGATATTGAACGATGAATAACAAAACTGTCCAGCTCTACCGATTCTTGAGCTTTGGTAGTTACATTATCTTGACGATCATTATATCCGTGGATAACACTAAATAACTGACAGCTATCCGAATGCTGCCCCTCCGTTGGGTGATTTACAATGGTAAAATTATCATGGCAAAAACGAACGAACATGCGAGCCTTCGCTTGTGTACAACTGCATCGTAGTTCTTGATTACTTTCACGAACACGAGCGAGAAGCCGCTGGGTTTCAAGTGAGCGTCGGTTAATTTCCAACAAACAGGTAGGATTAGAAACAGGCTGAGATACATCATCACTAATTGCTCTTGGTACAATATAGACTGCGGATAACATACAAAGCCCCTTGGGTAATTACATACTGGGTCCAGATAAATCAGATTCACGCTTTAATAATGCGGCTAAATCTTGAGATGGTTTATCCGAAATAGCAGAACGGTTTAAACTTACGTTAGGTAAACTATCAATTGTAAATTCTGATATTTCAATTTGCTGACGATACACTTCTTGATGTAATTCAGGTGAAGAAAGATCCACTCTTTCTCGTTGATACAACGCCCCAAACTCAACAGCCGAATTAGGTAACTCAACTTGAGATAGATCGCCAAAAACATCATTACTTGGTAATGACGAAATCGAAGCCATATGAAGATTCGAAATAGACGTTGGAACCTCTATCCCTTGCTCATGAACCTTAGTAATAAAGCGTTGTAAATCGTTTGGATTAAGCGAAGTTTGAGAAAACTCTTTACCGCAGTTATACCAAAATTCCTGATTCTCTCCAGAATAGTCAGTTAATATCTCGTGCTTCACACGATTCATAGCTAACAATGAGACAGCTAAATCATTTTGTTGCTTGATGCTTCTTTCTAAAGGAGCTGTAATTGCTTCATTGTAATGTTTTAAAACGGTTTTAAAACTAATATTAGTTTCATTGTTTCTTCGAGCTTCGGTACAAGAAGACATCGCTATTTCACTGCACTTAGCAAGCATTTCAGCGTTAACTTGATTCACGAGCATATTCTGAACTATCTCATGTGCTTTGTTGTTTTGAGAAGCAATATCAAGCTCCATTGAATGCAATGGATTCGTTTTGTCTGCACGAGCAATAGCGACCACACGAGACATATCATAGTTGGCTGATTGATCTACAGGATCGTAATACTCAACATGGCGATCAAATTGAAATGAACTATCTTTCATTAATTCTTTCAACGGATTCATGCCTTGTTGCAATGAATTATGTATAGAAACTGCTAATGCTGGTACATCATCCTTACGGCTAAGCTCTGCCTCTTCACGCATTGAATCAGAGACATTTCGAGTGGTTTTTGATAAAAAATTTAATGCTTCGTGTCGTACAAATGCATCAAAATTTCCAGTCACAAACAAGTGACGATTGAGACTTTTTTTAGGTGTTGTCATGCGCCCCCCTTGAACTACAATCCATACACAACCGAATTATAGCAAAAATACACAACTAAGTATTTCTCAAAAAATAAGAAACAAAAAGCATTGTTTAAAACAATCCTGATATGAAAATATAATTATATTAATGCATATAATTTATACTAAAACATTGAATAAACAAATAATAGAATATAAAAACACATGAAAAGCGAACGGATATCTCAAAAATAAAACACGAAACATTATTTTACAGTTACTTTTGGACGCCCATGAACCACCTCAACTGAATTTAAAAAAAACAATGAACTGTCATCGAGTAAAAAATTCTTTTTGAACGTCGCTGTTTTAACATATTTAGCTTTCCCCTCATCGAACCTTAGATTATTTCCATTCAACTCATGCTCTTTGTATTGGGTAAACACTTTGCTTGCTTTAGTTCGATGCATATGAAATTGGTTGGTTAAAATTACGGTATTAATCTCTCCATACAGATCGACATAAGCATCAATAAATTTATACAATACCAAATCAAATGCTTCTTTTTGTGTCATTAGAATGCCTCAAAATAATTAAAGCACTCATAGTAATATAGTGCTTTGTGGTAATATAGAGCAATGAGAAAAATAGTACAGTGTATAAATATACTACACGCTTGGTAACATTCGAGAGCTGGCTAATCTATCGTTAAGAATAGAAATCATACTCTCTGGTAATAATATATGAAGTGTCCGTTTTTTAAAAAAACGAAACTCAATGCCCAGCAATGTAATGGAATTTAATTCCTCAAGATCGCCCTTTGAATTCTGAACTCTCTCTTCTAAGCTACGCCATAACCCCGATTGTTTTACACCATCAGTTTCAATGACCGTTCGATTAACCAATACCCATCGCCAAATTAATGTTAATAAACTTTGTAGCCCTTCATGAGCACTTAATTTATAAGAGTCTCCATAAGGGTTAAACGCATTTTCTATAATGATTTTCTTAGTAAACTGCTGACGGTTATTATTAACATAGGCAGTGGAGAATTCCTGTATTGTGTCCAACAAACTTTCTAATAACATTGACTCTTGATTATCAAATAGATTACGCAAGGTTCCTTCGATATGCTCGCGGTCAAAGGGAAGCGTGTTGTCCTTACATTGCTTTTGAAATTGAGTAATTTGTAACTGAGACATACTGCCAAAAATGCCGAGACGATTAAAGACCAAAATCCAAAGACTGCTATCAACGGTCTTTATCACTAACGCTTTTAATTCTTTTTCCGATAAACGAACAAGGTTTCCATTGCGAGGTAAGCTGCGACCCCGAGAGCTCTCCCCTAATGCAGACGCTAGCTGAATAAAAATACTCGAAAAGTCATCAATATACCCAGAATTAACCGTTGGAATATCTTGATTGATCTCATCGGCAATTTTCATCGCCTTAACTTGTAATTCAACTGCTTGGCAAAAAGTATCAATAAGTAATTTACGCTTGATAATAAGTTGATCGATAAGTTTTAATTCAATTAGTGCTTGGTTGACCTGACTATCCATATTAACAACCTATATTTTTCTAAAAAATGCCGTGAGTATTAAAACAAAAAATGGGCTGTAGATTTTTATGCACTGGCTTCAATGGTTGTCGCTCTTAGCGCCCCACACTCATCTTCCAATAATGATTCAAGCTTTACACGAAATTCGGTAAGCCCACTTGCATAAGATCCAAAATGTTCAGCTCGCGATGGGGTTAAACTCGCTTGTACAGTGCAGTATTTTTCTTCTTCTTTTGCTTCAACAATGAGGCATTTAATTTTATTGATTAACTTCACATCATTCATATCGATATTCCTTATCAATAAGTGAGTAGTCCTAATTAAATTAAAACTACTCTAAATAATACTTAAGCGATTAAGATTTTTGGAAGCACTCTTGTAATAACGCCTTAGTTTTATCGTCATCTTTCAAAAAGTATTGTTGAGCATCACCAGCCCAGCCACCGATCATGATGTCATCAACGTAATAGTGAAATGATTCATCACAATCACTCTCCTCAAATTCTTCTACGTTTTCTTTGCACCAATCGAAGAAAATCAGCATTTCAGCTTGCGTATATAACTCTGATAACATGTTAAAACTCCCTTAAAACAAAAGATGATTAATTATACCTTAGCTTACTAAACCGATTGATTTAGTAAGCTTACAAAAAAGACCTATGACTCAAACATTTCAACCAAGCTATCCTCGGTAGGCACAACGCTTAGTACACTGCCATCATCAAGTTTATATGTAGACTTGTTTGAATGCTCACTAACACTCACGATGTGATTATCAAGCATCGTAAGTGCAGCGTCTAAATTGTTTGTTGCTTTCATGCTGATCTTGCTTGCTATAGTCATAGTCCAATCCATTGATATATAAAATAAAACATACCCTTATTATCTATTGTTACGACAAAAAGTAAACACAATAAACTGTTATTAAGCTTATGATTTCGTTATTTATTTCACTGTTTCGTTTTTCTGAAAAATAAAAAATTTGACAAGTATTTTAAAAAATATGTATGTTTTAGATAAATAAAAAACACTATGCATATTACTGACTTAATTCTGTTAATTGACTCAATAACCAAGCTCGTCATAGCGATATATCAATGCCCCCTCTTATTACAATTAGTCCTTGTCTTTGGAGCAACAAGCAAGCTATGCACCAAAATAGACATCATTCATAAACTGCTATCTAAACTAAAAATATAAACAACGACATTGCCGCTACAACTTCCCTCAAAAAAGAGATAAATTGTGGTGGCAATAGCCATAATAAGAGTAAATATCATGTTTGAAATAAAAGACTTAAATGCAGTAACCCATGCCATTGCTATGTATGATGAATTAATGCGAAATGGCGCAGAAGACCCTCAAATTGAAGATACTCACCGAGATCTACAATTATTAGCTCAAAAAATAAAACAGAGTATGAATACGGAACAACAGCCTTACCTTAGTGCAGCAATACAACGGCTTCACTCATAAGCTTGAGCAGTAATAATGAAGAGAATAGATAATGAATAATATTAAAAAAGCCGATGTCGAAAAGATAAAAACAAGTCATGCGGCATTAGAACAACAAAAGCTCAATTACAATGATTTGGTCACTCAATTACAAAATCAAATTAAAGATGTGATCGCTTCTTTTTCAGAAAAACACGCCACTGAAATTGAAACGATAAGTAATAAATATGATGCTCATCAGCAGCAATTAAACAGTCTTATTGACACTCAAATTAATAAAATGGAGGACTACATAAATGATCGTTCTCCTCAATGGCAAAGCAGTGAACCAGCAAGCAAAATGAATGATTGGTTAGACGATTGGAAGGACTATCAATTAGAAGTAAACAGTGAGTTAGAGTTTCATTATTTCGAAGACATTGAGCTCTTACAAGCGGAATCCATCACGCTCCCCTCAATCAAACGATAATTTTTCTAAAAAACACAATGAAGGCAAGGACGACATTCAATGATTAAACGGATTTTAAATTATTGTCATCAACAAACAGAGCAATGGCAACTAGACCAATTACATCAAATTCACCTCAATGACATTGAGCTCTACACCCCGACCGCTGACGGCAATACAATCATAAAATGGAATGAATTATTTGCCCTGTATAATGTAGAGGACCACCAAAAAGAAGTAACATACGCCTTAATCAATTCAGTCTCAAAAGATACTCGCTTAACCGATAACTTTGATTTTTCTAAAATACAAAGTCTCACTAATTCTAAAGGATTCGGAAGAAGATACAGCATCAATGGTAGCTGGTTTAAAGATATAGCTGAATGGGGTAAGGCTATGTATTCAGGAAGGCACTTATCAAACCTAAATGAACATGATTGGGCTAATAACATCGCACATATTGAACAAGAAGGCTTCACGAAATCACACCCGTTGCATATCTCGTATTATGCATGGTATGAGCGCTTTGAATGTGGAAATAGTGGTGGTTCTCATCATGCCGCAGCCGTTTCAAGCCAAATTAGATACCAACAATTTCAATATCATAGACAAGCCGAAGTAACCGCACATACAACCAACCCTGAATATATTCAGGAATTAGAGCAACAAGGGTTCTATCTATTCTTAATCGCAGGGTTTGGCTACGCGCATAAAATCAGCCATGAAAAGATAACAAGTGATCACATCATAGGAGATCACATCACTGAGCGGTTTTATACCATCCCTCTTAATGGCTCAACCCCCAATAACACACAAATAATGATTATCCGTAAAGAGGATTTGAAAATTAAAGCAAGAACGTTTGAGAAGTGGTATCACACACAATTAAAAATGGGGAAATTAGTTAGACTGCAAGAGGTTATGGAAGATACAAGTAAGTACTGTACGACACCTTACCTACATGAATTTAATTATTTAAAGTTAGGTGACCCATCTAATACAAACGATCTTAAAGTCAAAGAAATGGAAAAAAAACACCAGTGATTAATTACTAGTGTTTAGACCATGTAAACCTTAACCTCTGGTATGACTTACAATCGCTCTTAGCTCTGCGAGCGTCGCTTTTCTTTCACAGCTCATCACCGCTACTCGGTCTATTTTAGAATGCTTACTTAATAATGAGCGCTCCAATGCCCCAACGGATAGGCACGATAAATCATCAATATAATTAAATAACTCTTGGGACAACTGTTTACGTTGTTGCAATCTGCTTAACGATCTCTTTTGAACTTCCTCTGTACAATGCAAACCATTTGCAAATGCAGAATACTTAATGATCCCATGCGCCATTAGATAAGCATTACCTACCGCCCCTTGAGCTTTAAGCCATTCACCAATAGACATAGCATTAGATTCATCGCTCATTTCCATGTTATTCAAATCATCTACAAATAACTCCTCTACGACCTGTGAGGAAACAAAATCAAAATTACGACTGGTATTATCAATAACACTTGATACATAACTCTTTGTGTCACTCAAGAGCTCAGAGAAGGCAATTGCAAACTGTTTGATTGCTTCCAAGTCGTTACACAGTGCTATGCGCTCCTTTTCCGTTGCCAGTACTGACAATGCTTTTTCTGGAGAACAACATAACGGGGTGAATTCGGCTAACCAGTAGTCCATCACATGAAGGATCTCTTTTGGCTTTTGAGTTAATGCATAAACCGTTTGAGTCGCCAGCTTAGACTCACACACTTTTCTATAATGATCATGAAACTCAGACAATCGAGCCATGATTGATGTCAGTGCTTGGTTCTTTCTCTGTTGTGTATTCTGTTTCAATAATGCGCTGACTTCTTTGCGTTTCTCATTACGTAAATAGCGAACGGCTAATAGTTGCTCTGCCTTTTGTCGTCTTTGCTCAGCCATTGAGATAACCCCTGTAGCTGAATCAATGAATGACAGTGACTTGGTTGATAACCCAAACAATCGACACTCATGAAATAATTGAGTACGAGCAAGGGAGAATTGAACATAGAGTTCAAACTTAGACGAAATAACTAACCCTGTACCGAGCAATAATTTATGACACGGCTCTACGCCTGAGTAACAGCGAGCTTGCAGTTTGTTATCACGCGCAGTGCGAACAAAACGATCATGCTCGATAACAAGCGAATCAAATCCCTTTTCAAGCCACGTTGAAAAACAGGCCTCATCAAAATAATATGGGGTATATTCTGTTAAGTTGACGTCGTTGTGGTGGTAGTTGGCCAAATCAAATTGAAAAGCCAGTTTTTGAGAGAGATCAGGTAACCAGTATTTAATAGCCGATTGGTGCTGCTCATGAAGAGCTGGTGATACCGTTGGATTGTAATCTTTCAGTGAAGCCCTACCAATCTTCACTCCCTGTTTAGAGAAATCACGTTTACGTCGTGAAAAGCGTAAACCCGTTGATGGACGTTTTCGAGCACTATCCGATACCCCTACAATCGAGCTTTCAAACGATTTACAGAAATTCATTTCCATTGTCGTCGTCAATGACAATGGTTCCATACCCAAACTATGAGATTGAAGTACATCAAGATCATAGATTGCTTCATCCAACCGTAAAGATGCACTTAGTAGCTCACGCCCAGCACGAACGATTTGAGCATAAATCTCAGGGTAGGCCGATAACTCGATAGTACGATTTAACTGCATGCATTGAGTTTTAATGACTTCATCTTTTGTTAATGGCGGTGTTTTTCAAGGTAGTTGTCATCATTTGCTTACTTATTAAGCAGCTTCTCTTTCTGGATTTAGGTGAACGTCACCAACAGGCGCACAGTTTCTGATATCACCTGGCCAGCGTTCAGGGTTTAGCTCTTTTGCAGCGAGTAGTACCTCCGCTCGGCGCTTCAAGATCTCTTTATCTTTTCCATTGTGACGCTCTGAAGGCGTGACGTAATTCAGCTTACTGTGCTTGTGCTCGGTGTTGTACCAGCGTACGAAGGCTTCAACCCAACTTCGACTACTGTCGATTGTTTCAAAGCCCTTTGTTGGCCAGCTTGGCATGTACTTTACCGTGCGGAACAATGACTCAACATACGGGTTATCATCACTGACTCTTGGCCGACTATACGATGAAGTAATACCTAACTCTTCCATTTTTGCTTTGAACGTCAACGACTTCATCGGCGCACCATTATCTGAGTGAAGAACCAGAGCTTGATTGAAGCATTGCTCTCGCATCAACGTTCGTTGCAGAAGTTGTGACGCCAGCTCACCGCATTCATGCCCATACACCTCATAACCCACGATTTTTCGACTGTAGATATCTTCGATGACATACAGGTAATAGTGTTGGCCTCGAACTTTTGAAGGTAAGTAAGTGATATCCCATGTATAGACTTGGTTCGAATCTGTCGCTGTGTAACTTGTTGGTTTCGCTCGCTTCTGCCTACTTCTTTGACGACCTCGTTTGTTTAGTTGCCCCTGTGCACTCAGTATCCGATAGTAACTTGACTCAGAGGCGATATACTCACCTCTATCAAGCAGTGTCGGGACGATTTGAGTCGGAGGTAAGCTTGCGAACTCAGAGCGGTTACACACCTCAATAATCGCATCACGCTCTTGTTGAGATAGCTTGTTAGCAGGCTCAGGCCTGAGGCATATTGGCCTTTTGTCAGCTTGCACTTCACCTTGCTGGTACCAGCGACGATACGTTCTCAAGTCGATTTGAACTTCATGGCAAGCTGGCTCTAAACGACATCCGCATTGCTTCGCTTCAAGGATAAGAGTCACTATGGTCTGCCTTTCATCGGTTGAGGTTAGTCGTCCTCTGGCTCTTCCCCGTAAAAGGCTCTCAGCTTTTTTCTTAGTACCAAGAGGGCGGCCGTTTCAGCGAGTGCTTTTTCTTTGAGTCGTAAATCTTTCTTCAACTCTTTGATTTCAAGTTTGTCAGCTTTAGCCTGCTTCTTTGCTTCAGCTTCCTGCTCTTTACTCGACTTAAACCCTTGCATACATTCGCTGCGCCAACTTTGGATTTGTTCAGGGAAAAGACCTTTCTCACGACAATATTGGCTGAGTTCACTTTCGGTCATCGAGTAAGTCTCGGCAACAATGGCGAGTTTAGTTTGAGCAGACCACTGCTCTGATGAAGTGTTGCTATTTGGCACTGCGGCTCCTGAACCTCTGAGTTGCTGGCGCCAATGATACAGGGTCGCAGTGCTAATTCCTTCCTCTTCCGACACTTCTTTCACTGACATCGAATAGGGAGGTAATAGCTTCTTCAAGATAGCTTCTTTTCTTTCTACTGATATACGAGACACAATTACTCTTTATCGCCCAAACTGGTTAAATTTTAACAGTGACAACTACCCTGCCAGATAGGGATGGGTCAAAGGTGTACTTAAGCTTAATACGTCGTGTATACAGTGGCAGATTCGTTAAACGGGTGATGTGAAACCCATTACTATCAACCATGAACGATTTATTATTTTGAAGCCAATACGACTCCATATTAATCGGTAGCAGATTAATTAAATCAGTCTCAGTGACCTTTCTATTTAAAGACGATTGCAATCCTTTGAGTGTGTCTTGTGGTGGGGTAAATAATTGATAAGCACGAGCATCAGGAATATCTCGATTAAGAACGTCTTTATGGTCCCACGCTTTTAACCCTTGCTGTGCTCTAAGCTCATTAAGTTCATCGTTTGTCTTTGGAAAAGGAATGCGCTTCCCTTTTCGCACATTGGATAATATTTTCACTGGACGATAAGGAGAGGTATTGACGCCATGCAGGGTCCACAAGAACGATAAAAGGACCGCATGTTTTTCAGAAAAAAGATCATATAGCGGTGATTTTAGCATTCGGGCAATATAAGCATCTCGATACTGTTTTCTGACTTTAAAGCTCATCGAGGTATCATTCATGATGTCTTTCACCCCAATGTCATTATCAATGTCACCTCTTTCGTAACAGGCTTTAAAATCCAAATGAGCGTGTTTATAGTCCTCAGTCATTTGAGCACCAAAATACACCAGTTTTTCTAGCACATTGGCTTTTAATACGTTTGGTTGAAGATACACATTATTGGTAACACTGCACATAGCGCGAGGATGAAAAGCACGATACTGAACATCAACTGACGTTCTAATAAAATAATCACGTAATCGTGTAAATGAATCACCAAAACGGCCCCATCGTGGCAGCTCTCGCATTGAAAGTCCTGAATGGTCTTTTGATACCATACCACACACCGTACACCCGTAACGTGCAGTCCCATTGCATGAATTTCCACCTCTATCCATTGCATCATCCATCACAATCTCACAGGTATCACTCCCCCCTTCTCCATAGATGGCCAGCAACAATCCAAAATTATCAATATAAGCTGGGATGCGTTGATTCGGTAATGTCGGGGAGCACGATTCAACTCCAGCATGATTTAAATAGTTAATGACATCAGGCGTAGACCAATCAGCAATTGGTGCAAAATTGTAAACCTTACCAAAAGCTTTCGTCCCTTCACTATCAATGATTGATAGTAGTTTGGTTGATTTAAGATCGCTTACCCCTTGATTCTGCATATTTAGCTTGCATCTCACCGATTCCGTAACTGCGCGAACCCGTCACAGAAGCCCATGTCGCTTGTTGGTATTTAAGGGGTAAAGATTCTTTAATTGCTTTTAGGCTGCGACGCATCGTGTCGATTTTCCATATCACACTACAATCACCGCTTCTTCCCGACATCGATGATGAAAACAGTTTTTGCACTCCAGCAAACAGGACCATTAGTTGTTGATGGATTGGTGGTGAAACGATTTTGATTATTAAATTAATGCCAAAAGATTCACAGGTTGATTTGATGTGGTCATATGACACTGGCACATAGCATTGAATGTTTTCAGGCTCTAGTAATGTATCAACCGTGAGGATAACTAAAGGGCGTTCTGGTTCAATCTCACCACGCTCAATGCAGCGACGCATCGCCTCTACTCCAGCATTAGTTACCGTTGATGAATCCTTTGCATGACTAGATGAAAACTGAAGACATAACCCTGCACGTAATAATGCACTAATCTCTTCTATTAACGCCTCTGATAAGTGGCAAGCATCTAATGCTAAAGAAGACGTCAGAGAGTTAAGATTGAAGATGTTTACTGAACCAATAGCGTTATCCATGTCCATTTCCCTATTTTTCTAAAAAACACATTTCAACAGTGTAATAACAATAAATTTGATTGATTGAATTCTTGTTTGCGGTATTATGGTTACTCAAATGTCAGTTGAACGCAAGAAGGAATTCCACTATGGACACAGCACAACAGTTATCTTTTTCACAACACAAAATTGTCGCCAATGACGACTTAGCTTTTTTTGCTATACAAGGAAAGGAAGGCATTGGGACCACTTATCTAACTAAGCTTTCATATCAACAATGTTGTGACTTTCTACAAATTGAAAGCGAAGAGATTGAAGAGCTAGAACGCTTACAACGCAGTGCTGACTCAAGTCGAGTGAATGGCATTCGTGATTATTTAGTAAATAGAGATAACACGGTATTTCCATCGCTGTGCCTTATTGTTGGAGCTCCAGCAGAAGTAAAACAAATAGATGGTATGTCGAGCGCTAATGGGACAAGTCTAGTTAGTATAAACATACCAAAAGATAGTGATCGTCTGCTTATTGATGGCCAAGGAAGACGTAAAGGTATTGAACTTGCTCTGGCAATCAAATCTCATCTTAGTGGTCACCATATTGATGTGAAAATTGTGTTTATGCCAACGACACTTATTAAAGAAAGTGAGAAGTTAGTAAAACAGATCTTTACTGACTATCATTACGCCCTAAAAAAACCAACCCCATCCCAAAGTATCTATTTTGATTCAGAGCAAACCATTAATAACTTTGCTAAAGAGCTCATTAAAATTACTGACGCCCGAGGGGTTCCATTTTCTAAAGCCGTCGCTACCCAGCGCCTTAAGTGTGGACAGATTTACACATTAGCAAATGTGGTGGATTTCATTTGTATCTTTATGGGTGTAACCAAAACCGAAGTAAATAAAATTTTAAGTAACAACGAAAAATACGATTTCTACTTACTCCAGCTCTCTCGTTATATCGAGCTATTGTATCAACACTTACCTTTCGAAAAATTTCAGAACATGCAGCAAAAAGAGTGGAAACGCCACACTTCCGAGCATGTGGCATGCTGCGCCATCGGTTTGAAAGCCCTTGGTTATATTGGGAATTCATTACTTGAAGATGCAGCCTTTACAACAGACTCAGAACTGGCCGAGTTTAATGAAGACGCATTAAAGGGATTGTCGAAATTACCCCTCAATGAGCGTAACAATCCGCTTTGGGTTCGTAGTGAGATTTATCAATCTATCGAAGGGAAAATTAAGATCATAAAAAGCTCAGAGCGACGTCTTGCACGAGTGATCTGTTCAGAGCTTCGTATTCAACCAAGCAAAACAACCATCAGATAATAAGGGGAAGGATCCATGAGTATTATCTTAGAAACGTTAGGGATAACCGCAACAGACATCAAACGTGTGGAGCAACAGCAACAAGAGCATGAAAAGGATATCACAGTCCTAAAGAAGAAGTGGTCAAGCTGGCTCAAGGAATATGAGCAACAAGCTAAAAACCAACGCATCACGGTTATGCTAAGAAATAACTTGCTAACCACTAGTACAAAAACAATATCCACAACCCAAAAAGCGTTGAATAAAACAGTCGCATGGTCAAGCAGTCGATACAACGAAAATAAAAAAGCTGACGTTGTGAAATCTATCTTAAAAGATATCGCAGCAATAGACCCAGATACAATAAAGATTGGCCCACAATTCACGACAGGTTGTTTTAGTGAGGGGGCTCACTCGTATGGGGGAAATTCATTTAACGCTAAGTTTTCTAGTGAAAGTAGTTACCGATTATATTGCGTGTATGGCTCACCATACTTACTAATTGAAGGAATGGGTATTGTACTATTTGAAGGCTTTAACTACCCTCCTCATCCCTTCCTGTTCCCATACGATGCAGAAATAGAAACAAAGTACCAACAGTACGAAAATGAAATGAGCCACCTGACATCATCCATTTTTTAAAGGTATCCCTATGATGCAAACATTATCGCTAAAAGAGCACCGTTGCCCATATGCGATGTCAATAACAAGGCGAGCGATTGAACTGGCTATGAGTTCTGGATTTACAGGCCTTATTGAAATCGAAACCATTGAACACGCAATGGAAAACCATATACAACAGTTTATTAATTCATATGAGCTACCGATAAAAATCAATGAATGTTATAACGTACCGCTAACTAAGGATAAAATAGACCAATGGTGTGAAGAAGATGATGCCATTACCGAGGATTTCATTGGTCTTGATAAGATTTATGTCATTCAATTAGACATTAAAACAAATTCCATTTTTCAAAAAAATAAAGCCGAGACCCAAAATGAATATTCCGACTGATTATCAATTTTCATTTAATACCAATAATGCAGAAAAGAAAATTAAGAAAATGTTTGGTCCCTTCCCTTCGACCGCTCAGTACGCGCTCAAACACAAAGAAGAAAAACACACTTCTGAATCATGGGGAGAATGGACCCTAAAAAGCTTTCCAGATAATAACCATACTGGCTATTTTTCGACAAGCAGTGGGCTTGGTGTTGGTGTTGCATTGCTCAAAAATGGGATCCCTGTAATGTCTCAAACACCATTAGAATTAGAATCACATCTTGTAGCCCAGCACTCAGCAAAAGGCAGAGTTGTCGTAGCAGGTCTGGGGCTTGCCATGATCACGTTGAGTCTTTTAAAGAAAAAAGAGATCACAAGTCTAACGGTTCTAGAAATTGATAATGAAATAATCTCCATGTTTCCTTCCATTTTAACGGGGGAAAGCAACAAATTATGGACCGATAATATAAATACAGGTCGATTAAAAATCATCCAAACCGATTGTAAATTACCTTTTAATGACGACGTACTAAAACAGATTGGTAAAGTGGATTATTTGTGGGCAGATATTTGGAATGAATTGTGCTCAACGGAAGCGCTCAGTATTACCCAAAACCTTTCTAATCAATTAAAACCTACTCAGTGCGATTTCTGGGGGGCGGAAATAGAGATAGCACTAAAGACACTAAAACAAGGTAAGTATATGTGCTTAAAAACCTTTAAAGAGGTCGCTCATGGTTTTAAGTTACCATTAAGCATATTAAGTATGGACGGTAAAAAATTGAAGATGTATGCCGAGCTATCACTTATCGCAGCAAAAAATACCTACCAACAAGAAAAATTAGCGAACAAGAAAAAGCTGTCGGTGACAATATAGTTCGAAACTGTAAGTCACTTCCTGTCTTTTGTTTCGGTGTATTTTTGGACAGAGTCGGGCAGGTATCGACAATTTCATCAAGTAAAATATGATCTAACCCCACAGACACCCCCTTGTTTTTTCTTTAATTAAACAACAAGGCTAATCAAAGTAGCCTTGTTGTTGGTGATTAATTGAGTTTATTGTTTTACTTGAGTCGCATTGGGATGATTGCCTTGAACTGGGGCAGGTTTAGGAATAAAAGTAACATCAATACCAACAGATAAAGGCCAAGCTTTCCGTCTCTTCTGCATTGGTTTGTTGGTGTAGAATACCTGATGCGACTTTTTACAGCGTATAATCGCATAGTTGGCCGTCACACTAACTACTTCACCTTGGCGTCTGGTGTTGATTTCATGTCTTTCTTTCCATTCAGTAATGTCTGGAACAGAAGGAAGTCCCGATGCTAACATTTTACTTCGCCATAGCGTATGTTGAGAACAGGCTATTCCCATAAGTTTGTCGTTATCTATGACAGACAACAACTTTAAGTTATTGGGATTGATCCAGCGAATGACTTTTAAGCACTGCTCATAATGTGCAACAACAGTATTTATGCTGTCATCGGAATCAAATAAATCTGTTGCTTTCCAGATTGGTTCATGATGTGCGATACGATTTCTAAGTTTATTAATTTCGAATATGTTTGAGCTAATATGGTTAATACTCAAAGGTGTACCGTTTAAGTCCTTAGCATATGGAAAAACTAGGCTGTTAAGACTCGGCCAAAGTTCAATAATGGGAGGATTAGCAGGCGGCTGGCTTGAACGATGGTTTTTGTCTGTTAAGTGTACCCAAAAACCAAACGTTAGTTTTGCGATTAGATTATCAGGGGTAATAGCTTTCCCCTCTCTAGCCAAATCACCCTTAACTTTATTTATCTGTTGAAATGCTGGGTGATTATTTTGATTTGTATAAGAATTGCAAAACCAAAATCGGTCGATACTGGCTTTCTCTTTGGTCCAATCTTGTTGTGGAAAATTTGTTTCGACTAACTGCTCATGGTATTCGATGTAAGCATTATTGATAGCATTGCGCAAAGAAACTTCTAATACTTGAAGTACAGGATAAAAGAGACCTGATAACTGTTTGTTCCACGCATATAGTCCTAAGCTTTGTTCGTCGCTTGCATCGCATAAGTTTGGCTTTTTGTAAGTAGAAAGCCGAGGGCTTGATAGTGTTTTAATTATTGATTCTACAGGCATATTAGTGTTCCGCTGTGATGATGATAAAGTATACCTATACTTCCAATAGTAAACAAACTACTTGACATAGAACTGAGATTCGCTAGAATTCAGCTATCGACGGAAACGTCACTAGATTGAAAGCGCGGTACAGTGTGAAGCTGGTTGGTCTTAGACCCCGTTAGCGAGATATTATTCGAAGGGCTCCTTTTAGGGGCCTTTTTCGATCTTGTTCCTCTACCTCTATTCTTCTAACCCACCTTATACCTAGTACATCTAGGAAAAGAGCAGGTTTTCCTTTTTTTGGTTATGATTTCATCTAATAAAGATTTCACTCGTTTAACCCCATTTTTAATGACTCGTAACTTAATGTATAAGCAAAAATGAGTTTTAAAGTGTTCACCGACAAAAACAGCCATTCAATACTATTTTATAAATTTAAAAATAATACCCCCAACAAATACTAGGAATTTTGTTAGGGGTATTTTTATCTATCACAACAAATATCAATTTACCTTTCGACTATCCGATCTCTTATTCGTGGGCATCGAAGGAAATGGCGCTTGAGGTAATTTTTTTAAAAAACGAGCAAGCGGAGAATTCACATCACTCGTCACTGGTCTTCCTTGATTTTCTGAACTCATAAATTAAGATCTTCACCCATTAATTCATAACTAATTGTTGATAATGCCGTTAACTGATTAAAATTGCGCTCTAACCAATGGTGCTCTAAATACAATTCAATGCCACGGCATAACCCGTACTCTTCATCACAGCCACTATCATTCACAAAGGTTCGCTCGGAAAAGTCAGTGACTAACTCTTGCTCAATAGAGCTTAACGCACTAATTGAACGAGTATAAACCTCACCCCACTGTTCTTGTTTTAATAATAGGTCGTAGTTCACAATAATTAATAAATTGGTTCTAAGGTAACGGTACATTTTCTGCCAGATATCACCATGAGCCTCAACCACTTCAAATGCTTTAGTGGTGGATTCAATGTAATACACGACGGCATGGGCAACTTCATGAGCAACCAAGCATGCTAGCAATTCGATATATGGGCGCTTAACTAAACATGGAACTTTATCTTCCATTAACTCAGATTCAGAGTAATCAAATCCTTCATTTGTATTCCCATTAGAGAAAAGACCACCAAGAGATAATTGAACATAAGGCTGGCCATTTTTAATCCCACCAGAACTACACTCTAAACCATCCTTCCAAGTAACGTCTTTTTCGTAGTTCTCTGCAATATCATCAGGAACAAAAAATGGAGAGGCACTATCTATCGATAATCGAAATGCCAAAGCACACAGTGCTGAGCAATCCATTTCTGTTTGCTTACGAAAATGATCTGTTGGTTGATAATTATCCATTAAGACAAATACTCCTTCTCTAAAAGTTTGATTAACTCCTCAATATCCTTTTTGCTTGGTCGGGTGATCTTAGCGCTCAACGCTCCAGACTTTGACACAGTCAAAGAACCAGTTCGCTCCCCACTACCAAACGGAGTGTTAACTTTGAATTTATCTTCTTTTGGTTTTGCATCTTTAATGTCGTTAACTACCGACGTAAACGCATCTAAAAACACACTGTTACGCTGTAACGAATCATCAGAGCTAAAAGTTAATGAACCAACCATCACTTTCAATGCATCAAGCAATACTTTTTCATCTTTGATCTGAGAAAGTAATTTATCTAACTTGGTTAATGTCGTTCTACCAATATCAGGCGGTGATGGGAATAAATCAATAATTTCTCGATTAACCAGACAAGCTTTCAGGCCTGTACTAACTAAAGCAGCATTCACCTTAATTCGTTTTGAAAACTGAGCCTGACTTTCACCTTCTTTAATTTGGTCACGCCACATTAATCCACGTTCGTACAAAGAAGGTTCACGATATTCATTGGCTTCAGAACTTAGTTCAGAAATAAAACTTGAATCAAATCGTTGCTCAGAAACTAAAATTCGGAATGGCTTCTCAGCAAAGATACAACCCTTTCTACGACTAGAACCATCAATAACATAAATGATACCACCATCAAGATAACCGAGAGCTGGAGTGATCATCCCTCTGTTTCGAATAGAATCCGCTAACTTATGTAAAGAATAAGGCGTTAACCATTCTTGAATTCGACCATTCTCTGGAGCTACCTGAGTTCGAACCTCAATATCTTGAGGCTCAATTTCCATGTATCTAAAATGAATCTCTTCACCCTTATAGATAATGGATAAACTGGTCGTGCTATCTGACACGACTTTAGCTAACTCGGTATCAAGCGTTAACGGCTCAAGTTCTTCCAAATTATCATGTTTAGACATTTCATCTAAATTTAGTGTCCGAGAATGTGCGACCCCGATTGAAGATGGAACTTGGGCTTTTTGAGAAAAGTTTGATACATCATCTTTATCACCAGTACGTCTAACCATTTTATATACCTTACAATTCGTCTAATATTTCTTGAACTTCTACACCAGCTTCATTACGTTGGTTACGCCAAGCCGCTTTCATGTCACGTTCGATACTTGCTGCAATTTCAATGACATTGCTTTGCGCATTTGATAGCGCTGACTTTGAACCAAACTGACTGCGGTTACTGTCTTTAATTTGCTTACTGTATTCTGACGGTGATAAATCAAATAGCGTTTTAAAATGGTCAGAGCATCGCTTCACGGCTTCTGAGTGCTTAAATTGAGGATATAGGTCATCAGATAAGAAGAACTTAATTTCATCAATAAATTGTTTTTCTGCTTTTGATGAGCTCTCTTTAGTATTCGATAAAACCAACCGAACAAAATCATAACCATGATGGCCATTATTAAACATAGTTCTATAGTAGCTAGGAAGTTGCTTGGTGTACTTAAAAGTACTGTCACGGTCATTCTGAGAGGCCATCAACGGGATAATACTGCTGGTCGCAACATACTGAGCTGCAAAAGCCGCTTCATTAAGTTGTGGTGGCGTATCAATCAAAATAACATCGAAGTCATCTTGAATCGCATTAATGATAGGAAGCAGTGCCTCATGTGATTTATAGCCACTGTCTTGCATCGAGCGAGATTTCGATAGGTAATCAAATTTCGTATCTGTTTCACGAGCTGGACACATCCATAAGTTAGGGATGTTCGTTTCTAAAAATGAATCACGACAAACCGAATCAAAAGTTTCCCCTTCATCCAATTCAAAATCGTTCTCTAGTAAATCACCAATACTTAGCGCCTCTTCATTTTGAGACTTAAAATAAGGCAACAATAAATCAGTTAATGACCCTTGAGGATCCAAGTCTATTACCGCAATGCGATAACTCGTGCGTAAACTGGTCGCTAATGCCGCTGCAATATTAACAACAAACGTTGTCTTACCTGCCCCACCCTTCAAATTGTTAATCACAAAAATCTGAAGTTTTTCACACTCAAGGCGCACTTTAGGGTGAAACGTATTCGCGATAGCTTGTGCGATTTGATTACGCTCTAATTGAGATACTCGCCAAACCGTTCTATTACCATCTTTGTATACGCCACCAATTTCATGCTGCGCCATTTGCTCAGCTAAATCACGAACGTCACGGCCATTAAAAAGATCGTCTAATATTTCCGATTTGGAGAATACACGCATGCGCTTGCCATTTGGACACATCAAAGGATCCTGAGCATCAACCTCAGAACTTGTCACAATCTGCTCTATACGTTTTTTCTCAAAAATAATCTTTTGAAACGCCAGATTAACACTTTGTAATTTTTTATATGTATCGTTTGGAGACATCATTTTTACTGAAGTCATAAAAGTTCTTAACGGGTTACTCATGCTCGGACATCCTTTTAATGCACCATTCGTATAAAACAAGTGTAACACCACAAAATAACCGTAACAACAAAAATAGACGTAACCGACAAAAATAGAATTAATAAATATAAAACAAATACTTATATGCAAATATGCGATTAACATCAAAAACAGTGTTTAAATTTAAATCAAATTAACCTTGCTTAGCATTCAATTTGCGGTATATTAAATGTGTCAGTTAAACAAATCGAGGTTATTATGATTAATCAAACTATTGCTAGCTCCTTACTTGATACCGATATTCCCATGAATGTTCTTATGGCTAATCCATCAGGCTTTATGGCAAAACTTAATGATGTTGATTATTTTTCAATTAATGCACATAGCAAGCATGGCATTGAACCAGCACTCAAAAGCGGTATTGATTACCATTTTTACACAGCAGATAAAGATAAGAATGAAAAAGAAGCCAGTGACGCTATGAATGATGGTCGTCTTCTTCATCTGCTTACTCTAGAACGCGCTCAGTTTGAAAAGATGTATACCCTTCAAACTGATTTCGATAAGACCAATGAAGGTAATGCACTGTACTTTGAAAACACGGAAGCACTAAAAGCCTTTATTGTCGCTCATAACAAAAAACATTCTGAATGGGCAGAGGCCGTTGAAAGTGCGGTTGTCACCTTTAATAAGGCGAGTAACAGCTCAACGAAAGAAGTCACCAATTACGCAAATTTACCACTTGAGTACCAAACAGCCGAAGTATCAAAGAATCGCATTAAAACATTAATCGCATCATATGAAGAATCGGTATTCACGCTAATTGAAATGGGTCTATCCGATGACGAATTAGAAGGGGTAGTTAAAAATGCGTATAGCAATATCACAGATATGACCAATTGGGATACGCCTGATTTTTCAAAAAAATGGGAGAAAGCTACAACCTCGCGATTAAAAGCACGAGAAATAAACCAGCTCATCAATATTAAGTTAGTGGCTTTTGAAGCTTTAAGTGATGACGATAAAATTAATACCATTCCTTTATTCGTTAAAGAAGCATCATTAAATAAAGGCTCTGTTACAAAGGCGCTTAAACACTATCAATCGCACCAAAAGAATCAAATCACGTTAATTGAAAAAAACTTAACGCCTAATGAAAAAGTAAACGCATTATTAGCTCAAGGTTGTAATGAAGAATTAAACGCCATTGAATATTACTATCGTGAAAAGTTAGTAAATGTGGGTAACAAGCACCCAGAAAAAGGCACTTGGGACGCCAGAGATGTGCTTGAGTTAATTAACTCATGTTACGACTCCCCTGCTCTATTTAAACCGACTCTTGTTGAATCTGAGCGAGCACAAGCAGAGCGTGATAACAAACAATTAATCACACCTGAAATTCTGGACCATGCAAACAAGATCGTAAATGCCATTTATGAATGCCCTGAAGCAAAAAAATGGCTACAGCTTGAAGGCAACGAATTTGAAGTTGGCATGTTTTGGAATGATGAGAAAACAGGAGACTTATGCAAAGGTAAGGTTGATGTATTAAATCGTCTTTATAACATTATGATGGATTTGAAATTTGTACGTACCGTTGATTACGACCGTTTGGACCGTGATAGTGGTGCATTGAATTATCACTTCCAAGATGCCATGTACCGCACAGGCTTCGACCTCATTGAAGCAAAAGAGCATGAGAACGATAAAGACGAAGAGCATAAGCTTAATAAATTCATTTTTATTGTTGTAGAAAAAGATGCACCAAAATTAGGCGCAGCAACAACAAAACCTATTCGTGTTCGTGTGGTGGAATACACCGACCCTTGCGATATAGAGCGAGCTAAAGAGCTAATCGATTGTGCAATTTGGCGCATTAATAAATGGGCAACGCTTGGTTATTACGAAGGCTTTAACGGTCTTGATTCAATCCAAATTCCTGTATATCAACGTAAACAAGAAAACAATTTATTAGATTTAATTAATGCTGAAAAACAAGGTTGGGACGAAATTCAACAACAAAAAGCAAACGAACAAACAGCCGAAGCAACTAAAGAACAAAGCACGGGTACTGAACAAGAAGAACCATTTGTATCAGCACCAATTTATGACTTACCTGAAATTGGCGGCCTATGGGGTTTGCAAGGAGAACTATCATGAACAATACATCTTGGAAAGACAAAGATTATTTAGACCAAATTGAACGCTTTGCAAAATTGCTTTCTAAATCTAAAGCTATTCACATTACATTTAGAAATGATGTAGAAACATGCTTCATGCTTTGCTTGATGGCCGATGGTTGGAGTATTCACCCTCACATTGTTGCTGCTAATAGTTTTTACGATAACTTTGGGCGCTTGAGTCATACGGGTAAATTATTGAAGTTGATCTTAAATGAAAGCCCTCTTGTTGAGAAAGTAGATGTTTCATATGAAGGGGATTGGGCCGCAATTAGCAATAAGTTTAAAATGGTTGATAACGTCGCAGTACCCTCGTGGGAGCCATCTATTGAGGCAACTTTATCATGCACCATTACAGTAAAACTGACGAATGGTGAAACACACATTGAGCGTACCACTCTTGGTGATCTTGATTTGAACTTTAGAAGTTTAAATCAAGCATGGGCAATGAGAACATACAATCAAATTTATAATCATACACTTCGTCAAATTACAAATGGCAAGCTAAGTCATATTATTTTAGACATGGATTCAACTGAAGCTTTCGAAGAACAAACAGCCGCAGAAAAACTTGCTAGTGACAATTCAATTGTAATTAGAGCGAGCAAAGAAGAAAGCAGCATGGATGATAACGTTAGCCCTGAAGTAGAGCAAAATGTAGAAGTAGAAACGGATACTGTGATTTCAACGCCTATTAACTCTGACGCATTTATCCTCTTACAAAAAGAGCAAGTAGTACTATTAAGCGCTATCGACAGTAATGATGTTCAACAAAGTGACGTTCAAGCACAAATTGCTCAATGGGTTGGTAGTGTTCAAAAAGAGCAAGACGCATTAAGTAGTTCAGAACAAATGGAATTATCAAATCTTTACGATTCATTGGTTAAGAAATTCAAAGCACAAGCAATAGCGGCATAGCGTTTACGGGGTAAACGTGTAAAAAGCTCACCACCGTTTACGGGGTAAATGTGTAAAAACACGATGACCGTTTACGGGGTAAACGTGTAAAAAAATAGGCAGGGATATATCATGTACAGCAATTATAATTTTAAAGGTTTACCGCTAAGTGAGGAGCAATCTAATTGCTTAGAGCTCTTTAGTAATATGGATTATAATGAAACACTTGGCATTCAAGCAGGGGCAGGGGCAAGTAAAACATTTACCTCAACTGCAATTGCTTCGTTAGTTATGCCAAATTGTCGTGGTTTATATCTAGCTTACAACTCGGCCATTGTTGAAGAAGTAAGAAAACAATTCCCTCGCTATGTGGATGTAACAACCACTCATGGGATTGCATATAAGTATGTAGGCAAACACTATAAAGATAGATTAGTTGGTCGCTTAACAATTAAGGTTTATTTAAAAGTAGCTAAGCCTGTAAATGCTCAAGGCCTTATCACCCCACAAGCTTTTGCAGCTTCGGTAATGAAAACGATTAATACTTATTGTTTGTCTCAGAATATGAGTATTTCAGAAAAACACGTAATCTTACCAAAATCAAATGACCGCAAAGAAGATGCTACCGCCTTTCTTTCTGAAAAGGTGTCCATTGCAGCTAACGAGCTTTGGAAAGAACTGATTAACCCAAATGGAACGCTACCTATTACTCATGACGTCTATTTAAAATTATTCGTTTTGAAGATGGCACAGAACAAACTAAGTCTACCTTATGAATATGTCATGCTAGATGAAGCTCAAGATACCGCCCCTATTGCACAGCAGCTTATGCACCTATTATTGAATAGTAAGAAAGTAGCCGTCGGTGACAAGTTTCAATCTATCTATGAATGGCGTGGGGCTGATAATGCAATGGCTCATCTGAACTTTTCCAAAGAAGGCCAATTAACAACGTGTTATCGCTTTGGTCAATCCATTGCTGATTTAGCAAATAATGTACTTAATCATCACTTAAATGCAGGCGTAGCATTTAAAGGTAACCCAAAAAAAGAAAGCCAAATTATTACAGAAACAATACATAGCAAAGCTACGCCTAATAGACTTGTGCTATGCCGAACCAATGCAATGCTTTTCTCTGAAATGATGAAATCATTAAAACGAGGCGAGAAGCCATACTTACTAAAAGATCCAAATGCCCTATTCACCACCTTGAAAGGTATTGAACAATTAAAAGCTGGACGCACTCCAACAGAAAGCGCGGAGCTAACTAACTTTAGTTCTTGGGCAGAATTAAAAGAACACGCAAACAGTCAAATTGGAAGTGATTACTTACCACTAATTAAAGCAATTGATGAATATGGTATTTCATCATTAACAAAATCTGTAGAATCAGTAACTAATCAAGTAAAAGGGCAAGCAGATATAGTATTATCAACCGCTCATGCCAGTAAGGGGGCGGAAGCCAATCATGTAGTGCTAGCATCCGATTTTGACTATTACATGAATGGTAGTGACGTAGAAGACAGTGAGGTTAACTTACTCTATGTTGCTCTGACGCGAGCAAAAGAGACACTTGATATAGCACAATGTAGCGCTTTAAAACGTCTAATGGCAAATAAGGCACAACCAAAAATAGTTAATAACATTAACGCTGAACAAGTCATGCCACAGACGACAAAACGTAATCCAGCATTAGAACGATTAAATTTATTATTAAGTTAGGGAACACATTTTATGAGCCAAGACAAAAATCAAAAATTATGGCCATTAACGTACACTTTAGATAGCCAACAAAAAATCGAACATAACGGTGAACACCTAACGTTAGCGCAACTGTACTTAAAAGTAATAACAGAGCTCAGTAACACGAAAGAACACAATAAATATACTCTTGGTATTGATGATGAAATGATCCATGAGTTATGGCGATTACCAGCTCTTCCAAGATTAACGTCCGATAATAAGATCACTTATTTAATGGCTAACTGCATTGATTACTCTTTCCCTGTTTTATTGGAAATACTAAAAAATGTAATTTTATTAGAAAGTGAAAGTGAACAACGTAAAGCAATCGTCGAGGCCATTGACGCAAATCAGTCATGGCCATTAAAGAAAAAATCTAAAATAAAAAAAGATGATGTCGAGCAAAGTACTATTGGTGACATATTATTTAAAGTCTTTAACCAAGGTCTCGAACAACTTGAACGTGAAAATTTAAAAGAGTGGCCATCATTCTCAAAATATAATCTCATTGATAGTTTGAGAAAAAAGAAACTTTTTTATATTGATGAAAACAAAGGTAGCTTAGAACTTACAATTAACGTGGGAGCAGATAGGCAACAACTAACAAGAATGATGTTGCAAGAAAACCCAACCGTTGAAATAAAAGAGAAGAAATCAAAACATATTGCTCTTGGTTCGTTGAAAGACAAGATCCTATTTATTGATGTTGCATGGACCTTAATAGAGCTTATTGAATCAAACGAAGCGTTATGTCTACATTATTATGAAATGCCACTAGTAGAATTAGTGCAAGTGAATAAAAATGATAATAGCGACGAACACTCAACGCTTATTGAAAAAAGAAATCAGATGCGAGCAAAGTTACAAGCCGCATTTAATTACGACATGTTAGAGAGTTAATTATGTCTACTTTTGGAGAAATAACGGAGCTATACACAAAAACGGCTGTTTTGCAGCTACAACGAGTACCAATTACTAAAGGGGATGTGGTCACCCATAATCTCCAAGTAACAATAGCGCCATTACTCTCATACGATAACAATAACTCCAAAAAAGCAGACTTTGCCCAAAAGGTGGTAATGCAACTTTCTGAAGCTGGAATATCTAATCTTGCGATTGGCTTACTTGGATTTAAAAAAGCTGTCAGCATCGAAGGGTCAAGACATGGTGATAGTGCTAAAGTTCTTTATTTAAATGTGAATGAAAATGCAACCACCAATATTAATATAAGTAGTTCATCAAAAGGGCAGGGGAGTAATTCAAGACAAACGCAAAGTATCACGTTTCAAAATACTGAGCGTTATCCTCTGGTGAGAATTACCGTCTCGCAACTAGCAAAAAATAACTTAGATCATGAACAATCATATGCAGATACATTGAACCTTTTAAAAGCTTGTATTATGCGCCCATAGATATAAAGGAGATAAAAGTGATGACTAAATTAATTAAAGCAACATCCCTTACAATTGTGTTTTCATTGCTTTTATCTTATTTCTTTTATGATGAAATAAATTCACTACTAACCTATACATATACTGACGAAATAACATTAGCCCATTCTGAAACCGTCTCGATTGGTATTCTGGATATCTTAAGTACGTATCTATCTAATGGTATTTTTTATTCAACATTTGCATTCCTAACATCGCTTAATTCTTGGCTGCCTATGATGATTGGTGGCGTGGCCGTTACGACGTTCGCCCTATCTCGAAAACATAAAGAGTCTCTAACAAACACAACAAAATTATGGATTGTTGTTATTGCAACTTACGCGATGACTCAAATTATCACTCATAATTTTGATTTGAATTACTTAGCATACCAATGGGGCTTTACCGTATCGAACGGGGCAAGTGTTCCAACGAGCCCTTACTCTCTAACAACAATAGGAAGCATGGTTGAATATCATTATTGGTTATCAATCAAAACCTTCTTTCAGGATTTTAAGTGGGGAGCTCTAGAAATAATTATTGGTGGGTTAGTAATCCTTTGGGCTGTCATCAAAGCTTCTAGCCTTGCCTATGACGCAACAAAAAATCAAACCTCATTGATAGATTTATTACTTGTACCACTGGCCGCATTATTGTCTCTATTTGCGGTTCTATTCCTACCATACCGTTTAAGTGGCTCTAGCGACGATGAAAATAACATTCAAGAGAAGCAGCTCAATGATTTATTTCTACGTATTGGTTTTTCTGAAAAACGAGCGCATAAATTAACTCATAAAATGACAGGTAGTGACTCCATGATATCGACACTTAAGGATAATCAAGCATCACTTATTCATACTATTATGAAAATCGTTAAATCAAAGTAAGCTGATTGAAAGTGGATAGCATTGCGGTATAATGAAAGTATCATTTAACATGGACCTATATCATGAATATACTTGTCTCAGATGCGTCACGCTTTGGTATAAAAGGTGGGAAAAAAGAATCTGAATTATCTCTATTGAATTTGTACCTGATTACAAATGGAGAAAAGCCAAATAGCACATCACAAGCGGTTCTTGTCTCCGAGCTTAATTTAACAAAAGCACAAAACATTGCAGAATCATCCGTTGTTATAAAACATGTGAACTTAAACAAAAAGGCTGGAGCTACTAAAACGTCAATATGGCGCATTGATCCAGCCTTATCTCGAACAACAAAAACAGTTCAATGGGTTGAGTGTCACGATATTTATGATGATTACTACGTTGCAGATACCTTGCAATTAAAAGATGAAATGACAAATACTTTTTGGGGGAACACGCTTCAGAAGGGGCTTACTACCTGTTTAATTCTAGGTGTAAACCCATATAACTATCGCTCTGTTATGCTTCCGATTCAAACTAATGAGAAAAAGCCAGCAGTAGAAACAACGGCTTGTAAGCTCGCGTTTTGGAAACAAATAATTAAAGATGGTGGTCCTCAAAATATCACAATCTCAACGGCTGAAAATCCTAATGAAAATCTAGATAATAAATTTGCTGAAGTGGGAAGCGGTCATATTGATGAATATGGTTATGTATTGGAAGAGCAACCAATCACCTCAACGACAGCAACTCTAATCACAAAGCAAAAAGATAGCTTTCTTGTTCGATATAAAGGTGAGCGAAGACATTGCATTCAAGAGAAAGCAAGAGGGAAGATCCCATTCGCTTTCAATCTAAAACACCCTTTATTACGAGTGAAAGTGCCGTCTGGTTATAAATATATTTTATATCGTAATCTAAGTGATAACCGAGGGTTGTTTGAATGCTTGGTTGATAATAATCCTTCACTTTTCCAAAACGAAATAAAGACCATTGATAGTGCTATTGTGGAAGGGGGATTAACACTACAAAACATTATCGGTAAAAATGGAGTTATCTACTCTCATCCAGAATTAGTGAACGAAATTAAAACTCTTGAAATTGAAGTTCTAACGTTAAATTCTACATGGGAAGCAATCGATCTAAGTATATTTCCAAAAGAAATTGAAAAACTGGTTCCCGAGGATATTTTAGAAAAACCCCTGCATAACTTTAAGTACAATTTTTCCATTCGTACTTTTGGTTTGCATCATTTTTCACGCTACCTACAGCACCCGTTAGATAAGAAACATCTTCCAGTAAGGGAAGCACCTGAGCATTATTATTGGATGAAATGGTGTTTAAGTAATGACATCACATTTGAAAAATACGAATAGGTTTATAAAGGGCTGATATGTCTAATCACACAGAGTTTAAGTTTCTAGGTTCTACATTAAGTGGAGAGGGACTATATGACTATTTATTAAGTCTGCTGGATACAATTGAAGCTGAAGTATTGGATGTGTCAGCTCTTATTAGACAAGGAGAAATTGTTCACGCTGAAGTGGCCTGTTTGCCTGTTGCAGAAGTAACAGAGGATGGTATAGATACCATTCATCATGAAATAGAAACCATATACCCAACTCGTTTATATGGTAACGATGCAATTGAGGCTTATTTACGTAATATTCAATACCAATATAAACATTCAGACTTATCACCTAAAGGGGCTCGACGTTGTGTAGGCATTATCCATGTTAGGGGAAGTGCTGATTATGAAGAGCAATTAAAAAATAAGATCCATTTCATTAATCAGTTAAAGCTTGAAATTAAAACATACTTAAGTGCTTGCTGCCCAACATCAAGACATCGACAAAAGTTTTATCAACACACAAGAGTAGGGGTTCTGCCTAAGACAGTAACACGCAAACTGCATTTAGCTAAACCAGATGCGGCCTACGTTAGCTTTAGCTGGTTAAACAAAGGATATTTACAAGAGAAAATTAACTATAAACGAGCCTTGGATATTTTACATAAAGCAAATGCAAGTATTGCTGAAAACAGAACTGATCTTGATGTCGCTGATTTAAACTCAAGAGATGAAGTAAAGTTATCACCATTTGAGCATAAAGAAATCACTTGGATCCGACCAAGTAAATTAAATCCAAGATTTAAATGTTCGTATTATATTGATGAGGGGACGTATCAAGATGAACCAATCAGAGCGACAAGCCCACTCTTAATTGTTCAACGAACCCCACTTAAAAGATACAAAAGACTTGATGACTTCAGAGGGGTCCATACTTTAGCTAAAGTAGAAGGGCTTAAACGAGTTAAACGAACGCCAATTATAGAATATTTGGGTATGTATTCTCAGGTAATTCTTCCTGAATAAATAACCCTTGAGAAAGTTTACTAATAAAAACATCCGATAGCTGAAATGTTTTACCTTCAATAAGAGTTATCAATTCTGGCTTAAGTGAGCTTCTTCGTGATAACTCTTTAAGGATCATATGAGAAGACAGGTCTATTTGAGTATTTCCTGTAGCAGCTAATGATTTATAGATAATACCATAATGGTTACGCTGTAACGTTTGGCCTTGTACTTTAAATGTAGATAAACTTTCTAATTCACCCGTAATAAAATCTTCTACCGATGGAATTGGAAGACCTATTGCATGAGCAATATATTTACAAAACTTAGTCTTCTGCTCTGTGGTGGTATAATGGCTAATGAAAATATCTTCGTTATCAAAATTTAGCTTAAAGTGATATTTAAAGCGCTCTACGTTTAATTTAGCGCCTACAGCCTTGCTCAATGTACGGTTCACTTTAAGTAAAGGTGATACCGCTTGTGCAAGAGGGTTTGCTATCGTTGGTGTTTTTTGATTTACACTTTTAATACCACAACAAGCCAAGGCCTCATCTAAATTAATGCTGATTTGAATTTCATTACACTCAAAATCAATCACACCATGATAGCCCCATAAATTGAATTTGAAAAAGCCATCGTCCTCAAGAGATGCTGATAAATGAGGATCATTTAAAGCATTCACTTTTATTATTTGAGTCTTTAGTGTTTCTTTAAATTGGCTCATTTCGCTAGTTCGCATAAGAGCTGATTTTAAATTAGCTAAAGTTTCAATGTAACTATTCTGATCGCGTAACTTTATTCTAAAGCGCAGAAATAGCATAAAGATTAATGGCTGAACTGTTAATAAATTTGGAGGGAATGCAAAACTTGATTCATCTGATATCAATGAATTAAATAATTCATCTGGCCATTCGATAAGATATAACATTGCACTATCACCAAAGCTAACCTGATTATTTTCTGAAATTTCAGGAGCAATAGGAGTGAAAGGGGAGCATTGTTTAAATATTTTCAATTCGCGAGATAAATAACCTGACAACTGAACGCCAGTTAATTCTAATTCTTGTAATCCAATAACATCAAATGTTGTATCACGGATACTATTGAGTTGATCACGAACAGCTTGTCTTAATTGACCAGAGAAATCTCGAAGATGCCTTTTTCGAATAGCTAATACATCATCGACATAAATAGGGGTCAAGTTTTCTGGTATTCTACCTGTTCTTGAGTAATATTCTTGTTGTTTTGTATGATAGGCAAGCGTTAATGATAGTAATGAATACACTGTCATTAACTCATCATCCGTACATACATGGGAGTGAGATCTGGCTTGTGCAACTAACTTATGAGAATTTCCTTTTTCATCATTAACATAAAATTCAGTGGCCCATTGCGAAGTATGTATTCCTACTGGTGCAACAAGTTGATCAAAAGGGAATGAAGAACGTTGACGCACAATTGGAATGTGAGCCGCTTCTGGTCGTTCTCGAAATCCTTGGTTATCATATTCACGTTGAACTAACATTGCATTATGACGACGATGAGCATAGTTGGTTGTTCGTTCTGTTGAACGTTGAGTTAATTCTAATTGTAATTTAGGATTGAGCATTAATTGAATGCATTTAACTCTACCAATTAATTTATTTGAGTCATCAAATTTGAATGGTACATGCTGAAGTATCCCAAAACTTTCAAGGGATCGAATGCGTTTGTTTAACGTTGGTTTATTGATTTCTAAAATGCTACAAAGTGAGTCTACGTCATAAGTAGATTCAGAATCTTTAACTTCCGAAACTGAAATGATAGCACTTAGGGTTTCTTGCTGGGCTTTTGACAAACAAGAAAAACAATCGAAGTCAGAAACTTTTAAAGAGAAATCTTCTGGAAAAAAAATGAACGATCCCTTTTTTGCTGTTCGATTATAAAAAGTTAATGATTCCTGATTCATTTCTAGTTTCTCAACGTGTTTTTCGGAAAAATAAGGTTACGTGCTTAAATTACCAAGAAAAGAGAAAACATGCAATTTAATCATGATCTTTTTTGGTCCCAAAGGATCTTGTTTTTAAAGATCAAAAAAATCCTACTGTTCTTTTTTTTTTATCAATTTATCTAATTCTATTTTTATATCATTCTAAGAGAGATCTAATTATATATTCTAATTAGATCTCTTATATGCAGAGATAGAACGTATTAAGTTGCTGAATAATATTACTTTTTCTTCTCGGTTACTTTCTTTAAAAACAAAAGTAACATCTTGTTATAAAGACATTCCCATCCTCTATTATTCAATTGTAACATCCTGATTTAGTATAAGTAACATCTTGTAACTTGTGGAAATAACATGTCTCGATCATATAAAACCATCTGTTAAACTCGAAAACGAACTCCAATGATCTCATTAGTTACTTCCATTACTTTAGAAAGTAACATCCATTAATAGCACAGGTTACTAACAGCTTATTAAGGTATTAGTAATTTTAACTGTGGATAACCTAATATCGTGTTTTATGTTTTTCTTTTTAAGAAATATTAAAGAGGTTTCAGTTCTCTGAATGACGTGAAATAGCTAATCCTCTCTCATTTTTAATGAGGTAATTTAAGTCAATGCACATTATTTGAGTGAAATTTTGAGATATCACGTATAAAACGCTAACAAGGTGAGTTAAGGCAAAAGATTTAAAATTCTAACCTGTCATTTCAATGTTCGGATAATTTAAAGTGACGATAGTTACTTTCGATACCACAGCCTATAAGGGCTCAAAAGATTTTTCGGAAAAATTCGAGATGCAAAAGTTACTTTCAATGAAGGCCATATCTAAACAAAAAATATCGCTATTGGTGTTTTTTTAAAGCTTGAACTGGCTTGAAATATATATTTATTTGTAGTAATGAGTTTTGTTGTTTTTTGGCTGAAAGTTAATCAATTAACCACTAATTAGAGAGTCGAATTAGTGAAAGTAACATCCAGTAGGATCTAAAGGATCTTGAAAGTAACATCCAGTAGAGCTGATTTGGCCTTGGAAAGTAACATCCAGTAGAAAGCGGTTTGGTTTTGGAAAGTAACATCCAGTAGAAAGCGGT
>NZ_JARACO010000003.1 GCF_028765575.1 Aliivibrio sp. S3MY1 | reverse complement strand
GCAAGCTTTTATACAAAACAATCTTTATTTGACATTTGTTAATAGATAAATATCAATACGAGATGATAAGAATAATCTACTATTCTAAAAAATAAAATAATTACCCAAAAAAAAGCCCGCTTTAATAAGCGGGCTTTTATTTAAGACTAAGTTACTACTTATTCTTCAATGTTTTTAGCATCTGATTCATCAGTTTGAGGTGCTTCAGTTGCTTCAGTATTTTCTGTCGCTTCTGCTACTTCACCGTCAAGGACTTCAAGATCTTCTGGCTCATCAATGCGTTGCAAACCAACTACATTTTCATCTTCAGCAGTACGGATCAGAGTAACACCCTGGGTATTACGACCCACTTGGCTAACTTCCGAAACACGAGTACGAACTAATGTACCTGCATCCGTGATCATCATGAACTCATCACCATCTTCAGTCTGCACTGCACCGACTACACTGCCGTTACGATCAGAAACCTTGATAGATACAACACCCTGTGTTGCACGGCTCTTCGTTGGGTATTCAGACAGTTTAGTACGTTTACCGTAGCCATTTTCTGTCACTGTTAAAATGTCACCTTCATTTGAAGGAACAATTAACGAAACAACCTGATCTTCACCAGTCAGCTTCATACCACGAACACCCGAAGCAGTACGGCCCATTCCACGAACATGTTCTTCGCTGAAACGAACGACTTTACCTGCTTTAGAGAACAACATGATTTCATTTGAACCATCAGTGATATCAACACCGATCAATGAATCATCTTCACGTAGATTAACCGCAATCAAGCCGTTCGCACGAACTTTAGCAAATTGGTCCAGTGATGTTTTCTTAACCGTACCATCACCTGTAGCCATGAAGATAAACTTATCTTCAGAGTATTCAGACACTGGTAGAATTGCGGTAATACGCTCACCTTCTTCTAGAGGAAGAATGTTAACGATAGGCTTACCACGAGCAGTACGACTAGCTTGAGGAAGTTGGAATACTTTCAAGCTGTATGCTTTACCACGTGTAGAGAAGCAAAGGATATTATCATGAGTATTAGCAACAAGTAGACGCTCGATATAATCGGTGTCCTTCATCTTAGTTGCACTCTTACCTTTACCACCACGACGTTGAGCTTCGTAGTCACCTAAAATTTGGTATTTAACATAACCTTCACGAGAAAGCGTTACTACTACGTCTTCTTGTGTGATTAAGTCTTCCATGTCGATATCGTGAATTGCAGCACCAATTTCAGTGCGACGCTCATCACCATAAGTATCACGAACGGCTACTAATTCGTCACGGATAACTTCCATTAGACGCTCAGTACTTGCAAGGATATGCATTAGCTCTGCGATTTCGTCTAATAACGCTTTGTATTCATCTAGAATTTTTTCATGCTCTAAACCAGTTAAACGGTGAAGACGTAATTCTAGAATAGCTTGAGCTTGTTGTTCCGTTAAGAAGTATTTACCTTCACGAATACCAAACTCTGGCTCTAACCAATCAGGACGAGCGGCATCTGTACCTGCACGCTCTAGCATGTCAGCTACGTTACCAAGATCCCAACCACGAGCGATAAGACCTTGTTTTGCATCAGCAGGAGTCGGCGCATTTTTGATTAGCTCAATGATTTCATCAATGTTTGCTAATGCTAGTGCTAAACCTTCAAGGATATGAGCACGATCACGCGCTTTGCGTAATTCAAAAATAGTTCGACGAGTTACCACTTCACGACGGTGATCAACAAAACACTTCAACATTTCTTTTAAGTTGAACAGTTTTGGTTGGCCGTTATCTAGTGCAACCATGTTTACGCCGAATGTCGTTTGAAGCTGAGTTAGTGAGTACAGGTTATTAAGAACCACCTCACCTACAGCATCACGCTTACATTCGATAACAATACGCATACCATCTTTATCAGATTCGTCACGCAGTGCTGAAATGCCTTCTACTTTCTTATCTTTAACAAGCTCTGCAATTTTTTCAATCACACGAGCCTTGTTTACTTGATAAGGGATCTCAGTAACAATAATGGTTTCTTTGCCATTCTTGTCAGCTTCGATGTTTGCTTTAGAACGCATGTAAACTTTACCACGACCTGTTTTATATGCATCAACGATGCCTTTACGACCGCTGATTAATGCAGCAGTCGGAAAGTCAGGACCTGGAATGTAGTTTATCAGCTCATCGATAGTGATGTCTTCATTCTCGATGAATGCTAAGCAACCATTAACCACTTCAGTTAAGTTATGAGGTGGAATGTTTGTTGCCATACCAACAGCGATACCTGATGAACCATTAACTAATAAGTTAGGTACACGAGTAGGTAATACCGCAGGGATTTGTTCTGTACCATCATAGTTAGGAACGTAATCTACGGTTTCTTTGTCTAAATCTGCCAACAATTCGTGAGCAATTTTCGACATACGAACTTCGGTATAACGCATCGCCGCTGCTGAATCCCCATCGATAGAACCAAAGTTACCTTGGCCATCAACAAGCATATAGCGTAGTGAGAACGGCTGCGCCATACGTACTATCGTGTCGTATACAGCACTATCACCGTGTGGATGATACTTACCAATTACGTCGCCGACTACACGGGCAGATTTTTTATATGGTTTATTCCAATCATTACCCAATACATCCATCGCAAATAAAACACGGCGGTGTACAGGTTTTAGACCATCACGCACATCTGGAAGAGCACGACCAACGATTACTGACATCGCATAGTCTAGGTATGAACCTCGAAGCTCATCTTCAATATTTACGGGCGTGATCCCTTTAGCAAGATCGCTCATAGAGCCAATATCCCTCAATTAGTTCTGTCGTATCAATATCAATTACTTTATCAATCATACTATCTATAAAGATAAAGTAATTGATACTGATAAACGTGCAAGATTGCAAAATATAGCACATAACTCTTCAATTTCGCATCGTTTTAATTCGCAAAATAACTCTTAAGCTTAAGAATCCTACGAAATAAGGAGCAAGTCACATACCAGATCATCATATTCTTGAAAAACATAACAAATGCGACTAAAAAATCACCACTTTTAACTCTCTCTTTCTGTTTTTTTTCTGTATATAATAGAGGAAGATTAAAAAGGAATATGAACTATGACTCAACCGTTAAATGTCGATCCGGCAGAAATCAAAAAGTTTGAAGATATGGCGTCTCGTTGGTGGGATTTTGAAGGTGAATTTAAACCATTACATCAAATCAATCCATTACGCCTTAATTATGTCTTAGATAATGCCAATGGTTTATTTGGTAAAAAAGTATTAGACGTTGGCTGTGGAGGGGGCATTTTAGCTGAGAGCATGGCAAATCAAGGCGCTGATGTTGTTGGTTTGGATATGGGAAAAGAACCTTTAACGGTTGCTCGTTTACATGCTTTGGAAACAGGAACAACATTAGAGTACATTCAATCAACGGCAGAACAACACGCTGAAGAAAATCCAGAAACATACGATGTCGTGACTTGCATGGAAATGCTTGAACATGTCCCTGATCCACTTTCTGTTATTCGTTCATGTGCAAAAATGGTTAAACCTGGCGGGCACGTATTTTTCTCAACACTAAATCGTAATATTAAATCGTATTTGTTTGCTATTGTTGGTGCAGAGCAATTGCTAAAGCTCGTGCCAAAAGGGACACATGACCATAATAAATTCATTCGTCCCTCTGAATTATTAAAGATGCTAGATCAAACCGCGTTGCAAGAACAAGGCATTACTGGCTTACATTACAACCCGTTAACAGATGTTTATTCATTGGGCAAAAATGTTGATGTTAACTATATCGTTCACACAACTTTATAAATTCAATTGTTCATCTACCATACTTATTACTCTTTATCTGTATTCTTCATACAAATAAAGAGTGATTTTTTTTAATTTTTCTTTTGGTCACGAAACCTACATTACTGTAAAAATTAGAACAACAAATCAGCAATTTTTTTTGATTCTTAGAGATCCACCGAAACCACAAAAATCAAGAAAAATATTTTTTTTACTGCCTACTTATCAACCATTATGAAATACGTTATTTCTGATGTCTTGGTATAGCTAATCTCACTCGGTTAGTAGCTACTTACTGTTTTTTTTAATTCATAGGTTATCCACAGGGCTTGCTTAATTTCAGACTTGATCACTGCTCATTTTATCATTATCTTGTAGCCAATTATTTATTAAGCCCTATATATAGTGTTTAGTTACAAATTCAACACTATGCGCTTGATCACAAATTAATAACGAAAATTACAAATATTACATCTTTCGTTCCTCATCCTAAGGAAAAGTAGACAAATGACTCATCAGCTTACCGTTACGAAGCGAAATGGCACCACAGAAAAGATCAATTTAGACAAGATCCATAAAGTGATCACCTGGGCTGCAGAAGGTCTAGATAACGTTTCAGTATCACAAGTTGAAATGAAGTCTCATATCCAATTCTATGAGGGTATGAAGACCTCTGATATTCATGAGACTATCATCAAAGCAGCTGCCGATCTTATCTCAGAAGAAACACCAGATTACCAATATCTTGCAGCTCGCTTGTCTGTTTTCCACCTTCGTAAGAAAGCGTATGGCCAATTTGAACCGCCAACACTGTTTACCCACGTTAATAACCTCATCGAATTAGGTAAATACGATAAGCATATAGTAGAAGACTACACCGAAGCAGAATTCAACTTGATGGATCAAATGATCAATCATGATCGTGATATGGATTTCTCTTACGCTGCTGTGAAACAACTTGAAGGTAAATACTTCGTTCAGAACCGTGTAACGGGCGCGATCTACGAAAGTGCACAATTCCTTTATATCTTAGTTGCAGCGTGTTTATTTGCTAAATACCCAAAAGATACGCGTCTTGATTACATTCAACGTTTCTATGATGCAACATCACGATTCAAGATTTCGCTACCTACACCAATCATGTCTGGTGTACGTACTCCTACTCGTCAGTTTAGCTCTTGTGTACTAATTGAATGTGATGATAGCTTAGACTCTATCAATGCAACTGCAGGTTCGATTGTACGTTACGTATCTCAACGTGCTGGTATTGGGATTAATGCTGGTCGTATTCGTGCTCTTGGCTCTGAGATCCGTGATGGTGAAGCTTTCCATACTGGTTGTATCCCATTCTACAAATACTTCCAAACCGCAGTAAAATGTTGTTCTCAAGGTGGTGTTCGTGGTGGTGCAGCGACATTGTTCTACCCTATCTGGCACCGTGAAGTAGAATCTCTATTAGTTCTTAAAAATAACCGCGGTGTAGAAGAGAACCGTGTTCGTCATATGGATTACGGCGTACAAATCAATAAACTAATGTACACTCGCCTAATTAAAGGTGGTCACATTAGCTTATTCTCACCATCTGATGTTCCTGGTCTATACGATGCATTCTTTGCTGATCAAGTAGAATTTGAACGTCTATACGATATCTACGAGCAAGATACATCAATCAAGCGTGAAACCATAAAAGCGATTGAACTGTTCTCTTTGCTGATGCAAGAACGCGCATCTACAGGTCGTATCTACATTCAAAACGTCGATCACTGTAATACACACAGTCCATTCGACCCAAGTGTAGCTCCTATTCGTCAGTCTAACTTATGTTTAGAAATTGCTTTGCCAACGAAACCACTAACACACGTTAATGATGAAGAAGGTGAGATTGCACTTTGTACTCTGTCTGCATTTAACTTAGGTGCGATTGAGAAGCTAGAAGAACTTGAAGAATTAGCGGAACTTGCAGTACGCGCTCTTGATGCGCTACTTGATTATCAAGACTACCCTCTTCCAGCAGCATACAAGTCAACAATGAATCGTCGTACGTTAGGTGTGGGTGTTATCAATTATGCTTACTACCTTGCAAAAAATGGCGTTAAATACTCTGATGGCAGTGCAAACGGTTTAACACATAAAACGTTTGAAGCTATCCAGTTCTATCTTCTAAAAGCCTCTGTTGGTTTAGCCAAAGAGCAAGGCGCTTGTCCTGCATTTAATGAAACAACCTACGCGCAAGGTATCTTACCAATCGATTCTTATAAAAAAGATATTGATAACGTATGCAGTGAGCAATTGCACTTAGATTGGGAAACACTGCGTGAAGAGATCAAGACACATGGTCTACGTAACTCAACACTGTCTGCATTAATGCCTTCAGAGACCTCTTCTCAAATCTCTAATGCAACTAATGGTATTGAGCCTCCACGTGGATTCGTATCAGTTAAAGCATCTAAAGATGGTATCTTGAAGCAAGTTGTTCCTGATTATGTAAATTTAAAAGATAACTATGAGTTACTTTGGAACATTGGTTCAAATGATGGTTACCTACAACTTGTAGGTATTATGCAGAAGTTTGTTGACCAAGCTATCTCTGCAAATACCAACTATGATCCTAACATTCAGCCAAACGGCAAAGTACCAATGAAGCTGTTACTTAAAGATCTACTGACTGCTTATAAACTAGGTCTAAAAACGCTGTACTACCATAACACTCGTGATGGCGCTAGTGACTCACAAGGTGATCTTGTACAAGATGACGATTGTGCTGGTGGCGGTTGTAAGATCTAACGTTTCACTTTAAAATTAAGCCCGCTTTATGGCGGGCTTATTTTATTTTAAGTCTTTTTACTTTATGTGATACTAATAAATACTTCATTAAGTGTTTATTAGTATCACTTTTCATAAGAATAAAGCCCTTCTCTTCTTTCGGCTTGATAATATTGAGGTTTCCATGGCGTACAGTACTTTTCGACAAGAAAAAAATGATCAATTGAAAGAACCTATGTTTTTAGGTAATTCGGTAAATGTTGCTCGTTATGACCAGCAAAAATTTCAGATCTTTGAAAAACTTATCGAAAAGCAACTTTCGTTCTTTTGGCGTCCAGAAGAAGTAGATGTATCAGGTGACCGTATTGATTACAATAATTTACCTGAGCATGAACAACATATCTTCATTAGTAATTTAAAATATCAAACACTTTTAGATTCAATTCAAGGACGCAGCCCAAACGTTGCTTTATTGCCTTTAGTTTCTATTCCTGAGTTAGAAACATGGATTGAAACATGGTCTTTCTCTGAAACGATCCACTCACGTTCATACACCCATATTGTTCGCAATATTGTTAATGATCCTTCAGTAATTTTTGATGACATTGTTGAAAATGAAGAAATTCTAAAGCGTGCGAAAGACATTGCGCACTATTATGATAACTTGATCCAAGCAACAAATGATTACCATCGTTTAGGTGAAGGTACGCATACCATTAACAATGAAGAAGTTATCGTTTCAAAACGTGAACTAAAGAAAAAACTTTACCTTTGTTTGATGTCTGTAAATGCACTAGAAGCGATTCGTTTCTATGTTAGCTTTGCGTGTTCTTTCGCATTTGCAGAGCGTAAATTAATGGAAGGCAATGCAAAAATCATCAAACTGATCGCTCGTGATGAAGCGCTTCATTTAACCAGTACTCAGCATATGGTAAACCTACTTCGTACAGGCCAAGATGACCCAGAGTTTGTTGAAATTGCGGCGGAATGTGAGCAAGAGTGCTTTGATTTATTTAAAGCCGCCGCAGAGCAAGAGAAAGAGTGGGCAAACTACTTATTTAAAGATGGCTCAATGATTGGTCTAAATAAAGACATTCTTTGCCAATACGTAGAATACATTACTAATTTACGTATGAAAGCAGTTGGTCTTAACAGTGCTTATGAAGGTGCAACACAAAACCCTATTCCATGGATTAACTCTTGGTTGAGCTCTGACAATGTTCAGGTGGCTCCACAAGAAACTGAAATCAGTTCATACCTTGTTGGACAAATTGATAATGACATGGATGACGATGATTTAGGTGATTTTGAGCTTTAAACCTCACAACTACGCATAAATATAAACAGCCGAGTATTTTTACTTGGCTTTTTTATAGCCAAAATTCGACCTAATGCACGATTTTTACAAAAAAAATCCCATTAATGAGACTTTGCTTCATATAAAAAGCCATTTATGACATAATTACTTGAAATAAAATAAAATTAAAAAAATAAATTATGGCTAAAGAATCATGGAACAACTACTTATTAGAACACATTCGTCAGTTACCAATGGCGACATCCAAAGAGCACGTTCAATATCAACTGAACACTATCACTGTTGAAACATTAAAACAGAAACAAGTTATCGCACCACACTTTGAGCATATATTCCATGCTTACCTTCTGTCTCGTTCAGGAAGGCTCATTGAATCTATTAGCTTATTTTTTGATGCTATCACTTTTGCTCAACAAGCTAAGCAAGATTTTTTGACCTGTTTTTGCCATTACAATATCGGTACGCTTTATGGCATGCTCGGTAACTATTTCTATGCACATAAATTTTTAGCTAAAGCCGAACGATCAGAGCAATTTTGTGATGATTACATCACGGGTATCATTAAAAACAACATTGGTGATATCTTTAGTCAGATTGGTAACTTTAATGAAGCCCTTGCCTACTTAAATGAGGCAACAGCCCTACTTACTGAGCACGGCCCTAAATATTCATCCGCTCTATCACTGTTTAATATTGCTGATATCAAGGCCAAACAATTTTTATTTTCTGAAGCCCAAGAGATACTCGATTCTTTATATTCTGATATTCAATCAGAGCCAAAATTTCTGGGATTTTATTATAAAATAAAGGCTGAAATATCTAATGGTATAGGGGAAATAGAGCAAGCTGAACACTTTCATCTTCTTTCAATTGAAAATATGCAAGCCTGCCAGTACGACTATTACATTTCAGAAATGATTTTAGAGTATTGCCATTTTCTTACTAGCTATCATCGCTATGATAAATTAGATACTTATATTGAAAAAGGGCTATCTATTGCAAAAACCATTGAAAGCGACAAACTAATTGACGGTTTCAATGATATTATTTTGCTGCGTATTAAAGATATTGATGACCCAGAGTATAGAGAAAAGCATTATCAAACATTAACCTCATCATTACTTAATTCTAGAAGAGAACTACTTAAAAGAGAAAGTGATTATCTTCAGCAATTGTATCGCTTAAATGTCGCAAAATTAGAGTTAAGTACAATGAAATCTCTTTCTGACAACTTAGCTGTAATCAATAAAATTGGTCAATACATTAATAACTGTTCTGATATACAGGATGTTTTACCAACAATACAGCAAGAGCTTTCTATTCTATTTCAAATAGATATATTAGCATTAGGTTTTTTTGATAAAGAGAAAGATCAGATAGCCATTGATTATTACAACATTGATACCCCAAAGAAAAACTCTTATATTTCTGATTGTAGAAGTGAGAGTTCCTATATGAGTTATTGCATCAAAAACGACTCTTCGTTTTACTATAATCATATGAACAGTGAACAAAAAGTAGCAATGTTAGGCGATAACTGTGATAAACAGATTCACTTTAAATCAATCATGTTTTCACCTATAACCATAAATAATGAAATTAAAGCCTGTTTTACTGTCCAAGCCAAAAAAAGTTATCAGTATCAAGCTTTTCATTTTGAGCTATTTACTCAACTAATAAGCTACATGTCTATTGCTCTTGAAAATCAATACAATCGACAACAGCTAGTATTACTGTCACAAACAGATCACTTGACTCAATTGTGGAACCGTAGCTCTCTTGACTCCAGATTTAATCAACTAAAAACTCAGTTAACGCCAAAGTACACAGGGATCATGTTAGATATCGATCACTATAAAGAATACAACGATACCTATGGGCACATTGCTGGGGATAAGGTTTTAATTAAGATAAGTAATTTAATCAAAGATCACTTTCACGGATTAAATACTCAAGTGTATCGATATGGTGGAGATGAATTTTTTATTCTAATCTCAACAATAGAGCAAGATAAAGTGGTTAAGAAATTGACGTCATTACTCTATCAGATCAAAGCATTGTTAATACCACATGAGACATCGACCTGCTCTAATTACGTATCAGTCTCTGTTGGGCTATGCTATGCCACTGATTATTTCAATGCGCTAACTCTCAACCAATTAATTGAACAAGCTGATAAAGCATTATATAGCGCAAAAAAAAGCGGCCGTAATTGTTACATTGAGCATAATAAAATAGACGCTTTAACCTAATATCCCTACCATTTATCTCTCTATTATTGATATTGGTTGTGGTATTCTTTCGCCTACATTTTATCTAAGCAATCCTTGGTTAGCTATATGACAAAGATACACATCAATAGTATTGTGACATTAAACAATCAAAAAAATAGATCTCTACTAGAGGTCATGGAAGATCAAGGAATGCAAGTTGAGTCTCATTGTCGCAATGGTGACTGTGGTACTTGCCGTTGTACGCTAGTCTCAGGAGAAGTGACTTATCAGTCATTTCCGCTGGCCTTTTTAGCGCCAAACGAAATTTTACCTTGTGTATGCAAAGCAAAGACAGACCTAGTTCTTGAGGGAGTGAACTTCCAGCTTGCCGCTAAAAAGGCTTAAAGCGATCCCTGATGGGATGGGATCGCTTCTCTTTTATTGACTAAAATATTTTATTTATTGTAAAGCACTCTGCGGAACATAAATCTCAGACTCTCGATTGATCGATTGATACTGACCAAACATCGGCTTCTTCTCTAAACAACGACGTAACATATCCAGCATTAATGTTGATAAAATAGAACGCATTTCATTATAACTGTAATTACGCTTTAAACTAACCAACTGCCCCCACTCGCCGTAAGGTGTCGATAATGCGACAGCAACTTTACCTTGAATCACTGGGCCTGAAGATAAACCAATCGCGGTTTTAGTTCTCTCACGAGTTGCCGCAGCCAAAGCCAGCGCAGCCGCAAGAGGATCTTGTCCTGCCATTTGCTGATCGACCAGAGAAGAGAGGATCCAACCTTGCTTCATATTCATTCTTATCTGTTCATCTTCTTGTAACCAATTCGTTAGCCAACCACCTGTTGCTTGCTCTGCTACGGTAATATTTAACGAAAACTCACTCAACAATGCCCCTACATTTGGTAGCATTGATTCATCAACGCTAACCACATTATCACCAAGCAAATGATAAATTCTTTCTAAAATAGGAAAGCGAGCATCATGATTTGCAGGGCCAAATAATTTTACTTCGATAAAAGGAAGAGATGAGCGATAACCAATTTCAAAGCCATGAGGTAAACGAACCTGCTGTAATGTGTCCTGAATACCTGATTCTGATAAACCAAAAGTAAACAAGCGACTGCATTCAGATGCTTCAACCATAGGATGCCATTGCTTCATTCTAGGCAAAATTTGGTGCTCTACCATCACTTTAAACTCAGACGGTACACCTGGTGTGAATATCACTATTGATTTGTTAACCTCAATAAAAAAACCACAAGCAGTCCCTACTGGGTTATCAATCAATTGCGCCCCTTCAGGCAGCATTGCTTGCTTAATATTACTTCGTGGCATCTCTTTACCTTGGTTAAGGTACTGAGCTTGCATTCTGTCTAACCAATATTGGGACATCACTAATGGCGTATTTAATACCCTTGCTGCTGCTTCACTAGAAATATCATCCGACGTAGGACCCAATCCACCATTTACAATAACAACGGATGCATTCTTAATTTGATGCTGTATTTCAGCAACTAATACATCAATGTTGTCACCAACAGTTGAACGGTTAGATAACTTAAAACCATGTTGATAAAATTGTTGAGATAACCATGCTGCATTAGTATCGACAATATCACCATGTAAGACCTCTTCACCTGTGCTAATCATTGCTACTTGCAACATGCACTTTTCCTCTTTGATATTTCTATAATTGCACCTAATTTATCACATTAATCAATTTAAAAAACCTATCTTGTTTTAATTATAGATAATCTTCCCTCCTAGCCTTGCTGTAAATAATTAATTACAACAAGTGTATTTTAAATTGTACAAATGTATTGAGTTAAATTTCAATTGCGGGTACATTCTTATCATAGGAATAAGACTCAGTTTTAATTGATTCAGCATAAGAAGTGATATAAATGAAGACAAAAGTACTAGGAAGCGCTCTAATTATCGCAGGAACCACTATTGGCGCGGGTATGTTAGCCCTACCTCTTGTTTCTGCAAGTCTAGGTTTCTTTACAGCAAGTCTATTAATGGTCGGTATTTGGGCGATAATGAGCTACACGAGCTTATTAATGCTAGAGGTTCACCAGTATGGACACCGTAGCGCAACACTGCACAGTCTTGCATTTCAATTTTTAGGGAAGAATGGACAACGAATTGCTACTTTTTCAATGTTATTTCTTTTTTATGCATTATGTGCCGCTTACATCGCCGGCGGAAGTGAGCAATTTCATGAAAAAATCAACCTAATTGCTCCTTTCGAACTATCAAAAACAATCTCTACTATTTTGTTCACCGTAATCGTAGCTATAATTATTACATTAGGAACAAAAACGGTTGATGTGATTAACCGAGGGTTATTCATTTTAAAATTAATCATGCTAGTGGCTATTCTGTTTTTCTTAACGCCAAACATTACTGGTGAATACTTAATGTCACTTCCTGTGCATCAAGGCGTATTTATTACTGCTCTTCCTGTGATTTTCACCTCTTTTGGTTTTCATGGCAGTATTCCGGCCATTGTTAATTACCTTGAATTAGACATAAAGAAGATAAAAGTCAGTTTACTGGTTGGTTCTTCACTTCCTTTAGTTATCTACTTATTTTGGCAAGGTATTACTTTAGGTCAATTATCTCAATCTGAATTTGAACAAATTAATGGCCTAAACCAATTTATTACCACCATCCAGCAATCTATTGACCATCAATTTATACAGATGGCCTTATCACTGTTTGCCGATTTAGCACTGCTAACTTCTTTTATTGGCGTTAGTTTAGGCTTATTTGAATTTCTGCGTGATTCATCAAAGCAATGGCAAAGATCATCCATTGTGACGGCTTTATTAACTTACACACCACCATTGATGTTTGCTTTATTTTACCCACAAGGCTTTATTACCGCATTAGGTTACGCAGCAATAGCCCTGGTGATATTAGCTCTATTCTTACCGGTTGCTCTCGTTGTTTCAGCGCGAAGAACACATAAAGAGCCTGAATACACCGTTATTGGTGGTATCCCTGCTTTAGTTATTGTTTTAAGCTTTGGATTAATAATTATAGGCAGTCAATTGTTCAGTTCTTTATAGCTGGTAACACATCATAATAAATGAACTAAACACATATACTATAAGCACCTGTATTTAAGGCCTATTTACTCATGAAGATGAAGAGTAAATAGGCCTTTTTTACTTTTATGTTTTGCATTTTTTAATTAATAGTAGATAATTGTGATCTAGCTCAGTATTTGATTTAATTAAGGACTTTCCGTGAAAAAACAAGCAATAGTCAGTTTGCTTTTAGGGTGTGCCGCTTCAACGCAAGCCTATGCTCTAGATATCAATAGCGCCTATGAGATGGATTACCAACACGACTGTTCAACAAGCATTTACTCTAGCTACTGTTCAAATGATTCTTTTACTATTTCGCCAATGCGATTAGATGGTGGTACACCATCAAAAGTTGCCGAAGCCGATACTTATGCAGAAAGCACCCAGTTACCGCATTATTTACGTGTCTCTAACGAGCGTGATTGGGATTACCTTATGGAGCAATCTTACACCATCCTTGGGTTAAGTGTTGCGACAGTAGGATTAATGACATTTTTACCAGAAAGCATTACAAAATGGGATTCTGAAGACTCAAGTCTTAAAGGTCTTGGTAATAAATGGAAAGATAACGTGAGTGCAGGTCCAGTTTGGGATAAAGATGAACATTTCTTAAACTACATTATGCACCCATATTTTGGTGGTGTTTACTATACTGCTGCTCGTCATGCTGGATTCAATGAATTCGAATCTTTCCTATACTCAACAACGATGTCTACTTTCTTCTGGGAATATGGTGTAGAAGCCTTTGCAGAAGTGCCTTCTATTCAAGATCTATTCGTAACTCCTTTCTTCGGTGCTGTGGTTGGTGAATTGATGTTACAACAAGAATTACGTATTACTGATAATGGTGGCGAGGTCATGGGATCAGATACACTAGGTAGCGTGAGTTTGTTCTTCTTAAACCCTGTTGGGCATATTCATTACTGGGTAACGGATGCATGGGGTGGCGACACTGAAGTTAAGCTCGCTTACAACGCTTGGTTTAGTAATGGTGATGCTGCACAATTCGCTTATGATGCTGGTATGCCATATACAGACCAATTTGTTGGTCTTGAAGTTAAATTGAAGTTCTAATACCTATTCCAATAATAAGTAGTTACTTTAATAATAAGCTGAATAAACAATAAAAAAGGACACCACACGGTGTCCTTTTTTTATGGCCGAATTTAAGACACAAAAAAACCGAGAATACCTCGGCCTTTTTGTGTCTTAAAATAAGCTAAACTAACGTATTGATTACGCTGCTTTATAGCTTACTTTATTACCAGCAAGTTGTTCACGTACAACTAGGTTTTCTTCAACTAGCTTTTTCAAACCACCTGTTGCCCATGCTGCCGCTTTTGCTTCTTCTTGACCTGCTGCAAGGCCAATATCTTTTGAATTGATACCTTCAGGGTTCTGGCAAACAATATCAAATACAGTCTGTTGCTTTGGCGTTAGAGCGATATCTGTCGCTACTGCCACTGCTTTAGGGGCTGCTGCAACTACTGCTTCCACTTTCTTCTCAACTGATTTAGCTACTTTTGCAGGCTTAGCTGCTTTTTTCACTTCAGTTTTTGGTGCGGTTGCTTTAATGCGTTTATGCAGCTTAGACTGTACTTTGCGTTTGTGAGCAATTTTCATGAAACTTAAACTCCGTTGCGCTATCTCTATTTTAAAACGATAAGTGCTCAAAAATGGTAGCGGAAAAAAGATGTCAATTCCTAAAGTGAAACTCAAATAGTTGTATTGGAATTGGCGAAGCGCGTTTTATACCAAAAAACGCGCAATATTTATAGAGAGGATGACACTGTATGGCGAAAAGTACCGCACTTTTACCAATTTTCTTACCAAAGTGGCATTTTATCCGCGACAAATGGGTTGGTTTTGCGTTCATAGCCAAATGTTGATTCAGGACCGTGACCCGGAACAAATTTCATATCATTACCTAATGGCCACAGTTTTGTTTTAATTGAAGCAATCAGTGTTTCGTAATCACCTCGTGGGAAATCTGAGCGACCAATAGCGCCTTTAAACAAAACATCACCAACAAATGCCATTTTAGCTTCTTGATTAAATAACACGACATGTCCTGGTGTATGACCTGGTGTATGTAATACATTTAATGCTTGATTACCAAATTCAATAACATCACCTTCATTCAACCATGTCGTCGGTTCAAATGCGTCAGTGTGTGGAAAACCAAACCTTTGGCTTTGATTCGGAAGCGCCTGTAACCAGAATTCATCTTCTTTTTGTGGACCAGTAATAGGAGCATTAGTGATGGTCGCTAATTCTTGAGTACCACCTACATGATCCAAATGACCATGAGTTAATACCAAATTGACAACGTCAACATTCAACGTATCAATGGCTTGCTTTAATAGTTCGGCATCACCACCTGGATCAATAACAACCCCTTTCATGGTTTCGTCACACCATACAATTGAACAGTTTTGCTCGTAAGAAGTCACTGGAATAATTTGATATTGTAAACTCATGGTTTTCTCTTCCTAAAATAATTACGCTAAGAATACCACGGCTATTATTTAAGGGGAATTCTGATGTTTCTTAGGGATCAAACACGAATATGAGCAAATGGGATCTGACTCCAATGGTTGTCCCACATAACATTGGTTTGCAGACTTGTCACCTCACCGTTTTCTGTTCTATGAATCACCCTACCAGTACCTGAGCTAATATGCCATTGTGGCAAACCATGATAATGATTATTAGCCACCACTCCAGAGGCATCGGATAAATACGTGATCTCAACTAATTGGTTGGTCTTTAGGTTCCAGACCCCATAACAGTTACCTCTCGGTGACGTTGCTACAACGTGATCCCCAAGAACAGCAATACTGGCAATATAATGATTAAAACGCAGCCATTCTTCAGGCTCTGCGTTTAATGGTATCAAGGGACCACCGCGTCGATGTACGGCGACCAGTGGCGCGCCATCTTCTGGCTCCCCACGATATTGCTGTCCACATAATACTCGTCCATCATGGGTTAACGATAAATGACGAATACTCAATTTATGATCAGACAAACTAACCGATTCGAATACTTCTCCCGTTTCTGTAGATAAGTAAACTAATGCAGGTTTCATGGTGCCTAAATTAACAGGTACTCTGCCTTTAGTATGAACCCCTCCAACCCCAATCGCTAAAGTTGTGTCATCAACACGAATCACCTCATGTGGGCCAATACCAAACCCTGAGAACTCTTTTATTTTTATTAATTGAGTTCCTTGCAATTGATAAACACCAATGACTCCTTGGCTAGTCTCTTTCTCTCCCTCAGTCGTATAAAGTGTTAAGCCATCTGAAGAGAACACCCCATGGCCATAAAAGTATCGAGTAGGCATTGAGGGTGTAATGGAATAGCTCACACCAGTTTTTATATTAAACAGTTGCATGTAATTACCCGGACGACGCGCAAAGGCAACCGCCAACTCACCATTAGGCGTAATCGCAACACCATGCCCTCTTTCTGGTAAAGGAATAGAATGGATTGGATAACCTTCACTGTCAGCCACCACTGCGCCAAAACGACCATTGGCCGTTCGGGAGCAAGAGATTAAAGCCGCTTTTTTATCGAAATTCGAGACCGACGAGCACGCTGTTAGCCAAGGTGATAATGCGACCGCCCCAAAACTGCCTTTCAATAGTTTTCGTCTTTGATTATTAATCGCCATCGGTTGCATTAAACCCTATAACAATGTCCAATTCGATAGCCACTTCTTCATGGATCAGATATTTCAAATATTCTAATTTATTGTACAAAGCCAAGGTATTTTGATAACCAGATTTGGTCTGTAACTCCGCAAATAGTGACGACGATTCAGGCCATGTCTCTAGCGTAGAGTTAAAATGGTCTTCTATTCTTTCAGCTAAGTCTGAATGACCTTGCTGTTGTAAATAATGGTCAAGCCCAACCCCATTTGCCAAATACAGATCACGCATAGCCATGACATTATATTTAAGCCAAATTAGAGACGTTTCTGAGCGCCACGATTCAGAAAAATAAGGTCGAGGTTGTCCTATGTTTGCTAACGGTCGACTGAGTTTTTTCATACTGTAATCAAGTTGATTGGCAAGCAATGCAATGTATTCATTTAACCACATGGTTTCATCTAACTGTGACCATGGATTTATCTGCCATGCTTGAGCCATTTTTTTCGTATTAAGCGCTAAATTTTCAGTAATAGCTTGACCTAATTGACAGGACTCTTCTGCTGGTAACGTCGATTCAGGATCAAATAATAGCCACTCCACCGCACCTAAACCTTGGGTCGTCACACTCTGTTGTTGGATCAACTCACTATTCCACCTTTGATCTTTTTTCAACAGTTGAGACATTTTACGCCCAGTGGTGTTTTTCTTATCAGGCCAAAACTGAATATTCCAATTTAAACTCAGTGCAGCTTCTGGCCCTCTCTCTTGTCCTTGCAGCGCCATCCACGATTGCATGGTCTGTTGCCACTGCATAACCACCGTTTCTTTTGCAGTTTGATTCGTACAATACCCTTCAAAACTCTCAGCCAATCGTTGGCTAGATCCAACTAAACGTTGGGCTGATTGTTGTTCAATATAATAAACATGCTCAATCATATTAGTGGCGTTAGGAACTTGATTAGCCTCATTAGTACTTTGGCAGGCAGTCAGTAACACCGTGCTGCTTAACAATAGATAGATACTTTTCATTACTTACACCTTATAACGAATCTAAAAATGCTAATAACGCATGACGATCTTGTGTCGATAATTGAACGACTTTATCACGGGCTTGCTGCGCTTCACCGCCGTGCCACAATATTGCTTCTAGTGCATTTCGAGCTCTACCATCATGTAGCATCTCAGTATGACCATTCACTTCTTGTGTGTAACCAAGCCCCCATAGCGGTGGTGTTCGCCACTCTTGACCATTAGCTAAAAACTCGGGTCTATTATCAGCAAGCCCCTCTCCCATATCATGAAGCAACATATCCGTATAAGGATGAATTAACTGATTAGATAACGCTGGTCTGCCTTCAATTTTTGCCGTCTTGATATTCGTTTTATGACAACTTTCACAGCCGATATCTTTAAATAATTGCTGACCTTTAATGACTTGGGGATCTTGAATATTTCGACGAATAGGCACGGCTAAATGTTGTGAATAGAATTCAACAAAATTTAAGATCTTGTCACTCACTTCTGGAGTTCCGCCATGAGGCAGTTTTTCACAAATAGTTTGCGCTTGAGTACAATCATCTTTAGGGAACATATTACTGGTTAAGCCTAAATCACCATTAAACGCCGCGGCATTCTGCTGCATTAATGTTGGTTGTCCAGCTTTCCAGCCAAAGCGCCCTAATGCTAACTCTTGAGCCTTAGCATCCCATACTTGATTAGCTTTACCTGAAATCCCTTTGTTCTCTTGTTTCTGTTGCTCAGCAAAACCTAAAATCGTTGATTCAGGGATCGATTCTAATAACCCTAAACCAATCATTGGCGGCGCAATGCGTGCAGACATCAATACATTATCTGCCATATCTCCATACGCTAATTCTATGATTGATAAATTAGGTTTACGTAATGTGACAACATAACCATCAGCCAAAGTGATAGAATGCGCAGTATAAGTGATGTTAATTTGCCCTTCTGGTTCAATTCCAGGTAAAGCAAAATCTTGCAACTGACCACCATAAATAGGCTCAGGGATCACCCCCTCTAAAATGACACGCCTTTTTTGCTCAGGGGTTAATGCCGGAATACTTAATCGCACCAACATAGAGACAGAATTTGTATCACCTTCTCTTGGTACATGACCTCGGCCATCTTTAATATGACAACCCTGACAACCATTGGTATTAAATAGAGGTCCTAGACCATCTCTCGCATCAGTAGACGCTGGAGCTTGTACCCAAGGGTTACGAAAAAAACTGTTACCGACACTAAAATCTAACCGCTTACTCATAGGTAGATTCGCTGCGGGTAAAGAAAATGCGTTTTGGCCCTCCTTCTTCACACTCGTTTTACCACCAGATGCGATATCCATAGAAGTGTTATTTGAAGAAGCAGAGAAAGAAAGAGTTGAAAGTAAAGCGATTGCTCCAAGCATTGCGGGTTTCATGATATCGAACATCCTGATCATCATTAAAAAACAAAAGAGCTCAACCACTACATCGAGAGAAGTGGTCGAGCTAATACCTATTTTTTAGGTTGGTATAATAGTACTACTGCTTTTTCTTAGAATTAAAATTCGTGATCCGCGGTATCAGGGTTTAAGCTTGAAATACCAATCACATTTGCTGCGCGCTCAATGGATGCTGTTTGCAATACTAGTGACATGATTGATTTATTTACCAATGCATTGCCCGCTGCATTATCTGATGCAATCAACTGATCGAAATGTTGGTTATCTTTTTCAGCCGCTGACACTAACGTCCCAACTTGAGTGCGCGTTGCATCAAATTGTTGTTTAATTTCTTTGGCTGCTTTTTTATCTGTTTTAGCAACAAGATCATGAATACTTGGACCAGATAATAGAGAGCCATCAGCACGCGTATAAGTACCTGTGTAAACGTTATAGATACCTTGCTCATTATAATAATGAGAGTTGTGCGTGTTATCAGAGAAACAGTCGTGCTCATCTTCGGTAGAGTTAGCTTCTAATGCTACTTTCATACGCTCACCAGCCAGTTCACCTAGCGATAACGACCCCATACCAAATAACATTTTTCGTAGGCCTTGTGTTGATGACTCTGATAACAGCTCAGCGCGGTAGTTTTTCTCACCTTCTTTCCACTGCTTTTCCATCCAAGATAAATCTTTAATTAACAACTCAGACGCTGATTTTAAATACTCAGCACGACGCTCACAGTTTCCATTAGTACATGCTGAGCCAATAACATAATCGGTATATGGACGTTCACCTGCTCCTGCATTTGTACCGTTTAGATCTTGGCCCCATAAAAGAAACTCAATCGCATGATAACCTGTCGCTACGTTTGCCTCTGAACCACCAAGCTCATTAAGATCAGCCAATTTATCCGCTTCAATGCTTTTCACATCCAGTGTTTCTGCACCAATTTTGATTGAGGTAGAAGCAACGATATTTGCTTTAGCACCATCATTACCTAATTCATATTGGTAATCATCAGCCACATAATCAATTAAGCCTTCATCTAATGGCCATGCGTTTAATTGCCCTTCCCAATCATCTACAACGGCATTACCGAAACGAAACACTTCTGATTGTTGGTAAGGAACTCGCGCGGCTTTCCATGCTGTTTTAACCGTTTGTAAGCCTTTCTCAGATGGGTTATTCAAAAAAGTGTGAATGGCTTGATCAAGTTGCTGAGCTGTCGTTAGTGAATCACTGTATACCGCGTGTGCAATATCAGCATAATGCTCTACCACATTCGCTTCTATGGCTGCATAAGAAAAAGTGGGTAATACAAAAAGTGATGCGGTAATGATATTTCGAGCAAATTTGACGTGGTTCATAAATCGTCCTTGTTGAGCAAATGAATAGACTATGTAAACCATTAATTGAAATCTGTAAGAATTCATTAATGATAATAATTTTTATTTGCGTAATATACCCAAACCAAATAGGAATGCAAATATTTATCATTTAGATTAACAAATTTGTTTGCAGCGATAAAAAAAGCCCCATCAAGTGATGAGGCTTTTCATTATAATTTTGCAGGTAATTTGCTAGATAATGGGTTATTTATCTAAATCAAGGTTATGCCCATGGGCTGCCTTGGCTTTCAAGTAATGCTCATTGCCTTGTTTAATATGTGCGTGCGTATTAACCACGGCCTCAAGTTCGATGCCATAGTTTTGAATGTCTTCAATTTTCTTCGGATTATTAGTGACTAATTTAATCTTAGAAAGTCCTAGCGCTTCAAGCATTTGAGCTGCTTCTTTAAAATCACGTAAGTCATCACCAAAACCTAAGTGGTTATTCGCCTCATAGGTGTTCATTCCTTGGCTTTGAAGCTCATAAGCATCTAACTTGTTATATAAACCAATACCACGTCCCTCTTGGCGAAGATATAAAATGATACCACCACTTTCAGACATACGATTAATGGTTTCTTCTAGCTGCTCACCGCAATCACAACGTGATGAGTGAAATACGTCCCCAGTTAGACATTCTGAATGCATGCGAACCAGAGGTGATGTTTGATTCTTATCTGCATGATTAAAAATAACAGCGACATGTTCTTTTTCAGTCTCTAAGCCTTCAAATGAAAGCATTTCTGCAGGGATATTACTTTTTTGCCCTACTTTTAACTCTATGCGAGCTCTTACGTTTGCCATGCTGATTTACTGCCTTTTTCAATGAGAAGATCAGATCTTCTACGATTTAATCAGATAAAAAGATCATAAGCATACCTAGCAAATATGCAAGAATCAAAAAAAAGGCCTAACAAATGTTAGACCTTTACATACTTAATTAATGCTTTTATAAATAAGCGATTACATAGCGGCTTTAAAAATACTTACAATCTCTTCATGTGTCGCTTGTTTCGGGTTAGTAAAACCACACGCATCTTTCAGTGCATTTTCAGCCAATGTATCAAAATCTTCTTCTTTTGCGTTTAACTCAGTAAGACCAGAAGGAATACCAACATCTTGTGATAATTGCTTAATCGCTTCTAGTGCAGCTTGAGCGCCTTCTTCATTTGTCATTCCTTCAACATTTACGCCCATTGCTTTTGCGACATCTTTTAGACGCTCAGGACATACTTTCGCGTTGTAGCTTTGTACATGAGGAAGAAGGATCGCATTACATACTCCGTGTGGAAGGTCGTAAAAACCACCCAATTGATGCGCCATTGCATGAACATAACCTAGAGATGCATTGTTAAATGCCATACCCGCCATGAATTGTGCATACGCCATTTGTTCACGCGCTTCTAGGTTTTGGCCATCCTCGACTGCAGTTCGTAAATGCGCTTGAATTAATTCCATCGCTTTAATCGCTACCGCATCAGTTACAGGTGTTGCAGCAATAGAGACATACGCTTCAATCGCGTGTGTTAATGCATCCATACCTGTTGCTGCTGTTAATGAGGCCGGTTTTGCAAGCATTAACTCTGGGTCATTTACCGACATCAATGGCGTAGTGTGCTTATCAACGATAGCCATTTTAATGTGACGAGCTTCATCCGTAATGATACAAAAACGAGTCATTTCAGATGCCGTGCCTGCTGTTGTATTAATAGCAACAAGTGGCATTTGCGGTTTAGGCGATTGATCTACACCTTCATAGTCACCAATTTCACCGCCATTAGCAGCAACTAAAGCGATACCTTTCGCACAATCATGCGGAGAGCCTCCACCTAAAGATATAACTAAGTCACACTGATTTTCTTGTAGGATTTTAAGGCCTGCTTTTACATTACCAATGGTTGGATTGGGTTGGGTTCCATCAAACACTGCAACTTCTACACCGCGCTCGGCTAATAAATCAGAAACTTGCTTAACCATACCAATCGCAACTAATACATTATCAGTTACGATTAACGCTTTTTGGTAACCTTGAGATTTGATGCTATCCATTGACTCAGCAAGACAACCAGCACCCATTAAATTTACGCTAGGGATAAAAAATGCACTCATAACCAACTCCAATATTATTGATATAATTTTTAAGAACTGATTATGTTGTAACATTGATGGTGTTAAAAATTTTTTGATCTAAGACAATTTTTGTAATACGTAACTATACGTTACAGTAAAAACGAGACTTTGATCATGCTTTATAGGTAGGTAAATAGCTAAAAGAGGATAATAGGTTAATTAATTGATAAAAAAGCCAATAAAAATAATTATTGGCTCTAAAAAGTATGATCTAACTCTAAGAACGCTTTGGCTGCTGGTACGTTTTACCTGCGGCTTGGTAGGTTTCTTTTTGCTTGATGTCGAACATTGCGTAGAAGAACCAAGCAACGAATTTAATCACATCATCACCTTCGTTCATGATCCACTCTGCAAGCTCTTGTGCTTCGCCATTTTCGTCTTCATCATTAAATACATGATAAATACGTTGCTCACCTTCTACTTCCGCAAGACGGAATTGACCCGCTAGCGATTGTGCCGCTTCAACGATGTCTTGGTCTTCGCATGCTTTTAATGCTTCTAGCACTTGAGGAAGATTTTCTTTTTGGCATAGTTCTTTAACTAGTGTTTCAAATTCATTCTGTTGCATTTTAATTTAACTCTTTTAGTCAACATGTCATCTAGATAGCGCAATTTTAGCAGTAATTAAAATTTATTCGACAGGAATTCGTTTTAATCCTTGATATTTCGCCTTCACTTTGGCTTTATGGAGATATTATTTACTTATAATTGAATGGATTCAGATGTCAGATAAATTAGAGACCAAATACGTTACCGCTGGTCGTAGCAAAAAATGGACAAAAGGCGTAGTAAACCCTCCCGTTCAACGCGCTTCTACCGTAGTTTTTAATACCGTTGCTGAAAAAACGCACGCCATGATTAACCGTGCAAAACAAACGCTATTTTATGGTCGTCGTGGTACTGAAACTCACTTCGCCTTGCAAGATGCGATGGTTGAATTAGAAGGCGGTACTGGTTGTGCGTTATACCCTTGCGGTACGGCTGCGATTGCCAATGCGATTTTATGCTTTGTAAAAACCGGCGATCATATTTTAATGGTTGATGGCTGTTATGAACCGACTCGTGAGTATTGCGAAACCATCTTAAAGAAAATGGGGATTGAAACCACCTATTACGATCCAATGATTGGTGAAGGCATTCGTGATTTAATTAAACCAAATACCACGGTGCTATTCACTGAATCGCCTTGTTCTATCACGATGGAAGTTCAAGACGTTCCGCTACTTGCTCGTATCGCGCATGAGTCAGACATTGTCGTTATGCTTGATAATACATGGGCTGCGGGTGTGAATTTCTCACCGTTTGATCATGGTGTTGATATCTCTATTCAAGCGGCGACTAAATACATTGTCGGTCACTCTGATGTAATGCTTGGAACAGCGGTTGCAAATGAAAAGCATTGGGACCAACTGCGTGAGCAAAGCTATTTAATGGGCCAATGTATCTCACCTGATGATGCCTATTTAGCAATGCGTGGTTTACGCACTATGGGCGTTCGTCTAAAACAGCATGAATCAAGCAGTATTAAAGTGGCTAATTGGTTAGCAGAGCATCCACTGATTGATCACGTTCGTCACCCTGCGCTTGAAAGCTGCCCGGGCAATGATATTTATCAACGTGATTTTAAAGGCTGTAATGGCTTGTTTTCTTTTGTGCTAAAACAATCTGATAGCAAGGCGACAACCGCACTGCTTGATGGCATGAGTCATTTTAGTATGGGTTATTCTTGGGGAGGCTTTGAAAGCTTGATCTTAGCGAATGAGCCTAAAAGCTTTAATGCATTAAGAACAGTGGCTCATCCTCACTTTGAAGGCACGTTGATCCGCGTGCATATTGGCCTAGAAGATGTCGATGATTTGATTGAAGATTTAGAGCAAGGTTTAACTCGATATCAAGAGATGTTATCTGCTTAATTCAGTTTATATCGTTTTTACTTACAAAAATGGCGACTCCTAAATGGGTCGCCATTTTTATTTATATTAATTCAATATTAACGCTTTCTTTCTTGTTTTGTTAATTCAAAATCAAATTCGTCGGGAAAAAGGACTTGCCCTTCTTCGTTTTGATTTGGGAATACTACAACCGCTAATTCATCATCTTCAAGACCTGTTGTCCAGCGACTGTGCCATTTGTTTAATGAAATAGACTCCGCTTTACATACGTCCCATTCGCCTGTTGCCCATGCTTCTGCAAACTCTTTATTTGGCCATACAGGAACGCAATCTTCTTCTTCGGTATTCAACATCACACAACCGTGTTCATCAGTCAAAATCCAAATTTCACGATTAGCGACAACTTCTTTCATAAAGTAAGTAAAACGCTCTTCTTCATGAGAATTTACGATTTTGTCCATTGTTTGTTGATCTAATTGGCTCATTTACTGTTCCTAATATGTGGACTGCATTTGTATTATCCAGATTGATACCGATAGAATATCACAAAAAAAGCCCATACTAGATATTCTAATATGGGCTTTTGAACATTTATTCTATGCGTCTATTTTAGTATTCGACGACTTTAATTTTATGGAACATGCGATACAACACAGGAACCACAATTAAGGTCAATACGGTTGCAAAACCTAGACCAAACATAATGGTTACCGCCATTGGTTTAAAGAAGGTATCTGGCAGCAATGGGATCATACCTAAAATGGTCGTAATTGCTGCCATACAAACCGGACGAACACGGCTTAACGCGGCATCAACGACCGCATGATACGGTTCTTTTCCTGAGTGTATTTCTATCTCAATTTGATCAAGAAGTACGATACCATTTTTCAATAACATGCCACTCAAACTCAAGAAACCAAGCAGTGCCATAAAGCCAAATGGGGTATTAAGTAAGAGCAGACCACTGGTTACACCAATGAGTGCCAATGGCACCGTTAACCAAACAATCACCGACTCTTTCACACTGTTAAATAGGAATACCGTCACTAAGAACATGAACAAGTAACCCATTGGCATGGTTTGGAACAATGACGCTTGAGCATCACGAGACGATTCATATTCACCGCCCCACTCCAAGCTATAACCCGTCGGGAAATCAATCGCTTCAATTTGTGGCTGTAAACGTTTCTGTAATGTTGACGCCGTTTCTTCACCTAAAATATCAGGATCAGCCATTACCGTTAGCATACGTTTACGATTTTTACGCACAATCAGCGGATCTTCCCAAATTACGTCATAACCTAATACCACTTGTTGTAATGGTATGTATTGTGACAGCGCTGGGCTCCAGATCTTCATTCCTTCAATGGTGCTAATATCTACACGTTCATTTTCAGGTAAACGAGTAACGATAGGCATTAAAGTTGTCCCATCACGGTACACACCAATTGCTTTGCCAGAGAACGCCATTTCAAGCAGTTCATTAACATCTGTTTTTGAAATACCGTAACGACGTGCCTGACTTTCGTTAAATTGAGGTTCAAGTACCTTAGTACGCTCACGCCAATCATGACGAACGTTTGTTGCACCTGGATCTTGATGCATTACCTCAATAACTTGTGCGGCTAAACCTCGTAATATTGTAGGATCAGCCCCCACAATTCGTGCTTCCACTTTTGCACCGCCACCTGGCCCTAATTCAATCAGCTTTAACTTGTATTGAATTTGAGGATAGTTAGCTTCAATGTGTTCACGAAGCTTGTCCATCAAATTAGGTAACGCTAAGTAATCATCGACACGCGTTATGATCTCACCATAAGCGGCATAGCTCTTCTCTGGTGCGTAAGTCAGCATGAATCGTTGTAGACCTTTACCTGCGGTTGTGGTCACATGTTCAATATGATTTTGCTCTAAGATCCACTCTTCTAACTCTTTTAATGTGTCGTTAGTTGAACGAATATCCGTCCCTTCTGGCATCCATACATCCACCATAAAGATTGGGGTTGTCGATGATGGGAAGAAAGACTGCTTAACTTTAGTAAAGCCATACATGCTACCGCCAAGTGCAACAACCAAGATAAGCATGGTTGCTAACGAATAGCGCATACAAAACTCAAGGAAACGCTTGTAGATGACAAAGATCATCCCATTGTATGGGTCTTTTTCTTCTAAACTTTCCTCTTCATTTTTCACTGTCTCTTTAAAGAACAAAGAAGCGAAAAACGGAGTAAGAGAAATGGCGGTAAACCAACTCAGCATCAGTGAAATAAGCAGAACGGTAAACAAGGTTCCACAATACTCCCCAGTCGCATCATCAGATAGGCCAATAGGCGCAAAAGCAGTTACCGCAATAACGGTTGCACCTAATAATGGCCATTTAGTTTGCGTGACAATATCGGTGGCAGCTTGCAGGCGAGTTCGTCCTTTTTGCATGCCAATGAGTATGCCTTCGACCACCACAATGGCGTTATCCACGAGCATACCAAGAGCAATAACCAAGGCACCTAAAGAAATACGTTGTAAGTCAATCGCAAAATATTTCATAAAGACAAATGTGCCAGACACTGTCAGTAGCAGAATAAGTCCTATCAATAAACCTGAGCGTACGCCCATGAAGAACAGTAAAACGATGATAACGATAGCAACGGCTTGACCAAGACTGACCACAAAACCACTTACTGATTTGTCGACTTCTTTGGGTTGGCTGTATATTTCTGAAATATCAATACCAATGGGTTGTTGTTCTTTCAGCTCTAACATTCGCTGATCAACCCGTTTTCCGATCTCGACAACGTTAACGCCCGCACTAAAAGAAATACCCATATTCAACGCAAAGTTACCATTAAAGTTAACTAAATTGCTTGGTACTTCAACATAGCCACGTTTAACTTCGGCAATGTCTTTTAGATAAATAAGGCCTTGTGCGCCACCTTCGGTAATAATTAAATCACCAAGTTGTGACACATCTTCAAACTCGCCCGTTGGGTGTATTTGAATGTATTCAGATCCTATTTTTACTGCACCTGCACTCGATACTGTATTTTGGTTTGATAGTAAGCCATACAAGGTTTGAGGCGAAATGCCAAGGCTTGTCATTCGTTTTAATGACGCCTCAATAAAGACTTGCTCTTGCTGTACGCCAGATACAGAGACTTTACTTACCCCATCAACTAATTCCAGTTCACGACGTAAATAATCAACATAATCAAGCAACTCTTTATAAGAATATCCTTGACCAGTAACGGCTAAAAGTACGCCATATACGTCACCAAAGTCATCAATAACGGAAGGTTCACCAACCCCCGGCGGCAATTGGCGTTTCAAGTCATTGACTTTTCGGCGCAGTTCATCCCAAATTTGTGGAAGATCATCAGGCCCATAATTGTTTTTCATGGTTACCGTTATTTGCGATAAACCACGACTTGAAAGTGAATTTACTTCATCAACATAGCTTAATTGTTGAATTGCTTTCTCTAAAGGATAAGTAACCTCTTCTTCTACTTGTTCAGGGGTTGCTCCTGGGTAATTGGTTACCACCATGGCGTCTTTAATGGTAAAGGCCGGGTCTTCTAATCGCCCCAAGCCAAAGAAAGCCGATGCACCACCAATCATAAAGATCAGAGTCAACATCCAGCTGATCACTTTATTTTGTATAAAGTAAGCCGCAATTCCTTTTTCTTGACTCATTATTTCTCCTCCGTATTGATGATATTCACTTCTAGACCATCACGTAAGCGTGAAACACCTGCGATAACAATACGGTCTCCCGTTGATACCCCATCGACAACTCGTAATCCAAACGATGTTGCTTTGGTTGTTACTACTTTTTGCTTTCTTACTTTATTGTCAGAACCAACAACCCAAACGTATTTCTCTTTTTGATCAACCTCATCACCATCTTCATTAAAAACAGCTTCAATCGGAATAATAAGTCCAAATTGACTGGCTACATTCAACGAGCTTTGTTCAGTGGTTACTTCTACGGCCATACCATCTAGAATAAATTGTTCTTTTGGCATTGCCATGGTTAAGGTAACAAGATAAGCGCCTGAGTCTAGATCTGGCTCTGTCGTATATTCTTTAACCTTTGCCTCGTAAGACACTCCACTATCAAGACGGACTGATGCTTTGATTTGCTCAATAACCCCTTGGTTCGGTTGTTTTGAATATAATTTATCTGGCACTTGAACAATAATATCTACTTCATTTTGATTATGTATATTGACTATCTGCTGACCAACTTGAATTGTCTCGAATTGCTCAACACTAACTCGTGAAATGATTCCATCAATAGGCGCTTTTAATTCAGTAAAGCTCAAACGAAGCTTCGCCAACTCTAAATCTGCCAATGCGATTTGGCGCTGCGCGGCTAATTCATCAAATTGAGACTTTGCAAGTAAGCCTTTATCCACTAATGGCTTTGACCGTCTATATTGACTGTTTGCTACGGTATAACGTGCTCTTGCATTATCAACATCAATGTTGTAATCCGTTTTATCTAGTACTGCTAATACTTGTCCTTTTTTTACCATCTCACCGGGACGAACATTAAGTTCCTTAACTTCACCAGAAAGTCTAAAGCTTAAATGAGAGCGATCGGCCGCTGTCGCCACAGCAGGAAGATAAAGACTGTCACTAACTAACCCGGAGGTAATATCTTTAACGACAACATTAGGAGTCTCTATTTCTGTATCCATAGGCGCAGGGCTACAAGCAGTCAGTAATATCGCAGTTGAAAGTAAGGATAGTTTCATTAATTTCTGCATAATTATAATCCTCTCTCCTTAACCCATTTACGTACTTTCATTCCTTCTTCTAATCCAGAAATGCCTGAAGATACAATTTGTTCAGAATCATTAAGCCCCGAGATCACTTGTCGATTATCATTCAATTCAATCGCAACTTTCTCAACGAGACCTTGCTCAGATACACGCCATACATAAGTAATATCACCGTCTTTTTCAATCGCTGAAAGCGGAAGCTTCTCACTGCCACCTTTTGGTATGGTCACTTTCACTTGACCTGACATTCCCGGCAATATGCCTAAGTCTTTAGGTCTTGGCATGCTCATTTTTACGGTATAACTTGAGGTTTTTCTGTCTGCTTCTGTATCAATTTCTTCAAATTCTAAAGGAAAGCTAACAGTAGGGAACGAATCGAAGGTCACGGAAGCGGATACTTCAGAAAAACTAAAACGCTGTAATAAATAGTCAGGGAGTTGAAAAGCTACATACAAAATATCATTGGTTTGAATATGCATGATAGATTGCTTTGCTGTTACGTATTCAAAGTTTTCAGAAGGTAATAATGAAATGGTGCCATCATAAGGCGCGATTAATTGGGTATAACTCAAATTAGCACTAGTCTGATCTAACGTAGCTTTGGCTGTTTTTCTATTTGCTACTGCACTGTCGTAATCTTGTTCTGAAACGACTTTATCTTTACGTAGTTTTTTAATTCGTTGATATTGAACATCTATTAAACGGTATTGAGCCTGAGCCTGTTTTTGTATCAAGCGGTACTCATCAGGATTTATTGTTGCCAATAGCTGCCCTTTTGTCACCAATTGTCCTGCATGGACATCTAAACTGTTAAGCTGTCCCGGAACTCTAAAGGCAAGAACCGCCTTATCTCCAGCCTCTGCTTGAGCTGGAAATAATCGAGATGTCTCATGATCGCCAACACTGACAGTCATTATCTTGGCTGGACGCGATTCAGGCTCAGCAATCACAGGTGCTTGCTTATCACACCCGATGAGAAGAGCTGAACTTAACAGCGTCGCTGCCATCGTTTTTTTGAACATAAACCGTTCCTTGTAATAGTAATTATCAATAAAACTATTGCTATGTTTTCAATATATTTCATTATGTAAACAATTGTGTATAAAAGAATTATCACTTATATCTCTATCTTCATCCAGTCGATACATATAATAAGTTATAAAAATATTCTTTTTTATTCTTTTTTATGGTTTCTTCCTTTTTCATACTCGGTTCGAAACTCAGGATTTATTTGATCGCAAATACCAAAATATGGCGCTTCACTTAGTCCTAAAATATAGGCTTCTTGAGAACAATAGATCACGATACCCGAAGAATAACCTTGACGATAAGCATTATAAAACGCCCCTGTGATCGTCTCTTTTGAGTTTACCTCCTCTAATACATCTCTCTCTTGGACTAGAAAGCCATGTTTAGCTCTTTGCTCTCCATATTGATACCAATCATCGGCATTTTTTTCTGGGACTTCATATTGCGAAGTTGTACAACCAACTAATAGCAGCATTATTACGCTAACAATCTTCTGCCTCATATCCTCTCCAATAACAATCTAAATCACACAATATCAACAACATATTAACTCAACTTACGCCTAAATGGTTAACATTAAAATCACAAGTATAAAAAAAAGCACTCGATTGATGAGTGCTTTCTTACATTTGATAAAAATCTAAAACTCGATTATTCCATTTCAGCTATTTTTACTTTCCAAGTATCGGGACCAATTTGATGTGCATTAGTACCTGTTGAATCAACGGCTACCGTTACTGGCATGTCTTCAACATCAAATTCATAAATCGCTTCCATTCCTAATTCTTCAAAGGCAACGACACGTGCTTTTTTAATCGCTTTAGCTACTAAATAGGCAGCACCGCCTACAGCCATCAAATACACGGCTTTTTTATCTTTAATAGAAGCAACCGTTGCTGGACCGCGCTCAGCTTTACCGATCATGCCCATTAAGCCTGTATCAAGCATCATATCAGTAAATTTATCCATCCGAGTAGACGTTGTTGGGCCTGCAGGACCTACGGCTTCATCATCAACAGCATCAACTGGGCCGACGTAGTAAATAAACTTACCATTGAAGTCGACGCCCTCAGGTAACCCCTCACCGCTTTCAATCATGCTTTGCAGGCGTTTATGCGCGGCATCACGTCCTGTTAAGATTTTCCCTGTTAGCAGAACTGTTTCACCCGTTCGCCACTCTTGTACTTCTTCTTTTGTGATCGTATCTAGATTCACACGACGAGTGTTTGCACCAGCTTCCCACGTAATATCTGGCCATTCTTCTAGTTTTGGTGGTTGTAAGTCCGCAGGACCTGAACCATCAAGTGTAAAATGAACATGACGAGTCGCTGCACAGTTTGGGATCATGCATACCGGTTTTGAGGCAGCATGAGTGGGTGCTGATTTAATTTTTACATCAACAACGGTCGTTAAGCCACCAAGGCCTTGCGCACCAATACCAAGCTTATTTACGCGGTTAAATATATCAAGACGAAGCTCTTCTTCCGCATTCTCCGGTCCACGATCTATCAATTCTTGAATATCGATGTGACCCATTAACGATTCTTTCGCTAATACTGCCGCTTTTTCTGCTGTACCACCAATACCTATACCCAACATACCTGGTGGACACCAACCTGCACCCATTAGTGGTAAGGTTTTTTCTACCCATTCAGCAATATCATCTGATGGATTTAACATCACCATTTTAGTTTTATTTTCAGAGCCGCCGCCTTTTGCCGCGATTTGAATTTCCACTTTATCGCCTGGCACCATATTAATATGCACAACCGATGGCGTGTTGTCTTTGGTGTTGATACGTTTTCCTGCAGGATCAGACAAGATCGACGCTCGAAGCGGATTATTCGGATTAAGATACGCTTGTCGTGTACCTTCATCGATCATTTGCTGGACGGTCATATCGCCTTCCCAGCGAACGTTCATACCGATATTAACAAAACAGGTTACGATCCCCGTATCTTGACAAATAGGACGACGCCCTTCTGCTGACATACGTGAATTTATCAAAATTTGAGCGATTGCGTCTTTCGCAGCTTGGCTTTGTTCTCTGTGATATGCTTTTTCTAACGCTTGAACAAAATCAAGTGGATGATAGTAAGAAATATATTGCAATGCATCAGCAACTGAGCTGATCACATCTTCATTACGGATGATAGTTTCTTTACCAACAGTCATCATTAACCCCTCTTATATATGCTTCCATGGCGTCTAAAGTATGTATGTTTTTATATGCTGCCGTGAGCATTCGCCATCTATTATTTTCTTTTAGAACTTGCAGTATGATACTCTTGCTCTCCATTCAAGGCTATCGTTGCTCATCACATTCTGGTTATAAAACTCAAAATGAACAATCAATTAGATGCAAACTTATTCATCACCCAACTTGATTATCACTCTTCTTCTGTGGTTGATTTTTTTTCAGCTATTGAAAGCCAACCTTGGGCAATGCTATTGCACTCGTCAGCAAAAGATCATGTTGATAATCGCTATGACATTTTAGTAGCGGACCCTATCGCAACATTACAGACGCATCATGATGTCACCAGAATTAACGTTGTCGGTAAACAACCTATAACCAGTGAAGCCTGCCCTTTTAAACTACTTGCTCATTATCAAGAACGCTTAACGCCTCATTGCCACTCAATAGAAGGCTTCCCTTTTATTGGTGGAGCATTAGGTTACTTCAGTTATGACTTGGGCCGCCGAGTGGAATCTATTCCTAGTATTGCAGAGCAAGATATTCCAACCGCTGATATGGCTGTTGGGATCTATAACTGGGCTCTAATTGCTGATCATAAAGCGTCGACACTTACTTTAATACAACCACAAGGGAGTCATCGTCTTGCTTGGTTACAGCAATTTGTCGCTATAAAAGAAGATAAAGCAGAGTTTAATTTGTCCTCTAAGTGGCAATCAAATATGACAGAGGATGAATACGCAACTAAATTCACGGTGATTCAAGATTATCTGAAATCAGGAGATTGCTATCAAATTAACCTTGCACAGCGTTTTCATGCTCAATACCAAGGTTCTGAATGGCAAGCGTATCAAAAATTAGCGACTCAAAATGGCGCTCCCTTCTCTGCTTTTATTAGAACCCCTGAAGTTGCCATATTATCAGTGTCACCAGAGCGTTTTTTACAAGTTAAAGACCGAAAAATAGAAACAAAACCCATTAAAGGAACTCGCCCTCGCTCAAATGATCCTAAATTAGATGCTAAAGAAGCGGAGATACTTCGTCATAGCGCTAAAGATCGCTCTGAAAACTTAATGATTGTGGATTTACTGCGTAATGACATTGGCCGAGTATCCAAGCCTGGATCGGTAAAAGTGCCTAAATTATTTGATATTGAAAGCTTTCCTGCCGTTCATCACCTAGTCAGTACGATTACTGGTGAGTTAGCTGATAACTATACTATTAGTGATTTATTGAGTGCTTCTTTTCCTGGAGGATCAATCACTGGGGCTCCAAAAATTAGAGCAATGGAAATTATTGAAGAGTTAGAACCACATCGTCGTAACTTATATTGTGGCAGTATTGGTTATATTAGCCGTTGTGGAACGATGGATACTAGCATCACCATACGAACCTTAATTGCATATCAAGAGATTTTATATGCTTCTGCTGGTGGTGGCATTGTTGCGGACAGTCAAGTTGAACTAGAATATCAAGAGACCTTGCACAAATTGAGCAAAATTTTGCCTGTATTATAATTTTAAATTTAAGGATCTGGCGCATGGATGCACATTTACTTTCTCATTTATTGTTGAATAAGCCGAATTCTTACAGCGAGGAATTACTTGCTCATCCTCGCTTTCAAAATGACAATTTTAAACCTGCCGCGGTCCTTGTTCCTCTCGTTCAAAGACCCTCTGGTTTGCACCTAATTTTAACCCAACGAGCGTCACATTTACGTCACCATCCAGGGCAAATTAGCTTCCCTGGAGGCAAGGTTGAACCCTCTGATTTATCCCTAATTCATACCGCTATTCGTGAAACAAATGAAGAGATCGGCATCCAACCCTCGCAGATCAAACCATTAGTAAAACTTAACACAATACCAACAACATCCGGCTATAAAGTAACCCCTGTCATTGCTATCATTGATGAAAATTATACCACCGCAATCGATTACGGTGAGGTTAGTAGCACATTCGAAGCACCACTCATCCATCTGCCTAACCCAACAAATACGACAAAGCACAAAGTATTTAACAAAAAACACACGTATGAACTGATTTTTATCCCATTTGAAAAAAAACTCATTTGGGGTATCACGGCCGAAATTATTCATTCTATGGGTTACATTTCAACTTAGAAAAATTAGCATTACTGATAAGTTTTACTAATATCAAATTTACATCTATTGTGATCATTATCAATTATTTTCTGATCTCCGTTCATCTTTTTTCATTATCCGATCTGGGTCAAAGTTTTTTTCGCCAAAATAACGACAATAGCGCCGTTCCCAAAATTCCTGTTCTAAAAATTAAGAGAAAAATTATGCAAACAACGAATACTGCATCTACAAATGCAAAAAAAACAAAGTGGACTTATAAAGATTTCACTTGGTGTCTTTCCCTATTCGGTACCGCTGTAGGTGCTGGTGTTTTATTCCTTCCAATTAAGGCTGGTGCTGGTGGTTTTTGGCCTCTAGTTATCCTTGCATTAATCGCGGCACCAATGACTTGGTTTGCACACAAAAGTTTGGCTCGTTTCGTTCTTTCTGCTAAGAATCCAGATGCTGATATTACCGATACAGTAGAAGAGCATTTTGGTAAGACTGGCGCGAACCTAATCACTTTTGCCTACTTTTTCGCGATTTACCCAATTGTACTTATTTACGGTGTCGGCATTACAAACACAGTAGACTCTTTCATGGTTAACCAAATGGGCATGGAATCAATTCCACGCTGGTTACTATCAGGCGTTCTTATCACTCTGATGACATGTGGTGTTGTATTTGGTAAAGAACTAATGCTGAAAGCAACTTCTGCAATGGTTTACCCTCTTGTATTTATCCTAATGGCACTTTCTGTATACCTAATTCCTGGTTGGAACACATCGATGATGTCTGTTTCTCCTGATTGGGGTTCAATGCCATCTGTTGTTTGGTTAGCAATTCCAATCATTGTTTTCTCTTTCAACCACAGCCCGGTTATTAGCCAGTTTTCTAAAGAACAACGTCGCGTATACGGTGAAGATGCAGTTGCTAAAACTGACATGATCACTGGCGGTGCAGCTATGATGCTAATGAGCTTTGTAATGTTCTTCGTTTTCTCTGTAGTTCTTTCTTTATCTCCAGAGCAACTAGCACAAGCACAAGCACAAAACATCTCAGTTCTTTCTTACCTAGCTAATGTTCATGAATCTCCACTAATTTCTATCATGGGCCCTATCGTTGCATTTGCTGCGATTACTTCAAGCTACTTCGGTCACTTCCTTGGTGCTCATGAAGGTCTTGTTGGTTTAACTAAGTCTCATACAAAAGCACCTCTTGCTACTGTTGAAAAAGGTTCTCTAATCTTCATCGTTGTGACAACATGGATCGTTTCTATCGTTAACCCAAGCATCTTGGGCATGATTGAAACAATGGGCGCACCAATGATTGCCGCTATCCTGTTCTTAATGCCTATCTTCGCAATGCGTAAAGTACCTGCAATGGCTAAGTACAAAACTTCAGCACCTGTACAAATCTTTACAGCATTATGTGGTGTTGCAGCGATAACTTCTGTAATCTACGGCGCTCTTTAATAACTAGTTTATAAATCCTTATAAGCATTAGTTACACGAAGTTAATAATAATGATAATAAAGCCCCCTCTTTTGGGGGCTTATTCGAGGTAATAACATGATTAGTGTTTTTGATATCTACAAAATTGGAGTTGGTCCTTCTAGCTCCCACACCGTTGGTCCAATGAAAGCAGGTAAAGAGTTTATCGACGATTTACGTGGTATGGGCAAACTGCGTGATATCACTAAAATCACTGTTGATGTTTACGGTTCATTATCACTGACAGGGAAAGGTCACCATACTGATATCGCTATCATTATGGGTCTGGCAGGTAACACGCCAGAACACGTAGATATTGACTCTATTCCGGGCTTCATCGCTCGTGTTGAAGAAACAGAGCGCTTACCTGTGGGCATGCACTGCCACACGGTAGAATTTCCAAAAGACGGTGGAATGAATTTCCACACAACTAACCTTTCACTTCACGAAAATGGTATGCAAATCCATGCGTGGGTTGATGGCGAGGTTGTTTACTCTAAAACTTATTACTCTATCGGTGGTGGTTTTATTGTTGATGAAGAACACTTTGGTAAAGACGTTGAATCATCAATCCAAGTACCTTACGCATTTAATTCTGCAGAAGAACTTGTTGAATTATGTAAAGAAAACGGCCTGTCTATTAGTACATTAGTGATGAAAAACGAGCACGCTATTCTTTCAGAAGATGAAGTTCGTACTTATTTCGCTAAGATCTGGAAAACCATGCGTGATTGCATGGAAAAAGGCATGAGCACGGAAGGCATCCTTCCTGGACCTCTACGTGTACCTCGTCGTGCTGCCGCACTTCGTCAACAACTACTGACTTCTGAAAAGACGTCTAAAGATCCAATGGAAGTCGTTGATTGGGTAAACATGTACGCATTCGCTGTGAACGAAGAGAATGCTGCTGGTGGTCGTGTTGTTACAGCCCCAACAAATGGCGCATGTGGTATCATTCCTGCTGTTTTAGCTTACTACGATAAGTTTATCCAAACAGTAACTGAGAAAGATTACATCCGTTACTTCGCAGCTTCAGGCGCTATTGGTGGCCTTTACAAGCAAAACGCGTCAATCTCTGGCGCTGAAGTAGGCTGCCAAGGTGAAGTTGGTGTTGCTTGTTCTATGGCTGCTGCTGGTCTTGCTGAATTAATGGGTGGAAGCCCTGAGCAAGTCTGTATGGCTGCTGAAATTGGAATGGAGCATAACCTTGGCTTAACGTGTGATCCTGTTGCAGGTCAAGTGCAAGTTCCTTGTATTGAACGCAATGGTATTGCTGCTGTTAAAGCAATTAACGCAACTCGTATGGCGCTTCGTCGTTCATCAGCACCTCGCGTTTCTCTGGATAAAGTAATCGAGACGATGCTTGAAACAGGCAAAGACATGAACGCTAAATACCGTGAGACTTCTCAAGGCGGCTTAGCAATTAAAGTTATCTGTTAACCAAGATAGATTTTAATTAGTTCATAATGAGGGCGTATATCGCCCTCTTTTTATTTCTCAACTTCCCTTCTACATCTCCTATACTAAATATATGCAATAAATTGGTGAATAAAGCGCCTTTACTATTAACAAATGAATCAGTTACTGCAATAATGCCTTTATGCAAATAATTAGTACATTTCAATTATGAATAAGAAAAAACATACTCTTTCTCCAAGAGCACAGAAATTACGAGCGGAATGGACAGGAATGGACAGCGAGCATCGCTTTATTTCTCATTCATTTAATTGCGTCAAAATTCACATACATACACCTGATGATGGTATGTACAACCGCTCTATTGGCTGCCTAAAAGAAGGCAGAGAGAAAGCCTTAAAAGAAGCGATAAAACAACGAAATAAAGTTGGTAAAGAGCTATGGGGTAATTGTTGGAGCATGGTGCTTAACTACCCTAGTCTATTCGAACGTCTACCGCACAGTCTTGAGCCCGACATCATAACGAAAAAACGCACCCTACACTCAGGCGAAGTTCGTACCACTGATTATTATATTGTGCGCTGGAAAGAGATCGTTGATGGCGAATATAAACCAAAGAGTCGTTTATTCTCTCATGGTAATGGCAATGATAAGTTAAGTGCTTACAGTAAAGCCAAAAAAGTCATGCTAGAAGTGAACAAAGATTTTTTACCTATTTTAAAAAAAATGGGCCGCTTTAATATCGTTAAAGTGCTCTAATTTAAAATGACCATATAAAAAATGGTGAATAATCGTCCACCATTTTTTATCTATTTATTCGATAATATAAAATAACCCCATTACATCCCACCCGCTGTAGATTGCATTCCGCTTACATAATCTTGACGGAAGAACGGATCTAACTTATCACAGATACCATTATACTGCTTGCCAACAACACCTAGCATGTAAGCACTTTGATCACAGTATTCTTCCTGACCTTTATTATAACCGGCTATATATGCTTGATAGTTAGCATCACTAACCATCTTACCTTCGGCTAATTTGGCCAATTTTGATTCGGACTGAACAATCCAACCTTTGATTGCTCTTTCATAACCAAAGGCTTGCCAATCACTCTCTATATTTGATGTTGGTGGGGGTGTCGATGAACATGCTGCAAGTAATAAAGCAGCGATACTAATTATTAAATATTTCATTTTGCTGACCCTATACAAAGAACACATTGCCTTTTACGTTAATTGTAGAGGATTAGATCATAATTTCTATTAAATTTGGCTTATTAATAACAGCAGTCCAAAAAGTAATGTTAAGCCTAATGCTACTTTCCCACCTTCAGCCTGATAGGTATGAGGCATTATGTTATCTTTTACTCTCTTTCTTAAAGCAATAACCATCGCTAATGGAATAAAAATAGCGAGGAATACTAAGATCACCCCAGCGTACCCCAATACTGACAAGAATTGATCAGCAGCAAGACTTGCACCTAGCAACGGAAGAATAAAAGTACACACATACGCCACAATTTTATTGTGTGAAATCATATCTTTATTTTGATTATAAAGAGCCATTGCCACCCCTAGGAATGACGTCAACAAGGCTAGTGACGTAAAAATAGAAAGAATAATTTCAATATATTCATTCTTAGCACTAAAGGTTTGGATTAGATCTGAAATATTAGAAAAATGCGTAATATCATCTGCATTTAGGTTACCAACGACGGCATACAACCAAACGAGATAACAGATAAGAGGAATAATTGATCCTAAAATAACCATATTTCTAAGCTGTTTACTTGTCGCTTCTTTGTTATACGCAACAAGTGATGGAATAACTGGCATAGAGGCAAAACTAGTAAATAAAATAGTACTGGTATTGAGCAGCATTCCTTTATCTGTATTCGTGACTTGCATTAGGTTATCAACTGACATGCCAGGGACGAGTATCACTAAGGTAACCGCAAGCATTGACACCATAAACAAAAACAAAACACGATTTAATTTATCGATTATTTGGGTGCCACATACCACAAATGCACTAGCGACAAGAGTAAAACCAATTTGAGCCGTTTCAATGCTCATCTCAATAGTAAACATTGAGAAGATACGCTTAATTAAGTCAGCGGCTCCTAAAATATAAGCAATTAGCATACAAAATAGCAGTAAATAAAACAAAACATTAGTGACTATTTGGCCACCCTTACCCAATGTTCTATTTGCAACGGTATTAATACCAAAAGCCAATTCTGTTTTAGCGCATGCCTCTGTCAACAATAAAGCTGAATATGTTGTCCCGGCACAAATAACAAGCATTAACAAAGTGCTATAAAAAAGACCAAATTGCGCCAACACCATAGGAATAGCTAACATTCCAGCGCCAAGAGCAGTTCCTGAGAGGATTAATGCGCTGCCAAATAATTTAAAATTCATTGTGTATTCTTATTTCGTGAAAATGATTACTCATAAAGAGTAAAAGTATGTGCTCTACCAGTAGCATAGAGCACAAATATATTAACTTTGGATTAGGTTACTAGATAACTTGAGAAACCAATAAAAAAGTACCAAAAACAAAAGAGAAGATAAGCATTGCAACGCCCCCTTCAGCTAAATAATCCGCTGTTTGACCATTTTTTTGACGAAGCTTAATAACCATCGCAAGTGGAACAAATACCGCAAGGAAAACCAAAATAATCCCAGCGTAGCTTAAAACAGATAAGAACTGATCCGCGGCATAAACAGCACCAAGTAACGGCAGAATAAAGCTAATGACATAAGTTACTGCTTTATTTTGCTTAAACGTATCTTCATTTTGAGTAAACAATGCCATTGCAACGCCTAAAAATGACGTCAATAGCGCAAGTCCAGTAAAGCTAGATAAAACCAAACTAATAAAAGCATGTTCTGCACTAAATACTGAGATCAACTCTGATACATTTGAAAAGTGTGTAATTTGCTCTGGTGTTAGGTTACCTACCACTGCATATAACCATACTAAATAACATACCAATGGAATTGCAGAGCCTATGATCACCATATTTCTTAATTGCTTTGGCGTTGCTTCATGGTTATAGGAAACCAACGATGGGATAACAACCATAAAGCCAAAACTGGTAAAAATAATCGCACTGGTTTGCACGAATTCAATGCCATTTGAATTTGATACTTGAAGAAGATTATCTAATTCGATCCCTGGAACCAAAAATACAAGAGTCAGCAACAGCATTAATAGCATTACCGCAAAAAGTACACGGTTTAATTTATCAATCACTGCCGTTCCAGAAGCAACAATCACACCTGAAACCAAGGTAAATGCAATTTGGCTTTGCACTAAGGATAAATTCAATCCAACATTTCGAAGTAATTTATTGAGTAAATCTCCAGCACCTAAAATGTAGGCCATCAGAAGACAAATAAGTAAAGCATACAACAAACCATTCGTGACTAGCTGCCCTCCTTTACCTAAACTTTTACGAGCGATGGTGTTCATACCTAAACCACCACCCACATTAATACTTGCTTCTAGCAGCAATAAAGCGGCATAAGTCGTTCCTACAAAGATCAATAACATCAATGCAGTCCCCCAAATCAGGCCAAATTGAGCCAATACCATTGGGATTGCCAGCATACCAGCGCCTAGCGCAGTACCTGAAATAATAAGTGAGCTTCCGATTAATTTTAAATTCATTGTTATTCCTTCGTTCTATATTCGAGTTTGAGCTTTAGTTTTATTTTTTGTCAAATTCAACGCGTAAAAAGCCATCCACAAAGATAACGCGGTTGAAATTAGAGCTGATTAATTACGAATAAAAACGGAGAAATCGAAAATACGAGAAGAAGTGAAACGCGAGAAACTGAGACGAGAAAAAACGCAGAGAAAAAACAACTGATGACTTGAAACCAGTATGATGAGGAGAACCTTCTGTAGGCTCCAACAATGGGCCTGATGTTAATTGAAAAATCATGTGTACATCCTAATTAGTCACATTCCATTTTATAAAACGCCAGTAAATCCTTTACTGACCGAACTACCAAACTAGTAGCCCGATCCATTTTATATAATGAACTTAGCAATGCAACCCTTAAATAAAACTTGTTTCCGCTACCCTTTGACCTCTACTAAGTTATTTATCCATTTCTTACTTTTAAACAATAGAGCAAAAAAGCCCCAAATTTATCACTAAATTTAGGGGCTAGAGTAATTCATTGCAATGAAAATGCAGTTAGTACGCCATCTCAATGTTTATTTCAAATATTGAACATGCGCTTCCATCTCCTCGCCAATTTCTTTACGCATATTCATTAGCTTGATTGCTGAATCTCTTAACTTAATGTCTTCTTCAGTTTCTGGTATCCACTCAGGGACTGTCGTCGGTTTACCATTTCCATCAACCGCAACCATGATAACGATACAGTGAGTTGTTAAGCGATTATTCTGCTCTTTGGGATCACTCGCTTGCACATCAATAGCGATGTGCATAGACGATTTTCCGGTATAGATAACTTTGCCTGTGACTTCAACAAGATTACCAACAAAGATAGGCTCAACAAAACGAATACCACCTGCGTACGCAGTAATACAATATTTACCACTCCACCCTGCCGCAGATGCATAAGCAGCTAAATCGATCCATTTCATCACTGCACCACCATGAACTTTACCACCAAAGTTCACATCCCCCGGTTCAGCTAAAAAACGTAGTGTTATTTCTCGTTTTGTTTTTCCCATTTCAAATTCCTTTTACTGCATTACATTGTGCAAAATTAACTGACTTTTTTATATTGTTTTTCTAGCTCACTCACGCCTAATCCACTGCGTTTGGTGACTTTTATTTGAACTGGAATACGTTCTTTCATTGCTTCAATGTGGCTTATTACACCGATCATTTTTCCTGATGCATTTAAGTTATCTAATGCATCAAGCGCCATGTCTAACGTTTCACTGTCTAGCGTACCAAACCCTTCATCTAAGAACAGTGAATCAATGCTTGTTTTGTGACTCACCAGATCAGAAAGTGCCAATGCAAGCGCCAAGCTCACTAAGAAGCTTTCACCACCAGATAATGTTTTTGTATCACGAACCACATCGCCCTGCCACGTATCCAGCACTTGCAGCTCTAATCCATCACTGGCTTTACGTTTAAGCTCATAGCGGCCATGTAAGCGAGTAAGCTGCTTATTGGCTAAATAGACGAGATTTTCTAACGTTAATCCTTGAGCAAATTTACGGAATTTATCCCCTTTTTGCGAACCAATTAATGAGTGTAGATATTGAATATCATCGTATTCAGACTGATACGCTTCAATCGCTTCAAACAAGGCTTTTTGATTGGTTTTACGCTCGCTGTCTGAACGTAATGCTTGAGCGATTTCACCATCACGCTTCACTAACGTCTCAGATTGAGATTTCACTTGAGCTAACTCAGCCTCAACCGCTTCTTTTGGCATTAATTGCCACTCAACGGCTTTTGGCGCTTGATAATGCTGCTCTTTGATTTGCTGTGTACTCTCTAGTAAAGCGCCAGTTCGCTCAATTGCTTGTTGTATTTCAGTGTTTAAGCTTAATAGCTGTTGGCGCTCTTCTTCTGATATCAACGCCTCGTGGAATAGCTCAAGCGTTTCCAATGGACTTTCAACTAAAGCATCTTGCCACGCAGTAGTTCTCTCTAGCATTAACGTTTCACAGCTTGCGTGGCTTTCTATCAGGCTATTTAGCTTGCCCTTTAAAGTCGCAAGATCTTGTATCAATGTTTGTGATTTTTGTTCTTCAGCGTGATAGTTTTGCTCTGATAGCGTCAGCTTTTCAGTCATGAGAGTGCGCGCAGCTCTGATCTCTTGTGTTCCAAATAACTCAGCCCGTTTTTGCTGGTGTTGTTCCAACTCACTCGCTAACCTTTGCACTTCAGTTTGAGAAACCTGCTGCTGAGAGTTTAGATCTTCTAACTGCTCTGCGAGATGGCCCTGATCACTTTGCATTTTTTGCTGCTGTTGAAGCAGTGCTTGACGATTTTCGACTTGCTGTTGAATTTGCTGTAAATCTTGTTCTTTTTGCACAAACCAAGATTGAATTTGAGTAAACTCTGGGGCAGTAAACCCAGCTTGCTCAATCTCTGTGGTTAACTGTTGATTCAAGTCTGTTTGATGTTGTTGTAACTGCACTATTTTTTGATTGTCATCTTGCAGCTGCTGAGTTGCCGCTTGATGTGATTGACGATCATAATTAAGATCTTTATTTAACGTATCAAGGCGATGCTGAACTTGTTGTAATTGAGTTTGATGAACTCGGCGCTTTTCATCTGCTTGGCGTAATTGTTTTATCTGCTCACTTAAAGTGAGTAACGACGCTTCACATTCAGTCATAAATTGAGTAATACCATTGGTATCTCCCAACGCTAAAGTGAGTTGCGTTACTTCCATTAATGCTGACCATTGTTGCTTGGTCATTTTTTCCGTTTGTTGCCATTGAATTAATTGAGTTTGGGTGTGCTCTTGTTTTACTTTTAATGAATCTAGCTGCTCACGTACCGATTGACCTTGCGCTACAATCTCAACTCGCTTTTGTTCTGCCTCTTTTTTACGTTGTATCGTTAGATTAATATCTAATGCTTGGGCTTTTTCTAGTAGCGGGTGATGCGTTGAACCACACAATGGACAATCATGATCTTTTTCTAATAAAGCACGATACTTAACCAGATCACCTTCTTGCTCAATTAACGTCGTTAAATCTAAGATTTTCTGATCTTGCTGCTTACAGGCAATAACAAGTTCAGCACGCTGCGATTCTAATGTTAGAATCGTTTCACTCTGCGTTTTTTGGTCTTCGCTTAACGTCTGTTGTTCTTTTTCAGCACGTAAAAACTCATTATTAGTATGATTCAACTCTACACGGTAATGATGACGAGTATTAAGTGCATTGATTTGCTCTGTTAACTCCGTTTCAGTGCCTTTTTCTTGTTGCTGTTTAAATACCAGTTCAGCATTTTTCGTTGCTTCTGTTTCATTATTTAATGCGCTTTGAACTTGCGTTAATTCCGCTTCTTTTTGACTTATGCTCTCAAGTAAAGTTGCGACTATTTTATTGGTTTGCTCAACTTTACTAGCTAAAGATGCAGTTTCTTTATCTTGTTGTAAAATATAACTAACTTGAGTCTTCCATTGACCTAAATAACGCTCTAAATTCAAATCTGATTGATGTGTTTCTACATAGCGATTCAGTACTGCTAATTTAGAGGTTAACTCTGTTAATGATGCCTCTAATAGTTGTTGTTTATTACTGCCATCTTGAAGACGAGTATTCACTTGCGTGAGCTGTTGCTGCTTTTCTTGCGATTGTTGAATTAACTGTGCAATCGCAATATCTAGCGGTTGCACTGAATCATTAATCAATACTTCTAACGATTTACTCTCAACCTTAACGCTATCAAACACTTGCTTTAATTGCCTAACAGTTAACTCAATAGCCTCTCTCTCACTTGATGTTTTCTGATGTAATTGCTCAGTCAGTGTTCGCTCTTTTACGATACCATCAAAGCGAGTTTGTGCTTCTTGCCATAATTGATATGGTGTACGTAATTTTTCGGCTGGTTCACTTTGCGCCAAACGGTGTAGCTGAGTACTCGCTTCTTTTTGTTTATCTAACGCGAACTGGTTATTTTCAACCGCTTGCTGCCACTGGAGTTGGTTTTTCGCATCTGCAACCCACCACTCAACATGTGCTTGCCATTCTGCTAGTTGAGCTTGCTGTTGCTGTTGATTGGCTTGCAGTTCAGTTTGCTCGTCGATTAAGGCTTGCTTATCTTCTTCAGAAAGTAGCTCAACCCCTTCTGCTTTGGCTTTAAGCTCGGCCAGTTTCTGCTTTGAGGCACTGTAATGCTCATGCACTTTCTCTGAGATCTGACCGTAGATCTCAGTGCCAGTCAGCTCTTCTAATAAACCGGCACGATCATTGGCATCGGCATTTAAAAACGCCGCAAATTGACCTTGAGAAAGCATCATGGATTTTGTAAATCGAGAAAAATCTAAACCCGTAATGGTATTAATTAACTCATCTTTCTTTTTGACTTGCGTTGCTAATACTTTTTCAGAATCCACTTCAGCAAGTTCTACTGTTGCAGATTGCAAGTTTCCATCGACCTTGCCACGAGAGCGACGCTGACTCCAAAACGCACGATACGCTTTGCCTTTTACTTCAAACTCGACTTCCGCAGAGCATTCCGCCGTACCACGCGTCATGATCTCATTGCTTGAGGTTGAAATACCACCAAGGCGAGGCGTTTTATGATAAAGCGCTAGACAGATCGCATCTAAAATCGTCGTTTTACCCGCCCCTGTTGGGCCTGTAATCGCAAACAATCCGTTTTCAGCAAAAGGCGACGCTGAGAAATCAATTTTCCACTCCCCTTTTAATGAGTTTAAATTTGAAAAACTTAGACTTAAAATTCTCATGCATCACCTTCTTGTGGATCGGTATCTTTGTGTTCTACTTCTGACAAAATCTGCTTAAACTTAGTCGTCATTCGCTCTGCGCGTTGTTGCTCTTTTTCTGTTTCAAACGTCTCTTGCTCTATACGTTTAGTAAACACATCAAAAGGCGTTAACTCCGCTAGTGTTTCTGTTTTTTCTTGCGCTAAGGTTTGTTCACTGCGATTTCTTGCTCGACGTAATTGCAGCACTTCTACATTCAAATCTTGAGTTAAGGATTGAATTCGTTGCTGTAGATCGGATAAATAGTCTTGAACTTCAACTTCAATGCATAGCCAAGTGGTTTCTTCACACTCTGTAAATTGCGCTAATTCTTGCTCTATTGTCTCTAAATCGCCTTTTAATGCCTTCATTTGTTGAAACATAGGGACATTAATCGGGGTAATTTGAGTTACGCTTGCTTTATCAAACTCCACCAGCACCACTTGTTTTTGAGATTTTAATTCATCAAAGCTTAATGGGATTGGTGAGCCGGAATAACGAATATGCTCAGATTTAGCCACAAGTTGAGGGCGGTGAATATGACCAAGCGCGATGTAATCTGCAGGCGGGAAACCATCGGCAGCAAAGCCATCTAATGTGCCAATATAAATATCACGAACTGAATCTGATTGTTTAACGCCTAATGCCGTTAAGTGACCCGTTGCGATAATAGGTACATCTAGATCTAACTCAGATCTTAACTCTAGCGCTTTTTGATACAACTGATGATAGTGCTGTTTAATCGCTTCACCGAGCGCTTGTTGTTTCTCTACACCGGTTGAGCCTGCCACACTAGTGACAACGTCACGTGGGCGAATAAATGGAATCGCACACAAAATAGCGCCCACTGTACCATCACTGTTTGGAAGCGTTAATAATTGAGTGGATAAGTCATCATTGGTATTCGCAATGACTCGTGCGTTTAAATGAGCTAACAGTTGTTTTGATTCATTGAGTGTCGAAACCGAATCATGATTGCCACCAAGCACGATCAATTCGCAGTTTACTTTGTTCATCTCCACCACAAATTGGTTATACATTTCACGCGCGTAACTTGGCGGCGCGCCCGTATCAAACACATCACCGGCAATGATGACCGCATTAATGGCATTTTCTTGGACTTGTTCAAGTAGCCAACTAATGAATTTTTGATGCTCATTACGACGACTTTTAGTGAAGAAATTTTGACCTAGATGCCAATCAGAAGTATGTAAAATACGCATAAATATCAACTTGTTTGATGGATAGAGAAGACGATACCCATTTTATACCATCTGGGAGCGAAACTATGTACTTTTATAAGCTTTTAAACTTAAAACTATTAGCAGGTGTTGACCTTACTTCATGCTGTTATACTTTGTTTAATAAACGTCTATTCCATCGATAATAACAACATGAGTATCTAATTTGCCATCTCCTGAAAGCCTAACGTTTACCACCATCAATATGTTCAACTTTGTTGAGCCGCCTAATGCATATTACGATTTTGAAAATATACTAACTCAAGATGAATGGCTGAAGAAACAAGGCTGGTTTAAGGATAAGATCACCGCGTTAAATTCTGATGTAATTGGTTTTCAAGAAGTTTTCAGTTCAAGCGCTTTAGAGGCTTTAGTTTATGAGCTTGGTTATTCCTATTTTGCCACTGTCGATGAACCAAAATCTGAAGATGGCTATGTCTTCAACTCCCCTGTGGTTGCCTTTGCTTCACGTTATCCAATTTTAAATGCTCAACCAGTGATTGCCGAGCAAGCTCAATTATCTCGCTTTGGGATTGAATTTGAATTTAATCGCGTACCTGTCCATGCCTCTATTGAGCTACCTCATCTTGGGATTACTGACTGTTATGTCGTTCACTTCAAATCTCAGCGCCCTAAAGAACCAGAAGAGAGTAACGAAACGGATGAAGAGAACCGTTCTTCTCTTCATCAACTTCATGATGAACAATTGGGCTCTTGGCTTTCGACGGTTCAGCGTGGATTAGAAGCGAATATTCTACATAACTATATTGTTCAGCAACGCAAAGAATCAAACCAGCCTGTAATTATAATGGGCGATTTTAATAAACCTTTGTTTCATGATGAATTTCAAGGGCTGCTTTCTCATGAACTTCGATTCGATAAATTCAGTACCGATTATCTTGCTCGATTTCAGCTTAAAGACAGTTGGGATATTTATTGTGGATTAAAAGGCGCAGATTTATTGGAAGAGCGAGTAAGTACCCATTACTACGGATCAAAAGGGTCTGTATTGGATTACATCTTGTTATCTAACGAATTTGATAGCTCATTTTCGGGCAATATTTTAGAAGTCGTTGATTATACGGTGACAGATCAACATATTGTGAACCCTAGATTTGATATTGACCAATTCAGTACCGATCATGCGCTAGTTTCAATTACTGCACATATACGGCAGGCATAAAAAAGGGCTGAATAATTCAGCCCTCTCTAAACATGACAGTTAATTTAGATTACTCACCGCGGTAAGTACAACCTGCAGTACATGTTTCTTTAATTTCAATTTTGCTTAGTAGTGGCAAACTTGGTTTTACTTCGTTCCAAATCCACTTAGCTAAAACTTCACTTGTTGGGTTTTCTAACCCTTCAATGTCGTTTAAGTAATAATGGTCAAGGCGATCATAGGTTGGTTTAAATGCCGCTTTAATTTCAGAGAAATCAATTACCCAACCCGTATGTTGGTCAACTTCACCTTCAACATACAAACGAACTAAAAAAGAGTGACCATGAAGACGACCACATTTATGACCTTCTGGTACATGTGGTAAATGGTGTGCTGCTTCAAACATGAAGTCTTTATATAGTTCAGTTGTCATTAGTTAAAATCTCTATTACCTATATTATGAAGCAGCGATAGTACTCTACTTCCCTACTAAACAACAAGACTCACAACCTGTAAGTTACCTATTACCTTGTAATATTGGCGATTTTTTCGGCTAATTTAGATCGAAAATTGATTCTTATTCTGAAAAATCACGTTTATAGAACAACAACACTTGAAGCTATCAATAAGAAAGGTAATATGTATTTCTTGAAATAAAAATATTCGTGCATGTAGCACAACAATGGAGAATGTAATTAACATGACTTACGCGCCTGTAACAGACGTATTAAGCGGCAAACTAGCGGTTGACAGTGAAGTAACTGTTCGCGGTTGGATCCGTTCACGTCGCGACTCTAAAGCTGGGATCTCTTTCCTAGCTATCTATGACGGTTCTTGTTTCGATCCGATTCAGGCCGTAGTTCCTAATGACTTAAATAATTACAATGACGAAGTTCTTAAACTAACAACAGGTTGTTCTGTTGAAGTAACGGGTACTATCGTTGCTTCTCCTGCTAAAGGTCAAGATTTTGAGCTAGCGGCAACTGAAGTTAAAGTTGTAGGTTGGGTTGAAGACGCTGACACTTACCCAATGGCTAAGACTCGTCACTCAATTGAATATTTACGTGAAGTTGCACACCTTCGCCCACGTACTAACGTGATCGGCGCGGTTGCACGTGTTCGTAACTGTCTATCTCAGGCGATTCACCGTTTTTACCACGAGCAAGGCTACTTCTGGATGTCTGCTCCGCTAATCACATCATCTGATGCTGAAGGCGCTGGTGAAATGTTCCGTGTTTCTACATTAGATCACGCGAACCTTCCTATGGATGACAAAGGCAATGTTGATTACGACAAAGATTTCTTTGGTAAAGAAACATTCCTAACCGTATCTGGTCAGCTTAATGCGGAAACTTACGCTTGTGCACTAAGCAAAGTTTACACATTCGGTCCTACTTTCCGTGCTGAAAACTCACACACAAGCCGCCACCTAGCTGAATTCTGGATGGTTGAGCCTGAAGTTGCTTTCGCTACTCTTGATGACGTAGCTAAGCTTGCTGAAGACATGCTTAAGTATGTATTCGAAGCCGTTCTTGCTGAGCGTCGTGATGACCTTGAATTCTTTGCTTCTCGCATCGACAAACAAGCAATCACTCGTCTAGAGCAATTCGTAAGCTCTGATTTCGCACAAGTTGACTACACAGATGCTATCCAAATCTTGAAAGATTCTGGCCGTACATTTGAGTTTGATGTTGAGTGGGGCATCGATATGTCTTCTGAGCATGAACGTTACCTTGCTGAAGAGCACTTCAAAGCACCTGTAATCGTTAAGAACTACCCGAAAGACATCAAAGCATTCTACATGCGTCAAAATGACGATGGTAAGACGGTTGCTGCGATGGATGTTCTTGCACCAGGTATTGGTGAGATCATCGGTGGTTCTCAACGTGAAGAGCGTTTAGACGTTCTTGATGCACGTATGATTGAGATGGGCATTGACCCTGAGCACATGGGTTGGTACCGCGATTTACGTCGTTATGGTACTGTTCCTCATGCTGGTTTCGGTCTTGGCTTTGAGCGTCTAGTATCTTATGTAACTGGTATGGGCAACGTTCGTGACGTTATCCCGTTCCCACGTACTCCACGTTCAGCTAACTTCTAATTTGTTTTTTCTTACAGAACATGAGCTCTGTAAGAATAGATTAAGTAGAAAGTAATGAATACAAAAATGGCGACCAATGCGGTCGCCATTTTTTTGCTGTTTATTTAACCTAACGGTCTGTTGAACCTTACGGGGTATAACCTAAACATTGATTACCAAAAACGCACTCTACCCGTATCAATATGAACAAAGTTACTGCCTGGATAATACCCTACTCCGCCCGCTTTTAATGATAATGCCGCTTTTCTCACTTCAGCCAATGGGACGCCTTCTAAGCGAAAATCCATGGCTTTGCCTAGCATATGCAAACTTTTTTTAGCAACACCACCTGACTTCGCACTTAGCATCTCATTTGTCGCAGGTGAACGATAGCCTGAGATAATTTGAACTTGTGTATCGCAGCCAATGACATTTTGAATCGCTGATAATTGGTCAAATAAGCGCTTGTCCATCTCAATACTTTCATTACGTCTGAAATCACGACATAAATGATTTAATTTTGCCAGTTCTATATTCTGATAACTTCGTCCATTGAAATATTCAGTCTGTAGTTCTTCACCAGTATGCAAATTATTTAATGCGAGTTTACGAGGTGACTCTTCAAATTGTAATGCGAAAGATAACGTAGGAAATAGACTTAAACCAGCAGTAGCAGCGCTACCAAGCAGGATTTTACGGCGTAATGGACTAAATTCAGACATACAGTAAACAGCTCACTTATAAATAGATCAATCAATAACTGAGCGAGAAGATACACACTTCCTCATCAGCGGTCAAATAATGAACAATATTATTTTTTAGCTAAAAACACAGTGAACAGCTTACTTATTGAACTATATCTATTTTTATACTCAATACTAAATGTCAATTATTGGTCAATTTTTAGACTTACTCCATTGATCATACTTATAAATATCATCTCTAAACTGAACTTGGTTCTTTTCATCAATCCACGCTGTCTGATAAATCGTATATACCGAGATCATTTGAGATAAAAATGCTTCTTTAGTTTCAGGTAACTGATGATAATTACGATACTCTTTTTTAGAAAAATGGGACTCTTTCATTAAGAGTTGGGCGAACTCCGACGCTCTTTCAACTCGAATACACCCTGAGCTATAAGCTCTCGTTTGTTTTCTAAAAAGTGATTTGGATGGCGTATCATGCAAATAAATGGCATTTCGATTAGGTGTATTAAATTTATAACGACCAAGCGCATTACTATTACCTGATTTTTGTCTCAACTTATAAGGAAAGGTTTCAATACTCATCTGTTCCCAATCGATATCTTCAATAGGAATAACCTCATCACTTAACCAAGTGGGTACAATTTCAAAGTTTTGTGCTTGTAAAAAGCCTTTATCATTAAATGCTTTTGGCAAAATATCTTCTTTCATAATTTTCGTTGGTACCTTCCACCTAGGATTGAAAACGATGGAATTAAGATATGTCGAAAACAATGGTGTTTTTCTTGCCAGTTTCCCTACAATCACTTTACTGTGAAACAACAGCTCATCTTCTTGCCAATATTGCATTTCATAAGATGGGATATTCACAAGCACAAAACGCGCTTTTTTATTTTCCCATAAGCGTAATCGCTGAATATTTAATGCCATGATACGAACACGCTCTTTTGCCGACATGTTCAACCAATATTTAGTTTTAGGTCCAATTATCCCATCAGGCAACAATCCGTGGCGCTTTTGAAAACGTTTTACAACATCAACAAGTTCTAAATTATAAAGACCGTTATCATGTAATAAGAGCTCTCTGCTTTCTTCTTTCGTCAGCTCGCCGGCAACATAAAGACGATTAACCAGCGAAACATAAGAGATCTCTTGGTTAGGCCTTATAAGTTTAGAAGAGGTTAGTTTCTCAATTGGCTCACTGTAAGGATCATAATAGCTCAACAAATGTCCGTAAAACCCCTCGTACTTCTCTGAGTTAGGAGCTAAAGTTTGGGTAAGGTAATCCAATCGTTCATCAGTAAAAGCACTATTTATTGAAGAGATAATCTGTGGGTAGGGTTCACCTATATGCTCATCAAGCCGACTACCAAAAAACCAACCGCGTCCTCTTTTTGGTATTTTAGATTGATAGGTAAGAAGATAAATTAAGGTATCTGTTGCTAAAATATCGTATTCCAGATCTTTTGAATTTTGTAAATGATAGTAGCGTTGCTCAAGAGCATTATTAAGATCAGCAAGAACCAATAACGCTAATTGATTTTCTAAGTTTTTCCGCGCGTTTGGTGAGTACCATTTCAGCTGTTCATTTTGATAAAAACGAGCAACTAATTGTGGATAAAATAACTGTGTTTCATGCTGTTCAACGTAAGCATCAATCTCTGAAGCATTCACAGGAAAAAGACCAAGTATTAACATAAAAAATAACGCAAAAAAACTACCCATCTGAATCCCTTATAAAAGTATCACTCTACTTTTATACTAGTATTCAATAAGTGAATATCAAGTCACAACATAATAATATAACTCTAACTATGGATAAAAAATATAAAACAGTGACTAGTTTTACTTAATCACTGCTTATATTAAAATAATGTCAATTTCATTTAGAAATTTAGTCCATTACTCAAATAATCCGTCAATCGTCTTAATTTTATCGACTTGAGTTTTTAGTATACTTCCTAGTTTTGATAATTCTTTTGCCTCGACGGAGGTTTCTTCCACAGAAGATGCATTTAAATTCACTACGCTATCTATCTCAAACATAACTTGATTCACTTGATTTAATCCATCCAATTGCTGCATTGAGGCCTTGTCTATATTTTCAATAATTATAGATACATCAGAGATATGTTTAGCTATCTGCGCCAAATCTACTCTGCATTTTTGGCTAATATCATTGCCTTTTTTAATGCTTTCGTTGGATTCTTGAATATATAAAGCAGATTCTTTAGCTGCTTGACTACTTCTTTCTGCAAGCTGCCTGACTTCATCAGCTACCACAGCGAAACCTCGCCCTTGTCCCCCTGCTCGAGCGGCCTCAATAGAAGCATTAAGAGCCAATAAGTTCGTTTGTGATGCTATATCAGCTATGATATTAATCACTTCACTTATCTTATTACTTGATTCATTAATTTCCATCATTGAATCATCTAAGTTCTGCATTTCTTTCGAGGCTTGAAATACGACACTTTTAGTGTCTGAGGAAAGCTTATTCGCCTTTGATACTAATTCGGTATTATTCGCCACTTCTTCTATAAAACAATTTAGGGTACTACTTACTTCAGTAATAGAGGAAGCTTGTTGAACTGAACCAACAGTCAGTAATTCGCAAGCTTCATTTAAATTAGTCGCCCCTGAAAATAAATTACTGCTCGCCATCTCAATAACGTCATAGATATTTTTCAATATCACTTTTTCTGTAACATCTTGAACTATTTCAATATGACCTATCTTTTGGCCATTGAGTCCAGTTAAAAAATTAGTTTCAACTTTGAAATTTTTATCCCATTGATTAAAATGTGTTATAGGCTTATTATTTCGAAGACATGTTATTCCACAATCTTTTGTGCCACATATTTTTGCACCCCAATCTGAACATAAAGAACCGAGTACATCAGTTCTTGTTACTCCCAATGGTTCTAATGCTGCTTTATTCAGAAATGTCCATTTCATATCCATATCAGTTACAGATATAGGCTGCTGAAATGCATCTATTATTTGTTCATAAAAATTGATTTTTTCATTAATTAATTTATTTATTTTCAAAAGACTAGCTCCCAACAAAAACAACAATGGGATAACTAAACACGCCAATAACGATGCAATATCACTAAAAGATACAACACTAATAACAACAAATAAAAGTATACATGATACTTTTATGTATCCATTTATTGTTATATTTTTAATTTTTATCATTTTTATCATTTTTACTATTTCCAACTAAATTACTAAGTACTGTCGAGGTCATTATCAACTCTTATTATATATTTAACTCTCAACTCAAATGACTAAATAAATAAAATATAAAATATAAAATATAAAATATAAAATATAAAATATACTTTACTCTTTATTCTTTATTCTTTATTCTTTATTCTTTATTCTTTCATATAAAAAGGTCTACATTTGATATAAACAATATTAGCTACATCACCTCTTCATATATTAAATAAGACTCTAATTTCAATAAAAACATTATAAAATCGGTCTCGACTCCAATCTGTTGAACACAACTAATACTAACGATCTATAAACGTTACAATAACCTTGTCGTGCATTTCTTCACTTTTAGAAAAACCTATTGTTTTACGTACTAATCGCTTGAGCCGAGTTTGTACATCAGGTTTATTCTCTGTGTATATATTTCCTATAGCGTGTACTCACGGTAGATTCGCTGAGTACACGCTATAGTTATTGGTACAGTAAAATAGGATAGTGAACGTTGACAGCAGCTTTTGCAGCTCATTAAATGTTTCTGTATCTCTAACGCCAGAACTATTCATTGCCATATCAACCTTGTAGGTCAACGTTAGTCAATAATTGGGTGAAAAACGTTCACGATCTTGCCCTGTTAAGGGAGTTCTACTAAACAGTATCTATTGAACAACCTCACCACTTTCAATAACGGTCTTGCGCACTATTTTTGTAAACTCGATCACTTCTTGGCGAATTTTATCTTCATCAACCGTTAGCATTTCACGATCTTTCATCAAGATATTACCATCAACAATAGTATGACGAACATTGCCTGAATTTGCAGAATAAACCAGTGCAGAATAAGGGTTATATACTGGCAGCATATTTGGCGCCTTTGTATCTACAACAATAATATCGGCAAGCTTACCAACTTCAATCGAACCAATTTTATCTTCCATATGGAGCGCTTTAGCTGCGCCCATTGTTGCCATATCAATAACTTTGATTGGAGGCATAGCTGCGCGGTCTTTATTTACTAATTTATGAACTTTAGCAACTTGGTTAAATTCATCAATAATACTTAATGTATTGCCTGACATTGGACCATCGGTTCCTAAGCCAATACGAACACCTTCATCGTACATTTTAAGTGCTGGAGAGACACCTTTAGCCGATTTAATGTTAGCACTCATATTATGAGCAACGCCCATATCAGACTCTTTAACTAACTCAATGTCTTTATCATCAATAAGAATCATATGCGCACCAATCAGGTTTTTATTAAGCGCACCAATGCTATGCATATATTCTACTGGTGACATTCCGTTAGCACGCTCAGCAATCACGTCCTCCTCGCGATCTGATTCGGCTAGATGGATCATAACTGGAACATCTAGCTCTAATGATAGCTTAGCAATTTTTTGTAGCGTCTCAGTTGTATTTGTATATGGTGCATGAGGAGCAAATGCAGGAGTGATACGAGGATGATCTTTATATTCTTCAATAAAGTTTAATGCGTATTGAATGCCTTCATCTGCATTTGCTGCATCAGCAACCGGAAATTTAATAACACTCTCACCTAAGATTGCTCGCATACCAATTTTGTCGACCGTCTTTGCAACTTCATCTTCAAAATAATACATATCCGCATAAGTGGTTACCCCACCCTTCACCATCTCTACGTTACCTAGATTAGCACCAATGCGAACCATATCGCGTGACACTAATTTTTTCTCTAGTGGAAAAATATAACGGTGTAAACGATCTGGAACATCATCACCTAATGAACGAAAAACAGTCATTGAAGCGTGAGTATGTGTATTAATTAAACCCGGTAGAACAATATCGCCATCCACATCTAACACTGTTTTGGCCGTGTAATTTTTTGCGATGCTTTGATCACCAACTGCAACAATTTTATTACCTTTGATGGCAATTACACCATTATCAAACGTTTGCTTAGATTCATTCATTGTAAGCAATGTTGCATCTTTGATCAGCAAATCGACTTGTTGTACAGCCAATGAAGAAAAACTAGTTGCTGCTATAGCAATGGCAACTAAGGTTTTTTTTAAATACATAAATATACTCACTAAAGAAAGATAGATAGCTAGATTTCAGGATCGGATGATATACGTGACATTCCTTTTATCAAGGGAATAATCAATAAACAGCCCTACCTTATTCTCAAAGTAGTGACCAATGTCATATTTTTAAAGATTCAGCCAGGGGGGATAATTATTGCAAATAATACCCTTGTTGCTATTTTGCTGCTAAGTCGGAAGGTAAGGTTGATAACGGCATCGAAGAAAAAACATTCACTCAACAAGTGAATCGTTAATAAGTGTTCCAAAAAATGTAAATATAATAAACAAGCTAACTAGCTCTCTCTATTTATTTAAGATAAATATCTTTATAATGCCCCTACATTTTTTTTACATCTTTGAGTTATGAAGCCTTACTTTTTATCTTTTTTATTTTTTATTTTATTACTTCCATTTAAGATCAGTGCGGAGGAGGAACCGAGTGAACTATCCCTTTACTCTGTAAACACTGGGTCATTCCTCTATCATTTAGTTCCCTACGATCCTGACTCTCATCAATACTTTAATAATCAATACTTTTCTATTGAACGTAAGTTTTCTAAAGATTCTGATTACAGCTTCATGCTAGGCACTTTTTTAAACAGTCAAGCGAATCGCTGTATGCTTATTGGCGTTAGAAAAGACTGGTATCGTGTGAATAGCAATCTTGTTATTAAAGGGATGTATTCATACGCAGGGGAATTTTTTGTCGATGCCTTTGAAGATTGTGGTAATGGCGGGATATACAAAACCTCAAAAGAGAAATTTGGGGTTGGTTTTGCACCTTATATCTACCATGCAGCGCAATACAATTTCACCGATTATTTTGGTGTAGAAGCTGGCTTTATCCTACCTGGCATTATCGTAATGAGTATGCAATGGAGTTTCTAATTTAACAACAGCGCGATTTACGATATTAATACCAATCACAGTAAGTAAATGACCAGAGATAACGCAGTTATTTACTACGATTGGTATACGCAACAGACATAAAAAACCACGACTCATTAGATGATAGTCGTGGTTTTTTATTATGCTAAAGAAAAAAGCTTATTCGCTTTCTGCTTCACCACGTAGATCTTGTTGAACGCCTTGTAAAAAGTTACGTAGAACTTGGTCTTTACAAATACGGTAGTGTTTATGATCTGGCTTGCGGAAGAAAGCGCTTAATTCGTGCTTGCTTAGACGGAAGTTAACTAACTTCATAAGATCTAAAACCTCATCTGCTTTTAAGTTTAAAGCAATTTGTAGTTTTTTAAGAATGATATTGTTCGTTAGTTTTTCTTCAGGCTTTGGTTGTTCGCCTTCACGCTTACCACGACGATCATTGATTAAACCATTTAGAAATGTTGCTAATTGAACATCCTGACAACTTTTATAGTCTTTATCGTCATCCGCTTTTAACCAGTTACATACTTCTTCACGAGTTACTTTCAGATCAGCAGCAGCAAACAGTGCGATCATTTTTGTATCGTCAAAATCAAAAGTATAGCGAATGCGTCGTAGAACGTCGTTATTAGTCAAGGTAGATCCTAAATGTCTTAATTCAAATTAGAGGCAGACTATAACTCTTAATGCGCATAGGTAAAAGATTTATGTGATCTCAAGACAGAAAAAACCCGAGATTTACCTCGGGCTTATTAAATATCTTATGATCTTACTAAATTACATTTGGCGTAATGCATTAATACGTTTATCTAATGGCGGATGGCTCATTAGTAATTCCATTAATGTATGCTTACCGTTAATACCAAAAGCCATCATAGAACCTTCTAGTTGAGACTCTTGTCCCATACGTAAACGCTCTAATGCCGCGATCATTTTCTCTTTACCAACTAACTGTGCAGCTCCGGCATCGGCATGGAACTCACGATGACGACTAAACCACATCGTTAAGAAGCTTGCTAAGAAACCAAACGCAATTTCAAGAATAGTAGAAACGATGAAATACGTCATGAAACTACCACCTTCGCCCTCACCTTCTTCATCGTTTGACGTAAAACCACTCACTGCATTTGCAATCATACGAGATAAGAAAATCACGAAAGTATTCACGACACCTTGCATTAACGTCATCGTAATCATATCGCCATTAGCAATGTGACTTACTTCATGAGCCAATACCGCTTCAGCTTCATCACGAGTCATGCTGTGAAGTAAGCCTGTTGATACTGCAACCAATGAATCATCACGCTTAGCACCAGTAGCAAAAGCATTCATATCAGGCGAGTCGTAAATTGCAACCGTTGGCATGCCGATACCAACTTGCTGTGCTTGACGAGCGACCGTTTGTATTAACCAATGCTCAGTTTCATTACGAGGTTGTTCAATAACTTCACCACCCACAGAACGTAATGCCATTGATTTTGACATCATTAGAGAAACTAACGAACCACCAAAACCGAACAATACAGCCATAACAAGTAAACCAGAAAGGCTACCTTGTTGAATACCGGTAACCGCATAAACAATATTCAGAACAATACTGAATACAATCATCACAGCCAAGTTTGTTGCTAAAAACAGCGCCATACGCTTCATTTATCTTTCTCTCCAGTTAATAATTAATTCAACTCATTTATATTTTTATTTCGAGTTGGAACCAAACGTATCTAGCACGCTTAATAGGTATAGTCATAAGATAGTGTCATTTTCTATAAATACAAGGGTTTGACGTACTTTGATACACTTTCTTTTATCTATTCACCTTTCTATTCTTTTCCATTTAACTTCATTCTAATTCTAGTGAGAAAGCCGCCATTAGACTTTGGTCGTATTGTTAAAAAATGCAATTCATTTTACTTTGTGGATCCAGAAAAAATTATGATTATGAATATCAAGGATTGAACATGGCTGAACAACAGACTTATTTAATGGCTATTGATATGCTTTGCTGTCACCTAGGGCTATCAAAAGAAGAAGCAAAAGAGCAATTAGGAATTGAGGCTCAAACTAATATCGAAAGTCAGGTTGCAGATACCCAAGAGATATTAATGAGTTTATATCGCTAATTTAAATATGGCACATACAAAAAAGGCAGCTTACTAACTAAATAGTAAGCTGCCTTTTTCTATTTTATAAGTAGAAATTTATGCAGTAACTGCTGCTGTTTCTTTCGCTTTCATTTCACCAACAGGTAATACAGTACGACCGTATTCACCATTAATTACTTGAGCCATAGAGAAATACATTGCACTTAGACCACAGAATAGACCAACATAACCTGCGATGTGACCGATTAATACGCTACCGGTGAAGTCACGAGCTGAAAGTAATGCGAACAAGATAGTTAAGCTAGCGAATACAACTTGCTTAGCGCGTGGGTAGTTGAACGTACCTAAGAATAAGAAGAATGTTAGTACACCCCACATTGCAAGATAACAACCCATGAATGCTGCAGACGTTGCTTGTCCTAGGCCCATTTCTGGCATAAGAATTAAGCCAACAAGAGATAACCAGAAGAAACCGTAAGAAGTAAATGCTGTAGTACCAAATGTATTACCCTTTTTATACTCCATGATGCCTGCAATTACTTGCGCAAGACCACCGTAAAAAATACCCATCGATAAGATCGCAGTATTTAAAGGAAATAAACCTATATTATGTAGGTTTAGTAGCACAGTTGTCATACCAAAAGCCATTAAGCCTAATGGTGCAGGATTTGCAAGTTTGTTCGACATGTCGATGCCTCAAAAAAAAGTGTAATAGTTAAAAAAATGTTTAGGGTGGGCATTCTATTTACGAGCAGCAGAGATCACAAGTATCATTTATGAAATCTTATATTTCATTTATTTCATTGTTAAATTTAGGCCATCATTATCACTTTTTATAACTCAATTCACTCTATTTCCCCTCTTCTATTTAGACAGGATTCCTAATTATGATTACACTTAAGATCCGGCATATTAGTTGAGAATCTTGATGGAATTGGTGTTTTCCCTGTTACAACAATTGAGTGTTTACCTTGTTCTTGCTTATTTATTAAGTAAGACTCCTCTGTTTCTTCCTATTACGACTATTTCAGGTCGTTGGAGCCACCGTTTTCTTTGCTACATCATCTTTTCTGGCTTCTGTATTTTAGGTACTTATTTTGGCCTTGCTATTCAAGATGCCATTGCTAATACAAGAGCAATTGGTGCTGTAATGGGGGGAGTACTAGGAGGGCCTTTAGTTGGTTTTTTTGTTGGTCTAACCGGTGGTTTACATCGATACTCTATGGGAGGATTTACCGATTTAGCCTGTGCGATTTCAACAACAGCAGAGGGACTTCTTGGCGGGTTGTTTCATTTATACTTTGTTCGTAAAAATCAAATAGAACAATTATTTAAACCAAGAACCGTTTTAATGATTGCCTTTATTGCAGAGCTATTACAAATGGCCATCATTCTAATCGTTGCCAAACCATTTGATCAAGCTTATGCACTTGTCTCCTCTATCATTTTACCTATGGTCGTAGCCAATTCAGTTGGCGCAGCCATGTTCATGAGTATTATCCAAGATAGAAAAACGATTTATGAAAAGTACTCAGCTGCATTTTCTAATAAAGCGCTTAATATTGCTCAGCGCTCCGTCGGCATATTAAGCAAAGGCTTCAACCAAGAAAACAGTGAGAAAATAGCAAACATCATCTATGAAGAGACTGGGGTTGGTGCGGTATCTATTACTGATAAGGAGAAAATATTAGCTTTTATTGGTATTGGAGATGATCACCATTTACCAGGTACTCCTATTGCATCTGACTACACTCGAAAAGCCATAAAACAAAGTAAAGTAATGTACATTGATGGTGACGAATACCCATACCAATGCTCGATTAATGAAAAATGTAAACTCGGTTCAGCACTGGTTATTCCTCTTATTGGGGTAAATAATGAGGTTATTGGTACTATTAAGCTGTATGAGCCAAAACTGAAACTATTTTCCTATATCAACCTAACATTAGGCGAAGGCATTGCAAAATTACTCTCTAACCAAATTTTAGCCGGGCGATATTTACAGCAACAAACGTTATTAACCCAAGCTGAATTGCGTTTATTACAAGCTCAGGTCAATCCTCATTTTCTGTTTAATGCGTTAAATACCATAAGTGCTGTTATTCGACGAGATCCCAATCGAGCTCGTGAATTAATTCAGCATTTATCACAATTTTTCCGTCGAAATTTAAAACAGAACTTTGAGCAAGTGACCTTAAAAGAAGAATTACATCATGTACAATCCTATTTAGAGATTGAGCTAGCACGATTTGCAGACAGACTGACCGTCGATGTAAATATTGACGAAAAACTGTACGATCTGAAATTACCCACATTCACCTTGCAACCCTTAGTTGAGAACGCCATCAAACATGGCACGTCGAATATGTTTGAAAATGGCGAAATAAAAATTAAAGGTTATCTATCCCACCATCAAGTCATTCTTGAGGTCATCGATAATGCAGGGCTGTACGTAGAACAGACTAGCAGCGATGGCTTAGGCACAACCATTGTTGATAAACGCTTGAAAAATCAATTTGGTGATGCGTTTGGATTAACGCTATCTTGCATTGAAAACAAACAAACCAAAGCCACTATTCACTTACCACTAGAGACGATAAATCATGCTTAAAGCCATTGTGATTGATGACGAACTGTTTGCTCGTGAAGAGTTAATTGACCAATTATATGAAATTGGTCACATTGATATTATTGCCGAGTGTGGTAACGCAATTGATGGATTAAAGCAGATAAATCAACTAAAGCCTGATGTGGTCTTTCTTGATATCCAAATGCCAAAGCTCACAGGGATGGACTTAATTAGCATGCTTGACCCTGAGACCATGCCAAATATCGTTTTTGTTACCGCTTATGATGAGTTTGCTGTAAAAGCCTTTGAAGATAATGCCTTTGATTATCTACTCAAACCGATAGAGCCTTGCCGCCTTAAAAAAACCGTAAAACGATTATTGGCAGCAGATACCAAACTCGACCTCACGCCTATTATTACGCCTGAAATTGAGTTAATCCCCTGCTCTGGGCATAACCGTATTCTTCTTTTACCGTCTAAAGAGATTGAGGTTGCCAGTATTCAAGCCGCAGGCGTTGAGCTTGTAACCAAATCAGAGAAAGCCTGCACCCAATTGACATTAAAAGTCCTTGAAGAAAAGACCCCGCTTATCCGCTGCCATCGACAGTTTTTAATTAACCCTCATTTTATTCGTGAGATTAAACTGCATGATAATGGCACCAGTGAGATCATTACTCAAAGTGGTCATACTGCTCAAGTCAGTCGTCGGTATCTTAAAGAAATTAAAGAGCGACTAGGAATTCAATGCTAATTACCGCTTTTCATGCAGCCACTTAATCTGGCTCAAAACCGCTTACCATAATATAAAACCACTGAGCCTCTTATCTTAACCACTCACTTTTTTTGGGCGTGAACTCTTTACGCCCATCAGTATGATAACCAGCATATTAATTTATCTATTTAACTCGTAATTCAAACAAGGAATAAATTATGGTTTGGTTTCTAACCTGTGTTGCAGCGCTTATCGGTGGTTACTTCATCTATGGTGCGTTTATTGAAAAAGTATTTGGCATTAAAGAAGACAGAAAAACGCCCGCTCACACAAAAACAGATGGCGTAGATTTTGTTCCAATGTCGACACCAAAAGTCTACCTAGTTCAACTTCTTAATATTGCAGGCGTCGGCCCAATTTTTGGCCCAATCATGGGTGCCCTTTACGGCCCTGCAGCTATGTTATGGATCGTACTTGGTTGTATTTTTGCAGGTGCAGTACACGATTATTTCTCAGGAATGCTATCTGTCCGTAATGGTGGCGCCTCTGTTCCTACTATTACAGGCAAGTACCTAGGCAATGGTGCAAAACACTTCATGAACGTGTTCGCAATTGTTCTATTGCTTCTTGTTGGTGTGGTATTTGTATCAGCCCCTGCAAGCATGCTAACTAACCTAATGAATGACCAATTTAATTTAGGCATCACAATGACGGCGATGGTTGTTATCATTTTTGGTTACTACATCTTAGCGACAATTGTACCTGTTGATAAAATCATCGGACGCTTCTATCCGCTATTTGGTGCTCTACTAATCTTCATGTCTGTTGGCTTAATTTCTGCCATCGCACTATCAAGTGATCATTCTGTACTTGGTGGCTACGAACCAAGTGAAATGTTTACCAACATGAACCCGAACGACTTGCCATTATGGCCTGCACTATTTATCACCATTGCTTGTGGTGCTATCTCTGGTTTCCACGCAACGCAATCACCGCTAATGGCGCGTTGTATGGAAAATGAAAAGAATGGTCGCTTTGTATTCTACGGCGCAATGATTGGTGAAGGTATTATCGCTCTGATCTGGTGTGCTATCGCTCTGTCTTTCTTTGATGGTATTGAAGCACTTCAAGCCGCGGTTGCAGACGGTGGTCCTGGTAACGTAGTTTACGCATCATCATTTGGTCTTTTAGGTACATTTGGTGGCATCCTAGCGTTCTTAGGTGTAGTTATTCTACCAATTACCTCTGGTGATACTGCATTCCGTTCAAGTCGTTTAATCCTTGCTGAATATTTCAACATGGAACAAAAAACACTACGTAACCGTTTACTAATGGCGCTTCCACTGTTCGTGCTTGGTGGTATTTTAACTCAAGTAGACTTTGGCATAATCTGGCGTTACTTCGGTTTTGCTAACCAAACAACGGCGGTAATGATGCTATGGACCGCTTCTGCTTACCTACTTCGTCATAACAAGCTACATTGGGTTGCAACAGTACCTGCTGTATTCATGACAAGCGTATGTATCACATTCATCTTAAATAACAGTCAACTTGGTTTTGGCTTACCGATGACACTATCTACCATTGTAGGTGTGGTTTCAGCGTTTGTAATTGCTGGTTTGATTATTGTGAAGTCAAAAGGCAAAGGTGAGATTGATTCAGAAGAAGAAAGTCTACAATCGTAAACTAATGTTATAACCTCCCCCTATAACGTTAGATTTAAACCGGATCACTTATTGTGATTCGGTTTTTTAATGCTCATATAAAAAAGCGCCAGTGATAATAACCACTGGCGCTTTTATAATTTAATTTATTGCTTTATTAACAGCGTTACTTCTGTTTCGCAGCAATAGCGGCGTAATCACCAAGCAATTTAGATAAAATTGGCAACCAATTTAATGCATCTGTTGGTGGTTTGGCTAAAATTTTCTCAACCAATTCACAGTGCTCTTCTAACGATACCGCTTCTTCTAAATTAAATAACATTGCATAAGCATGCCATAAAACAAGACGCATCATACGTAAGCTATTTTGTTGTGAGTTTTCAGACTCTGAAAATGCATGAGTCACTTCACCAAGAGCGACAGCAGTAAGACGAAGCATGGCATCTAATTGAGCCGTTTGCATACGATCTGGATCTGCGATTTCTTCTTGTTCAAACGTAAAGATCTCTTTTATTGTCTCTTCAGGCACCATACGACTAATCACACGATGACTGAACTCTTCAAGATCATGACGCGGCATTGTTACTAAACAAGAGAAAGTATAATCACGTTCCATTTTACTCTCCTACTTTTTAAGCTTAGTAATACCAGCTTTCTTTTGAATTACATTTTTCAAACGCATACGACGTTCTGCAGAAGACTGATCTTGATTCACATTAGTCGCGTTATTTGTACGACCTTTACGATCTCTAAATCCTGCTTTAGTATTCACTTTTTCAATGTAAGCATCACGGCTCTTAGGCTCGTAACCCGCTTGAACTACACGATGAATACGTTGCTGAATTAGTGTTTCAACTTGAACAACCGTTAGTTCTTCTTCACGGCTAACAAATGAAACCGCATGACCTTTTTTACCAGCACGACCAGTACGACCAATACGGTGAACATAATCTTCTGCTAAGAAAGGCATATCGTAGTTAATTACGTGTGGTAAGTCAGCAATATCAAGACCACGAGCAGCAACATCGGTTGCAACCATTACGCGTGCTTTACCTTCTTTAAACTCTTCTAATGCACGACGACGAGCACTTTGTGCTTTATCACCATGACAAATAACCGCTTTGATACCATCAAGCTTAAGCTCTTTAACGATGTTATTTGCTGTCTCTTTGTAGTTTACAAATACCAGAACTTGTTGCCAGTTTTTACGGCCAATCAATTCTGATAATAATTCGGTTTTACGCTCTTCATCGACAGGATAAACAACGTGAGCAATCGTCGATGCGGTCATATTTTCACGGTCAACAGAAACACGTTTTGGACGACGTAGAATATCGCTCGCTAACTTGTTCATCTGTGCAGAAGACGTTGCCGAGAACAGCATGATTTGTGGTGCAGAGTTCACTTCCATCATGATATTACGGATAGCGTTCACAAAGCCCATATCTAACATGCGGTCAGCTTCATCAAACACTAAAAATTCAAGATTAGCGATAGAGACATTACCCTCTTCGATGTGCTCTTGCAGACGACCAGGAGTCGCAACCAAGATATCAACACCAGGATCTAATGCTCTCTCTTGAGAAGACATTTTTTTACCACCAAATACCGCCGTTACTGATAACGAGGTGTATTTTGTGTAATCAGCGATATTACCGGCGATCTGCTCTGCAAGCTCACGCGTTGGCGCTAAAATTAATGCACGTGCTGAGCGACGAGTTGCTCGTTTTTTAGAATCAAGCAATTGCTGAATAACAGGCAATGCAAATGCCGCCGTTTTACCAGTACCGGTTTGAGCATTCGCAAGAATATCATGACCTTTACGTGCCAAAGGAATGGCTTTTTGCTGGATTGGGGTTAATTTCTGATAACCACATTCAGTTAATGCTTTTACGACTTCAGGTGAAAAACCTTGAGATGAAAATGACATAAAGTGGATTCCTTAAGCGAACAGTCTATGTATTCAATGATCTATAATTTAGCCGCGCATTATAGATGATTTACGGTGAGTTAGCGCACATTTTTTGTTATCCCATCATAAAAAAAGGCAGAAACACTGAAGTATTTCTGCCTTTTTATCTATTTCGTTTTAAAACGACCCGATTAGTGAAGTTTTAAGTTTGGACGAAGTACTCGGTTAATACGGCCAACCAACATAATTAAGGTTGTTTTAAACACGCCATGCAATGCAATCTGGTGCATACGATACAGTGAAATGTACACAATACGAGCAATACGCCCTTCAACCATCATAGAGCCTTTGGTTAAATTCCCCATCAAGCTACCAACCGTTGAGAAGTTACTTAGTGAAACTAAAGAACCATGATCTTTATATACGTATGGTTTCATGTCACGGTCTGTCATTTTAGCCACAATGTTTTTAAACGCATGACTTGCCATTTGGTGAGCAGCTTGAGCACGAGGAGGAACAAAACCACCATCTGCTTTTTCACATGAGGCTAAATCACCAATAACGAAAATGTCGTCATCACGCGTCGTTTGTAGCGTTGGTTTAACAACAAGCTGATTAATACGGTTAGTTTCTAACCCTGCAATGTCTTTCATGAAATCTGGTGCCTTGATGCCCGCAGCCCATACCATGATCTGAGCAGGAATAAGTTCGCCATCTTTGGTATGCAAACCTTCAGAATCTGCCTTTGTTACCATTGTTGTCGTTCTTACATTTACACCCAGTTTAGTTAGCTCACTGTGTGCTGCTGCAGAAATACGCGGTGGTAATGCAGGAAGAATACGCTCACCCGCTTCAACTAGGTTTACGTTTAATTTTGCAGAATCTAAATCACCAAAACCATATAAACGCAGCTCTTTAACCGCATTATGAAGTTCAGCAGAAAGCTCAACACCTGTCGCACCTGCACCAACAATCGCTATATCAACTGTTTTTTGTGTTGGGTGCATATGAAGTTTTAAGAACTGGTTATTCATTTCAGTACGGAAACGGTGAGCTTGCTCAGGACTGTCTAGGAAGATACAGTTGTCACGAACCCCTGGCGTATTGAAATCATTCGATATCGAACCAATCGCAAGAATTAAATAGTCATACTCAATTTCTCTTGTCGGAATAAGTACTTCATCATGCTCGTCTTTAATTTCAGCCAATGTGATGAATTTACGTTCACGATTGATATCGCATAAACTACCCATTTGAAAATCAAAAAAATGATTTCTTGCATGAGCACGGTAACTGATTGCATCAACACCTTCATCTAAAGAGCCAGTTGCTACTTCATGAAGCAATGGTTTCCATAAATGGCTTGCTTTACGATCAACCAAAGTAACTTCTGCGCGACCTTTACGACCTAATGTACGACCAAATTTAGTAGCAAGCTCTAAACCACCAGCTCCACCACCAACAATAACAATCTTAGTCATTGCAATCTTCCTCTAAAAAATAAAAACGGCATCAACCTGATCTACTCAGATTAAAAAATGTGTGCTCTCTTTGTTTGCTAACTAAGCAGTACAAAAATCAGAGTCTTGAGGAAACAGCGTTCACGTTACGCTAACTTGAGCAATTTATGCTTCTTTTTTGTTTTTATACCAATGTAATTAATTAGATGATCTATTTATTACGCAGGAAAATCGCTTAATAATGATTAGATAATTACTGGAATTGGTATGAGTATTATATATCCGCATTTCGGATGTTATCAAGCAGATATAGATGTTATACATAAGATTTATTTTGAGGTGTAAAACAAATGAGGAAATTATACTATTTTGTAACAGAAAATGATTTCCTTGGTTCAGATCAAAAAAACCTCACGCTAATGTGAGGTTTTTATTATGTTGCCTGTCGTTCTTATACTTAAATAGCATTTACAAAGCAGACATTAAATTAAGGTTTCAGCCTCTTTAAATGCTTTCATTACTTGTAAGTGCTGAGAGATTTTCTTGAACTTATGCGTTTCATTCTCGTCCCAAATAATTTGGTAATAAGGTTCAAGCTCCGTTGCACTATCTGAGTTATCACGAATCTCATCGCTCTTAGATAAAATACATAAACAATGCTCTTTATTCTTTTGACGGAATTTATCTACGCACTTGGTCGCAATGTCAGCATACTCTTCAGGTCGGTAAATACGTCCTTCCATATTCACTTCTGGATGCAAGTTAGGATTAAAAATAACCTGACGAATACCGCATAAGAAGCCAATACGTTCAGCCCAAAAGCCACCAAGGCCTACACCACAAATAATTGGGTTTGGATCGCCCGCTTGCTCAATAACCTTATGTACTTCTTTCAATAAGTGCTGCATATCATGCTTAGGATGCAGAGTGCTGTAATTAATGAAACGAACATCTTCATCGATAAATTGAAGTTGTACCACTTTCTCATGATTACCTGGGCTTGTTGAGTCGAAGCCGTGAAGATAAATAATCATGTTTCCCCCTGTTCCTGAATAAGAATTAGTCCATATAAGTCAATTTAATCTACCATGAAAATTATGGTTTTAAAGCCATTAACCTGAGCAAAACTGAGAACAGTGATCTAACCTAGATAATTGCGGGTTTATTTTTAAATTAATGGCATTAATTGCTTTAACTTACTCATTTCTCGTTCAGCTAACTCTTGATAGCAATCGTCTTTGAGTAATTGGTGACCTAACAAAAACCATAATGCCCCCATAAAGCAGACCCAAGGTGTCCAGTATTTTACCGAATATAGCCATTCATTTTCATCAAGACCTCTTTGCATACAATAGCGATGAATAACCTCATCAGCATCAAATTGATTCGCGATGATCATGGTTGCTAAATCTTGACTAGGATCTCCGATAGAAGCGTATTCCCAATCAATTAAGCCATACCCTTGCTCTTTGACAATAATATTATAAGCACCAATATCGAAGTGACATAAGCAAGGTTCAAACAACGGCCGTTCATCTTCTTGAGAGAAATAATCAACATAAGCGTGCATTTCACTTGTCTGGTTTTCCGGTTCTAATGATGACCAATAACTCAAAATACGTGATTTTATGCTCATCACATCATTTTTAAACTCATCGTTAAACCTATCCAAAGCAAGTTGATGAACGGATACCAATAGTTCAACGGCAACGTCTTTGGCTTTATCCAGCTCAATCACATCACCCTTAAACCATTCAACCAATAGACCCTCATCATTTGAGCCGTAAACATTCGGGGCAAAAGACACTGCTTGCAATGCTGTTAATATGACTTGTTCTTTGTCTCTATTTGCCCCAAGTACTTTGGCTTGTTCAGATACCGGACGCCAAACAAAAGTTCCCTCTTTCGCTTCGACTTTTAAACAGGCATTAGTTAATCCGCCAGACAGTAACGATACTTTGTCAGTATTTAACCCAAAGCCATCAAAATTAATATCCATATCTACCCCATAAATCTCGTAATAACATAAACTTATAAAAGTTTATCACAATTAACCAAGTGCTTTTATTCTGTCTCGAATTTGCATTAAAAATTGATTTCAAAATCTTAATAGTTTTCTCTATTCAAACCTAAGAAATTGGATTATTATCCGCGCCCTACGCGTCTCTTTAAGGGGAACTATTATACAGTTCCTCATCAGACGTACTTACTACATACCTTTCCAAATAAGCGGTTAATCAAACACTTAAAGTAGACTGGTGTTATTTTGGATAGACTATAATGTCCTCTAACGCTTTATATACTGATTTATCTGGCTATTACGATTTAATGTGTGCTGATATCGATTATCAAGAGCAAAGTAACTTTGTTCGTCGTATGCATCAAATCTTTGGTAATCAAGGAAGAGATTATCTCGATTTAGCGTGTGGTACAGGCCCACATGTTAAACACTTTATTAATTATGGATATCAAGCAAAAGGGTTAGACATAAACCAACCTATGCTTGATATTGCAAAACAGCGTAACCCTGACGCTGAGTTTATTTTGCATGATATGAGTAATTTCAAGGTTGAAGAACCTCTGGATTTAATCACCTGTTTTCTCTACTCGATTCACTACAATGCGAATATTGAAAAACTATCAGAATGCATTGCCAGTGCTCATGCGGCCTTAAAACCTGAAGGTGTTTTTTGCTTTAACTCTGTAGCAAGAAACAAGATCGACAATCGCTCATTTGTAAAACATCCAGCAGAGCATGAAGGCAGCCAATTTAGCTTCCAATCAGGTTGGAACTATTGCGGAGAAGGTGAGCAACAACACTTATTGCTAAAGATAGAAAAGACAACAGATGGTGTAACCGAAGCTTGGGATGACAAGCACCCAATGGTTGCGGTTGATTTTGAGCAACTGAAAACACTGTTAGAACCTTACTTTGAGGTTCATATGTTTGAACATGATTATGAAAAAATCACGCCATTAAATGATGGTTCAGGCAATGCTATCGTAGTTTGTGTGAAGAAATAATCCATACCTAGAGTTTAAAGGTCAAAAACAAAAAATCCGCCAACAAAGGCGGATTTTTTCATTCTGATTTATCGACAATCAAAATTATAGGTAGTTAGCATCAACTAGTTCGCTGATCTCTACTTTTTTCACTTCAGGACGGCTGTCTAACCAGTTAGCCACTAGAAGCTGCTCTTCTGCTGTTGCTGAACGGTAACGCTCAGTTGAACAGATAAAGCCTTCAAATAGCTCTAGGCCACCACCACCAAAACATAGCTCAATGCTGTTGATGTAATCAATGAAGTCATCTACGAATACATCATATTGGTCAAAGTCTTTAAATTCAGTAGTACAGCTTACTTCAAAACCAAGTATCGCAAACTCACCTAAGTATAACTTTTTACGAATACGACGATTTTTACTTTCTAACTTATTCAGTTTCATAGCATTTCTCTCTTTGATTTATCTAACACCTTTATACTCCTTTCCACCACTTTTCCCAAGCTTTGATTGAAAGAAATTAATACGTTTTCATATAAAAAAAGCCAGAGCAGTTTCCCGCTCTGGCTTTCATCTCATCAAATTAGAGTTGAGGAATTACCAACCTAATAAGCTTTTCTCTTGCTGCTTACGGATCTCTGTTTCATCAGCCCATTCGATTAGGCCTGTTTCTAAATCCATTAAACGCATTGTCATTTTGTAGTAAACGTCTTTGTCGCTACCTGCATTTTTTACGATGCTAGAAAGGTTGCCATAAAGCATGTATTGAGCGCCGACCATTTTACCAAATTGAATTGCTGTATTTTGGTTTACTAGCTCATCATTGTTTTGGAAGTTAAGTTGCGAACGTACCGCTTCTACACGATCCATATCTACAAAACGGAACTTACCAGAATTAAGCAGTTTAGTACTGATTGAATCGGTTACTGATTCCGTATCAATGTGCTCGCTTGTTTTATTCTTGATGCTCTCAACAAAAACGATTGGACGATTACCTTGAGTAATTTGAGCAACGGCGCCAGAAGACAGCATGCTTTCTGTCATTTCAGCCGCAATCTTTTGTAGATCCGTTGAGCCAAAATCTACTGTTGTTGTTTCAACCGCTTGAGCATCACCGTAACTTACTTTATTAGAACAACCACCGAGTAATACAGCCAAGCCTAATAATGCAACAACACTTTTTTTCATTTTATTTTCCCCTAGTAAGTGGTTTCTATTTTAAATTATAGAAGGTTATTCTAATGTACGAATTTGAACACGGAATTGCGTTGCTTCAGGTTTTAGTGCCACACCTTGAATGCTCATTGTATCTAAACCACGAACAATAAAAGTACGCCAAGGTGAATCAGAACCATTCACTTCTAGCCCTTGAGCATCATACCAATAAAAACGGTATTGAAGTTGTTGATCCCCTGAGAATTTACTTGTAACTGACACAACACCTCGAACCAGGCCATTGTTGTCTTGAGTACTTATCTGTTCAACCGATAAACGATGTCCAAGTACATTATCACCAAATAACACTTTCTGAGTACTGCTGTCTACGCTAATACCAGCGGTTTGACTTGAACTGCACGCTGCTAATGCCAATGGTAACAAGAATACGATAAGCCATTTTTTCATTATATTTCTCCTAATTGTTTATGCCACCATGTGACCGAGTTTCCTTGCCTTGAAACCCAAACTATAACGGTATGTCCTTCCTTTACTGTAAAGTCTAGTTCATTCCCTAGGTATTGAATTTTATTTTCACCCGCAACAACATTCAAGCTGGTTACGCTAATTAGTGATGGTAATGTTTGCCAACTACGCGTATCAGGCTGCTCTGTCAGTGTATTAAAAATAGTTAGTACAGCATTCGCTAATTCTTCTTCTTTGGTATTTCGTGATGTTTTTCGCAATTCATCTTTTGCTACTACTCGCAGCGCTTGGCGAATAACCATGGCAGGCATCCGCTCATTAAGATCATTACGCGCCATCAATGTAACGTCAGACAAACGATCAGTCGCGACACTTTGCGTGTTCACTTTAAGTGGAGAGAAGACTTCACGTTTCACTTGCTTATAGTAAGGTAACGATAAATTATACTGAACAAAATTACCCTGACTGTCCCACATTGGTAAACGTAATCGCCAGTCAGATAGCTGAGGGACGATTCCTTGCTCATCAATGATAATCACACGACTATCAGAGCGATTAGGAGCTTGATACGCACCATACTGCTTCTCTAACATTTTAATGTCATTACGCATTCCAAGTCGACGAGCAAGACGTTGTACAGATTCAATCACTGTTTTATTATTCGGAGCAACCGCAAGTGCTCGCTTATAATCAATATAAGCATCACTATAATTTCGATTAGTCTCAAACAACAAGCCAGAATAGTAGAAAAGATAGCCATTTTGAACTGCAGCCAGCTTATTACCTACATCAGGATAATTAGCTAAAATTGCACCAACATTAGCATCTACACCCTGCTTCTTAGCGTCTTTTTCTGCTGAACGTAGATCCTTTTCTCTATCTCGCTTCGCTTGTTCTTGAATATAGTTTGCTTTTCTAACTTCAATCAACGCCCCTTCTAAATCATTATTTTTTAAATAATTCAATGAAAGGTAAAGGTGCAAATAACCCAACTCATAATCTGCAGGTTTATAATCGATCAAGTTATCGTTAGTCACTAATGAACCAACTTGGTTCGCAGAATCTGATACAGAGATGACAGCTTGGTCACTTTGAACTCTTACTTCTTGCTCTGCAATTTCAAAATCAGACTGGCTAGATGCATATTGCTCACTCAATAAAGCAATACGACCACGTTCTAAATTATCTAAAATGGGGCCTCCTACTTCAGGGGCTTCTTCGCTGTAGGCAATCTTAGCCTCACCATTTTTAACTAATTGATAGGTTTCGTCAGTTTGAGCCGTGTAATGGCTAAATAGATTTCCAACAGACAGGTTGGCACACCCTGAAAGCATTAGGGCAAAAGAGAGAATGGTGGATTTTTTAAATAATGATGTCATTTAAATAGACTAACTCTTTAGTTGAAAAAATTAAGGCCCCAAAAACATAGGAGCCTTATTATAAAGAACTATTAACTTAACAGCATTGGACCTAATGGACGACCGCCCACAAGGTGCATATGAATATGGTAAACCTCTTGGCCACCATGCGGATTACAGTTAACGATCAAGCGATAACCTTCATCAGCAATGCCTTCTTCTTTTGCTATTTTCTTAGCAACCGTAAATAAGCGCCCCATCACTAACTCATCCTCAGCCTCTATATCATTCGTGGTTGGGATCAATTTGTTTGGAATGATTAAAACGTGGCTTGGTGCTCGTGGGTTAATATCACGAAACGCCGTAACTAAATCATCTTGATAAATCACATCCGCAGGGATCTCTTTGCGAATAATTTTACTAAAAATCGTTTCTTCAGCCATGAAGCTTCTCCAATAGAACACAGTTTTTTATTTATTATTAGCTCTAGTATGCGTCACAAATTTCTCGAAAACAATAACTTGACGATGAAGTTAACGACAAATTACTCACGTGACGACAAAAATCATATTTAATAAATGAGAGTGATATCTCTATCAATATTATTAATGTTATAGATTAGTCACAGCATATAACGTTCATTCTCCATACTATTAATGCTATATGATCACATTATTAAGACTTCCCTACAAACACAACTTTAGTCTTGCGTTAACAAAAAAAGAGAGATGAAACATGAACAATTCCGTTATACGTCGAATGTATGCAGGATTTTCACTTATTGTTATTCTGTTTATAACGACGGTTGTCCTCATGCTAAACGGCACGAGTAATATCCACAACCAAATGAAATCTGTATCTTCCGATTCTTTACCATTAGTTAGCATATCAAATGAAACCAGTGTGTCCCTCTTAGCAGCTGACAAATCATTTAAAGACTTTTTAACTACACGCGACCCTGCTCAAATGCAGCAATCAAAACAACAATTTATTGCTGCTGAAGAGACTTTTAATACCACTTTTCAGCGTTTAGTTAATGTTGCCGAACAAAAAAATACCGGAAAACAGCAGAGAACAGAGTTATCCAGTATTCAACAGGCTTATTTCACTGAAGCAAAAGTCGCGATGGATAACTACCAAGCGTTATTACTTGCTGAAGATGAAAAACAAAAATCAATCCGTACCTTCCAGCGTCTGTACACTGAATTAAGTGTTCGCATGAAAGAGTATGTTAACGATCAAGAGAGCATTGCCGTTAAAATGATGGCAAAGAGCTACTTTGTTAAACTAGAAGATGCAGAGTCGATCACTTCTGATGCATTAGCAAGTAACGACATTGAATTTGTAAAAAAAGCGGTGAACCAAAATAAAAAAGCCGTTACTCATCTAAATTACGCTTATCGTGGCTTGATAAATCAACTGCCTCAATTAAAAGAAACCTTTGATGATCCTGTGAACCAATTCAGTCTTGAGGTTGGTAAAAAAGAAGGCATTCTTAATACGCACTTTGCCTATTTAGACGCAACAGATACCCTTTATCGTAATATTTCAAATCTGGCTAACCAAATCGATAGTGCGCTGATTGTATTAACCTCATTTAATGAATTAGCAAATCAAGGCCTACAACAATCACTGCAAGTTGCTGAGGACATTTATCAACAGAGTGTTTATAAAGCACTGATACTTGGTGTTGTCGTCTCACTGTTAGCTACCTTTATTGGCTTCCACTTAGCCTCATCAGTAAGAACACCATTAAAAAAGATGCTTACGATTTTAGAGTCGTTAACTTCAGGTGACATGACTCAACGAATTGAAACCAAAAACAATACAGAATTTAGCCGTGTTTCTCGTCACATCAATACACTGGCTGATAATCTACAAAAAGTATTACTGCAACTCAGTGGTGCATCTGATGAATTAACCGAGGTTGCTCAAAACAACAGCTCAACGGCTGAAAGAGCAAAACAACAACTGCTAAATCAACGCGAACAAACCACGAGTGTCGCCGCAGCGATGACTCAGATGGAGCACTCGGTAGTTGAAGTTGCCTCAAGCTCAGAAAGCTCCCTACTTAAAGTACAAGAAGTAGAAGCCGCTTCAGAGCATGGTCAACACATAATGCAAAGTAACTTACAAACTATTGAGCAGCTATCAAGCCGCCTTGATGAATCGGTACAAGCCGTGGGTAATTTACAAAAAGTCAGCGGTGAAATTGGTTCTATTCTGGATGTGATTAATAACATTGCAGAGCAAACTAACCTACTTGCACTAAACGCCGCGATTGAAGCAGCACGCGCAGGAGAACAAGGTCGCGGCTTTGCCGTAGTCGCCGATGAAGTTCGTATTCTTGCCCAACGTACAGCCAAATCGACCTCTGAAATTGAAGTCATGATTGCCAATCTTCAATCAAGCTCTAAAACCACAACTACCGTGATTGAAAGCTGTGTGGTAGATATGCAGCAAAGCGTAATTCAAACCAACGAAGCAAACAATGCAATGGTGATGACCCAAAGCTTGATTGATGAGATAAGCCACATGAGTAATCACATTTCTCAAGCCGCTAACGAACAAAGTGCAACCACGACTGAAATTGCACGCAGTCTTGAAGACATTAGCCACATTGCTGAACATAACCAAACTGCAATGAATGATATTGCCAATGTCAGCTCAACACTGAATGAATTAGCACACCAACAAAGCGATATCGTGCATCGATTTAAAGTGTAATTAACATACGTTGAGGGAACGCTTTTCCCTCAACTAAAAAATGGGATCATATAAAAAACAAACTAAAACCGACAAAGATGCTTTTCCTGTTCTACTATTTAAACATACGATGCTAAATGTGTGTTTTGAACTAGAAGGAAAGAAATATGAAAAAATCATCTTTACTTGCAGCGATAACTCTCACCTCTATAGGGTTCTCTTCCCCCTTACTCGCCGAAGCATACGTCGGTGGTAAATTAGGTCTTGGCCTCATTGATGATGCGTGTGCTTCTTCTGGCCCATGTGACGATGATGCATTTGGCTTTGGTGCATACGGAGGTTACCACTTTACAGAACGATGGGGCCTAGAACTTGGATTTGATTCTATTGGCGAGTTTGAATCTAGTCATTCTTATAACGGCACAACAAAATACGTTGATAGTCGTCTTACCGCTCTATCATTAGCGCCTCGTTATACTTTCTCAGCAACAGACACTATCGATGTATTCCTCAAAGCCGGTGCTGCTTACATGGATTACAGCCAAGCAAATGACACTGTGTTTACTGCTGGTTTAGGGAGCGAAATGTCACTTAACGAGAGTTTAGCCTTACGTCTCGAATACCAATACTTTGACGACATCGATGATAGCTACATCTATGATTTATCATCCCACTTTATCTCCATTGGTCTTACCTATACCTTTGGAAACGCCTCAAAAGCGACCTCAATAGAAGAAGAGGAAGAAGTTGAAGTCGTGCCAGAAAAGCAAATGGCTGAGCCTATGGAAGAAAAACCAATGGAGCCAGTTGCTATCAAGCAAGAACAATCTAAATCACATCAAAACTTATTTAAAAATAATGGTTCTGAACTCGCACCAGAAAGCCATGCTGAACTTAATTCAATCGCAGCTATTTTAGTTGCACACCCACAGGCAAGTGTAAACATTGTTGGCCATACCGATTCATCTGGCTCAGAAGCTTACAACCAAAAAATATCAGAAGACCGAGCAAATTCTGTCTCTAAATATTTACAAGAGCAAGGGGTAAAAGAAGAGCAAATAAACGCAAGCGGTGAAGGAGAATCAAACCCAATCGCAACCAACAAAACAGCTCAAGGAAGAAGTGAAAACCGTCGAGTAGATATTAATATCCCTACTTTTGAATATTAATACTCAATACCCTATATCTGCTCCAATTTTCGTTCACATTTTATTATTGCAGATAACAAAAAGGTGGATACATTATCCACCTTTTTATGCCTGTCTCTTATAACTTCAATTCTGGTAATAATTAGCGTGAAAACAACAGATAAGAGTTTGCAGGAATAAAGAATCGAAGGTTGCCCTGTTGAGGAGCATAATAAGTGTGTGACGTTCTTTCTAGCCACACGACATCCGATCTTACTCGCATATTCACTTCAATGTTATGACCCGATTTATTTATCGCTACGATACCACTCACTCCTCTCTCAAAGACCAAGTGATCATCACTGGCTACTACATGCCTCTGTGATTCTCGATACATATCATGATGAAAAGCCATCAGTGTTGCCATGCGATCAGAGCACCACTCCTCTTTCCATCGTGCTTCACCTGCGCTGTTTTTGATGCCACTGACATCGAACTCAGAATAGATCAGAGGAATGCCGCCATCACGCCCGAACAAATACGCATAAGCAAGCCACTCATTTGCCTCACTCATCACCAAAGACTTAAACACTTGGTTATTTGGTATATCATGAGTGGTCGCAAAGGTAATCGCTCGTAGTGGAGACATTGCCATCCCATAAATGTATGGGTCAATTAAACTGGTTAGAGAGCCATTTTTTTCTAATGCTTGATACAACGTATTAAACAATGGGAAATCATAAGCGCCTAACTTGGTTTCTTGTAGATATGGGTTTAAAAAGGTTTCGTACTCTTCTTTAGTGGCACCACCATCGGTAATGATCTCTCCAAAAATATGAATATCATGAGTGATCTCATCATCCCACACTTTGCTAAGGTGCTCTAAACTCATGTGCTTGGCGGCATCAATACGAAAGCCTTTCACACCAGTCTGTTTTAACGCCTTTAGGTATGAACGTTGCTGCTCAATAACATGATCATTATCCGCTAACGTTGGTAACCCCGGATCATGAGGCCCACCAGAGATCCGGCCGTTCTGCACTTCCCACTTATCGTTCCAATTCTCAATACCAAAAGCTTCTACAAAGTCATTTTCAGAAAACAGCGGCTGAGATAAATCACCAAACAGTTTTAACGCTTCATACTTCTCAGGGTAACGAGCGTAATCCTCTCTGTCCCATTGATTTGGGTATTCTAAATCAGCTCGAATGTCTGATTCATTGGCCATGTGATTGAACACCACATCCACATAAACCCAAATATTAAACTCAGTTAAGCGTTCAACCATGCGTGTAAAATCAAGCGTATTGCCAAGAGGATTATCAATAAGGCGATAATCTTGTGGTTGGTATCGCTGCCACCACTGGGTGCCAGATGGCAAGCTTAATGATTTCATTGCAGGAGAGACGAGTACAGAGCGATAACCCAAACGAGCAATCAATTCAGCTTGCTCTGTGATGTGTTCATAGCGCCAATCGAAAGCATGCAGAATGACATTACTCATCGCTGGCACTTCAGCTGAATGGCATTGTGTTTGTTGGTTCATCATATTTCATCCATTACATAACATCATTCAATTATAAAAAGTTCCCATTTCCCTTCCCTCCTCCCTTAATCGATAAAATCCGGTAGGAGATCTTAGGCGTAGAAGAGAAAGATAAGCAGTACTCTATAACGATACCGTAAAGGATACTAATGATAACTCACTCTATAATAACAAGTTATCTTCTATTGGAATAAAACGGTCAGCGGCTTCTATAAGGGAATTAGCGGTCAAATTTTGCACGCCATACACTTCAACTTCTTTATTAAAACGTGACTGAATTCGCTTAACGAGTAAGTCAAAATCCCCATCGCCAGACAATATCACCACAATATCCGCCTGCTCCGCCATCTCTATTGCATCAAGAGCAATACCTACATCCCAATCGCCTTTTGCTGACCCATCACGACGCTGAATAAAAGGCTTAAGCTTCACATCAAAACCAATACCACGAAGGATATTATGAAATTGCTTCTGCTTATCATCACTGCGCGCAATCGCATACGCATTAGCCCCAACCACTTTACGGCCATCAGTCACTTTTGCCCATAATGCGTTGTAATCAAAATGACGCTGGTAAACATCACGCGTGGTGTAATAAATATTTTGTACATCAACAAGAATCGCAACGGTTTTCATATTTCGCCTTCCTAGGAAATTATCCAATGAGTCTATATGAATCCCTTTAATTTAGGTATACTTCGCGCAAATTTTGTATTGGAAAGACGGTAAAATGACTAAAGGCTACTCTTGTATTGGATTGGTAAACCCAAAAACACCTGAAAACGTAGGCTCAGTAATGCGAGCGGCAGGCTGCTATGGCGTAAACTCGGTATTCTACACGGGCAGACGTTACGATATCGCTAAACAGTTTTGTACGGATACAAAAAGCCAGCATCTTAACGTGCCATTGATCGGCGTTGAAGATCTAAAAGACATCATTCCTTTAGATTGCGTGCCTGTTGCTGTCGATCTTATTGAAGGCGCAAAACCGCTGCCAGATTACAAGCACCCACCACGTGCGTTTTACATTTTTGGCCCAGAAGACGGTACATTGAAAAAAGAGATCACCGATTTCTGTCGTGAGACGATTTATGTGCCTACCAATGGCTGCATGAACTTAGCTGCTGCTGTTAACGTGATCATGTATGATCGCATGGCAAAAGGCGAAAACTTCTCCAACCATAAATAATCTACGTTAAGCTAGATGAATAAAGGAACTCGACATGTTTGATTTATCACGTATTTCGGGTTTCGAAAACGCATCAATTACCCAAACCGATACCCTACAAACCTTGTGGGGCGGCTATGGGGAATTGGTGCGTTTGCATTTAACCCATGCCCCGACCTCTTCTATTATCATTAAACAAATCACCCTACCCAAGCCTAAAGTTCACCCTAGAGGTTGGAATACGGATTTATCACACCAACGTAAACTCGACTCATACCAAGTAGAGCTCAATTGGTATCAAGATTACGCCAATGCAGTTTCTGCTCATTGCCCTGTGCCGCGCTGTTTATACGTAGAGCAGCGTAATAACGAGCTAATCTTGGTATTGGAAGATTTAGCGACCTGTGGTTTTCCAATCGTAAAAACGGGACCATTACAAACCAGCACCTCGATAAATGAAACCAAAGCCTGCTTAACGTGGCTGGCAAACTTTCATGCCGCCCACCTTAATGTTGAGCCTATTGGCTTATGGCAAACTGGCACCTATTGGCATTTAGATACCCGCCCTGATGAGCTTGAAGCCTTAACGGATTTACCATTAAAACACGCGGCCGTTAAGATTGATGAAACCCTTAAAAATAGCCGCTATCAAACCTTGGTACATGGTGATGCTAAGTTAGCAAACTTCTGTTTTTCTGAAGATGGTAAACACGTCGCTGCGGTTGATTTCCAATACATAGGAAAAGGTTGCGGCATGAAAGATGTGATTTTATTTATTAGCAGTGTGATTATGCCAGAGCAATGCGCAGAGCTTGAAACTGAGTTGCTGGATCATTACTTTACTCAGCTTAACACCGCCCTATTGCGTTTAGGTCACACCAAGGCAAGTAACGATATTGAGCAAGAGTGGCGACCATTTTTCAGCGTTGCTTGGGCTGATTTTCAACGCTTTGTAAAAGGCTGGAGCCCAGAGCATTGGAAGATTAATGGGTATACTGAGGGGCTTAAAGAAAGAGCGTTGAGGGTTTTGTAGGGAAAGGTCGCATCGGAGCGATTTTTTTGTGTGGGTTTAGTGGCTAACTTATTTTTGGACATAAATCATTTTTACACAACCGAATATTAGTAAATAATGAATAACTACAGGCATTGTAGATGCCTATTTTGAAGCGCAAGCGTTAAACTCGCGCTGATTATGCTATTTCTGATTAGTGGGATGCTTGGTTTGTTTTTTGTGTATCAAACCCCCATTGTTGGCGAATGTATCTCCTTATACTTCAATGCAAATATGTTATCTTCTGAAATGTAGGCCTGTCTTAAAATCACTGGAGGTTCGTGATTTTTTTTGTTTCCGTTGATTAAGGTCACTATATTTTCGACCAGTTTTCTCTTATCATCAGGGAAATCGCACCCTAATGTGATACTGCAAATTTGAGCATTGATTTTGCTACGATCAGTATTTGGATAGTCAAAACTATCAAAGCACACCTTATCCTTACCACTAGCGAATATTCTAACTTCGCTTTCGTAAGACCAATCTTCATTTTTAGTTAGAAGATGTTGATTAAAAATATATGAGTCTTCTTCTATTTTTCTTTTAAAATCATCAGAGTAGCTGACTTGCTCTATACCGACCCCACAAGGAAACTCTCCATAAAACTGATACTCGACCATTATACCTTTATGTTCTTGTGCATAGTGAGACCACATCAACATAGAATTATTATTATTAGAAAGAGAACAGATACGATAGTTTGAATCTATAAGGCTATTTGAATTAAATTTGCTCAATTTTGGTAGTTCAATTGGGTCATTTAACTGTTTTTTTGACGCCAGATAGAAGTACTGATTTGTAAGTGCATCAATACTATTAATATTAAAAGGTGAGTATTTAAACAATCGACCTGTTTTAGCTGTAAACGTATGCCACTTGAACTGATTAACTAGATCGATATTGAACCTTAAGCGTAGCTCTTCATACTCCTCTTTTGTGATTTCTATTTCGGGAAGTCTTTCTATACAACTAACATAATTACCAATAATAATGTAATCGTAGTCTTTCGATACATACATTAACTCTAAGGCAAGCTTGTAGTATTCAAAAGCACGATTCAGTTCATTTTTCCGCTCATGGCAGACGCCTAGACAATTGTATGATGCCATTGTCGGTTGGTTGTTGGTGTGAAACTCAGTGACACTTTCAATTACGAAATCAAATTCATTGCACTCTATACCTAAGTTGTACAAACGGAGAAAATCATCGCCATTCATATCACTATTTGACAATTTGACTTTCATATTGACTAGCTGTGCTTCGTAGTATGCATTATTCCATTTAGTCTTTACTGACTCTAGGTCATTTCTTAAATGCTCAAAGATAGAATGCTTGATTAGATCAGAATCAAATGCTTCCTTCACTTGTTGGTATATTGCCCACCCATCAATACTGCTGTCTACGTGCTTTTTTTCTAAAAATAGTTGCTCTAATCTATCAATCTTATGTTTGCATCTAACGGCTTGATATAAGGTTTTAGATTCATCTCGCAAGCCATCTGCCCTTTCATTAATAAGCTCTAAGGCTTGCTTGTTCGGGGACTTCTTTAAAAACGACAGTGCTAATAAGTAATACAGGCGCCCATTAACATCAGTTCGGTAATGAATATCGTCTTTAGGTGCCTCTTCATGATAAGTAAGCACATCTTCATATTCGGCAGCTTGAAATGCTTTTTGTATTAACACTCCCCTCGTAGGGTTTGGTTTACCTTTCAATGATTCCGTAACATATCCTTGATATATGCCTTTTTTGTCATTGCCTAAAAATTTATCAATCTCCCAATAATAAAGCTTTGCCAACGCAAACTCCTTATTGATTAAGCCTCGATTGAAATATTCCTCAATAATTTCAACACTTACAGTACTCATCATTTCCATCAAGGCTAAACAATCTTCAACTTCTTCAAGATAGAAAAGAACAAAAATAAGCATATCTTTCTCGCACGTCACTCTCTCATCCTGAATAACAGATTTGATCAATAGCCAGTCTTCATGGGAGAAGTGTGAAAAAAGATTGCGGTGGTGACTTAGGTTATGGATCGTGTTAGCTAAAAGTTCAAATTGCTCGTTACCATAATCAAGCGTCAATGAATTGATACACGAATCCTTATCGTTATCTGTAATGAATAGCCCCGAATGAGCATAGGCATTGTTTGGATCAAGTTTTATAGCATGCCTATAGAAACTAGATGCTATGTGACTTTCATTGATGAAACTATATATCTTATGCGCTGTATCTCCAAGGTAGCAATAAGCAGAAGAGTCATTCTCGTGTCGTGAGGATATTTCAGAAAACACATCATCTAAATTTTCTTGCTTTAAATACTGGATAAAGTAATAAAACCCTAGATACCATTCATTTTGATGAGATCGCCAACATTCGTCTAAAAATGTTAGTTTTGAAAATTCTTGTTTTTTGATCCATTCGATGATCGTCTTTTCGTCAATATTAGTCATATAATCCATTTAGTTAACGTTAACTACGATCAAGATTATGAAGGTAATCTAAAGTGAAGTCACTGGGTTTATAATAGATTAACGATATGCATATACGTATCATGAAACAAAATGACTTCCTTCACTATTCCTAGTGATTCATTCACGAAAATTATCTCCTAGTTTTACATAAAAAAACTCCCCAGCACAAAGTACCAGAGAGTTTTATTGCAAATCTAACTTTTACTTTAGCTCTTAATCTAGCCACAAGCTAACCTAATTAGCTAACTCGCTTGGTTACTGCCTTTGGTTTATCAACTTCCGTCAATAGAGCTTTAAGTAGACTTCCACTGCCAAGCAACAGAATAATGGTGAATGGCATTGTTGCAATAATGGTGATGGATTCCAGTGCTTGAATAGATTCAGTACTACCTGTTGTCATGCCATTAATAACGATAGAGATACGCGCTACGAACATACCAAGGCCTTATACATCAAGAACTCTATCTTTATGCGCGTTAGAAAACATCCATTATTGATTAGCAAATCTAATTCACTTCATCACATCAAAACAGAACAAAATCACACAACCAACACTAGGCATTAACCTTTCAGTAACTTACCAACCTAATTACCACTTAACTTTCTTGCTCAATTCAGCTTCCCTAATGGTTAATAATTAGAGTATTTAATCTAATGTGACATGAGTCACAGAGAGAAATGTCAAAACAAACAGATATCACGTTTTAATTTTTCAAATTGGTTTTTAATGCCGCCACAATTACAAAAAGCTAGGTGATATAACTAATATGGGAAATAAAATGAATATATTAAACCAACCAAAGCCATTTAAGATGATATTTTTCATTGAACTATGGGAGCGATTTGGTTACTACGGACTTCAAGGGATCCTCGCCGTCTACTTCGTAGATAAGCTTGGTTTTAGCATGCAAGACTCTTTTGTTACCTTTGGTGCATTTGCTGCTTTAGTTTATGGTCTTGTCTCTGTCGGTGGCTACGTCGGTGATTATGTTCTAGGTACAAAGCGCACCATGGTTTTTGGTGCTGTCGTTCTTGCTCTCGGCTATTTTTTAATGGGATTTTCAATTTTAAATCCTAACTTTATCTATTTGGCTCTGGGGGCTATCGCGGTTGGTAATGGCTTATTCAAAGCAAACCCATCAAGTCTACTGGCTAAGTGTTATGAGAAAGGCGATTCACGCTTAGATGGCGCATTTACCCTTTATTATATGTCAATCAACATTGGCTCTTTAGTTTCGCTTTCTCTAAGCCCTGTTATCGCTAATAATTATGGCTATGAATACGCATTTATCATCTGTGGTTTGGGTCTTATCGCTAGTTTATTTAGCTACTTTTCATTGCGCAGTACAGTGCAAGGAATTGGCTCTGAACCTGATGATCTGCCTCTCAACAAAACCAAAGCGCTTATCGTTTTAATTGGTACGATTGCATCGACCCTTGTGTGTGCATGGCTATTGCAAAACATCATGATGGCGAACTTAGCACTCGCTCTAATCGGTGTTGGTGTGGTTGGCTTCTTCTTAAAAGAAACCTTTAAAGAGACAGGTGAACAACGCAACAAAATGATTGTGGCTTTCATTCTTATGCTGCAAGCGATTATTTTCTATGTGTTATATGCTCAGATGCCAACATCACTTAACTTTTTTGCCATTAATAACGTCCACTCTGAGTTGTTTGGTATTGATATTAACCCTGTTAGTCTACAAGCATTAAATCCGTTCTGGGTGATTTTCTGTAGCCCTATATTGGCTTACCTATACACTTACTATGGAAACCAAAACAAAGACTTATCTATGCCAGGTAAATTTACTGTTGGCATGTTTATGTGTGCTTTTGGTTTCTTATCAGTAGCTGCGGCTGGTAATTGGTTTGCAGACCAAGCTGGTATGGTTTCTGTTTGGTGGATGGTATTGGTGTACCTATTCCAAAGTTTAGGCGAGTTGATGATCAGTGGTCTTGGCCTTGCGATGGTGGCGAGTTTGGTTCCGCAACGTTTAATGGGCTTTACGATGGGGGCATGGTTCTTAACTCAAGCTGCTTCATTCATCATTGGTGGTTACATTGCAACATTCAGTGCAACTCCTGAGCATCTTACCGATCCTCTAGATACTCTGCCTGTCTATACTGAACTGTTCCAAAATATCGGTTTTGTTACTCTAGCGGTTGCTATCGTAATGGCGATCACCGCACCTAAATTAAATAAGATGATGACAAGCTCACAACCAAAAAACGCTGAATTGGTTGAACAAGCATAAGCATTTTTAGCTAAGTTAACTGACAAAAAAAGCAGAATGAATTTTAATCCTCATTCTGCTTTTTATTATCCCTATAATTAGGTTTGTTAGTCCTTAGTCAAGATTCTCAAATACGCCTTAAAACAGGTGTCTATTATCACCTTATTGGCCATTAATTTGAGACAAGAAGTCAACTAAGGGTCTTGGCTTCGCTATCCCATATCCCTGAGCATAAGTGATATCAAGTTCCTCTAAAATATCCATATGCACTGAGGTTTCAACAAATTCTGCAACGGTCTCAAGTGCGAGCTCCTTCGCCACTGAGCTGATTGAACTCACAATCAATCTATCGATTTCATTGCTTGGTAAATCTCGTATAAATTCACCGTCAATTTTCAGAATATCTAAAGGAAGCCTACGTAAATAAGAGAAGCTCGCATAACCTGTACCAAAATCATCCAAGGCGATTTTAGCGCCTGCTTTTCGTAGTGTACTGATCGTATCTATCGCTTGCTGCTCATTTTGTAGTGCTGACGACTCTGTGATTTCAAAGCAGATCTTATTTAAGGGAATGTGGAACTTACTCGCCATTGCTAATAGGTTCTTTGCCAATGATGGATTACCCAAAGATTTCGCTGTCAAATTAATCGCACACTTAGAAATTATCTCCCAGTCACCCACTTTTTCATTAAGTAGTTTGAAGGTGTTATAAACAACCCATTGATCAAGACGAGTTTCCAAACCAAACTGCCCGATAAGAGGAAAAAACTCTGATGGATGCAGAACATCCCCATCGTTTAGCTTAACTCGTACAAGAACTTCAAAGCTATGCTGTTTTGAGTTCTTGTCAGTAAGGTTACAGTAAGGCTGACAATTAAGTTCAAACAAGTTATTTTTAAATATATTTTGAATATAACTCAAATTACTAACTTGTTCTTCAAGCAAAGGGGCTTCTACCCAATTTAACGGGGTATCAATCAAACAAGGCTGATCACATAGATGTGAAATAACATGTTCAATGCTCATCTCATTGGTAACGTTAATGAAATGAAGCGTAGGATCAACGAGGCCAATAGAGGTGTTGCCTCTATAAAACTGAAAACTATCTAAATAGTCAGTCATTTTCTTGAATTTATCTTGAGTCGCATCGCTCTGCTGGCAAAAACCTAGAATACCTAAAGAAAAAGGAGGCCTATAGCAGCGTTCTATGTAGCCAAAATTATTCAACTGTTTCTGTAACTGCTGAATTAATAACGTCTGACCCTCGTGCCCAATGTCACTAATTTTTGACAGTGTTGGTGTTAAATTAAGATATATGAGTACGACTTTATCTTTATTTTTAATGTCGTCTTTCAGTTGCGTAATGTTAAATAAACCTGTGTAGGGATCAAGGCGCTCTGAGCTGATTTTCTCCTGCATTATTTCATGATTACGTAGCACATAGTAAGCAAGACGATAACTCAGCATAATTATAATCAGCATGATAAGTTGAAAACCATAGAAGTTACTATCAAGCAGTTGCTGACTATTAACTCTATCTATATTGACAAAATTAATCGCCAATGACGTTAACGTACTAATTACAAGTGGTAATAACAGGCCGTGCTTCCCGATCCCTGTTCCTATAATCATAAATACAATCAGGCAGATAAAGGTAAGCTCAATATCATTAGCAAAAACAAAACCACACAACAAAGGTATCAAGCTTAACGCTAGCCATAGTTTAAAGCTAATATCACTAGGTTTTGACGAGCGAATTTCTCTATCAAATTTGATGTGATTTTTACTAGAGTGATTACGAACAAGTTCGACACAAAGTATTAAAAATGGTACTAAGGTCAATAATGTAACCGCACTTCCCAACATAGAGTATGCTAAGAATTCCACTGAGATATGTTGTTTTTCCGTTACATAGCTGATAGCTACAAATGCAGCCGAATTTAACAGTGGAAATAATAATCCAAACAAGAAAAAGTAAATGGACAGTAAAGATGAAATAGAACGATTACCCTTTCTAAACTGGTTAAAAATAGCAATAATTAAATAGGGAACTAAAGGGATCGTTACTGCTAAAATTAGTGACGTTGAGAGATCTCGCCCACTGTAAAGGTAATAACTGCTCAATGCCGCGAATATAGCAGGCGCAGCCTTCCAGTCATATCTCATAAAACAAACAACCATGGTTGCAACAACAAATGAGATGACCTGATAATTTTCAAATTCAATTGAAAAAAATGATGAACAAAAATAGCTTATTAAAATTGCAAAAAATATATTAAATGAGAAAATTATTGTCGTTGGGAATGTCCAGATATTTGATTGCTTCACAGTTCCATCCAAAATGTAGTCATGTACCTATGATAAGCGATCTTTGTAAGTAAGCGTATTATATAATTACGAATTTAAGTAATTATCTGCTTCTAAACCCTCAGTGCTACGTTAATATACAAAAACAGAATGACGCGTAATGCCCATTCTGCTTTTTATCATCACTCTATGTATTGTATTCTTAGCTTACAACTAAAATGACTTAAACGGATTCACCTGCATATTATTCAGCGTAAACGCATACACATCCGCCATTAAATCCATTGATTTTGAAATTGGCATACCTGCGCCATGACCTGCGTTTACATCAATGCGAATTAATACAGGGTTATCTCCTGATTGCTTGGCTTGTAGCTCGGCAATGAACTTATAAGAGTGCGCAGGAACAACACGATCATCATGATCAGCGGTGGTTACTAATGTCGCAGGATATTCTATGCCCTCTTTCACGTTATGCACTGGCGAGTAGTTTCGTAAATACTCAAACATCTCTTCACTTTGTGCTGATGTGCCAAAGTCGTACGCCCAGCCCTCACCAGAGGTAAACGTATGGTAGCGAAGCATATCTAATACACCAACCGCTGGCAGCGCGACTTTAAATAGTTCAGGACGTTGAGTCATACACGCGCCAACCAATAACCCCCCATTTGAGCCACCACGAATTGCCAAATGTGACGAGTCGGTATAACCCATATCGATTAAATATTCCGCAGCGGAAATAAAATCATCAAAGACATTTTGCTTTTGCTGTTGAGTCCCTGCGTTATGCCACGCTTTTCCATACTCTCCGCCACCACGAATATTGGGGATAGCATACACTCCACCTAGCTCTAACCAACTGGCCATTACGCCACTAAAGCTTGGTGTTAGACTGACGTTAAAGCCACCGTAGCCATAAAGAATGGTTGGATTGGTGCCATCAAGCTCAATGCCTTTTCGATAAGAGATAAGCATTGGAACTTGAGTGCCATCTTTTGAGGTATAGAACACTTGCTTTGACTCAAACTTCTCAGAATCAAAAGGCGATGCTGAAGCTAAATATAATTCGGTATAGCCTGTTTTGACATCAAATTGATAAATCGTTGGTGGCGTAACATAATTAGTAAAAGTGAAAAACAGATCCGTTTGCTCTCTTTTGCCTGAAAATCCTGTCACTTGCCCTTCGCCCGGTAGCGCAATTTCTCGTAATAAATTACCTGAAAAATCGTATTGCTTTACTTGGCTAAGAACATCAACCATATACGTTGCAAATAAGGTTCCTCCACCAACGCTAATATCTAACGGTTGGGGCTGCTCTGGAATAACATCTAACCAATCAGATGTGACTGCATTATAAGAAACAATCTTACCGTTTGGTGCATTTAGGTTGGTGTACATTAATAAGAGCGAGTCATTATTTTCAATTACGTAAGTATCTGAATCAGTATGATCTACTACGGTGATTCGAGTGGGGTTCTCGCAACTTAAACGCTCAAGATAAAGTTTATTTCCAGAGGTCGAGGTCGCGGCTGATATAACCAAATATGCATCGTCTTCTGTGGTATAGCCACTCACATAGCGGTGCTTCTCTTCTTCTGTGGCACCAAACACCACAACATCGTCAGTTTGTGGTTTGCCTATCTCATGAAAGTAGAGCTTATGCTGCTCGGTTCTGGCGGATAATTCGCTGCCCTCGGGCTTATCATAACTTGAGTAATAAAAGCCTTTTGAACCTAACCATGAGATGTCGGTAAATTTAGCATCGACAATTGGTGCTTCAATCTGCTCTTTAGTTTCTGTATTTAATACGAATATTTTGCGCCAATCACTGCCCGCTTCTGATATTGAATAGGCAACTAATGAGGTGTCTTTTGAAAAACTAACCGAACCTAAAGAGGTGGTTCCCTCTTCACTAAAAGTGTTTGGGTCAAGAAAGACGTCTATCTCTCCGCCTTCTTTTGAGCGATATAAGACACTTTGATTTTGTAAGCCATCATTTTGGTAGAAGTAAGTGTAATCACCACGCTTGAATGGCTGTGATGTTTTTTGGTAATCCTGACCTTTTGCGATTAAAGCGCGAATATCATCACGAAAATCGACATGAGTAAGATAATCAAAGGTGACTTCATTTTGTTTATTTACCCATGCTTCTGTTTCTTCGCTTCTATCATCTTCTAACCAACGATACGGATCAGCGATTGCATGAGAAAAATAGTGGTCAAGTGTTGAGTCTTGTTTTGTGAAAGGATAGATCATGATGCATCCTATTTATAATTAATTGTCTGTTTGTAGAATACGCTCATTAAAAATAGGAATGCAACTTTTTGATTGTCTAAGCCTAGTTATTGATACTTCAAGCATTACGGTTCTATTTATAGAGATATTTAACCCATTAGCGCGTTTATTCGTCAGCGTGTTTTGGGCAATGATATATTATGAGACATGCGTCACACTTTTTGTCAAATGAAGAAAAAAGTTTGTCGACATATTGAAGAATTAGCACTATTTTAACAAAAATCCATATCTATCTTGATTTGGACAATTGTTGAGCGCTACATTACTCAAAAAAGCCGTCCGCATATACTATTTAGACTCAATTAATTTTAAGTTAAACCCGTCTGGTCCCCTCAGTATGGGGGAGTTGTTAGTGTGCGTACTTAATAATTGACTCTGTATTTATTGCGGATAATAAAAATGAAAAAACACTTCGAGCTTATCGATAAACCCACTTTTTTCGGCGCAATATTTTTGCTTTGTGCTGTTGTAATTCCTTTACTGGTATTTCCAGAAGAAGGGGCTGCGTGGATTGCCGTTGCTAAAACATTTATGACCGACAAACTAGGCTTTGCTTATTTAGCTCTAGGTTTGGCCGCATTTTTCTTCATGATCTATATCGTTTTTTCTGATATCGGTCAGATCAAACTGGGTGACCCAGATGAAAAACCTGAATTTGCATTAGCGTCTTGGGCGGCAATGCTATTTTGTGGTGGCATCGGTGCAAGTATTTTGTACTGGGGTACTATTGAATGGGCATACTACTTCCAAAACCCACCGTTTCAACTAGAAGCTGGCAGTGAAGAAGCAATTCGTTGGGCTGCGACTTATGGCCTGTTCCACTGGGGTCCAATTGCTTGGTGTATCTATATGATCCCTGCAATTCCAATCGCTTACTTCTTCTATGTGCGTAAACAACCTGTACTAAAAGTCTCTGCTGCTCTTATGCCTGTTATTGGTGAAGCAAACAGCTTTGGTAAGTTAGGTAAAGTCATTGATGTACTGTTTATCTTCGGTTTATTAGGCGGCGCGGCTACAACCTTAGGCTTAGCAGCACCACTGATTAATGAAGGTATTAGCTACCTATTTGGTATTCCAGCATCAACTGGCAGCCAAATTGCAGTACTTATGGTTTGTACCGCTATCTTTGCTTACTCATCGTACATGGGCATGGACAAAGGCATTAAGATTTTAAGTAACATTAATTTCTGGGGTGCATTAGGTTTATTGCTGTTTGTATTGGTTTGTGGTCCAACCATCTTCATGTTAGAAACAGGTCTAGATTCAATCGGTCGTATGCTGTCTAACTTCTTTGTGATGGCGACTTGGGCTGAACCTTTTGGTGGTATGGGTCCTTTTGCAGATACTCACTTCCCACAAGATTGGACTATTTTCTACTGGGCGTGGTGGCTAGTATTTGCACCAAGTATGGGTCTATTCGTAGCTCGTATTTCACGCGGTAGAACGATTAAGCAAATGGTTTCTGGTGCGATTTTCTTCGGCTCTCTGGGCTGTTCAATGTACTTCATCATTCTAGGTAACTACGGTTTATCTCTGCAGTTATCTGGGGAGTTAGATGTGGTAGGTATTCTAAATTCCGAGGGGGCGACTCGTGCCATCTTCGCTACTTTAGAAACACTGCCGTTTAGTACTTTCGTTATTGCTTTGTTTACCTTGTTATGTGTGATTTTCACCGCGACAACGTTTGACTCTATCTCTTATATTTTAGCGTCAGTAGTACAAACTAACGTGACTGAAGATCCAATGCGTTGGAACCGTCTGTTCTGGGCTTTCACTCTATCATTTATGCCATCAGCATTACTGTTTATGGGTGGTTTGGCTACATTACAAACAGCAGCAATTGTTGGTGGTTTACCATTATTAGTTATCGCTGTAATGCTAATGATCTCTGGTGTTAAAGCGGCAATGCTAGACTTATCACACCAAGATGATTACGTAGATCCTGTTATCAACATTTCTGACTTACCAGATGTTGATCCTTGGAGTAAAGAAGGCCAAGCATTGGCTCGCTTTGAGCAACTACGTGATAACGCAATTGAAGCAGCCGATCTTGAGCGTGAAGCAAACGACGCAATCTGGATGCTGAAAAAGCAGTTACGTAAAGAAGCATTAGCACGTGGTGAATCAAGCGTTGATTTAGGCGATGCTCCAGATGAGATCATTGAGAAATTACGTCAACTAACGGATGATTCAATGAACGCTAAAGATGCGAAGCTAGCGGCGTCTGAGCTTGCTCAAGAAGCGCGTGTTGTCTTTGATGACCTTATGCGTCAAAAAGTCGAAGACGAAGCACAACAAGCAAATGAAGATGCAAAACTGGCGATTAAAACAAGATTGAACTCGCCAAGCTAATCTACCTTTGTGGTTAATGTCTGCATTGTATATGCAGGCATTAACCCTTTTCTCTTTATCTCTTTTCTCTTTTCTCTTTTCTCTTTTCTCTTTTCTCTTTTCATTAATGTATAAAACCGCTATCTCATTCCTAACACAATCGCTGCCACACCCGATATTGAACACATCACCAAAGACACTTTTCTGATCGTCTCTTTATCTATTTTATCCACGACTTTCATCGCGACTAAGTAGCCAATGTATGACGCTGGCAATAACGGTAAAGTTAGATATAAATGACTCAAGCTCATGTACCCAGCAGGTACTTGAACCGCCAATGAAATAACGCTGCTCACCACAAAGAAAGCGGATAAGTTAGCACGAATTAAATTCGCCTCTTGATGTTGTAATAGCAGCGCCATTGGAGGGCCACCAATGCCTGAACTAGTACCAAATAGGCCAGAGAAAAAACCCGCAATCGTCATTCTTGAATTATTCGGCTCAATACGAAACGGCAATAAACTAATAACAACGGCAAGTAGTACGACAACACCAATCCAAAGTGACAGCAGTTTTGCATCTACATAATAAAGTAATAAACCACCACATATAGAGCCTGGAATTCGGCCCAAAAAAGCATAGCCTAAGCCACGAAAAGAGACATTTGCTTTGTATTTATAGGCATTAATGATGGATAAAAATAAGCCAACAATCACGATGGGTGCAGGTACATAGTTTGGAGAGATTAAAAATAATAGTGGCGCAGTAACAATGGCTAAGCCAAAACCAATGGCGCTTTGCACAAATGAACCCATAAAAATCAAGATCATTGCAAAGAGTAAACTAAGATCCATCAATGGTAGTTCCATAAAAAATGCCTTCTGATTATTAATATAAAACAGAAGGCATTATGAACTAGATTCTAGAAAGGAAATAGCAGTATTACACTCTTTGCCCTTTCATTATTATTCAACCGATTGCAGAGTTTCCCACGTCACTTCACAATCGCCTTTCGCTGCTGAGATAAACGCAGAATCACCCGTGATCATCACTGACATTTCCATCGTTCTTTCTAATAATGCAGAAAATGAGTGGATTTGCTCAGAATCAAAACGAACCACATCAACAGGATATTGTTTGTATTTACTTTCGTTCTGTTTCCACCACACTTCAGATTTTGAATTGAAGCTGTACACTTTAGTCACTTTTGACTGACGCGATGCTTTTTTCATACGCTCAGGATCAGGTTCACCAGCATCAATCCAAAGAGAGATCGTATCGTCGTATTCACGTACCCAAATATCAGGCTCATCAATCGCAGATAATCCTTTCGTAAACGTTAGACGCTCTTCTGCATTCAAACAAAATGCCAATACACGAGCCATCATACGCTCTTCACTTTCTGATGGATGCTGAGCGATGGTTAAGCTTACTGAATCATAATGATCACGATTCATGTCTGTTAATGCGACACGAAATTTGTAGATGGTTGGTTTGATAGCCACTGGCTTTCCTAACTATTTGAGAATTGGGAGCATTGTACGCTATTCTTGTTGGTTAGCTAGGCATAAAAAAGACCTCACTGTGCTACCTGTGAGGCCTTAGCGATTATTAGTCTAAAAGTGCATTGCGAATAAAGCCATTATGTTTTGCTAACTTTGCTTTCGCGCTTTTTGCATCTAACCCAGACAAAACCATTAAAATGGCTGTTTTACAGTGATTATTACATTGAGATAACGCCTCAGCTGCTTCTGTTTCTGGGCAGCCTGTCGCTTCTATTACAATATTCTTTTGGCGTTGTACTAATTTTGCGTTGGTTGCTTCTACGTCAACCATTAAGTTGCCAAATACTTTACCGGTACGGATCATCGCCCCTGTCGTTAACATATTTAAAACCAATTTTTGAGCCGTTCCAGCTTTCATACGAGATGAACCAGTCACAACTTCAGGGCCCACTACTGGCGTCATGTTAATGTCTGCCAAGTCAGTCATTGGGCTATTTGGATTACAGCTTAATGTTGCAACTGTCGCCCCAACTGATTTCGCGTATTCCATTGCACCAAGAACGTAAGGTGTACGACCACTCGCTGCGATACCTACTAATACGTCTTTCTCATTCAGGCCGAGACCTTGTAAATCTAAAGCGCCTAATTCACGATTATCTTCTGCGTTTTCTACTGCTTTTAGAATCGCTCTATGACCACCAGCAATTAGACCAACCACTAAATCAGGGTTAGAACCATAAGTAGGAGGACATTCACTTGCATCTAAAATACCTAAACGACCAGATGTGCCTGCACCGGTATAGATTAAGCGTCCACCCGATTGAAATGCGATTGCAATAGCATCGACCACTTCTGCGATTTGAGGAAGGATAGCTTCAACAGCTAAAGCGACTTTTTGATCTTCTTGGTTAATCACTGTCAGCATTTCAACCGTTGACAACACATCAATATTTTCACTGGCTTGATTGCGACTTTCTGTTACTAAGGTAGTTAGATCAATTTTCATAATTAGGTTTTCTTCCAAAAGATAAATTCTCAATTCCAATGGTTGCTATCATAAAGAATAAAAAAATCACAGCCAAGATTATTCTAAATGTCCAAAATAGATGCATCACCATCGTTAAAAGCTCCATTGGATTTGAGCATATAGCAAGGTACTTGGATTTTCTCCAAACACGCTATCGCTCTATCCATCAAAATATTGTACAACAGCAATTAATTGCCAATCATCGGCCAATGAGTAGGCGATTACGCATACCCAAATTCACGCGTAATTGATCATTAAATCGGAATTCAAAATTAAAACGTTGATGAACGATGTTATCAAAAATAGTCTCGCTAGAATTAAAGATGGTGCTGGTTGCCATGTACTTAACATAGCCGTTTAAATCCCAACTTTTTTCTGGGGCTAAACCGGGAATTTGAGCCTGGCTCGATAAGCTAATAGGCAATAAAAAAGGCACGAACCGTGTGAATATTTTCTTCATTAGTTCATGCCCCCTTAGTGATACCTATTCTAGATAAGTATCATGTCTGTTTAATATTAATCAGGTTACGACAGTTCCCTGAACTTTATTAACAGTTCTTTCTGCTCTTCAGTCAGATTCGTCGGTGTCGCCACAGTAATAACCACCATTAGATCACCCGTCGCTCCTTTACGGCTCTTCACGCCTTTTTCTTTCATGCGGAATTTACGGCCGCTTTGAGTTCCTGCTGGTACTTTTAATTTAAAGCGACTTTCTAGGGTTTGGATCTCAACTTCACCACCCAATGCAGCTGTCGCAAAGTTGGTCGTTACTGGGCAAATTAAATCATTACCTTCACGTTTTAAGTGTGTGTGCGGACGCGTATTAATCTGAATTAATAAGTCACCCGCTGGGCCGCCGTATGCGCCTGCTTCGCCTTTGCCAACAAAACGAATTTTCTCACCATCTTCAATACCTGCTGGTACTTTAACGTTGATTTTTTTGTTTACGCCATTGACTGGTAATTCAATAACTTGCTCACAGCCGTTAATCGCCTCTGCAAATTCAACCGTTAGGTTAAATTGACGGTCTTGCCCTTTTTGCGCACGCGGTTGACGATGCTGAGAAAACATATCTTCAAATCCGCCGCCGCCGCCAAAACCACCACGCGAACGGCCGCCAAATGCGCCACCAAAAATATCTTCGAAACCGCTGAAGCCTTGGCTATGACCACCGCCAAAACCACCGCCACCATTTTGGAATGCTGAATGACCATAATCATCATACTGACCGCGTTTATCGGCATCAGTTAGAATTTCGTAGGCTTCTTTTATCTCTTTAAATTTGTCTGCCGCTTGCGCATCATCCGGATTCTTATCTGGGTGATATTTCATCGCAAGACGTTTGTATGCTTTTTTGATCTCTTTTTCTGTGCTGCTTTTGGAGACACCAAGGACTTCATAATAATCACGTTTAGACATGACTTAACCTCGTCAATGAATAGAAACAGACATAAAACGGAATCGCTTATGCCTTCTTAAATAAATCTAATCAACGGAGTTTATGTCCTATCAGATTAAGGTCAAGATCTATCTCACAAAATGGGCAGTTATTGTTGTTTATCTTCTTTCAGTTGTCCATCGTCAAATACCATAACCCCTCTAAGACATGCTCATGCTGCGTGTCCAATCAGGACGTATAATGTTCATGGTTGATTCTGTATAACGTGAATTCCCACGCATTTGAGCATCTGATTTTTCGACTATTGCATTTGCACTTAACTCATCTGCTGCAAATACATGACCTACTACGCCGAAAAACGCAAAAAACAGGACTATTTTAATCAATAATTTTATTTTATGTTTCATATCACACCCCAGCCATGATGCTTAATTTATAAACACATAATAAGATATTTCAGCTTGATTTTTCGTGACCTCTAAGACGAAATTATTCAAATCTCTGCCATAGAAATGTCAGGTTCGCTTCATTGCATTTATGACAAATTAAAACCAGCGTTTAACTTGATTTATGTAGTCAATAAACTCGTCACCAAAAAGTGTAACCAAGATTTTTTCTTCTGGTTCGATTTGAAAACGGTTGATATACGCAACAAAGCTAAGCGCACTCACCAAACCAAGTGGGTGTTGGGTATAAACCACTGAACTGAGTAAAATAAGCAAGAGACCGAGGTACATAGGGTTACGTGTGTATTGATAAATACCCGTATTCACAAGCGATGAGCTGTTTTCTGGTTTTAATGGATTTACTGTAGTTTTAGCGTCTCTAAACTCTTTTACACCCCATAACGACACGCCCCCACCAAGTGCGATTAAACTAATAACAAGCACATAAGTTAGCCAAGGTAAATAAAACAGATCAAACGGCAGTATTTTATCAAAACCAAATACTGCCGCCGTAAATAGCAGCATGACTAACGGCGGAGGAATTCTCAGTTCTAATTTTGATAGCATTTATTCTCCTTAAAAACGTGGTATATTCTTTCCATATAATTATTGTATTAACTTTAGCAGTCGAGATTTATATGTCATCTGATTTTTATGGCTCTAGTGCCACTTATGCCCGTCAAGAAGTGGGTTACCGTGAAAAAGCATTAAAACTGTACCCTTGGGTTTGTGGTAATTGTGCGCGTGAATTTGTCTATTCAAACTTACGTGAGTTAACGGTTCACCATAAAGATCACGATCATACGAATAATCCAAATGACGGCAGTAACTGGGAACTTTTGTGCCTTTTCTGTCACGATCATGAGCATTCAAAATACACAGAGCATGACCAGTATGGCTCTGCAATTAAAGCGGGGCAAGACGATCACCAAACAGCGACACACAACCCGTTTGCTGATTTAAAAGCGATGATGAAGAAGTAATTTATACTCATTTATTTGTCAGATGACCTTTCAAATATCAGAAAGGTCATTACTCCCCCTTTCCCTTACTGATACCAAGCCTCATCATGAAAATCCAAAATAGCCCCGTAACTCAGCATCAATTTAATGGTGTCGATTTCTATTTGAAGCGCGATGATAAACTTCATCCTCAATTTTCTGGTAATAAAGCTCGCAAATTTATGGGCTTATTAGATGGTGATTTTCCTAATATTACTACGATCATTGGTTATGGTTCACCACAGGCAAACTCTCTTTATTCATTAGCAGCACTGGCACAATTAAAAGGCTGGCAGTTAGATTTTTACGTTGACCATGTTCCCTCTTTTTTACAAGAAAATCCAAAGGGAAATTACCGTGCAGCATTGGATCTTGGCGCAAATATTATCGCGTTAAATGAGACAGATAACGCCCAACTAGATAACGGCAGCACGCTAGGGATCTTAGATTACATTCAACAAGTTAGGCAGCCAAGCGAGCATGAATTATTTGTGCCTGAAGGCGGCCGTTGTGGTTTGGCTGAAAGCGGCGTAAAGCAATTGGCAGCAGAGCTTATTCAATGGAAGAAAGAACAGAGATTAGCCTCTCTAACCGTGGCTTTACCTTCTGGTACAGGAACAACGGCACTGTTTCTTCATAAACATTTAGAAGCCCACGATATAAAGGTAATTACTTGTGCCTGTGTTGGTGGAGATGCCTACCTTAGCGAGCAATTTTTAGAGCTTGGTGAAACCGAACATCCTGAGATTTTAACACCAACGAAAAAACACCATTTTGGAAAGTTATACCGTCATGATTACGAAATGTGGAAAACACTCCTCTTACAAACTGACGTTGAATTTGAGCTACTATACGACCCCTTAATGTGGCGCTGCTTGAATGATTGGATTCCAAATAACCTCAATCAAACATTAGTTTATATCCATCAAGGTGGTTTATTAGGCAATGAAAGTATGCTGCCTCGTTACCAACGAAAATTTGATTAAGCTATCTTTATAAAATATATCCTTTAGGAGTCATAATGAAACATAACACACTGCTTTTTTGCTTAACGTTACTCTCTCACTCTGTATTTGCTTCTTCTACATTAGAAACGGTTGAAGCCATTGAACTATCAAGCTCTAGTACTATCGGTATTTCAGTTCTAGATACCGCAACAAATACTACGTGGAGTTATAAAGGCGACCAACGCTTTCCAATGATGAGTACCTTTAAAACTCTGCTTTGTGCTCAAATGCTGTATAACTCAAGCAACGGCCTTTTAGATAAAGAAGCACTAACACGAGTGACTCAAGAATCTCTCATTCCATGGTCTCCCATCACTGAAAAGTTCATCGGTGAAACCATTAGTACAGAGAGCGCATGCGAAGCGACTATGCTGATGAGTGACAATACTGCGGCCAATATTGTATTAGCCCAAACAGGATCTCCAACTTCTCTCACGCTTTTCTTACGCTTAATTGGCGACAAAATTACTCGATTAGATCGTATTGAGCCGGAATTGAATGAAGCACAAGAGGGAGATGTAAGGGATACAACGACTCCAAATGCGATGACAAACACACTTAATGAGCTGTTATTTGGTCAAACCCTGACTCCAAAAGACGAGAAAACATTAAAAAATTGGATGGTAAATAATAAAGTTTCAGATCCATTATTACGTTCGATTCTTCCAAGAAACTGGTCAATTGCGGATCGCTCTGGTGCGGGTGGGTTTGGATCTCGTGGTATCACTGCTGTTCTATGGAATGAAAAGCGTGCGCCTATTATTATGTCGATTTATCTAACTCAAACGAATTTAGACATGGCTTCACGTAATCAAGTGATTGTGGAAGTAGGCAATGCGATATTCAAAGAATTCAACATAAACTAAGAAACTACGTATAATCTTTCCCAATTACTTTTTAAATAGACGTTAACTGTATGATTATTTTTACTACCAATTTCGGCGATATACACATTGAGCTACACAAAGAAAAAGCGCCGGTAAGCTCAAAAAACTTCTTAAAATATTGCCAAGATGGTTTTTACGAAGGCACTATTTTTCACCGTGTTATCAAAGGGTTTATGATCCAAGGCGGTGGTTTCACGGCTGATATGCAAGAAAAAGAGATGCGTGCCCCTATTGTTAATGAAGCGAACCGTGGTTTGAAAAACTTAAACGGTACTATCGCTATGGCGCGCACTGATGCCCCTCACTCTGCCACCAGTGAGTTCTTTATTAACATAGCTAACAACACTTTTCTTGATCACACTGCCACCACGAATGCTGGTTGGGGTTATGCGGTATTTGGTGAAGTGACGATTGGTATGGATGTGGTTAAGAAAATTGCAAAAATTAAAACTAAATCTATCGGTGAATTTGACGATGTTCCAAAAGAGAGTATTGTGATCGAGAAAGTGACGATTATTGAAGAATAACAGGGGCTTTGTTATCTCAATATAAACACGAATAACGGTGCTGGTTTAGCACCGTTTTCGATCCTATTAATATTAACAATGGAACTCTATTTATGTCTTTATCTAAAAAGTTAAAACATATCTCTGCTTCTTTGCTTTTCATTGCATCCTCTAGCACGTTTGCTGCTGATCTTCCTATTTCACCAGAGAAGCTCATCACCCCCTACCCTGAGATTAAAATCACTACACTTAACTCAGCTCAATCGCTTATCAAAGAGTTTAAACAGCATCAGTATCAATTGGCTAATGTTAGTAAAATAGATCAAATCCCGACGTTCTTTGTTGAAAACCTACCAAGCGATCTACATTCACTGCCTGTCCAAGAGAAGATTTCAGGATTTATTCGTTTATTACTGCCTACCATTATTGAGGTGAATAAACGCATAAGTGCGGTTAGAAATGACGTAATCGCGCTATCAAAGCAGCCTAAAAGTAAATGGACAAAAGAAGAAACGGTATGGCTAAATGAGTTAATGCTATCTTATGGCATTAAATCAAACAGCATTGATGAGCTACTTTTACGCCTAGATATTATTCCTGTTGGTATGGTTCTGGCCCAAGGAATTGATGAAAGTGGTTGGGGAACCAGTTATTTTGCAGTTAAAGGAAATGGGTTATATGGAGAGCACTTGTCTTCTAAGGGCGGAAAGTATTTAAGTACCCCTGGTGGACATGTAAAAGTAGCTGCATTTGATAACCTGTTCGCAGGAACTGCGCGTTACATGTACAACTTAAATACTACCTCTGCTTATAAAGATCTTTGGACTTTACGCCAAAAGCTAAGTGCAGAGGGAAAATTATCAGGCTATAAATTAGTCGAGTCTTTATCTCACTATTCTACTCGTGGCGACGCTTATGTTGAGAATTTACAATCTCTAATTAAGCATCATAAATTAGATAGTTTTGATCAGGTTACATTTGATAGCTCAACGCCGATTCGAGTGAGATTTGAGGACTAGGATCTAGAAAAAAATAAAGGTTGCGACTTTTTGATCGCAACCTTTTCTTTATTTGAAATTGAGCAATTAACTTAAAGTGACAAAATCACACCGGCAATCGCTGCACTCATCAAGTTTGCTAATACACCAGCAGTAATCGCTCTGAAACCCATTTTGGCAATGAATGGACGACGCTCAGGAACCAAACTCCCTAAACCACCAATCAAGATCGCCATGGTTGAGATATTGGCAAAACCACACAAAGCAAAGGTAACAATCGCAACAGAGTGTGGGCTTAGTTGGTCTTTCACTTCCATTAATTGAATGAAGGCAACAAACTCATTTACTACGATCTTATTTCCAATCAATGACCCCGCAAGGATCGCTTCATTCCATGGCACACCAAGCAAGAAAGCCACTGGTGCAAATAGATAACCAAGGATCAATTCAAAGCTTAATTTTAAACCAAAGACATCACCGACGTGGCCTAATAAACCGTTTAATAATGCAATGACACTCACGAACGCCAGTAACGTCGTACCTACTGCTACTGCAATACGTAAACCAGACATTGCACCATCCGCTAATGCTTCAAATACGTTTGTCGCGTGATCGATTTCTACCGAGGTAATTTCATCATCATTATTGGCTTCATCACCCGGTGGAACCATCATTTTTGCCATTAATAAGCCCGCTGGTGCTGACATAAATGCTGCTGATATAAGGAAGTTAAGATCCACCCCAAGAGAGGCGTAGCCTACCATAGTACCGCCAGCCACTGAGGCTAAACCACAGGTCATTACAGCAAAGAACTGAGAATCACTCATGTGCTTTAAATAAGGTTTTACAACAAGAGGGGCTTCTACCATGCTCACAAAGATGTTGGCCGTCGCAGCAAGTGATTCTGCGCGTCCTGTACCTAATAAACGCTGTAAGCCACCACCAATAAAATTAATCACTCTAGGCATGATACCAAGATGATAAAGCGCAGAAATAAGTGCTGAGAAGAAAATAATAATACCAAGCACATTAATCGCAAATACAAAGCCTACTTTTCCTGTCGCTAATCCACCAAACAGAAACGCAATTCCTTGTTGGCCATAATCAATCACGCCGGAAACGCCAGCAGTTACTGAATTTAAAACCTCTTTACCAGCAGGTACGTAAAGTACCAACAGAGCAAATAAGATTTGTAAGCCAAACGCCAAAGAGACCGTTCTTAAAGGAATATTACGGCGATCTGTCGAACATAAATAAGCAAATAATAAAATGGCAAAAATACCAAATAGCGATGTCATGATAGAAACCTGTGCTATCGAAAATAGAGCAGGCATTCTAATACGCAAAGGTTTGCGTGCAAGTCGGGGTTGCTAACACCCTGTTAATGAGATTTAGATCACACTTTATAGAAACGCTTAACTTATTGATTTATAAAATAAGAGCAGTGTATGGAAAGAGTATTGTTTCCATACGGAAAATATATTTATTTCAAGGCTGATAATAAATTTAACTCATTGATTAAAAAGACATCATTGCGTTGTATTTAATTTAATCAATGACAATATCGACCATATAATGCTTTGATTATAACTTAACCCATTTCATTAACGCTTTATCCCAATATGGCTGTTGACCAATATGCTGACGTAAGAAATCAATGGCAGCACTTATCTTTCTTGGCAAGTGTTTACGACTTGGGTAAACCGCATAAATTGGCATTTTTTGACTCGCTTTCCAGTCAGGTAAGAGCTGAATCAATTTGCCATCATTAAACTCATTGGTTAATAAATAACTGGCTAAATAGGCAACTCCCCACCCTGAAATAGCCGCGTCCCTTACCGCTTCTGCTAAGTCAACACGATAGTTTCCAGACACTTTGACACACAGCTCTTCATTACCTTTACTGAAATCCCAATTGCTGTAATCACGATGACGGCTCTGATACGTTAAGCAATTGTGCTCAGTGAGATCTTGAGGATGATGAGGCACGGCTTTATCTATTAAATAATCAGGCGATGCTGCCAATACAAAGTGCGAATCCGCTAAACGTTGAGCAACATACCCCTCAGGCAAGTCTTCAAAGTTTGTCACCCATAAATCCAATCCCTCTTTAAGCATATCTGCCCTGTGATCAAACAAACGAACTTCCACTTGTAGTTCAGGATATTGCTGACGTAACTTATCAATCGCAGGGATAATATGCATGGTGCCAAAAGACTGAGATAGCCCTAACCGCAAAATACCCGCAACCTCATCACGTTCATTATCCATGATGGCACTGGCTTCGGTCATTGCACTGTGCATTTTTTCGCAGTATAGATAAAACTGTTGCCCTGCATCCGTAAGAATGAGCGAACGTGTCGTTCTTTGAACTAATTTCACATTCAAGTTCGCCTCTAATACTCCCAGTTGCTTACTTACATGAGAGGTAGACACACCCATTTGTTTTGCGGCAGCAGTAAAACTACCCGCTTTGGCTAGGGCGTAAAATATCACCATTTGGCTGGCACGATCATGCATCTCTCTTGTCCTTTGTTTCAAAGGGAATATGGGCGGCGGATAATAACACTTACTTGAGTAGTTAAAATAAATGATAGCAAAAATACGGCATTAAAAATGAGATAAGGCCAATCATCATAAATGACAAAACGCTGGGCAAGCACACGCATGGCTTTATCAGCGCTCAGTGACTATATTTGAAATATAAGAACCATTAACCTTAATCACTTTTCTGTAAAATATTCTAACAAGATCTGATGCCACTCTGTTGTTTCACGAATTTGTAATAAAGCCCGATTGATCTCTTCTTCGTACTCACTATTTTCAATTAACACTAAGCCATAATTTTGTTTTTCTAACTGATAAGGAAGCACAACGAGTTCGTTAAATAATTGCTTATTTTTACCTTGTTTTATCATGTACCGTAATACGGCGTCATCCGCGACAATAGCATCGACTTGCTCCTTTTCTAATGCCAATAATAACTCATCCATTGTTTGATAATTTTCATGAGCAATGCCGTGGTCTGCCAATAATAATGATGCTGTCGTAGCTTGCTTCGCTCCTGCTCTTAGCTTGGATAAGTCATTCACATTTTTCACATCAAATCTTAGCAGCTCTAATGTGAGTGAGCTGGTTAAAATAGCCGTAATGCTGGCAATAAAAACGGTCGAAAACATAGCAATTAATACCGTCATTATTCGTGCAGATAAGGTTTTAAATTCAAAGTAGTTGAAAGGCCCTTTAGTGATAAATAGCACACCAAGGATCAAAGCTTCGGCTAACCGACCCCGCTTGGTTGGCATAGAGTAAAGTTTGTCATTATTTTTACGTTCAAGAACATAATAAAAAGCGCCGACACTGATCGCTACAAAGAAAAAAATACTAAGTGCTTTCCATAAGGTTTTATTGGTAATTATGCTAATAAACGTATCTAGGTAACTGCGGTTTTTTACTGCTATAGCAAGGTGTGTTTCATAAAATGAATGAGAGAAATCGACATGCTCTTCACGATCTGGCGTAATCGAAATACAAGAAACACCCACGTCAATATCGCCTTTTTCTGACGCGAGTAATAAATCGTCTAATTCGTAATTTTGTAATGTATACGTCACGCCCATTATGTCTGCAATTCGTTCCCATAACACCATACTAAGACCATCAAACTCTTGACCTTTGGCATGGAAAATAAAGGGGGGACAGTGATAGGTTCCGACTTTAAGTTCGGTATTCGCTCTACTTTTCTCTATCCCTACAAACATTGCTGCCATAAAGATAGCCATTGACATAATATAATGACGGAAAATCCTTTGCTCATCATACATAGCACTCTCCCATTTATACGTCAAAAACATCCTACTGAATTGATTATCTTACTTAAAAGGTAGCAGTAAATAATGTATATTTCGAATAATTAAGACAATAAATAGTGTATAGAAAAATAACAATTAATATTAAAAATTAATATTATTCAGATGTGATAGATTAAAAATAATCATAAGGTACACTGTCCCTGTTAAATTTACCTTCAAGGTAAGTTCAACGCTATTATTCACTATGAAAACGAGCAATAATAGTTTCCCTCTATAGATTCATCATTAAAAGGAGAACAAATTTTGAATAGTTTATCAAAATTAACCATCAGAACTAGACTCATTATTGGCTTTGGTATAACCCTATTTCTAATGCTGCTATTAACGGTACTAGGCATACAAAAAGTAAATGTTATCGACCATACTCTAACTGAAATGACAGACGTGAACTCAGTAAAGCAACGTTACGCGATCGATTATAGAGGGAGTGTACATGACCGAGCTATTGCGATTAGAGACATTGCTATCGCAAGAACTCCTCAAGAGATTTCTAAATTAGAACAAGAAATTAATCGATTAAAAGAGTTCTATCATCAATCTGAAATAAAAATGAACCAAATGCATTCTCAAGGGATTGTCTTTTCCGCACAAGAGCAAAATATCTTAGCTCAGATTGAAAAAATTCAAAAACAAACACTGCCTTTGGTTGATCGTATTATTAACGATAAAAAATCAGGCTCTGTTATGACTAATACTATTTTAGATGACGCTCGTCCTGCTTTCATTCAATGGTTAAAATCCATTAATGAATTTATCGATTATCAAGAAGCGCGTAATCAAATTCTAACGCCTGAGGCTAGAAATGTCGCCGGAGGTTTCCAGCAATTAATGCTATTACTAAGTACATTTGCTCTAGCAATGTCTTTATTTATTGGCTTAATGATTGAACGTAGTTTCCGCTCATCTTTAGGCGGTGAGCCTTGGGAATTATCAGAGATGATTAAGAAAATCTCTGAAGGTAATCTTTCTCAACGTTTTAAAAACGCATCAGATGCTGTTGGTATTTATCATTCATTAATCATTCTTAATGAAAAAGTCGGTGCCGCTATACGAAACAGCAGTGATATTTCAACCCACGTTGCAACGTCATCAAAGCAACTAACTGAAGTTATGCAAAACACGGCGAATAATGCTCAACATGAATTAGCACAAGTTGAAGAAATTTCACACGCAATAAGTGAGTTATCTACAACATCAAAAGAAGTTACATCGAACGCGGTTCATGCCGAAGAGGAAGTTAATAGAGCCATAGATAGTGTATCTCAAGGTAACCAAACGCTAGATGAATCAATTCATTTAACTCAAAAAATCAATGAGTCAGTACAGCTAACGGCAAGTATGATTGCCGAACTAAAAACCAATGCGATGGACATTGGTGAAGTAACCGCAGTTATTAGTACGATCTCAGATCAAACCAATTTATTAGCATTAAATGCGGCAATTGAAGCTGCTCGCGCTGGTGAATATGGTCGTGGTTTTGCTGTGGTTGCTGATGAAGTTCGAAATCTAGCCTCTAAAACACAAGAATCGACACAAAGTATTCAAGAAATTATTGCTCAACTGCAAGCTCAATCTGAAAAAGCAAACGACAACATGATAAGTAATGTAGAGCTTATTCAAGAGTCTGTTGCTTTATCTGAAAATGTGAAATCATCTTTCAGCTACATTGAGAATTCTGTTCAATCTATATCGAAGATGAACACGTTAGTGGCAAGCACTTCTCAAGAACAATTTACACTAACAGAACGAATTGCATTAAATACAACCAATACATTTGATCTTGTTAATCAGAATGTAACGGCGATAAATCAAACTCAGCAGGCAGCGAAAGAACTGTCTCAGCTTGCTGTATCACAAAAAGAAGAACTCGCATTTTTTAAAATTTAACTTAGTTACCATTCGTCTACGATAAACTATAAAAAACCCTTAGGATCTAATTTCTAAGGGCTTCTTCTTTCACTCACAAAAATTAATTTGTTTGTCCTACCCACGCCACTGAACCAAAATCACTTAACATTGATACCGCCATTACCGCGAGCACTATATATGCAGCAGTAACGAGAAGCCTCACATCTAACACTAAAACCACAAAGCTTATTAAACCTAAAGAACATTAGCATGTAGCCTGTAGTTACGTGTTCGCTATTGCTGAACCTGAAATAAGGTAAACGAGGCACTACCCTTTCATTTTGCGGATTTTTGAACTTCTTATTTCATGACGACACTACATCGCCCCACAATTTGATTTATTTATTCACATTCAACCAAAATTAAACATAAGCGATCTTAATTCGCAATTAGGCGCCATTAACACAGCGCGCATTAAATCCAACAATTCAATCACTAATATTATTAAAGTAAATTATTCTTATTACTTTTTCATATAAGTTTATACCCAAAAGTAGTAGATATTATCTAATCACAATACTATAAAATCATCTCAAATTTAATAATCTACAAAAAATAATGAACTTCACGGTCAAGATACAATAAATAGCTTGACTTTGGATTAAATTTAATAAGTAAACTTGCATAGACAACATTATGAACCCAATTAGAAATTTAACATTTAAACAAAAAATTCTATTTATTATCACACTCCCTATCGTAGGAATGTTATTTTTTTCTCTTAATGCACTCAATACTACAATCTCTCTTCGCTCAGAACTGCAAAACATTAGTTCAATGACTGAAATATCAATTGAAGGTAGTCTCATTGTTCATGAGCTTCAGAAAGAACGCGGATCAACCGCTGGTTTTGTTAGTTCAAAAGGCGCTAATTTTAAAGAAGAAATGTTAGCTCAACGAAATAAAACAGATGCTGTATTGAAAAAATACTTACCGTCACTGAAAGATAAATCGATAACATCAAAACAATTACACCCTGATATTTACAATGATATGTTAAGTATTTTCTCACAATTAGAAAAACTTAATATGAATCGAAATAATGTTGATTCATTTAGTATCTCGGCGACTAACGCTGCTAAATATTACACAGATATCAATACATTATTTTTATCGTTAAGTAATGCGATAGTCAAAAACTCAACTGAAAAAACATTAACTCCTTATTTAAGAAATTATTCGTTATTTTTAGAGATTAAAGAGGCTGCAGGAAAAGAACGTGCGAGTTTAAATAATATTTTATCGAGCTCAGGGCCTGTTGCTTTATCATTATATAGAACATTCGTCACTCTTGATGCAACTCAAAACACACACCTTTCAACATTTGAAGAGTATGCGAGTAACCAACAGGTAAAAAGATTGAATACTCTTCTTTCTAGCTCTGTATCTCAAAAGGTGTCTAACATTAAAGAAATGGTAAACAATCGCTACACAGAAGGAAACTATACTGTCTCGGCTACAGATTGGTATCAAGCATCAACCAATAGAATTAATGCATTTAAACAATATGAAGATGAATTAGTTATTGATATAAATACCGTAATCACCAATTTAAATAATAATGTTAATAATTCTATTTATTCAACTGCCTTTATTATCTTATCTATTTTAACTATTACTATTATTTCGTCTGTATTTATTTCAAAACTATTAATAACTCAAGCTTTACAATTGTCAAAAATTGTAGAATTAGTTTCTAAAAAGAAAGATTTAACCATTAGAGCAGACGTTTTATCTGAAGATGAACTTGGTGTAAGCACTAAATATTTAAATGAAATGCTGGATGAATTTCATTCTATATTACAGAAAATGGATGTAGGTAGTACACAATTGGCAACAAGTGCTGAAGAATCAAATGTCGTGATGGGTGTGACTGCTGAAAACTCACAGCATGAATTAGCTCAAATCGAAGAAATTTCAACGGCTATTAGTGAACTATCAAGTACATCTAAAGAAGTTACATTAAATGCGACACAAGCTGAAGGGCAAGCTCAGTCAGCAATAAACAATGTCGAGATTGGAAAAAAACATTTAGAAGAATCAATTCTATTAACTGAAAGTATTAATATCTCAGTCCAACAGACAGCTACAATGATTGAAGATCTCAAAACAAATGCCATCGATATTGGTGAAGTTACAAGTGTAATTAGCTCTATCTCCGACCAAACCAATCTTCTTGCGTTAAATGCTGCAATTGAGGCGGCTCGCGCTGGTGAGCATGGTCGTGGTTTTGCTGTTGTCGCCGATGAAGTTCGTAACTTAGCGGCAAAAACACAACAATCAACTAATCACATACAAGATATTATTTCTAAACTTCAAACTCAGTCTGAGAAAGCGAATAACAATATGATAGAGAATGTAGCACTCATTCAAAAATCAGTTATTTTATCTGAAGATGTAAAGATATCGTTTAATGATATCGCCAACTCAGTTCAAGCAATTTCAGATATTAATACGTTAGTTGCTACCGCATCTCAAGAGCAATATTCTGTCACAGAGGACATAGCAAAAAATACAACTCGGACTTTTGATTTAGTTAATGAGAACGTATCCTCAATTCACCAGACACAGCAGGTAAGCCAAGAATTAGCGATATTAGCTGAGCAACAAAAATCAGAGATTTCATTATTTAAACTGAACTAATATTAATTCTATACTTACTCTAATGCCGTTCATATATAATTAATGTTCGGCATTACTCTCTTTCAGTATTTGACTCGGCAACCGATAAATACACATTCTGATTAATACTCTTTTACATAACCACTCGTACTTTCACACCTCCAAGTAATGATTCATTTTGAGATAAAATTCCTAATATAAAAAAAAGCGACCAGTATATACTGATCGCTTTTCTTTTATTCGATGCTCATTTACGTACTAGTTATAAAACCATACTTGCGAAGATGAAACCGAAAATAATACTAAATACCATGCTTAATAACCCAGGGATCATAAAGCTATGGTTAAAGATATATTTACCAATCTTAGTCGTACCGGTACGGTCAAAGTCAATTGACGCAATGATTGGGCCGTAGTTAGGAATGAAGAAATAACCATTTACAGCAACAAACGTCGCGATAATCACTTCAGGTGGAAGACCTAACGTAATACCAACAGGCACTAATACTGCGGTTGTTGCACCTTGGCTGTTCACCATGACAGATAAACCAAACAGAGCAAAGGCGAATGTCCATGGCGCGACTTCAACTAAACCAGATACCGCCTCTTTAACCATTGCATCATGACCTGCGATAAACGTATCGCCTAACCATGCAATACCAAAGATCGCTACGATTGCACGCATACCAGCATGGAATACTGAACCTTGAGTGATCTCGTTTCCATCAGGTTTACAAAGTAAGATAATAAACGCCGCCATTGCTAACATTACGATCTCAATCGTATGTGCCATACCCATTGGTGAACCGTTGAAGTTAGGACGTAATGATGGGAATGCCCCCATAACTACCACCACAATTGCGCCGAATAAGAACAGACCTACCGCTTTTTTAGCGCCTGGTTTAATCTCAATCTCTTCAACTTTAACTTCTTGTTCCATTTCGCTACGGAACTTAGGATCTTGCATACGACGTTGGTATTCAGGATCATCCTTTAAATCTTTACCAAGCTTGTTTACGATAACGCAAGCCGTAGCTAAACCAAAGAAAGTACCTGGGATCGTGATCATCAATACGTTTGCTAATGTAATGCCTTGAGGCTCTAAAAAAGCAACCAAAGCAACAACAGCCGCTGCAATTGGGCTCGCAACAATCGCAAATTGTGATGCAATAACTGCCATACCTAATGGGCGTTCAGGACGAATTCCGCTACGACGGCTTACTTCTGCAATGACAGGAAGAACAGAATAAGCTACATGCCCAGTACCTGCTAAGAAAGTAAACATATACGTTACTAAAGGAGCAATGAAAGTAATGTGACGTGGATTTTTACGTAGAATGCTTGAAGCAATTTTAATTAAATACTCAAGACCACCAGCGGCTTGCATTGCTGCTGCTGCTGCTACTACCGCCATGATCATCAACATTACATCGATAGGTGGACTTGTTGGCTGTAAACCAAAAACAAAACTCAGTATGGCTAAACCAATACCACCCATAACACCTAAACCGATACCACCAATTCGGGCGCCAACTAAAATACAAACAAGTACAATTAAAAACTCGATTAAAAACATATCAATCTCCCTGATGATAGCTTTTATATAATATTCATTAAATTACCGCACATGGTGTCAGTAGTTTAAACTCCAAAAATCGAGAGGATAATAATCGCGTTATTCATTTAATAAATAGCGTTAGATCACACATCATTAATAATTGTGAAAATAAAATAATAATTATATAAGTTATTGTTGTTATTAACATTTAGCTAAACAAAACAGAAACAATTGCATTACCTTTTACTCTACTTTTAATTACCAACATAAAGCAGGAAAATTCCTTACTTATTAAAATTTAGCGTATCGATTGATAAATGCGTCTAATAATTCAATGCCGTTTTCGCCGCGCTGTTCTCGCTGCCAGCTATGATAAAGTGCGGTTTCATGTTCAGCAATAACCGTAAAAATCTGGCGATCTTTCTGTGCCGAATCTTCCCATTCGCAGTACAAGTGTTCGTATGGTGCAATCCATGGTAATAAGGTTTCAATCAGCTCTGACCAAGGTAAATTAATCCATTTTTTCGCTTCAAGTTGCCCTTTAAGCTGCATTGATTCTGGATTAATTTCAAACTCAACATTGGCTGAAACTAACCACTTATGAAGGATGTTAGCTGTTAGCATTTCTATATCAATGAGCTTTTGCCAAAATTGAGTATTTGATGGGTGCGGGTAGTGAGTAATGAAATACTCAAAAAAGGCAATACCATAAATTTCACCGTTGTACGCTTGGAGAACTTTGTCGATTGTCTCTGAGTAAGTTTCATCGTTATTCGGTTGTTCAAATGTCATATTCTTATCTCTTTGTTTTTGCTAGATTTATCATAAAGCACTGGGCTATGGGGCGATAATTGTTAATTTAAGTTTGTATTAGCGATTAAATTTTACACACAATATATTCACAATGATGATAACCCAACCACTGGTAAGAACTGTTTTAAAGCTGGGTTATCGGTTCCATTATAATAGGTTTATATACGTAATTTGAGTGTGAGTGATTATATTTACATTGAGCGTTTTCTATTCAACAGTTTACTCAATACAATGATGATAAAAACAGGTAACAACCAACTCGCATGAGCTTCAAATAACGGGACATAATAAGTTAATGACTCAGCTAAAGAGGCTGGTAATAGCTCTAATATATGCAGAGCATCTAAACTACCAAAGGCCAAAGAAGTAATAACAATTATGACATAAGTAGATAAGTTGCACTTTGTTGTCGGTAAGAAAAGAGCCGCTAATACCAAAGCAATGGCTATTGGACATAAAATAAGTATTGCAGGTAAGCTAATGGCTAAGATTTGCTCTAAGCCGAAGTTTGCCACTACCCCTGTCAATGCCGTCACTATGATAGCGGTGATCGCAAATGGAGAGCGGAAAGTTTGCTGATAATATTCAGCACATGCATTCGTTAAACCTACCGTCGTTGTCAAACATGCCATGATAATAATGCCTGCCAATAAATATTGACCTAAAGGGCCAAATATCTCAGAGACATAACGAGTTAAAAGTTCACCGCCATTGGTTGCGCCTTCTGAAATCGAAGTGGATGTTGCACCAACATAAGCCATTGCTAAATAACACGCTGACATTAGCACTGCATAAACTAAAGTTACTTTAACTGTCGCGTGGAAAACGTCATGTGGCGTTTCACAGCCTTTATCACGAATTGCTTTAATTATTACCCAACCAAACCCAACCGCCGCAATAGCATCCATGGTCATATAACCTTGAATTAACCCACTCGTTACTGCTTTAGCTTGATAAGCTGCACTTGGCTCACTCAATACGCCTAATGGTGTAATAATGGCTGCTACTGCTAATGCTGCTAACATAAGAACCAATAATGGAGTCATCACTTTTCCGATATAATCGACTAACTTTCCTCGTTGAAAAGCCAATAACAGAGTAACGCCAACAAAAATCACAGAAAATATCAGCAAATGATCGCCAGAAAAAAATGGTTTAATTCCCATTTCATAAGCCACTGTTACCGCTCGTGGCATACCAAAAGCTGGACCAATGGCTGTAAAAAGTAGTACCCAAAAAGCGATAGCGACTGGCTTTGGTAAAGCTTGGGTTAATTGCCCACTAGAGCTAAGTCGCCCTAATACAATCAAAGTAAGAGCAGGAAGACCAACCGCGGTAAGCAAAAATCCTAGCATGGCAGGTAAATATTGAGTGCCCGCTTCTAAACCAAGAAAAGGAGGAAATATGATGTTTCCTGCGCCAAGAAACATGGCAAACGTCATTAAACCGATAGCAAATAAATTTTGTTTTTTCAATGTCATAGTCCTTATTGCTATTGGGCTTAACCCTAGTAGCTTTTATTGTGGACCGTCAGATTGGCTGAGAAAAACAAGAAGATAATAAAGCAGTCTCCCATCAGCCTGGCTGACGGAAGTGCCGCCAGCCTAGTTAATAATCACTAGAATGACAGCAATAATAGATGATGTTACACGCGACACAGCACCGAGCATCATTTTGCACAAAGCAGCAAATTGTAGGGCTGTAGAAGAAAGCATGACTGTATCCTAGTCGTTTATCGTGATAACTAAATCAATATATAAGTAATAAACCACATTGTAAACATCATAATAGTTAAAAATATCACTATCTCAATTCTAAGCAGGTTTATGCTTCAGATGAGCACTCTCTACTCTTCACTCCAAATAGTGAGTACGCCATGTAAGCGACAATAAATACATTAACCAGAAAAACGCCAATCCCTAATAGGCTCGTATGGAAAAGCATTTCATATATCTCAAAAGGTCAGAAGATCGCTCCGCTAATTAAGGCAAACCATTCTGTCCATAACTGCTCTCGCCACAGTCCATAAGCCTCAACAAACCGCACCACATAATTTATGGTTTACCGTCAAATATGCAAAATTAGCATTTCTCATAATTTACCCCAAATTACAATTGCACCGATTTGCAAAATGAAGAGCCTTTATCTACATTGAAATCAACTCTCGTCATTACTCAAGGATTCTCATGACTATGCTTTCTGATATCACTCTTACTCCCTTCTCTAATTCACTGAATGTTGCCATTCATTTAATAACTAAAGCTAAAGTACATTTTGAAGCTGAAAACAGAGAAGCTAACGAGATCGTAAATCTTCAATTAGTTGACGATATGCTTCCTCTTTCATTCCAAGTGAATGCAATTTGTCATCATACACTTCAAGCCACTAAAGCAGTATTAAACGGTGGATTTTATATCCCATCACCATTAGGAGAAATTGATTTTAATGGTTGAATCCAAAAGCTTGGATTGTATCTTTGTCTGGTGTCACCGTATTTTCTAGTAACGGTGCGATTCCTATCGAAGACCTCGGGGCATTTAGTATGATATTTTTTATCGTATGTTACTGCTGTATATCAACTTGGGCTTTATTAGGTTTAACCATTGGTAAATACCTTGAGCACCCTATTCATTATAAAATCTTTAATCAAGCGATGGGAGGCTTGCTTGCATTAACAGTAGTGTATGTATTCTTTATATCAAAATATAAAGCAAACTATTCGACCGGGTTCAACTGTTATCGTAAACCCGGAAGAAGTCCATTCATGTAACCCACAAAAAGGCACTCACTGGAGCTACAAAATGCTCTATGTTGAACCAGACTGGATTGCCGATCTTCAATCTCAAATATCGAATGGAAGCAATCAAGAATTTCAACCAATTCAAATGACGCACAGTGATTGTCCTTTCTTATATCGAGGATTCCAGTCACTGGCTAAAACTCTAATAGAAGATGAATCTGCAATCAAAGTTGAACAAACTGCGATTAATTTTTTCTCTGAGTTAATCCTAAAAGACAGCGATAGTCCCTCTCTTGATAGCATATCTAAAAAAGCCATTGAGTGTGCTTATCAGTATATTTCAGATAACTTTAATAAAAACATTTCCATTTCAGAAATTGCTGAAATCTCAGGGTTAAGTGATTATTACCTCATCCACTCGTTCAGAAAGCAATACGGCATTACCCCACATGCGTATCAAATAGTAATGCGGATAAATAAAGCCAAAGCCTTGCTAAAAGAAGGAGAAAATATCGCCTCGATTGCCACAGATCTTGGTTTTACCGACCAAAGTCATTTCCATCGCAACTTTAAAAACATGGTTGCCGCAACGCCGAAACAATATAAACAGAGTTTATAATTTCTAAATAGCACTTCTTTGTTGATATTTATGCGTTAGTGTTTCACTATGGTTAATTAATAATTCAAGGAATGACTCTTTATGAATTTACGTAATTTCTCATTCATTTTATGCGTGGTTACACCTTCGGCAATGGCTCAACTTGCAGATAAAGAAGGCATTAGTGGTGAAATTGCATTAACAACAGGGTTTACATCTTCAACATCCAATTTTAATACCGAAGGTGAAGATACTATTAGCTCCGTGTACCAAAAAGGCTCTAGCGATAACGGATTTATGGCTTTTCCTCTTGGCAGCATAGCCTATACATTTGGCCAAGAGTTAAATCAGCAAGTGTATGCAGGTACCACTCGCCAAGATATCGCCACAGGTACTGTTGTTCTTGAGGTGGGTTATAAGTATCAATTTGATTCAAGAATGGTAGTTGATGTATCTATTTTACCAACCGTTATGTCAAGCAAGACATGGGATAACCCATATTTAGTCGACTCAGCTCGAACAGAAACAGATGCATCAGGCAATGCATTTCGTTTTAAAGTGAATAATATTGCGGGCTCAAATTTTACTATTGATAGCGCTTATGCAACCAAAGATATCGAGAACGATGATGTCGTAGATGTACTAAAAAGAGACGCAGATACAATTTACTTAAAGGGTCAATATCGTTTACCATTAAGTCGCACTTCATTCGTCCTACCTTCTGTTATTTACCAATCTTCATCTGCGGACGGAAAAGCAAGCTCTTACGATCAATACGGTGCGGAAATCAGTTTCTTTAAAATAATGCAAAGACACCAGTTGGTATTAACTGCCGGTTATAATCAACGAACATTCGGTGCTGAAAACCCAATTTATACTGAGATTCGCAAAGACAACAAATTGAGCTTCTTTGCCGCTTACGAGTACACTAAATTCATGGATTGGCAAGATTGGTCGTTCATCTCTTTTGCGGGTTACAGCTCAACCGATTCAAATATTATCTTCTATGACGAGTCAGAATACATTGTTACTGTAGGTCTGAATTATAAATTTTAATACTCAAACTGCCCTGCTTAACATTATTTATCAATAAAAACGGTAATCACTTGTAAAGAAATCGAGCAGTTTATTAATCGCTATATCTCTATAAATGTCTTTCTCTATCAACATATCATGATAAGCGCCTTCAACTTGTTCTAAATGGCTTGAATTACACTTCTCATGAAACTCCGACTGCGCAATGTTACTCACAACAAGATCATCACCGGCTTGTAAGATCAGCATTGGAATTTTTATTTTATGTGCAGTAGCGATGCATTTTTTACCTGCTTTTATTGATTCTGTTATCCAATGCGTACTTGCTCCACCTAATCGTAATCTAGGGTTATTTACAAACAAGTCTACAAATATTTGATACCGTGCTTTACTGTGCGTAAGTACGTTTTCTTCGTATCTCACTTTTTTGAAATGGCTTTGACCCAATGCATAATTTGGTTTACTGGCTAGCACATCAAGTAGATTCAATGTCTGCTTTTTTAAACCATGAGCTTTACCCGGAATATAGACCCCAAACATAGGTGATGTAGCCGCTGACGCTTTCACCGGATGGTCAAATGTCGATAAATATTGAGTCATTACCGCAGCTCCCATTGAGTGAGAGAGCATAAAGCATTCCCCCTCCAAGTTTGGCCTCACAACTCTCTCCATAAAGATATAAAGATCCATAACATAATCATGAAAATCATCCACATGACCTAATTCGTGATCTTGAGTCATCCGTCCTGATTCACCTTGGCCACGGTGATCATAGGCATAAATATTGTAATACTGACTCAGCTCTAAAATGACTTCTTTATATTTCCAATAGCTTTCATTGCGTCCATTTACAATAACTAACGTTTGCTTTTTCTTATTAGGATTAACGTTAATCCATTTTAACGGAATACGCTCAACCCCAAGAACCTCCCCGCAAATTTTACTATTCCAAATAGCATCTATTTGATTATTGTACTCTTGCTGTTTCCTTTCATCGGTAAAACGCTCTTCACTAGTCTGTATTAAGAACTGCTCTTGTTGAAGGTGCGATAAGCTCAATTTAGAAGCTATTGTTTCAAGAAATAAATTACCTAACGCTTTACCGTGTTGATAATCGGCATCTAATTGCTTTTTCGTACTACCAAGCACTTTAGATTGAAGCGCTTTATTTGGCGAGATTTCATAAATGATGACATCGTCAGGAGGGTTCGCTAAAAATTCTTGGGTCTTACGATAGTTCTCTTCATGAGTCACTAGCATCGCAGCCATATGATCCAGAGTGTTGTTCTTTGTCATCTTAGCAAGAGAGATCAACCAATCGTGATTCTCTTTAAAATCAACAGGTACGGTACGAATAACAACGATATGCCGAAAACCTCGATCATATGCCGCTTGCACTGGAATAGGCGTTGTTAAACCACCATCAAGCCAACGTTTATCATCCATAATAACTGGCTGTTTATGCAAAGCAGGAATTGCGCACGAGGCCCGTAGGATGTCTTTCCAGTTACTGGTGGATAGGTCAAAATACTTAGTTTCAAAATTGGTTGCATGGGCGGCTACAGCAAGTACCTGCTTAGTCGTTAAATGTTGTTCCCCTACTTTCCAATTTAAAGGAATGTCAGATTCAGTTTTATCGATTAACCAATCCAAATCCATCCCTTCGCCAGTCAATAAAAAGCGAGACAATTTGAAAAAATCAGGACTGCGAGTCACTTGATCAATAATGCGGTAAGCGTGTCCTTTATGCCCACAAATATAAGAGGCTAAATTCAGAGAACCCGCAGAAGTGCCAATTAATAAATCAAATGGATTAAAGTTTGCCTGTAAGAAGCTATCAAGTACTCCAGCAGTAAACACACCTCTTTGACCACCACCTTCCGTCACTAAAGCAATTTTATCGACTTCCCTTTTTGAAAAGCGCAAAACATCAAAGCTATTTTTACTGATCGAATAATGTTCACCCATCATATTTGACCATTTCCGATAGAGTAATTATGTTCTTCTATTATTGCATATTGCTATAAAATCAGGGGAAATAAATAGCCTTTCTATAAATAATGCCGTCATTCCTTTTGCAATACCAATCGTAGTAAATAACTGCTCATCCTCGCTGGTTAAAATGCTCGATAACTCGATATTTAAAATCCATCTATGTTATGGTTCTTGCAACAATTAAGGAGCCTTATGAACGACTATGAACTTTTCATCAAAATAAATGATGCTATTTTACTTGAGTTCGATGTCTTTAAAGCATGGGAAAAAACCTTGCTTTTAAATGCTCAAAACCAATTGATGGATAGGTTCCCGGTTTCTGAGCCACAAAGGGAACTGCTCACTAATGTACTCGAGAAAAAAAGACCAAAAAAGAGAAAGAAAAGAAGAATATAAAAGCCATAATGATATTTCATCACTGTGGCTTTTTTATAGATTACAATCTTGTACCAATGTAATTAATTAGCTGATCATATTAGTGGCATTGATATTAATACAAGACCATTGTGAGATAACCAAGAACGAGCACAATCATAGAAGTAAGAGCATAAGGAACCGGGTAGCCTACCGCAGGCATATCACTTTGACATTCGTCCTGAGCCCCTTTCATTGCAGGGGTACTATTACGCCCACCAGCACAAGCACCAGCGAGAATCGCAGGGTTCATCTTACGGAAATAGAAACCATAAATCCAAGCAAGCAGCGGTGGAAGTAACGCAGCAACTAAACCTAGACCTGCAATTTTAATAACCACAATACCTTGGAACGACGCTAGAATCTTAGGACCAACGGTCGCAGCTAATACCGCAACAAACAAACTCAAACCAATATCTTGTAAGAAGCTACGAGCCCCTTCACTCATAGGGCCACCAAATGCAGGGTTGCGAGTACGTAGGAATGAGAAGACAATCCCCGTCAACATGCAACCTGCAGACGTCCCTAATGCAAATGGAATACCGCCTAAAGTGACACTCAAATGACCACATACATAACCAATCAATAAAGAAAGTGCTAAGTAGAAGGTTTCAGTCAGTGTGCTTTCAACGATTGGATTACTATTGAGTTTCTTCGCGGTTTGCTGAACACACCAATCAGAGCCAGCAACACGGATCACATCCCCAACTTCAACTACGGTTTGCGGCAAAATAGGAAGTTGATGCCCTTGTCTAAATAAGGCTTTCATGTAGATACCAAAGCCAACTTCTTTGCTGATGTCTTCAATAGTTTTGCCGGTGTAAGTCGATTTACCTAAGTGAATATCAGCCACTTCTATATCAACATTACGCGCTCTTGGTTCATCAACTTCAACACCAACCGTAGATTCCCCACCCTCGATTAAAACATGGTAATCACCGCGAATACCGATAATATCACCAAGCTGTAACTGTGGATTATCTGAAGAGTCAATAACCTTATCACCACGAACCACTTTAAGGATCGCAGCGTGAGGGTAACGATGAAAGAGCGTTTCTACATTTTGACCAACCAATTCTTGGTGATCAACACGATAAGCTCGAATATCTAAAGGAAGCACGCCTAAATTAGAGAAACCATTAGTACTTGGTAATGCTTCTGTATCGCCACCCGCACCAAATTCGGCCTCAGCATCTTTACCTGCTTTAACCGGATCAACCCCAAACATGGCTGGCAAATATTTAATCAATAAGATAATAAAGACACTAGATAAGATATAACTGATGGCATAACCCGCAGCGATATTGGCACTTATTTGATCAAGCGTCATCCCCGCAGGCGCTTTAACCGCCCCAGAATCAATAGCAGATTGAGCAACTCCCATCACGGCGGTTACTGTGTAACTTCCCGAGATAATCCCTGCCGCATAACCGGGTGCTAAATCCAATAATTTCGAACCAAAGAACACGATAAGAAAGTTACTAAATACAACAATGAGTCCTATAACGACAAAATCTAATCCTCCTCGTGCTAAGCCAGAGAAAAATTGAGGCCCAACTTTCATACCAATGGCGTACATAAACATCATTAAGAAGATATCAGACACCAATCCCGGTGCATTTATATGTAAGCCATAAACAGAGAAAGCCGTTAATGCGATAGCAACACCAACAACTAAGGTGCCCGCGGTTGATCCTAGATTAATTCCTTTAATGGTGACTTTTCCTAACGGATAGCCAATAGCAATACTTAAGAAAAGAAACACAAATGGATTGTGAGCAATATAAGAAAAGAGAAAACCAAAGACACCAGATGCATCTTGAGCAGCCTGACTTTCTAATGATTCAGCCAACGCCAAATGGCTGAAAAAGGTAACGTATAGCAAAGTAAATAACTGAACCCAACCTTTGGAACGGACCCAAGTAAATGGACGACCTATTTGACCGATATTCATAATTATTTCCTATATTTTTAGGAAGGGAAGATCCTCTACCGAACAATAGAGGATCTAAAAACACTGTTTCTATTTAACCACTAAAGGGATTAACCGTGATTAAAACCTGACGATTCCAACTCATCACTGCCATGAGAAATAGGATGCTTAGCAAAAAACTCAACACAATGTTTTAAGTCCGCAACCAATAAATCAGCCTGATCTCGACTGAACCCATGACGAACCAAAATACGCATGATGACTAAGTCCTCACGTTTTGGTGGCATTGCATAAGCCGCAATTTGCCAACCACGAGAACGAATTCGGTCCGATAGATCAAACAAGTTAAAACCGGGATCAACCCCTTCCTTCAATGACCAGCTCATTGCAGGAATGCCCCCTTTACCATCATAGATAATCTCAAACATACCCAGTTTTTCAATTTCAGATGATAAATAAACAGCCGTGTCGTAACAGGCTTGGTGGATCTTACGATACCCTTCTTTGCCTAAACGTAGGAAGTTGTAGTATTGCGCTACAATTTGGCCACCAGGGCGAGAGAAGTTCAATGCAAAAGTCGGCATATTGCCACCTAAGTAATTCACATTGAAAATCAGATCTTCATGTAAGGCCGACGCATCACGCCAGATAACCCAGCCCACACCGAGTGGACTCAAGCCAAATTTATGGCCTGACGCATTAATCGATTTAACACGAGGTAAACGGAAATCCCACTCTAAATCAGGATCGCAGAATGGGGCTAAGAAACCACCACTCGCCGCATCAATGTGCATTGGGATGTCTAATCCTGTGTCTGCTTGCAGTTTATCTAGTGCTTCATGCACCGCTTTTACAGGTTCATACTGACAAGTAAATGTCACACCCAATGTTGGAACCACCCCAATGGTGTTTTCATCGCACCGTTTAATCACCTCTTCAGGCGTCATGATCAAACGATCACCTTCCATTGGGATTTCGCGTAATTCAATATCCCAGTAACGCGCAAATTTGTGCCAGCACACTTGCACAGGGCCACAGATCATATTGGGTTTATCTGTTGGTTTGCCGAGCTTTTTCATTTTTTCGCGCCAAGCCCATTTTAAGGCCATTCCGCCGAGCATTGCTGCCTCACTTGACCCAGTTGTAGAACAACCTAATGTATTTTCCGCATCTGGTGAGTTCCATAAATCCGCTAACATGTGCACACAACGCGCTTCAAGTTCAGCCGTTTGGGGGTACTCATCTTTATCGATCATATTCTTATCGATGCACTCATCCATTAATTTATGGACTTCATCTTCAACCCAAGTTTGGCAAAACGTAGCTAAGTTCTGTCGAGAATTACCATCCATCATGAGTTCATCATGAATGACTTGGTAGGCATGACGAGGGTCATGTTCTTGTTCAGGCATTTTATATTTTGGCATAGATAACGAAAGGTCAGCTGACGAATAAACATCGTCAAGGAGATCATCTCTGACTGTATCTTTTGAATGAAGAGGCATACGTTTTAGCTCCATTAAATTGAATAAACAATTAAGAATATAAACTGTCGAATTAACAAAATCCGGCCTTAATCAATGAGTAATTAACAATAATGTCAATTAGTTACTCAGTAATATTTATTTACATTTCTAGACCCTTTGATAATCAATGTCAATGTCATTTATAAAGAATGCATGTTGTTAAACTGGCTATTTTGCGAGCGAATTATCTCTCCATCTACCCACTTTAATAGCTGTTTAATCGCTTTAGACAACACCTGATTTTGCCTAACAATATAACCTAAATTCGTCGTTGGAAACTTAGGTAATGGCGTTACCGTCGCTTTAAGGTTGCGCTTTGGATGTATCGAAAATTCAGGCACAATTGCCACACCAAATCCAGCCTCAGCCCAATCAATCTGAGCATCTACACTGCCTACTTCCATGATTCGATATTTCGGCAAATTCAAAGACGGTAAGGCTAAATCGAGTAAATCTCGCGTTCGTGTATCGTGGCCCAATAAAATCAACGTCGGCTCATCATCCAGAGGAATTGTAGGATCTAGATTCGCTTGTTGCCACTTTTCAAGGTGATTACCCAATGCACACCATTTTATTTGCTGGAGTTCAGTAAAATGAAGTGGTTGGCTCTCTTTTTGCGCAATAACAAATCCAAGGTCTGCTTCGGCACTTTTTACCAATTCAGACGCTTGTGAAGATGTCGTATTTAATAGGGAAAAATCAATTCCAGGGAATTCTTGTTTGAATAATTGAAATGGTCCAATTAACAATAAACGAGAAATAATATCACTGGCTGCAATAGTTAGCGTCCCACGGCTCAAATCATTAATCGCATTCAAATCAGCTTGGCACACTTGCAATGCCATTAGCGTATCTTGACTGGTTTGTAATAAACGAGTCCCTGCTTCCGTTAAATGGAAAGGATTTCTCTCAATCAACTTTACTCGAGTCGAACTTTCTAACTGTTTAATATGTAAGCTGACATTGGGCTGTGTCATATGAAGGGCTGTCGCCGTTTTTCCAAAGTGTTTTAACTCTGCTAACGTGACAAATGTTTTAAGCCAGTTAAGATCAAGCATGTCTATACTCTCTTTTTGAATGCATTTCACTCAATATGATATATGGATTTCTTATCAAGTCGATAATTATAATTAATTTCTCATATTAAGATTCTACACTTAACATAGCCTCTTAATCATTTAGGAGTTTGTGTTATGCCGTCTATTGTTGTTGTTGGTGCTAATTGGGGCGATGAAGGTAAAGGCCGTATCGTTGATTTTCTTGCTGCTGATGCGTCTGCAAGTATTCGCTTTCAGGGCGGTAATAACGCCGGTCATACAGTGGTAAATGACTTCGGCACCTTTAAGCTACACCAACTTCCAAGCGGTATTTTTAACCCAGATTGTACAGCGGTTCTTGGCCCTGGTATGGTCATTAGCCCTGCGGCATTAAGCGAAGAAATCGCAGAAGTTAAAGCGGCTGGCATTGAAGTTAAAATGCACATATCTGATCGTGCAACACTTTGCCTTCCAATCCATGCACTTGAAGATACATTAGAAGAATTACGTTTAGGTGACGGTGCTTACGGTTCAACTCGTCAAGGTATTGCTCCTGCGTATGGTGACCGTGTAATGAAGAAAGGCATCCTTGTGGGTTGGTTAATGCAACCTGAAGTATTGCTTGAGCGTATTCAATTCATGCTTGATTGGAAAATGCCACAACTTAACGCTCTATACCCAACCTGTGATTTCAGCCAAACAGCAGAAGAAATGACAGAATGGCTATTAGAAGTGACAGCTCCTTGGCGTGAGTTTATCTGTAACGTGACAGAGCCTCTAAAAGTAATGCAGAAAAACGATGCAAACTTATTGTTTGAAGCACAACTAGGCGCAGGTCGTGATTTAGTTTACGGTGAATACCCATGGACTACCTCTTCAAACGTAACAGCGGCTTATGCGGGTATCGGCAGTGGCTTACCTGCATTACGCCCTGAGCGTATTATCGCTGTCGCGAAATCATTCAGCTCATCGGTTGGTACAGGTACGTTAGTTACTGCAATGGAAGAGCAAGATAACTTCCGTGAAGCGGCTAACGAATATGGCGCAGTAACAGGTCGTCCACGTGACATGGGTTACTTCGATGCAGTAGCAACGCGCAACGGTGTTGAACTACAAGCTGCAACTGAAATCGCACTAACAAAAATTGACTGTTTAAGTGGTATGGCGGATCTTAAAATCTGTACGTCTTACGCTGGCGAACACACTGAAAATCCAATCTGGCCTCAAACATCTGCACTAAGCCCTGTTTACGAAAACATGGAAGCATGGCAAGAAGACATCACAGGTTGTCGTACTTTCGAAAGCCTACCAAAAGCGGCTCAAGCGTATGTACTGCGTATTGAAGAACTGATGGGCGTGCCAGTAAGTATGGTGTCTGTTGGTCCTGAGCGTGAGCAAATGATTATCCGTTAATCTGGATATCATTATATACGTCCACCTCAATGGCTGATGCGTAGAATAAACAATTAAAACCGCACTACCCTATTTTGTGAGAATTTTAGGTGGTGCGGTTTTTTGATCAAACTGTCGCTTTTATTCAATCTTCCATTCCCCCGAATAAACATAACTTTTTTATATCCTAATAATTTATCTCATTAACAGCACAACAGATCACCATAATTATCTATATGATCCTATTCGTAGTTGAGCTAGAGATCTAATTTTTAACTAAAAACTCAACAGAGTACGATTGAAAAAAGAGGAGTTCAGGTACACTCTGCATTGCATATTTAAAAACCAAGGATAGGAAAATGAATTCGGTTCGTTTTGGAGAAAAATTAATTACTCCATCTAAATTATTATGTATTGGCCGTAATTACGTTGCCCATATTAATGAATTAAATAATACGATCCCTGAACAAATGGTGGTGTTTAATAAACCCAATTCATGCATCACTTCAACCCTATCTTCTTTCCATCAAGAACGTTTACATTATGAAGTTGAGATCTGCTTTCTTATCGAAAAAGAACAGCTATCTGCCGTTGCAATAGGTTTTGATTTAACCAAACGAGACTTACAATCTGAGTTAAAAAGCAAAGGACTTCCTTGGGAGCGAGCAAAAGCCTTTGATGGCTCAGCGGTATTTAGCCGTTTCATCCCTCTTGATGGTATCGACATTAATCAACTTCAAATTGAGCTCTTTATTAACAGTATGAGAGTCCAATGTGGTCAAGTTAGCCAGATGATTTACTCTCCAGAAACTATCCTTGCTGATTTAAAATCCTATACCCAATTGTATGATGGTGATGTCATTATGACAGGTACACCTCAAGGCGTTGGTGAAATTCACATGGGTGATATTTTTCTTAGTCGCTTAAAACTCGATGGAAAAACACTGATTGAAGCTGAGTGGGTTGCAAGATAAGCGAAATGACAAGTTACCGTGGTAACCCCATCAATCTGGAAACGTAAAAAATACATTAAAAACACCCCCAAATAACAAATGTATCATTATTTTTTAATATGCTGATTATTTATTCTATGATGGCGCTTTAAAAATGGAAAAGTAGATCTTACTACTATAAAATCCGCCTCCTAATTTATAATTCAAAATAAAATAATGATTGATATTACTATTCTTCCGGTTTACTTAACCGCTGTTATCGCCTTACTTTTATTACCAGGCCCTGATATGCTGTTGATTGCAAGTTCAAGCATGAGTTATGGCCGTAAAGTCGGATTATTTGCCAGCTTAGGTAATGCGACTTCTGGTATTATTTTAACCTTACTTGCTGCTTTAGGCGTATCGGCCTTAATTGCAATGAGCCCTATTGCCTTAAAAGCACTACATCTTGTTGGTGGTGCCTACTTATTAAAAATGGGTTGGGATTGTATTCGAGCAGAAGCAGATGAAGCACCAGAATTACAACAAGGTGCGACAATGGCAACCACGTTTTACCAACGTGCTTTAGTCAGTAATTTATTGAACCCTAAAGCGTTAGTCTTCTTTGTGATGTTTTTGCCACAGTTTGTTTCAACCAATATTGCGGCAACCTCTGGCGAGCAAATGTTGGTGCTTGGCTTATTGCTTAACGTACTTGGTTTGGTGTTTAACTTAATCTTGGTCGCTTTAGTGGGGACACTTGGAAAATCGCTAATCAATAACGTGAAATTTAGAACCTATCAGCATAAATTCATGGGTGGGATTTTTATCATTCTTGCACTGTGGATGTTGAGCTCTTTTGTTACTGCGCTTTAATTCAATTCAGATATACAAAAACGGTGAGCATTAAGCTCACCGTTTTTGTTTCTAACCTACTTTTTAAAAGCTTAGTTTCTTGAACTTCTCACTTTTAAACTAGGCTCTTTTGATGCTCTTCAATTAAATGAACCATCGCTTCATTGGCTTTCGTTTGAATGACCGAGTATTCATCTGTTGGTGCAATCGCTGCCACCACTTCGTAATAACACTTCAGTTTTGGCTCAGTGCCTGATGGGCGAACAATAATACGAGAGCCGTCGTCTAAATGATAAATCACGACATCACTGGCTGGTAAATCAATTGATTCTGTCGTGCCATCTGAAAAATAGCGCAGTGACGCTTTTAAATCTTCAGTAACCGCAATATTCACTCCAGCAATTTGCTTTGGTGGGTTGGCTCTTAGCTTATCTCCGACCGGTGGAGAGTTTGGTGCTAAAGCGATACTGCGCTGTGCATTTATATACAATCCGTAAGTGCGATAAATTAATTCCAACTCATCCCAAACACTCTTACCTTGTGTTGACAGCTCTGCCGCTAATTGAGCAAAAGCAACTAACGCAGATAAACCATCTTTATCCCACACTTCACTGCCAATGGTGTACCCAAGCGCCTCTTCATAAGCAAAAAGAAATTGCTTCTCATCACTTTGCTTTTGCATCGCAACATTCGTTAACCATTTAAAGCCTGTTAGGGTTTGGAAATACTCGGCCCCTTTTGATTCAGCAATCTTTTTCAATAGCGTAGACGAAACGATGGTATTACCAACGAGTTGTTTACTTGGTTCTGAATGTTTCAACAGATAATGACCAAATAAAATACCCACTTGATCACCTGTGAGCATTTGATAACTGCCATCTGCTTTTCGTGCTGCAAGAGCGAAACGGTCCGCATCAGGATCATTAGCGCATGCAAGCTCTGCCTGTACTGAATCGGCTAACGCGATAACCATATCCATAGCCCCTTTTTCTTCAGGGTTAGGGAAGTTTACGGTTGGAAAAGTACCATCTGGCTCTCTTTGTTCTGCCACGCTCACCACATGGTTAAAGCCTGCATCACGCAATAAGGTTTCTGCCATATCAGCACCCACACCATGCATCGCAGTATAAGCAATTGAGATTGCTGATGGGTTAGTATGGTTTGAAAGCAGCGGATTGCTGTTCATTGTATCGCGGTAGCTTTGATAATATTCATCATCTAGCCAGACTAAAAGTCCTTGAGCCTCGGCATCACTCAATGGCATTAGTGAAATGGGCTTTGTGGCTGCAATATCGATCTGATTGGCAATACCTGAATCATGCGGCGGAATAATTTGCGCCCCATTCTCCCAATACACTTTAAAACCATTATATTCTGGTGGGTTATGACTTGCAGTGACGACAACGGCTCCGGCTGCATTAAACTTCTTGATCCCATAAGCCACAATAGGCGTTGCTGCAACCTTGGTTGTTAAAAAAACCTTAATGCCTAATGCCGTTAAAACGCTAGCGGTATCATGAGCGAATTGTTGAGAATCCGTACGACCGTCATAACCGATAACAACACCTCTTTCGCTGGCATTCGTGATCTTATCTATTAAGTAATGACCTAATCCAGTGGCTGTTTCTTGAATTACCAGACGATTCATTCGGTTAGGTCCTGCTCCTACCCTTCCTCGCAATCCAGCAGTACCAAATTGAAGCCGAGAAGAAAAGCGGTCTTCTAATTCTGCCACGCTTCCAATATCGACAAGGTACTGAAGTTCTTCTCGAGTTCTTGGTTCTGGATCTCTACTCAACCAATTTGTTATTTTCTGCATCATAATAAAAACCTCATTACTGAATATTCATTAAGTCTAGATGATATCTATTATCAATTACATGAGCGCAATCGCTAAACTCAGGAAAATAATCGCTAACTATGAACAAATTATCACTCTAATACGTAAATACATTAACGTATAAAGTTTAAAAATATTTTATTCATGATTTTCTCTTATTTTTACGTAAAGAAATGATAGAGTAGAAACAGTCAGTATTAATATAACCTGTTTATTTGTAAGGATATTATATGAAAATCGCAATGTTCAGTACTAAATCTTATGATGAAGTTTCTTTCAATAGTATCAATCAAAAATACCAATTCGAATGTCAATTTTTCAACTTTCAACTCACTGAAAGTACAGCGCCTATTGCAGATGGTGCCGATGTAGTTTGTGCCTTCGTCAATGATGATTTGTCTGCGCCTGTCCTAGCTAAACTCGCCGAACAAGGTACAAAATTAATCGCCATGCGTTGTGCAGGCTTTGATCGCGTCGATCTTAAAGCTGCTAAAGAGCTTGGCCTTCAAGTGGTTCGAGTTCCTGCATATTCTCCAGAAGCGATCGCCGAACACGCCGTCGGAATGATGATGTGCTTAAACCGTCGTTTCCATAAAGCGTATCAACGAACTCGTGATGCCAACTTCTCTCTAGAGGGATTAACTGGGTTTAATTTCTTTGGTAAGACGGTTGGTGTTATTGGCTCGGGTAAAATTGGGCTCGCAACCATGCGAATTCTTAAAGGGTTAGGAATGGATATCTTGTGTTATGACCCATACCCAAGCCAAGTAGCGATAGATTTAGGAGTGAGATACACTACCCTAGATGAGATTTTTGCGAAATCAGATGTAATTACACTACATTGTCCATTAACACCTGAAAACACGCACTTATTAGACACTGATTCGTTTGAAAAAATGAAAGATGGCGTAATGATCATTAATACCAGTCGTGGCGGATTATTAAATTCAGCCAACGCTATCGAAGCCTTAAAAGCAGGAAAAATCGGTGCGCTCGGTTTAGATGTTTATGATCATGAGAAAGAGCTTTTCTTCCAAGATAAATCAAATGATATTATTACCGATGATGTATTCCGTCGACTATCAGCTTGTCACAATGTTCTATTTACAGGCCACCAAGCCTTCTTAACAGAAGAAGCTCTGGATAATATTGCAGCAACAACACTGGGCAGCATTGATGCCTTTGCAAAAGGTGAACCCTCTGGTAACGAATTAATTCAAGCCTAATAACCTTATCAAAACGCCTACATAGAAACTGATGTAAGGCGTTTTTATGTAGGCGTTATCTTAAGCGGCTAAGAACAACTTGTTGATCCAAATGTTCTTGATAGTCAGTATATTCCAATCCTTTATCAAAAATATATTCCGTCACTAGACGAGTAACTAACGATCTTAATTCGTCCCCGTTCCATGGTTTTTCAATATAACTTTCAATACGCGCACGATTAATAGCGATAATTGTATCTTGATGAGTGGCTTGCCCTGTTAACAATACTTTTTTAGTTCTTAAGAAGCGATAATCCTGTGAAACATCAGTCAATAATTCAACTCCATTTTTTCCTGGCATTACGTGATCGGATAATACTAAAGCGATATATCCTCCTTCACTGTCTAGCTCATCCATCAAGTCTAACGCTTCACCCGCTGATTCACATTCCTCGATATTAATCCATGATTTAAGTGGCGTGAGATCTTGCAAAACGGCACTCAGCACTTCCCTTTGATCGTCTACACAAATCAGATTAAGCTTTTCCATGACCATCCTCGACTGGCAATTTAATTCTAAAAATAGTTTTCTCTTGGTTGCTCTTTACTGCAATTGAACCACCATACCCTGTAATAATACGTTTTACGATGGCTAGACCTAATCCTAAACCAAAAGAAAGTCCGCCCTTTTTGGTGGTAAAGTTCGGTTGGAATATTTTACGTCGAGTCACCTCATCTATCTCTGGACCATTATTCGCAATCGTCACTAAAACAAATCGGTCTGATACTCGAGTCGAAATTTCAATTTCAGGTGTTTGGGTTTTATCCATGGCATCGCTGGCATTTTTAATCACATTAGCCCACACCTGCACCAACTCCGTTGCTGATGCTTTTACCATTGGCATTACTGCTGGGCTCATATGCACAGAGACACGTCTCAAATCACTCTGTAATAAAACGAGCGCTTTATTAATGCTATCATTCACATCAAGAATTTCATCAGTATCTATATCCGTGCGACCAAGTTGCTTCACTGAACGAACAATACCAACAGAATGCCTTGCTGCCAATCTCATGTCATGTAGATCTCGACCGATATTCCAATAGCGTATGGCTTTTTCAGGAGCGCTTAACCAATACGTTGATAACTCTCCACTAGGTATCGCACGAGCTAATTCACGAGCGAGATCTCTTTCAAAGCCATAACGTTCTTCTATTTCACGTCCTCTTGTGCGAACGTCTGATGAGCTAATACTTTGACCATTCATCAAACCTTGATCAACAAAACTGCTCGCTTCTGGGTGTCTCTCTTCTAGTAACTCTAAAATAATAGATTGCAGCCGCTCTGTTTTACTACTTAAGACCCCAACCGCATTATTAAGCTCATGAGCAATACCCGCAGCCAGTTGACCAAGTGTGGTCATTTGCTCTGCAGAATAGAGTTTTTGCAGTGCTTTTTCTTTCTCTATCGATTCTTGCATCGCTCTGCGCTGACGACGAGAAAGTTCATTAACAATAATCGGCGTAAACTGCGCGGTAAGTGGCCCATAGCGCTCTAGCTCAACTGCCGTGGTTTTTGTATCTATCCACCCAAGTTCACTTTCTGTTTTACTCACTACAGTTGATGAAGCAATTAAGGTTTCAGAAAAAAAACTATGAACGCCGATGAATGCACCTTCAGAGGCACTAAATACCATAACTTGGCTTTCACTCTCTTCTTCTTGATAGAACCCTTCTAACTCACCAGAGCAAACATAGTATAGACGGTCATTGTCTGCACCCTGCTCTAAGATCGTTTCACCTGCAGGAATGACAATTCTTCGCTCTTCTTGACTGAAATAAGCATCAATCAAACGCTGCAATTTCTCTTGATTCATAGCCTATCCAATATGTCCAACAGTATGAAGGATCCATACCATAACAAAGCTTAATAGCACACCAACCACACCCAATATCACACCTGTTTTTGCCATTTGGCTACTTTCAACATTACCGGTAGCATGCGCCAATGCATTTGGTGGTGTACTGATTGGCAGCGACATGCCTAGAGAGGCTGCAAACGTAACTATTAATATTAAGGTTAGCTCACCACCTAATGGGGTCAATGACGTCATTGATGTACCTAACGCTGCCATGATCGGCATCAATAAGTTGGCCGTTGCTGTATGAGACATGAAGTTTGCCATGACTAAACATAAGAATGCCGCACCAAATAAAACCACATAAGGAGAATAAGCATCAAAAGGAATACTGTGAACCACTAACTTAGCCAAGCCTGTTTTGTCTAACGCTAAACCAAGTGCGATACCACCTGAAACTAACCACAGCACATCCCATGATATTTTCTTAAGATCTTCTTTGTTGATGATCCCAGTCAGAGAGAAAACCGCAACTGGAATTAGCGCAACAGTATATGAGTTCATGCCATGGCTTGATCCCATTAACCACAATAAGATCGTACCCGCAAACGTAATATAAACCGTGATTGCTTTGGGTGTTTTTAAGAACTTGCCTTTAATATCTAAGTTCATTGTGGTTTGTTTTGCTGGGTACAAATAGGTAATTAAAAACCAAGCAAGCGCCATCATCACGATAACAAATGGCACACCAAATACCATCCATTCACCGAATGTGATTAGGTTATCTCCAACAAGATACTTCAAGGCAATTGCATTTGGCGGGGTTCCGATTGGGGTTCCAATACCACCAATATTTGCGGCAATAGGAATACACAAAGCAAACGCAACTCGACCTGGGTCTTTAGGGCCAAATACGGCAATAACTGGCGTCAATATCGATAGCATCATCGCCGTTGTTGCCGTATTCGACATAAACATTGAGAAAATACCCGTTATCAACATTAAGCCAAGCATGACATATTTTGGATCGGTTCCGAACGGTTTAAGTAATACTCTGGCTAAGTTGACATCTAATCGATATTTTGTGGCCGCCATTGCTAAGAAAAAACCACCTAAAAACAGCATAATAATTGGGCTAGCAAAAGTGGCCATGATGTCACTGTAATTAAGTAGCTCACCAAATTGCGGTGATTCTTGATTAAGCTTAAACAAAATAAAGCCTTTATCAGAAACCATTAAGAGTTCGAGAACAATAATAACAACAGAAGTGGCATAAATAGGGATTGGCTCAAATACCCAGCACAAGGCTGCCAATAAAAAGATAGCAATCACACGCTGCTGAATTATTGTCATTCCTTCAAAAGGAAAAGCCGACAGAGGGAGTAATAAAATAATTAAAGGAATAACTGTTGGGATTAAATACTTCATGTATTGACGCATAACGCTACCGACTTCCATAGAACAGTAAAAATATATTTCCTTATTATGGTCTTAGTTGCTGTTCGGTATACCGTGTTAGATCAATGAATATAGTAAAATAATTAAAATTATGAAAGATTGTGATTTGGCGACATAAAAAAAGAGCCACATTCTTGCGGCTCTTTTTCGTTAACTACTTCTTAAAAAGATTATTTATCTTCTTTCTCAGCTTTTGGCTTTTTACGCTTATCGGTAATTGCCCATTTTCCATCAATGTATAAACCAGTCCAACCTGATGGCTTGCCATCACTTTCAGTACGAACATAGTTTTCTTTCGTTTTACGACTAAAACGAATCACTGCTGGCTTACCATCGGGATCGTGTGTTGGTGCTTCCGTTAAGTAAATAAACTTAGGAGACAGACGATCTTTAAAGCGAACCAGTTCTTCCACTAACGGAGCACGAGTTTCACGTGATTTAGGGAACGTACTTGCTGCCAAGAATAAGCCTGATGCGCCATCACGCAATACAAAGTATGCATCTGATTTTTCACATTCCAATTCAGGAAGATGAACAGGATCTTCTTTTGGTGGCGCAACTTCGCCATTTTTAAGGATCTTACGAGTGTTTTTACATGTCTCGCTCGTACAATCCATATATTTACCAAAACGACCGTTCTTAAGTTCCATATCTGAACCACATTTGTCACACTCGACAATCGGGCCATCATAGCCTTTAAGTTGGAACTCACCTTTCTCAACAATATAACCGTCACAGTTCGGGTTGTTACCACAAACATGCAGTTTACGATCTTGATCTATCAGGTAAGGGTCCATCGCCGTTTCACACTTAGGACAACGCTTCTTCGCACGCAATGCTGCGGTTTCTACGTCTTCTTCAAGAACATTAATAATGCCCTCTTCATTGCCTAAGTTAATGGTTGTCTTACAACGTTCTTTTGGTGGTAATGCGTAGCCTGAACAACCAAGGAATACTCCAGTTGATGCGGTACGAATACCCATATTGCGGTCACACGTCGGACATTTAATATCAGTTTCTACGATATTATTTGGTGACATGCCGCCTTCTGATTCATCAAGCTCAGCTTTAGCGATATCGTCTGTAAAATCTTGGAAGAAAGCGTTAAGCACATCTTTCCAATCTTTATCACCTTCTGCAATCTTATCTAAGTTGCCTTCCATACGAGCAGTAAAGTCGTAATCCATTAAATCATCAAACGACTGATTTAGACGGTCTGTTACGATCTCACCCATTTTCTCTGCATAAAAACGACGACTTTCAACACGAACATAACCACGGTCTTGAATGGTTGAGATGATTGATGCGTAAGTCGATGGACGACCAATGCCTTTTTTCTCAAGTTCTTTAACCAATGCAGCTTCTGTGAAACGCGCTGGTGGCTTAGTAAAGTGTTGTTTTGGATCAAGCTGTTCTAGTTTTAGCTTATCGCCAAGTTGAACTGCTGGTAATAATTGATCTTCATTCTTACCCATTGGACGTTGCACGCGAGTCCAACCATCAAACTTAAGGATACGACCTTTCGCTTTTAGGGTAAATTCATCCGCTTTTACGCTCAATGTCGTTGAATCGTATTGTGCTGGTGTCATTTGACACGACACAAATTGATTCCAAATTAGGTTGTAAAGTTTGTGTGCGTCCGCTTCCATACCTTGTAGGTCGTCTACTTTCACATCGACACTTGAAGGACGAATCGCTTCGTGAGCTTCTTGTGCGCCTTCTTTGCTTCCATAAATAATTGGTGCTGCTGGTAAATAGCTGTCGCCATACTCAGAACCAATAAACTCACGTAACGTCTCTACAGCTTCTTTACTTAAGTTAGTTGAATCAGTACGCATGTAGGTAATGTAACCGCCCTCATAGAGGCGCTGAGCTAGCATCATGGTCTTTTTCACACCGTAGCCTAAGCGAGTACTTGCCGCTTGCTGCAATGTTGAGGTAATAAATGGGGCAGATGGCTTACTTTTCGTTGGGCGATCTTCACGCTTACACACTTCATATTCTGCTTTTTCAAGAATACTTACTGCCGCTTCTGTATCCGCTTGCGTTAGTGGTTTAAATACAGACCCATTACGCTGCGCAACTTGTAGACGGAAGTTTTCTTTGCCCGCGGTTAACGTGTCTGCATGAATATCCCAGAACTCTTCAGGAATAAACGCATTAATTTCACGTTCACGTTCAACCAAGACCTTAACAGCAACCGATTGAACACGACCTGCAGATAAACCACGAGCCACTTTTTTCCATAGCAATGGTGATGCCATGAAACCAACAACACGGTCTAGGAAGCGTCGTGCTTGTTGAGCGTTTACACCTGGCATGCTTAGCTCGCCCGGAGTTTCAAACGCTTGCTGAATCGCATTTTTTGTAATTTCGTTAAAAACTACTCGTTTATAGCGTGAATCATCACCACCGATGATCTCGCGAAGGTGCCACGCAATAGCTTCCCCTTCACGGTCTAAATCGGTTGCGAGATAGATAGTGTCTGCATTTTCAGCCAGCTTTTGTAATTCAGCGACGACTTTTTCCTTGCCTGGCAAAATTTGATAATTAGCGGCCCAATCATTGTATGGGTCAATACCCATTTTATTGATCAGGTTCTTTTTGTCTCTTTCTTTCTTAATGCGTGCTTTATCTTCAACACTCATACCTTTGGTCGACGGTGCTGCTGCTTTTTTACCAGTGCTTGTCGAACCCATAGGCAAATCACGAACGTGACCTACACTGGATTTTACGATGAAGTCTTTGCCAAGGTATTTATTAATTGTTTTTGCTTTGGCTGGTGACTCCACGATAACTAGAGATTTACCCATAATGTCTCACTAACGTCCTCGTGCTGAAATAAAATGCTGTCGAAAATAATGATGTCCACAGCTATAAATTGAACTTTTATCTATATATTACTATTGAGGGAGGATGGCACTACGTCAACCACTTTTTTTACAATCGCTACTGAATGGTCGTAGTTTGGGCAGTTGTTAAATAGATGTAATTACAAATAACCCCATCATCAGAGTTCCCTTTTACAGGCCGACTCTATTATCACTTACTGACTAATAGCTCAAAACGTGAGCTCAATATCTTGCACTAGCTCACAATAAAATTGCCGTTCTCTCATTAATTTTTATTTTACTCGCCATAACTTACATTAATTGTATTTTTAATTCTTTATGCTTAGAATCCCTCTTTTATATAGCAAAAAATGAGTGAGATATGAGCCATAAAAAATCCATTTCTGAGGCTGATTTACTGTTAATCGCCAACCAAATCATTCAAGATCACGAAAACTACGTTGAAGGTATGCGAGCAACGAGTGTTGAAGAAAAAGAAGAGGTTTTAGTTTTTAAGGGTGAGTATTTCTTGTCTGACCAAGGCCTGCCAACGGAGAAGACAACCGCTGTATTTAATATGTTTAAACACCTTGCTCACCAATTATCAAAAGAGTTCAGCGTTAAGTAATTTTCGCTAATTACAAACAACAAAAAAAGGCTGAATAATTCAGCCTTTTTTAATATCAAAAACATCCGTGCAATTAAAGAATTGGACGTTGTCCTTTACTGATTAAACGCATAAATACATTTTCTGCAGACTGCCCTGCAATACCCGCAATTTTAGCGCCTAATTTTTTCTTCTGTACGTAATGAATCGCTAATACTTCACGATCCTTACATGCCTTAGTTAGGTAATCATCTGAGGTTTGAATCGCATCAATCAAGCCTAATTCTAGAGCCTGCTTTCCAAACCAATGCTCGCCAGTAGCCACTTTTTCAAGGTCTAATTCTGCACGGTGCTCATGGATGAAGTCTTTGAATAATACGTGAGTCTCTTCCAATTCTAATTGAAATTTCTCACGTGCCTTATCACTGTTTTCACCAAACATTGTTAAGGTACGCTTGTATTCACCAGCGGTCAGTTGTTCAAACTCAATATCATTCTTTTTCAGTAACTTACTAAAGTTTGGTAACTGTGCAACGACACCAATAGAACCAACAATCGCAAATGGCGCTGCAATAATTTTCTCGCCGATACATGCCATCATATAACCACCAGACGCGGCTACTTTATCGACTGAAATCGTTAGCGTAATATTAGCATCACGTAAACGATCTAATTGTGATGAAGCAAGGCCATAGCCGTGGACCATACCACCGCCACTTTCAAGGCGAACAAGAACTTCATCCCCCTCAACTGCGATAGCTAAGATAGCTGAAACTTCTTCACGAAGGCTTGCTACTTCTTTGGCATCAATACTGCCTTTAAAATCTAAAACAAATAAACGAGCATCACGTTTAAACTCTAAAGCACCAGATTTTGCAGCCTGCTTCACTTCCTTTTGTTTTTCTTTTTCGGCTTCTTTCGCCGCTTTTTTCTCTGCTTTTTCGCGTGCTTTTAACTCAGCATCATCAAACAAGTGATACTCTAATTCGGCAACCGTATTTTTATATTGTTCAGTTAAATTAGTAACCTCTAACTCACCTTTAGCACTTGCAGATTTACCACCTACCGCTTTAGCGACAACTAGAATGGCGATAATAGAAACAACCACTGTCGCTATCTTTGCCAAAAAGAGACCGTAATCAAACAAAAATTCCAATGTAATACCCTCTTAAGTACGTTTCGTGTATTGTACTCGACTTACCTCAAAGTTAATTCACCTTAAGATAATAAATCGCACTAAACGCGCATTTTTACACCAATTTATCACATTTATTTGTAAATATTTCTTAAGGTGGACGTAATAAAGACAAGGATGACAGAGTGGACTATCAGGTTTCAGCTGACGCATTAAAAAACAAAACAATTCTCGTTACTGGTGCAGGAGATGGCATTGGTAAACAAGCAGCACTACATTACGCTCAACATGGCGCTACCGTGATCCTTCTAGGGCGCACTGTCGCTAAATTAGAAGCGGTTTATGATGAAATTGAAACCGCGGGCTATCCAACCCCTGCCATTGTTCCTTTAGATCTAAAAGGCGCCACAAAACAACATTATGTTGATATGGCAGAAACAATACAGAGCCAATTCGGTAAATTAGATGGCTTACTACATAATGCCGGCCTTCTTGGTATGCTAAGTCCATTTGAGCAATTTGAAGAAGCTATCTTTGATGAAGTAATGCAAATCAACGTTAAAGCACAATTCTTAATGACTCAAGCTTTGCTCCCGGTATTACACCAGTCTGATGATGCTCGCATTATTTTTACGACTTCTACCGTTGGTCATCAAGGCCGTGCTTTTTGGGGGGCTTATGCTATCTCTAAATTTGCAACAGAAGGCATGATGCAAACATTGGCTCATGAAATGGAAGGCACTCAAATAAAAGTAAATGCTATTAATCCGGGCGGTACTCACACTCGTATGCGTGCACAAGCTTTCCCCGCTGAAGATATTAGCTTATTAAAAACACCTAAAGATCTAATGCCGCTATATGTTTATTTAATGGCCCCTGAAAGCCTTGACGTTAATGGTCAGTGTATTGATGCACAACCGAAATAGTTTCTGATATTGATAAAAAGAATAAAAAAGGGTTGAAACCATATGGCTTCAACCCTTTTTATTTGTTTGTTTTCTAAGTCAACTCAACAATTCAACTTAACGCTGTCTTGGTGCTGATTTAGGTGCTTTACCATTTGGAGAGAATTTACTTCTTATCGGTTTAGCACCTGGTGCAGGCTTCTTACCTTTAGCGCTTGGCTTACCAGCAGCAGGCTTAGCGTCGCCCGTTGAACTGCGTTTTGCAGAAGGCAATGAACCGCCCACAGGTTTCTTATTGTTGCGACCACGACGACCAGCAGGAACGTTACGCTCCTCTGTTGTACGCTCATCGTAACGCTTAACTGCACGACGGATCTTTTGAGATTTAGATTTAGCACGCTTACGTGATTCTTTATCTACATCTAAAAGACTTTCTTTTTCATGTGGTAGCTCAACCATTTCACGAAGGTAGTTAACATCCTTCAGTTCAAGCTCCATCCAACCACCACGAGGCAATGCTTTCTCTAGGAAAATATCACCGTAACGAACACGTTTTAGACGGCTAACGGTTACACCTTGAGAATCCCATAAACGACGTACTTCACGGTTACGACCTTCATTGATTACCACATAGAAAGTATGGTTCATACCTTCGCCGCCAGCGTACATTACGTCTTCAAAACGAGCTTCACCATCTTCTAGTTTTACACCAGAAACAAGGTTTTTAACCATTTTGTCGTTAACATCACCAAATACACGACACATGTATTCACGTTCAACTTTACGACTTGGGTGCATCAAACGGTTTGCTAGTTCACCATCAGTTGTAAATAACAGCAGACCAGCGGTGTTTGCATCTAGACGACCAACAGATACCCAACGAGAATCTTTGATTTTTGGTAAACGATCAAAAACGGTACGACGACCTTCTGGATCGTGGCGAGTACATAACTCACCTTCTGGTTTATGGTAAGCAAGAACACGACAGATTACTTCAGTAGACTCTTTTACCGATACAACATGGCCATCGATACGAATTCTCGCATCAACATTTTCTAGGCGGTCACCTAGCTTTGCAATCTGACCATCAACACTAACACGATTAGATTGAATCATCGTTTCTAATTCACGACGAGAACCAAGACCAGCTCGTGCTAATACTTTCTGTAATTTTTCGCTCATTTTTTACCTTATTATGTCGCCTTCACAGGCGTCAATTAACTTTTATTAATCAAGAAGATACCTAAATTAGATACCATTTCTCAATCACTTTAAAATTCGATGGAAGGTGATTATACAATAAGGTTGTGACGAATGGTAAAAAATTAAGCAAAAAATTATGACATTAAATGATTTTCCGTATGATGAAAAATGCTGAACGTATAACAGCATTTTATTAACACAAAAAGGAATTCAAATGAAAAAATTAAACCGTTTACTTCATACTTTATCTCGTGATCTTGAAAGTGGGGCCGCACAAAAAAAAACAGTGTGACTATTTTATAGAAATATTCGATTCATACTGTAATAAAACAGACAATCCCAACCTTCTGCAGCAGATCATAGAAAACAGAAAAATGTTTATTTCAAGTCAACTAGGTGAATCTAGTATAGGTAATTTAGCCGATTTATTTTCGACTCAAACGGCCAAAGATACCATAGGAAAACAAGCGAGCCCCACGCTACCCAAACACTATTTTCTTATTGAACAAATTGCTCTACGACTTTTTGGTTGCTTACTGTCCTGCTGGACTGAATTGGAAATATTCAGAACAATTAAAAACGCTGCGCTTTCCTTTTCACACTGTACTAATCATGCTCATCATAGTTACAATTCTCCCGTAATAAATGAACACTACCATTATGAAATAGTTGCAGATATTGCATTAGATACGCGACTATTTCATACTGCGTTTTGTGAGCAACCATTACGGCTTTCTGATGCTATTGTACTGATTAATATCGCCACATTTATTAAAGAGCATCAATGGTATGAAATGCTCGGCATGCTTAATATTTCATCAAAAGGTGAACACTTTATTTTATATCAGTTTAACGATAAAAGTGCCTACCCAAATATCATTTCTTCTGCCTTAATTAATTCACCTTCAACTTCTCGTAATTGGCTTTTTTTTGATGATTTTTTCCAAAGTCCAAAGTGGCAACCAATCCAGCAATCACATTCAATCTTCAATTTAAAATGCGCAACTAAAGTTTCAACGGCATTAAGTCAGTCTCAATTAATGAATAAATCATCATATGATATTGAAAAAGGTCTCTTTTCTTCTATTTTAGATCACTCAAAAGTATGCGAAGCGATTAGACTTACCGTTAGTGGAGATAAATCGAAAGCCAATTTTCACTTATATTTGGCACAAAAAGGGTTAGCAAATGCCTTAAAAGAGAGTGGTCGTGATATGGTTTTTACTATCATAGAGAAACCTGCGATGGTTTTGTTCTATCAATCTATCAATATTCATACACCAGAAGCAGCACCTTACCTTTTTACAAGTGCGCAAGATATCAATAAAAACGGGATTGTCACCTATAAAGGCATTTGGGTCCTAAATAATGCAACACTTGCTTTTAATCAATATAATTTTAAAGAGTATAATGTTAAGATTATTGAGTTAAGAAAACTATTACGAAACCATTGAGTTTTATAAATGCAACTAGCCTTACCTAAAGTTTATTTACTACTACTAACCAGTGCAACGGTATTGCTTTGGGTTGGCTTTTTTGTCCGTTCTCACTATAAAGAACGGACAAAGGTTAATACAAACATTTACTTTTCATACGTTCTTTATGCTGTATTTATCGTATTATGGATACTAAGCAATGCTTACTTTCAGTCGTCACTATTAGTCCGATTTACTGAAAACGTGGCAATAATAATGGCTATTATTGCCAATATTACCTCCTACCTTGCTTTTGCATTTGCCTTTTTATTCTCGTGTTATCTTTCATCTAACAGAGCAGATAAGCAACTATCTCCGTGGCAATTTTGGTTAACAACTACAGCAACGGTACTCGCATTTATACTAAATTTAACACCTAATCAGACTGTAACTGGTGTTGATATTGTAGCTCCAGGTAATTTTACCATTGAGTTCGGACCTTTCGCGCCTTTCTTTTTTGCTAATGCCTTTCTTTTTATTATTTTCACTATTTTTAATTTCATAAAATTAAGAAAAAGCAACATCAAACTCAACAAAGAAAAATCCATCTATTTATTGTTTGGTATTTTTATTTATATGTCATCAACAATCACATCTCAGATTATTATCCCAATAATCTGGAATGATTTTTCTTATACTTGGTTACCACCAACACTCTCAATCACAGAGGCTTTATTAATAGGGTATACCTTAGTTTGCCACCGTCTTTATAGCTTAAGGTATATTTCTTATTGGGCCTTATCCTATGTAATGAATGCCATTGTTTATTTAATACCTATAGCAGCACTCTATACTATGGACTTAACATTCAATTTATTATTAATCGGATTTGGTATCTCTATCGGCCTACTATGGAAACGTACGCTTAATAAAACAAAAATATTATCTAGCTTATTAATATATAAGAATAAAAAAACACCTGTAGAACAAATATTTGAGATTGCTGAAGAATTTAAATATTCGAGTAATGAGGCAATGAAAAAACTTGCTCTATTACTCAGCACGCCACAAGAAGATCTTCTACTTGTAGGGCAGAATGCAAATTATAATATTTTCATACCCCATCTTAACCAATCAAATTCAGCATTAGTAAAGGACGAATTAGACTACCAACTCCATTATGCATCTCAATATTCTCAAGCAGAACTTCATCAAGTCCAAAAAGAAATGGACTCAACAAAAACAGCATTAATTCTTCCTATTTTTGGAAAAAATAAACTTATCACGCATCTACTCATTTCATCGAATAAACGAGATGGTACTCCCTTTTCAAATGAAGAGATTACAGCAATTCAATGGGTATTAAGCAAAGTTCAAGGCTATATTGAAAGCGAGCGTAAAGTAAATCAATCTCAAGCATTAGCAAGCTCTATAGCTCATGAGATGCGAAACCCACTATCACAACTCCAATACCATTTTGAACGCATTGGCGCACATTCAAACGAAGCCGTTATCGATGCTGAATTGCAGCAAGGTAAACTAGCGATTCAACGCGGAGCTCAACTAATTGATGTTATTTTAAGTGAAAGTAAAGGTTCTGAAATCAATCAGGACTTATTTAAATATTACTCAATCTCAGCATTAACAAATCAATTTATAAATGAGTACGCTTTTGAATCAAAAGATATTCGTGACCGCATAAAAATCAACCTTAGTGATGATTTTACCATTAATGTTAATGACACGCTTTTTGGCTTCATTCTCTTTAATTTATTGCGCAATGCTATTCATTATTTTAAAAGTAGTGACAGCGAAATATCAATAAAACTAATTCAAGGAAATACTGTTAACTCCTTAGTTTTCAGAGATACCGGTCCAGGTATAGACTCAAAAATATTACCAAATATCTTTGATGATTTCTTTACTTACAATAAAGAGGGCGGCAGTGGTTTAGGGCTATCTTATTGTTTAAGAGCGATGAACTCTTTTGGAGGCAATATTTCTTGCTATTCACAGAAAGGAGAATTTACTGAATTCGTTCTTAGCTTTCCAAAAATTAAAAATAAAAATAGTTCAAATACCATTATTCATAGTAAAACTGACGTTACTTGCAAGGGAAATAAAACTCAAGAACAAAAAATAATAAGTAAGTCGATTAAAAACATTCTTATTGTTGATGACAAAAAAGTACAGAGAATGTTAATCCAAACATTTATTAAAAATGATAACGTTAATACCCTACAAGCTGAAAATGGTGCTCAGGCCATCGATATTGTTAATAATAATAACATTGACCTCATCCTTATGGACTCCCGTATGCCAATAATGAATGGACTCCAAGCAGCAAAAATAATAAAACAGACCCACCCATTAATTCCTATCATCGCCTTAACTGGTGAAGCAGATCATGATGAATTAAAGAAAATGTCAATCATTATGGATGACAACCTAACTAAACCTGTTTCTAAATCACAGCTAGTGCACATTTTAGAAAAATGGACCTGAGTATTGAAAATAAAAAGTAATCACATAATATGATTTCCCGTATGATAAAAATGCTGAATGTCTAACAGCAACTTTTATCATCAAAAGGAATCAAAATGAATACTTTACATCAATTATATACATCAATCACTTCTAGCCCTAATACTGAAATGATCCAAAAAAAACGACTCAATAGAACTCATCGAAGTCATTTATCAATACAGTAAAGAAATAGATAATCCACATATTTTTCAGGAGATAATCGAACATAGAAAAGAGACCATATTAGGCAAAATAGGTCACCGTTACTCTGGAAATCTCGCTTCTATATTTTCAACACCAGAAGCTAAAGAGTTGATAGCAAAATCCCCGTGTAAGCAACTTCCCGAACAATACTTTATTATTGAGCAGCTTTCCCAACGTATTTTTGGTTGTTTATTGATATGTTGGACAGAATTCGAAATATTTAGAACCATTCAAAACTCAAAGCACCCCTCCGATAACAAAAAACAAAAACAGACATACCCAACGGCTCAAGTCATAGATGATCATTACCATTATGAGATTATCAGTGATACAGCACTAGATACTCGCCTATTTCATACTGAATTTTGTGACCAACCACTGTTACTCTCTGATGCTATTGTTCTGATAAATATAGCCACTTTCATTAAAGAACATAAATGGTATGAAATGCTAAAGATCCTTAATATTTCGTCAAAAGGGGAACATTTTATCTTGTATCAATTTGATGACGAAAATGACTACCCTAACATTATTTCATCAGCGCTTATTGAACCTTATCATCAAAAGAAAAACTGGCTATTCTTCGATGATTTTTTTCAAAGTAACAAATGGGATAACATAGTAAATTCAACATATATTGACCAATTCTTTCCAGATCTAGCTTCCCAAAAAAACCAACCGCATGATTATTTTAATACCCTTTCTTGCTCTGAACTCGAAAATGCGATGTTTTCTTCTATAGTAGATAAAACACGTATGTGTGGTGTCATTCGCTTTACCGTCAACGGACCTAAAATAAAACTTAACTACCACCTGTATCTCGCACAAAAAGGATTAGCAAATGCCTTGTTCCTTTCAGGAAGGGATATGATTTTTTCTATTATAGAACAACCTGCAATGATACTGTTCTATCAAGAGATGAATAACATAGAAAGAGAGCATATGCCTTTTGTTTTTACTGGCTCCCAAGATATAAATAATTCAGGATTAGTCACATATAAAGGAATTTGTCTTACAAAAAATGCCCGTTATGTTTTCAACCGATATAATTTTAAAGAATATAATGTTAAAATTATCCAAAGAAGAAAATTATTAAAATAATGATGAGTTTGTTATAGATGTTAAGTGGCCTCCCAAAAGATAATTTATTACTGTTTATTGCCGTCTTTATCTTATTATGGGTGGCCTACTTTATTCGCTCTTTATTTAAAGATCGGATGGAAGTTGACCCTAAAATTTATCATCCATATATTGCCTATTCTATTTTTATCATTCTTTGGATTTTGACTAATTACTATTTTCAATCTAATCTATTAGTTACATTTACTGAGAGTACCGCGATAAAAGTAGCTCTACTTGCTAACTTAAGCTCATATTTTGCATTTAGTTTTGCCTTCTTATTTTCCTGTCGACTGGTATCAACAGAGAAAAACAAAAAATTAAAAACTTGGCACGTGATTCTTTTTTATGCAGAAACGACATTTGCTCTTACTATCAATCTAATACCAAACTTAACCGTTACTGGCGTTACTATTATTGACAAAGGACTTTTTACTATTCATTTCGGTCCATTTGCGACTCTATTTTTTCTTAATGCCTTCGTATTTATTGGCTTAATAATTTATAACTTTTCAAAATTAAGAAAAAGTAAAATAAAACTGAATAAAGAAAAATCGACTTACTTATTGTTTGGTATTTTAATCTTTATGTCTTCCACTATTATTTCTCAAATAATAATACCGACGGTATGGCACGACTTTTCATTTGCTTGGATACCACCCGTTCTTTCTGTCACAGAAGCCGTTTTAATTGGTTATACCTTACTTTATCATCGCTTATACAGCTTACGTTATATCTCTTTTTGGGTAGCATCCTATACGATGACCTTAATCGTCTTCCTTAGCCCTTTTCTGTATTTCTATAATAACCACCAAGAAAGCGGTTTATTCTATAGTAGTATTTTATTAATAATACTCACTGGTTTGTTTTGGAATAAAATACTTTCAAAAGCTAAAGTGCTCTCTAGCTTATTAATCTATAAAGATAAAAAAACACCGGTCGATAAAATATATGAAATAGCGGATGAATTTAAATATTCAACTCAACATGCTATCGAGAAATTGGCTTCTCTGCTTGGAACACCACAAGATGATCTGCTCTTAGTCGGTAAAAACACAAACTACAATATCTTCATACCACATTTGAACCGATCAAATTCGGCATTGGTGAAGGATGAGTTAGATTATCAAATTCATTATGCTCCAGAATCAAATCATTCTGAGCTGCATCAAATCCAAAAAGAGATGGATTCCCATAAAACAGCCTTAATACTGCCTGTTTTTGGAAAAAATAAGCTGATTTCTCATTTACTTATCTCTGCAAACAAACAAGATGGATCCACTTTTTCTAATGAAGAGATTACCGCTGTACAGTGGGTATTAACTAAAGTTCAAGGGTATATTGAAAATGAACGTAAAGTACGCCAGTCTCAAGCTCTTGCAAACTCTATCGCCCATGAGATGCGTAACCCTTTATCACAACTCCAGTACCACTTTGAACGTATTGGCGCGCATTCAAACGAAACAACGATCAAGAATGAATTACAAAAAGGCCAATTGGCGATCCAACGTGGCGCCCAACTCATTGATATCATTCTCAATGAAAGTAAAGGTTCAGAAATAAACCCACATTTATTTAACTATTATTCAATTTCAGAATTAACCAATCAGTTTATAAATGAATATGCTTTTGACTCAGAAAAGATTCGTAACCGTATTAACGTTAATCTAAGCGATGATTTCACCATACATGTTAACGATACTTTATTTGGTTTTATCCTCTTTAACTTATTACGTAACTCCATTCATTATTTTGATGACTCAGACTGTAAAATATCAATACAGTTAACTAAAGGGAATACAACCAATTCTTTAATCTTTAAGGATACTGGTCCTGGAATTGATGCAAATATATTACCAAATATCTTTGATGACTTTTTTACTCATAATAAGAAAGGAGGCACTGGTTTAGGGCTATCTTATTGCCTAAGAGTTATGCACTCCTTTGGTGGAAATATTGCCTGCTATTCAAAAAAAGGGGAATTTACTGAATTCGTTCTGAGTTTTCCTAAAGTTAGTAATGATAAACAGCCAATAATTCAGCCTCGACAAGTGCAGCAAGACATCACATTAGAAATGAATATTGCAAACAATAACTCGGAAAAAACAATACTGATTGTTGATGATAAAAAAGTACAACGAATGTTAATACAAACTTTCATTGCCAATGAGCATCTCACTATTATTCAAGCCGAAAACGGATCTGAAGCGGTTCAAATTGTGAGTAAAATCCATATTGACCTGATCTTCATGGATTCCCGAATGCCTGTGATGAATGGCGCTGAAGCGGCTGCAGCAATTAAAGCGACTCACCCATCCATTCCCATCATCGCTCTAACTGGTGAATCGAGTCATGAAGAGATAGTAAACATCACATCAGTAATGGATGATTATTTAACCAAACCAATAGTTAAACCACAATTACTGCACACTCTCGAAAAATGGATAAAAAAATAGCCAGACACTGCTGGCTATTTAAACACTCTGTTTTTTCTAATTATTGAAACGGAGTAGGATCACCGGCACCAATACGAACCACATTGATTTCATCATCACTAAAATCAACAACCGTTGTTGGTTGTTCACCTAAGTAACCACCATTCATAATCAAATCCACCGCATGCTCAAGTTGATCACGAATCGCTTCTGGATCAGACTCAGCCACCTCGTTACCCGGTAAGATTAAGGTTGTCGACATTAGCGGCTCCCCTAATGCTTCGAGCAGATCTAACGCAATTTTATTGTCCGGCACACGCATACCAATTGTCTTACGTTTTGGATTCATTAGACGGCGAGGGACTTCTTTAGTGCCTTTAAAGATAAATGTGTACGCACCTGGCGTATTATTTTTCAATAAACGGAAAACACTGTTATCAACACGAGCATAAATTGAAAGCTCAGACAGATCGCGGCATAACAACGTAAAGTTATGTTTATCGTCTAAACGACGGATCTGACAGATACGTTCTAATGCTTGTTTATTCTCAAGCTGGCAACCTAATGCATAGCCTGAATCGGTTGGATAAATAACCACCCCACCATCACGAATGATAGCAACCGCTTGGCTAATTAAGCGGGCTTGTGGATTATCTGGATGTACATAAAAAAATTGGCTCATTATTCCTCCTGCCTAGCAGGTCATTGTTATTATTTAAGGATTAAGCCTACTCAAATGTTGGTAAATCCCATTCTTGCCATACTGGAACTACCCCTTCAGGTAGCCATAAATTTCTTCCAAGCTCAGTCCAAGGGGACGGATAATGGAAATCTGAACCTTGTGACGCTTGTAATTCATAATCAATTGCATAGTTTGCTAGCACTCGTCGCTCTTGTACGCCTTGCTGAGGTAGAGCAACTTCCATTGCGTCCCCTTTTGCTTCAACAAAAGCAATTAATAGTCGTTTAATCCACTTTGCTGTTAAATTATAACGCCCAGGATGAGCTAATACTGCCGTTCCTCCCGCATTATGAATCACTTTAACGGCTTCTTCGATTGAGCACCAATCCGGTGGAACATACCCTATGTTATTGCGTGTTAAGAACTTTTTAAATACCGCTTGCATCGTTTTTGCGTGACCTTGGTCAACTAACCACTTGCCAAAATGCGCTCGTGTTAATGATCCGCCATTAGCAAGAGCCACCGCACCTTCAAATGCTCCCACATAACCGGCTTTCTCAAGACGCTCAGCCATTTTTCGTGCTCTTGAGTCTCTACGTTGCGCTTGTTCTTCTATCAATGCAATTAATTCAGGGTGATTAACGTCAACATTAAGGCCAACAACATGAATATCCTTGTTGCTCCATAATGTAGAAATTTCAATACCATCAATTAAATGCACTGGTAATGCTTTTTCTTTAATCGTTTGGTGAGCTTCTGCTAAGCCTGCAACGGTATCGTGATCGGTGATAGCAAGCACCTTCACATCAAAAGTAACCGCTCTTTCTACTAATTCAGCAGGAGACATACGTCCATCCGACGCAGTTGTGTGACTATGTAGGTCTATTTTCATAATAATTCTTGACTTCCATCTCGCGTACTAGTTTACTGGTACACAGTTAAACGCTTTCTCAATAAATAATTGATATTATCTTTGTTTTAATAGTAGGTACTTTATGTCACAGCTTAGCAAACAACAAGCATTCTTAAAAACTAGCGTGATGACTAAACGTTGGTGGCACTACTTCGGGTAGTGTTTTTGTGCTTAGTTAATTTGACATAAAAACCTTACCCGCCATCTAGCGGGTTTTTTTATGCCTTAAGCACGACCAATAAGTAAACTAATAATAGATGAAAATCTAAACAGTCAGTCATTCAGCCCTCACAAGTTTTAAGAAAAGAGTGGCAACAAAAGTGAAATATGCGACTATGAAAACTAATAAAAATTTAACATCAATTCAACGCATTAGCAGGGAGGCTGAAATGCAGTCAGTAATGTCCAATGATGGTCAACTAGAAGTGCTTTCCCTTGACGTTCCATACGTCTCTGATCCAACCCAACTTTATGCCACTCTATGTGAAAATAAAGAGATGAGTCTATTACTCGAAGGGGCTGAAGTTAATTCAAAACAAAATATCATAAGCTTAATGCTGATTGATGCGGCGGTACGAATTCATTGTTTTGATAAAGAAGTGACACTAGAAGCGTTAACAGCAAATGGAGAATCCTTATTACACTCCTTAGCTCAATCTATTCCTATTTCTCTTATTACCCTTTCTTCTAACTCCATACTGACATTACAGTTCCCAAATATTAATCAAGATCTGGATGAAGACAGTCGTTTACGTGAGCTTTCTTCTTTTGATGCTCTGCGTTTTATTCAGAATCACTTTGATGTAACTGGATTGCCCTCTAATGCGCTCTTTTTAGGTGGGCTATTTGCTTATGACTTAGTCGCGAATTTTGAAAACCTTGGTAATGCAGAAACAACCAATAAGTGTCCTGACTATGTGTTTTATGTTGCCGAATCACTTTTGGTCATCGATCACCAAACCGAGTCTTCGGTACTTCAGGGTTCACTGTTTAATGCTGGTGAGACCATCAAAACCAGTGTTTCTGCTCGACTTGCTGAAATTAAAGAATTTTGCTCAGAGCCACATACCGTGCCCAGCGCACCTACGCTAGAAAACTGTGACGCCATTCCAAGTGTGTCTGATGAAGATTTCTGTCAAACCGTATTAAATTTAAAAGAATTTGTAATTAAAGGTGATATTTTCCAAGTTGTTCCTTCTCGACGTTTTACTTTGCCATGCCCTGCTCCCTTAGCGGCTTATCGTGAACTCAAAATCGGCAATCCAAGCCCTTATATGTTTTATCTGCAAGATCGTGATTTCACCCTGTTTGGTGCATCGCCAGAATCTGCATTGAAATACGGCAAAGAAACCAACCAAGTTGAGATTTACCCAATTGCAGGTACTCGTCAGCGCGGAAAAAACAGCGATGGTTCTATTAACCATGATTTAGACAGCCGCATTGAATTAGAACTGCGCTGTGATACTAAAGAAAACGCAGAACACATGATGTTGGTTGACTTAGCTCGTAATGATGTGGCCCGTATTTCAGAAGCCGGCACTCGTTATGTGGCTGATTTATTAAAAGTAGACCGCTACAGTCATGTCATGCACCTTGTTTCTCGTGTGGTTGGTCAACTGCGTGGCGATCTTGATGCCCTTCATGCTTACCAAGCATGCATGAATATGGGGACATTAACTGGCGCACCAAAAATTCGTGCAATGCAGCTCATTCGTGATGTAGAAAAAACACGCCGAGGCACTTATGGTGGCGCGGTGGGTTATTTAACAGGCGATGGCAACATGGATACGTGTATTGTTATTCGCTCAGCCTATGTTGAAGATGGTATCGCTCAAGTTCAAGCCGGAGCTGGTGTGGTTTATGACTCAGAACCACAAGCTGAAGCGGATGAAACACGAGGTAAAGCCCAAGCGGTGATCTCTGCGATTCAAAAAGCGCACTTAGCTCAACCAACAAACATCAAGGAGAAAAACTAATGGCTCATATTGTATTGCTCGATAATTTCGACTCCTTTACTTATAACTTGGTTGATCAATTTCGCTCTCTTGGTTACCCAGTCACTATTTACCGAAATAGTTTGTCTGCAAGCGCTTTTGAAAAGGCGGTAAATAAACTAGAAAACCCCGTGGTTGTGTTATCTCCAGGGCCTGGCGCGCCATCCGAGGCAGGCTGTATGCCTGACGTCATTCAACGTTTAAAAGGCAAAGTACCTATGATTGGGATTTGTCTTGGCCACCAAGCGATTGTAGAAGCGTATGACGGGACAGTTGCCGGTGCGGGTGAAATCGTTCATGGTAAATCGGCGATGATGAGCCATAACCAACACGCAATTTTTAGTGGGTTACCAAATCCACTCTCTATTGCTCGTTACCACTCTTTAGTCGCAACAAAAGTGACAAAGCAACTCACTGTTACCGCAACTGTTAATGATTTAGTCATGGCAGTTATTCAGGAAGAAGATAAGGTGTGTGGATTCCAATTTCATCCTGAATCCATTTTAACGACGCAAGGCGCTGAGCTGCTAATTAATACATTAAACTGGGCTTTAAATTTAGATTCAAGCCATTCAGATAATAAAGAATAAGGATATTCTCATGACTCCAATTGAAGCCATCTTCACTAAATTGTATGACCAACATTCGCTTTCAGAAACAGAAAGCCAAGTTCTTTTTGATGCCATCATTAAAGGCGAGTTAGAGCCTATTCTACTTACCGCCGCCCTAACCTGTTTAAAAATCAAAGGGGAAACACCAAACGAAATTGCAGGCGCAGCAAAAGCCCTGCTTGATAATGCCAATGAATTCCCTCGCCCTGATTACGATTTCGCCGACATTGTTGGTACAGGTGGTGACGGTTCAAATACGATAAATATCTCCACCACTGCCGCATTTGTTGCTGCAGCATGTGGTCTTAAAATCGCAAAACACGGCAACCGTGGTGTATCAAGTAAATCAGGATCTTCAGACTTATTAGATTCATTTGGTATTAATTTAGCCATGTCAGCAAAAGACACACGAAAAGCAGTCGATGACTTAGGTGTTGCCTTCTTATTTGCACCTCATTATCACGGTGGGGTTCGACACGCGATGCCAATTCGTCAAACCATGAAAACACGTACCATTTTTAATATCCTTGGTCCATTAATCAATCCTGCTCGCCCAAATATTGAATTAATGGGGGTATACGATGAGTCTCTGGTTCGCCCTATCGCAGAAACCATGGTGAATATGGGAATGAAACGCGCAGCCGTTGTCTTTGGGTCAGGTTTAGATGAAGTCGCGATTCATGGCCCAACCACCGTCGCTGAAATTATTGATGGTAAAATCAAAGAATACACATTAACGCCTGAAGATTTTGGTTTAGACACTTATCCGCTTGACGAAATTAAAGGCGGAGAGCCAGAAGAAAACAGAGCGATTATTACCGATATTCTGACTGGTAAAGGAACCGACGCTCAATTAGGTGCCATTGCGGTTAACGTTTCACTATTAATGCGCCTGTTTGGTCATGAAGATTTAAAAGCCAATGCACAAAAAGCCATTGATGCGATGAACTCAGGTAAAGCATTTGAGCTAGTTCAACAACTGGCGGCACGAGGATAAGAAAGATGACACACCAATTGTCTGAGCACATCTCAGTAGAAAACACCCAAATGGCCGAAGTGCTAGTAAAAATTGTCAAAGATAAAGCGATTTGGATAAATGAGCGCAAAGAAACACAGCCTCTTGATACCTTTAAGAATAGCCTAACCAACTCTGATCGCCGTTTTTACCAAGCCTTAAAAACAGGCAAAACCGAATTTATTCTGGAATGCAAAAAAGCATCGCCATCAAAAGGCTTAATTCGCCAAGATTTTGATCTTAAATACATTGCTTCAGTCTACAACAAGCACGCCAGTGTAATTTCTGTGTTAACGGACGAAAAATATTTTCAAGGCAGTTTTGATTTCTTACCCATTATTCGTGACCAAGTTAATCAGCCTATTCTATGCAAAGATTTTATGATTGATGCATACCAAGTCTATTTAGCTCGCCATTACGGTGCCGATGCGATTCTACTCATGCTTTCTGTGCTTAACGATGAAGAGTACAAAGCGCTTGCAGAAATCGCTCATTCATTTGGCATGGGGGTACTCACTGAAGTCAGTAATCAAGAAGAGTTACACCGAGCGGTCGCATTAAAAGCGCAAGTGATCGGCATTAACAACCGTAATCTACGTGATTTATCCACCGATTTGAACCGCACTAAAGAGCTTGCCCCACTGCTGCCAAAAGGCACAACCATTATTTCTGAGTCTGGTATCTATAACCATCAGCAAGTAAAAGATCTAGCAAAACACGCTACAGGCTTTTTAATTGGTAGTTCATTAATGGCAGAAGACAATCTAGAGCTTGCGGCGCGTAAAGTTATTTTGGGTGAAAACAAGGTGTGTGGCTTAACCTCTATTGAAGATGCAAAAGCAGTCTATGATTCAGGAGCCGTATACGGGGGATTAATCTTTGTAGAGAAATCCCCTCGTTATGTATCAGTAGAAATGGCGAAAACAATTACTCAAGCGACAAAATTGAATTACGTTGGTGTGTTTCAAAATGGCAGCATAGAAAATGTAGCAAAGATAGCGAATGAGCTTTCTCTTGCGGTAATTCAGCTACATGGGTCTGAAAGCGAAGACTACATTGCAGAGCTAAAACAACTGCTACCAGCGGGTTGCCAAGTGTGGAATGTTATTTCTGTGTCAGATGAGGCACAAAGCATTTCCCTTGCTCAAAGCCTTGCTGATAAGGTATTGGTAGATTGCAAAGTTGGCTCACAAGAAGGCGGAACTGGCGTTAGTTTTGATTGGAGCAAACTGCCACATAACGACATTATGTTAGCTGGTGGCTTATCACTAGAAAATACCAAACAAGCTGCGCAACTTGGCTGCTACGGGTTAGATTTCAACTCTGGGGTCGAATCGGCACCTGGTAAAAAAGATCACAAAAAATTACGCGCCGTATTTAGCGCATTACGAGATTATTAAGGAAAATATCATGGCAAAATTAGATGCCTACTTCGGTGAATATGGTGGTCAATACGTTCCACAAATTTTAGTACCTGCATTGGACCAACTTGAGCAAGCGTTTATTGATGCACAAGCAGATGACGATTTCCGCGCTGAGTTTATGACGTTACTGCAAGAATACGCAGGCCGTCCTACCGCACTTACGCTTTGTCGTAACCTAACCAAGGGCACTAAAACGAAACTGTACCTAAAGCGTGAAGATTTACTGCACGGCGGCGCTCACAAGACCAACCAAGTATTAGGTCAAGCACTACTTGCAAAACGCATGGGTAAAGAAGAGATCATTGCTGAAACGGGAGCAGGTCAACACGGCGTTGCAACTGCGCTTGCTTGTGCTCTGCTTGGCTTAAAGTGTCGTGTTTACATGGGCGCTAAAGATATTGAACGTCAAAGCCCAAATGTATTCCGAATGGAGTTAATGGGTGCAACAGTGATCCCTGTTCATTCAGGTTCATCAACGCTAAAAGATGCGTGTAATGAAGCACTACGTGACTGGTCTGCAACTTATGAAACTGCGCATTACCTATTAGGGACAGCCGCGGGCCCTCACCCATTCCCAACCATTGTTCGTGATTTCCAACGAATGATTGGCGAAGAAACAAAAATGCAGATCCTTGCTCGTGAAGGCCGTCTTCCTGATGCGGTGATTGCTTGTGTAGGTGGCGGTTCAAACGCGATTGGTATGTTTGCTGATTTCATTGAAGAAGAAGATGTGAAATTAATTGGTGTAGAACCCGCAGGTAAAGGCATTGATACCGACCAACATGGCGCGCCACTTAAGCATGGTAAAACGGGTATCTTCTTTGGTATGAAAGCACCATTGATGCAAGATGAACATGGTCAAATTGAAGAATCTTACTCTGTATCTGCTGGGCTTGATTTCCCATCGGTTGGTCCACAACACGCGCATTTAAATGCCATTGGTCGTGCTGAATATGGATCCGTTACCGATGATGAAGCACTAGAAGCATTCCAAACCTTAGCAAAAGGCGAAGGGATTATTCCTGCATTAGAATCGTCTCACGCTCTGGCTTATGCACTTCAATTAGCGCATGCTGAACCAGAAAAAGAACAGTTGTTAGTTGTTAACCTATCAGGCCGTGGTGACAAAGACATCTTCACTGTTCATGACATTCTAAAAGAAAAGGGAGAGATCTAATGGATCGTTATCAAGACCTATTTGCTAAATTAGCAGACAAAAACCAAGGTGCCTTTGTTCCTTTTGTAACCATTGGCGATCCAAACCCAGAGCTTTCTTATCAGATCATGGAAACCTTAATTGAATCAGGGGCAGATGCACTTGAATTGGGCATTCCATTTTCAGATCCCTTAGCGGATGGCCCCACTATTCAAGGCGCAAACATTCGCGCGCTAGACAGCAAAACAACGCCAACAATTTGTTTTGAATTGATCTCAAAAATCCGCGCTAAATACCCTGAAACGCCAATTGGCCTATTGGTTTACGCTAACCTTGTGTTCGCAAATGGCATTGATACTTTCTATGCTAAATGCCAACAAGCCGGTGTGGATTCAGTACTAATTGCAGATGTACCAACCAATGAATCTGAAGAATTTAGAGCAAATGCACTTAAGCATAATGTTCATCCAATCTTCATCGCTCCACCATCAGCATCAGATGAAACGTTAGAAACCGTTGCTAAATTAGGTGGCGGCTACACTTACCTTCTTTCTCGTGCAGGTGTTACTGGCGCAGAAACCAAAGCAGGTATGCCTGTTGCTCAACTATTAGAGCGCTTAAACCAATTTGATGCACCACCTGCTATCCTAGGTTTTGGTATTTCAGAGCCAGCACAAGTTGAAGAAGCGATTAAAGCGGGCGCAGCAGGGGCTATTTCTGGCTCTGCGACCGTAAGGCTCATTGAACAACATCAAAATAATCCAGCCGCTTTACTTGAAGCGCTTTCATCATTTACTTCATCGATGAAAGCTGCAACACAAAAGTAACATTTAACATATTACCCCACCCCAAAAGAGCTCATCACGAGCTCTTTTTTATCCCTCCCTTTTTCTGTTCGCTTTATTACGTTAAATATTAATTAAGGGTCTACTTATCCAATAAGTAATAACAACCATCACTGCGCACAAAAAAGAAACAAACACCCTACATAAAACCACATAAGTTGAGATCTATTTGATAAAACTGTTGATAGATGTAAATATTACGTGTAAAACAACCTCCAATATATTTAACCAATAAACACATATTTAACAAGATATGCAGGCCTTATCTTGTTACTAAAACAGAACAGAGGTGAACAAAGTGTTACAACAAAAAGGACTTCTCAACAATATTGGCGTTCAAGTCGTTATTGCGATGATCGTAGGTACCATGGTTGGTGCAACAATGGGGCAATCTGCCGCGATGTTTGCTCCTTTAGGTACAATCTTTATTAACCTAATAAAAATGCTAGTGATCCCACTGGTTGCTGTTGCTCTAATCTCTGGAGCCGCAGGTCTGGGTAATAGTAGTAACGCAGGTAAAGTTGGTTTAACGACTTTAGGTTACTTTGGTATCACTTCAGCGCTTGCTGTTGTACTTGCACTGTTCATGGGTGAGATTTTTGAACCGGGTAAAGGCATTGATCTCTCTGGTGTTGAAGGCATGTTCTCATCAGCATACGCTGCGAAAGGTGAGCTACCAACATTCTGGGCAACCATCACAGGAATGATCCCAACTAACGTATTCCAATCATTAAATGAAGCAAACATTCTACAAATTCTCGTTTTCTGCTTATTTTTTGGTATTGGTCTTTCTAAACTAGAAAAAACGCGTCGCGAGCCAATGATCAATGCGGTTAATAGCATTGTTGATGTCATGGTTTGGATGATCAACAAAGTGATGATCATCGCCCCTATCGGTGTGTTTGGTTTGATGGCAGAAGCCGTAGGTACGTTTGGTTTTGGCGCGCTAATGGTGGTGTTTAAACTGTTCGTTGTTTATGTTGCTGCTATTCTTATATTTGGTTTTATTGCTTATCCATTAATGGTAGGCCTACTAACTAAAACCTCAGCCAAAAAATTCCTTCTTGCAATGAAGAAACCACAAGCGGTTGCACTATCTACAGCCTCTTCAATGGCTACACTGCCAGTAACAATGGAAACGGTTGAGAAAGACTTAGGTGTTCGTAACTCTACTGCATCATTTGTTCTGCCATTAGGCGCAACCATCAACATGTCTGGTAATGCCATTTATTACGGTCTAGTCGCTATCTTCTTTGCTCAGCTATTCAATATTGATCTGTCAATTGGGGCTTATCTAGCAATTATTGTGACATCAACGCTAGGTGCTGTTGGTCAAGCCGGTGTTCCTGGTCCCTCTTTCCTAGTCGTTGCTGTTCTACTTTCTGCAGGTATTCCAATCGAAGGTCTACCACTTCTATTCGCATTAGACCGTATCTTTGACATGATTCGTACCGCTCTGAACATCACTGGTGATGCTGCGTGTGCTGTGATTGTTGACTCAATGGTTGAAGACGAAAAGGCAGTAGAGGTAAAGAAATAGAAGCTTCAATTCTTCACTCTGATTAGAAACAGCCACTTTTATAAGTGGCTTTTTTTGAGTAGAATCAAAATAAAATCATACTCCGATCGCATTCCAGCATACAAGACTGTATAGTTTAATAAACTATCGGATTGGCACTATTTAATATGAACGAAATCACAATTGAAAGTTTCACAGCTAATGGGGAAACTTTAACCACTGAGTTTAAAAAAACTTGGTATTGGACAAATAAAGATAAAGATAAAGATATTCAAAAAGAATGGGGGGAATTTTTAAAGGATTTCTCCGCACTATTTAATGTCCAAAGCTCTGACGAATCTAAAAAACATTTAATTTTTGGTTATGATGATGACTCTAAAGAATTCTGTGATTTTCATATTAGCGATGAACTAGCCCCCGACTTAATTAAAAAGACCGAAAAACTGAAGGATGAGTTAACAAAAAGAGTTAAGAAGCACTTCTCAACACTCCCTGAAGATAAAAACATTGATTTACCTGAAATTGATAGTTTATATCAAATTAATACTTTTGAGTATCAAGGGAAGAAACTACTCGCAATCTCAATTGACAACGCACCATATATACTTGAGATAAAAAAAGATATCGTTGATAAGAAGTCAACGTACAGAAAAAATACTGTATTGATTCGGAATTACAAAGAAGAAAGCGATCCAGAAAATTGTATAGCTAGTCACACTGAAATATCAAAAATATTAAAGTTAATTTCCGACCAAAATATGCCAAAACGAAACATATCGGTTAGTAAATATGTCAATATCTTCAAATCAAAACACCTCCCATCTTCGAAGTTAGATGAAGTATCCCGTGAATATACTTATTCAAATGGAAACTGTCATGAAGTATATAAACTGAACGGCATGTTCGGTCATGTTCAGTTTATTTATTTCAGTAAGTATACTAGCCAAAATAGAATAGCTAAGCATCTAATAGAAACTAAAATTATAGAAAACATCAAAACTATCATTCTTGTAGATAATGAAAATAGGCAAGGTGGTAGTTTGGACAAATCAAGAATTAAAGATCTTTTTTCTAAAAAAATATCCGATATTGACATTTATACCTTATCAGAATTTTCAAATCAGAGTTTGTGTAACGACCTGTTCGAAATGAACATTTTCCATCAAGGACGATTTAATATTGATGATTTTGTTAGACCATATACTGAAAAATCGGAAGATAAAACAGCTGATATTTTACTATGGGAATGGTTTAATGCTACCGAGTGCCCCTTAATGGTACTTAAAGGAACTGGTGGTATTGGAAAAACAACCGTTGTTAAATATTTCTTAGACCAAGTAAGTAAATCAAAAAATAATGATTGTAATGTACTATTCATTAACTCTCACGAGATAATAAATGAGATTATTAACAATGGAAAAATTGATAACATTTTTGACTTCTACAAAGCCCTAGCTCAAAAGAAAAACGTTAATAACAGTATCGATGCTAGTCAACTTGAGCTTTCCATAGATAATGGTCAATTAATTATTGCAATTGATGGAATTGATGAAGTAATAAGTAAGTTAGGTGAAAAATTTAACAATACAGAGTTTATAAAAACAATTTTTGAAAAATACTCAGATAATTTTGCAAAGGCTAAAATTCTATTAACATGTAGAGATTATTTTTGGGAGGATGAAACAGAGTACAGTTCACAAATAAAGAAAGTGAAATTATTACCATTTGATAAGAAATTAACAGAAGAATACTTCAAAAAACATTTTGATGAAACAGAAAGGCAATACAAACAAGCAATTGATTTAGCGAAACATTTCGCACTAAATAAAGATGATGATAAGTCTTATATTCCTTATATTTTGGATATGATAAAAGACAACCTGTTTGGTTCCAAAGATGAAGCATTAATTTCAGAATCCAGTTTACTTAACCAAAATTTTACGAATGACGTCATCATAGCAAAGTCATGTGAACGTGAAATAAAAAAACTAGATAATAATAGCATCGACTCGCAGGTTAATGTTTTCCTAGATATCGCAAATAAATATAGTGGTACAGTTACAAAAGAACAGCTATCTAAAATACTAAGTAAGAGTACGATTAGAAATTCAGAGAAAAATATTGACAAATTTTTTGCTCATCCTCTAATGCGCTCTAACCAAGACTCGACTTTAGCTTGGTTCCGATATGATTTCTTTAACGATCATTTCAAATGTCTCAGCATTCTAAAGTCGATTCGAGATGATCATTTAGAAAATATTGATGAGCATATTCAAGATATTTTTACTAGTGATGTTCAATACGGCGGTTTTATTGAAAAGGAGCTATTTAATAGACTAAAAAGTGAGGATATTAATAGTAGCGACATAAAAGACAACATATGGATCTTCATTGAATCATTAAAATCTGATGAAATGGAAATCCAAAATAAAAAGTTGGTATCATCGTTATTTTTATTCCTTCTAACTTTGCTAGAATTAAAAGACATAAATGAAAGAACCATATTAATGATGGATTTATTTGGAGTTTCAGATAATAAAATCAACAACTTATGCTTATTCAATGTTCATTCATCATCAGCTAAAAAACCAACGTTTAACTTCACTGGTTTAACAGTTGATAAGAGTCACTTTGAAAATTATGACTGCCTGTCTCATTGTAAGTTTGATGAAAAAACTTTCTTCAACAATTCCCAGTTTTTAGGGAAATTAGTTTCAGGAAACATTGACTTAAGTTTAGATAACTTCGAAACATCGAATTGTAATATGACTGGAATATTGAAGCACCTTTCCAATAAAAATTCTGATAGCTTTGACTTGAAGAGCAAGATTCTGAAATGCATTTCCTTATTTTGGTTTAATAGTGAATTTAAAGTGATGACCAAAGAAGATATAGAAAGAAAGATGAAGAAAGATTCTCAGACACTTGTCAAATTGGTCAGCCTTAATGTCATAAAAAAAACTAGATTTACTGATAAAAAGAAACGCAATCAAAACTCATATGAAATTTCAAAAGAGTTTTCTAATCTAAGAAAAGTAATGGAAGAAAATAATTCTTGCTTAGAGCTAGAAAACATAATTAAAAACTGGAACTAATTGTCAATGTAACGGGCATAAAGCACAATTTGAGTAGCTTTATGCCTAGTTGTGAACAAAACAGTAATAAAAAGTAAAGTTTAGAAAACAATTCCTTTCAATCAGACACTTAGCTAGCTAAAACAATAAAAAATAATTAATCAAACCTTTTCAATCACTTACCATATTAAATAAAGTAATGATCATCGCCCCTATCGGTGTGTTTGGTTTAATGGCTGAGGCTGTAGGTACGTTTGGTTTCGGCGCGCTAATGGTCGTATTTAAACTATTCGTTGTTTATGTTGCTGCTATTCTTGTGTTTGGTTTTATTGCTTATCCATTAATGGTTGGCCTACTAACTAAAACCTCTGCAAAGAAATTCCTGATTGCAATGAAGAAGCCACAAGCTGTTGCATTATCAACAGCGTCATCAATGGCAACACTTCCTGTCACTATGGAAACCGTTGAAAAAGATTTAGGTGTTCGTAACTCTACCGCATCATTTGTTCTGCCATTAGGCGCAACGATCAACATGTCTGGTAATGCAATTTACTACGGTCTCGTAGCTATCTTCTTTGCTCAACTGTTCAACATTGATCTGTCAATTGGGGCTTATGTTGCAATTATTGTGACATCAACGCTAGGTGCTGTTGGTCAAGCCGGTGTTCCTGGTCCCTCTTTCCTAGTCGTTGCTGTTCTACTTGCTGCTGGTATCCCAATCGAAGGTCTACCACTTCTATTTGCATTGGATCGAATCTTTGACATGATCCGTACTGCTCTGAACATCACTGGTGATGCTGCGTGTGCAGTGATTGTTGACTCAATGGTTGAAGAAACAGTCGAAACAGCGACAGAAAATAAAGAAGCATAAATTCATTACTTCTTTACATCAGATATTATTAAGCCGACTCACATTTGCTCTTTCTAGCTGAAAGCATATGAGTTGGCTTTTCTTTTTCACCAACAAGCACGCATAAAATGTAACAAGCAATTTTTAGCGATTCCCTCCCCTCTAAATTTTAGATACACTCGCTACATAATTAATTATTGGCTCAACCTATAAATATGAAACAGATTTTAGATTTTATCCCACTGATTATCTTTTTTACCCTGTACAAAATGTACGATATTTACACCGCAACAGGCGCACTTATCATAGCAACAGCTGTTCAACTTGTTTTGACTTACGTTCTTTATAAGAAAGTTGAAAAAATGCAGCTAATCACCTTTCTTATGGTAACCGTCTTCGGTGGAATGACGATCTTCTTACATGATGACAACTTCATTAAATGGAAAGTAACGATTGTATACTGCGTTTTTGCTGCTGGTTTAATGGTTTCTCAGATCATTGGAAAGCCTGTAATCAAAGGTATGCTAGGCAAAGAAGTGACGCTTACTGACTCTCAGTGGAACAAGATCAACTACGCTTGGATCTTATTTTTCACCGTATGTGCAATTGCCAACTTATACGTAGCATTCGAAATGCCATTGGATGTATGGGTTAACTTTAAAGTCTTTGGCTTACTTGGATTAACCTTTTTATATACACTGCTTACTGGTATGTACGTTTATAAACACATGCCAAAAGAGAAAAAAGAAAAACAAGAGTAACAAAAAACTCAAACAAAAAGACATAAGCCGTGCTGCTTTATCGCACGGCTTTTTTATATCTGTTTTTTTATGGTAGACTCTGCATAATTTCATTTTAGTTGTATTGGAAATCAATTTGACAACTCCATCATCTCTTGGACAAGCGCCTAAAGGCCAACTCCTTCTACGTACTCTTTCAATGCCAGCAGACACCAATGCCAATGGTGATATCTTTGGCGGATGGATCATGTCACAGCTGGATTTAGCTGGTGGTATTTTAGCTAAAGAAATTTCTGGTGGCCGTATTGTTACCGTGTCTGTTTCTAGTATTACTTTTAAAAAACCAGTAAAAGTAGGTGATGTTGTTTGTTGCTATGGCGAATGTGTAAAAATTGGCCATACTTCAATGTCGATTAATCTTGAGGTGTGGGTTAAACCAATTAAAGAGCACGGTATTGGTGACCGCTTTATGGTATGTGACGCTACATTTAACTATGTTGCGATTGATGCGAAAGGAAAACCGCGTCCAATCCCTAAAACTGCGTAGTTATTAGAATTTTTCTGATTAATTAGTAAAAAGCTCTGGTTTATAGCCGGAGCTTTTTTTATGATGGTTATATCAATGATGATACAAAATAAAAGGACTCAACTATGTGGTATGTAATTTTTTCTCAAGATGTTGAAAACAGTTTAGAACGTCGTTTAAGTGTTCGTGAAAAACATCTAGAACGTCTTACCCTACTACAAAATGAAGGTCGTTTATTAGTAGCAGGTCCAATGCCAGCAATCGATTCAGAAAACCCGGGTGAAGCAGGCTTTACTGGCTCCACCGTTATTGCAGAATTTGATTCACTCGATGCAGCTAAAGAATGGGCAAATAACGACCCATATATTGATGCTGGGGTTTATGCGAATGTCATCGTGAAACCATTTAAAAAAGTGCTTCCTGCTTAATTTCCTGTTTAAACATGATCCATTACTCTATTCATGTTCATAACTCACTTGTATTTAACTAAAAAGAATCACAATGAAAATACTTATTCTTACTGCGTTAAGCGCTATTCTGCTTTCAGGTTGTGCTTCTAACGAACAGCAACAAAAAATAGAAATGTTGGCCGATTATCGCGCCAGTATTCTTGCTAGTACTCTTCCATTAGAGATGGGACAACTCACCTTAATTCAAGTAAAAGAGAAGCAAGGTGTGGTTGAAATGGTATTTTTAGATGGCGGTAATGGCGAGGTTAGTACCACGCAAATTATCGAGAACAGCATCACGACTTACTGCAAAGACCAAGAAATCCGTCCGGTACTAGAAAAAGGCGTTTCATATCGTTATCTTATTCGTAATTCTCGTGGCCAAAAACAGAATGATATTTTAGTCACAGAGCAATCTTGTTTAGATAGAGAATAACTGAACGACAAGTAATAACTTTAAATACAAAGCCCTCTCACTGAGTGTAAGTGAGAGGGCTTTTTTCTAAATGGGCATGGCTAATATTGTAATACCAATGCAGCTAATTACTGATCTAGCGTGTAAAACGCATCACTTTTAAGCCGCTTTCAGGATTAATATCTGCAAATTCTGGCGGGTTATCTAAACGCTCTACGAACTTCAGCTCTGGCGCTTCTTCAGCCATACCATCAATCAGGAAGTCAGTTGATACTGCTGGCGAATTCACACAAGCTAATACTTCACCGGTGTCACTCAATAAACTTGGTAAACGGCGTAAGATCTTTTGGTAATCTTTGGTCAGTGCAAAGCTGCCTTTTTGGAAACTTGGCGGATCTATGATGATCAAATCATACAAGCCTAATTTCTTAATCTTACCCCACGACTTAAAAATATCATGACCCAAGAATTTAACTTTAGACAGGTCATGCTCATTTAAACGATGGTTATCACGACCACGACTCAACGGCCCTTTCGCCATATCTAAATTAACCACTTGAGTCGCGCCACCCGCAATCGCAGCAACAGAAAAGCCACACGTATATGCAAACAAGTTTAATACTGATTTGCCTTCACTGTGCGCTTGAACCCATTTACGACCATAGCGCATATCTAAAAATAGCCCCATGTTCTGGTTCTTTTTAAGCTCTAACTGATATTTTAGGCCATTTTCAATCGCAACTGGGAAAGTCTCTTCATTGCCCCACACCACTTGAGTCGGTGCTAATTCTTGATAACGATGTTGCAATAAAATGGCTTGGCCTTTAGCATTTTTCCATGTATCAGATCCAGCAAATGCGTTCAGCTTTGATTCTAAAGCTTCAACAAAAGTAGGTTCTTGCTCTTTAAATAACGCCACCACTAGTTGGCCTTGAGAGCTCTGACTTTGAGAACCCTGACCTTGAAGCCAGTCAACGGTAAGTTGTTCTAAGCCTTCAAAGCACTGACCTCGGCCATGAAATAAACGTCGAAGCTCATTCTGTGGGGTTGCTAACTGTGCTTCTAAATGGGTAAATAAGGTATCTAATGCTTCTATCTTCATGATTTCTTCTTAATCTCTGGCCAAGTTAATGTCCACGGTGTTTGCCACTGCGCTAATCCTGCTTGAATGGTGTCATCTTGCCACTCATCGCCTTGCTTTGGTGTTTCAACAAATTCAAACGCTTGCTCTTGATAAGTAAAGCGTAAAGCATACGCATGAAGATAACCGCGATCAGCTTTAGATGAGCTGTAAATTGAATCGCCTAGTATGCCTGAACCAACACTCTTTAATGCGACTCGAATTTGATGAGTTTTACCTGTATGAGGTTTACATAAAAACAGGCGATTACCATTATGTGCAGCCGTTGAGAAAAACTGAGTAATCGCAGGGTTCTCTTTACTGTTAATCAGCTTCCATGACGCTCGACGTGAACGTTCCATATCGCCAATAACCAAACCTTGTTTTTTCTTAGGCTTTTTATCACCGATAGCAAGGTAGTATTTTTCAACTAAACGCTTTGCAAATAACTGTGATAATTCACTTGCAGCAGACTGATTACGACCAATAAGCAATAGCCCTGATGTCATCTTGTCTAAACGATGAATTAAATAAAGCTGTTTATCACCAGTAACTTTAGCTAACTCAATCAATAATGAGGTTTCACCATCGTCTTTATGAACACTGATGTTTGGGTGCTTATTTATAACAAGAAAATCTGAATTTTGATAAAGGATATCGAACATTGGCGCTCCTAAAATTGAGCGCAGAGTATAGCGAGGATGGTATCTCAATTCCAATAAAAACGCCGATCTGATGATCGGCGTTGAGTTATTATTTATAATTAAAGAGGCTTACTTATGACGTTCTTTTAGTTTATTAATCACATCATCGAACGATAGGCCTTGATCTTGAAGCAGAACAAACAAGTGATACATTAAATCGGCTGATTCACACACTAGCTCCGCCTTGTCACCCGACGTCGCTGCAAGCGCGACTTCAACGCCTTCTTCACCCACTTTCTGCGAAATACGTTTGGTGCCACGGGCATAGAGACTTGCTGTGTAAGAGGAATCAGGATCAGCATTCTTACGCTCGGCAAGTAGCGGTTCCAACTGATGAAGCCACACCAATTGCGTTTCTTCGGTTTTATCACCATCCCAACAGGTAGTGGTTCCGGTATGACACGTTGGACCCACGGGGTTTACTTTAATAAGCAGTGTATCGTTATCGCAATCCAGTGAAATATTAACTAAGTTCAAGCTGTTGCCAGACTCTTCACCTTTGGTCCATAAACGGTTTTTAGTACGAGAAAAAAACGTGACTTTTTCTGTCTCTAGCGTTTTCGCCAAGGCTTCTTGGTTCATGTAACCCATCATCAAGACTTGGCTTGAAGCAAAATCTTGAATAATAGCAGGCACTAAACCATCCACTTTTTCCCAATCAATTCGTGTTGCTAGTTCTTGTTGGCTCATCGGCGCACCTCTACATCCTGTTCGGCTAAATATTCTTTCAACTCACCAATATTGATGATTTGTTTATGAAATACTGACGCTGCTAACGCACCATCAACATTGGTTTTCTTATAAGCATCCGCAAAGTGAACCATTTCACCGGCACCACCTGACGCAATTAATGGAACATGGCACACTTCTCGTACCATGTTCAATTGTTCTAAATCGTAACCATTACGAACACCATCTTGGTTCATCATGTTTAATACGATTTCGCCTGCTCCACGTTTTTGAACTTCTTGCACCCAATCTTTGGTTTCCCATTTGGTTGCTTTGGTACGCTCTTCATCACCAGTAAATTGATAAACTTGGTATTTACCCGTTTCTTTATCAAAATAAGAATCAATACCTACCACGATACACTGAACACCAAATTTATCCGCAAGCTCTGTGATCAGCTCTGGATTCGCCAGTGCAGGTGAGTTAATTGATACTTTATCAGCACCAAACTCTAAAATCTTTGCGGCATCTTCGGCGGTCTTAATACCACCCGCGACACAGAATGGAATATCAATCACCTCAGCGACACGTGCAACCCAGCTTTTATCTACTACGCGGCCATCACTTGATGCGGTAATATCATAAAATACCAACTCATCCGCACCTTCTTCTGCATAACGCTGTGCTAACGGAACAATATCACCAATGATCTCATGATTACGAAATTGAACGCCTTTGACCACTTGCCCATCTTTTACATCAAGACAAGGAACTATTCGCTTTGCCAACATTGGAATGCCTCCTCTGCGGTGAACTTACCATCAAGCAGTGCTCGACCAACAATCACACCTGCAACACCAGAGCCTTTTAACGCTGCAATATCATCTAATGACCCTATGCCACCTGATGATTGGAATTGCACTTGTGGGTACTGTTTACATAGGTCTACGTACAGTTCTACATTCGAGCCTTGTAACGTACCATCGCGTGATATGTCAGTACATAACACGTGCTTAAGACCAACCGTTAGGTAATCGTCAAGCAGCGCTTCAATCGTCACGCCTGAGTCTTCTTGCCAACCTGAAATAGCCACGTTACGCGTGCCGTTTTCATCAATGTTAATATCTAGTGCTAATACGATTTTTTCAGCACCGTATTTTTCCATCCAACCTTTAACTAATTCTGGTTGCTTTACTGCTGTTGAACCAACAACCACACGTTGTGCACCGGCGTTTAATAGATCTTGAACATCTGCTTCGTTACGTACACCACCACCAATTTGGATATTAGCAGGGGTACTTGCTAACAAACGAGAAATTAAGTCCAATTGACGCGCCGTTGTGTCTTTTGCCCCCGTTAAATCGACAAGGTGTAGCCAGTTTGCACCTGCTTGGTGATACAGATTGAACTGCTCAGCCGGATCAACTTTGTATTCTGTTACTTGCCCGTAGTCACCTTGGAAAAGACGAACTACTTGGCCTTCAATTAAATCTAATGCTGGAATGATCATAAATATCCTTTTACGTCTCACTTTACGGTGAGTTCCTAATTTTTATTTACGCTATCAATACTGTACTTTCAGAGTAATAGAGTTCAGATCGCTTCGCTTAAAGAATTCAGAAAAGCCGCTATAACATTGATTATCACCTCACCTTCCTCTGAACTCTGCAAGGGAGCTTGCGACCGATCTGAACTCTTTCTATTCTGAACCCTGCTTTTCTTACAACTCCAAAAAGTTCTGAATAAGCTTTGAACCCACTTTACTTGAGCGCTCTGGGTGAAACTGAACACCGTAATAATTACCCATTTGTAATGCAGCAGTAAACGGTTGTCCATAGTCACAAGAAGCAATGGTGTAATCACCCACTTGCATGCCAAAGCTGTGTACAAAGTAAAAGTAACTATTTTCTGGAATGTCTTTAAACAGCGGATTACCTTCAATAGGTTTAATGGTGTTCCATCCCATGTGAGGCAGTGGTAAATCACCCGTTTGTAGTTTACGAACTTCGCCATCACACAAACCTAAACAATCCACAATTTGATCTGCCTTTTGGCCTTTCTCTTCGGAAAGCTTGCCCAAAAGTTGCATACCTAAACAGATACCCAACAGCGGCTTTTCAACTTGTTTAACCAACTCAATGAGATCACGCTCAGCTAAGTTTTTCATCGCTTCACTTGCTGTGCCAACACCCGGTAAAAACAGCTTATCTGCCGCTAATACCACTTGCGGATCACGGCTTATCGTAACGTCATAACCCAAACGCTCAATCGCAAATCTCACTGACGATACGTTAGAACAACCTGTATCAATAATAACGACATTTTGCTTTGTCATAGTCACTCCTACAATACGCCTTTTGAGCTTGGCAGTTCATTACCTTCCACTTTAATCGCTTGGCGTAATGTACGACCAAACGCTTTAAATAGGCTTTCAATAATGTGGTGATCATTATGACCGGCAGAAGAAAGGTGTAATGTACAAGCAAGGGTATCGGTTAATGAACGGAAGAAGTGAACCACCATTTCTGTTGATAAATCACCCACTTGGTCACGACTAAATTTGGCATCAAACTTCAGATATGGTCGACCGGATAAATCTAACGCACATTGAGCTAAACACTCATCCATTGGTAAACTAAAACCAAAGCGACCAATGCCACGTTTGTCACCTAAGGCTTCTTTTAAGGCTTCGCCCAGCGCAAGAGCCGTATCTTCAATGGTGTGGTGATCATCAATGTGTAAGTCGCCCTCTACATTGATCTTCATTTGGAAGCCACCGTGCGTAGCAATTTGATCAAGCATGTGATCAAAGAAACCAAGACCAGTACTGATCTCATTTCCGCCCTGCTCATCCAAATTAACAAACACTTTAATGTCCGTTTCTTTAGTTGTGCGGATCACTTCTGCAGTGCGTGCATTTACGGTCAGATCTTTTAAGATCGCAGGCCAGTTCATTGTCTCAGGATGGTATTGAATACCGCGAATTGCCATGTTCTCTGCTAGTTGAAGATCCGTTTGGCGGTCACCAATCACGACTGAGTGTTGAAAATCGACTTTTCCGCCTTGAAGGTATTCTTTAACCATACCTAACTTTGGCTTGCGGCATGAGCAGTTATCTTCTTCAAAGTGAGGACAGATAAGAACATCGTCAAATTTAACGCCTTGAGATTCAAAAAACGCCATCATCATAGTGTGTGGCGCATCAAACTCATCTTGTGGGTAGCTATCTGTCCCTAAACCATCTTGGTTGGTTACCATCACTAAACGATAACCAGCATCTTGAAGAGAAAGTAGAGATGGAATAACCAGAGGCTCAAATTTTAGCTTATCTAAACGGTCTACTTGAAAATCAACAGGCGGCTCAACAATTAAGGTGCCATCGCGGTCGATAAATAAAATCTTTTGCTGTTTGCTCACAGGAACGTCCTTTTAATTCTTCTTAATAAGCCCCAAGCCTTATTCCTAAGCTTGGGGGTAAAATTACACTAATTGGTTACGAATAAATCCAAGTGTTTTCTCACACTCTTCGCGGTTACCCACACTGATACGCACACAATCTTTAATTGGAGAGTTACGTAAAATAATGCCGTGATCCCATGCTGCTTTAAATATTGCATCGCCATCAGAGAACTGCACTAATAAGTAGTTACCCCAACCTTCATGCACAGTAACACCATTCAATACCATTAATCCTGCGTGTAAATAAGCACGGTTAGCACTTAAATCAAGCATTTGGTATTTCATGCGAGCTAAACCAGCTTCTGATAAGGCTTGAGTCGCAATTTCAGCCACAGGCACTGGCACTGGATATGGCGCAATCACTTTAAGTAATACATTAATCAGTTCTTCATTTGCTAATGTAAAACCACAACGTAAGCCAGCCAATGCAAAGGCTTTTGACAACGTACGCAAGATAGCTAGGTGTGGATAATCAGCCAGTAAATCGACCGTAGACTTCTCCATACAAAAATCGATGTAAGCTTCATCCATTACGACAATGGCACGATCTTTTGTCATCTCAAGCAGTGAAAGAATGTCTTTACGATTAACAATGTTGCCCGTTGGGTTATTTGGACTACACACAAACACAACTTTGACGTTTTCTAAGCTTGCTTCTATTGCAGGAAGATCTAGCTGCCAATCAGAAGTAAGTGGCACCGTTTTAGTCTCTACACCAATGGTTTCAGCGCTGATTGAATACATGCCATAAGTGGGTGGACAATATAGAATTGCGTCTTCATTTGGCTCACAGAACGTACGAACTAATAACTCAATGCCTTCATCAGCACCGCGTGACGTTAGCACTTGCTCTGGTTTTACTTTTGCATAAGTGGCATAAGCATTGAGCAACTCTGGTGGCTGACATTCACTGTAACGGTTAAGGCGTGCAAAATTGAATTTGTATTCATTATCAAATGGGGATTCATTAGCGTTTAACCACACATCCCCTGTGCCGCCAATGCGACGGGCTGAGAGATAAGGCGTTAATGCTTGCACTTGTTTTCTGGCTAACTTTTCCATCATGAATTCCTATTGATTCGTATCTAGCTTATTAGCGTCTAACTTAGCTAATTTTTCAATTCTGATTGTAACCGCTCGTTTGTGTGCATCAAGTCCTTCTGCATCCGCCATTGTTACCACTGTAGGCGCTAACCCTTTTAAACCATCCGCAGTGAGTTCTTGTACTGTCATGCGTTTAGAAAAATCAGCTAACCCTAAACTTGAGTAAGTTTTTGTATAACCATAGGTTGGTAGTACATGATTGGTGCCTGAAGCGTAATCCCCTGCGGATTCTGGTGAGTAATCCCCTAAAAAGATTGAACCTGCATTATCAAGAAGCGGCAGCAATTCGCGTGGATTTTTGGTTTGAACAATTAAGTGCTCAGGACCATAGAAATTTGAGATTGAAACGCATTGAGTTAGAGACTCTGCAATAATCAATAAACTTGAACCTAGCGCTTGGCGTGCAATGTCAGCACGAGTCAGCTCTTTTAGCTGTTTCTCTACTGCATCAGCCACTTGATCTGCGATAATCGGAGATGGTGTGACAAGAACCACTTGTGAATCAGGACCGTGCTCAGCTTGGCTTAAAAGATCGGCGGCAATAAAGTCTGGATCTGCCGTTTCATCCGCAATAACTAACACTTCAGATGGGCCAGCAGGCATATCGATCGCCGCACCACGGAAATCATTGGATACTTGGCGTTTAGCTTCCGTCACATACGCATTACCAGGGCCAAAGATCTTGTCGACTTTAGACACTGATTTTGTACCGTAAGCCATAGCTGCAACCGCTTGAGCGCCACCAATGTTATACACTTCATCAATTTTACATAGTTTTGCAACGTATAAAATTTCATCTGCAATTGGCGGTGGTGAACATAGAACCACTTTATGACAACCCGCGATTTGAGCAGGAATACCTAACATTAATACCGTTGAAGGTAACGGAGCACTGCCACCTGGAATATACAGACCGACTTTGTTGATCGGCATCGTAATTTGTTCACACACTACACCCGGTTGCGTCTCTACTTTTAACGGCTGTGGTTTTTGTGCTTTGTGAAACGTTGAGATGTTACTGTACGCTTGTTGTAGCGCTGCTTTCATCTCTTCAGACAGACGCTCACTTGCCGCTTCAATCTCAGAATTAGAAACTCGAATTGATTCAGTTTTCACACCATCAAACTTTTCAGTCAACGCTAACACACCAGCATCACCGTCTTGTTTTACGGTATTAATCACGCTAGTTACCGCAGCGGTAATATTTGCACCTTCGGTAATAGCAGGACGCTGTAAGACGGTATCTTGCTGTGAGTCACTAAGTGATTGCCAAACTAGGGTTTTCATAATGGTTACTCCATCATCTTCTCAATTGGAAGAACAAGAATAGAGCTCGCACCCAGTGCTTTTAGCTGTTCCATTGTTTCCCAGAATAGATTTTCAGTACTGACTAGGTGAACCGCTACTTTTGCACCATCACTTGATAGCGGAAGTACTGTTGGATCTTCTGCTCCTGGAAGTAATGATTTAATCGCTTCTAATTTATCTGTTGGTGCGTGTAGCATGATGTACTTAGATTCTTTGGCTTGAATACAGCCTTGCATGCGTGTCAGTAGCTTTTCAATTAGCGCGGCTTTATCTGCATCAAACTCACCTTGACGTTGAATTAGCGTCGCTTTAGAGCGGAAAATCACTTCAACTTCTTTTAAGCCATTGGCTTCAAGCGTTGCACCTGTTGATACTAGATCTGCAATGGCATCAGAGAGGCCTGCACGTGGAGCGACTTCAACAGAGCCGTTTAGAATACAAGTAGAGAATGGAATGCCTTGCTCATCCATAAAGCTTTTAAGCAGTTGTGGGTAAGTCGTTGCAATACGTTTACCTGCGAGATCTTGTGGCCCGTTGTACGTTTCATCTTTATCGATAGCGATAGATAAACGACAACCACCAAAGTCTAAACGACGCAGAGCGGTAAATGCTGAAGGCTCACCCAACGCTTTACGCTCTAGACGAACTTCCTCTAATTCATTTTCACCAATTACACCTAAATCAACCACACCATCCATAATTAGGCTTGGAATATCGTCATCACGAACTAATAACAGATCTATTGGCATGTTTTCAGAATGAACAACCAGACGCTCACCCGAGATGTTAAATTTCATGCCACAGCGTTTAAATAGCTCTTGGCACTCTTTAGATAAACGACCTTTCTTTTGAATCGCGATGCGTAGACGTTGTGCTGACATAATTTCTTCCTTGTAAAAATGTAATTCTAAATTTTTTGTTAACTATCAATTGCTCAATTCTTTGGTCATAAAACAAAAAAACCCTCAGAAGTTTTACCTTCCGAGGGTTTGAAATTGTATTCACCGGAAGGAAATTCTAATTGCCTCCCCGGATATGCATATCCTCCCGAAAGACTACTCAGGATGATGGTGATGATGATGAATGTTCAGACCTTGAATGCACATAATTATAAACCTTTAGCAACAAATTGATTTTGTTTTTAACCTTGTAAATACATTATCAAACTGTGGTTTTATTTCAACAAAAAAGATCATTTTTTTAAAGAAAATTTTAAACTCGGCGAAAGTTAAAAAACCTACCCAACTATCCATTTTATTGAGACAAAAAAAAACCAGTCGTAATGACTGGTTTAATAATTTGGTTTACTTTAAATCAAGAGATTAGAAGTAGTAGTAACCAGCTGCGAATACGAACGTTTCTTTATCGCCATCATGAGGAACTTCTAGATGTTGCTTAATATCGATACCCATGTCCATATTTTTTGCTAGTGTGTACATAGCAGCAACGTTCATGTAAGACTCATCTTCATCTTTAAGATTTTTATTTTCTACTGTATTAGCAGCATAACCAGCAGCTAAAGTTAAATCTTCAGATACCGCATAACCAGCAGATACATAGTAACCAGTATTAGTTTTGTCTAGAAGCTTAGTATCTGTTTCTTCGATCCAGAAATTAGCACCTAATTTAACAGCACCTAACTTAACGTTACCAGTTACAGTGTATACATCGTAATCTGAATCACGAGTTTCGTAACCAGCGTATACGTTGAAGATTTCTTGCTCGATACCAACGTATCCATTCACACCTGTATCAGAAGCTTTGTGGTTATCTTTAGTTTCAAAGTAAGAAACACCGTATGCGAAACCACTTGTAGAGCCTTGGAATTTAACTACGTTGAATGCGTCAGATGCATCACCTGCAGAAGCACCAAACTCGTATGTGTTGTCGCCAGCACCATCAATTGCATCAAGAGCCGTATCATTTTCCCAACCGAAAGACGCAATACCGTAACCAGTGTCAAAACCTAACCATGCTTTATCAACATCAGTTGCAGGGCCTGAGTGCTTATCTGTAGAAGATGCAGCTTGAGCATCAGGGTCTGTTGAATAGTTAAGCATAAAATCACTTTCGAAGTAACCAACAACACGGTTGTTACGGTAGTTAACTGCTAGAGTTAGACCAGTTGCCCAATCATCATAAAGTGCTTTAGAAGCAGTATCGTAGTAACCACCTACACCAACAGAACCAGAAACAGAGAATTGATCTTTGTGCATTGAATCAAATGCGAACATTTCTTCGTTACGGCTATTTTCACTTCTTGTATCAACAGCAAATGCTGATGCTGAGATACTTGCGATTGCAAGCGCTAAAAGAGTCTTTTTCATAATATTAAGTCCACTGCCTTTTCTTAGAAAGATTGGAAATCCGATTTCCGGTTCCCTTTATTTTAAAAACACTACAGCTGCATCTAACGTGCGACTTGTTAGCGTTTCTAGTTTCTAGACGCTACTTTGCTAAAGATTCCTCATTGTGTCAACGCGCAAAGTCAAGGAAAGTAAAAAATAATAAAGAGACTAAACACTGTGGGTTATAAGTAAAACGCGAAAAGCGTGATCAAACTCAAACTCAAAAATATAAATTTACATAAATAACAACACAAGAAAGAACACAAGACCTCGCGATAAGCATTGGTAATTAAAGGATATAAAACATAAATAAAACTAAATGCACAATAACCACACAGAGCTAAGCTTTAACATTTATAAATAGAAATAGAGGGGGATAAATAAGGCAAAAAAAGTGCTTATTCCGCTAATTTTTTTTCAAATAGCGGAATAAAAAGACAGGATTTATAAGAAAGACTAAAAATTAATTGTGATCTATGATCCACTTTTGAAAGGCCTTGCGCTCTTCTTCATTCGCTCGACTATACCAAAGTTTAAGCTGTAAGGCGTTTTCCGACTCTCTATTTTCCAATTTTGTGTTTTCAGTAACCGATGCTAATTCTTTTTTTAACTCTCGGATCTTACCGCTATCAAATACTAATCCCCTTTCATTATTGTATGTAGTTACAAGTTCATGAATATTCCCATAAGGTAAAAAGCTATCAGCTGGAGGTAAAATTACTTGCTTACTATTTAGTGGCTCATTATCTGTAATAAATTGAAAAACAGGCTGAGCACTACTTACTTTTTTATCTATAACATTATATTTTTTTGATACTAGCTCTACGCTCAGATCATTCTCTTTAACATCAACAACAACTAAATATGGAACGGTTGAGAAATGCGCCCTTTTCCCAGATTTATTTAAACTGCCAGAAAACTGTATCGCTAGCTGATTCTGGCCTTTAATCAGTTCATAAGAATTTGCATCTTTAACCTTTTCACCATTAATAACAGAAATTTCAATTCCATTACCAACGTCTAATAATGCCGCATTAGCAGAAAAAGAACTACTAAGCGTTAATGCCAATATTGCTATGTATTTCATTTAAAATCCTTTTAATACAAAAAAACCAGTGAAAATTCACTGGCTTTATTATATCAGATGAATTGACTAATATTAGAAGCTTAGGTAGATACCAGCCGTTACATTAGATACAGAACCGTTATCTGCATCAACGATATCTTTACCACTTAATTCAGCTTGTCCGTATTCAACATAAGCCGTTAAATTTGAAATTACAGCGTAATCAACACCAACGTAGTAATTAGTACCTTCACCATCAATCTTATTACCTGTCATATCTTTATCAGCATCAATCATATGGTAAGCACCATAAATACGAGCATCATTCATTGTGTACGCAAGAGCTAAGCCCATCGAAGTACCTTCGTGGTTACCAATATTGATTGTCCCTGTATCATTGTTACCACCAGAAACATTGATACCACCTTGGCCATGGTAAGAAGTGAACGTACCCGCTATATATAAGTTAGCAATATCTGCAGACGCAGATATACCGAATGCATCACCACCTTTAATTTCACTTCCGGTACCTTTACCTGTTGTACCCGATTTAAGATACGCACCTGCTACAGAAAAATCGTCAAAAGTGTAGTCCGCAGATACCGCATAGTTATTTTCATCTTTTTCATCAGCAACTGTTTGTACATCAGCAGAAAGAGCTAAACTGTCAAGAACAGTAATTTCATAACGAAGACCTTTACCCTTAGATTCTGTTGAGTTGTATACAACATCAAATTCTGCTTGTTCATTTGATACTTCAGCTTTCTCTAGAGCACCATAAGAAGAACCCGTTTCACCTAAAGATAATTTACCAAAATCACCTTTAAAACCCGCGACTACATCATCAAATTTAGCAGCTGAATTACCATCACCTTCGATTTCAAAAGAACCAAAAGCAGTTACAGAATCATTAATTTTATGATCAAAATCGATTTGAGTATAAGCCCACGTATAAATATGCACATCTTCCGTTGAATCTTTGCTGTTATCTTTAACGTCGACTTCTGATGTTTGTAAGTAAACATCAACTTCACCTTTTACAGCTACCGTAGTCCCATCCTGATTGTAAAGTTCAAATGCTTGCGCCGAACCAGCTGATGCTGCTAAAACTGATAACGCTACTAGAGTCTTTTTCATAATAATCCACTGCCTTTTCTTAAAAGATTTGGAAATCCGATTTCCGGTTCCTTGTATTTTTATTCTGTACCGAACATCACATCTAACAGTGTGATTAATCAGCACTTCTGAACTCGTTGACTACTTTGCAAAATCCTGACACTCATGTCAACGCCTACAAATACCAGTTATAAAAAAACATAAAAACAACAAATACAACAACTTACAGACACAATGTGATTTATTCGACTCATTACACACATAAAAATGAAATCCAATGTAAATATATATACAGTATAAAAAAAGGATAATTCACCAATAAAAATAAAATATCTGTAATAAACAAGAATAATAATCTAATAAAAATGCAATTATATGAATTTAACGCAATCTAAAAATTAACATTTAGATTTTTTATATTCATCACCTCTATATTGTGATCTGTGTCACACTTCAAATACATAAGAATCTATTCTTTGCAGGAGATCACACTCCACAGCACGTGCTACAATGGTTTTTTCATCTTCAATAGAGCTCATCATGCTGAACAAAGCGGTTACTGATTGCATTCGCGAAAGCTATAAAACACTACAAGATCAATTGCCAGGCTTTATACCTCGCCGTGCACAGAACTATTTAGTAGCAGAAATCGCTAAATCACTTGCGGGTGAATACAGTGATACGCATCGCATGATTGTGGCAGAAGCAGGTACTGGGATTGGCAAATCCTTAGCTTATCTACTGAGTGTTATTCCTTTTGCCAAACTGAATAATAAGAAAGTGGTTATTTCTACGGCAACCGTCGCGCTGCAAGAGCAACTGGGTCATAAAGACTTGCCTTTTTATCGTCGGATCTCACCGCTTCCCTTCTCTTTTATTATTGCAAAAGGAAGGCAGCGTTATTGCTGTAGCCATAAACTGGCGCTATTGGTAGAAACCAATCACGAAGAAGATAAACAAGCCGCTTTGTTTACTGAAAAACCTAAAAAGAAAGATTTAGATCTTTTGAGAAGAATGCATAACGCGCTTTCTGAAGGAAAATGGGATGGAGATAGCGATAGCTGGCCCACAACCATTCCATCTTCTATATGGCAAACTATTGTCTCAGATAAATACAGCTGTCATAACGGATTACCAATGCACCGTGACTGCCCATTCCAAAAAGCGCGTGAACATCTAGATAAAGCCGATGTGGTCATCGCAAATCACAGTCTTGTTATGGCTGATATTGATTTGGGCGGTGGCGTGGTTCTCTCTGAGCCTGAGCAAACCATCTATATATTCGATGAAGCACATCACTTGCCTAATGTGGCACGTGAGCACTCTTCTGCTGCCGCAAATTTGAAAGGAACCGCTTCTTGGTTAGAGTCTTTAAACAAATCGGTCAGTAAATTCTGTAATCTTGCCGATCAGAAACGAGTGAATCGCTTTCAAAATACATTGCACGAAAATCTACAAGAGCTTATTCCCTCTTTAAATCAACTAAGTAAGCAATTTGACCCAACGTTATTTAATGACGATGGCATTTACCGTTTTGAGCATGGTGAAATCCCAACTTGGCTTGCCGATCAAGCTAAAGATTTGAAAGATCTCTCAACTAAAGCTAATCAAGCCTTAGCTAAAATCAGTGATTTAATTTCTGAACGCATGAAGGATGGCGAACTCGCCCCAAGAATGGCGGAACCTGTATTAACTGAAACCGGCTTCTATCTGCAACGATTAGAAAACTTAGCGCAAGTCTGGTTCTTAATGGCAAAACCAAACAGTGATAAAGGAGCACCTCTCGCTCGTTGGTTAGAAAAAAGCAAAGACAGAGAAAGTGACGTTGTCATTAATGTCTCTCCACTAGAAGTAGGCTGGCAGTTAGATCAAAACCTTTGGAGTCGTGCGGCAGGTGCGGTTATTGTTTCAGCGACTATGCGTGCCCTAAATAGTTACTCATTCTTTTGTAGACAAGCGGGTATTTCAGAGAAACCGGAAGATGGCGTTCGTTTTCTCTCTTTGGCTTCTCCGTTTAATTATCAAGAAAATGCACAATTGGTTATTCCAAAACTACCAATGGAGCCATCAGCGCCCGGCTTTACAGATCTGTTAATTGAAGAGTTGCCTTTTTATCTTGCTGATCAAACCTCAAGTCTGGTTTTGTTCTCTTCTTATTGGCAAATGAACAAGGTGGCAGAAGGCATTGAAAAAATAGCCAAGAAACACGGTTGGAGTTTATTAATTCAAGGGCAAGAGTCTCGTCAAGAGATCCTAAAAAAGCATAAGAAGCTTTGTGAGGCCAATAAAATCAGTATCTTATTTGGTACAGGTAGCTTTTCAGAAGGCTTGGATTTGCCCGGAAATCTGTTAACCAATTTAATTATCACTAAGATCCCATTTGGTGTTCCGACCTCTCCGGTAGAAGAAGCGCATTCTGAATATATTGAAAGCCGTGGGGGGAATCCATTTATGCAGATCAGCGTTCCAGAAGCGAGTAAAAAATTGATCCAATCTGTTGGACGCTTACTGCGTAAAGAGGAAGATTCTGGTAGAGTTGTGCTGTTTGATCGCCGCGTTATAACTAAACGTTATGGCAAAGCGCTTTTAGATGCATTACCTCCTTTCAAGAGAGTGATAGAGTAAACGTTCTTATTTGCTAAAAAGCATTATATTTATACGTTGTTTCTACTAACTGTCGCACATTCAGAGTGCGATTCTACCGATACTAATAATAACTAAGAGCCTATATGGAATTTCTTGAACCAAGTACCTTAATCGTTTTAGGGTTGGTTGCTTTTATTGCTGGATTTATTGATGCTGTTGCTGGCGGCGGCGGAATGCTAACCGTACCCGCGTTATTGTCTATTGGACTGCCACCCCATATTGCTCTAGGGACAAATAAATTAGCGGCAACATTCGCCTCATCAACGGCGGCACTTACCTATTTTAAAAAGAAGTTATTTGACCCTAGTTTTTGGAAAGCCTCTTTTATATCAACGCTCATTGGGGCAACTTTCGGAACGTTATTAGTTAACTACATTGCTACCGAATGGTTAGAAAAAGGGCTACCTCTTATTATCCTGGGAGCTGCTCTATATACCATTTGGCCAAAAAGTGTAACCTCTGAACAAAACCATCTGCCAGAAGAAACGCCTAAACTAAAAAAACAGCAAATTATTCAGGGGTTAACTCTTGGATTTTATGATGGTGTTGCAGGCCCTGGTACGGGCGCATTTTGGACAGTAAGTAGCATGGCAATGTACCGCCTTAATATATTATTGGCTTCAGGCTTAGCAAAAGCGATGAACTTCACCAGTAATTTTACCTCACTAATTACCTTTGCCATTCTTGGTCATATTAACTGGGCTCTGGGGTTAACCATGGGGGTATGTTTAATGGTTGGTGCTTTTATTGGCGCACATTCTGCTATCCGATTTGGTTCTAAATTTATTCGCCCAGTGTTTGTAACTGTTGTCTGTATTTTAGCGGCTAAACTCGCGCTAAATGCATGGTTCTAGATTAAGAGAGTAATATGACAAACTTCAGTTCCATTGAAATTATGCTTGAACAGTTAAGTAAAACAGCAGCAGAGATCGATCGTCGCCGTGGTGAACAGCGCTTACCCTTATTTGATGAGAGGCTCTTTGGCTGTCGAAGCCGATACCTTATTCCTTGTATTAACGAAACTAAATCAACACTGGCCTCTATTCAACGTGAAGAAAAGGCCAATATCCTCACCGCTCAGCGTGCAGAATATCTAACAAAAATGTTAGTGGCTCAAATCGAAGCCATTCAACGTGAAGTTGCAACTCAACGTATTCGTTCTAATGAACCGCGACCTAAAGGCAGCTATAAAAAACCAATTAGTGATATGTACCAAGATTTAGCTCAGCATCAAGAATGGGATCGTCGATTAAATCAAATGGTGCGAGAACAAGAAAACGCAGTAAATAACTGCCACTCTTTCTCACAACAACAAGAATTACAAAGAACCCTGCTAACAACAGAAAAACGCCTACAGCGCTGCCAAGAAGCGATGAAACGGTTAGAACAACAAATCACATACCGAGAACAACATGACTAACAATAACGCAGATAAGCAAGAAATAGAAACCAGCATTGAAATAGAGCAAAATGCCAATCCTAGTCCTTTAGATAACGCTCCGGATGAAATTAAACTTGCTGTCGATTTAATTTATCTACTAGAAAATAACGAAGTAGAAAAAGAAACGGTAATTAAAGCGTTAGAAATTGTACTTAATGATTATAAGAATAAATAACGTCCATATTCTCAAGATGTAAAACTAACGATATCTATAGACAATTAAACATGGTTAGGCTATTTGTGCCATTTCATCTGAACTAAAACAAGAGATTTGATCTCGCCCTGCCGTTTTTGATTCGTATAACGCAAGATCGGCACGTTTATAACTGGCTTCTCTGCTGTTGCAGATATCGGTTATACCACCACTAATCGTCACTTTAATATCAATATATAAGTTAACAGCGATTCTCAATCTATTTAATATAATTTCAGCTTCTTGTAATTGAGTGTTAGGTAAGATGATCGCAAACTCTTCCCCACCAATACGCGCGACAAAATCATTGTGACGACTTTCTTCTCCTAAAATCCTACCAACCTCAGTAATCACTTTATCACCAATATCATGACCATATTTATCATTAATTCTCTTAAAATAATCAATATCGATAATCGCTAAACATGACGACTCTATTTCTTTAGGAAATGAATCATTCGCTATAATATTTGAAAGTTCACATTCAAACCTACGTCGATTCCAACACTGGGTTAACGAATCTTTTTCACTCAACTCTCGCAGACGATTTTCTAGCTCTTTTCTCTCTGTAATATCAAAAAATGAGGCGATGAAATATTCTTTTTTACTATCATGATTACAAATTGCTTGAATACGTAATATCTTTGTTAATAGATTACCATCTTTTCGCTTATTGATAATCTCACCTTCCCATAACCCTTCAGACTGAATCGTTTGCCACATTACTGAGTAAAAATCTTTATTATGCTTCCCTGATTGGAACATAGAAGGCGTTCTTCCGATAACGTCTTCCTCTCTCCACCCACTTAAGCGCGTAAACTCTTCATTTACTTTAATAATGCGATTATTTTTATCGGTAATAACTATCGCTGACATACCATTCAATGCGGCTAATGCTAACTGACTTTCAAGACTCGTCGTTCTATGTTTAGCAATATATCGAGCAATGACGATAGAAATAGTAATAATGAAAATCATTGCCATAATGGATTCATAAATAATAAACGTCAGCTTATGATCTAAGTTTGTTATTTCTAAACTATTATCACTGGTTAATATTAAGTATAGCGAACTACTGCCAACATCACCGTCTAGCTTTATTTTTGAAAATGAATAAAAGAATTGATTATCATAAAACTCTCCCACATTTTGAGTTTTCATTTTCCGCCATAACTCAGGTGTCTCAATGAGAACATTATAGCTATCTCGCTCAGAAATCAGGTGTCCTAGCGTTTTGTATTTATCTTGAGAGGCAAGGTAATACCCTTCTTCATTAATAAATTCTAATTGGTAGCCAGCCTCTAATGAGGCTTCTACTCTAGCTACAATTTCATATATATCTAAATTAAAAAAGAGATAACCTTTACGCTCATTATCTATTTCAATCGGTGTAAATATGCGTAATGACGGTTTTGGAGGAATCACTATCTTTCCATGTTCAATTTCTAGATCGATACCAAAAAAACCTAGCGTATTCGCTTTAAGTGTTTGTGCATAAATAAAATAGTCTCGATTAGATTTATCTTGAAGTTCGTTACTTGGGGTTACTGTGGCCTTATTATTATCTTCATTAATACGAGAGATTTCTTTGCCATCCACCCCAATAAAACGCACTTGAGAAATGTAAGAATAATTAGTTACGGTAAGCGCCCACAGAGATTCGAGTAATTCTCTATTTTTCAGTGATGGTTTTTGAATAAATTGCAGTAATACTCGATTGTCTGATAATAATTTTAATGACGTGCCCAACTGTGAAGCTATAGAGTAAACCTCTTTTTGACTATAGTTAATCTGATGCTTAGCCGCATTCTGCCTTTGAAATTGAATAGAGTCCAATTCTGATTGATATGCTCCTAAAAAATAAAAGACAGGCGTGATCCCTATCAGGAAGATAGTGATCAGGAAATATTTAATCTGTTTGTAAATCATACTACTATTCAATTCAGCCAACTTTTATTATTTATTCTATCAAATAAATAATAAATATTAGTGATCATGCTCTAATAGTTATTATGAATACATTGATTTTCATTACTTTATTATTGACGTCATTTATGTGACACAAGAAAGATACGCTTTCCATTAGCTTATTTTTGATGATAGCCGTGAGTCGTTGTTGTGGTATTTGGTATATCTATATCAACTTTAAGATACTCATTTGACTGATAACACCACACTTTCAATCATTCTAGTTTACTTATTAATCACTTAACTTCTTTTTTATGATTTCTTCTTGCATTATTAATACGCATGTACAATAATATCTCTCGTTCTAAGGAACAACAGAATCTATGGAGGCCCTGGTCCTCTCGCAACACTAACTCGTGAACTCGGTCAGATCCGGAAGGAAGCAGCCGCAGCGAGTGACGTGTGTGCCGGGATGTGGCTGGGGCTTCCACCTATGTTAAAACGCCGCTTTTATTAGCGGCGTTTTGCTATCTAAAGCTTTATAATCAAATAACTCATTGTCACCTAACCTTATTAAGCTGTCACTTTACTGTTATCTATTCTATATTTACAACATTGCTACAAAAATAAATGTAATCGATCTTACTAGAATTACATTTATTGCGAGTGACTCTTTAATTTATAAACCCAATCTCGCATATTCTTATTTCTATCCTAATCTAATTTTACATCAATTAAAAAGTAGATTGATGTTTTGAATTACCTTTAAGGATATGAAATGGAACATTCAAAGTTAAAAAGAAAACATAATTATAAATTTACCCTCTCTACACTTACCCTTTCTTGTTTAATGGCATTTAATTCTCAAGCAGCGGTAGATTGTACTCCTCTTGAAACATGGGATGCTGGCAAAGTTTATAACGGTGGAGAAGAAGTAAAACAAGGCAGTAATGCCTATAAAGCAAAGTATTGGACCCAAAATAACGACCCTGTGACTGCTGGCGAATGGGGCGCATGGCAAGATTTAGGCGTTTGTTCTGATGAAGCCGCTAATGTCGCTCCAACCGTTGATTTAACGTCTCCTAGCTCAACAGATAAAATAACAACAGGTGATGTTGTTACATTAACCGCTAACGCGACAGACTCTGATGGCAATATAGACAACGTTGATTTCTATATTAACAACGCTCTTGTCGGAACAACCGCTACCGCACCTTATACTTTACAATATGAAACAACGGCCGCAGGTTCTCTCTCTGTTTATGCAAAGGCAACAGATAACTTAGGAGCTTCAACTAATTCAACCGCATTGACATTGACTGTCACTAGCTCACTTCCTGTTGCTGATAACTGTCGTCCTGATGGTTTATATCAAACTGAAGGTGTTACTGTCCCCTACTGTACAACTTATGATAAAGAAGGTCGTGAGTTAATGGGAGCAGATCACCCTCGCCGTGTTATTGGTTATTTTACCAGTTGGAGAGATGGTGGCGATGAACAAAATAGCTATCTCGTAAAAGACATTCCTTGGGGGCAACTAACCCACATCAACTATGCATTTGTAAGTATTGGCTCTGATGGCAAAGTTAATGTGGGTGATGTTACCGATCCAAATAACGCGGCAACAGGCAAAGAATGGACTGGTGTTGAGATTGATCCAACACTCGGCTTTAAAGGTCATTTTGGGGCTCTCGCTACTGCAAAAGAAAAACATGGAGTTAAAACCTTAATCTCTATTGGCGGTTGGGCTGAAACTGGCGGTCACTTTGGCGCAGATGGTAATCGTGTTGCTGATGGTGGTTTCTATACTATGACAACCAATGCCGATGGTAGCATCAATCACGCAGGTATTGAAAAGTTTGCCGCATCTGCTGTTGAAATGATGCGTAAATACAAGTTTGATGGTTTAGATATTGATTACGAATACCCGACTTCTATGGCCGGTGCTGGTAACCCTGACGATAAAGCATTCATGGAACCTCGTCGTCAATATTTATGGGCATCATATCAAGTATTAATGAAAACACTTCGTGAAAAACTAGATGTTATCTCTGCACAAGATGGCCAGTATTATATGCTAACTATCGCAGCGCCATCTTCAGGTTATTTACTACGTGGTATGGAAACCTTTGATGTTACTCAATACTTAGATTATGTAAACATCATGTCTTATGACTTACACGGTGCATGGAATGATCACGTAGGTCACAATGCGGCCTTGTATGATACAGGTAAAGATTCAGAATTAGCTCAATGGAATGTATATGGCACAGCTGCTTACGGTGGTATTGGTTATCTAAATACTGACTGGGCTTATCATTACTTCCGTGGTTCAATGCCTGCTGGCCGTATCAATATTGGTGTTCCTTATTATACTCGTGGTTGGCAAGGTGTTACTGGTGGTGAGAATGGTCTATGGGGTCGCGCTCCATTACCAGATCAAGCTCAATGTGATGCAGGAACAGGCGAAGGTGAGAAAAACAATTGTGGTTACGGTGCATTAGGTATCGATAACATGTGGCACGATAAGAACTCATACGGCCAAGAAATGGGCGCAGGTTCTAACCCTATGTGGCATGCTAAAAACCTTCAAGAAGGTATCTTTGGTTCTTACGCAAGTATCTACGGTTTAGATCCTGCGAATGATCCTGCCGATCAGTTAGTCGGTACTTATACTCATCATTACGATAGCGTCGCTGTAGCACCATGGTTATGGAATGCTGAGAAAAAAGTCTTCTTATCTACCGAAGATAAAGATTCTATTAATGTCAAAGCTGACTATGTTATTGACCAAGAAATTGGTGGCATCATGTTCTGGGAACTGGCAGGTGATTACAACTGTTATGTTCTAGATGCGAATGGTAACCGAACGTCTGTTGATGCAACAGAAGCAGCTTGTCAGACGGGCAATGGTGAGTACCACATGGGTAATACCATGACTAAAGCAATTTATGAGAAATTTAAATCTGCAACGCCATATGGTAATACCGTCGCGACTGGAGCAATCCCATCTGAAACTGTTGATATTGCGGTAAGCGTAGGTGGATTTAAAGTGGGTGACCAAAACTACCCAATTAATCCAAAAATCAACTTTACCAATAATACAGGACAAGATATTCCAGGAGGAACAGAGTTCCAATTCGATATCCCAGTATCTGCACCTGATAATGCAAAAGATCAATCAGGTGGTGGTTTACAAGTAATCGCCTCTGGTCATACTCGTGCAAACAATATCGGTGGTTTTGATGGCACCATGCACCGAGTAGCCTTTACTCTTCCTGCATGGAAAGCATTACCTGCTGGCGGGGTATATGAATTAGATATGGTTTATTATCTACCGATTTCAGGCCCTGCAAACTACACAGTGACAATCAATAATGTTGATTATGCCTTTAAGTTTGAGCAACCAGATCTACCACTAGCGGATTTAAACTCTGGTGGTAATAATGGCAGTACGCCAGATGCCAGTTGTGATGCCACAGGTCTAGTCACTTATCCAGATCTTCCACAAAAAGATTGGGCTGGTAATCCAAGTCATGCAAATACTAATGATAAAGTGATTCATAACAGCGTTATCTATCAAGCAAATTGGTGGACTGCAGCAACACCGGGCAATGATGGTAGCTGGACAAAAGTGTGTAACTTATAATTCATGATTAACGACAGGTAATCGAGGAGGAGACTCCCGCTCTCCCTGCTTGACGTACATAAAAAGAGCAGTGATTTATTTCACTGCTCTTTTTTATCTATAATAAATAGACTACGAATACTTATCTTGTAATTCCTTGATTAAAAGCGGTTTATCTAAATAATATCCTTGCACTAAATCACACTTGTATTCCTTTAATTTATCTAACTGCTCTTTGGTTTCAGCACCTTCTGCTACCACAGTCATTTGACACGAAGAACCAATAGCAATAATAGCCTTAATTAAAGTTTCACTTTGATTATTTGTAAATAAACTATTAACAAAAGAACGGTCAATTTTAATTTCAGTTATCGGCAAATTATTCAGATAACTTAACGATGAATAACCTGTTCCAAAGTCATCTAATGATATCCCAAACCCAAGTTTTTTTAGTGCTAATAAAATTGGAGCCGCTGCATCAAGATCACTAATTAATATATTTTCAGTTATTTCTAATGTAATTCTCGATATATCAATCCCAGATTTACATACAATATTCATAATTCTTTCAACAAAATCCTTTTTAATCAACTGCTTTGGAGATATATTAACTGAGAGCATAATGGCATTTTCTCCATTAGGCATTACTTTTTGTATATCTTCACATGATTTTTTTAAAACAAAATCACCAATGTCATCAATCATGCCTGTTTCTTCTGCGACGGATATAAATTGCACCGGTGACACAACGCCTAATGTTTTATTATCCCAACGAGATAACACTTCAACACCATATATTTTCCCGGTTTTCACCTCTATTTGCGGTTGATATACCAGTGATATCTCATCATTGTCTAATGCATTTCTGAGTTCATTTTCGAGGGTAAATTGATAATTTACCTCTTCATTAATGGTTTTATCAAAAAATAATGAGCTTCCTTTCTGCCCTCCTTTTAATTTAAATAATGCAATATCTGCTTTACCAATTAAATCAGAGAAATTATCAGCATCATCAGGATACATAGCAATACCAATACTGCAACCTGTTGTTATTTCTTTACCACAAATAATCATTTCATCGTTGAAGATGTTTTGAATTTTATTAACCGCTATTTCTGCCTCTTCTTTTGAATTCAAATTAGAAAAGAAAAAAATAAACTCATCACCACCAAATCGTGCCACCATATTGTTATCTTTAATAATATGAGTAAATCGCGCACTTATTTTCTTTAACAGCATGTCGCCAACATCATGTCCATAATGATCATTTACTTTTTTGAAGTTATCTAAATCAACAAACATTAAAGCCAATTTTTTTTGGTTTTTTTTGACTTTAACAATTTCCTCTTCAATTTTTGATTCAAGCATGAATCGATTTGGCAACTGTGTTAAAGAATCATGCAAAGCCATATGTTGCATTTTATTTTTTGTCTTTTCGAGAACATTAAAATCATTGCTAATTCTCATTTGAAATTTAGTAAATCTACGACCTACATATTTACTAATCGTTAGTGATAATAGAGCCAAACTAAAAGCTAAAATTAACATTACCATTAATATTTGCATTAATTCTTGCTGATTTTTTTCAATCAATATATTTTCTTTGCTTGATATCAGTTCTTTCTGCTCTTTAGTATATACTCCAGCACTTATATACCAATCCCAGTCATCGTATTTTCTAATGTAGCTTAACTTTGTCTTATCGTTATTAACTACACTATTAAAATAATTTAAATATCTAGAAAAAATACTATCTTTATTATTTAACCTTTCATCTAACTCGTCGATAAACTCTTTTTCTATAATTTCATCATTGTCATAGATATTTGTATTTATTCTATCTTTATCATAGTGCGATAATATATTACCACTCTTATCTAAAATAAGAATATAACCATTATTACCATATCTTATATCACTTATCCACGATAACAATTTATCTTGAACATCTTTTTTTATATTATCGACGTATTCAACAGACCCAACAAATATATCTAATGGCTCAAAATATTTAATGTAGCTAATTTTTTTTAAATATTCGCTCTCTTGATTTGGATTATCCTCTCGCCACTTATTGAATCCTCCGCCATTATTTTTAATAGACTGAATATAATCTTCTATTAAAAATTTTCCATCAGCATCCGTATAATGAATATTATTTTTACCTTCTATCTCTGATTTAATTGGATGCATTAAGTTTTTCCCTTCCATATTATAAATAAAGAAGTAACCCCTTCCATTATTAAATCGCGTTTTACGAAGAATACATGAAATCAGCTTGATAATATCATTGTTAGACTTATATTTATTTTGATTATAAATAAGAGATAATGCATTAAATGATTCCTCTACTCTTTCTTTAAGAACCCCTCTTATTTTTTCTTCAGCTAATTTTTCTTCAACAATAATTTGATTATAAATATAATCGACTTGTTGTTTTACTCTTTCCTTTTCTTTAATAATTGAATCTTGATACAACAATTCAATTACTGAGTTTTTCTTTATTTCATTCTCATGAATAACAATTGTACTTAAAATCAAAGTAAACAAACTAATAAGAGCTGTAGGTAACACAGAGATAAGGGTCAATAATTTTTTGTCTGACTTAAGGAGCATAAACAACCACTTTTATTTACATTACAACAACTAGCACTCCATGCCGGCAACATTAAAGACACATAACCATCAAATAAAACCTTGGCTTAATGAGGTTTTTTTTCAAATTCCGTGATCTTCTCCGCATAATAGCACTTTTAAGAAGACAAAGGGAAAATATTAAATATATGGTTATTAATAGTTAACCGAATCTTAGGTTAATTAAAAGCTGCTCATATACACATAGAGCCACCATGAATTTAGCTGTCATTATTCATTACGAGGTGCTCAGCACTACCAATACAAACACCAGCAATATCTTCCAAAAATATCCACTCATATTGCAACCCAGATAACCATTTAGCAGGAGGCTGGACAACATCAACCATTACTCCAGAAGTTAAAGTGGTAATTAAACACGTTTTAGGTATGATGAATACGTCAGCCAAACTTGAAAAAATACTCGCAGTAAACACACAAGTTGTCGCTGGTACAAATTATGCGATTGACTTTAAATTGAATGATGACCAAAATTGGAATACGCGTATATTTAGAAGTTTCAACGATAAATTTACAACGACTCAAAATTGCCAATAATTCTTTTCATTTTTCAATTCCGGAGCTCTTATGTTTAAAAAAATAGTAATTACTCTTAGCTTACTGCTTTCTCTTGCAGCTTGTAGCTCTTCAGAAACAGAAGAACAATCAGCGAAAGTATATATGGCGAACCCTGCAGCTGAATTTTGTGCTGAGCGTGGAGTTTATGATTTAGACTCAGGTAATTGTACTCTGGGAAATGGCGATATAGTTAATGGGTGGGAATACTACCGCAGTCATAAACAAGAAATGACAAAACCAGTCGGAAAAGCAAACCCAGCTGCCGTTTACTGCATTGAGCAACAAGGTTCTTACAATTTAGAGAACAGTGATTGCACACTCAAAACAGGTGAAGTTGTTAATGCATGGGACTTTTACAAAAGTAACCAGTAAAAGTGACTTTTATTGTGCCAATAAAGTAGGCCAATTTGCATTACTCTTAGCTATGCTATGTTCCCTATCTTGGCGGTCTAGCCTGAGCTAACCGCCAAGAGCAATGCCCTCCAGAAAGCTAGCGACCTGTTAAAGTATGAGCACGCGACCACAACACTCAACAGGGACACTGTAAACGCTAAACTTGACCCAAACTCACTATGATTTCCCAGTCACCTCGATAGATATCTATGTAGTAAAACATACATCTCAGTGAGGTAATTCATGATCTATGACACTCTGTTTTTCTTATCTTTTTCTTTACTGATAGTAAATCTCATTTAGAATGCTACCACTGATTTTATTAATGGATTACTCATGTCATATTTACTCTCAATTACCCTTCTTTGGGCTTTCTCTTTTAGTTTGATTGGGGTTTACCTCGCAGGACAAGTTGATGCTTGGTTCTCAGTACTGATGCGTATTGGCTTAGCCACTTTGATTTTTATTCCATTTTTACGCCCTAAACAAGTCTCCGCACCTATTGCCATCAAGCTTATGCTAATTGGTGCTATTCAACTTGGTTTAATGTACATTTTTTATTACCAGTCATTCTTATACCTAACTGTACCTGAAGTCTTACTGTTCACGGTTATGACACCTATTTATATCACTTTGTTAAATGATGCCTTTGAAGGGAAGTTTCATCCTCACTTTATGATCAGTGCTGTGATCGCAACTTTAGGGGCTATCACCATTCGCTATAACGGTCTTGATTCTAATTTCCTACTTGGGTTTGCCATGGTTCAAGGGGCTAATTTATGCTTTGCTACTGGACAAGTGTGCTATAAACGCTTAATGAAAGATCAAGCTATTGAACAAAAGAATGTTTTTGGATTTTTCTTTATTGGCGCATTAATTGTAGCTACTGTTTGCTACGCTATTTTTGGTAACAGTGAAAAACTACCTACAACAACGACACAATGGGGCATTCTCGTTTACTTAGGCACGATTGCTTCTGGTCTTGGTTACTTTATGTGGAATAAAGGCGCTACGTTAGTTAATGTCGGTGTGTTAGCGGTAATGAATAACTTACTTATTCCAGCAGGAATTTTAGTGAACTTGCTTATCTGGAATCACGATGCGGATATTTTGCGTTTAAGCTTAGGTGGCGGATTAATCCTTATTGCTTTACTTGTGAATCAGCAGTTAGAAAAGAAGCGTCATCAATAATAGTTTCTAACTACCCTCAAAATAGATTAAAAATGGGTATCGACAATTAGTCGCTATCCATTAGTATAAATAATCCTTATTTCTTAGCACAACACAAAAGAGTGTTCGCAATACCCCCACGACTTAACGCTGAAATCCACAACCAGTCTCCTGTGTTTAATAAACAATCACAAAAACGATGTGCTTCTGTTTTCTGCGCCAGCTCACCAATCAGTTCCATCGCTGTTAATCCTTAATCTGTATTTACCCCACCCAAAAAAAGAACATAAAATACAATGGCTGAAATAAAAACAGTGGCAACATAATGTACGATTTTCCGCTGCGGGACACCAAAGAAAAAACACAAATAAAAACAAAAAGATAACCAATAAAAAAGATAAAAATATCATTTTTTGCTTATGAAACAGCAATGCATTCATGTCGGATACATTAGACATTTTAAAAAGCCAGCCAATGCTAGTACTGGTTTATTATCCCTATTTCCACCCATATCATTTATCACATTTTTATATAATCCATTATTTTCTCGCACACCATTTATTGATAAAAAAAATTTATCCTTACCAATAAAATTACTCGTTTTACTTGGGTACTTATTAGCCTCATAGTCGCGGAAAACCTACTTACTTCTATTACTTTTTTTGAGGCACTGCGGTGAACACAACAACATCAACTCAATCACAACCTGCTCTACTTATCCCTGTGATTGCACTTTCTTTATTTGCTATCGCATCTGGCTATTTAATGAGCCTTATTCCATTGATGCTAAGCCAGTATGGGATTGAGGCGAAATACGCCAGTTGGTTAGCCAGTGCATTTTATGCCGGCCTTCTTGTTGGTGCAGGTCTTATTGAACCGTTTGTTGCTCGTCTTGGGCATAAGAATGCTTTTGTATTATTTTTAGTATTACTTGCGGCAACAATTGTTATTCTTCCTACCATGCCTGTTGAATGGGTATGGATGACAGCTCGTTTTGTGGCTGGTATTGCGGTAGCAGGCGTGTTTGTTGTTGTTGAGTCTTGGCTATTAATTGGCGATGCTGAAAGCCGTCCAAAACGCTTAGGTTTATACATGGGAGCGCTTTATGGTGGTTCGTCATTAGGTCAACTTGGTATCGGCTTTATCGGTATTGAAGGCTTACTGCCTTACTACATGATTATTGGCTTAATCATGATAGCTATTGCTTGTTTACTATTTGGTAAAGGCGCACAACCACAAGTACAGCATCACAATGTGTTAAACCTAAAGCAAATTTTAAAACTAAACAAAGCATCAATCATGGGCTGTGTGGTTTCTGGTTTATTGCTTGGTGCGGTATATGGCTTAATGCCTTTAGAACTGAAACATCGAAATATTAACACCACGCAAATTGGTAGCTTAATGGCATTGATTGTTCTTGGTGGAATGGCGGTTCAGCCTCTTGTGTCTTACTTATCTAAGCACTTAGGTAAAACACTGCTAATGGCTCTATTTTGTATTTTAGGCGTTTTCTCGATTGGTTTAACCACATTGAGCAATAGTACTCCTGTTCTTGCTACGGCGCTGGTTCTACTTGGTATGGCTGCGTTTGCTATTTATCCTATCGCGATTTCTTTAGGCTGCGATACACTAGATGAATCTTATATCGTATCAGCAACACAAGTAATGCTATTTAGCTACAGCATTGGCTCAGTATGCGGTCCAGTGCTTGCAAATACTTTAATGAATACGACTGAAGGTTTGATGAGTTACTTATTTGCCATTTTATTAGCAACGGCTATTTATATGTTATTAGCAAGTATGCGCCAACACCGCCCAATGGTTGCAGGTGAATAAGCAGTAGGATTTACCAAGGGTGCGCGTTACAATGCGCACCACAATCGCTAAAGGTAATAAACAATGGAAGATGCTCAATACGTTGTAGAATGGGGTGATACGATGACCCTTAATTTTGAAGGTGCCCTACTTGTTTCGGCTTATCATACTTGCCCTGAAGAAGGTGATGAGATAGAGCTAGAATTTGGTGAAGGCTGGTTCCAAGGCGCTGATGATGAAGAGTACCGTATCGAACTACAAATGGCACCTTTTCACCCGTATGATGAAGATCCTGTTCGTTTAGCCAATATCACCATTAATGGCGAAATTGTAAAAATCCTAGAAATTACAGAAACGGTTGATGGTGAATTCTTTATTGAACCAAGCGACGGCGATTACTAAATAATCACAGAAATTTAATGAAAGGCGCGGTGTTTAATGACACTGCGCCTTTTTTGTATATAACCTTACCTATTAAGCTGTTTTTCCATTGATAAATGTGGAATGCCCGCTTCCATAAATTCATTACCAAATGGTTCAAAACCTAATTTAGTATAAAAGTCTATTGCGTGTTTTTGAGATCCTAAATACACACGTGGATAGCCTTTATTTATTGCTTCATCAATCAATGATAAAACAATCTTAGATCCTAGCCCCTGACCTCGAAATGCTTTCAAAATAGCAATACGACCAATATGCCCATCGTCTAAAATACGGCCGGTACCAACTGGCTGAGCGTTACTATAAACAATTGCATGTACTGCTGATTGATCTAATCCGTCAAACTCAATGTCAGGATCTATACTTTGTTCTTGAATAAACACAGTATCACGCACTTCGTGAATCACTTGTTTATTGTCACCAGTATAATTTACGTTTTTAACCTCAAACATCTTCACACTCTCAATGTATTTACTTCGTTCAAAAAAAGGAATGATACCTAACAAAAAACCAAGACATTTCTATCTTGGTTTTTTATTTTAAATAATGGCTAAAAATTACTTAGACATTAACTTCTTTAATCTTGCTAAATCAATCGCACTTGAGCGTACCGTTAACTTAATATGTTCATAATCATAGTCTTCTTTAGTCACACTCATGCTTGAACGAATTTCTCCGATAATACCTTTAGCGGTATAAGGAATGATCAATTCTTCTTCGATCATTCCTTGCTCAGAAGCGTTAACAATATATTTATGCAGCTTAGCGACATCAAGCGGATTACGAGTTGATGTCATCATTGCATCTGGAAACTCTTCCATCAGTTCTTGTTGTTGCTCTGGTGTCAGTTGATCTGATTTATTTAACACTAACAATTTATCAATGTCGTCAACGCCCACTTCAGCAAGCACTTCATGCACAACATCAAGTTGAGATCTGAACGTTGGATCTGACGCATCCACCACATAAAGTAATAATGAAGCATCGTGCGCTTCTGCTAAGGTTGAATGAAAAGACGCCACTAAATCGTGAGGAAGCTTTTTAATAAATCCAACAGTATCTGATACTAGAATACGAGGCTGTGTCTCTGGATACAACGCACGTACCGTCGTATCCAGCGTTGCAAACAGTTTATTTTCAACAAGCACTTCACTGCCTGTCAAAGCTCGCATCATTGAGGATTTACCAGCATTGGTATAACCCACTAGTGCTACACAAAACAGTTCTGATCGCTGAGCTCGACGACCTTTAAGCTCATCCTGAACACTTGCTAGCTCTCGGCGTAACTCAGCCAATTGATCACGCACTTTACGACGATCAAGCTCTAGCGTTGTTTCACCGGCACCTTTACCCATTTGGCGTTCATTATCACCAATCGAAGATTCTCTCAATCGTGGGGCGACATAGTTTAGGCGAGCCATTTCAACTTGAAGACGAGCGGTACGAGTACGAGCATGACGGCTGAAGATCTCGATGATAATACCAGTACGATCATAAACTTGAACACCAAGCTGATTTTCAACATTTCGCAATTGTGACGGCGTTAAATCGCAATCAAAAACCACTACATCAGCACTACCAAATGGAAGGTTTTCTGATGGAATATCGTCAAAGTCTGTTTCATCAAAAAAATCTTCGGTATCAGCGTCATCATTCTCGCCTTGATTACCCGTAATGTGCGCGATTTCAGCCAGTTTCCCTGCACCTAAAACGCTCATTTTTTGTGTGGAGCTTTGGTTTTGAGACTGAGTTCCCACTACTTTAAAGCCTAGCGTTGTTACCAAGCGAGCAAGTTCAGCTAAAGAGGCTTTTGCTTCCTCACCTTTAAACTGTGGAGTACAAATAGAAATGAGTAAAGCATTATTAAGTAACGGTTTTTCAGTTAATTTCATGATTTTATCTTAGAGCACCTAGGTGCAAGCCTGATTTTAGCTAAAGTTAGTCTAATCCTACGCTGTTATGAAGAAGCTTGGTAGGTAAATAGAAATTAAATAAACAATAATTTTTTGGTTAGTGAAAGAGCACTTCACAAACTATTTTGAGCAACTGGTTTTAGTGCAACGAGAAGACCCCGTTAGCCAATAGGACACTCGATAGCGATTTTTAGCAAAATGTAAATAGCACCAATCGGCAAGTACTTTAATTCCCGGCCACCGAAGCGGAGCATAAAGCCAACCTTTACCCACGAGTTTCCATGCAAAGTACGTGACATCTAACCCGAGGATCAGCTCACCGTGTTGGTTTAATGCATGTAAAATCGTATTTGCAGCCTTTGGGTCAATATTAGGATATTCAGAAAAGTCTTCACTATAAATATCAATGGTTTTTATCGCATTGTTTTTGTCTTGTTGCTTAAGCGCATTCATCTCTTTTGCACACAATGGACAAGTTCCATCATAAAAAATGGTCAACTGATACATATGAACCTCTAATTTTGGATTTACATAAGGAATACGTTAGAAATGACTTTTTAGATCAAGAAAGGAATTTACAGATAATTGTGCAGAAAAAATGAATTAGAATAAAGTGTAAGCTACAGATACGAAAAAGCCCCAGCATTTCTGCTAGGGCTTAGAATGTGGCGGTGAGTGAGAGATTCGAACTCTCGGTACGTTGCCGTACACACACTTTCCAGGCGTGCTCCTTCAGCCACTCGGACAACTCACCGAATCATTGCTCTTTCGAGACAACGAGCGCTAATTTAATGATTTAAGCCGACATGGTCAAGGAGTTTCTTGCATTATCTCAATTGTTTGCTTTATTTTTACGCGCCTTGCTCGTGTTATAAACAAAAAAGCCAACATAATTATATGCTGGCTCTATCTATAACATAAAAGTTTATACTTACGTTTGTGATGTGTAGTAACCAGGAACTTTAAATGCTTTACGACATGCATCCAAGAAGTAGCCGTAAAACACGCCCATAACACATGAAACAACAACATTACTTGAAACCGCTGTAATGATTTGTTCTGGTGTTGCACCCACAACCAATAAAATCATTGCATAAGCTGGTGATTGAAATGTCACATACGCCACTAAATCTGCAATATTTTTCATCAATTTTCTCGGCGATATACGAGCACCTTGACGCAACATAAAGTCACGAAATACCCCGTAAGGCCAAGCAATTGCTATGTTAACTGGTATTGAGAGAGTCCTTGATGCTAGTGACTGCTCAAATGTCATCCCTGAAACTAAAATTTCAATAAACATGCCCGTAATAAAACAAAAAACCACCATTGCAAATGTATCCGCCGCTGCATTTCGGATACAAAATGGTCCTTTCTTAGACATTAACTTTCTCACTCCAACTATAATAAACCAGGTTAATAAACTGCCGACTAGTGTGATAGCAGTCGATAGAACTAGCTGAATAGATCTAGCTAGTAATTATCGCCATTTAATCACAATGTTATTAGAATTAGATCTCGAAGTTGAGCCAGTGTAGTAAATTTACAACTACTTTTTAACCTGAAATCAGCTTAATTTGCTATTTGTTACATTTTATGAGTTAGCTTCACAAAGAGACAGCGTATTAAGACAAGAAACTAAGCATAAATTTCTATTCAGACAATATTGAAAGTTCTTGATACAATAATGAAAACTTGAATGGAATGAGAACATTATGTCTTTATCACTTACGGCAATTCTTTCAAACCCTGAATTAGAAAATAAACTGCTTACAGAGGCACAAACACAAGGTTTTATTGCTGCTATGGCTGCGGCTCCAAATCTTATTAACCCTAATGAATGGCTAGCGTTTTTGTGGGGTGGCGAAGAGGTGTCTCCTTTTACCACAGCAGAAGATTTAGAAACGTATGCTAATACTGTAGTTAACCTATGGAATGAGTATCGCGAAGCCTTTTTATCTGGCCAGTGGCAATGGCCTGAAGCATGTCAACTTGATGATGAAGAGATTGTAACTGCACAAACTCGTCAGTTCTCTGAGGGTTTATTGCAAGGCTGGCAATTAACTCGTGACGATTGGGAAACGCTAATGCCAGAAGAGAGTGAAAACAATGCTCTATTAGGCGGCGTATTACTTTCTATCAGCATGCTTTTTGATCCTGAAACCGCTCTATCTACGCTTAAAGAGCAAGGCATTGAGGGTTTAGATGAATTTGTGGAAATTTACAAAGCGGTTCCTATGATGTTATCAGGCTTAACCATGCGTGGTTTTGAACTTGCAGAAGCGGAAGCAAGTCGCGACGAATAAAGGAAAACCCAATAACAAAAATGGCGACCACGTTGGTCGCCATTCTTATTTAACGATATAAAGCATTACTTATTCGCGTTTAGTTGCTCTGCAAAATCTAGCATGCGATTTAATGGAATAAGTGATTTTAGACGTGTTTCTTCATCAACAAAGATTTCATGCTCTGCACCACCTTCATTAAGCGCCTTCTCAATCGCTACAAGGCCATTCATCGCCATCCACGGACAATGAGCACAGCTACGGCACGTTGCACCAGCACCGGCAGTTGGAGCCTCTAACAGTTCTTTTTCTGGCACCATTTGCTGCATTTTAAAGAAGATGCCTTTATCGGTTGCTACGATCATTTTCTGTTGTGGTAACTCTTTGGCAGCTTTAATTAACTGGCTTGTAGACCCTACCGCATCAGCCAATTCAACCACACTTGCTGGCGACTCTGGGTGAACTAAAACTGCGGCATCTGGGTGAAGTGCTTTCGCATCTTTTAGTGCTTTTGCCGAAAACTCATCATGAACAATGCATTCGCCTTGCCATAACAGCATATCTGCGCCAGTTTTGTTCGCAATGTATGAACCTAAATGACGATCTGGTCCCCAGATGATTTTCTTATCTTCATCATCAAGGTGTTCAACAATTTCGAGAGCGATACTTGACGTTACGACCCAATCAGCACGAGCTTTTACTGCTGCTGAGGTATTGGCATAAACAACAACAGTGTGTTCAGGATGAGCATCACAGAACTCTGTAAATTTATCAGCAGGACAGCCTAGATCAAGCGAGCATTCGGCTTCTAGTGTTGGCATTAAGATGGTTTTTTCAGGCGTTAAAATCTTTGCAGATTCACCCATAAAACGAACACCAGCAATAACCAGTGTCTTCGCGTCATGGCGATTACCAAATTTGGCCATTTCAAGTGAATCACCTACAAAGCCACCCGTCTCTTCAGCTAACGCTTGGATCTCAGGATCAGTATAATAATGAGCAATTAATACCGCATTTTTATCGCTAAGCAGCTGCTTAATTTTCGCGATGTACTGCATTTTCTCATCAGCGCTTAATTTGATAGGTTTTGGAGGAAAAGGATATACCGTATCGACGTGGTCTAAAATGTGGCCCATTGCTCAGCTCATTAATATCTTAAAATAATCTAGATATTATACGCCTTATGCTATAAGCAGCAAGTTAGAGGTAATAAAAAAGGAGCGTTTCGGCCCCTTTTTAGTTTCTATTTATAACGATTTTAACTGATTATCAGCTGTTTTCGCCGTGGTGCTATCTGGATATTCAGAAATCACTTTTTGATAATATTTTTGAGCAGCAGCTTTATTGTTATTTCGTTTAGCAAGCTCGCCTAACTTTAATAATGCATCTGCACGTTTATTTGAATCAGAATAACTAACGACTTTAGCAAAACTTTTTGCCGCTTCGATGTCATTCTTTTGTGCAAAGTAAAGTTGGCCTAACCAGTAATGAGCATTTGAGTTATATACCGAATCAGGATAAGCAACGACAAACTCTTGGAATGCTTTTGTTGCTCCTGCGTAGTCTTTTTTCTTTAAAATAAGATCTACCGCATTTTGGTAAGCTTCATTTTCATTCGTATCAGCCGCATAAGAACCTGAAGCACCAGTATCACCCGAGCCTTCTGTTGGTGTCGCGTCTGGAACTGGCTTTGCTGTTCTCAGTGTGTCGATTTCAATGTATAGCTGGCGCTGACGCTCTAGCATTTGATCAAGCTCGTAGCTATTACGTTCAACCATACCGCGCATTTCCGACAATTCTTCTGATAAGCCATCAAGTTGTTGTTGTAACTGCAGTTGAATTTGATTGCGGCTTTTAATTAAGCGTTCTAGACGCTCAATGCTTGTAGAAGATGCTGGAGCAGAAGAGGTAGCTGTTGCATTTAAATCGGTGACTGGAGCAGGAGCGGCGACCACAAGGGTCGCCGCACTCGCCAGCAACGTAAGCGGAATAATTCGCTTAAGGTTACTGTATTTCATATAAGTCTGCCTTATAAACTGTCGATTAGTATACTAATACAGCGCGACGGTTTTTAGCATAATCTTCAGCAGTTTGACCTAGTACTAGTGGCTTCTCTTCACCGTAGCTTACGATAGAGATTTGGTCAGCAGAAACACCTAGAGCTTGTAGGTATTTAGAAACTGCTTTAGCACGACGCTCGCCCAGTGCGATGTTGTACTCAGGAGTACCACGCTCATCCGCATGACCTTCAACTGTTACTTTGATTGCAGGATCTACGCTTAAGAAAGCAGCGTGTGCAGCAAGCAAATCTTGGTACTCAGAAGAGATAGTTGAGTTATCAAATGCGAAGTAAACTGTTTGAACTTTACGAAGCTCTTGCTCAGCTTGAGCGCGAACTTTAGCTTCATTCATTACTTCATCAACTTCAATAGAAGTCACAACAGCAGTATCAATTTGACCTTCAGCACCCGTTGCTTGAGTTTCTACGCCGTTTGTTGATTCTTGGCCAGCAGTACTGTCAGTTGCGCTGTCGCTAGAACTACAAGCAGAAAGAGCAACCACTGGAAGTGCGATTAAAAGACTCTTAAGAAGTTTATTTAGTTGCATTATATTTTCCTTATTTCCTAAATATTTAGTAGCTATAAAAATGGCGACCACGCTGGTGCCCTTACACGTCCGTTTGTCGCTGGTAAGCGAGCTTTAAAACGGCCATCTATAGAAACCATTGAAAGTACATTCTGTTTTCTATAAATGGAACTGTAAATCACCATGCCGCCATTTGGCGCAATACTAGGTGACTCATCCAGTAGTGTCTTGGTTAAGACCTGGACGGCACCAGTTTCTAAATCTTGTTTTGCTAGATTAAATCCAGTCTCTGAGCGATTAACCATAACGATAAATTTACCGTCTGGAGTAATCTGCCCACCAAGATTTTGACTGCCTTGCCAGGTTAAACGTTTTGTTGAACCATCTTCTAAATTTACTCTATAAATCTGAGGTTTACCACCCCGATCTGAAGTAAATATTAAAGACTTATCATCAGGAGACCAAAAAGGTTCCGTATTATTCGATCTTCCGCGAGTAATTTGACGCATTTTCTTCGTCTGTAAATTGATGATGTAAACATTCAAACTACCTGCTTTGGATAAGACTATTGCTAGTTCTTTACCATCATGTGAAAAACGAGGAGCTCCATTATGACGAGGGTATGAAGCAATTAATTCTCTCTTACCCGTATAGATATTCATAATAAAAATTTGTGATTTTCTATTTTCAAAACTCACATAAGCTAATTTTTTACCATCAGGAGACCATGCAGGTGACATAATTGGCTGTTTTGATTTCAATACCAAACGCTCGTTATAACCATCATAATCGGCAATTCGCAACTGATATGGATACTGTACTTTATCGTTCACGACAACATAAGCGATACGAGTTAAAAAAGCGCCTCTTTCGCCCGTCAGTTTTTCATAAACAACATCTGAAATACGGTGTGCATACTTACGTAATTGTTTTTTAGATAAAGTAGCAACTTTGTTTACTAAAACATGATCTTGAGTTGATACCAACTTACCTTCGCTATTTAACGCTTTAGAATTTCCTTTGGTTAATTGACCTCGAACAACATCAATTAACTTATAAGTTACTTCATACTTACCTTCAGCATTTAGCTTTATTTCACCAGTAACAATCGCATCTACACCCATTTTAGTCCAAGCTTCGTAATTAATATCCGAATCTTTATAGGGTGTTTGAGGCATCTTATTGGTGGCTAAAGGATTAAATTTACCACTGCGCTGTAAATCAGACGAAATGATGGCTGAAATATCTTGTGGTAACTTGCCTTCACCATGCCATTTGAAAGGCACAATGCCTATTGGTCTTGCTGAATCAACACCTTCAGTAATGACAAGTTCTAATTCTGCTCTTGCTACCTGAGTAAACCCTAAACAGGCGATAAAAAGAGTTAACATCCATCGTTTAAGCACTTGCTCTTCCTTATTCTGGTTGAACGGTAAGGTTTATATTTGTAAGTTTAGCTGCAATATCAGCATCATTTGACATTGGGAATACATTTACTTTTGTTACGGCGGTTTTTGCTGCTCGACAAACTTGAGCATCACCACTCAATGTTGTTACAGAAAGCAGTAATCCTGATGACGCTAATTTAATTTTCACACGACAACTTTTACCAATATAAGTCTCATCTGTTAATAAGTTCTGTTGAATCATCTGAGTATAAATAGCACTATATCGATTAAGTTCATCATCAATATGCTGCTGCTTTGCCGAGCTATTTTGAACGGTTTCATCTTCTAAACCAGCAAAAATATCATTTAATGCGGCTTCTTTTTGCTTACGTTCAGCGTCTGCTTTAGCTGCTCTAGCCTTTTCTTGGCGTGCTTTTTCAGCGGCAACTTTAGCTTTCGCCACACGATCAGCTTCAGCTTTGGCCTTTCTTTCGGCTTCAACTTTTGCCGCTTTTTCTTTTGCCTTACGATCTGCTTCAGCTTTCGCAGCCCGTTCTTTTTCTAATTGCGCTTTCTTTGCCGCCTCTTTTGTGGCTTTTTCTTTATCAGCTTTAATTTTAGCCTGCTTAGCAACTTCCGCTTTTGCAGCGGCATCCGCTTTACGTTTTCGTTCCGCTTCCGCAGCAACAGCTCGTTCTTTTTGCTTTTTCGCTTCTGCTACCGCTTTTTTGCGTTCTTCTTCAGCTTGTCGAGCGGCTTTTTTCTCTTTAACTTGCTGAGCTTTAAGGTCACGAATACGCTCCTCTTCAGCTTTACGATTTTTTTCTAATTGAGCAGCCTGTTGTTTCAATCTTTTTAACCGCTCATTTTCAGCACGTTCTGCTCTTTCTCTATCTTGACGAATTTGAGACGCTTGCTTTGCAATGGTGTTTTGATCTATCACTACCGCTTGAATTGTATTAATTTTTGGTTTTTCATCCATCGCGAAGCCGCTGCTGAAAATAAGCACTACAACAAGCAGTAGATGCAATCCAACAGAAATACCAATAGCAAAGGTGTAATTATTATCCGACTTCATCGTCTATGATTCACTTCTATTCCTTAAGATCAGTAAGTAACCCAACTTTACTCACCCCTGCTCGACTTAGCTCGTCAAGAACAAGCACTATCTCTGAATATGGCGTGCTTGCATCACCACCAACCGCAACCGGTGAGTTCGGTTTAATACTTAATTCTGCTTTAACGTTAGTGATCATTTCCTGCATCGACATTGGTCGTCGAACATCTTTATTATCAACGCTTAGCCCCAAATTACCGTCTTTATCAATCTCAACAATAATAAATGTTGCATTTGGATCTTCCCCTGCCATCGCTTGTGCTGATTTGGTATTTGTCATTTCTGGCAATTCAACATCAACACCTTGAGTGACAAACGGAGCGGTTACCATGAAGATAATCAATAACACCAACATCACATCAATATAAGGAACAACGTTGATCTCTGCGGTTAATTTTCTTTTTTTAGGTTGGTAGCCAGACATTACTTCTCCTGACTTGCCATTGCTTGACGATGTAAGATACTCGAAAATTCATCCATAAATGCCGCGTAGTTATGCTCTAACTTACCCACTTTCACGCTAAGACGGTTATAAGCAATAACCGCTGGGATTGCAGCAAATAAGCCCATTGCAGTGGCAACTAGTGCTTCAGCAATACCAGGAGCAACCATCGAAAGTGTCGCTTGCTTTACTGAACCTAAAGCAATAAATGAGTGCATGATACCCCAAACCGTACCAAATAGACCAATGTAAGGGGTGATTGAACCAACCGTTGCTAGAAATGGTAAATTCGTTTCTAAGTGATCAACTTCGCGAGATACGGTTACACGCATCGCTCGAGATGTACCATCCATCACGGCGTCTGATGAGTTACTCACTCGAGATAAACGTGCAAATTCATTAAAACCAGAATAAAAGATCTTCTCTGTGCCACTAATTCTGTCTTTACGAACCTTTACTTCATTAAATAATTGAGACAGATCCATACCTGACCAAAATTTATTTTCAAAACGTTCAGAATCAGTACGTGCTACTGATAGGACTTTTGAGCGTTTAAAAATCATCGCCCATGACATTACAGACAAGCTTAATAGGATAAGCATCACGACCTTAACTAATAAACTAGCTTGCAAAAATAGATCGAGAATTGATAGTTCACCTGTCACAAGATATCTCCGATAATATAAATAGTGGTATCGCTGTTGGCTTCATCTTAGCATTATCAATACAGGCTACCTTAACTGTAGCTTTGCACAATACCTTACCTTCAGAATTAACCAATAACTGACAAAAGGTTAATGACACCTTTTTGATTTCTGTTATGAATGTTTCTACAATAAGTTGCTCATCTAAACGAGCACCTTGCATAAAATCAATATTTACGTTTTTAACGACAAATCCAACTGATTTTTCTAACAGCACGTGTTGAGAGACACCGTGATGACGTAATAGTTCTGTTCGAGCACGTTCAAAAAACTTCAGATAATTTGAATGATAAACAACGCCACCTGCATCAGTATCTTCATAATAAATGGTAATAGGCCATTTAAATGCGTTTTTATCCATGACGTTTTCTCTTTTTATTGAAAAATCAGACGTTAACTATAACTTAAAATTGAATTCGGTCACCATATGAAATCTATTTTTGTGGAAAAAATCGCCCAAAAAAAGCGGTTTATCACTAGAAAAGTAACAAACCGCTAAGTATGGCGTTCTAATGTACAAATCTTATCGCATATAATCCACTATATAAAATAGAGATAACTAAAGTAGCTTAAGATTGTTATTGAAAAATACGGACTAAATAACAATTTCCAAATCCATTTTTGCGGAATAAAGCCAACCGCAAAAATGAACGCCGTACATACTGAATAAATCAAACTAGGTGCTAATAACCCACCAAAGCCACCAATTTGTTCCGAATATACTGTTGGCTCCCACATCAGCATTGCCATGTGAAAAATAGCCACCCCTACCAATAATAATCGTACGATTATATGATTAATTGGGCGTTGAACATTATCTATTTTGTCAGTGAAATTACTCACTGTCTTTGTCCATCATTTCTGAATGCTCTAACCAAAGAGCATTAATGATTGCAAATGAACATGCTAGCAGCACGCCTAGGATCCATGCGAAATACCACATAATAAATACTCCTTAGTAAAGAGACGTTTTGTTCTCTTCAATGAATTTAGAATCAAGACGACCAAACATTTTGTAGTACGTCCAAATGGTATAAGCAAGAATAATTGGCACCATTACGATTGCAACATAAGTCATTAATCGCAGCGTCAATTCACTTGATGTCGCATCCCACATAGTTAAACCATGATCTGGATTAAAGCTCGATGGCATTACGAATGGGAACAATGCGAAACCAGACGTTAAAATAACACCCGCATTCGTCAAGCTAGAGCTTAAGAACGCTAAACCACCCATATTTACACGAGAAGCTATAATTGTAACGATAGGCATAATCACAGCGAGTGCTGGAGCAATCCAAAGCAGTGGATATTCATTATAATTATTGAATAGCGCACCGACTTCACGAACCACTTCTTTATTTAGTGGATCAGAGGCTGCATTGTGATCAAGAACCGTGGTAATGACATAACCTTCGATACTTTGAGCCCAGAAACCAGCGATAACAAACAGAACAATAACAGCAACACTACAAATCATCGCAACATTACGAGAACGAGTATGAAGCTCCTCTGTTGTTTTCATCTGTAGCCATGTTGCACCTTGAGTGATGAACATTGCTGAGCTTACTAAACCACAAAGCAATGCAAATGGGTTTAACAACGCCAAGAAACCACCATGATAACTCAGCATCATTAGGTTGTTTAACTCGAATGGTACACCTTGAAGTAAATTACCAAACGCAACACCAAAGATCACTGGTGGAACAAAGCTACCAATGAAGATTGCAGCATCCCATGCTGAACGCCAGCGCTTATCTTCAATTTTAGAACGGTAATCAAAGCCTACTGGTCGGAACCATAGTGCTGCCAATGTTACGATCATTGCTAGGTAAAAACCTGAGAATGATGCAGCGTAAACTAATGGCCATGCAGCAAATAGAGCACCACCAGCAGTGATTAACCATACTTGGTTACCATCCCAGTGAGGTGCGATGGAGTTAATCATCACTCGACGTTCTGTATCTGTTTTACCGATGATAGGTACTAATGCACCTACCCCCATATCAAAGCCATCTGTTACGGCGAAACCAATCAGTAATACACCGATCAATGCCCACCAAACAAATCGCAATACTTCGTAATCAAACATTACTCAAATCTCCGTTGTTATGCTTCTACTTGGCGAGATAATTTCGCTTCTGAATCTTGACCATCTTGCTCAAAGTGATAACGGCCAGTTTTCAAGCTGCTAGGACCTTTGCGTGCGAATTTCACCATTAGGTAAACTTCAGCAATCAAGAATATCGTATACAGACCAATGATCATTGCCATCGAGATTAAAATCTCAGATACCGTCAATGCTGACGCTGCAACATTTACTGGTAATATTTCACCAACAGCCCATGGTTGACGACCATATTCTGCGACAAACCAACCGGCTTCAATTGCGATCCATGGTAGCGGCATACCAAATAAGGCAGCTTTAAGTAACCATGATTTTTGACCGATCTTTTGACGACACGTCTGAACAAAGGCAAAACCGAAGATAAGTAGCATTGCTACACCACAAGCAACCATAATACGGAAAGAGAAGAATAGTGGCCAAACTGTTGGGATTGAATCATCCGTAGCAGCTTTAATTTGCTCTTCTGTTGCATCGACAACATTATCCGTATAACGCTTAAGCAATAAGCCATAACCTAGATCATGTTTAACATCATCAAATGCAGCGATGTTTTCAGGTGTTTTATCACCATTACGTAATTTCTCTAGCAATTCATAAGCAACCATACCATTACGGATACGTACTTCGTGCTGTTCTTTTAAATCACGTAGACCTGTTACTTGCTTATCTAATGAACGCGTAGCAATAATTCCCATTACATATGGGATCTTAACTGCGTAATCCGTTTCCATTGATTCTTGATTTGGTAAACCAAACACAGTAAATGCAGCAGGTGCTTCTTCTGTGTGCCATTCCGCTTCAATGGCTGCTAGCTTAACTTGTTGAACTTCACCTAGCTCATAACCAGATTCATCACCAAGTACCATTACAGACAGAATTGATGCCATACCAAATGAGGCAGCAATAGCGAATGAACGGCGAGCAAATGCAACATCACGACCTTTTAATAGGTAGTAAGAGCTGATGCCAAGCACGAACATTGCACCACAGGTGTAGCCTGATGCTACTGTATGTACGAACTTAACTTGAGCTACTGGGTTTAACACAACTTCAGCAAAGCTCACCATTTCCATACGCATGGTTTCAAAGTTAAATTCTGCGCCAACTGGGTTTTGCATCCAGCCATTTGCTACTAGAATCCAAAGTGCTGAGAAGTTTGAACCTAACGCCACTAACCAAGTTACAGTAAGGTGCTGACGTTTTGATAAACGATCCCAACCAAAGAAGAATAAACCAACAAAAGTAGATTCTAAGAAGAAGGCCATTAGTGCTTCGATGGCAAGAGGAGCCCCGAAAATATCACCAACATAGTGAGAATAATAAGACCAGTTTGTACCAAACTGGAACTCCATCGTTAGACCTGTAGCTACGCCTAATGCGAAGTTAATACCAAACAATTTACCCCAGAACTTTGTCATGTCCTTGTAAATTTGCTTGTCTGTCATTACATATAAAGACTCCATGATAGCCAGTAAGAAGGCCATACCTAAAGTCAGGGGAACGAATAGGAAGTGATACATCGCTGTCATTGCAAACTGCAATCGCGATAACTCCACTACATCAAAGATCATGAGAACTCCTTTGTGTCAGGCTGAATGACACAGTGCTTCCACACTTTTGGGTGAGCGTAACACTTTATGCATTGGTTTTAATATTTATAACCGTATTAATAACCATAAAACGTTACATGATTGTATAAAAAACGTTAGCTTGATGTTAAGGCCAACCTAATATAGAACTCGCTAATATTAATAGTAAAAGCAGTTTCTTTCAAAAGGTTTGTCCATTTTTTGTAAGTTAATTACACCCAAACTTACATAACTGGCTACTTTTCACACTTTTCACATTTTTTATACGAAAAAGCGGATGATTTTAATCATCCGCTTTCAATTTATTGAGTTGTTTATTAATAGGTTATTACAAAATATGAATACCTAGCGATGGTCTATTTATCAGGTCTATCAATTCCAAAATGAAGATAAGCTCGATCTGAGACAATACGCCCTCTTGGGGTTCGTTGAAGATAACCTTGCTGAATTAAATACGGCTCAATCACATCTTCAATCGTATCTCTTTCTTCACCAATCGCTGCTGCAATATTATCAAGACCAACCGGCCCGCCATCAAATTTTTCCATGATCGCTAATAAAAGCTTTCTATCCATGTAATCAAAACCACGGACATCAACATCAAGCATGTTCAACGCTTTATCTGCAATCTCCGACGAGATATGACTGTCGCTCATTACATCCGCATAATCTCGTACTCGACGCAATAATCGGTTAGCAATACGCGGAGTACCACGAGCACGACGAGCAACTTCAAGCGCGCCTTCAGATTCCATCGATAAATTCAGGCAATCTGCACTACGTTGAACAATATATTGAAGATCATCGACTTTGTAATACTCTAATCGTTGCACAATACCAAAGCGATCACGTAATGGAGACGTTAATGAACCCGCCCTTGTCGTTGCACCGATAAGAGTAAAAGGGGGTAAGTCGATTTTAATCGAGCGAGCTGCTGGGCCTTCACCAATCATAATATCTAACTGGTAATCTTCCATTGCTGGGTACAATATTTCTTCAACAACTGGGCTTAATCGATGGATCTCATCAATAAATAAAATGTCGTTTTCTTCTAAGTTTGTTAGAAGTGCAGCTAGGTCTCCTGCTTTTTCAAGAACAGGGCCTGAAGTAGTACGAATATTGACTTCCATTTCATTAGCTACAATATTCGCGAGTGTTGTCTTACCTAAACCTGGAGGACCAAAAATTAATAGATGATCGAGGGGTTCATTGCGCATTTGTGCTGCTTTAATGAAAATCTCCATCTGGCTGCGAACATGGTCTTGACCTCGATAGTCTTCTAGTTTCTTAGGTCGTATCGCTCGATCGATGACTTCTTCTTCACGAAAAACAGGGTTATCGGCAGCAATAAGGCGATCAGCTTCAATCATAAAAAGGCACTCAGCGATTCAATAAATAAATAGTAATAAAGAATAATGAAAATAATTAGATCATCGATTTCAATGATTCACGAATTAATGCTTCGCTTGTCATATCAGGTTTTGCTACTTGAGAAACAATTTTAGACGCCTGTACCGGCTTATAACCAAGAGATATCAATGCACTTACCGCTTCATCTTGTGCACTTTGAGGTGAAGAAATTAGGTTAGAACCATCGTCCATTGGCGCAGCATCAGTCGCAGGAGTAAATAAATCACCAGCTCCCCATCCTTTAAGGCGGTCTTTCATTTCAACAACTAGACGCTCTGCTGTTTTCTTTCCTACACCAGGTAATTTCACTAATGTTGAAATATCTTCACGCTCGACACTTTGTACAAATTGGGATGCTGTCATTCCAGATAAAATAGCAAGGCCAAGTTTAGGACCAACACCATTCGCTTTAATCACTTCTCTAAATAAAGCTCGTTCTTTTTTAGTATTAAAGCCATATAACAATTGAGCATCTTCACGTACTACATAGTGAATATAGATGATCGCTTCAGTGCCAATCTCTGGTAACTCATAAAAACAACTCATTGGCATTTGAACTTCATAACCAATGCCACTTACTTCAATTAATAATTCTGGTGGCTGTTTTTCTAATAGATTTCCACGAAGGCGTCCGATCACAATAGATACTCTTTAAAATAAATTAACTATATCGAATAGTAATAAAGAACTGGATAGATATCCAGTAAAAGAAATGATAATTTAATCGTGCCTAGCGATATCTCCCACGTCGGGCACTCGTTGCTTTGCCAGCCAAGGCTATTAAGGTTTTATTGGTATTAGCATGACAAATGGCAACCCCTAGTCCATCGGCTGCATCGGCTTGTGGTTTTGCAGGAAGTTTCAGCATACTCATTACCATATGTTGAACTTGTGCTTTATCTGCTCCACCCGTTCCTGTTACTGCTTGCTTAATTAATCTTGCGGCGTATTCATAAACCGGTAAATCTGCATTTACTGCGGCAACAATTGCACTGCCTCTCGCTTGACCAAGTTTTAAGGCTGAATCTGCATTTTTAGACATAAAAACTTGTTCGATGGCGAATACATCGGGCTGAAACTGGGTAATAATTTCAGAAACGCCTGCGTATATTTGCTTCAAACGACCAGGAAGTTCTTTTTCTGACATACGGATACAACCGCTGCCTAAATATTGCAGGTGTCGGCCATTTTGACGAATAACGCCGTAGCCAGTAATACGAGAGCCGGGATCGATCCCTAAAATGATAGACATAGTAAAACCACTGATTATTTATACATGTATATTAGCGAGGTATCCCCATAAACTCAAGGTATTACTAGTACTTGCTTATTTCGTTTTAAATAGAGTAGATACAAAAATGCCCGCATAATGCGGGCATTTTTAAGAATAAAGAAACCTTAATTAAGCGTCTTTTTTCTCTGCAAGTTTTACTGCAATCGATAGCTCTGTAAGAGACTCAGGATTAGCAAGACTTGGTGCGTTCGTTAGTAAACACGCAGCTGCTGTTGTTTTCGGGAATGCAATAACATCACGGATGTTTTCAGTTCCACAAAGAAGCATAGCTAAACGGTCAAGACCGAATGCAAGACCTGCGTGTGGCGGTGTACCGTATTTAAGCGCTTCAAGTAAGAAACCGAATTTCTCTTGTTGCTCTTTCTCTTCAATACCTAGAATACTGAATACTGCCGTTTGCATTTCAGCATTGTGGATACGAACAGAACCACCACCCACTTCATAGCCATTGATAACCATGTCGTACGCATCAGAATTAGCGGCTGCTGGGTTTGCTTTAAGCTCTTCAGCTGTAACGCCTAAAGGAGAGGTGAATGGGTGATGCATTGCGTGCAAGTTACCTTCACCATCTTCTTCAAACATTGGGAAATCAATAACCCAAAGTGGAGCCCAAGCTTTCTTATCTGTAAGCTCAAGATCATCACCTAATTTAATACGTAAAGCGCCCATTGCTTCTGCAACGATGCCTGCTTTATCCGCACCAAATAGAATGATGTCGCCCGTTTCAGCTTCAGTACGCTCTAAAATGCTGTTTACGATATCTTCGCTTAGGAACTTAGCAACAGGTGATTGAACACCGTCAAAGCCAGCAGCACGATCGTTCACTTTCATCCAAGCTAGACCTTTCGCACCGTAGATACCTACGAACTTACCGTATTCATCAATTTGCTTACGAGAAAGCGATGCGCCACCAGGAACTCGAATAACCGCTACACGGCCTTTTTCATCGTTAGCAGGGCCAGAGAATACTTGGAATTCAACGTCTTTAAGAAGATCAGCAACGTCAACTAATTCTAGTGGGTTACGTAGATCTGGCTTATCAGAACCAAAACGACGGATCGCTTCAGAGAATGGCATGATTGGGAATTGACCAAGTTCAACATCTAATAGCTCTTTCCACATATCATGAACTAGACGCTCTGTGATTTCACGAACTTGAGTTGATGAAAGGAACGACGTTTCGATATCGATTTGGGTAAATTCAGGTTGACGGTCAGCACGTAAATCTTCATCACGGAAACATTTAACGATTTGGTAGTAACGGTCAAAACCAGACATCATCAGAAGTTGCTTAAACAACTGTGGTGATTGTGGAAGCGCATAAAAGCTGCCTTTATGAACACGGCTTGGTACTAGGTAATCACGAGCACCTTCTGGTGTTGCTTTTGTTAGTACTGGTGTTTCGATATCTAAGAACAAGTTCTCATCTAAGAAACGACGAACGAAGCTAGATGCGCGAGCACGTAACTTGATGCGGTCACTCATTTCTGGACGACGTAAATCAATGTAGCGGTACTTCAGGCGTTGTTCTTCTGAGTTCGTTTGGTTGAAATCCAGTGGAAGCGCTTCAGAACGGTTGATGATCTCAAGACCTGTTGCGTAAAGTTCAACTTCACCCGTCGCCATGTCTTTATTTACTTGGCTGTCAGGACGAACACGTACTTCACCAGTAAATTTGATACAGAACTCATTACGCAGTTGGTTAGCAATTGAAAAGATATCTTTCATATCTGGATCAACAACTACCTGAACGATACCTTCACGATCTCGCATATCAATAAAGATAAGACCGCCTAAATCACGGCGGCGGTTTACCCAGCCGCAAAGTTCTACAGTTTGCCCTGCAAGGGACTTGTTCAGGTTACCACAGTAATGGGTGCGCATGATGATTTTCCCAATCTAATATAGATATCAATAGTAAATACAGTAAAAAGACTCACTGCATTTTTCATAAACCGATTTACGTTTGCTAAAATGACGAATAAAACAGCTAGCTTGCTGAATTAATAAGCGAAACGCAAAAATATAGCAGCATTATAAAGGAAAATCCCTTTAACGACATAGCAAGGTGAAAAAAAAGTTCACTTTCAATGTTCACAGCCCTAAAGACATTAAGATAAGAATTAACTACAATAGCGACCTAAATGCGCAGGAGCGCGCAGAAAAATGCTATTCTAGGTAAGCAGTACACCAATATTTACCTAGAATTGTATGATGTAAGTATGGATGTAAACATTGCCTTTGTGAGAACCCCATGGCTAACCCTGACACAATATTTTCCGCCCCAATTGATAAAATTGGTGACTTCACGTTTGATGAGCGTGTTGCTGAAGTTTTTCCTGATATGATCCAGCGCTCCATCCCAGGCTATAGTAATATTATTTCCGCGATTGGAATGCTGGCTGAACGTTATGCGAAACCTCATTCAAATGTGTACGATTTAGGGTGTTCACTAGGGGCTGCAACCCTCTCTATGCGCCGTCATATTAATCAAGAAGGTTGCCAAATTATTGGCGTGGATAACTCTTCAGCCATGGTTGAACGTTGTCGTTTACTTATTAACGCGTATCGCTCTGACACACCAGTGACCATTATTGAAGCAGATATTCGAGATGTTGATATTCAAGATGCATCTGTTGTAGTCCTTAACTTCACCTTGCAGTTTTTAGCGCCAATCGATCGCCGAGCTTTACTTGAAAAAATTTATACTGGTTTACGTCCAGGCGGTATTCTTATTTTATCTGAGAAATACATATTTGAAGATGAAAGTGCGAACGAGTTACTTATCGACCTGCACCATGATTTCAAACGTGCAAACGGCTACAGTGAACTAGAGATCAGTCAAAAACGCAGTGCTATCGAACATGTGATGCTGCCTGATACCATTGAAACTCATAAACAACGCTTTAATGATATTGGTTTTAAGAGTGCAGAAGTCTGGTTCCAATGCTTCAATTTCGGCTCTATGTTTGCCATAAAATAATCAAAATATTGCCCTTTATTTTTTACTTATTTATTAATTTAAGATACTTCAATGATTAATTTTGCTAATTTTTATACTCTTATCTCTCAAGATACTATCCTTCAACCATGGTTGAATACGCTTCCTCAGCAATTGACTGATTGGCAAAATGCAGAGCATGGTGATATTGAGCGCTGGACTAAAGCACTTAAAAAAATCCCTGATGGATGTGCGGATAACATTGATTTAAAAACATCAGTAACGTTATCAAATAACACCCCTTTAGCTGATGGTCAGCGTAAAAAATTAGAAAACTTATTACAAGCTTTCCACCCTTGGCGCAAAGGGCCTTTTACAGTGCACGATATCCACATTGATACAGAGTGGCGCTCAGACTGGAAGTGGGATCGTTTACTGCCTCACATTACACCACTAAAAAATCGATCAGTGTTAGATGTTGGTTGTGGTAACGGGTATCATATGTGGCGCATGCTTGGTGAAGAAGCTCGCCTATGCGTAGGCATCGATCCATCGCATCTATTTTTAATTCAGTTTGAAGCTATCCGTAAATTAATGGGGAATGACCAACGTGCTCATCTATTACCATTAGGTATTGAACAACTTCCTGAATTAAATGCGTTTGATACGGTATTTAGTATGGGAGTTCTTTATCACCGTCGCTCTCCATTAGATCACCTAATTCAATTAAAAAATCAATTAGTGGCTGGTGGCGAATTAGTATTAGAAACGCTGGTAATTGATGGGGATGAAAATGCCGTTTTAATGCCAGTTGACCGTTATGCGCAAATGCGCAATGTCTATTTCTTCCCATCGGCTCGGGCATTAAAAGTCTGGCTTGAAAGCGTTGGCTTTGTTGATGTGAAAATTGTAGATGAGTGTGTCACAACTACTGGCGAGCAGCGTTCAACAGAATGGATGAAACACAATTCATTACCTGAATATCTAGATCCAAATGACTCAACAAAAACAATTGAAGGCCACCCTGCTCCTAAGCGTGCGATCTTAATTGCAAGAAAACCTGACTAAACGCTAACATTTAGGGGCTATTAGTCCCTATTTATTATCGTTACTATGCACATGTTAATTTAACTCTACGGAACATAAAATGATCCAACGAATTCTACCATTGGTTGCTATTTTAAGCCTTTCAGGTTGCGCACTGACTCAACAAGCCGCACCTGTCGCTTCAGATAATACAGAAACAGTTGCTGCCATTAAGTCCATGGAAACTAATCTAAATACTCGTTTAGATGGTATGAAAACAAAAATTGAGACGCAAAATGGCTATATTTCGACATTAGAAAAAGAATTGTCGAATGTATCAGAAGAGCTATCAATGGTTCGAACTGAACAAACCAAAATTCAAGTAAGCATAAAGCAAGCTACCTCTAAAAAAACTCGCCTAGCACCTATTCCTGTTTCTATGCAAACTCAATCACTAAAAGATACACTTATTTTAGGTGCGATTGAAAATGTTGAAATTGCCGATATTAAACAACAATTTAGTGCTCGTATTGATACAGGAGCAACAACCTCCTCTCTCAATGCTGTTGATCTTCAAGAATTTGAACGAAATGGTACTCAATGGGTACGCTTCCATCTAATCAATCAAGATGCACAAGAAGATGGCAAATTGGAATGGATTACCGCTCCTGTTATTCGTAATGTGAAGATTCGTCAATCAACCACAGAAGAAGCAGAACGCCGCCCAGTCGTTGAACTATGGATCAAACTTGGAGCAATCCATGAAAAAGTTCAATTTACGCTTGCTGATCGCTCTCACATGACCCATTCTGTTTTACTCGGTCGTGAGTTTATTCAAGATATTGCTATTATTGACGTTAGTAAAGAGTTTGTTCAAAGCAAAAAATAGCTCCCACCTCAAATAAGTGGTAACTTATTCAACATGTTAGTAGCATAAATTACCGCTTGAATTACAATTATAATTATCTTTTCGATACGCTATTACAATGAGGACGTTATGCCATCAAGAGTGCCTTTTTATTTTCTGATCTCACTATTAATTGTCGCAGGACTTACATTGAGCTGGTTACGCCATGACTCATATGGAGTGCCATGGACTCCGGGTGAAAGAAGCCAAGTTTGGGATGTAGAAGCCCGAATTCAATTTGATGCTGTCAATAAACCTGTAAAGGTATCTATGGCTGCACCACAAAATCAAACCGGTTTTACTATTGTCGATGAAAGCGCATCTTCTCCTGGTTATGGTATTGCTTATTTAACAACAGATCACGGACGTCGCGCGGAATGGACTATACGCCAAGCTGACGGCCCACAGACTCTGTATTATAAAACTCAAATTTTAGTTGACCCATACGCCGAATCTACCATTGAGCCACCAAAATCTGATAAACCTGAAGCCGTTACATTTGAAGGTCCACATGAAGCGGCTGCAATTTCATTATTGGATCAAGCAAGAGCTCGTTCTTCTGATGACATCACCTTAACTCGTGAATTAATTAAGCAATTTAATGATCCTGATAATCAAAATGCTTCTTTACTTCTTAATGACTTAACCAAAGTTCAAGCCGTCTCTAAATTATTAAGTTATGAAGCAATTCATAATAAGATTGTTGGGTCACTTTGGTTAGAAGATGGTCGTCGTCGTCAATCTGTTCAGCATATGGTCGAAGTATGGAACGGTGAGAAATGGCACCTATTCAATCCTGCAACAGGTGAGCAAGGTCAACCAGACAACTTGCTACTTTGGGATGAAACGAATGTCTCTCTCTTAGATGTTGTTGGTGGTAAGAACAGCCAAATTAACTTTTCAATGATTGCACAAGATATCTCACCGACTGCTGCAACCGAGAAAAAAGTAGAAGCAGATAACCTGCTAAACTTCTCTATCCATAGCTTGCCTCTTGAAGAGCAATCGATGTTTAAAACCATCATGCTTATTCCAATTGGCGCACTAATGGTTGTGTTCTTGCGAGTTATCATTGGTTTAAAAACTTCTGGTACTTTCATGCCTGTACTTATTGCCGTCGCTTTTGTACAAACTCAGCTCATCACAGGTATTGTCGGTTTCTTATTGATTGTTGGTACAGGTTTGGTTATTCGTAGCTATTTATCCAAGCTCAACCTCCTTCTAGTGGCCAGGATCTCCGCGGTAATAATCACCGTCATTATGATCATTTCAATCTTTACGATTGTTGCCTTTAAGATTGGTCTAACTGCTGGCTTAAGTATTACTTTCTTCCCTATGATCATCCTTTCTTGGACAGTAGAACGTATGTCTATCCTATGGGAAGAAGAAGGTTGGAAAGAAGTGGCAACTCAAGGTGGTGGTTCATTGCTGACTGCAATATTAATCTACATCGCAATGACAAACCCATTTGTACAGCACTTAACGTTTAACTTTATTGGTGTTCAATTAATTATCTTAGCGGTAATTCTAATGCTAGGTAATTACACGGGTTACCGTTTAAGTGAGCTTCGTCGCTTTAAGCCTTTAGCGGAGGACTAGCCTATGTTTAGTCGATTTACGTCTCCTGCAAAACTAAAAGCGAAAGGGATTATGGGAATGAACCAGCGTAACGGCAGCTACATTGGCCGTTACAATGATCGCAGTAAATACCCATTAGTTGATGATAAATTAAAAACTAAGATTATTGCCGAAAAAGCTGGGGCTACGGTACCTAAGCTTATCGGCGTGATTGATAGCCAAGCTGAAGTAAAAAACATTCACGACATCGTTAAAGATTGGCCTGGATTTGTTATCAAGCCAGCCCAAGGTAGTGGCGGTAAAGGTATTTTGGTTATTACTTCTCATAAAGACGGTGTGTATTACAAACCTTCTGGCGCAGAAGCAAACAGACAAGATGTTGAGCGTCATATTACCAATACATTGGCTGGTCTTTTCTCCCTTGGTGGAAAAAATGACGTTGCCATGATTGAGAACTTAATCGAGTTTGATGATGTGTTTGACGGCTTCAGTTATGAAGGTGTACCTGATGTACGTATTATTGTATTTAAGGGCTACCCTGTAATGGCAATGATGCGTTTATCAACCACAAACTCTGATGGCAAAGCCAACTTACATCAAGGTGCGGTTGGTGTTGGTATTGATATCGGAACGGGGAAAGCGGTTCGTGCTGTCCAATTTGGTTTACCTATTGAACAACACCCCGATACTGGTAAGCAATTAAGTACTTTAGAAGTCCCACAATGGCATAAACTACTAACTCTTGCATCCAGTGCATGGGAAATGACAGGATTAGGCTATATGGGTACTGATATGGTTCTAGATAAGAAATATGGCCCTATGGTTCTTGAGCTTAATGCTCGCCCCGGTTTAGCGATTCAAATAGCGAATGGCACAGGGCTACTGCCTCGCTTAAAACATATTGAGAGCTTGGAAGAAACCGTCCCTTACCCAACACCAGAAGCACGTGTTGCTTATGCTATGGAGCAGTTTGGTATTTATAATAAATAATACTAAACCTATACAGAAGCGAAAAAGGGAAGACAGCATATGCTCTCTTCCCTTTTTTTATTCTTTTACTATTAAAGAATTACTTTTCCCAACGTTGCGCAGCTGACTTATCCGTATCTCTTGATTCAACCCAACGAACTTCTTTGGTTGTTCGTTCTTTTTTCCAGAATGGTGCATTGGTTTTTAAATAATCCATAATGAATTCGCATGAATCAAACGCAGCCCCACGATGGGCACTTGATACACCAACAAACACAATTTGATCACCAAGCTCTAAATCACCTACACGATGAATGACTTTCACTTTAAGCAATGGCCAACGCGATTTTGCTTGAGCAACGATATCATTCAGAGACTTTTCCGTCATTCCTGGGTAATGCTCTAGAGAAAGCCCTGTCACATCATCACCAAGATTCATATCTCGCACTTTACCAATAAAAGTAACAACCGCCCCTGCTGCTGTACCTTCGGCTAATAATTGATATTCATCACCAACATTAAAATCATGCTCTTGAACAGAAATCATATTAACCACCTGTCACTGGCGGAAAAAATGCAACTTCATCACCATCAGAAACCGCTGAATCTAAGCTAGAAATCGTTTGGTTAATAGCAACCAGTAATTTACCTTTTTCTAGCGCTAAATCCCACTTACCTTCTTTTTTACTTAACTCTTCACGGATCGCTTCCGCAGTTGCGTAATCACCTGTAAGCTCCAATTTTCCAGTGCCTACTAGCTCTTTAGTTTGAGCGAAAAATAATACTGTGATCATGCGTCAGCCTTAAAGTGTCCAGATTTACCGCCCGTTTTTTCTAATAAACGAACTTGACCAATAACCATATCTTTTTGAACGGCTTTACACATATCATAGATGGTTAGTGCAGCAACAGACGCGGCCGTTAATGCTTCCATTTCGACCCCGGTTTTACCCGCTAGTTTACATACAGATTCGATACGAACCATATTTTCAGCTTCAATCGCTTCTAATTGTACTTCAACTTTAGTTAGCAGTAATGGGTGGCACAGTGGAATAAGATCCCACGTTTTCTTCGCCGCTTGAATTCCTGCGATACGTGCTGTCGCAAACACATCACCTTTATGGTGAGAACCAGAAACAATCAGATTCAAGGTTTCTGGAGCCATGTGGACAAATGCTTCTGCACGCGCTTCACGAACCGTTTCTTGTTTAGCTGATACATCAACCATGTTCGCCTCACCAGAGGCATTAATATGAGTAAAATTTGACATAATTCTTCTTTATTATCCGCCAATAGAGGCTAAATGTGGGGTCATACCTGCATGGCCATCATGTAGAAAGTGACCTTCCGCTTTATTATCTAACTGAGTTTGAATACGCTGAATTAATTCATCTTGCTGTGTGTCTTCTTGCAATAGTTCGCGTAAATCAACCCCATAATCACCAAACAAGCACATATGTAATTTGCCTTTTGCTGATACACGCAATCTGTTACAGCTCTGGCAGAAATCTTTTTCATACGGCATGATCAAACCAATCTCGCCCATATAATCTGGATGAGTAAAGACTTGAGCAGGACCATCACTTTCGCCACGTGGCTTTAGTATCCAATTATTAGCAATTAAATGATTACGAATAGACACACCAGACTGATGATGATTTTTAAATAGATCGTTCATTTCACCCGTTTGCATCAATTCAATAAAACGTAATTGAATTGGGCGAGTTTGAATCCACTTTAAAAATAGAGGTAATTCGGTGCTATTAAGATCTTTAAGTAGAACAGTATTCACTTTTACCTGCTTAAAGCCCACTTCGATCGCCTTATCAATACCAGCCATAACATCGGCGAATTTATTTTCACCTGTGATCTGATAAAACATATTGGGATTTAAACTATCAACACTGACATTAATATCCGTAAGACCTGCTTCTCGCCATTCAGCGACATGCTTTTCCATACGATAACCATTTGTCGTGGTAGCAACTTTAGTTATACCTGGCTGTGAGGCTACAGTACGAATTATCTCAGTAAAATCTTTACGCAGGCTAGGTTCTCCGCCTGTGATGCGCACTTTTGACGTACCACAACGCGCAAACGCACTCACAGTACGTTTGATTTCATCAAGCTCTAGGAAGGACTCACGTCTACCATTTTCAGGCCTATAGCCATCTGGTAAACAATAAGTACATTTAAAATTACAGACGTCTGTAATCGACAACCGTAAGTAATAAAACTTACGATTAAAATTATCTTCAAATTGTTTCGCCACGGAACACCTTTCCAAACACGGGAGGCTTGTTCATTTCCAAACAAACCCTTGTGACCGAATTGTCACTGGCTCACGCTACATATTGAGTGTTTCTTAAAAACAACTTAGCCGCTTAAGCTCGGAGTTATGGCAACCAAACCTAATCCACTATTATTTTATTAACAGATAATGACTAAGTTGGTGCTCTTATTAAAATACTCAATATTTCTATGGTTTTCCAATTTTTTTCCTAATTAGTCGATATTTCTCCATTTTGTTTGCTAGATGTTATTTTTATGCTGTTATTTAACCTATAAAATGTGATTAATTCAACATTTCACTAATCACTACTTGTCGTCACTTTCCAGATCAACCACACTGCTATTAATTCCACTACACTATAAGAAATATTATGAGTAACCATAAAATTGTTGCTATCGGTGGCGGACATGGCCTAGGACGTGTTCTTGCTGCATTAAGTGATTTTGGCAGTCATGCTACCGGTATTGTCGCCACAACAGATAATGGTGGATCTACAGGTCGGATTCGAGAATGCCAAGGCGGTATCGCTTGGGGAGACACTCGTAACTGTATTAATCAACTTATTACCGATCCATCAATTAGCTCAATGATGTTTGAATACCGTTTCAAAGGCCAAGGTGAACTTCACGGTCATAACCTCGGTAATTTGATGTTAACGGCGTTAGATAATCTTAGTGTTCGTCCGCTTGATGCGATTAATCTCATTCGTAACATGCTAAAAGTAGAGACCCATATCATTCCAATGTCAGAGCATCCCTCTGATTTAGGAGCGCTAACGACTGATTTACGTAAGATTTCAGGTGAGACAAATATCGATGATATGGATGAACTGCCTTTACGACTCTTCTTAGATCCTGAAGTCCCTGCAACCCTTGAAGCGATTGATGCGGTTAAAAAGGCTGATTTGATTTTATTAGGGCCCGGAAGCTTTTTAACCAGTATTATGCCACCACTACTTCTGCCAGGATTAGGTAAGGCGATTGGGGCAAATAAAAAAGCAAAAGTCGTCTTTATTGATAACCTATCAAAAGAATTTGGTCCTGCTGGTAAAATGGATCATAAAATGATGCTAGATTGGTGTGAGCGTGCATGCTCAGGAAGAAAAGTAGATGTGATCTTAACTGATAAAGAGTTAGTGGCTTTACAACAGGAATACCATTGTAAAACCACTGATCTTGCTTCATTAAATCACGATTGGAGACATGATAGAGATAAATTGAAACAAGCTATTGTAGAATTACTTAATTGATCATTTGACGATACGCTAGCTCAGTACCACGCGCAATATTGACAAATTCAGAAATATTGCGCTCAACCCAATCCTTCTGTTTATGCTTTGCTTTTTCTTCAATATGAATAGCCATATTAGCTAATTTATCAGCACCAAAGCTACCCGCACTGCTTTTTAAGCAATGACTTATCTCTCTTATATTCTCAATTTCAGGGTGAGCAGTAAGCGAGTTTATGAAGTCATCTAACTCGTCACAAAAAATACCAAAAAGAAAAGGAACATTCTCATCCCCGACTTCTTGCATTAATTGATTCACTGCTATTTGATTTATGTACTGGCTCACGGTAATACCCTCTGCTATTTATCGTTCCATGATTGTAATTTTCTATACAGTGTAGATGGACTTACCTCTAATTGCTTAGCGGCTTGGGGAATATTTCCATCACATAATCCAATCGCTGCTTCAATGATCATTTTCTCAGACTTCCATAATGGTATAATCGTTGTTTTTTCTAGGTTAAAAACCACGACATCAGAACTTTCATCTTCTAATTTGACAGAATGTCTCATTACTTCTGATGATGCAATATTTGAACCATGATTATTATCTATCGACAATGGAGGAGGAAGCATCGATATAAGTACTTCCTTCCCGCGATTTAATACCACGACATTACGGATTACATTTTGTAGTTCACGGACATTTCCAGGCCAATCATAATGCAAAAATCTGTCAGCCACTTCAGGACTAAACGTAATAAACTCACGTCCTTCTTCATTTGAAAAATGACTTAGGATGGAGTGTGCTATTTCGATAATATCATTACCGCGCTCACGCAACGGAGGTAGTATTAAAGGAATAACATGCAATCTATAATAGAGATCTTCACGAAAACGTCCCGCTTTAACCTCGAGCCATGGATCTCTATTCGTCGCACAAACAAAGCGCACATCAACCCGACTCATTTTAGAAGAACCCACTTTTTGAAATGTACCTGTTTGAATAAAACGTAATAGTTTGGTCTGTAAATCCAAATCCATTTCACACAATTCATCTAAAAAAAGGGTTCCTCCATCAGCCTGTTCTGCCGCACCTTTTCGATCAACAGAGGCCCCAGTAAATGCCCCTTTAACATGACCAAACAACTCACTCTCAATCAAATCTTTCGGTATTGCAGCACAGTTTATCGCGATAAAAGCACCATCATAGCGCTTACTTGCTGCATGAATAGCCTCTGCACACACTTCTTTTCCCGTACCTGATTCTCCCGTTATGAACACGGTAGCCTTACTTGGTGCTGCAGAATCTATGGTTCGATACACCTGATGCATTTGAGAGCTGCTGCCAATGAAACCTTGATACTGCTTGTTTAGCTTATTCGGATTATCTTCTTTATTACCTAAGTTTTTCTGCGCCTGACGTAGTGCGTTATTTACTGTAACCCTTAATCGGTCAGCCTCACATGGCTTAATTAGAAAGTCTTGGGCACCTAATTGCATCGCTTCAACAGCAGCATCAATTGAACCATGCGCGGTCATTAAAATTACTGGAATATCTACACTTGTTTTTCGAATTTCGGTTAATACTTCAAAACCAGTCATATCAGGCAAACGTAAATCAAGTAAAACGAGATCAGGTCTTCGCCCTTTAATTTTCTCAATAGCATCAACACCTTTAGCGACTACATCAATATCAAAACCTAATGGATTTAGGTATGAACGATATAAAGCAGCGACAGAGGCGGTATCTTCGACCATTAATAAATATTTCTTTTGCATGAACGACCATAAGTAATAACAAACACGATATTCGCATTATGCAATTGCAAAATGCAAAATACAATTCGCAAAATGCAAATATTTAACTGTTTTGTCTGTTTTTTAGACTTGAAAGGGCTATTTTCTTAAGTTCGAAAGTTGGCACGCTACCTGCTATACCTATAGTGACCCTTTAAGCCAAAGGGTCACCTAGCCAACTGACGTTGTTAGTGAAATTTACTTTCACATGAACAATAAAGCCAACCGGGATATTGCGGTTGGCTTCTTTTTTTTCTAATCCCCTTAATTTACAAAACCATCACTAACTGTTTGTTATGAATTGACCTCTTAAGGTCTCTATTTCATCTCTTACCTGCGCAGCCAATTCAAACTCCAAATCTTTTGCATGTTGATACATTTTTGTTTCTAATTTTTTAACTTCTTTATCTAATTGCTGTGGCGTCATAGTGCGATAGTTAGCACTCTCTTCTGCAACTTCAGATAACTTAATTTTAGGTGCCACCACTTTACGTTTGTTCTTGGTCATATCACCGAGTTCTAGAATATCTGCAACGTCTTTTTTCAATGCTGTTGGTACAATACCTAACGCTTTGTTATGTAAGATCTGTTTTTCACGTCTTCTTTCTGTTTCTCCAATTGCTTTTTCCATTGATCCTGTAATTCTATTCGCATATAAAATCGCTTTACCTTCTAAGTTACGAGCGGCACGACCGATTGTTTGAATTAACGATCGCTCTGAACGTAAAAAGCCCTCTTTATCTGCGTCCAAAATCGCAACCAAGGACACTTCTGGCATATCCAAACCTTCACGGAGTAAGTTAATACCAACTAACACATCAAACTTACCTAAACGTAAATCACGAATGATTTCGACACGTTCAACCGTATCAATATCTGAGTGTAAATAACGAACCTTAACGCCATGCTCATCGAGATACTCAGTTAAATCTTCCGCCATTCTCTTAGTTAATGTGGTCACTAAAACGCGTTCACCGACTTTTACTCGAATTCGGATCTCTGATAATAAATCATCCACCTGCGTATCAACTGGGCGAACTTCAATTAATGGGTCAAGTAATCCTGTTGGTCGAACAACTTGCTCCGCAATATCACCACCTGATTTTTCAATTTCATATTTACCTGGCGTTGCAGATACATAGATGGTTTGTGGTGCAAGCGCTTCAAATTCATCAAAACGCATTGGACGATTATCTAAAGCAGAAGGTAATCGAAATCCATACTCAACCAAATTTTCTTTACGTGAGCGATCGCCCTTATACATGGCTCCAATTTGAGAAACGGTAATATGCGATTCATCGATAATTAATAGACCATCATCAGGAAGATAATCAAATAAGGTTGGTGGCGCTTCGCCTTGAGGTCGACCACTTAAATAACGAGAGTAGTTTTCAATTCCCGAACAAAAGCCTAGCTCATTCATCATTTCAATATCAAATTGTGTTCGTTGAGTAATTCGTTGCTCTTCTACTAATTTATTATTGGCTAATAATTCTTTTTGACGCTCAGCAAGATCGATCTTTATTTGCTCAATCGCTTCTAGCACCTTCTCTCTTGGTGTCACGTAGTGTGTTTTGGGATAAATCGTACAGCGAGGCATATCTTTCGTAATAATAGAGCCCGTTAATGGGTCAAATTTACTAATTCGCTCGACTTCATCATCAAATAATTCAATTCGAATCGCTTCATACTCGGACTCTGCAGGAAAAACATCCAATACCTCTCCACGAACTCGAAACGTACCACGTTCAAATGCCATGTCATTACGTTTATATTGTAATTCAGCCAAGCGGCGTAAAAGATCTCTTTGATTAACAACATCTCCACGGCGTAGATGCAGCATCATACTCAAGTATGCTTTAGGGTCGCCTAAGCCATAAATAGCAGATACTGACGCTATAATAATGGCATCTTTGCGCTCTAATAAGGCCTTGGTTGCTGATAAACGCATTTGTTCGATATGTTCATTTACAGACGAATCTTTTTCAATGAAAGTATCTGTGGTCGGTACATAAGCTTCTGGTTGATAATAATCAAAGTACGATACAAAATATTCAACGGCATTATTTGGGAAAAAAGCCTTCATTTCCCCGTATAACTGAGCTGCTAATGTCTTATTATGAGCCATGATCACCGTCGGGCGACCCGATTTAGCAATCACATTGGCTAATGTGAACGTTTTGCCAGATCCTGTTACCCCCAATAACGTTTGGTGCGCTAAGCCATTATCCAAACCTTCACTCAATCTCTTAATTGCCTCTGGCTGATCACCTGCAGGCTGATAATTCGATATTAATTCATACGCATTGGCCATTTTAAGCACTCCACATAGGCTCATTCGTTTAAATGAATATACCCTATCTAATCACAACCTGCATTTATAGAAACGGTTATGGTTAACACCCTTCACAAACGGTCAAATATTAATCAGTATTGCTTTTCTTTATTATTTATGAACGAATAACATACAGATCGAACATTCAAACAACACTAAATCTATAACACATTGATTTACTGTCTACTAAACATTCAAATAAGTACTTTTATGATGCTAAAAGCATTGCGACTATTGGCCTCAAGAGAGTTAATCTAGTTTCATTAACACACTTATCCACAGTTTTAGTGGATAACTACCCACAAGCATTGCTACATATAGTCTAAGAGTGATGTCAACGAATTTTTCATTAATTTTGCTCTATTTAGGGATAACAT
>NZ_JARACO010000029.1 GCF_028765575.1 Aliivibrio sp. S3MY1 | reverse complement strand
GGAAATTGATTTGTAATTGTTCTATTTAGAAGCAAAAAAAAGGAATAAGGGTCACAAAGTCACGCTTTATTCTTAAAGGAATAACGTCTCACGCCGATAGGATTTAAAGGAATAACAATACTTGGATTAATTATGGTTAGAATTTTATCACTTTGCGCTTCACTACTCTTAGTGGGCTGTGTTCATCAAGGTGGTTCTTTATTAGATACCGCTCCTAAAACTAAAGAAGAGACGCCACACCCAACATTTGAAGACCCTTACAAGCCATTAGCAGAGAAAACAGAATCTGTAGAGGTGACTCGTGCGTTAACTGGGCCAAATGGTGAGTTAAAAGATGATGATATGAGAAAAGTGTCTGAGCAATTAACTGAGTTAGGTGTTACCTATCATGAAGTGAGTGATGATCAGCTTGTGATTTCGATTCAAGAGAAAGTTCATTTCTCTAGTGCAAAAGCGGAATTAACGCCATTGGCAAAAAACTTATTAAATAAACTTATTTCTGTCATGGCAACAAAACCTGAACTTGCTTTAGTATTAGATGGACACACCGATGTAACGGGTAATGCGGTTAACAATCAGAATTTGTCAGAGATGAGATCAAACGAAGTTCGCCGTTATTTATTAACCAATAAATTGAATGCTGCACAACTTTATTCTCGTGGCTTTGGTGAGTACCTTCCATTATGTGACAACGAGACGCTTCTTGGGCGAAAATGCAATCGCCGAGTAGAGATTACCGTGTTGAAAATTCATTGGTAGACATTGAGAGATAAAATGCAAACTGGATAAGGGTAACCATTATCCAGTTTGTGATTTATATTATTGAGTAGCGGTTGTAGGCTCTATATACGCCTTAGTTCCCCACAATGGCACTGTCGATAGACTATGCTTGAAACTGCCTTCGGTTTCTTTCGTTGTGTAAGACAAGTAAAGTAGAGTTTGATTCTCTGCATCATAGATACGTCTAACTTTCATCGATTTGAAGAAAATACTTTTTGATTGTTTAAAGACCACTTCACCAGATTTACTTCTATCAATTTGAGCGATCATCTCAGGGGTGATTTCGCCGGTTTGACGGCATGAGATTGAAGAGTCACTTGGATCAGCTAGACTTACATTCGCTTCAACTGAAGCTATGTGACAAGTCACGCCTGGGATTTTATCATCATCAAGGTTTGAGATTTTGATGTCTTTCATAGTAAATAAGCCTAGCGACACATCGCCAACCTCGTTATCTGAGCAGCCAGCAAGTAATCCGACGATACTTACAGCTATTAGTAATTTTTTCATAAAGTTATTCTCTAAATGGGCGATACAGTAACTATAACATTAAATGTGATTTTTTAGTGAAGAGGTTCTCTTTTGAGGTCAACGTCTCTTTTATTAGGCGTTGAGGTTTCTACTCATTAGCAGTGATTACCTGTTAAAGTATATAGAGATAAAGAGGGTAAATATCAGTGTTTCATTTGTTAGAAATGCGCTAGTATTTATTATATAGAATTTGATTGTGGATTATATTGTGAAAAAACAAATCATTACCGTTTTGATGATGGCAGCATTAATGGCCGGTTGTAGTTCAGCACCACAACAAAGAATGTGTGTTCCTGATTTTTGTAATATTTGGGGACAATGATTTTTAGTGGCTCATTTTTATTGTTAGATTCAACGTATCTATTTTATTAATTTAAGCTTATAATCAATGAGTTCAAGACATTGTTAGGATTTTAAAATGAAAGTATGTGGCGTAGAGCTTAAAGGTAATGAAGCAATCATCTGTTTAGTTAATAAATCAGATGGCATGATTGACCTACCAGATTGTCGTGTTGCTAAATTTGATATTACTGAGCCATCTAAAACGGAATCTATCCGTGATTTTCAGTTTAAATTTAAAAAATTAATGCAAGATTACCAAATTGAAACGGTTGTAATTAAAGAACGTTTAATGAAAGGTAAATTTGCGGGTGGTGCTGTTGGTTTTAAACTAGAGGCCGCTATTCAACTTATTGATGAAATTGAAGTTGAAGTACTAACTGCTACAGACCAAAAAGCAAGCCTTAAACGTGCACCTGAAATGCTACGTGTAAAAGAAATTGGCCTTAAAGGTTACCAACAAGAAGCATATGAAGCGGCTTACGCTTTCTTAAACTTCTAAAATTTAATGATATAAAGGATGGGTAACCATCCTTTTTTGTAGGTGCTATGATGATTAATTCTGAAACATTCCATCAGCAAAAGCTGGCTTGGTTAGTAGATCAAGTTAATGTTGACTTTCCTACACCTGAAAGTGTGAAAGGTCGCGATGTTTACTTAAAGCAACCTGCTAAAGACGCTGTAGAACATTCATTCTCTGAAGTAACCCTTCCTGAGACAGTATTCATTTTACCTGTTACAGAACATCGATTAACTATTCGTTGGGCAATGACAGTGGCAAGTCAATGGACAGCCGAATACGATGATATGCTTGAGTTTTTAACTCAAATTGATCTGTGTGATGATTATCAATTATTTGTTGCTCTTGATGGTATGACACCGATCGCAGCCTGTTTATCTCAGGTTGTTGAAGATATCATGTATGTTTCTGACATCGCACTAACCAGTGATATTATCGATGAAAATGGCTTTTTAAGTGCAGTAATGGCTCAGCAGTCTATCAAGTTTAAAAATACCTTTAAGGCTTGTATTAAAAACTAATTTTATTTTTGTTTATTGAGCGATAAATGTATGCGTAATTACTCTTCATTATTGTTTAGTTTCTTTCTCGTGTTTTTCTCGTTGAACTCTGCTGCGCAAGTATCTAATACAGAAAAACCGATTAATATTTTAGTTTTACACTCGTACAGCCATTCTTATGAGTGGACTAAAAATATTGAAGATGGAATAAAAAATACAACTAAAAATAGTGATAAACCAATTCGACTATCTATGGAATATATGGATTCAAAGCGAATTAAAGGTGATGATTATAGAACGCAATATGCAATTTATTTAGAAGCTAAGTACACAAGAGATTATTTTGATGCGATTATTGTTTCTGATGATAATGGAATTAACTTTCTTATTCAAAATGGAGACCGATTATTTCCTAGCATTCCTATTGTTGCCATTGGTATAAATAACCTCAATATTGATCTCGGTTCATTAAAAGATCGAACCACGGTTTATTATGAAAGGGACCATATTTCTGAAAATTTAGAATTGGTTCAATCTCTTTTTCCTCAAACAAAAACGGTTTATCTGCTTAGTGATGATAGTTTAACATCTCAACTTATCCGTCGTCGATTTTTAAATGAAGCAAAAAATTTTTCAAATTTAACCATTATTACTATAAGTGATAAACCTCTGGCAGAAACTGCACTATTTTTATCGAAACTGCCTCCTAAATCGGTTGTATTTTTAACGCACTACAATACTGAATTACAGCAGGGACAATACTATGATTATGCGTCTGTTGCTTCTATATTATCAAAAAATAGTTCAGCGCCAATCTTTGTCTTTTGGGAGCATTATATTGGCTATGGTGTATTAGGTGGTTATGTTAACCGTTCATACTCACTAGGCGTTCAATCAATTTTATCATTAAGCCATCAATTGAAATTTTCATTGGTTGATAGTGTGATAAATTATCCTACCGCATGGGAAGGATTTGTTTTTGAGCATGGGGTAGTTGAAAAATTTAAGTTAGAAAAAGAAGATTTACCATACGCATCAAGTATTGTAAATACACCGTCCTCATTCCTTTATGAAAATAGAAATATAATCACGGTAGCCGCTCTCTTAATCGCGATGACGTTAAGGATGATTATTATACAGTTCATAGGGATTCGCCGTAAGAAGGAATTGAAGGAGAATAAGTCACATATTTTTGCTTTGCAAAATAAAATGTTAAACGTACAAAGAGAAATGATTGAAGTTCTTGGCGATGCGATTGAAACTCGATCTGGAGAAACGGGAAACCACGTACGTCGTGTAGCTAAAATGTCACGATTGTTAGGTAAGATATATGGTTTACCCAAAAATGAATACAAACTTATTGAAGTTATAAGTCCAATGCATGATGTCGGTAAAATAGGGATCTCTGAAGCAATATTGGATAAGCCAGGTAGATTAACTCAAGAAGAAAGAGTAATTATCGAAACACATACAGAGATTGGTTATAAGTTGCTAAGCTCTGGTGATGGCGAAATAATGCAATCGGCTGCTAGAATCGCGTTGGAGCATCACGAACGATGGGATGGAAAAGGCTATCCAAATAAACTCGCCGCGCATGAGATACATATTTTTGCACGTATTACTGCTATTACTGACGTGTTTGATGCCTTAATGAGTAAGCGTTGCTATAAAGAAGCATGGCCGTTAGAAAAGGTTGTTGAGCTGCTTAATCGAGAGTGTGGGAAGCAATTTGATCCAGAATTATGTGCTTTATTTATCAAACATATCGATAAATTTGTAGAAATACGACAACAATATCCAGATTGAGTTGTTGAGTCTATGCTGTGAATTAATACAAAAAAGCCGACGATTCAGAATGGAATCGTCGGCTTTTTACGATTAGAAATAAAAGATCATCCAATAAAGCTAATGTAAGTTTGTAAAATAATTAAATTTACAATATCAATAAAGAACGCACCTACAATAGGCACTACCATAAATGCTTGTGGTGAGGGACCAAAACGAGAAACTAATGAGCCCATATTCATTACCGCAGTAGGTGTTGCACCTAAGCCAAAGCCGCAATGTCCGCCAGCTATTACCGCTGCATCATAGTTTGAGCCCATAGCTCGGAAAGTAATAAAGTATGAGAACAATGCTAATACAACAGTTTGTACCGATAGAATAACTAATAATGGAATGGCTAAATCAAAGATATTCCATAATTTTAGGCTCATTAATGCCATCGCTAAAAATAGAGCCAGTGAGACAGTACCCAAAATATCCACTGTCTCAGTATCTATTTTATGAACCTTAGTCACTTCAGTAATATTGGTAATGAATACGCCAATAAACAAAGCATAAACAAAATCAGGAATTTTTAGCCAGGCAATATCAAAGGTTGCGACAAAATCACCAAGATAACCAGCACCCACAACACAAAGTAAAAGTACAAATAAAGTTTCAATTACTTTTTTAGCAGTAACTTTTTCTTCTTCGCGTTCATTATAGGTTACAACCTCAGGGAAGCGGGTATGGGTATCGACTCCTGTGCCATATTCAGATTCAAGTTTATGTTTATGAATTAGTTTTTGCGCAATAGGGCTACCGATTAATCCACCCATAATTAACCCAAACGTTGCTGAGGCCATTGCAAGCTCAAGCGTATTTAAATGATACATTTCAGAAAACGTCTGCGACCAAGCCGCACCAGTTCCGTGACCACCAGATAGTGTAATAGAACCTGCGATTAATCCCATTAACGGATCAAGTCCCATTAAGCTAGCAAGGCTGACACCAATACCATTTTGGATAATGATGTAAACAGAAGCGATAGCAAGAAATAAGAAGACTTTAGTTCCTCCTTTAATCAGTTGCTTATAGTTTGCCGCTAGACCAACAGTACTAAAGAACATTAACATGAATGTACTTTGTAAAGGTAAAGAGAACTGTAAGTTAATTCCCTGAAAGTGCAATAGCGTAATAGCAACAGCAACAATTAACCCACCAACAATCGGTTCTGGGATGTTGTATTTTTTAAATAGCACTACTTTTGAATTGATTAGGTGGCCTAAAAATAGTACCGCAATGGCAATTAAAAATGATTCTAGTGCGCCAATAGATAGAGTGTTTGACATAGTACTCCTACGTTGAAATATCATTCCTTTTTTCCATTAGATAACGCTAACGAAAATAAATGAAGAATAAATGTATTTTAATGCATTTATTCTGAAGGATATAGTCTGATTTTAAGGGGCGATAGTATCATTATTATCAATGCGATAGGGTTAGCGTAAGGTAAAACATATAAACATACTGTTGTGGTTGTTGTTTTTGTGGTTACTTTTCGTTGTTATTCATTGTAAAATAAGACGATACTTCCACCACGTAAAGCACTTCCTACATTAAAAGTGAAACCAATGCCTACATTATCGACAAGGGAAATCCACTTTCTAGTATCGATTAACCATGCAATATTGAATTCATAATAGTAATTAGTACCTAGAGGTTCGTTTACATCACCACCAAGATCAACACGTTTTGCTTTTAAGTAAAGGACTTGAGCAAAATGATTCCAATGCGCCATGTTGTATCTAAGTTGAACGCTATTTACAAAGCGCCATACTTCTGGATTTACATCGGAACTTACATTTGATGTACCACCAAAACCTTGGCCCAATGCATAGTGATAACTATTATTGAATCGCCATTCACCCCAGTCATTTTCCTTTTTGTACTCAAATGTGATCTTAGGTTCGATCATAAATGCATTCGTAGTTACATTATAATAACTGCCATCGAGTATAGAGGATAGATCTTGGCTAAAACGTGAATTATATTGATGTGTATTTTTGTAATGCATTAAGTGTAGGGCATTACCAAAAGATATGGTCCAGTTCTCACGGAAAACATAATTTTGTGCGTATTCAGCATAAAGACCAAAGACTTCATCTATATCAGAATCTGGTGAGGATTTTTCGTCAAATTTAACATCAATATTAGTGTTAACATAAGACGCTCTAAGAGTGACTTCGTGACTCCATCGTGAATCTGGATCATCTGTTAACTCAAAGGTATAAGGGAGGGAGTAAACTTGCATTTTGCTACGTAGCTGAACAGAATCGGAACTACCAAAGTCTTCGTTATCGGTTTCTAAATAGTTATTCGGGTTAAAATCAGCAATACCAAAGGTGATCATATTACTATCTGACAGCACTAATGACGTTGCAAATCCATCTTCAAATAGTTCGGCAGGAGTAATATCTCGAGCAATAGCATTAGGCATTACCAGATTAAAAAATAAAAAAATAAGAAGGGAAAGTGGTCCGCGTAGCATGGTAAATCCTTTGAAAATAGTTGCTTATAATGTAGTGGAAATTACCTTTTAAATCTACATTAAATCAGTCTGTTATCATCAAACATTGAGAACTCACTACTCTTAGCTATTATATGAATATAAAGTGAAAAAACAAAAAGAAAAATATCAGATTGTTTTTCACTTTATAAATTACCTAGCTTCTAATCACTAATAAACCCACCGGTTTGGTGAGCCCAAAGTTGAGCGTAAATCCCACCTAATTGAACCAGTTCTTGGTGTGAGCCTTGTTCAACCACTTTACCTTGGTCCATCACTAGTAATCTATCCATTGCAGCTATCGTTGATAAGCGGTGTGCGATTGCTATTACAGTCTTTCCTTTCATTAATTCATCTAAACTGTCTTGTATTGCCGCTTCTACTTCAGAATCAAGTGCAGAGGTTGCTTCATCTAAGATCAATAGCGGCGCATCTTTTAGTAGTACTCGTGATATAGCAATACGTTGACGTTGGCCTCCCGACAGCTTAACCCCACGTTCACCAACTTGAGCATCGTAGCCTTTACTGCCATAAGAGTCTGTTAAAGTTTCAATAAACTCATGAGCTTGGGCTTGCTTGGTGGCAGCAAACAGTTCGTCATCACTTGCATCAGGTCTGCCATATTTGATGTTATCTCTGATAGAGCGATGAAGTAGGGAGGTATCCTGGCTAACCATTCCTATTTGGCTACGTAATGAATCTTGTGTTACATCCCTTAGATCGTGACCATCAATAGAAATAGAGCCTGATTCAATATCATGAAAACGGAGTAACAGATTAACTAGTGTAGATTTACCCGCACCAGAGCGACCAACTAAGCCAATTTTTTCACCTGGTTTTATTTCGAGGGTTAAATCGTTAATGACGCCTTTATTCTCACCATAATGAAAATTAACGTTATCAAATTTAATGCTGCCCTGAGTAACTTTCAGCTCTGTCGCATTCGGTTTATCGTTAATGGTGATAGGTTTTGCTAGAGTGTTCATACCATCAGTTACAGTACCTAGATTTTCAAATAACGAACTAATTTCCCACATGATCCAGTGAGACATGCCATTAACACGTAAGGCTAGACTAATCGCAATCGCAATCGCACCAACAGAAAGAACATTATCAATCCACAGCATGATAGATACCGCGGCGATAGAAAAAACAAGCAGATAGTTGATGATTTCGACCGAGATATTAATTCCTGTCGCTAAACGCATCTGTTTATGTACCGTCCCAAGGAACTCTTTCATACCTTCTTCGGCGTACTCTGTTTCACGTTTACTGTGACTAAATAGTTTTACTGTATTAATGTTTGTATAGCTATCAACAATACGGCCTGTCATGGTTGAGCGGGCATCGGCTTGTTTTTCCGAAATCGCTTTTAATTTTGGAACGAAGTAAAACTGGATAGCAATATAGGCAGCGAGCCATATCAGCATTGGCGCCATTAGTCGCCAGTCTGCTTGACCAACCATAACGATCATTGAGGTGAAATAAACGGAGATATACACCAATACATCAAGTAGTTTCATTACCGTTTCACGAACAGACAGAGAGGTTTGCATTACTTTTGTTGCAATACGTCCCGCAAAATCATCAGAATAAAACGACACACTCTGTTTTAGAAGGTATCGATGAGCCTGCCAGCGAATGGCCATTGGGTAATTCCCCAACAACGTTTGGTGAGTAATGAGAGAGTGAATAAGGATTAAAATAGGAACGCCAACGACTACAAGTAGGCCTAGCCACATTAAAGTGTGCCCCTCTTGAGCTAAAAATGTCTCTCTGTCATGTGTTGATAACCAATCAACTAACTGTCCCATAAAACCAAAGAGAGAGACTTCAATTACTGCAATAATGGCACTTAGAGAAGACATTGCAATAAGAGGGAGTTCATAGCCTCTTGTGTAATGACGACAAAATGCATACAAGCCTTTAGGCGGCTGCTTTGGTTCTTGCTTTGGGAAAGCGGTAGTAAGCCGTTCAAAGAAGTTAAACATACAGAAAACCTTTAATTAGAAAATAGATGTTATATCTACATGCAGTTAACATAACTCAAAAGAGAAATTTATGTAATTGATTTCATAAGTTAATAGATAAGTATTCTAAAATAATTAGTATCATGAGACGCACTAGGGGTATCATAAAAAAAGATTGTACTAATAAAGAGTAATATGATGAAAAAAATACCAACGAATATTATTACCGGCTTTCTTGGTGTTGGAAAAACCACCACAATATTACAGCTATTAAAAAACAAACCAGAAGAAGAGTCTTGGGCTGTTTTAGTCAATGAATTTGGTGAAGTCGGTATTGATGGTGCATTCTTAACGGCCAGTGGTGCAATGGTGAAAGAGGTGCCTGGCGGTTGTATGTGTTGTACTGCCGGTTTACCAATGTCGGTAGGGATAAATGCACTTTTAAGACAAAAACCAGACCGTTTGATTATTGAACCAACGGGCTTAGGTCATCCTAAAAAGATATTGGCTATTTTACAGTCAGAAAATTACAAGAATTATATTGATTTAAAAGCAACACTTGGCCTTGTTGACCCGCGAAATTTATCTGATGAGAAGTATACGAGTAATCAAAACTTTAACGATCAACTGAATATTTCTGATGTCGTTGTTGCAACTAAAATGGACATGTCATCAAATTATGATGAATGTTTATTTCACTCTTGGGTTAAAACGTTACCACATCAACCAAAATCAACCACCATTGATCATGGTGAATTGCCTCTACAGTGGTTAGATGAAGATCGAACAACTGAGCTAGTTATTGAAGATCACCATCATCATCATGCTGAACAAGATATTGTTGAAATGGTATTAGAACCGGGCCAAAAATTCTGCCGTAAAGAAAATAAAGGACAGGGTTATGTTAGTTGTGGTTGGTTCTTTGGGGCCGAATCGATATTTGATTTTGATGAGTTATTTTCAATGCTCTCAGCATTGACTGCTGAGCGTGTTAAAGCGGTGATGAACACTAACAAAGGCTTTTATGCATTCAATGTTGCTAATGGCGTTGTTTCTGTCAATTTACTTAGTATTGATGGCATGGAGTCAAAATTAGAAGTGATTGATACTCAGCTGTTACCTTGGGATCAGTTGGAAGGTGTGTTATTGAGTTTACGTATTGAAGAGTAATAGGTTCAGTAATAAGAATAAAAAAAGAGAGGTTAACGTATTGGTTAGCCTCTCTTTTTATATATATGTTTATAAAGAATTAACGTTTGTTTTTCAAGTAACGTTTACGGCGTTCTTCTTTTTTCTTAATTTGTTGTTCAACTTTCAGCGCAGCTGCAATTTCAACGGCTTCAAGTTCAGCAGGGATCATGTCTGGAAGTTCCAGAGTCAATTGACCTAATGTACCAGAACGAAGTTCATGAAGTAGAATTTCAGACGCTTTATAGATATTAATTCGTCCGCCAGCTTGTAAGCAACCACGACTGCGACCAATCGCTTCCATTAACTCTAAATCGTTATCTGGTAAGTCATCTAAGTTATAACGCTCTTTTAAACGCTCAGGATACTGTTTTGCTAAATACTCAACAGTATAGAAAGCCACCTCATCGTAATCCATTGCTGTATCTTTAACTGCACCAGTGGCAGCAAGGCGGAAACCACTGTGTGGATTTTCAACTTTAGGCCATAAAATACCAGGAGTATCAGAAAGAACTACTCCGTTTTGCAAGTTAATACGTTGTTGACGACGAGTTACCGCGGGTTGGTTACCAGTTACTGCAATCATACGCCCGGCTAAGGTATTAATGATGGTTGATTTACCTACGTTCGGAATACCCATAATCATGGTACGAACGTTTTTTCCCATCGCTTCACGGTGTGGAACCAGCTTACGACATCTTTCCATGATTTTATGGATTTCATCAGGGTTACTGGTTGTCACTGCCATTGCCGTCACGCCTTGTTCTTTCTCAAGATGCTCAATCCAACGTTGAGTCACTTCAGGATCGGCTAAATCACGCTTGTTCAAAACTTTAATACAAGGCTTATCTTGGCGTAAAGAGGCGATCATTGGATTCTCGCTACTGAAAGGGATACGAGCATCAAGTACTTCGATGATCACATCCATTTTAGGGATCACTTCTGCGATCTCTTTTTGTGCTTTATGCATGTGACCAGGGAACCATTGGATGGACATAGCGTGAATCCTTTAAAAAATCAAAAACGCTATTTTAACGGTAAAGTCACAAGAGTAAAGGGAAGTTACGCAGCTTGGTGATTTTGTTGATGTAAAGGCAAAGGTTTACCTATTAAAAAGCCTTGAAAATAATCCACACCTAATGCTTTCATTTTTTCATATTGTGACGTTGTTTCTATTCCTTCAATAACGATTTTTGCATTTTCTTTTTTAGCTAAATTGACAGCGGATAATAATGGTTTAGTTACCCCTTTATCGTACTGAAGAAGTAATTTACGATCTACTTTAATGATGTGTGGCTGTAAACTCGATACTCTTTTTTCGCAGGATGCTCCACAGCCAAAATCATCAATAGCAACATTAAAACCATGATTTTTAATATCTTGAATAGCCATAGCTAGGCGTTCTTCATCGTGATAGTGAAACTCAAGCAATTCAAGTGTTACTTGTTGAGGCATTAGGTTTAGCTCTTTTATTCTTGCCTCTAATAAAGACATATTGATATTTTCGAGTTTATGTTGGTGAAAATGGATAGCTGATTCAGGTAATACATTTAGAAAAAGTTGGGTGTTCTCTTGTGAGAGTTGCGCAAAATTACGAATATGGATAATACGGCTAAGGCGTTCAACATTTAAAATTTGATGAAGAGATCTTTTTGCGTCTTGAAAAAATAAGTCAGGTCTGATCGGTTGCATATTAGCATCGTGAATACGTAGTAATGCTTCATAACCAATTGTTTCTTTTGATGAATTAAGGATTGGTTGAAAAACACTCTGTAATAAGAGTTCGTCATATTTAGAGTGATATGCACCTGTTATTTCATCTATAAATAAGTGAGTCTCAAACTCATCTTTAGTTGTTAAAATCATGCATGACTCCATTTATTTGCATATCAATATTGATAACTGAATCAGTATAAATAAGCAAAGTAAGTTAAATGGAAAATCGAGAGAAATCACAGTTTAGTACGCAGAACTGTAAGCTTATAGGCGATGCGGCAAAAGCGACAGTAAACGACGGTGTAACATTTGTTGTTTTTAAAGAAGGCCCTTTACCGGAAGAGAAGATAGAATCTTTGACAGATAAAGAGTGATTTTATTGACGATTTTTTCTAACTATCACTTACCTTAGAAATAAAATAATTAGGGAAGGGCATTCATTTTATAACAATGAATGCCCTTTTAAGTTAGGCAGTAACAGTCACTTCATAAGAACCAAACTTACGAATATTAATCACACCAGTATCAAACAGTAAATATTGACCTTTTATGCCATTGAGAACACCAGTCACTTCTGGGTTTTTATCAAAATTATGACTGATAATTTTGGTTGGAAATTCATTAACAGGGAATGCGATATCAAGAATATTCTCATCTAACAATTCAACTGAGTCGTCACCGTGTTCAACTTGAATTTTAGCAATCGCTTCTTCAACTTGTGGCAATAGCTCTAATGCCGCTTCTTTTAAGGCTAGAGGTTCATTATTGCCTTTTAGCAGAGTGCGCCAATTGGTTTTGTCAGCGATTAATTTTGCTAATTCAATTTCAACTAATCCTGAAATTAAACGGTTCTTAACTTTAGCTATCGGTAACCCTTGTGTTGCACCTTGGTCAATCCACCGCGTTGGGATTTGAGTATGGCGAGTAATACCTACCTTCAAGCTTGAAGTATTTGATAGATAAACATAGTGGTCAACAAAACAGTTCTCTTCACCCCATTGCGGCTCACGACAAGTCCCCTCTGCAAAATGACAAGTTTCTGGTTTCATGATGCACATGTCACAGCTTGCCAGTTTTTTCATACAGACAAAGCAGTGCCCTTGAGAGTAACTTTTCTTGGTTTTTTTACCGCAAGAGCAGCAGAAAATATTGCCCGTATGCGTTAATGTCAGTGTTTTACCTATTAATGCGTTAAGCTCGATTTCTTCTTCACCAACAGGTAGTCGATATTGAACCGCACCGTCAAGCAGTGATGCGCGCATTTTTGCTAATGTTCCAGTAATTTGAATGCTCATAGACTTTTCTACTTTTTCTTATAATTTAAGTTGTTTTTTTTATACGTTAAGACTTTCTATCTGTTTGTGCATATTGTAGCAAGATAAACGACACTTATGCTATACTCCGCCGCATTAGACCAGAATGACTGGTTACCCATCAATAATACTCGAAATTGGAGTGCAGCTTTTGCAATTTAAAGATTTAGGTTTAGATAATCGCCTATTAAAAAATCTCGCTCATCAGAACATCAAAAAGCCGACAGAAATTCAGCGTAAAGCTGTCCCTGTAGCGATGGCAGGTAAAGACATTCTTGCGTCATCAAAAACAGGTTCAGGAAAAACGTTAGCATTTGTTTTGCCAATGCTTCATAAATCACTGAAATCAAAATCGTTCTCTAAGAATGATCCACGAGCTGTGATCTTGGCACCAACGCGTGAATTAGCAAAACAAGTATACACACACCTACGTAGTATGTTGGGCGGGTTAAGTTATGACGCTACTCTCATTACAGGTGGTGAAAACTTCAATGACCAAGTGAATGCACTGCGTAAATTCCCTAAATTTATCGTAGCAACACCTGGTCGTTTGGCTGATCACCTAGAGCACCAATCTTTGTTCTTGAATGGTCTAGAAACATTAATCCTTGATGAAGCAGACCGTATGCTTGATCTCGGCTTTGCTGAGCACCTTCAGAAGATCCATAAAGCGGCAAATCACCGTCGTCGTCAAACATTAATGTTTTCTGCAACATTAGACCATGACGCAGTGACTCAGTTTGCGGGTAATATGCTTGATAATCCTAAGTTTGTATCTGTTGGTCTATCAACAGATGAACATACTGATATAACACAAAGCTTTTACTTGTGTGATCACTTAGATCATAAACAAGCGCTATTGGATAAAATCATTGAGACGGAAAAATACTTCCAAATCATGATTTTCACAGCAACTCGCGCTGACACTGATCGTCTAACTGAATTACTTAATGAGCGTAAGCTTAAAGCAGTAGCCCTAAGTGGTGACATGAACCAAACTGCTCGTAATAACATCATGAGTCAGTTTGAGCGCCGAGCACATAAAATTCTCGTTACGACGGACGTTGCTTCTCGTGGTTTAGATTTAACGAGCGTAACTCACGTTATCAACTTCGATATGCCAAAACATATGGAAGAATACGTTCACCGTGTTGGTCGTACTGGTCGTGCTGGTAAAAAAGGGACGGCAATCTCTCTTGTTGGTCCAAAAGACTGGGAAAGCTTTAAGCGTATAGAAAACTTCCTGCAGAAAGAATTAACGTTCTCTGTATTTGAAGATCTAAAAGGTAAATTCAAAGGTCTTGTACCTAAGAAAAAACGTACGTTTGTTAAGAAAGGCGACGCTAAGAAAACGGCAGCGAAACGTGCTTCTCACAAACCAAAAACAGCTAAGAAGCGTGATAACTCATTCCACACTAACGTAGCAGTGGGTGATCAAGTGTTTATGCCAAAGAAAAAGCCAAAGACATTGGTTGTTGATGACGAATAAGACTGATTTTTAAGTCTTTTTGTTTAAGGGAATAAAGTTTAAGCCAATAAAGCTTAAGACAATAAAAATGCCAAGTGAGTTATCTCACTTGGCATTTTTTATATTAAGCTATGCAGAATATAAAATTATAAATACTCACATAGATAAGCGGTTTCAAGACTTACTCTTACATCAAAAGAAGAATTACCTTCAACTGAGAAGTCTTCACCAGACACAAAAGTAACCCAATCAATATCGGTTGTACGTTTGATTTCAAGTGAGCCGCTGATAACGGTCATTTTCTCTGCAGCATTCGTTCCAAAAGTATAGTTACCAGGTAACATAACGCCAACAGAAATAGCATTGCCATTTTGGTCAAAACCGATAGATTTTACTTTGTCTTCAAAATAACTGTTTACACTTAACATGATATAACCTTGTAATTAAAATCGATTAAACAATAAGTTATTAAAAGTGTTATTACAACAAAATATTGACATAACTATTATTTAACATAGCCTAGTGATTGAATTGCAGACGATAAATCATCCGAATTGATGTAAGTAATAAAATCTTTTGATTGTTGTGATAGCTGCTTGTTTTTGTACACAAATAAGAAGGGGCGAGATAATGGGTATTTGTGTTCAATAATCGATTGAGGTGATGGTAGTACATTATCAATTTTAACAATTTGTAATTGAGCAAGATCACCAATCGATCCCGCAGAGACATAACCTATCGCATGAGGGTTTCTAGCAACAATACTTTTCACCATGCTCGTCCCATTTACCACAATGGCACTTGAGCTAATATCTGACACCGTAAAAGAATCGATCTCTTTAGTTAACCCTAAGTTCTTTTCAAATGAAAAACGTGAGCCAGACGCCAGCTCTCTTGTGATCACGGCTATTTTCTTATCTGCACCACCGACTTCTTTCCAATTTTTAATGTCGCCATGATAAATTTTCCAAATATTGTCAGCTGACAAACTAGTAATTTTATTTTCAGGATGAACAACAACAGCAATCGCATCAAATGCAATAATCGTGGAGTTTAATGTTTCTTTTTCTTTATCGGAGAGTTGGCGAGAGCTAATTGCTAAATTTACCGTGTTATCAACCAGTAATTTAATACCAGCACTAGAGCCAATGCTTTGCAAATCAATTTGGACTTGATTGGTATGATTGTATTTTTCAATAAAAGGTTCGAGTAGGTTAGAGACAGAAGTAGACCCTGCAATAACAGTATTCGAATTTGCAGCATAAACAGAGGAACAGAAAAGTAACCCTGTAACAAAAGTGGTGTAACTAAGCGCTTTAAACATAACCTAAATCCATAATGAAAAAAGGCATCATAAAGTGACAGTGTTACACCAATGTGACAGTTATGAGTGGATTGATTCTCTAAATTCTTTTGGGGTTAACCCATGAATAAATTTAAAGGTCGTACTAAAATGTGCGGCAGTTTTGAACCCCGTTTCATAGGCGATTTCAGTGATTGTTTTACGAGTTATTCTTAATTGAGTCGCGGCATAGTTGATGCGTTTGACTTTAACTAGATGTGCAAAAGAGAGCTTATCTGATTGCAACTTTCGCTTAAGTGTTGAGGATGACATACCTAATTTGGGTGCAACGGTATCAATAGTAAGATCTGTTGAGATATTTTGCTCTACATAACGAATTAACCTCTGTGAGGTGGTAAGGACAGAAATTCGATGAATGAAAGCAATAAGATCTGGGAACTGATGAACCATTTCACTTAAGAGAGCCAGAATTAAAAATTCAACCGATGTATCACAGGTATTATTTGTTGATTGCTCTTTGATTAAGTTTAATAGTTTTACAATTGAGGTGTCTTCAGATGTAAAAATGAAGGACTCTCTAGCCGATGCTTGATAGCTTGTACTATTGGTATAAGTGATGAATTTTTGAAAAATAGAAATGTCAAATATTAAGGATTCTGCTTCAAAATTACCGCTTGTATTGATCATTTTTACATTAGAAATATCACCAGAACTGTAAAGAAGAAAGTCACCTGCGTTGAGAATGATGTCTTCTCCTGACTTATCTCGATAGTGGAACTGACCAGATTTCACAATGTAGACGCCATTGCGCTCTACAGGGTAACGGTCAGACTTACGTCTAGTTGGTGTATTGAACTGGCGTAACTCAGCTGGGGGCATAATGATTTCCTCTTATTACTCCAGATTTAGTGTAAACTTACCTATTGAAAAATCAAGAGTATAGCCTCAAACTCTCAACATTTGAGTTCATACTAAGACTTGTATCAATTTAATGAGCGGTGCGTTTATGGGTAGTCCACGTTTACGAAAGCAATTTGAAAAATTATATCAGCATTATCATCAAAACATGTCAGGTGTTCAGATTGATGATATTGCTGATTTATTGTGCTGTACCCGTCGGAATACTCGAATGGTGCTCAAAAAAATGTCTGAGGAACAGTGGATAATATGGAGCCCAGCAGTTGGGAGAGGAAAAAGCTCAATACTTGAATTTACCTCAAGCCCTGAAACCGTATATGCACAGCTTGCTCGAAAAAGCGTAGAGGAAGGAAAACTTGATGTCGCTTTAGATATTCTAGAAGGCAATCAAGACGCCTTGTTAGATCTTATCCATAATGTGTTAGGTGTTTCTCATGAAAAGGGCAAGCAGGTTGTCAAACTTCCTTATTATCGACCTCTTAAAATTCTAAACCCAGTCATGGCCATAAGGCGCTCAGAGCAGCATCTTGTTCAACAGATATTTAATGGATTAACACAATGGAACAAAAGAGGAGAGGTTGAAGGGGACATTGCTCATCACTGGGAAATGATCACCCCACAGCATTGGCGTTTTTACCTTCGACCAAGCATTAGTTTTCATGATGGGAAACTCTTAACCTTTGAAGACATTAAAGCAACCTTTTTAGCCCTTACTCCCAATTTTGTCTTTAATCATATTAGTGACATATCAAGTCCAAGCCTTAACATTATTGATTTTATATTAGACAAAAACGATCACTGTTTACCATCGAAACTTGCACAGTTTAATGCCAAAATTATTCCAGCATTAGCGCATAATTCTCAAGAGTTTAACCAACTACCTATTGGTACTGGCCCATATAAAATAAGTGAAAATTCGGATAAAAAACTGATCCTCGTTGCTAATGAACATTATTTTGGTTATCGGCCTTTAATTGATTCCGTTGAAGTATGGGTTTTACCTGATATTGCACCTATTCAATTAAAACTTGGTCTTGAAGTTTATGATGCTACTGAGTTGTTGCCTATGTCCTATGGTGAAAAAGTCGATGTAGACAGAGGGTGTAGCTATGTTCTATTTAATAGAAGAACAGGGATCACAACGGACGAAAATTGGCTTTCGTATCTAACTCAAACGATCACACCTTTATTGCTGTTAAATGAGTTACAAAACTCAAATATGAATGGCATTGGTTTATTTAATGCGTATGGATTATTACCAGGACTACAGCATTGCTTAAATCGACCGAGGGCAGAATATGACTTACCAGAGAAAGGCAGTGTCGTAAATTTGGGCTATGAGGAAGAACACCCTCTTTATCCTCTGCTAGGTAAAATCATCAAACAACGATTAGCTCAAGATGGAATTGTTCTAAAAGTACACCCACTAGATACGCTTGAGCTACTTGATGATGAGAAGACGGCCAATATTGATATTTGGTTAAGAGGTATGAGTTTAGGAACTCAATGTCCAGAAGCGTTATTGTCGTGGCTTTTTGCATTTGATGAAATTGAACGTGTTATGCCAATAGATGAATTTGAGTGCATCACCGCATTAATAGAAGAATGGCAATCAAGCCCTCAGCGACATTTTCCTGTTAATGAAATTTGTCGATTCTTAGTGGATAGCGGTCAAATAACGCCACTATTTCATGGGTGGATGGGGATAAGTGAAGACGCGAACAACAATATTCAGAATGCATCTTGCAATGGGTTAGGCTGGTTTGATTTCGATACGGTTTGGATAAAACCAGATCTTAAATCTGAGAGCTGAATTAAAACAAAATAAGTATTATTTTAAAGAGCCATTACCATCTAATGGCTCTTTCTGTTCTATTGTCTCATGATATTATTGAATATTAATCTTTAGGTTTAAAGATAGAAGGTTCGGATCACTTGAGCTAACTTCACTTTTATTTCTGAAGTTATGGGACAAGGAGAGGCTTCAGGCAAGACGTTAATTAATTCCGCGACAAGTTCATTTATAGGCTCTGGTGAAATACCTTGCCATTCCTCAAGTAAACGTCGGTTGATATGGGATGGTATAGATCCTAACGTACCGATATCATTTTGATTATGAACCAATAGACCAGCAGTGGTTCCTTTGTCCAACGTCAGAACTTGGTAAAGGTATAACGTGTGATAATCTAATTGTTGCAGCAGCTGAGCATCAGTGGCTTGAGGCAAGTTAATTAAATGCGAACTTAAAATGTGCACATAGGTATCAATCACTTTTGTCACAAATTGTTTAGCAAAGACTGCCCCATCTTCTTCTACTGGATTAAATCCCTCTAAATAAAAATGACTGACGCCTCTGCGCTTAGTTAATGCAGGAATGGCAAAATAATCATTACCAAGTTTTGTCCCTTGTGCATAATAATTTTTCGCTGCAACTTTCAAGGTTTGATCAAAGTACTCTTTATCATCCTTATTAAAATGAGAAGGGTTTAGATCTGCCATTATGCGCCAATAACCAGAACCGTCTTTTAGCGTTGTCCAACTAAAATGCATATGTATTGATGGTAACAACGGATGCATCGGATGAATGATGGTAGATAGGGCGGTTGCGCTATCGTATGGCTTTTCTGGTAGATCTTCGTAATGGATTTGTGAGACGTTGATAGAGGCGCGATTAAATAGTCCACCTTCAAGTGCTTCAAAGCGTTTTCCTCCACCGTGGACCCCTTCATCACGCAGCCAATTAACGGGAATGAATTCAGTTGAGATAGAATGCAAATCACTGACTTTTGTAAGTTCAGTTTTAAAATAGGATTGCACTTCAGAAAGTAAGTGGAGAACGTGTTTCGCTTGTGCATTTTGAGCGTAAATTCGCATGAGAAGGCCTGTAGATAACAAAAAATCAAAAAGACGGAAAAATCGAATTAATTGAGTGTAAAATAAAGTACTTATAGATAGCAACCAGAGAGCTTGAAATTAGAGATGGCAAAACCAAACAAAAAAGGCCCCACTAAAACGGTACAAATCTATTGTTCAAAATGCAGAGTACTATTGTATAAGTATAGAAAAGGGGGAAAAGGTGCTTTGGTTAAATGCTTTATAGAACGAATCGTAGAAGATCACACCGTTACTTCTTGTGAGTGTCCTGAATGTGGTGGCGTATTTGCACGAGAAACCTTAATTAGAGGCACCCCCGCTTTTAAGATCATCGGCGGAAAAGTGATGATGAAATAATTCGTATTCGAACCTAATTGTAATATACTGATTAAATTGATCTTTATTAAATCATTTTTACAAGGACTTTCTGTTGATAAATAAGCGTTTTTTACTTCCATTTTTATTGCTAACGAGTTTCTCATCACACGCGGTGAGTTTAGCTTCAAAAATTGATAGCTTTAAAAAAGCGTTTAAAAAAGAGCAAGCTGTCGAAATATATGACATTCGCCTGATACAAAAAGAATATCCAACGGTATTATTGTCCCCAGATACCTTGTTGCCACAAACCGCATTATATCCTTATAAGCAATTGCAAAAATTATATAAAAGTGCGCAAACTTGTTCTGGTCCATGGCCTGTAAGCCCTGCTGTAGGGGAACCTTTGGTCATTGTTCGTGCGCTTTGTAAAGGAATACCTCTCCCAACAAGTTGGTTTGCACGCTCTGGAATGATTCATCCTGGCGGTGGTTCTTATGCATATCGTTATGCTCAAGCTTTTTCTGAACGCACAGGTCAGTTAGCTACGTATATGCATATTAAAGAGCGAAAAAGAGCAGAAAAAGGAACGTTATTAAACCATTTACAAATGATGGATGATAATGAAATACGTGCGATTATTAGTGGCTCAGATACAATTATTGCTGACAAATTACTTTGGTTAAAAAAAGGGAATCGCTACTATTTATATTCAATGGAATTAAAGCGTCAAAATTTGGATAAGTACGATTTAGAAATGTCAGCCTTCCAACAAGGTAACAATTGTTACGTTAAAAGTGGCAATATTTGTTGGCTTGAAGAAAGTAACTCAAAAACACTCTCATTTGTTGTTCTATTTCTCATATTGGCTAATCTTTGTTTAGCTATTGGTTGGGGGATATCACGATGGAACGGTAAGCGCCGAGATATGAGAAGTCGTATGTTAGTTCTGCAGATATTAACGCATGAATTACGTACACCGATAGCCAGTTTAGGGCTAACCGTTGAGGGTTTCAGGCGACAGTTTGAATCTTTACCGGAATCGTTATATGACGAATTTAGACGGTTATGTGAAGATTCAAGGCGTTTACGCCAATTAGCCGAAGCGAGTAAAGATTATCTGCAATCGGAAGATAAAGGATTTTCAACGGAGTGGATACCTTCTGTAGAGGAGTGGTTGAGCTATCGCTGTATGGAATACAGCCAGCCCGTTGAATTTAAACTAAATAAAGATTCAGCAGTTAAGGTTAATATTTATTGGCTTGGTAATTGTATAGATAATTTAATCAGTAATGCTCATAAATACGGTATTCAACCGGTTATATTGAATGTTATTGTAGAAAATAAAAAATTAAGAATTGAAGTCATTGATGGCGGCCAATTAACAAAAGCAAATTGGAAAGAATTAAAAACGCCTTTTGTTAGTGAAGCAGGTTTAGGTTTAGGCTTAACTATTGTCGAATCAATGATAAAAAGAATGGGGGGGACCATGACACTTCAGGGGCCACCAACAAAATTTATATTGGAGATACCTTGTGAAACAGACAATCCTACTTGTTGAAGACGATAAAAATTTAGCTGATGGCTTAATTGTAAGTTTAGAAGAGGCAGGTTATCACTGTCTTCATTCTGAAAATGCAACGAACGTATCGGGTTTATGGCCAGATGCTGATATAGTGATTCTTGATCGTCAGTTACCAGAAGGCGATTCATTAACGTGGCTACCTCAATGGAAACAAATAAAAGACGTTCCCGTAATTTTATTAACGGCGTTGGTGTCGATAAGAGATAAAGTGACAGGGCTAGATTCAGGTGCAAATGACTATTTAACAAAACCATTTGCAGAAGCTGAACTGCTGGCTAGATTACGAGCGCATTTACGTTCACCAGAATCCGATGAAGTAAAAACTCAGCTTACGGTTGGGCATCTAACGATTGATACATCGACAAGAGATGTTATTAACTCGGGTGAAAACGTAATTTTAACTCGAACTGAGTTTGATTTATTACTGTTCTTAGCATCAAACTTAGGTAAAGTATTTACTCGTGACGAGTTACTTGATCAAGTGTGGGGCTATAATCACTTCCCAACAACTCGTACGGTTGATACGCATATTTTGCAACTTCGTCAAAAAATTGTAGGGATTGAAATTGAAACTCTACGTGGCGTTGGCTATAAAATGAAAGCTTAACTGTTATGATATTTAAACGAAAAATTGCCACAATTATCGGTTTTTTTTGTTTAGTGTGTGGCACTACAGCAAGCGCAGTAGAGTGGTTTAATGATCAGTCTGCGCTTTTTAGTGCCCATAAACAATTTCTGGAAGGGGACCCACTAAAGGGGTTTCAAACTTCTATTGAAGTACTGCAAAGTTCAAATGAAAAAAATATTGTCCAGAATATTGATGAATTGATAGGGGCTGCGGTGTCAAGCGACTGTGGACGTGATTTTTCAACGATAGTGATCCCAAGTTGGTTGAATTCTTTAAGTATTCAAAGAATGATTATCCAAAGTCCGGGTAGGTTGCATCATCGCTTGATGGTTCAGTTTGATACCAAGAAAAGTATTGCGAACCTGGCATTTACTAAATGGCCAGATCAAGAGCAGCTAACGAACCCATCGATTAAAATTATACCGACTCAAGATGAGAGTGTAACGCAGTACATCTATGCAAGTGAATCATTGAATAATCGAGTTCAAAATGGATTATATAAATTAACAATAACCGCTGATGATAAAACCCAATGGGAGTCATGGATAATATTAACGACACCGAAAACTGAAATGGCGGTCTCGTGGTTAGGTAAAGAAAAGTGGAAGACAGTGCAAATGGGTTTACTAAAATCCAATTGTCCTTTACCGGAAATGTCTATTGGCGTTTATGATCATCAAGACAGTGAATACATCAAATTATGGGAAGAGTCGTATGAAGAAAAGTTCCCTCAGAGTCTTCCTCCGACGAATGTATTACCTGGCAGTTATATCCTAAGCGTTTCGTTTAATCACAAACGTTTTCAAGGCCCCATTTCAATTCAAGAAATACAAGCCATAACCAAAGTCATCAATTTTGATGTCACAGAAACTGTAGAGAGTAACTGATGTTAGATTTACCAACGTTAACTCATGAAGAGCAACAACAAGCGGTAGAAAAGATCCAAGAATTAATGCGTCAAGGCGTTAGCAGTGGTGAAGCCATTAAAATGATCTCTGATCAAATACGTGCTGAGCTTGCAGAGAAAGCAAAAAAATAATGGTAAGCCGAGATTATATTATCTCGGCTTTTTATTACGTTACTCCTTCAACTTTCACTTATCTTCATCTTGCATATCATTAAAATAAACGAAAGCGTAACTTTCCCTAAAGTTAGCTTTTCTTAAGCCGATACTTTACTTAAGTATTTCTATTTGGTTATAAAAAATGAAACAGTGGATGAAAATTGGCTTACTTTCTTGCGCTACGGTCGCTTCTGCACAAGCATCGGCAACAAATTTTAGCGTTGATGGTCGTATCGATGCAATGGGGGGAGCTGGTACTGCAGCTGCTGATTATCTAACTGGTGTTTTTTATAATCCTGCTTTAATCGCTATTTACAGCCGTAAAGACGATGCTGGTCTCTTGCTTCCAAGTGCCGGTTTTCAAATGATGGATCGTGGTGGCATTATTGATGATGTTGATCAAATAAAAAAAGGGCTTGATAAGATCCCAAGTGACCCGGTTAATGCTGAAAGAGAAATTGAATCAGGTTTACGCAATTTAAATGGTGATGCGCTCAGTTTTAACCTTGGTGCCGCCGCGGCAGTTGCAATACCAAATCGTTATCTCTCTACTGCTTTTTATGCAAAAATGTCAATGGAAGGCGTGACATTGCCTAATGTTAATACCACTGACTTATCTGATCCTATCGCTGTAGCAAATAATACTACAATGAGTACGGTTAGTTTAGGCTTGATGGAAGCTGGGGTGGCTTTTGCAGGCTACACGAATTTCTTAGGTCAAAATATGACGATAGGCATAACACCTAAAATTCAAAGTTATCTTACTTATACTCATGTGGCCGCAATTAATAATTTTGATTTTAAAGATTTTGATAAAAACAAAACAACAGATAATGCCTTTAATGTTGATGTAGGTGCCGTTTGGTTTTATGGCCCTTGGCGTTTTGCTGCCGCAGGTAAAAATTTAATAAAAAATGAAATTGAAACGAAAAAAATACAAGATCCTATTGATTCTAATAAATACCACCAATATAACTATGAGCTAACACCAACATACACAGCCGGTGTGGCATTCATGACTAACTACTTTATCTTAACAGCAGATATGGATTTGAATGAACAAGATCGCTTTATTGGCTTAGATGATAATGTTCAAATGTTCAGAGCGGGTGCTGAATTCGATTTACTTTATCAAATTCAGGTTCGTGGTGGTTTTAAGAAAGACTTAGCTGGCACTTACGATGATGCATTTACCGCAGGTATTGGTTTTTCGCCACTTAATATGTTCCATTTTGATTTAGCTGCCATTTATTCTATTGATTCAACTTATGGTGTTTCAGTAAATATGGCTTACGAATACTAATTCATTCTGTCTTTTTAGTAGAAAAATAGGTAACCACTTGTAATAATAGGGTTACCTTACTTCAATAAGAAAATACTATGACTAACAAAGCGAAAATTGGCATTGTAACGGTAAGTGACCGTGCAAGTGTTGGTATCTATGAAGATATTTCAGGCCCTGCAATCATTGCAACGTTAAATGATTACCTTACGTCTGAATGGGAACCTGAATACGTAGTTATTCCAGATGAGCAAGATGTCATTGAAAAAACACTCATTGAACTAACGGATGACAAAGGCTGTTGTCTAGTTGTAACTACAGGCGGTACCGGTCCTGCTAAACGTGATGTTACACCAGAAGCGACTGAAGCCGTGTGTGATCGCATGATGCCTGGTTTTGGTGAGCTAATGCGTGCAGAGTCATTGAAATTTGTCCCAACCGCTATTTTGTCACGACAAACAGCAGGTCTACGTAAAGACTCTTTAATTGTAAATCTACCGGGTAAGCCAAAATCTATCCGTGAATGTTTAGATGCTGTTTTTCCTGCTATTCCATATTGTATTGATCTAATGGAAGGGCCATTTCTTGAGTGTAATGAAGAAGTGATTAAACCGTTTAGACCTAAAGCAAAATAAGTATTTGTTCAAACGGTAACTTTATTAAAGTCAGCATTCTTGTTGGCTTTTTTTATCTTAATTTCAATCATCTACTGCCTACTATATTTTTAACATTTGTAATGAATCTCTAGTATGTCATTGATTCATGGCATTTGACGACAAAAGTTAGGAAGTCTTATGATTGGCTTACTTTAGATTATACAAATATACCTTCAGATATGACTCCTGTTGTTCAAACCGTAATTAAAATATCAACAGAGTGATGATAAAAAAGGGTCAAATTCTTTTATCTAATGATACATCAAAAGTACTATTTCCAGGAAAGTGAGATGATTATTTACAAATGTGATATAAATCTATTTACCTGATTAAAATTGATGTTACATTGCTCATGTTGATTACTTTTAGACAAAATAGGATAGGTTAATGGAAGTTTTATTATTAGTTGTATTCGTTATTGCTGGTGCAATTATGGTAAAAAAAGAAAAAGCTGAACAAGCAAAATAATATAGATATCCCTTTTAAAAACAATTTTATATCTATATAAACCAAGATAATCTCGATGACTATCTTGGTTTTTTTATCTTAAAATCAATCTTTACTTAAATCTAGACTCATCTCTACAACACCGTCTGACATTTGAATATCCACAGTAAAACCAAAATGTTGTGCTAACCCAATCATGCCTCGGTTAGATGGCATTGTCATACCATTCATCACTTTAATCCCTTGCGATTGACAATATCGAATAATTTTATCCATTAGTATTTTTCCTAAACCTAACCCCTTAAGATCGGAGCGTACTAATACGGCAAATTCGGTATTAATATTGTGTGGATCAGATAGAGCACGAACAACAGCGAGTATGGCTTCTTGGTTATCTATTTGTTTAGTAGCAACAAAGGCCATTTCACGGTCATAATCAATTTGTGTAAAGTTAGCTAAAGCTTCGTGGTTAAATTCACCCACATCAGAAAAAAAGCGTTTATATAAATCTTCGTGTGAAACTTGAGAGATAAATTCAGCATGTTTAGGCTCATCTTCAGGAAGAATTGGGCGAAGTAAAACAGAGCTGTGATCTTTTAATTGTGCAAACTCCTCCAATTCATTTGGGTAAGGTCGAATGGCTAAACGCTGATGAATATCACCGCTAAAATGCTGTACCTTCATTGATGAATCGATGATAGTAAGATCGACTCCTGAGATAAGTAATGGATGGATATCAAGCTCAACGATTTCAGGGCAATCAAGTACCATCTGAGAAAGTCTAACCAGAAACGCACTCAAATCGAATAGACTCATTTTAGTCGGTGAATTCCGATGTTGAATGATATTCTCTTTGATAGCGTATTTAATGAGGTTTTCAGCTAAAGCCATGTTAAGTGGTGGCAGTACAACAGCGGCGTTATTATTGAGATCCCACTCAGATCCGCCTTCGCCAAGTAAGATCACCGGCCCGAAGATGGGATCTTGACAGACTTTAACTCTTAATTCTTGAGAACCTGCTCTTTGCGCCATTTTTTGAACACTTAATCCTGAAATTCGGGCAGAAGGGTAACTTATAGAAACCCGATCAATGATCGATTGCGCCGCAGTAATTACTTCTTCTTTGGTGTTTAAATTTAACATCACACCTTGTACATCGGATTTATGAGGGATGTCAGGCGAGCGAAGTTTCACGGCAACAGGGTAACCAATACTCTCAGCAATATAGCCGGTTTCTACGGGCTCTTCTGTTATCCAGGTATCTACTGTTTTGAATCCATAACAAGAATAAAGAGCTTGAGTTTCATGGGTATCAAGGTCGACAAGATCATGAGAGACACAATCATCGAGCCACTCTCTTGCCCGTTTTGCATCATGTTTATTGATATGCCCTGATGATACTGGCGTTTCAATTAAGAGCTTCTGATTTCGATGGTATTCAACAAGATGTAGAAATGCGGAAACAGCGCTTTCTGGTGTGCGATAGGTTGGAATTCCAGCTTGTGTAAATCGTAAGCGAGCTTCTTTAGATGAGGTTTCTCCTGACCAATTGGTAAGAATAGTAAATTTCGCTTTGCGTTTGTGGTTATTAATTAATTCAACCAATTTTGAAGCGGTTTGTGTCGCATTAGATATTGCAGAGGGACTGTGCATGATCAAAATGGCGTCGCAATCATCAGTGTCTAATAAGGCATTCACGGTATCGCAGTATCTTTTTTCGTTTGCATCGCCACCAATGTCAATAGGGTTTGAATGTGACCAATTATGAGGCAGGTGTTGATTAAGGTTTTGAATCAATGACTCACTTAATTGAGCGAGTTTTCCACCTTGCTGCATTAAACTATCAACCGCCATAATAGCAGGCCCGCCACCATTGGTGACAATCGCTAATCGATTACCACGAAATGGGATAGGGTGTGCAAGGGTTTCTACAGCAGCAAATAATTCGTGGGTATTAGACACACGTAACATGCCTGCTCGTCTAATCGCGGAGTCATAGACCGCATCGAGACTTATCTCGCCATTGGTATGAAGTTGTGCCGCTTTACTACCAGCAACAGATCGCCCACTTTTGACGACCAAAATACGTCTATTACGCGCAGCAGCACGGGCAGCAGACATAAATCGTCGCGCGTCTTTGATTGAATCAATATAAAGTAATATGGCATCGGTTTTTGAATCGGTACATAAGGCATCTAAAAGCTCACTGAAATCGATATCAACACCATCACCTAAAGACACGAAAGCAGAAAACCCAATCTCTTTCTCTTTCGCCCAGTCTAATATTGTTGTGCAAACAGCCGCGGATTGAGAAATAAAAGCGATGTTTCCTTTATTGGCATTAATTGGCGAAAAAGAGGCATTAAGGTTTATCCAAGGAAGAATAATTCCAAGGCTGTTTGGTCCTAGAATTCGCATTTTGTATTGAGAGGCAATTCGAGCTGCCTCATAAGGGAGAGGCTCTCCAATACCACTGCAATGTAAATGCATATCTGAAGAGAGAATGATTACAAGCTTTACGCCTTTTTCTCCAAGCTCTTCTAATATTTTAATATTTTCTCTTGCTGGGGTGCATAAAATGGCGAAATCTGGAGTGATTGGGAGAGAGGGAATATCACCATAAGCAAGGATCCCACATACTGACTTATATGTGGGATGTACTGGCATTATTGGGCCGTCAAACTCACCATCAAGTAGATTTCGCATGACAATATGACCGGCACGATCAGGGTGTATTGATGCACCAATAACCGCAATAGAACGTGGTCGAAAAAGTGTTTTTAAATCAGACATTACAGCTCCCTTAATCCTTATATAAGAATAAGATAGCTGAGATTAACTATTTTGGCTTTGGAAATGAATATAAACGAAAGCCAGCGCACAAAAACGCGGCATTTATTAAATATGGAGCACAATTTTAAGAGTAATTGAACAGTTACAAGGCTAAACACTTGATTGTCTGTTATATCAGGTGCAAAATTAGGACATCAGCATGACTATATTGTGAATTAAAATGAAAAAAATCATTCCTATTACGTTAACCGTTCTACTTGCAGGGTGTACAAGTAGTTCGTATACCACAAACATTACGACCGAATCTTCTGAAGAGGTGTATCAAGTCTCTCAACCGATTGAAGAAGAAGTGGCTACATTTGAAGAAACTGAGATTGCTGCAGTACCACAAACTGAAGCAGAAAAACCAGTTGATCAATTAACATCAGAAGAGAGTGTGATTGTATCGACTTCTGACGACTCAGCGATTAATATTTTGCCTCCAACAGAGAAGCAAAATGAGATGCACAACCGTTATGGTTATACATTGCAGATCCTAGCGCTTAGCCGTAAAACAGATCTTAGTTCTTATGCAGGGAAATTAGCTGGCGAACAACCTGTTTGGATGAATCGTAAAACCGTTAATAATATGCCTTGGTATACAATTCTATACGGTGATTTTGCAACACCTGCAGAAGCTCGTGAAGCAATAAAGCGATTGCCAACAGAAATTCAAGCGTATGGCCCATTTGTACGTAGCATTAACAGCATCAAAAATTCAGATAACCCTGAATTACATAAACTAAATTAATTTTGAATCGGTGTGCATTAAGTGTATGCCGATTTTTCTATAGTGACTATTATGACTCATATCCTTTTACTTTGTGGCGGTAGCGGTACTGAACACGAAGTTTCACTGGTTTCTTCAAAGTATATTTCTCAACAGCTTTCTGAATTAAATGCCTTTCAAATTACTCATCTTGAAATTAAAGAGGGTGCTTGGTATCACATAGACAGTGGCATTAAGTATGAATTGCGTTCAGACAAATCTTTATTGTGTGATGGTATAGATACAGGTCGTGTTGACTACGTGATCCCATGTATACACGGTTATCCTGGTGAAACGGGAGACATTCAATCTATGCTTGATATGTTTGGTATTCCATACTTTGGTTGTAACGCAGAATCAAGTACCAACAGTTTTAATAAGATCACATCAAAGCTTTGGTATGATGCACTTGGGATCCCTAATACGCCATACTTATTCTTAACTGAAAATAATGAAGAGACACACAGCTCTGCATTAGCAGCATTTAAAGAATGGGGTGGATTATTCGTTAAGGCAGCTTGCCAAGGCTCATCTGTTGGTTGTTACAAGGTAACGTCTGAGGGTGAGTTATCACAAGCGATCAATGATGCATTTGGCTATTCTGAACAAGTATTAGTTGAGAAAGCAGTAAAGCCAAGAGAGCTTGAAGTTGCTGCTTATCAAATTGATGGCAAGCTGTTTACAACGCCTCCTGGTGAAGTCACCGCTCCTGATGGTGCCTTTTATACTTATGATGAAAAATACGGCAGTGGTAGTCATTCAACGACAACATTAACTGCTGAAAATTTATCGGCTGAGCAAATTGAGTTAATTAATCAATACAGCCAAAAAGTATTTACACAGATGAAGCTAAAAGATCTATCTCGTATTGATTTCTTCCTAACTGAAGATAACGAGATATTCTTAAATGAAGTGAACACCTTCCCAGGCATGACTCCAATCTCGATGTTCCCTAAATTATTAGAACATAACGGTGATTGCTTCAAAACGTTTCTACAAAAAGCAATTATGAACGCACTAAAGTAATTTAGCTTGCGTAAGTTTTAAAACAAAAGCCTGATATTATTCAGGCTTTTTTGTTTTAAATTTTTCTTTTTGTCGCTCAGAACGTTCAAGGTTACCGATATATTGATTTGGCATTGCAGGACTAACCCAACGTCCCATCTCTTGAATCTCATGCACAGTATAACCACATTTAGACAACTCCTTTGTGGCCCCAACTCTTGCCGATAATCCAGAAAATTGAATATCAAGATTAAGTAATTCATTTGCACGACGGAAAATACGGTAGATAGATGAATCATTTAGGTTACTTGAAGAGAGGTTTTGATGTCGGTCAAGTCCTCTAAATAAATACCCTTCACTAAGTTGCGATGCATTTAGCCAATTATTGAGCAGCGCCGCTGTTTCTTGTGATAGAGGGTAAAAACGCTGTTGTAATTGAATTAAACAATGTCCTAACTCATCAAAACAGACATCATCAAGAGTTAAATCTCTTAGTTCCCCACGCTTTAAGAGTAATTCAAACATTAGATGCCAAATAACCAAGTCTCTAATGTCTTTTAGTTCCACAGAATGAGATAGCTGTCGTTCAAGATCTGCAAGCATATCAAGGGTAATACCTTCAGTTTGTTTGCTATCGTCTCTTTTATCCAGTCTTATTTTACCAAGAGCAGCCTTAACGTGAGAGCTTCGGGTTGGGTCTTTAAATTCAAAAGCGCGATGAATATGCGAAATTGAAATGAGAGAGCGCTTAATTGATGCTAGCTTTTTATTCTTAGCTTGTTTCTCGATAAAGATACGAATCGCTGTGGTAGAAGCGGGCAGTGCGATCACTTGATGTAATTGACAAAATACAACAAAGTTAATCCAATCATTTTTGAATGAAACTAAGCTGTTATGTGAGTATTTCTTTTTTAAACAAGAAGCGAATGTATCTATGTCGATATCTGGAGTTAAAAAAAGAGACTTATCCATACTAGTGCACCATAACTTAATTTGTATATTTGAAGACTATAACATACAATTTAAATTACACGTAAGATCACGGATCAGAATTTAAAGTCTGGCATAAAAGAAACATTTATTTGATCCTAACTATGTTGTTATTAATAGATAATATGTAAGAGTAATTAGTATGCAGAAGTCATTGTACAAAGGTTTTGTCATTGAAAATAAAACAGGTGTTCCTGATGACTGGAAAGTATTGCTTAAAAATAAAGTGTTACGCGGTCACTTAAGAGCAGTTAAAAAAAGTATAGATTGGTGGAATGATACCAACTCAATTATACAACCTAAAGAGTTTGGTGATATGGGTGAAACCGCGATTAACGAGAAACGAGATAAATTTAAGTATGAAGATTATAAAGGTTTTCAAATTAAAAATGATACTGGTGAAGTTAACACTTGGTATTGTTTGTATCATGGAAAACTGGCGAAAGGTTCTTTGACTGCTATAAAATCCTTTTTGGATAAACATGAAAAATAATTTACAATTCACCATCATTTAAAAACGAGAATAATTATGTCTTTAGTATATTCAACTGATATTGGCCGCATTAAACAAGAAGAAGTAAAGCAAGAGCGTCCAAAAGGTGATGGTATTGTTCGTATTCAACGTGAAACTAAAGGTCGTAAAGGCAAAGGCGTTTGTGTTGTCACTGGACTTGATATGGAAGATGCACAACTCAAGCTGTTAGCTGCGCAACTTAAAAAAGTATGTGGCTGTGGCGGTGCAATTAAAGATGGTGATATTGAAATCCAAGGCGACAATCGTGAAAAGATTAAAGAGTTTTTAACTAAGCAAGGCCACACAGTAAAACTTGCTGGTGGTTAATCATTAAGAGCTTCGTGAAAGCTAATAATCATTAGATAGATACGAAGTATTATTTAGTGATTATTAGCTATTTTATGGTAAATAGGATTATGGTTAAATTACCCGTTACAGAAAGAGTCAATAATGATAGGGAAGAGACAACATGCTGATATCAAGTGTGATTGTAGCCCATTTAACATAAGATATATAATGCGCACTTGTGTTTTATTGTCAAATATAGTAATGTCCAGCATCATTGATTTAGACGTTTTTCCTTATTATTGCTTCGGTTCAAACGGATAATCAATTAAATATAAATTTTGGAGTAATTATGAAAGGCAATTCAGGATATAGTTTAATTGAACTTGTAATTGTTATTGTTATTTTGTCTATATTATCTGTTACCGCTTACTCTGAATGGTTGTCATTTCAAGAAGATGCCCGCATAGCCAAGATTAATGGACTAAAAGGCCCTTTAGAAGCAGCTGAAAAACAAGTGCAGGCCCTTTCAGTTATACAAGGTAAAGATATAGGAGAACACTCAATAGATATACAAGGGACTACTGTCGAGGTAACTTCAGGTTATCCTGTATTAAAAATAGCGAATATAAATAAGATAATTGATCTTGGGCAAGGTTCAGATAATTCAATCACTCACTGTAAAAAACTAAAACCCTGTAAAGTTGGAGATTGGTATATCACTGATTATTCTATTATGTACCCTGATTTAGTGTACCCTTCAGTTATCATTTTTTCTTTGAATGATTCATTAAAGTATCAATGTTCATTAATATATCAATATGTAAAAATAGGTTCTGATGTTCATTTAGAGCCAGAGATTTCGATTGTTAATGATGGTTGCTAAACTATTCCATTTTATGCATTTTTTCGTCTATATTCATTATCAAGTGTATTTTTATGCATGAACTTCTTTCATTTAGGCATAAATGAGAATAATACCTCTTACCATTAATGGCTGTTTTTAACCGATTTTACTCATCTGGTTCACCTAGTGGAAAAGCTCAGTTTACGTATAAGATACTTAAACAAAAAGAAATCGGAAAAATTACAGTATTCTCACCGCAATTGATTTCTCTGTTGTATAATTAGCGACATTGGTTTTACTAAACAAACAGGCACTATTATGAGCACTGAAACAACTCTACTATCTCGCTGTGATTCTAAATGTGAATTATGTGGTTCTGCATCTTCTCTAGCACCATTCGCAGTTCCACCAAAGACAGACATCAACGTTGATAACTGTGTAATGATTTGTGATACATGTTCGACACAAATCGAAGACTCAGCAACGATGGATGTTAATCACTGGCGTTGTCTAAATGACTCTATGTGGAGCCAAGTTCCAACGGTTCAAGTTATGTCTTACGTTTTACTAAGCAAACTAACTTCTGAATCTTGGGCTCAAGATGCTCTAGATATGATGTACGTTGAAGAAGACGTTAAAGAATGGGCTGAGAAAGCACTGCTTTCTGATGGTGAAAAACCACGTGACATTAACGGCGTTGAACTTAAAAAAGGCGACGACGTAACGGTTACTAAAGACCTTCCAGTTAAAGGTACTAACCAAGTAATTAAACAAGGTACAGTTATCCGTGGCATCAGCCTTGGCGACGATCCTCGTTTAGTTTCTGGTAAAGCAAACGGCGGTCAATCTATGTATGTAATCGCTGAGTTCTGTCGTAAAAAGTAATTCGTTACTTCACAATCGATAGACTAAAAAAGACGCTTAATTGCGTCTTTTTTTATGTCTGAATTCCACTGGTTTTAAGTGAAAATAGTCGAAAACGGCGTTATTTAACCTTTCATTTTGCCCCAAAATTGCCCCAAAACAGAATTTTCAAATATCATTTTGCCCCAATGAATGATATCGAAGTTTAACTGTGTTCATATACTGTTGACTTTTGTTTTGATACTCTTTACGAGTTTATTTGATTGTAAGGCTTTATATGTTTTTAAATGAATATTATTTTTTGTAATAATGATTTATAAGATATTTCGATACATAACAGAAAGTATTTAACTGAGTAAGAATCATGGAAAAAACAGGAAAAGAAATAAAAATGAAAAACTTAAAGAAGGCTTTAGGTGTAAATGTAAATCATATTGATTCTAAAAGTGTACAAAAAGAGCTAACTCAAGACAATATAAATAGCCCTATCCTAAATATAGCTCACACATCTGTAGTTCATATTTTAATTGTACCAGATACTAAAAAACCTGAAGACCAATCTCCTTTTCAAGGTTACCTTATTGACTTGTTTGATGAAAAATACATATCTTTAATGCATATAATGAGTATTTATCCAACATCTGCTAACGAAATATATATGAGCAATGAAGAGCTCATCTCATTTAGAAATATGTACTCAATAGGGAACTACTTAATTTTAGATAAATCCAGCTTTACTAAAAGAATGTCAGCATTTGATGGTTTTCCATTTATATATTGCTATTGCATT
>NZ_JARACO010000028.1 GCF_028765575.1 Aliivibrio sp. S3MY1 | reverse complement strand
TAGAATACCGGCCTGTCACGCCGGGGGTCGCGGGTTCGAGTCCCGTCCACTCCGCCACTATTTTAAAAAGCCCTAATCGAAAGATTAGGGCTTTTTTACGTCTTTATAAAAGTAAAATGATTCAGAATAGACACTGCGAAGTGATAGTTCCGTTGGTTAGACTTTTTATTGGAGAGCTTAGCGGCCAATCACGCCGTGGGACGTGTCACTTTCAAGGTTAATAGAAAGTCCCGTTAACGTAGCCACTATTTTAAAAAGCCCTAGTCGAAAGATTAGGGCTTTTTTACATCTGTATAAAAGTAAAATGATGCAGAAAAGACACTGTAAAGTGGCAGTTCAACAGGCTAGTTTTTTATTAAGGTGCTAACAGCGAGCTATAGCAAGAAGAAAGAGAGCTTATGATTTTGCTAAGTCACTATATTAATAGTATCGGTATTTGTAAGCTATAGAGAGATAAGATTAACAGTTTGTAGTGATAGATATAAAAAATGGAGATACATAAAATGCATCTCCATTGAGTAATATATGAAAAAGTTATCTATCTTTTTCTAATTTCTTTGCTTTTTCAATCATAGCTGTAATGGTCGAGCCTTGGACAAGAATGGAGAAAACGACGACAGAGTAAGTCATAACCAGGATTAACTCTCGTACATCAATATTTTTATCTGGAATAACTAAAATTCCAGATGGAATAGCCAAAGCCATTGCCAGTGCTAAGCCTCCACGAAGGCCGCCCCAAGTTAAAATATTAACTGATAATGCGTTATAAGTTCTGAATCGCTTAAAGCCAATGTAGGAGACGAAAACACTTAAATAACGACTCGCCAATACTAGCGGAATAGATATTGCCATTAAGATCCAGTCTTCTTGATGGAATTGGAATAACAGCATTGACATACCAATAAGAAGAAATAATACACCATTTAAAAATTCGTCAACTAGCTCCCAGAAATGGTCCAAGTGGTCTTCACTTTCTTTTGAAAAACCAATGTAACGAGTCCAGTTACCGATCATAATTCCAGATACGACCATCGCTAATGGGCCTGAAACTTCAAGGACCCCTGCAAAGGCATAACCTGATGTAGGAATACCTATAGTTAATAATAATTCCATTGAATGGTCATTTGTAGAGCTTATTAGATAATGAAAAATTAGACCTAAAATAAAACCATAAATAATACCGCCAATAGCTTCTTGTAAAAACAGTGCGGTTACACTACCAACTGTTGGTGTTTCTGAGCCAAAAGCAATCGTAAATAGTGTTACGAAGATAACTAAGCCAAAACCATCATTAAATAAAGATTCACCTTCGATTTGAGTTGAAATTCGTTGTGGGGCATTCAGTTTTTTTACGATAGCGAGAACAGCAATAGGATCGGTTGGAGAGATAAGGGAACCAAATAATAAGCAGTAGATTAAATCAAGATTAATACCGATTAGATTACATATACCCCATAAAGCAAAACCAATAAAGAATGTTGAGAATAAGGTTGCCCCTAAAGCAAGTACGGTTATTTCCCATTTTTGATCTTTAAGGTTTTGAAGTTTGATCCCTAACCCACCAGCAAACAATAAGAAGCCTAATATTCCCTTCAATAAAAAATCTTCAAAATTTATCTCTGTTAAGGTTTCTGTAGCCACTTCTCTAAGGTTAAACCAATCATTTTGACCCGCGATAATGATCCCAAGCGATAGCATCATTGAACCTGCTGTGATTGCGATCGTAGTTTGCATTTTTCCTATCTTGCTATTAATAAAAGCAATTAGCATAGCAGCCGCTGCTAAAAAGCAGAGTGTGTTATACACAGACATGGTTAACCTCTAAATATGTTATTAATGTAACAAAATGTGATAAAGGTCATTTTCCGCTCTATTTGATAAATATCAAACTTTATTTCTAATTTGAGGAAATTAATCTATTTTGGCCGTCTAGATTCCTATTGTATATGTGATAGGATTGTAAGAGAAATGTATTATGGATGAGGCAGTACCGTGGCAGGAAGCAATAAGAAAACTGAAATAGAAAAGCACCTTCTGGAACGTATACTTTTGATCGATGGTGGTATGGGAACCATGATCCAAGAGTATAAGTTTGAAGAAAAAGATTATCGTGGAGAGCGCTTTAGTGATTGGCATTGTGACTTAAAAGGTAACAATGATCTTCTAGTGCTTTCTCGTCCTCAAATTATCAGAGATATTCATTCCGCTTATTTAGAAGCGGGTGCTGATATTTTAGAAACGAACACCTTTAACTCAACAACAATCGCAATGGCTGACTATGATATGGAAAGTCTGAGCGAAGAAATGAACTTTGAAGCTGCAAGGTTAGCAAGAGAAGTCGCAGATGAATGGACATTAAAAACACCACATAAACCGCGTTATGTTGCTGGTGTTTTAGGCCCGACGAACCGAACATGTTCTATCTCCCCTGATGTAAATGACCCAGGCTATCGAAATGTTTCTTTTGATGAATTAGTTGAAGCCTATTCTGAATCCACTCGAGCCTTAATTAGAGGTGGTTCTGATTTAATTCTTATCGAAACTATCTTTGATACCTTGAATGCAAAAGCCTGTTCTTTTGCCGTAGAATCCGTTTTTGAAGAAATGGGTATAACATTGCCAGTAATGATCTCAGGTACGATAACCGATGCATCAGGGCGTACTTTATCAGGCCAAACAACCGAAGCGTTCTATAATGCTTTACGCCATGTTAAACCAATCTCATTTGGTTTGAACTGTGCGTTGGGGCCTGATGAGTTACGTGAGTATGTGAGTGAGTTATCTCGTATTTCAGAATGCAGCGTGTCTGCGCACCCTAATGCAGGTTTACCTAACGCCTTTGGTGAATATGACCTCTCTCCAGAAGAAATGGCAGAGCACGTAAAAGAGTGGGCTGAAAGCGGTTTTCTAAATTTGATTGGTGGTTGCTGTGGTACGACACCTGAGCATATCCGCCAAATGGCACAAGTGGTTGAAGGTGTTAAACCCCGTCAATTACCGATACTTCCTGTTGCTTGTCGTTTATCGGGTTTAGAGCCACTAACTATTGAAAAAGACTCTCTTTTTGTAAACGTCGGAGAAAGGACTAATGTTACGGGTTCGGCTCGCTTTAAACGTTTAATTAAAGAAGAGTTATATGATGAGGCATTAAGTGTCGCTCGTGAGCAAGTAGAAAACGGTGCTCAAATCATCGATATCAATATGGATGAAGGGATGCTTGATGCTGAAGCGTGTATGGTTAAATTCTTAAACCTCTGCGCTTCAGAACCTGAGATATCTAAAGTTCCTGTAATGGTCGATTCTTCTAAATGGGAAGTTATCGAAGCTGGACTCAAATGTATTCAAGGCAAGGGTATTGTTAACTCAATATCTCTGAAAGAAGGTAAAGAAAAATTCTTACAACAAGCTAAGCTAATCCGTCGCTATGGTGCTGCTGTGATTGTGATGGCTTTTGATGAAGTCGGCCAAGCAGATACGCGTGAGCGAAAAATAGAAATATGTACTAACGCTTATAACATCTTAGTGGATGAAATTGGTTTCCCACCAGAAGACATTATTTTTGACCCAAACATCTTTGCTGTTGCAACAGGGATCGATGAGCATAACAACTACGCTGTTGATTTTATTGAAGCCGTTGCTGATATAAAAAGAACACTTCCCCATGCCATGATTTCAGGTGGCGTATCTAACGTATCATTCTCATTCCGAGGTAATAATTACGTACGTGAAGCGATACACGCCGTGTTCTTATATCACTGTTTTAAGAACGGTATGGATATGGGTATCGTAAATGCAGGCCAATTAGAAATTTACGATAATGTACCTGAAGATTTACGTGAAGCGGTAGAAGATGTAGTACTTAACCGTCGTGATGATTCAACAGAACGCTTACTTGATATGGCAACAGAATATCTAGAACGAGCGGTTGGAAAGGTTGAAGATAAATCAGCTTTAGAATGGAGAACATGGTCAGTAGAAAAACGCCTTGAACATTCTCTAGTGAAGGGAATTACTGACTTCATTGTTGAAGATACAGAAGAAGCACGAGTTAATGCCGCTCGCCCTATTGAAGTGATCGAAGGTCCTTTAATGGACGGCATGAACGTCGTGGGTGATTTATTTGGTGAAGGGAAAATGTTCCTTCCTCAAGTGGTTAAGTCTGCGCGAGTGATGAAACAAGCCGTAGCGCATTTAGAACCTTTTATTAATGCCACTAAAGATGTCGGTTCAACCAATGGAAAAATCTTATTAGCAACGGTGAAAGGTGATGTTCACGATATAGGTAAGAATATCGTTGGGGTTGTTCTTCAATGTAATAACTATGAAATTATTGATCTTGGTGTCATGGTTTCTTGTGAGAAAATACTAAAAGTCGCCAAAGAAGAGAATGTCGATATTATTGGACTTTCTGGTCTTATCACGCCATCGCTTGATGAGATGGTCCATGTCGCTAAAGAGATGGAACGGCAAGGATTTGATTTACCACTTTTGATTGGTGGGGCAACGACTTCTAAAGCGCATACAGCGGTGAAAATTGAGCAAAACTACTCTCAACCTGTAGTTTATGTTAATAACGCTTCTCGTGCGGTTGGTGTTTGTACGTCATTGCTTTCTAATGAATTGAAACCAGCATTTATTGAGAAGCTGGATTTAGATTACGAGCGTGTGCGTGATCAACATAGCCGTAAAACACCACGAACGAAACCTGTTTCACTAGCAAGAGCACGAGCAAACAAAGTCGATATTGATTGGGTAAACTACACGCCACCAGCGCCTGTAAAGCCGGGTGTGCATATTATTGATGATATGGATGTTGCGACGTTACGCCAATATATTGATTGGACTCCTTTCTTTATGACATGGTCTTTAATGGGCAAATACCCTGCAATTTTAGAGCATGAAGAGGTGGGTGAAGAAGCGAAGCGTTTATATAAAGACGCGCACGAGCTGTTGGATCGTGTAGAAAAAGAAGGCTTACTAAAAGCGCGAGGAATGTGTGCTCTTTTTCCTGCTAACAGTGTTGATGATGATATTGAAGTGTATACCGATGAATCACGTACAGAGGTATTGAAAGTTCTACATAATTTACGTCAACAAACAGAAAAACCAAAAGGGTTTAACTATTGTTTATCTGATTATATCGCACCGAAAAAGAGCGGAAAGGCCGATTGGATTGGTGGCTTTGCTGTGACTGGTGGCATTGGCGAGCGAGAGCTTGCAGATGACTATAAAGCCAAAGGTGATGATTATAATGCTATTATGATCCAAGCGGTTGCTGACCGTTTAGCTGAAGCGTTTGCCGAGTATTTGCATAAAGAAGTACGTAAAGATATTTGGGGATATTCCCCAGATGAAGATCTTTCAAATGATGATCTTATCCGTGAAAAATACCAAGGTATTCGCCCTGCACCTGGATACCCAGCTTGTCCTGAGCATACAGAAAAAGGGACATTGTGGGAGTTGATGGATGTTGAAGAAGCAATAGGAATGTCGTTGACCTCTAGCTACGCTATGTGGCCGGGAGCCTCTGTTTCTGGTATGTATTTCTCTCATCCAGACTCTCGTTATTTTGCGATAGCTCAGATCCAAAAAGATCAAGCGGAAAGTTATGCAGAGAGAAAAGGCTGGGATATGTTAGAGACTGAAAAGTGGCTAGGACCAAATCTAAACTAAGATCTGTTTTATAATAAAAATTAAAAATCCCATTAATAAATCTATTAATGGGATTTTTAGTTTAATAGGTTTAGAACATAAATTTTTACTTTTCAAATAATTCTTTATGTAGGACTTGAACCGCACGTTTAGATTCAGACGCGTGTAGCAAGAAACATAAATTATGCTGACTTGCTCCGTAACAAATCATGCGTAGGTTAAAGTCTTCTAAAGCGCCAAACACTTGCTTAGCATATCCTTTAGAGTCACTCATTTGGTTACCAATAAGAGCAATTAGACATAGATTGTTTTCTATTTCAACCGTACATAATTTTTCTAATTCTTGCTGGGCTTCAAAAGGTAATTCTGGCGCTTTACCGTTGGTATTCGTTTGATCAAGAGTAAGAGCGACACTGACTTCAGAGGTTGTAATTAAATCGACTGAAATCTTATATTTAGCTAAAATTTTAAATACTTCAGCTAGAAAACCATAAGCATGGAACATGTTTGGACTATGTAACGTCACCATAGTTTGATTGCAACGTAAGGTTAGCGCTCTAAATAATGGAGAGCTGTCTACTTGTTGTTTTATCCATGTCCCGCCTTTTTCTGGCTCTTTTGATGAACCAACAAACACAGGAATTTGATGACGTAGAGCGGGTAATAATGTCGATGGATGTAAAATTTTAGCGCCGTAGTTTGCCATCTCTGAAGCTTCACTAAAGCTAATTTCTGGGATTGGAGAAGCAGCAGGTGCAATACGAGGGTCGGTAGTATAAATACCTGGTACATCAGTCCAAATCTCTAATCCACAAGCATTTACAGATTCTGCTATCAATGCGGCACTATAATCACTGCCACCTCGACCTAATGTTGTTGTATTGCCTTCACTATCAGATCCAATGAAGCCTTGTGTAACGACAATATGTTTCAGGCAAAGAGGAGCGAGTTTAGCTTGAGCTAGCTGAGATATTTCTTTAAGTTGTGGCTCTCCTTTACCGAATTGTGCATCGGTGCGAAGAACGGCTCTGATATCAAAGCGGACGGCAGAGTTACCGCGCTCAATTAATAGTTGAGTAAATAGGTGAGTCGACATGAGTTCACCGCAAGAGACAAGATGATCAGTGAGTTTATCACTTGATTGAAATGAAGCCGCATCGGCCGCTTTTTTGATTTCTTCAAGAATTTCTAGAATAGCTTGTTCTGGATAAATAGGATCAGAGAGTTGGTCTAATACAGAAAAGTGAATTGATTTTAACTCTTCAAAAATAGCTTTCTTTCTTTGGTTATCTTGTACACCGTTAGCGAGCTCTACCAATAAGTTAGTCACGCCAGAACAAGCACTGATAATAACAAGGTGAGTTTTTTGATTCTGCTCGATAACATGAGCACTGCGGCTCATTGCTTCGAAATTGGCAACGCTAGTGCCACCAAATTTAGCAACATTTATAGGGTTCACTTTCCTGTCTCCCGACTACATCCAATCTGTAAAATAAAGGTGAAGGGGTAATAGCAAGAAATAAATAGTTGCTAGAAGCCCTTCACTTAAAAAATAAGTGACAATCGTTAGGATTCAGCCTAAACGACCGACGAAGTTTTCCCAATAAAGTTCGTCTCGGCATTACTCTCCCTCACTTAGTTGACTGGGAGTTTGGGCTCCACAAATTAAGCTACCTAGGCAATGCTCCTCTTCTTTATGTATTTCAAGGAACAAAATACGTATTAATAATGTGCTTTTTTATGGCTTAAATGTCAACAAGTGGTAATTAGTTTATTTGTATTTCTCCTCTTTAAAGTGAAAGTAGGTGTTTTGATGGTATTTATTCTAGTTTAGTCACTCTAATGACGTCGTCTAATTGAGTTTAATTATTTTTGTGTCTATTCTTTATACACCCTATATTTCAAGGAGTGAATAATGCAAAGTTTTATCCCACCAAGAAGAACCCTTATGGGACCTGGTCCATCCGATATTTCACCCCAAGTATTGCAGGCCTTAAGCCGACCTATAATTGGCCATCTTGACCCATTATTCATAAAAATGATGGATGAGGTAAAAGAGTTACTTAAATACGCATTTCAAACAGAAAACGAGTTTACAATTGCAGTATCTGCACCTGGAAGTGCAGGAATGGAAACTTGTTTTGTTAATTTAGTTGAAGCGAGTGAGAAGGTTTTAGTTTGTCGTAATGGTGTTTTTGGTGAACGAATGCGACAAAATGTTGAGCGTTGTGGTGGCACTGCGATTGTTATTGTTGATGACGCTGCGATTAGATAGCGTTTATTGAATGAATACAATTTAGAAATTGGTGCTCTTTGTCTTAAGGCTTTATCTGATGTTCTTTAAGCGTTAACTAAAAAACCGCTGAATAATCAGCGGTTTTTTATGAATTGTTTATTTGTTCTTCTCTTTTAAAACAGAATTATTTTGGCGCAGTTTTTCATCTAATTCTACCGATTCAAATTTATTGTTTGGAAATAAGAAAATCGCCTCTCTTCTTATGTCTTCGGCATGTTGTTCTTGCCCCAGAGCTTGATAAGCGATGATTAAATTTTGATAAAAAGCAGGTCTTGGTTTTGTTTTTATAAGCTCTTTTGACCACGTTATATAAGGTGCGATTAATTCTGGTTTTTTATTAATGATCCCAATAGTTAATTGGGCGGAAAGCACATCTCCATTAAATCGGTCTTCCCAAACCACAGGGTTCGTTACTTGATTTAAGATATCAGGGTTCATTGGTCGAGTGGTTTCAAATTTAGTTAATACCCAATTGGTATGCAGAGCTGAAAGCATGTAGAAAGCCGTCACAATAGGGATAACTAATGAACTTACTCGTAAAGTAATTTTTGTAATATCACCGATTTTGAGTTTCTTGTATTTACAGCTGAGTTGATCTATCCAAAAGAGAAGAATGATAAAAGTAAACCAATGTATCATTGAGTGATAAAACGGATACTCTAATTGGCTATGAATAAAAATAGGCGCAATTAAGGCAAGCAGGGCAAATTGGGTATCGAGCTTACTTTTTCTTATCTTTAGCAGCACACCACCAGCCGCAATAAGTAAACCTAAAATAGCGACGATGCCTCCTTCTACTCCCCAATATAGAACTTCATTGTGAGGGTGATCCATTGAAGGAAGCCCAGGTTTATAGCTAGAAGAGATCTGGTGCTGTTTTGCTGTATATAGCGTGTATTCCGCTTCAAAATTTCCGTAACCATAACCTGTAATAGGTTTCTCTAAAAACATATCGAGCGCTTGAGGAAAGGTGTATCTTCTTGGGCTTTCTAAATCCGCCTTTTGGCTAATTAAAGATACTTTTGATAAATCATCATTTTGAGATAGGTGAAAAAGAACAAAACTACCACTGAAGCCTATAACTAATGCTAGCGCCCAAGAAAAAAATCGCTGTTTAGTACAGTACTTCCACATGTATGGGCTCAGCAAAGCCAGACTAAAAATAGTCGCAATCCAGCCTGTTCTAGAGGCTAAGATCACAATAAGCGGCAAAGTGAATATGATAGTTGCATAAAGTAGAGTAAGTGCGACAATATTCTCTCGATACTTTATCGGTTGACGAGCAAGAAAGTACGAGGCTATTGCAAGCCCAGTAGCTAAGAAGCTAGCCATTACATTTGGTTGTTGAAATATACCGTAAGGGCGATTAGCTATTACGTTATAACCAAATGAATTTCCAGCATCTAAAAATAGATATTGAATGTAACCAAAAAGCGTTTCAATGAGCACTGAGCCGATAATACACCACAGTAACCACTGCTTTTGTTTATTGGAAAACGCAAATTGTTGCAGGGCGATAAAAAAGAATAACCCTCCCCACAATCCTAGAAATTTGCCAATAGCTAATTGGGGAGATGCGTCGTGATACAGTAAAGGTAAAGACAGTAGGGTGACAGCAAACAGTAAAACAAGCGTTAGTGTTGAGTATTTAACCAACCCTTGCTTAGCGACATGAAATAAGGCTATCGCAATAGCAATGCTGGCAGGGATCCAAGAGGCTGCATTAAAGGCAAGGTGTAGACCTGATCCGCCAGGGTTTGGTTGGAAGAAGTGAGCACAGACAAAGAAAAGAATACTAAGGCTAAATAAAAACGATTTGGTTAATGGTTTTCTAACCTTTCTTGCTTCTAGTTGCGTTCCTTGGGTAAGTAGCGTTGCCATGGGTTAATCAGTTCCTTGTTGCGAGCATGAATATAAAAGTAAAGCCAGCAAAGTGCTGGCTTTATTCTATCGTATTCGCATTATAAAGTGCGGACTTTATTACTTATTCAGCATCGGCTTTAAGAAGCGTGCGGTATGAGAGCCCTCAACCAATGCAACCTCTTCGGGAGTTCCCTCTGCCACTATTTCACCACCACCTTGTCCGCCTTCTGGACCAAGATCTATAATCCAATCCGCTGTTTTTACGACATCAAGGTTATGTTCGATCACGACAATCGTATTGCCTCGCTCACGTAAGCGATGCAGTACGTTCAATAATTGTTGAATATCGTGAAAATGCAGACCTGTTGTCGGCTCATCTAGAATATAAAGCGTTTTCCCTGTGTCTCGTTTTGATAGTTCTCGAGCCAGTTTAACCCGTTGAGCTTCACCACCAGAGAGTGTTGTCGCGGCTTGTCCTAAACGAATATAAGATAACCCTACATCCATTAGAGTTTGCAGTTTTCGTGCGATTACAGGGACAGGTTGAAAGAAAGTATGAGCATCTTCAATTGTCATTTGAAGTACTTCATCAATACTTTTACCTTTGTATTTTACTTCTAACGTTTCGCGGTTATAGCGTTTACCTGTACATACATCACATGGAACATAAACATCAGGCAAGAAATGCATTTCTACTTTAATTACACCATCCCCCTGACACGCTTCACAGCGGCCGCCGCGGACATTAAAACTGAAGCGGCCCGGCTTATACCCACGAGAGCGAGATTCTGGCGTCCCCGAAAATAATTCACGAATAGGGGTAAAGATCCCTGTATAAGTCGCAGGGTTTGATCGAGGCGTTCGCCCAATTGGACTTTGATCAATATCGATAACCTTATCAAAGTGTTCAATGCCTTTGATCTTTTTATAGGGTGCCGGTTCTGATGTGGTGGCTCCATTTAACTGAGTATGAGCGATCTTAAAGAAAGTATCGTTGATCAGTGTTGATTTGCCAGATCCTGAAACACCAGTAATGCACGTAAACAGACCAACCGGTAATTTGAGTGTGACATTTTTTAAGTTATTGCCAGTGGCACCAATCAGTTCAACTTGTTTTTTAGGGTCTGCTTTAATTCGCTCATTTGGAATGGAAATTTCTTTAGCACCACTAAGATATTGACCTGTTAGTGATTCTGGATTTGAAATAATGTCTTGGTAACTGCCTTCTGCGACAATGTGGCCACCATGAATTCCCGCTCCAGGACCGATATCAATAATATGATCCGCACTTCTTATTGCGTCTTCATCGTGCTCTACAACAATAACGGTATTACCTAGATCACGAAGATGGTTAAGGGTTTTCAATAGGCGTTCATTATCTCGTTGATGAAGACCAATAGAAGGCTCATCAAGAACGTACATAACACCAACTAACCCGGCACCTATTTGACTTGCCAGGCGAATACGCTGAGCCTCACCACCAGAAAGCGTATCAGCACTGCGTGATAAATTAAGATAATTTAAACCAACATTGATAAGGAAGTGCAGGCGTTCATTAATTTCCTTCATTACTTTATCTGCTATTTGAGCTTTTTGTCCTTTCAGTTCCAGTGAACTAAAAAAGGCCATTGAATCTTGAATACTCATCTCACAGATTTCAGGTAATGTAGTGTCAGCAACAAATACGCTACGAGCTTCTAAACGTAAGCGAGTACCGTGACAGCTTGAACATGATTGAGTTGAAATATATTTTGATAGGTCATCACGCACAGAGCTTGATTCGGTTTCTTTATAGCGGCGGTCAAGTGTATTTAATATTCCTTCAAAAGGATGGCGCTTAACGCGTAGATCGCCGCGATCATTGCTGTATTGGAACTCAACTTCTTCTGTTCCTGAACCATTAAGAATGATATTTTTAAATTTCTTTGATAGTGATTTAAATGGTGCAAAAAGATCAAACCCATAATGCTTAGCTAATGAACTTAACATTTGAAAGTAATAATAATTTTTTTGATCCCAACCTTTAATCGCCCCTTCAGCAATACTTAATTTATTATCTAGAACAATGCGCTCGGCATCAAAATATTGTTGAACGCCTAGACCATCACAAGTACCACAAGCACCAGCAGGATTATTGAATGAAAACAGACGAGGCTCAAGCTCTGACATGCTGTAACCACAATGTGGACATGCAAAGTTAGCTGAGAAAATTAGAGGTTCGTCTTTGGTATCATCCATATAATCGACAACAGCAATACCACCAGTGAGTTCTAGTGCGGTCTCAAAAGATTCGGCAAGACGTTGTTTTAAATCATCTCGAACTTTAAAGCGATCAACAACGACTTCAATAGTATGCTTTTTATGAAGTTCTAATGTCGGAGGATCAGAGAGATCACATACTTCACCATCAATACGAGCACGAATAAACCCTTGTGCGGCTAAATTTTCTAATGTCTTAACATGTTCACCTTTACGCTCTTTCACAATAGGTGCTAACAACATCAGTTTTGTGCCTTCTGGCAATTCTAACGCTTTATCAACCATTTGGCTGATGGTTTGTGCTGTTAATTCGACATGATGTTCAGGGCAACGAGGTTCACCAATCCGAGCATACAAAAGACGTAAGTAATCGTAGATTTCAGTAATGGTACCGACAGTCGATCTTGGGTTATGAGAGGTGGATTTTTGTTCGATAGAAATCGCAGGAGAAAGTCCTTCAATGTGGTCAACATCCGGTTTTTCCATTAATGATAAAAATTGACGAGCGTATGCAGATAAAGATTCAACATAACGACGTTGTCCTTCTGCATACAAGGTATCAAAGGCCAAAGAGGATTTACCTGAGCCTGATAACCCTGTTATAACCGTTAGCTTATCTCGTGGGATAGTTAAGCTAATATCTTTTAGGTTATGGGTTCTTGCCCCTCTAACTTCAATCTTATCCATGGAACTCTCTCTACTTAAAGAATAACTAGAGGATAAGTATTGCACAGAGTGTTAAAACAGCAAAGGAATACTGGGTAAAAAAACAGTGGTTATTATTAGAAGAGAGATTCTATAGGGGATATAAAAATGCCCTGTAATGAATTACAAGGCATCATTCTAGCTAGCAAATTAAGGATTATTTTTTACCTGTTTTTTGCTTTGCAAGTTCTGCAGATTTTTTATCTTTTAAGTAAATATTCTCATAGCAGTAGTTGGTTGCTTCGATGTAACCTTCAACGCTACCGCAGTCAAAACGCTTACCTTTAAATTTATACGCAAGAACACAACCAGATTGAGCTTGTTTTAGTAGTGCATCCGTAATTTGGATCTCTCCGCCTTTGCCTGGTTCTGTTGTTTCTAGGATCTCAAAAATATCAGGAGTTAAGATGTAGCGACCAATAATAGCAAGGTTACTTGGTGCTGTACCTGGGTCTGGTTTTTCTACCATGTTGTCTACACGATAAAGATCATCTTTGATCATCTCGCCAGCAATAACACCATATTTATGAGTTTCGTTATCTGGTACTTCTTCAACAGCAACGATAGAGCAGCGGAATTGCTTATATAACGCAACCATTTGTGAAAGAACGCCTTGTTCTTCATTAACACATAAGTCATCTGCAAGTACGACAGCAAAAGGTTCATCACCGACTAGCTCACGACCAGTAAGGATAGCATGGCCTAAACCTTTCATTTCGCGTTGACGAATGTAAGTAAAGTGAGCTGCATCGATTAGCTCACGAACATCTTCAAGTAACTCTTCTTTGTTAGTACCGCTAATTTGGTGTTCTAGTTCGTAGTTTTTATCAAAGTGATCCATTAATGAATGTTTACCACGGCCCGTTACGACACAGATCCCGTCCATACCCGCATTGATAGCTTCTTCGACACCATATTCAATCAGAGGTTTGTTTACCACTGGCATCATCTCTTTTGGCATCGATTTAGTTGCTGGTAAAAAGCGAGTGCCGTAGCCTGCGGCAGGGAAAAGACATTTTTTTATCATAAGGGAGTCCTAGATAGACGAAATTTTAAATTCGTAGAAAGCGCTTATAGCATCATCATTATAGTTGCAGTTTAGCGATTAAACATAATGAAATGAAGCGCTTTAATTAAAAGTATCGGCTCGTATCATTATTAATGTGATTTCTCTATTACTATTCATAGAAATTAAATTTAATACTGATGTGGCATAAGCGATTTAAACCAATCCCAAACACCAAATGAAAAGTTATGAAAGATATCGATGCCCATTGCTGATTTAATCAAGTATAAAGCAAAAATAGCCAAGCCTAATATACCAAGTACACCCATCGCAATTAAAAGAGTGAGCATAAATAAAGCAAAAGGGGATTCTTTACGTAACTGTTGACGATAATCTCGACCGAGCAGAAACACAAAAAAGTAGCGTTTATTGAAAATCGAAATGCTTTTTCTGATATCAACTCGATTGTTGGATCCCAATCCAGTTGCAATTATTGCGCGCTCAATGGATTTTTTTTGTTCTTCTGAAAGCGAATCAATGACATTTTCATCGAGAGATGAATAGAAATGAGCAAGTAGCTTTTGCTTTTTTTTATCGATCACTTAATTGCCTTTTTTGTGAGAGCATGTTGATAAACACCCATTGTTTGAGCTGCGATTTTATTCCAATCATAATGTTCTAGATAGGATGTATAGCTAACTTGAGAGTGTGGGCTGTTCGTATGTTGAATTAATTGTTCTTTTAATTTATTTATATTCCCAACAGGAAAGTAGGTTTCAGACTTTAACTTTACTTCTAAATTGGCAGGGATATCACTGACAATTGCAGGTAACGAATAGGACATCGCCTCAAGAAGAGCAATAGGTAAACCCTCATGATAAGAGGGCATTACAAAGGTTTTAGCTTGAGAGAAAATAGCTTGTAGTTGCTCACCTTTTAGAAAACCAGTGAGGATAACCCCATCGACGTTACGCGCTTGTTCTTTTAGTTTGTCACTATAAGAGGTTGGATGATCGGTATCGCCCATTATAACCAATGGAATATTAAGGTTAGCTTGCTGGTAAGCTTCAATAAGATCGTGAAATCCTTTTTCTTCCACAAATCGGCCAACAGCAACAAAATAATGACCAGAGGTTAATGAAAACTCACTTAACGTTGAGTCTATTTTATCTTGTGCTAATGGGGTTGGTAGATCGACACCATTATAGATAAGGTGAGCATCATGACGATTGTACTTTTCTTTGATAATGTCATTAATTACTTCTGAAATAACAATCACTTCATTGGCGTAAGTAGCCGCTAACTTTTCACCAAGTTGAAGAATGCGTTTAGCAAATCCTCCCCATTTTTGACGATCATAATCTGGACCATGGTGAGTGAAAATGACTTTCTTTCCTAACAAGCGAAGTAATGGCACAACAAGACCGGGACCAATAGCGTGTACGTGTACAATTTTCGATTGATCAAAAAGCGTAGAAAAAGAAGCGAGAATTGAATGAATAATGGCTTCTAATGATTTCTTTCTTGGAGCCCAAACAGATTTTGTATTAACCCCTTTGTAGCTTGATTTTTTATAATCGACATAAGGTGAACGGGCGATAACACAAATATCACTACCAAATTGACGATGAATTTCAGGATAAAGGTGCTGGCAATGGGTTTCTACGCCCCCCAATACATTCGGGATCCCGCGAGTGCCTATGACGGTAATTTTATCTGTCATCTTGTTATCCTTTTAATAGGTCTTGATATAGGTTTAATAGATCATGCTTATGCTTGGTTAGTGTGTACTTACTTAAAAAGCGCTCTCTCGCATTATTTCCCATATCAATGGTTTTATTTGGTTCTTTTACTAATAAATCTAATGCATTAGCAAGGGCTTGTGCATTCCCAGCTTCAAATAAATAGCCATCAATACCCTCTCGGATCTGTTCAGGAATGCCACCAATTTTAGAACCGATGACAGGTTTGCCATAAGACATCGCCTCGATAACTGACATTGAGCAGTTTTCATAGCATTCCGATGGCACTATTACCGCTTTGGCTTCCTTAATTAGAGTAAGTAGTTCCTCACCGCTTTTAAAGCCGAGTAATTCTGCGCTTGGGTAAGTCGCTTTTAATTGATTAAATTCAGGGCCATCCCCCACAATTTTTAAACCTGCTTTTTCAGACATTAATTGATGAGCTTTCGCTAAGGTAGGGACGCCTTTTTCTTGGCTTAATCGACCAAGGTAAAGGAAATAACCTTGGTCACTTGTTCCTTCTAAAGAAACGTCTTCAGCAATGCCATTTACAATTACTTCGATCCGGTTATCGGGCAGTTTTTGCTGAATAAAGCGACTAAGAAAGCGACTTGGAGATACGATCGCATCCAGTTGTTGATAGTTTTTGCTTACCTTTTGATAGGTCGCTTCAGCTGAAAGTAGAAAGCTTTTTATTAACGAACCTTCTTGGCAGCGATGTTTTGTCGCATTCCACACTGAACCATGGACACACTCTTCACAGGTATGGCCATCGCGATACATGGTGTAGCTTGGGCAGGCAATTTTAGTATCGTGAGCGGTAAGTACGGTTTTGCAACCAAACCGTTTGGCTACCTTGATAATGGATGGCGTTAATTGATGGTAAATATTATGAAAATGGACTAAATCTGGTTTTTCTTGTTCTAGTAGTGCGGTGAGCTTCTCGCAAGCTTGAGCATTGTGAATAAAGTTAATTGCGGTTTCAATTTTATCTTTAATGGATTGCTCTTGATAATAATCGACATTTGGCACAAAAAAATCGGCGTAATCAGATTCAAGGTTCTTTTCATGCTGCATTGAAAATTCAACGATCTCTACACCTTCAGAAAGTAACATCTCACGTTCTTGAAAATAGACGGTTTCTGCGCCACCTTTCATAAAGAAAAATTTATTAACTAATAGAATTTTCATTTTTTAGCCTCATTAATCATTTTATGTGGTGGTGGTTGTTTTGGATCTTTTAATGGTAAGAATAATCCTCGAATAAGTCCTACTGAGAAGACCGAGAGGTTGATAACACTATGTAATGCATCCTTTAGTGAACGATTCTTAATGGCTTTTAATCCAATGAATGCCAGCAATGGTAATAAGACAAAGCCCACCATAAATGGATTTAAAGTAACTAAACTAATGAACAGTATTATTAAATAAAGTGTGAAAATAGCTTCATTTTTGATCGTGCCTAATGCTTTTTTAAATAATGGTGTTCCAAACGAGCCTTTAAGCAGCTCGCCTGATGCAAATAAATAGCCACCTTTCCAGCGATGTTTCATGAGCTCTAATGAGGACATAGTATAAGAAGTATGAGAAAAGTAGGGTACATCAAGTCGATGTAGCTTATAACCTGCCAAACCTAAACGCATACCCAACTCTGACTCTTCATAAGCGTGAAGATTGCGATTAGTTAAATAGCCAATATCATCAATGGCACTTTTACGATATAAACCACCGCCACCTAAATGAGAACAGTCCCCTAGTGGGTATATTTGGTGAAGTCGTTGTTTTCGAGATTTGAATTCATAACTGTCAACATCATCCATTTCTACAGCGCCTGCAACGCCAGCGTAATCAGGGTGTGTTGAAAGGAAATCAATACCATGACGGATAAAGCCGTCTTCTAGTTCCATATCTCCATCAAGAAGAAGTAAGTACTCGCCTTTACTATGAAGATAGCCAAGTTGATGGCCTACGCCGCAGCAACGATCTGAAGCATTAGTTAAGGATACAACGGTGACCCCTAATGCCGTCGCAATTTCTTGGGTTTTATCCGTTGATAAACTATCTGCCACAATGATTTCGTGCGGAAAGTCACCTATATGTTGCTGAATACTACTAATGGTTTTAGCTATACCTGCTTCTTCGTTATAGGTTTTAATAATAACCGAGATGAAAGAGTGATCAGTCATGGTGTTTAGCCGCCGTAATTAGAGATTTTCGGATCACTAGATTAGATCCTAGCGATAGATAAAAAAGAAATTGAAGCATGGGAACCAGCATTAATATTTGGCTATAGGGCAGACTTAATAAACAAGCAATTGCAAACGCGTTAAATGCAGGAGGATAGCTCATCAACCTAATGTCTTCTGATGCCACATCATTTCGATTAAATAGAGGTGTAGGTTTACAGACTCGAAGAATATAAAGTGTCATTGAAATGAAAAATAAAGTACCAATAATCCCTAATTCCCACAAAAGAACACTTAGCGCCGTAGTATCGAGAATGACATTAAAAAGGATATTTAGAAAACCAGGAGAGACCGCACTTCCGTGGTTTGTGGTATTTAATCCATAACCAAATAGTACATTTGGAAGACCATAAAAATTATTGTTGTCTAACCAGAAAAAGATGGTGGTCATTCGACCTAATTCACCAGTCGGCATAATGTAGTTTGGATCAAATATATACTCTAAAGAATCGATGAAGATATCTAACGGACCTTTACTTGGGTCACTGCCAAAAGCGGAAGAGTAAGAGAGTGAGAGTAATAAAATAGCGATGCTGATTAGAACTAACATTCCCCCAATGATAGCGAGAATAATTTTAATATCATAACTCTTCATACCCTTTATGTAGCTAGGCGCTAGCCATACGTAAGCTAATAGGATAGGAGATAATAAAATCACAAATTTAACCTCACCTAAGATACAAAGAGTGAATGCAGCACCAATATGCAAAACGGTCGATTTTAATGAACAGAGGCCATGTTTGTATTCTGAAAGTTTGAGCAACATGATAAGTAGACAAAACAGTCCCATCGCTGCGGTATTTCCGCCTCCCATAGGGTCCCCACCAAAAGTACCGACGACAGAATCCCATTTTTCAAATTCACCATAGGCAGCGACTCGCTTAGGTAAAATGACAAATATTTGGAATAGAACGACAGGAAATTGGGCATAAAAAATCCAATAAAGTGTTTTTGTTACTCGGTATATTTGGGATTCTCGGCAAAACCGTAGTAATAGACAGAATAAAATTAGAGAGAGTGCAAGTTCATTTTTTAAGCCTACGATTGTGGTGGTCACCCCATTTTGCAGAAAGGTACTCAGCACCGCTTGAACGAAAAAACCACTGAACAAGAGGAGTATAATCATTTCTTTATGATCAAGATCGAGTGGCGTATATCGATTCTGTAAAAAGAGTAGGCCTGTCATTGTGAAGGCTAATAAGAATGGCAGCCATAAAATAGCGGAAATACCCGTGAAGTATTGAGTTACTCCGCAAAGAACAAGGCTAATAGCAGCATATAATTGTAAAAATAGACCGGTATTCAATGGCATCATTTATTATGTTCCTGTGTTAATAAATGAGCTCGTTGATTCACTTTTCTATAGATAAATGCGTAACGAACAAAAGAAAGAACGGCAAATAAAAGAACAGAATAGGCGTAATCTTTATGGAAATAAGGGAGTACGACAAAAGCAATGGTGATAACCAGTAACTGTTCAATTTGAATACGTAAGAAATATTTTGGTGAACCAAATACCAACTCTATGACCGTTAAAGGACAAATAGCCAATGCAGGGAATAGGTAAGGCAGCATATAGCGAGAGGTGGGTACAGAGCTTAACCATTCATCATTGAAGCCTAATTGCATAACTAAAGGATAAAAAATCAACACGCCAACGGTCGCTATCAATCCTAGAACAAAAAGCATTAATCGTACTTTTTTAAATTCTTGGAAGTTAAAGGTGTTGTTTCTAAAATCGATAGACCATTTAGAGAAGATAGAGTTACGAACGGCATTACCAACAATCGTAACCGGAGCTAAGCAGAAGCGATTTACCACAGCAAAATAACCTGCGATGAGTGGAGAAAACCAGAAGTTAATCAGTAATGTGGGTAAATTATTATTTGCCATTGCCAATACTTCTGCACTGCCAATGCCGCTAAGGTGAGCTCGATTCTCTTTGATAAATTGAAGGTTATTAGATAAAGATAAGTGCGACAATGTGATCTTTGAAAAAGAGACAGAGTGGAAAAGCCAAGCAGAGATAAGGGCCAATAACCCCAGAGCCCAACCGAGATAGAACTGCTCAGTCGTTGGTGTGAGAAATACAGTAGCGATAACTAACAGCGAAATTGAAATACGTTGAAATGCCAACAAGCGAATATTCTCGACTCTAAGTAATAAGTTCTCTGAGACAAGGATCCAAGCATGACAAAGCGTTAGGATATAAAGCAATATCCCATTTAACTCAAAGAACAGGGTCATTATAAAGCTATAAGGGAGAGCAATAATCAAACTCTGTAATAATGAAAAAATAATATTTTGACTTAGTTTTTCATCGTCTTGTTTTGGCAGTAATAACTGAGAAGCGAAGGTACTAATTTGAGCGCCAATTAGCACAATGCTGTATACCAATGCATAAGTGCCCACTTGTGCCATATCGTACTTATGAGAAATAAGCCAAATAGAGATAGCACCGATTATCTGAGAAATAATCGATGCACCTGCAATGGTAGAGACGCTTTTAAATAAACTCATCAGTAACCTAGCTTAATAAATCTTCATTTTGATGAATTAGTTGCTGTTGTGCTTCCTCTGTCTCTAACTCATCATCTGCGACATTATTTAATACGACGCCGATGATAGGGGTTTGTCGTTGCGTTATCTTCTCAATATTAGCAAGAATGTGGTTTGCACTTAGCCCTCCAGCTTGAACGGTATAGATCACGCCAGATAAATAACGAGAAATAAGTTGAGCGTCTTTACTTTCAGATAATGCTGGTAAGTGGACAATCACCTGCTCAAACTGCTGATTTAGTTCTTTCAGTGTTAATTCGAGTTCTGCGGAAGACAACGTCAGCAACGGTGTTGAAGTTAGCGTCCCCCTTGGTAAGAAAGAAAAATTATCAGCTAATGAAATTAAACAATCATTAATAGGATGATTGTTTTCAAGAATTTCAGCCATCCCCATTACAGGGAGTGTAGGTAATACTTCTGAATTATTCTTCTCTTTTTTAGTGGTCGCTGAGTTCTCACCTAAAGGGTAAGTTGTTAAAACCTCTTCAGTTAAAGAAACCTCTTTTCTAAAATCTAAATCGATCAATAAGGTCGAACGATCTTGTGATAAAGAGTGAGCAAGAAGATAGCTGCTTAACTCATTACCTTCTTTAGAGTCGGTTGAAACCAAACCAATAGAAGGCCAAGAGGTCTCATCTAAAAGGATACTTGTTCTTATTGCATGAACGGTTTCACCTGAATAAGCATTAGCAAAAAATCCTTTAGTAAATAGAGGTAACTCTTCAATGTAATTGAATGGACGCAGCTCACCGATGGCTTGTAAACCTAAGCGAGTATTCACTTGTGTTAGATTATTGATTGATTTATTCAGTGCTGACTTAATAATAATAAAAAGCAAACTTAAGATGAATGTCATCACGAAAATCATAATAACAAATAGGGCTTTATTCGGTTTACTTGGCTTATGTGGTGGCGTTGCAGGATCGAGCAAGGTTGCTGCAGGCTCTCGGTATAGCACGGTTAATTCTTGCTCTTGACTGCGAGTAAAGATCTTTTCATACAATTCTTGCGTCTTATCTAAATCCGCTTTCATTGTGTTATAGATATCTCTTTTTGAAGCGAGTTGAGTAAAGTTTTCTTTTTGAACTTTCAATAAAGCTTTGTATCTATTTTCACGCTCAATAGATGCCTGGTATGTTTTATACAACCCTGTTTTTAACTCTTTTAATAGAGACGTTGTTTGCAGTTTAATGGCATTAATTTGAGCATTAGCCTCAATAATAAGTTGGTTTTTAGGTCCGTATTTCTTTTGAAGATCAAATAAGTTACGTTTTGCCTGAATAAGAGCAATACGTAAATCTTGTAATTGAGCATGATTTGAAATAGAGGGTAGAGTTGCAACCTCTTCAAGTGAGTAACCAAGAGCCTCACTAATGGTATTATAACTGGCTTTTGCGGTAATTCTTTTCTCTTTTGCGGTTGCTAAGCGATCATTAACTAGCGCTAATTGTTCCGTTTCAAAGCCATCAATACCTTGGTAGGTTAATAAACCGTTATCTTTAAGAAATTTATCTATCTTTGCTTTTTGTTGTGTGATCTTCTCTTTTAGCTCTGCCATTCGAGTGTTATTCCACTCTTGGGCTTGCTTGGTTTTCTCTATCTTTCGTTCTTCTTCTAGCTGAATGTAAGCTTCAATAACCGCGTTTGTTACTGTTGCTGACATTTCAGGAGAGGTTGATTCATAAGAGACTTTAATCAGCTGACTGAAACGAACTGGCGCAATAGAGAGATTTTTACTAATAGCTTTGACTATTTGGTGGATATGCTCATCTTCAGACATTGCGTTATTGGTGTCTTTTATTTCAAACAATGAGTTATGCTGTAAGTCTAATTGACGGACAGCGGCTTCGATAACCCCTTTAGATTGTAATACTTCAGCTTGAGTTGGGTAATACTCTGCCTGAGAGGCGTCAAAATCTTCAACCTGATCGATAGGGGTTGAATTATCTGATTGGGCTTTTAATATCATCGTCGCTGTTGCTGAGTATTGCGGAGTCATTGAATAAATTAATGGTGTAGCAATTAAAGTTACACTTAAGACGGTCAGCAGAACTCGCAGGCGATATTTTTTAAATTCTTTTAGGAAGTTAGAAAAATCGATCGTACTTTCTAGTTTTTTGCCATTTTCAATAATTGACTGTGCCATAATTTAGAAAAAACTCTGTTCAATAATAACTACATCACCCGGACCTACAGGATAGGTTGGACCGACATTTTCAATTAATTCATTTGTTGTGGCCAAACGAATGTTTATAGCATCGCTATCCGATCTATCTGTAAACCCGCCAGCCATTGCTATCGCTTGTTCCACTGTTAAGCCCGGTTGAAATTCGTAACCATTAGGGTTGGCAACTTCGCCGCTAATAAAGAACTTTCTAAACTCTTCTATACTGACGGTTACCATAGGTTGCAGGATATAACCATCTTCGAGTTTAAGCTCTATGTCTCTTTCAACTTGTGCTGGGGTTCTTCCTAATAATTGAATCTTGCCAAGATAAGGATAATTCACAACCCCGCCACGGTGAATTTTTAAGCGTAAAGTCATTTCTGGTTCTTTAAATACTGAGATTTGAATACTGTCGCCAGCACCTAATACATAGCCTAATTCATCTTTTGGAAGAGTTGATTCTGATTGTTGGCTTTTAGTGCTTTCTACTGGTGGTGTATCTGATGCATAGGCATGAGAGATCACCGAGATGAATAAGCAAAAAGACATAAAGAGGGATTTCATCTAAATTTGCACCTTAGTTGTAAACATTATAATGGATTTGTTATAGCCGATCTGTTGAGTTACAGATGTAAAATCACCTTTCATATCAGGGATAGTAAAATCGTCAGAGTCTTTATTTGATTTACTGATAAGTTGTTGGTAACTAAGCTCAAATAAAATTGAAGGCCTAAATTTGTATTTCAAAGCGATGAGTACATCAGTATCTTTGGTTACTTTATCGTCATCCTTATTTTTATCAGCACTGGTTTTATAATTAAAGCCTAGATTTGTTGAAAGCCTATTAGACCACCAAAAATGCTCCCAGCGTGTCCCATATGTGGTATTTAAAACATATCCACCGACTTCTGTTGGGTCTTCTACATTTTGGTCAGTAAATAGGTGGAGCGTAGAATGTTTTACAGGACTCCAAGCTAAATCTATATCCCAGTTAAGACCGGAAAATTCTTGGTAATTAGGTTGATTAGGAAAGGTTTTATATAACCAAGCAATATTAACATCAATGGTTGTTTTTCCGGTTTGTTGAGTTTTTATGCCTGCAATAAAGAATGTCTCATTAGTATCTTTAAGGCTATTCTCATCATAGTTTCTAAGATTACTGACAATAGAATAGCGAAATCGAGTTCGGCTGGATGCCTGATCAAATAACTCAAGGGTAAATGTCGTTTGATCCCAATTCTGGTCTTTTATATAGAGATTAAAGCCATCTATATTATGGTTGCCAGTATTGGTTGGTCTATCATCATAGTTAAACTCTTTGTATTGAACGGCAAAGCTTAATTTACCAATACTATCTTCTTTATCAATACTATAGCGAAATGAGGTGTTAAACGTATTAGTCGTTAATACTTCATTTATTCCATATTTCTCAAAACTTCCTGAGTTCTCACCCTGCGTGTCTGTATCATAGGTGGTAAAACCATCGGTCAGTCCTTCCCCTCTGTTTTCATGACCAACTTGATTTTCAATCGTAAATAATAAGTCACTATTGAAGCCTTTTTTCCAGGCTCCTATAAACTTAATTGTGTGATCATCATAATCATCAGATGTCGTCTCTTCTTGATACTGGCGATAATCTCCAGAGTATTGGAGGGTGTAGACATCAGCATCACGAATGCCCTTTAATTGAATAAATGGTTTTACATGAAAGAAATCAGATTCTACTTGTGTCGCTTTCTCTGATTGAAAATTCACATTATCATCATGACCATAATCAAGGTCGACATTGCTTTGAAACTCAATACCGGCAGGACCAATATGAGGTTTGGGTGTTAAATAGGCGTAAGCAGTACTGCTCAACAAATAATAGTTGAGTAGTATCAAGCTAAAAATATGCTTTGGTTTAATAAGCGGTATCACTTACAAACCCTTTAAATACAGTTAAAAAGATAATTTTAATATCTAGAGGAAGCGACCAGTTTTGAAGGTATTTAATATCATACTCAACCCGCTTTTCCATTTTATCTAATGTATCTGTTTCACCACGGTAGCCATTAATTTGTGCTAGACCAGTAATACCTGGTTTGATTTTGTGCCTAACCATATAGTTATCAACCAATACACGATATTCCTCATTATGGGCAACCGCGTGAGGTCTTGGTCCTACAATTGACATACTTCCTTGCAATACATTAATAAATTGAGGCAGCTCATCTAAAGAGGTTCTACGAATAAAGCTCCCAAAGCGAGTCACACGTGGATCGTTTTTGGTTGCTTGAGTTACTATTTCTGAATTTTCCATTACTTTCATAGAACGGAACTTCCAAACCTTAATCTTCTTCCCGCCTAAACCATAGCGGTCCTGTTTGAATAGGATAGGGCCCGGAGAGCTTAATTTCACACCTAATGCGACAATACATAAAACTGGTAAGATTAATAATGTAATAAGAGAGCCAATTACAATATCTTCGATACGCTTAACTATTGCTCCTAATCCTTCAAAAGGGGAACTGAAAATACTGAATGTATGTACATTACCAATACGTGATATTTGAGATACACTTAAATTATAAGTGTATAAATCAGGAACGATATACGCGTCAACGGTTGAGTTTGATAACTGTAAAATGGCGGCTTTAATTCGATCCTTTGCAACCATAGGCAGTGCAATGTAGACATCTTTTATTTCATTATTTTTTACTTTTTCAATTGCGACTGATACTTTTCCAGCATATTCACTTTTTGCGACATAACTAAAGCGATCATCAGAACGATCATCGTAAAATTGAATATTAATCTTTTGATTTTTATACTTTTCAATTAACGCCTTCTCAATAGAAAGACCTGCAGGAGTTAACCCTATGATGGCAATATTTTTAATGTCCATCTTCGGTAGAATGAATAATCGATAGTAGCAAGTACAGGTAATGCGAGATAGTGATAAAGAACCAAATACTATTAGGTACCATTGTAAGTATATTGACGGGGTTAAGTAGCTAATATTAATGCCTTCAAATTGAAGGAATCTCAGTTTTAGAAAGGAGAACGCTGCAATTGTAAGAGTTAATGAAATTATTACTTTTAAAAGATATTTAACTAGCTCTCTTTTAGAATTAACCGTGTACAGACCAATATACTCACTGACTAAAAGGTAGAGAGTCGAAAATAGTAATCCAGCACTAATATCAATCGCCGTTTCTATAGGGATAATAAAAGAAAGAACAGCATTGATAATTATAAAATCAAATGTTTTTATTAAGGTGCGATAGCTATTCGTCAGCACTTGAATATTTTGTTGTCTCATGTCGCTCCAATTTAAGCATTTAAATCATTGTATTTATTATAAAGGATGTATTACTGGTTAAAGTTAACTTTTCGTCAAAAAAATGACATTTTACTCTTTTTTATTTGCGAAGGGTGTCTCATATTTTTTAAGTAACTCAAAGTTTTTAGCTGCTGAAGGGGTGAAGCCTGCTTTAAAGGCTGTTCAATTGTAGTGTTTTATGAAATGGATTCTATTTTTAGGGGTATCAGAAATAACCTTGAACGTGTTAGACTGAAGACCACTGTATATATAACCGGGTGCTATGAATGCCCCCTCATCTATCTGGAGCAAACTATGGCCAGCCGTGGTATTAATAAAGTTATTCTTGTTGGTAACTTAGGGCAAGATCCTGAAATCCGTTACATGCCAAGTGGCGGTGCGGTAGCAAACATTACAATTGCAACGTCTGAATCATGGCGTGATAAAGCAACTGGCGAACAACGTGAAAAAACAGAATGGCACCGTGTGTCTTTGTTTGGTAAGTTGGCGGAAGTTGCCGGTGAATATTTACGTAAAGGGTCTCAAGTTTACGTTGAAGGTCAACTTCAGACTCGTAAATGGCAAGACCAAAATGGTCAAGACCGCTTTACTACAGAAGTTGTTGTTCAAGGCTTTAATGGCGTAATGCAAATGCTTGGTGGCCGTGCTCAAGGTGCTCCAGCTGGTGGTCAACAACAGCAGCAAGGAAATTGGGGTCAACCTCAACAGCCTGCTCAGCAAAATAATTTTGCGCCAAATCAACAGCAGCAAGCTCCTCAGCAACAAGCACCACAGGCTGCTCAGCCTCAATATAATGAGCCGCCAATGGACTTCGATGATGACATTCCGTTCTAATAATAGAACATAGATGTCGCTATAAATAAAAAGCCTCGAACTTATCGAGGCTTTTTTGTTGGTTATCGCTGTAATGATTAAGCTTTACGACTAAATTTAGACTTGTTCTGTTACTGACTTTGGACATTGTATAGAGATGTTAGTGAAATATTTGTATTATCTCTAATATGCATTTAGAGATAGTTCTAAATTTTATATGTTTAATTGTGGCATTATTCACAATCAGATTTTTTCAAGGAAGAAAAGTTTAATGAGAAAGACCCCAAGTTTACGCCTAAGTAACCGCTTAATATCATTTGTTACACTAATGGTGTCAGCTGCAATTTTTATTTTGTTTATTGGTGGAACCATCTCATTCAAGCAAATTGGTAATGAATACCTTGAGCATTATTTGACAGGGGTAGTGAATGTTGTCGATGAAGAGTTACTTTATCCAGAAGAAGCGGAATCAATGGCTAAGTGGCTACCTAAACTATTGAAAGCAAGTAATGTTGTGAGTATGGAATTGTCCTCTCCTACTGGTATCGTTTATTCATTTCAAACATTAGCTGTTATCCCTGATGACAGTTTACTCTCTACAAGCACGCTGCCTCTTCAGATGAATAAAGGATATTTCATTACCTTTAAGTCAGTACCTCCCTATAGTGCATTTGCATATTCTCTCGGTGCTCTATTTTCAATAACAGCAGCGATTGCTGTCATTATCGTCTCATTATTATGGGGAGTCGTCTGGTTAAGGAAGCAGCTGCATGGTTCTGAATTATTAGAAGAGCGAGGCAGGATGCTATTAGCTGGGAAATTGGATGATTATGCTGTTGGTAACGAAGAAGAATGGCCTGCAACGGCTAGTTTAGCGCTTGATAGTGTGATCACTGAATTAAAAGACGCACGAAAAGAGCGCAGTCGCTTCGATACGTTTATTCGTACTCATACTTTTTTAGATCAATTGACCGGCTCTGCGAATCGAGTTTTATTCGACAGTAAACTCGAATCGACATTACAAGAATCAGACAGCCAAGGTGTTCTTTTATTATTGAAAATTAATGGTTGGGAAGACTTAGTTGAAGAGCAAGGAAAAGCGGTGGGTGATGAGCTCATTGTTGAAGTAGGTAAGCAACTGAATAATTTAATCCAACGTTACAGTGATAGCGTTCTCTCTCGTTATTATCAATCTGATTTTGCATTACTTATCCCTCAGCAATCTCTTAAAGAAGCAAAAGTAATCGCGGCTCAATGTTTGAAAATTGTAGAGAAAATATCACCGCCAAAAAGCTTGGATTCTGATAATTGGTGTCACATTGGCGTTAGTATGTACGTAAGTGCAGAAAGAAGAGGTCGCTTAATGGATGAGTTAGATATGGCTCATCGTAGTGCGCTATTACAGAACAATAACAGCTGGTCTTTATTTAAAAAGCAACAACAACTGACTGAGAGTTTAGGCAGTGTTCGTTGGAGAAATCTGTTTGATGCTATCTTTGAGCAAGAACAGTTGGTTTTGTATAAGCAATCGACTTTTCTTTTTAAAGATAATGAGCTTGAGACACTTCACTTAGAACTGTTTTCACGGATCAAAGATGAAAATGGAGTGCAAATTAAAGCCTCTCGTTTCTTACCTGCAATAGAACAAGTTGGGTATCAAATAAAACTAGATATAGCTGTATTGAAGCAGGTATTTCCGTTACTGGCTGATCCTGATTTTTCTCAACATCATTTCTCTGTACATTTGCAAGTTAAGAGCTTACAAAATTCAGCATTTGTACGACAACTTAAAAATAGATTATTACAAACGCCTAGAGCTCAACTTCAACGATTGAGTTTCGAGTTAACAGAAGGTCAGGTAGTGACGTATTTAGATGCGGTGAGGCCAATAGCGAAGTTATTGAAAGGATTTGGCTGTCAATTAGTTGTCGAACAAGCAGGAAGAACAATAGTGAGTACTCACTATATCAAAGATTTAAAGGTTGATTATATTAAGCTTCATCGTAGTTTAATGAAGGATATTCATCAGCGGTATGAAAATCAGTTATTTGTGCGTAGCTTATTGGGCGCGTGCGAGAATACCGGCGCTAAAGTATTAGCGGTGGGAGTTGAAAATAAAAAAGAAGTTAAATTACTTAAAGAGTTAGGCGTTGAGGGGGCACAAGGCAGAATTTTTGAAGTAGAAGTCGCTTTATTCCATCAGCAGGAAAAAATCTCAATACCAAAAAGAAGAAATAGATGGGGAAAATAGGAACTTCCTTAATTTGTAGATAATCTCATATCAGACAAGAATAGAATGTTGTATTATCTTGCGCTATATGTCCTAGGTTTGTTAATACCATTGAAATGACGCAGTAGAGAAATGAGCAATATAATGAATATGATGGATGCATTAAAAAAACTGAAGCTATCTCGTTCAGTAAAAACAACAACATCGATTGTGATATTGCAAGGTGGTATTTATATCGCAAAAAGTGATACCAATGATGAACTTGAATCACATCACTTTACTCCTGTTGAACAATCACATAATTGGGAAGAAGCTTTAGTTAGTGCTTGTCAGGATATGGCTATATCAGATTGCAATACGAATATTGTGATAGGGTCACATTTATACCAATCTTTCCAAATTGATAACCCGAACCTGCCAAAAGAAGAGCTGGTTGGCGCGTTACCTTTTTTAGTCAAAGATCTGATCTCTGATCGTGTTGCCGATATTGTTGCTGATGGAATAGAAACGATTAATGGCAAGATGCAAGTTTACATTTCTCAATTAGCTACGATTAAAGCTCTACTTGAGTTACTAAAGCCGTTTTCAATTAATATCGTTAATGTCACACCAGATGAATTGGTTTGGGGGCATGTTAAAAAAGAAGACGATAGCTTCATGCTATTGACTCACAATAAATCAGCTGAATTTAAATTGCTTGCTTTTAGTGAAGAGCGTTTGCACCTCAACCGCTCATTACGTGGCATTATGGCACCATTAACGGGCGATAATACAAATAGCTTTCAATTAGATAATTTGGCATTGGAATTACAACGCTCATTAGACTATCTAAGTGCTCAGCTGCATGGCGTTAATATTAGTCATTTATACTTTCGTTGTGATGATGAAGACGATGCGATTTTAGCGTCAGAATTACAGAATCGCTTAGGTGTGAAAGTCGCTTCACTTTTGGTTGATGAACCAAGAGTATTTCGTTCTGGAGAGTTACTAGCTTGGCTTGGATTATTTAATCAATCAAGAGTCAATTTATACAGTGATAGATTAAAATCGAAAGCGGATTATTTCACTCTACAAAATGTAATGATTAGCTGGGGGGTCGGTCTTGTTATTGCGATGATGATTGTTGGTTTTTATCAATGGAAATTAATCAATTTAGAAGAACGCTCGCAATTGCTCACTTCTCAAGAAAGTAGCCATAAACAAGAATTGTTCGTATTAAATAAAAAGATCGAAGGGCATAAATCTTCTGCTGCCAAATTAGCGGCAATTAAGCGTTTGCAAGAAGATATTGAATCGAAACGTGCATCATTAAAAGTGATTGATAATTTTGATGATGGAATGCAGATCGGTTATTCCGGGGTGATGAGTAACTTAACTCAACTCGGAAAAGGAAATATTTCCCTGACGAAAATTTATATTTCAGGTGAAGATGTTAACTTTACAGGTTATGCACGAACGCCAGATGTTATTCCTAATTGGGTGCAAAGCTTTGAAGGTGAATTGCACTTAGTGGGTAGAACGTTTGACCAATTAGAAATCAAAACAGATGAAAAAGGCTTAGTGTCATTTATCTTAAATACGAAAGTGGCAAAGGAATAATCATGGAGCATTGGATTAAAGCCAAAGAGCTATTCTCTGCATTTTCGCAAAGAGAAAAAATACTAATTGCCTTAGTGGGTTGGGTTGCTGTGATTTTTATTTCATTAACCTTTATTGTTGAACCTAAAATTGCTGAATATCAAAAAGTGGAACGAGATGTAACACGTTTGAATAACGCTATTACATCGTTAAAGCAACAAATTGAATTAGCTCAATTTAGACTACAAAAAGATCCAAATATAGAGATTGATCAACAATATCAAGCGTTAACATTAGAGAGTCAAGACCTCGCAGAATTGCTTTCAAATAGAGTTGCGGCTCTAGTATCACCTAGTCAAATGGCTCAACTGCTGGAAACCGTGCTTCAAGAATCATCAAAATTAACCTTACTTTCAATGAGCACTCTGAGTTCAGAGCGCCTATTGGATGAAAATAATGTCGCAGGCTATTACATTCATCCTGTGAAGTTGGTTTTATCTGGAAATTATTTTGATATAGAAGCCTATTTATCTAGTTTAGAAGCGTTGTCAGTGAAGTATTATTGGCGAAGTTTTAACTATGAAGTAAAAAAATACCCAATCGCAGAACTTAGCATAGAGGTCTATACACTTGGTTCGAGTAAAGGATTTATTGGCGGCTAACATGAAAAAATGTTTTTTAGTTTTATTGTTATTCTCTGCGTCGTCTTACGCATCAGATGCGACAGTTGGACATGATCCAACAGAACCTCTAAGTTGGCAGAAGCCAGAACCAGCAAAGAAAAAAGTGGTTAAGAAACGCCAGTATTTTCCTTCATTACAAGCAATCAGTTGTAATGGTCACTCGAATTGTTATGCCGTCTTAGATGATAAATCAGTGAAAAAAGGCGACAAAATATCAGGTTACACTTTATTAGCGATTAACGAAGAAAGCGTTTCGATTGGCCGTTCTGGTAAGCAGTGGCAACTTTCTCTATTTTCACAAGATATTAAAAATTAAGGTTTGTAATAATGAAAGTACGTAATGTCATCATTAGCTTCATGGTAGCGTCATTAGCGGGCTGCTCAATGGGGCACCGTGATCCCGTTGAAATTAAACAGACTTTAGATCAATCTATTAATGAAAATGGTGGTCAGTTATTGATTGATTTGCCTGCATCAGTGCAGGCTGATTTAATGCCTGATTTGAATGCGCCGAGTATTGAAATAGATGAACCAGTTAAGCGTTTTAGAGTAAAAGCGAACGGAGTTAGCGCTAAAGCTTTCTTTACTAGTCTCGTTAAAGGTACTGAATACAGCGTTGTAATACATCCTAAGGTTTCAGGTCGTATAACAATGAATATTAATGACGTGACTTTAGATGAGGTTTTATCGTCGGTTGAGGATTTGTATGGCTATGAAATTGTAAAGTCAGATAAAATATTACAAGTTTATCCGGCGACAATCCGTACAGAAACAATCCCTATCGATTATTTACAGCTTACTCGTAAAGGTCGCTCATTAACGACGATAACAACGGGCTCTATTACTAATTCTGATGGAAGTTCATCATCAAGCAATAGTGATAGTTCATCTTCAGCTACTGGCGGTACTGAAATTGAAACCACCAGTGAAAGTGATTTCTGGACAGAACTAGAGAAAGCCGTTTCAGTGATGATCGGTAATGGCTCTGATCGTAGTGTCGTGACTTCTCCACAAGCGAGTGTTATTACAATTACCGCCTCACCTGATGAGTTACGTAAAGTTAAACAATTTTTAGGTGTTTCTCATAAACGCTTGCAACGCCAAGTTATTCTGGAAGCTAAATTACTTGAAGTCACACTAAGTGATGGTTATCAGCAAGGTATTAATTGGTCTAGTTTAACGGGTTCAATTGGTGGCACTAACATCATTTTTGGCCAAACTCCGGGAACTACCGGTGACATTTTGCCAGGTATGGATGCGATTGGAACGTTACTTGGAGGTCAAACTAACATCACTGTCTCTGATGGTAACTTTTCCGCTGTTCTTCGCTTTATGGATACTCAAGGTGACTTAAATGTGCTTTCAAGCCCTCGTGTCACCGCGGCGAATAATCAAAAAGCAGTCATTAAAGTTGGTCGTGATGAATATTTTGTCACTGAGGTATCAAGCGTAACGGGCAGTGGTGATAATTCAAATGCCTCACCTGAAGTGACTCTAACTCCATTTTTCTCTGGTATTTCATTAGATGTTACTCCTCAAATCGATGATAAAGGCAATGTAATGTTGCATGTGCATCCTTCAGTTATTAATGTTGAAACTGAAATTAAAGAGATTGATTTGGGTGATGTCGGTGGTGTACTCCAGCTACCATTAGCAAAAAGCTCAATCCGTGAATCTGATTCGGTTATCCGAGCAAAAAGTGGTGATGTGGTAGTTATTGGTGGTTTGATGAAATCTCAGACTGTTGATCAAGTATCTAAGGTGCCATTCTTAGGCGATATTCCTGCATTAGGTCATTTATTCCGTAATGTGAGTCAACTTACTCAAAAAACAGAGCTGGTTATTTTATTAAAACCAACGGTGGTTGGTGTTGATACTTGGCAAGAAGAATTAGAGCGTTCTCGTGATTTATTGCAAGAATGGTTCCCTGAGGAGTAACCCCCTAGTTTATGTATGAACAACATTTCGGTTTAAAGCAGTTACCTTTTACTTTAACGCCGAATACCTCTCTTTTTCATGGATTATCGCCTCATTATGAGGCGATAAAAATGGTGTTGTCTGCTATTTCTATGGGGGAGGGAGTCATTAAAGTAACCGGTGAAATTGGCACAGGTAAAACACTGGTTTGTCGAATGTTGATGAGCCAGTTACCTGCGAATGTTGAGTTACTTTATCTGCCTAATCCTATGATGAATAGCCATGAATTACGTCAAGCATTAGCGAAAGAATTATGGATTGAGCAAGATGGTGATGGCATCGCATTAACTGATCGCATTCATGACAGGCTGATTGATTTACAGGCGGAGGGTAAAACCGCCGTCGTTTTTCTTGATGAGGCACAAGCTCTCAGTGATGAAGCATTAGAAACCTTACGTTTATTTGGAAATCTTGAAACGGACTATACCAAGTTATTGCAAATTGTGTTGTTTGGGCAGCCAGAGCTAGATGAGAGATTACAGCAATACCACTTACGTCAGCTTAGGCAGCGAATAACTTTTTCCGCGTCGCTACGAGCATTAAATGTGAGTGAAACCGTGGCGTACATTAATTATAGAATGACTGCATCTGGCTGTGAGAATAACCCCTTTACGCTTTCACAAATGAAAGCCATTTGGCAAGCAAGTGGCGGTGTACCACGATTGATAAATCAACTATGCCATAAAGCTCTGCTTATTTCTTTTTCAGAAGAGTTAGAGACAATATCTGCTAAGTCAGTATTTAATGCCATTTTAGATACCACTGATACTGCCAAACCTACGTATTATTTCCCCACATTTTGGGGTTGGAGAGCATCGTGAGTGCCACTAATAAAGCCTTGTTGAATATTACTAAACAAGATGTAAATGAAGGTGTTCAAAAGAGCATTTCTCCAGCACATATTCCAAATGTCGAATCTAAATTTAAAGCCTCTTTCTTTTTTGCTATTGGGGTGATTAGTGCACTCTCTCTGATTGGCTGGGCTACTTTAGATGACGCTTCAAACCCTATTCAAGAAGAGGCTTTCGTCACACGATCATTGACAGTTGCAGCGACTTTACCTCTTTCGCCTACACAAAAAGTAGCCAATCAAGAGATCAGCTCTATTTATAAAGATAAAGCACTTGAGCCTATTATTATTGTGAAAGAACCGGGAACAGAAGATAGAGAGCAGCAATCAGAAAAAGCGACTATATCGGCTGTTAACTATACCTCTAATACAAAAGAAGCATCAGTAACACCTAAAAAAGAGGCGGTCATCCCAAAGACTCCAGAAGAGATGGAAAGCGAACGTTTTTTTGTGGAAGAAGTTGAATTACTGCCGTCAGATTTAGCTCAGAAAAGTCGCGATGTCGCTAAGAATGCTTTAGATAGGTCTGATTTTAAAGAGGCAATGAAAGCATACTATACGGTTTTAAAATACCAACCTAGTGATGAGGCCTCACGAAAGAAACTGGCGGCATTATTGTATGGGAAGCGAGAGGTACAAGAATCTGCGGCGGTATTACAGCAAGGGATTAAGCTTGACCATAACAGTGTCTCTTTGCGTTTAGCGTTGGCGAGTTTATTGCAGAAAGAAAAACAGCCAGAAGCCGCATTGTCAGTATTAGAGTTCATACCTGTAGAGGCTGGTGTTGATTATCTTGCGACTCGTGGCGGATTGGCTCAACAGTTAAAATTGATGGATTTGGCAAAAGAAAGTTACCAAATGCTAGTAAATAAAGAACCAGATAATGGTCGCTGGTGGCTTGGCTTAGCGATAGTTTATGAAAGAGAAGCGCAAGTAAAGAAAGCGTACGAGACTTATCAAGCCGCATTAATTAAACCTGGATTATCTCGATCATCTCAGGTGTTTATCAGAGATAGAATTAAATTATTAGCAACAATGGAAGGAACTGAATAATGCGTCTTAAGTTAAGAAAAAGACTTGGTGATCTATTAGTCGAAGAGAACATTGTTACTGAGCAGCAGATAGAACAAGCCCTGTTAGCGCAAAAGAAAACAGGACGAAAATTGGGCGGTACGCTAATACAGTTAGGTTTCCTATCTGAAAAGCAAATGCTGACCTTTCTATCTCAGCAATTAGATGTCCCTTTGGTTGATTTAAACCGTGCAGATATTGATGCCGCCGCAGTGCAGCTATTACCAGAGGTTCATGCTCGTCGATTACGAGCGTTAGTGCTTAGTCAAAAGGGAAATACTATTCGTGTAGCAATGAGTGATCCAGCCGATCTCTCTGCTCAAGAAGCACTATTCTCGCAACTTCAGCGCTATCAAATTGAAATGGTTATCGCCTCTGAAAGACAATTGGTTGATAGCTTTGATCGTTTTTATCGTCGAACTAAAGAGATAGCCTCTTTTGCTGAGCAATTGCAATCTGAACATCAAGATAGCAATGACTTTAATTTTGGTATTACAGATAACGATAATGATGAAGTTACCGTTGTTAAATTAATTAATTCTTTATTTGAAGATGCGATTCAAGTTGGTGCATCGGATATTCATATCGAACCTGATGATAAAGTATTACGCTTGCGTCAGCGTATTGATGGTGTTTTACACGAAACCCTACTTAATGAAGTTAACATCGCTTCTGCTTTGGTACTTCGTTTAAAGCTAATGGCTAACTTAGATATTTCTGAAAAACGTTTACCTCAAGATGGGCGCTTTAATATTAAATCTCGTGGTCAATCGGTTGATATTCGTCTCTCAACGATGCCTGTGCAATATGGCGAATCAGTGGTAATGCGTTTACTCAATCAAACATCAGGTATTCGTGAATTAGAATACTCAGGCTTACCTGAACATCTTTTAGTTCGATTACGTAAACAACTACGTCGCCCTCACGGTATGATCTTAGTAACAGGGCCTACCGGTTCAGGTAAAACGACAACGCTATATGGTGCCTTGAATGAGCTTAATCAGCCAAGTAAGAAGATCATCACTGCGGAAGATCCAGTAGAGTATCGTCTATCTCGAATTAACCAAGTTCAAGTAAATAGTAAGATAGATCTAACGTTTGCTAAAATTTTAAGAACCTTTCTACGTCAGGATCCTGACATCATACTTATTGGTGAAATGCGTGATCAAGAAACGGTAGAGATTGGATTACGAGCAGCCCTAACTGGCCATCTAGTATTATCAACATTACATACCAATGATGCGGTAGATAGTGCGTTGCGTATGATGGATATGGGAGCGCCAGGTTATTTGGTAGCGAGTGCCGTTCGCGCAGTATTGGCTCAACGACTGGTTAAGAAAGTTTGTCCAGATTGTTCAGGGGGAGATAATTTAGATGAGGCTCGTAAACTGTGGGTGCAGACGCGCTTCCCAAATCAAGTATCGGTGCCATTTCAACGAGGGTATGGTTGTCAAAGTTGTAACTTAACCGGTTATCGTGGCCGTATTGGTGTTTTTGAACTACTGGAATTAGACCAACCCATGATGGATGCACTAAGAGCTAACGATGCTGTGGGATTTTCTCATAAGGCACGAGAAAATGCAGATTATAAACCATTATTAGCATCAGCCATGGAGCTAGCAATGAATGGCATCATCAGTCTTGATGAAGTAATGGTTCTAGGGGAAGGAGATAATGCCGCTTCCCATCAGCCAATATTGATGTAGGCATAGATCATGGCAATATTTAAATACAGCGGGCGTAATCGACGCGGAGAGCAAGTATCAGGCTCCGTCGAATCGGTGTCACAAGAAGCCGCAGCTGAGCAATTGCTGAATGATGGGGTGATCCCTACCTCTATTCGAGCAAGTAAATTTAGTGGTAATTCGAGTGCTTCTGATTGGAAAAAATGGTTTCAACCTAGTATCCCTTTAGAAGTATTAGTGATTTTTTGTCGTCAAATGTACAGTTTGACGAAAGCTGGAGTCCCATTACTGCGTGCAATGAATGGTTTGTCGCAAAACAGTAATAATAAACTGCTCAAAAAAGCATTAGAAGAAGTGACGGCTGATTTAACTAATGGCCGCAGTTTGTCGGTATCAATGCAGCTGCACCCACAGGTATTTAGTTCTTTATTTGTTTCAATGATCCATGTTGGTGAAAATACAGGTCGTTTGGATCAGGCATTATTACAGCTTGCGAATTATTACGAACAAGAAATGGAAACACGTAAGCGAATTAAATCAGCGATGCGTTATCCGATCTTTGTTTTGAGTTTTATCTTTTTAGCGATGCTGGTGCTTAATATTAAAGTGATCCCGCAGTTTACCTCAATGTTTGCTCGCTTTGGAGTTGAATTGCCTTTACCAACACGAATATTAATGGCGACATCGAGTTTCTCCGTAAACTATTGGCACTTTATGATCGGTGGAATGGCCGGAATGTTCGTTGCTTTTCAATCTTGGATCAGCGGTGATGTAGGGCGTGAAAAGTGGGATGAATTTCGATTAAAAATTCCTATTGTTGGCGATATTGTTACACGAGCACAAATGTCACGTTTCTCAAGAACCTTTGCTCTGATGCTAAAATCAGGGGTGCCATTAAATCAATCTATTGCATTGTCTGCTGAGTCATTAGGT
>NZ_JARACO010000027.1 GCF_028765575.1 Aliivibrio sp. S3MY1 | reverse complement strand
GTCATTAGGTAATAAGTACTTAGAAAACAGATTGCTTGAAATGAAAAGTGGAATTGAATCGGGCACCAGTATGTCAGCAACCGCAGCACAAAGTGGAATTTTCACACCGCTTGTTCAACAGATGATTGCCGTGGGTGAAGAGACGGGGCAAATCGATGACTTGCTATTGGAAGTATCTGACTTTTATGATCGTGAAGTCGATTATGATTTAAAAACCTTAACTGCAAGAATAGAACCGCTGTTATTGGTGATTGTATCGGGTATGGTTCTGATATTAGCACTAGGTATTTTCTTACCTATGTGGAATATGTTAGATGTAGTAAAAGGCGGTTAATTATGTCTACAACCCGAATCATATGGGGGGCTCTGGTGGTTATTTTACTTGCTGTTATTTTATACCAGTGGGAGATAATAGAGCCTGAAGTTGAAGATACTGCACTGACGGTGACCAGTCGGGAGATATTATCCTCAGCGAATGAATTCAAAAACTACTGGGTAGTGAATGGACAGCCTCACTCCATGATAAAAGATGACATAGAAGTGACGTTTTCATCATTAGGCTGGCCAGTGGTACTTAGTGATAATAATGTGGATTGTCAGGCATGGTTAGCTCTTTTATTACCAAATAAAGATAAGGTTTATGCGGGCCGTATCGAAATAGATGAAAATACCAACAAGAAAGAACAATATCGCTGTGATTATAGAATACCAAATGGTAAGGTTTTTTCGGTAATGTTATCGAATGGTATTTTTAAAGTTAATGTCGTTTTTTTGAATTAAAAATTAATAGGCATTTTTTTGACGAATACTGTGTTTTTTTTTGTATAATCCCTTACAATTCATAATGAGAATAAGAATAGAGAGAGAGAGAAGCATTGCGATGAAGTACCAAAAAGGTTTTTCACTGGTTGAGCTAGTGATTGTGGTTGTTGTAATAGGTTTGCTGGCAACAGTAGCATTACCTCGATTTTTAGATGTTAGCCTTGAAGCAAAAAAAGCGAGTATTGAAGGCGTTGCAGGAGGTTATGCAACAGCGGTGCTTTCTGCAAGAGCGCAATGGGAGGCAGAAGCTCGACCTAAGACTGATAACAGTAATGCGGTTAGTTACGATGGAACTGAATTTTGGTTAACGGACCCATCGAAAGCAAATCAAGTGGATTTTCGTCCTGGTTACCCGATTTCACCTCGTGAAGATTTAGATGGTAATGATACAGGCAGTTACCCTAGCTCGTTAACAGCAAAAGAGTGCATTTTGCTAATCGAAATGTTACTGCAAAACGCCCCATACGTGACAGATGACAGCAATGATAATAAAGCGAAATATTTAGCAGAAGTGATTAGCGAAAACAGTCGTAATCAATGTAAATACACACAACAAGAAAATGAAGGGCACTTCTTTACTTATGAGCCAGAATCTGGCCGTGTTGTCGTGGCGCTGCAATAAAGAATGAATGCTTTTGTGAGCGTTGTTGCTCATAAAGATGCTAAATGAAAACTGCTTAACCCAATAGCTAACAGCAGTAACGGTTTTAACAATAATGGTGGTAACGATTAAGTGCCATCGCTTTTTATAATAAAGAGAGAAGTAAGATGAAAAAACAAGGTGGTTTCACCCTTATTGAGCTAGTAGTTGTAATCGTTATTCTAGGTATTCTAGCAGTAACTGCAGCGCCTAAATTTCTTAACCTACAATCAGATGCTCGTGCATCATCACTGCAAGGCCTAAAAGGCGCAATGTCTGGCGCTGCTGGTATCGTTTATGGTAAAGCAGCGATTGATGGTGTAGAGCGTAAATCTTCAACTGAGATGGGTTCAGATAAAGTTGAGGGTATTACTACTAATTTTGGTTATCCTACAGCTGATGCTGCAGGTATTGGAGCGGCAGTTGTTGGTTTATCTGATGGCGCGGAGTGGACTGGTGCTGATGTAACATCTGGTGGTGTTACAACTATTCGTTATACTTTTGCTACAAACGCTTCTGATACATGTAGTGTTACATATGCAGAAGCGACCTCTAGTGCAGCTCCTGTAATTACAGCAGCTGATGCAAGTGCTTGTTAATAGCTAAAACTTAATCCTATCTAAAGCCAGCGATTTCCGCTGGCTTTTTTTTATCAAAAATTAACAAACTCTCGCTATCTCTATAAATTTCGTTATCCTAGTAATAGGAAGCAATAAGGTAGCGGATGATGATTTTTCCTCTCAATAAAAACAGCTTGAAACAACAAACAAAAATAGGCGGATTTACTCTGGTGGAGTTGATCGTTGTGATAGTGTTACTTGCTATTATTAGTGTCTATGCGTCGAGTAAATACATGGGGGCGAGCCGTTTCTCTTCGGCGGCAGCACAAGAACAAGTGCTCTCTATTCTGCGTCAAGTTCAAATCACAGCGATGCAAAGTAACACCTCAAACAACAGCAATCGTTGTCGTTCAATTTTAATGGCGTCAAATCAATTTGGCGTCACTCAAGCATGTCAATCTCAGGGCATGAGCAGTACGGCACTTTCTGATTACTCAAAAAACACTAACCCACAACAATTAGAGCTAATTCAATTAAGTTATGACTTTAATTCTGTGAGTGGCGCAGTCTCAGAGCTATCGTTTGATTTACTTGGAAGACCAGCAGTGGTTACTTCATCTGCAATCACCCCTCTTTGTACTGACAGTGACTGTCGAATTACTATAACTACGCCTTCTTCAAATGAAAGTCGCTCTGTGTGCATTAATCGTGAAGGTTTTATTTACCGTTCAGTTCAAGATAAAGGATGTGGACTATGAACCGAATGAGAGTAAGCCAAATTGGTCTTACCCTAATCGAATCCATTGTTGGAATAGTGATCTTAGGTTTCGCTCTGTCAATTTTGGTTTCTGGTGTATTTACCTCTTCAACTAAATCACATCAAGCAACGTATCAAGCTCAAGCCGCTGCGCTAGGTCATTCAATTATGACTGATGTGCTGAGTCGTCAATTTGATGAGAACAGTGACCCTAATGGGGGAGCGTATCGTTGCGGAGAAATTTCGGCACCAGATGCGTGTTCAAGCCCTAATGAACTTGGGCGAGATACCATTGCAGAAAAAAATACAACTAACCATTCTGCTGTTTTTAATGATGTTGATGATTTTATTGGTTGTTGGGGAGAGGCTGCTCAATGCACTTCAGGGGTAGCTAATTACTCGTTAAACCAGTTAATCGATGCAACAAGTGCCGTTAAATATAAAAATTTCACGGTTGAAATCAATGTCGCTTATGCGGATGTAGATAATCGTAAAACGGCAATAACTCAGTTCAAAAAGATCGATATTATCCTGTATGCAAGCAGCCATGCTCAATATACCTTTAGTGCTTATCGAGGGAATTATTAATGAAACGCATTGATGGTTTTACCCTTATCGAGTTGATCTTAACTATTGTGGTGGTCGGGATTGTTGCCCTCGCTGCCAGTAATACTTTACTACTGGGTTTTCAAAGTTATAACGACAGTATTGATCGTCAAGATAACCAAATGCAGGCAAAGTTTATCATTGAGAAATTGAGTCGTGAATTGCGCCATGCAGTGCCAAATAGCGTAGAGATCTCAGGGAATGGTCGTTGTGTTAGTTTTATTCCTGTTGAGGCAAGCGCTTTCTATTTAACATTACCCGCCGTTAACCAAAAACAGATTGATACGGTATTGCTCTCTAATGAGGCTTTTAATCTCGATGGTCATAGATTGGTCATTAACCCAAGCTCTCAAGCTGATTTAATTAATGAAAGTAACCACCGATTTGTGAACATTGAATCAATGACGCGATCGGGAGGCGTTTCTACAATTAACTTTCCTAGCGCACTTAATAACCCTGCTTTTATTTCAAGTTCAGTTTCTGAACGTGCATTTATTTATAGTCCAAATCCGATTGAATATTGCATTCAACTTGGTGGCGTATTTCGCAGTGGGATTCAATTAGCAAATCAAGTTTCTTCGGGTAATTTTACTGTGGCAAGCGCGTCGGTAAACCGCAATAGCATGATGAAAATGATCTTGGTTTTTGAAAATGACCTAGGTGAAACAACTCACTATCAACATGATGTGCAGGTGATCAATGTACCATAATCAAGCAAAGCAAAAAGGTAACCTATTGATCATGTCAGTGGTCGTTATGGTTGTGGTGGGGTATTTATCATTAAATTTATTCAAAGTAGAAACCAGCAACCACGATACCGTTTCTAAAGAGGTATTAGGCACTCAAGCGTGGTTTTTAGCGCACTCTGGAGCGGAGTGGGGGTTAGTACAGTTGTTTCCATTGGGTATATCAGGCGCTGATGATTCGATTTGTGATGGCATAGCAAGATACCCTGAAATGGTGCCAAAGAAAAGCGGCTGTAATACAGCGCCAGCTGTTGTATGCCAAAAGTTAGGCGTTTCTTATAATAATGAAATAATTCAATATTTTAAAATAACGAGCACCGTTGTTTGCGGTACGGGAATTAACCAAGTGACGCGAGCTCAAGAAGTATGGGCGAAGGAAATAGAATGAAACGATATCAATCGGTAGGGTTAATCTTTTTATTAACGTGGTCAACGTTACTTTTTTCTGCTGAAAAACCATCGTTCATGGATAAAAATACGACCTTATCCACATCGGTCTGTGACTTGTTTCCTAATACGGCACAGTCTTGGCAAGGCAATACTAATAATTTTTTCTTATCTAATTTAGGCGGTCCATCCACCTCTTTCATCGGGAATACAGAAAATAATAGTGTTGGATTTGATAATTTAGTAATCAATGAATTCAGTAATGATTTATACACGCCGGAAAATCAAAAGCGATCTAGCCGTTGTAATGATCAAGGTACAACGTGTTTACTCAATGGCGAGTTTGCACGGCCTTATACTGAATCTTTTACTGTTCCTAGCGGTATCTCGCGCAAATTTAACTACATTACTCAAGGGAGGGATAAGGTATTTAATAAGCCGACCTATTTTAATAGTACCTATGGTGCACCTTACTATGGCTTGTTTGTTAATAACAATACTATACTGACCTTTACTAGTGGCGAGTATTGGTTTGATAGTATCAATATAATGATTGACGGTGAAATTCATATTGATGGTGATGTGACCTTTCACATTAAAGATGAATTGTGGGTCGGTGGAAAGGTGTTACAAAAAGAAAATAGCTCACTGATGATTTTTTCGTACCGTGAAGGTGGGTGCCCAAAACCGAAATACTTACCTGATTATATTCCTGATATTTATTGGGCGCCATTTAATGACTATCAACGCATCAATTTAGATAAAGGGGCTATTATTGAAGGGCATATTTATTCTCAAGGTCCTGTCCAGTTATCGAATAATGCGCAGCTCATCGGTTCATTGACTGCTTGCCAGTTAAAAATGAGCAATAAGGCTCAAATAATTGGAAAACCATTACAAATTTGTGATCCTTCAAAAGATTACACCTTAAAAGTAACTCCAAAAATGGACTACAGTCTAACTTGTGAGCGGATCCCAGTAACTTTTACAGTTGAAGATGATAATGGCCCTGTCTCTGGCTTCAATGAATCTTTCTCAGCGTTAATTAACGCAAAAAATCATGGTGCAGCATGTTGGTCTACATCCGCTGATAAATCAGTGCCTGCCGATTGTTCGATAACAGGATCAACATTTATTGATGGTGAAAAAACACTGTACCTAGATAGCGCTGACTTGGATGTGTTTGATGTTACGGCGTCTAGTGACGATTTGAATGAGACAGAAAAAGAGCACTTTGAATTTGTGCCATTCAAATTTGATATTGATACCGTTCAGGTAATTGCCAATAAATCGCAGAATTTTGATATTAACGTTCTGGCTTGTAATGAGGGATCAGCCTATGTAGTTCAAGATTATAATGGCAGTAAAAAGCTAGATGTATCCTCATACACTTTAGATTCCCCGAATCCGAGTGAAGGAGTAAGAACGGATTTAGAGTTAGCAGGTAAGATTAATCCAAGCCAAATAGACCTTACTTTTAATCAAGGTATAGCCACAACAAGTCTAATCTACCAAGAGGCTGGCTCTGCCCACTTTACATTGAGTGATCCAACGTTCACTTGTCCTTCCGGTTATGATTGTAATGATTACCCTGTTGATTCGGGCGTGTTATCTGCTGATGTAAATATTGAAGCTAGGCCTTGGAAGCTTGAGATTTGTAGTGATGTTACGATGGATGGTAATAGCAGCGGAGGTTCTGCGTTAGTTGCTGCTGGTGACGTATTTTCGTTGAAGGTGAAGCCTGTGAGGTATGGTTCTGAAGCCGATGCTTGTCAATTACCAGTAACGCAAAACTTCTTTAAGCCATCAGCACCGCAGGCGTTAATTACGGCACTGGCTCCGACATTAGATACTCCTCCATCAAGTATCGGAGGATTGCTAGGTACTTTATCTCCGTTGCTTTCTTTCGCTAATGATTCTTATGTTGGTAGTCATTCTACCAGTCATTATTTATTTGAAAATATGACTTATGATGATGTAGGTAGTATTCAATTTAACCTAGAAGCTTCAAGTGTTGGCTTTTATGACGACATTCAAGGTGGTATCCCTGATGGAAGTCGTTCGGTTGGGCGATTCTATCCAGCGTATTTTGAGATAACAGATACAATATGGGATTACCCTGAAAAACAAGGTTCAGAGAGTGGCCGTTATATTTACATGGGGCAAAATTTTACCGATGTGAGTTTTGAAGTAACTGCATATAATTCGTCTGGAGTAGAGACAGAGAATTATGGTTTGTTTTCTAATGGACTAAAAGCTTCTTTTTCTCTTGTGGATTTATCATCAGGTGAACACTCGGAACGCTTAAATATTACAGATGCTGATTTAGAGGCATCATACTGGGGTAATGGGGCGCTTTGGAAAGTCACAGGACTTGGCGATGCGATTACTTGGAAGAAAAAACAAGTCACAGATGGAGCATCACCATTACTCACAAAAGAAGATGGCCCCTTTAATATGGACGGGAATTCAAACTCAGTAACAACGGTGTTAGGGTTAAAAATTAATGGTGTTGATCCTGTTTCTTTTAATGCAACGCCAGTTGTTCCTGTTGTAACAGAGCAAGAACTGCTTTCTCAACCTGAGGTTCGCTACGGTCGAATGGTTCTTGATAGTGTTGGAACCGCTGTCGGTAAAACGGTGACTGTTCCACTGCGCGTTGAGTATTGGAGTGGCAAGTCCTTCGTTCTGAGTGATACAGATGATGCGAGTAAGTTTGAGGGTGAAAAACATTGCAAGCAAACAGTATGGCCAGATCCAATTCAATCAAGTGATACGATACTAAAAGGCTCTAATGCGGTGGTTCAAGGAGCTGATGTTACTCATTTAGTTGCAGATGCAAATAATAGTACATTGCGAGAGCAAGTACGTTTTTGGTTGAGACTCGCAAGTAGCTCTCCACAAACAAGTGAAGCGAATGTCAATTGTGAATCAGGTTATATAGAACAACCTTGGTTACAATATAACTGGCGAGGACAGGGTGATGAAGATCCATCAACCGTAGTGACCTTTGGTATTTACCGTGGCAATGATCGCGTCATATTCCGCGGTGAAAGTAACATTATTGGTACTTCTAACTAAAAATTGAATAAAAATCCTGATTTGCTTCAGGATTCTGTAGCAATGCCTTGCTGATTAGGCTAGGCATTGGTACATTTAGTAAAATTTATCTTATTCTCACGTTTTCAGGAAATACGAAGATTATGTTTAAAAAACTTCGTGGCATGTTTTCAAACGATCTTTCGATCGATCTAGGTACTGCCAACACACTTATCTATGTAAAAGGTCAAGGGATTGTACTTGATGAGCCGTCTGTAGTTGCTATTCGTCAAGACCGTGGTGGCGCCACAAAAAGTGTTGCCGCTGTAGGACATGATGCGAAGCAAATGCTAGGTCGTACTCCTGGTAACATTTCAGCTATTCGTCCAATGAAAGATGGCGTTATTGCAGACTTTTATGTGACAGAGAAAATGCTTCAGCACTTTATTAAGCAAGTGCATGATAATAGCGTATTACGTCCAAGTCCTCGCGTATTAGTTTGTGTTCCTTGTGGTTCTACACAAGTTGAGCGTCGTGCTATTCGTGAATCAGCACAAGGTGCTGGTGCTCGTGAAGTTTACCTAATTGATGAGCCAATGGCGGCTGCGATTGGTGCTGGTTTACCAGTATCAGAAGCAACGGGTTCTATGGTTATCGATATCGGTGGCGGTACAACAGAGGTTGCTGTTATCTCACTAAATGGTGTGGTTTACTCTTCTTCAGTTCGTATTGGTGGTGACCGTTTTGATGAAGCGATCATTAACTACGTTCGTCGTAACTACGGCAGCTTAATTGGTGAAGCAACCGCAGAGCGTATTAAGCACGAAATCGGTTCAGCTTATCCTGGCGATGAGGTTTGTGAAATTGAAGTTCGTGGTCGTAACCTTGCAGAAGGTGTACCTCGTAGCTTTACATTAAACTCAAACGAAATCTTAGAAGCGCTTCAAGAGCCTCTATCAGGTATCGTTTCAGCTGTGATGGTTGCACTAGAACAGTGTCCGCCAGAGCTAGCCTCTGATATTTCTGAGCACGGTATGGTATTAACGGGTGGTGGTGCATTACTTCGTGATTTAGACCGTCTTCTAACTGAAGAGACAGGTATTCCTGTTGTCGTTGCAGAAGAACCACTGACTTGTGTGGCTCGTGGCGGCGGTAAAGCATTAGAAATGATCGACATGCACGGTGGCGATCTCTTTAGTGAAGAGTAATAACAAATAACGGGTGAGTGGATATGACTCCAATCTTTGGTAGAGGCCCTTCTCTGCAGTTTCGCCTGTTTATTGCTGTAATGGTATCGGCTAGCCTTATGCTAGCCGATAGTCGCTTAAATGCCTTTTCCGACGTACGTTACCTATTAAATAGCTTTGTAGCTCCAATCCATTATGCGGCAAATCTTCCTCGTACCATGTTTGATGGCATGTATGAGCGGTTTAATAGCCGTAATACTCTCATGCTTGAAAATCAAAAGCTTAAGCAAGAAATGTTTATGCAGAGCAGTAATTTATTGCTAATGGAACAACTTAAGCAAGAAAACAGCCGTTTACGTAACCTATTAGGCTCTCCATTTATTCGAGATGAACGAAAAATGGTCACAGAGGTAATGGCGGTTGACTCTGCACCATACACGCATCAGGTAATGATTGATAAAGGCCGAATTGATGGCGTTTATGAAGGACAACCAGTGATCAGCGATAAAGGTATTGTGGGACAGATCAACTATGTTGGAGCACACAATAGCCGCGTTTTATTATTAACCGATCCAAATAACTCTATCCCAGTCCAAGTGGTTCGAAATGACATTCGAGTGATTGCATCAGGAAAGGGGCATTTAGATACCATGCAATTAGAGCACATACCGACCAATACAGATGTAGAAGTTGGTGACTTATTAGTGAGCTCTGGTTTAGGTGGGCGCTACCCTGAAGGTTACCCTGTGGGTTATATTTCACGCATTGATAATGATAATAAACGTCCTTTTGCTTCTATCGATTTAGAAACTACGGTTGAGTTTGATAAATTACGTTATCTATTGTTAGTTTGGCCTACAGGATCTGAAGTTAACGTAGAGGAGGCGGCAAATGGCCAGTAGTCATTTAATGCGCGGTCGAATCATCATTTGGCTCTCTTTTTTAATCGCTTTAACCTTGCAAGCGACTCCGTGGCCTGGAACTCTAGAGGTACTGAGACCTTCTTGGATTATTTTAGTGACCTTTTACTGGGTACTTGCACTGCCTCACCGAGTTAATGTCGGAACGGCAATGTTACTCGGTATCTTGTGGGACCTGTTACTGGGTACGACATTAGGGATCCGTGGCATGACAATGGCTATTTTAGTCTATCTTGTTGCCGCAAATTTTAAGGTACTGAGAAATTTAGCATTGTGGCAACAAGCGGCTATTTTTTCAGGGTTAACCTTACTTGGTAAAATATTAGAGTTTATGGGTGAGTTTTTAGTTCGTGATGTGGCTTTTAACGCACATTTTTTATGGGCTGGCGTGTTAAACTTCATTCTTTGGCCATGGTTGTTTTTATTGATGCGCAGGGTGCGTCGTCATTGGTCAATTCGATAGGGAAATAAAATGACTACTCAAGTTTTCTTAGCTTCTGGCTCTCCAAGAAGAAAAGAATTATTAACTCAACTAGGGTATCAGTTTGAGCTTTTATCTATAGATGTTGAAGAAGTGCATCAGTCACATGAGACACCTCTTATGTATGTAGAACGACTATCAAAAGATAAAGCGCAAGCTGGCGTAAGAGCATTAGAGCGAACAAAGAATAAACATGTCCCAGTATTGGGCTCTGATACCATAGTGGTAATTGATGGTGTTATTTTAGAAAAACCGAAAGATTTTGAAGATGCTAAGAGAATGCTTTTAGCACTGTCTGGTCGTCAACATCAAGTAATGACTGCCGTAACACTAGCAACATCTGATGACATTAGAACCAAAACAGTAATAACACAGGTGTGGTTTAGAACACTTTCAGAACAAGAAATAGAACAATATTGGGAAAGTGGAGAACCTTGCGATAAAGCAGGGTCATACGGTATTCAAGGTAGTGGTGGGCGATTTGTCTCGCGTATAGATGGCAGCTATCATGCTGTCATGGGACTGCCTTTGATGGAAACAGATCAGCTCTTACACCAATTTTTGTAAAAATTAGTGAGGTGCTCCAATGAGTACAGAGTTGTTAATAAACGTAACGCCGAGTGAAACTCGTGTTGCGATGATTGAAGCCGGTGTGCTTCAAGAGATCCATGTAGAAAGAGAAGCAAGACGCGGTATTGTGGGTAATATATACAAAGGCCGAGTAAGCCGAGTATTACCGGGGATGCAAGCTGCGTTTATAGATATCGGTCTAGATAAAGCCGCATTTCTGCACGCCTCAGACATCGTTCCTCATACGGAATGCGTGTCTGAAAATGAAAAACGCCAGTTTCAAGTGAGAGATATTTCTCAGCTAGTACACCAAGGACAAGACCTGGTGGTGCAAGTAGTTAAAGACCCTCTGGGTACTAAAGGCGCTCGTTTAACCACGGATATTACCCTTCCTTCTCGCTATTTGGTATTTATGCCAGGGGCGAGTCATGTCGGTGTATCACAACGTATTGAAAGTGAAAAAGAGCGTAATCGTTTAAAGAATACAGTTTCTGATTATTGTGATGAGTTTGGTGGTTTTATTATTCGCACCGCTGCAGAAGGCGCAAGCGAAGCTGAGATCTCACAAGATGCTGCTTTCTTAAAGCGTTTATGGCACAAGGTGATTGAGCGCCGTAAAAAAAGCAAAACCAAATCAATGCTGTACGGTGAGCTAGGTTTAGATCAACGTATTCTGCGTGATTTTGTTGGAACAGAGCTTGATTTAATTCGTGTTGATTCAAAACTAGCTTTTGAAAAGTTAAAGCAATTTACAACAGAATTTGTACCAGAGCTAACTAAGAAACTTGAGTATTACTCAGGCGATAAGCCTATTTTTGATATGTACGAAACAGAGAACGAAATTCAACGAGCTCTTGATCGTAAAGTAGAGTTGAAGTCAGGTGGTTACCTAATTATTGATCAAACAGAGGCGATGACCACTGTTGATATCAATACCGGGGCGTTTGTTGGGCGACGTAATTTAGAAGAAACCATTTTTAATACCAATATTGAAGCGACACAAGCGATTGCTCGTCAGTTACGTTTACGTAATCTTGGTGGCATCATCATCATTGATTTTATTGACATGATGAGTGAAGAGCATCGCCGTCGAGTGCTGCAGGTGCTTGGTGCTGCATTAGATAAAGATCGAGTTAAAAGTAACGTTAATGGGTTTACTCAGCTTGGTTTAGTTGAAATGACTCGAAAACGAACTCGTGAAAGTATTGAACATATCTTATGTGATCAGTGTCCAACCTGTGAAGGTCGAGGGGCGGTTAAAACGATTGAAAGTGTATGCTACGAAATATTACGTGAAATCACACGAGTAAACCGAGCTTATGATTCAGATAAGTTTGTTGTATATGCCTCTGTTGCAGTGGCGAATGCGCTTGAAGGCGAAGAGTCACATGCACTCGCAGAACTTGAACTTTTCATTGGTAAACAGGTAAAAATTCAAGCTGAACCTCTTTATATTCAAGAGCAGTTTGATGTCGTAATGATGTAGAGAATAATAATACGTGACCACTAAGTTAATTCGTTTTGAACGTTGCTTGATGGGATTATTGCTGCTGGTATTTTTACTAGCAGCATTAGTCATTACAAGCTTGCGCCTGTTTCTTCCTTCGTTGAATAAATATCAGCCTGAAATTGAAGGCTTTCTTTCCCAAGTAACGGGTTTTTCAATTTCAATTGGTGAGCTAGATGGTCGCTGGCGAAATACTAACCCCTCTTTAAATCTTCGAAAGCTTACCGCTATCGACCCTGCGACTGGTGATGAAATCATTGCGGTTAAAGAAGTCGAGATCCAACTGAATATTCTTTCTTCGCTTTGGGCTAGGCAACCTCAATTTGCGGATCTACGAATTGATAAGTTAAGCGCTGATCTTACCTCATTAGGTAAGCGCTCTTCTGATGCCGAGGAAGAAGAACAGGATCCAAAGAGCAAGCAAGCTGATAAATCGTTGGGTAAACGTCTCGAAGATATATTTTTAGTTCGATTAAATCATTTCTCATTAAAAGATTCCCAAGTTGCTTTTGTGGCACTTGATGGAACCAATAAAACAGTACAAATAGATTCATTACAATGGCGAAACGAACGTAGAAAGCATCTAGCTGAAGGTGTTGTTAGTGTCATTGGTAGTGAGATAAATCAACTTAAAGTCATCGCTAACTTTAAAGAGAAAGGCACGTTTAAAAGCTTAGACGGCCACTTTTATATAGAAGCTAAAAATATTCAAGTAACCCCGTGGATCACTGGAGAACTTCTGAATGAATATGGCATTACTCAAGGTGAAGTTTCAGCTAATGCGTGGTTATCTTTTAAAAATGGGCAACCGATTGATGCGCTTGTCGAAGCTTCTCCTTCTTATGTTAATTGGTTAGAAGGTAAAACGGTTCATCAAGCGAGTGTTGAAGGTGGCGTGTTTGAGCTTCAGCCTGATAGAGAAGGGTGGAAGGTTTCTGCTTCTGATATCCAAGTTAAACATCAAGCAGAGCTATGGCCTGAGATCTCAGGAAATTTCACTTGGCAACCTGAAAAGTGGATTTTAAATCTAGCACATGTTGATTTACAGAGTGCATTGGGTTTAAAAACTTTACTGAGATCTTCTCAAGATAATATTACTAACCTGCTTACTATTTTGGATCCTAAGGGCAGTATTAATGATATTCGAGTTGAGTATGATCACTCTCTTGGATTGAGCTATTCAGCATCCATCCATGAAGCAAAAATTAATCAGTGGGAGTTACTGCCAGGTTTTCATAAATTAAATGTTTTGATTGCAGGTAATGCTGAAAAGGGCAAAGCTAAATTATCATTAGTCGATGATACGCTACCTTATGGAGAGGTATTTCAAGCGCCATTAAATATAAAAAATGGTGATATCACTGCTTATTGGGAAGTCAATGATAACGGTTGGCGTTTATGGTCTGATTACATCAATGTATCGACACCTGACTTGCAAGCAAAGGGGGAGTTTCTATTAGATTTCCCTAAAGATAAGCCTTCAGTACTCTCTTTTTATGCTGAAGCTGATGCCTTTCATGCTGATCAAACTTGGCGCTATTTACCGACCTTAGCATTAGGGCAAGATCTGACAGATTACCTATCTACTGCCGTTCAAGGTGGCAGTGCTAAAACGGTGCAGCTACTTTGGTATGGAGAGTTAGCCGACTTCCCTTACACTAAATATGACGGTATTTTTCAAGTTAAAGTGGGATTAAAAGACGCTCAATTCTCGTTTGATACCGCGTGGCCGCCTCTGACTAATTTACAGTTAGATTTAATGTTTCAAAACGCTTCTATGTTCTTAAGCTCCCACTCAGCAGACTTAATGGATGTGCATGCCACTCGTGTCACAGGACGAATTGCCAATTTGGCGGAAGACGGTAAGTTAACTATTCGTGCTACGGCAAATGGTTCAGGTAAAGCGGTTCGTGAATACATGACAGCCACACCGTTGGTCGATTCTGTTGGCGCGGCGCTTAATAGTATACAAGTAGATAATCGCGTTGATGCGCTACTACGATTAGATATTCCATTTACAGGCAAAGATGTACGAGCATGGGGTTATGCCGATCTTGCTAATAACCATATTGAATTACAGTCACCGAGTATTGTATTAACCAATGCAAGGGGGCGAATTGAGTTTGATAATGATGTAGTGAAAGCCTCAGGAATTAAAGCGTCACTATTAGGGCAACCAATCTCTCTTTCATTTAATGGTGAAGCACAGTCTGATTTTTACAGTGTTGCGATTGAAACAAAAGGTAAATGGAAAATCTCGCCATTAAGAGAATATATCGATTCTCCAATGATGGAAAAACTGAGTGGTGTTTCTAGATGGAATTCTGATATTAATTTACAAGTTGCAGATGTTGGTTTTACTTATCAAATAGGAGTAAATGCTTCATTAGACAACATGACGTCTACTCTGCCTTATCCGTTGGCTCTTGATAACGGCACAGCAGAAAAAGCGTTACTGCAAGTGTCTGGAAATTCAGAGAAACTATCAGGACGATTGACCTTACCTAATGCTAAGTATCAAGCTGAAATTAATATTAGTGAAAAAATACCAGTAATAGCAGCAAGTCATGTTGTGGTTGGGCGTGGTAATTTTAAAGTGAGCCCAATTGTTGGGCAATCCGTTTCGATTAATACACAATCATTAGATCTGGATGCTTGGTTATCTGAGCCTATTTTAAATCATGCGAAGCCTGTGAAAAAAGGTAAAGTGGCGATGAGTCATTTCCCTACGTTCCCAGTACCAACCCGTATTGATGCCAATGTGAAGTCATTACGATTAGCGACATTAGATTGGAACGATGTAAATACAGATGTACGTAAAAAATCTCAAGGCTGGTATATACAAGTTAACAGCCAAGAAGTGGATGGAAAGGCAAGCTGGAAAGGCCATGATGATTTATTAGTGCAATTAGATAATCTTCATATCTTTATTCCAAGTTTAGATAAGCCAGAAAATCAAAAGCGTTTACATCAAGCGAATGGAGATGAAGCGGTTATTTCTGATTTTGATCGAGAATTTTTCCGCTTGATGCCGAATGTAGAACTGACGATTAATAACACATGGGTTCAAGGCTACAAGCTCGGTAAAGTTGATACTAAGTTGCACAAAAAAGCGAATACCTTTTATTTAGATAAATTGAAGATAACGAGCGGTGAGAATAAATTAGCGATGTCTGGAGATTGGTTATTAGATAAAGATACCAGTCATTCAAAATTCAAGATTAAGGCATCCGGTGAAGATAATTCTGAATTGTTAGCTCGTTTTGGTATTAGTTCTGGTATTCAAAAAGCCAGTTATAGTATGGATGGGGATCTTCAATGGGAAGGCGCACCTTGGAGCATTCAAATTAATACACTCTCTGGCGATTTATCGTCAACATTAGGCGAAGGCGTGATCACTGATGTTAAAGGAGCAGCACGCTTCCTAGGCCTATTTAGTATTGATTCGATTATTCGTAAAATGAAACTAGACTTCAGAGATGTATTTGATGATGGGATGGCATTTAACGCCATCACTGGCAGCGGTAAAATGCGTAATGGCGTATTTGTCAGTAATAACTTAACCATGGATGCAGTTGCAGGTGAGATGAGCATTAAAGGTAAAGCGAACTTAAATACACGCCTAGTCGATGCTGAAGTAAGCTTTACCCCAGATTTAACCTCAGGGATCCCTATTATTACTGCATTTGCTGTTGCGCCACAAACCGCGATTATTGTACTTGCAGTCGCAACGGCTATTGCGCCGGTTATCGACGTTATTACGCAAGTTAATTATAAGGTGGAAGGGCCGCTTGAGTCTCCAACAGTAAAAGAGTTATCTCGTAGTCAAGGTGAGTATCAATTGCCGGAGAAAACCGAAAAATAAGTCTAAGTTAGCCGTTATTTACAGTGAGTAATAATCAAATAAGGAAGTGTGATGAGTAAAGTTGGCGTCGTTCAAATGAACTCAGGAGCGACTCCTGAAGAAAACATTAAACAGCTAAATCTTAAGCTGAAAGGATTACAGCAACAAGGGGCGAAACTCGCACTAACGCCTGAAAACAGCATCGTATTTGGTCAAAAAGAAGACTATGAACGCCATGCAGAGCCGTTAGGACAAGGAGAGTTACAAGATGCGCTTTCCGCTCTTGCTAAGCGTTATCAGATTTGGCTCGTGATTGGTTCTTTTCCAATTAGAAATGTGGATGATTCTCTATCGACCACTTGTTTGGTATTTGATGATCATGGTGTACTGGTTGAGCATTACCATAAATTACATATGTTTGATGTTGAGATTGAAGACGGCCATCATAGTTATCGAGAATCAGACACTTTTACTCCGGGCAATGAAGTTAAAGTAGTTGATACGCCTTTTGGTAAATTAGGGCTCTCTATTTGTTATGACGTTCGTTTTCCGCAATTATACAGCGAGCTTCGTCGACAAGGGGCTGAGATTATCGTCGTGCCAGCTGCGTTTACTAAGGTGACGGGTTATGCTCATTGGGACATTTTATTGCGCTCAAGAGCGATTGAAACACAATGCTGGGTGTTAGCTGCTGGTCAATGGGGCTCTCATGGAGCTGGACGTGAAACATGGGGTCACTCAATGATTATTGACCCATGGGGAAATAAAGTAGCAACTCAGCGAGAGGGGACAGGGGTGATTATTGCTGATATAGATAAATCACAATTAGCGATGATCCGTAAGAAAATGCCAGTGGTTCAACACGCAAGGTTAGAGTGTCAATTGAGTTAAGCTCAGAATAGCTGTCGCTTTATTTGATATAAAGAGTGAATATCACTATAAAACACACCCTTTTTTATTCATAATTAGATCCTAGATCTTAAATTCTTAACAAGAGTATCTCGAATGATTTTGCAAGAAGTAGAACAATCCTTATTAAGCCAAGCAGGGATCGGTCAGCAGGAACTGTCTCAGACCTTAAGCACCATTGCAAAAAGAGACGTAGACTATGCTGATATCTACTTTCAATCTTGCTGGCATGAATCATTAGTACTCGAAGACAGCATTATTAAAGACGGCTCGTTTAATATCGACCGTGGTGTTGGTATCCGTGCGGTTGCAGGTGAAAAAACAGGTTTTGCTTATTCAGACCAAATTAATCTTGAAGCATTAACTCAAAGCGCAAAAGCGGCTCGTGGTATTGTTCAGCAAGGTGGTGAAGGCCGAGTAAAAGCGTTTGCTTCTCAAGCAATGCCTCAGTTTTATGCGCCAATTAACCCACTTAATAGTTTGGATAAGTCTCAAAAAATAGCATTACTTGAAGAAGTCGACGCTTATATCCGAGCAAAAGAACCGTTAGTTCAAGAGGTATCTGCAAGCATCAGTGGTGTTTACGAACAAATGCTAGTTGCTGCCCTTGATGGTACGTATGCTGCGGATATTAGACCACTGGTTCGTCTTTCTATCAGTGTATTAGTTCAACGTGGTGATAAGCGTGAACGAGGCAGTGCTGGTGGTGGTGGTCGTTATGGCTATGATTATTTCCTAACTGAAGTTAACGGTAAATCAATCGCACTTGAATTTGCTGATGAAGCAATTCGTCAGGCTCTTGTTAATCTTGATGCTGATGCGGCTCCTGCGGGAATGATGCCAGTTGTTCTTGGTTCAGGTTGGCCTGGAGTCCTATTGCATGAAGCGGTAGGCCATGGTCTTGAAGGTGACTTTAACCGTAAAGGGTCATCAGTATTTTCAGGTAAAATAGGTGAACAAGTAACCTCTTCGGTATGTACTATTGTTGATGATGGCACAATGGCTGATCGTCGTGGCTCATTAAGTGTTGATGATGAAGGTGTTGCAGGTCAATACAATACATTAATTGAAAATGGTGTATTAAAAGGTTACATGCAAGATAAGTTGAATGCCCGTTTAATGGGTGTTGCTCCGACAGGTAATGGTCGTCGTGAATCTTATGCACACTTACCAATGCCACGCATGACGAATACTTACATGCTGCCAGGTGAATATGCACCAGAAGAGATTATCTCAACAGTGAAGAAAGGCATTTACGCACCAAACTTTGGTGGTGGCCAAGTTGATATCACTTCGGGTAAGTTTGTATTCTCAGCATCAGAAGCCTATTTAATTGAAGATGGTAAGATTACCCGCCCAGTAAAAGGCGCAACACTGATTGGCTCTGGTATGGAAGCGATGCAACAGATCTCTATGGTTGGTAATGACTTGTCGTTAGATCGTGGTGTTGGTGTTTGTGGTAAAGCAGGACAAAGTGTGCCAGTAGGTGTTGGTCAACCAACATTGAAGTTAGATGCATTGACTGTTGGCGGTACCGAATAGTTCGAATTAATTAACGTATATAAAAAGAGCCAAGCATTATGATAATGCTTGGCTCTTTTTTTTACCCTAACCTAAATTATAGGTCTTGGTCTAAGTACAGATCTTTTAATACTTGGAAAATTTCACGATACGCCTTTGGCGGTTTATTCGCTGCTTTTTCTTTGCTTGCTTGACGAGCAAGTTGACGGAAGCGTTGACGATCAGCTTCTGGGAATTTCACCATTACTTCTTCAATAACAGGATTAGGTGTTTCAATCATACGGTCACGTAGGATTTCTAATTTTTGAAGCGCAATTGTTGCTTGTGAGTGCTTGTTACGTACTTTATCTAGAGCCAATTGAATTGGTTCTGGATCTTCAAGACGCATTAGCTTACCAATGTATTGTAATTGGCGACGTTTTGCTTCATTTTTAAAACGTTGAGCGTCTGAGATTGCCACTTGCAGAGTTTCTGAAAGTGGAAATTTAGCAAGAACGGCTGGCTTTAAACCAACTAACTCTTCGCCCAGTTTTTGTAAGTCTTCCATGTCGTTTTTCATCTCGGTTCTACTTACCCAGATGATCTCTTCTTCTTCTTCCCAAGGAGCTTTTTGATTTTTGCGTGCCATGATCTTCATTCTTTAATGGGTGATTATCTCTATTTTAGCAAGATAAATGGATAATTGGGCGCAAATTTATCACATAGAGTGTTATTCTAGTAAAAATGTTTATATTCAGTCAGATGTTATGGATGCAAAAGCCCAAATGATGAATCAAAAAATAGAACTTGAAGCAGCAGTAGCCAAAGCGTTAGAAATGGCAACAAAACACGCAAGTGCAGCAGAAGTTGCGATTACTAAAACAACAGGTATTAGCGTCTCTACTTTAATGGGAGAGGTTGAAAACGTTGAATTTAATCGTGATGGCGCACTAGGAATTACCGTTTATCGCGGCCATCGTAAAGGCAGTGCATCTACATCTGATTTAAGTGATAAAGCGATTCAACAGACGGTAGCTGCGGCATTAGATATTGCAAATTACACTTCTGAAGACCCATTTTCTGGACCTGCACCAAAAGAATTAATGGCTCAAAATATTCCTGATTTAGATTTGTTTCATCCCGATGATCCAGAACCAGATTACGCAGCACAAAAAGCAATTGAAGCAGAGCAAGCCGCTTTAGAGTACCACTCTTCAATTAAGCAGAGTGACGGCGCGAGCTACGATAGCCACTACGGTATTAAAGTTTACGGCAACAGTCATGGCATGTTGGCAAGTTACCCATCAAGCCGTCATAGCATTAGCTGTAGTGTTATTGGTGTCGATAAAAATGGTGATATGGAGCGCGATTATAGTTATACCGTGGCTCGTCATCGTGATGATTTATGGGATGCTAAAAAAGTAGGGCTAGAAGCTGCTGAACGTACAGTAAGTCGTTTAGATGCTAAAAAATTGGATACAATGAAAGTACCGGTTATGTTTGCAGCAGATGTAGCAACAGGCTTACTAGGGCATTTGGTGATGGCGATCAGTGGTGCAAACCTTTATCGCAAATCTACTTTCATGTTAGATAAGCTCAATGAAAAGATCTTACCTGAATGGTTTAATGTAAGTGAACGTCCACATATTTTAAAAGGCTTAGCAAGTAGCCCGTTTGATAGTGAAGGCTTATACACCCAAGATCGTGAAATCATTACCGATGGTGTATTAGCTACGTATTTATTAACAAGCTATGCAGCACGTAAATTGAATATGACACCGACAGGTCATGCTGGTGGTATCCATAACTGGTTTGTTAAATCAACAGGTCAAAGTTTTGATCAGATGCTAAAAACCATGGGAACAGGACTTTTAGTTACTGAGCTAATGGGACAAGGTGTAAATACGGTAACGGGTGACTATTCTCGTGGAGCGGCTGGTTTCTGGGTGGAGAATGGTGAGATCCAATACCCAGTTTCAGAGATCACCATTGCCGGTAATTTGGCTGAAATGTACCAAAATATTATTGCAGTCGGCAGTGATGTCGAAACGCGTTCACAAATTCAGACGGGTTCAATCTTAATTGAATCAATGAAGATTGCGGGTCAATAACACTTCCTAAGTAAGACAAAGAAAAAGTAAGATAAAAAAAGCGCGCTGTCATTTAATGAGAGCGCGCTTTTTAATGCATTATTTTTGTGTAGTAGATTAAAGCTATGTACTACATTAAAACAGTGGCGAGACCTAAGAAAGCAAATAGACCAATAATATCGGTGATGGTGGTTAAGGCCATTCCCCCTGCTAATGCAGGGTCGATATTCATTTTCTTTAGGATCAGAGGGATAGCTACCCCTGCAATTCCGGCAATGGTTAGGTTTACGAGCATAGCAGCAGAGATGATGGCTCCAAGCATGATGTCGCCTTTCCAAACCATGACGATACCGCCAATGATAGAGGCCCACAAAATACCATTAAGTAGGCCTATCCCTGCTTCTTTGAATAATAATTCTTTTTGGTTACTGTCACCGATATGACCAACGGCCAAACCGCGGATAACAAGAGCAACCGTTTGATTTCCGGCAACACCACCCATTGAAGGGACAATCGTCATTAGTACGGCAATCGATGCCATTTGCGCTAATGTGGCTTCGAACATATTAGAAACCGATGCGGCAGCAAGGGCGGCTAATACATTCATGCCTAGCCAAACACTACGACGGCGTGCTGATTTAACCACAGGTGCAAAGGTATCTTCTTCGTCATCCATACCTGCCATACTCATCATTGAGTGTTCAGCGTCTTCACGAATAACATCGACGACATCATCAATGGTAATACGACCAAGCAGTAAGTGATTTTCATCAACAACAGGCGCAGATACCCAATTACGACGCTCAAATAGATTAGCGACTTCACCATCGTCAGTATTTACTGGAATAGCCTCATCAGCGTCATCCATAACTTCACTAACCAGGATATCGGGTTGAGTCGTTAATAGCGTTGCTAAAGATAAGTGGCCGATGAGTCGACTTTCTTCATCAAGGACATACAGGGCATCGGTTGAATCGGGAAGCTCACTTTTCATGCGTAAATAACGCAATACCACATCGATTTCAACATCTGCACGGATGGTGATGAAATCGGTATTCATCATCCCACCGGCGGTATCTTCTGGATAAGACAGTGCGGTTTCGACACGGAATCGATCAACCGTGTCCATCTGGCTTAATATTTCACGTGAGACGTCATGAGGTAAGCTACGAAGAACGTAAGCGACATCATCTGTCTCCATGCCTTCTGTTGCTTCTACAATGCTCTGTGGAGCCATTTGTGAAACAATTCCGTCTTTTACGCCTTCGGAAAGTTCGTCAAGGATCTCACCGTAATCTTCAGGGTCGGTCAGTTGCCATAATACATTACGGCTTTTTCTGGGTGAGGCTTCTAATAGATGGGCAATATCCTCGGGTTCCATGTCTTGTAATAAACGACGTACATGGACAAACATCCCACTATCAAGCGCATTAGATACTTCTTGAAGAGTTTGATGGGTTTGATCGAAATCTGGTTGTTCTTGCATTCTCTCCCCCATAAAAGACTGATTAACTGAGTATAGTCAATCTAAATAATGGGCAGAATAGTAACGCAATTTTAGAAAGGAAATAAGATAAATTTGTGAAGATTAGGTCAAAGATGGAAAGGGATGAGTAAATACTCACTCATCCTCATCAAAACCGGCTTCAATAAGCTCACAAATAGCAGAAAGTGCTTGTTCAGCATCTGGGCCATCAGCGGAAACATCGACGTATTGACCTTGCGCTGAGTCCAACATAAGTAAGCCCATTACACCATCAGCGGTGGCTTGCTTATTTTCGTCATTGGTTAACGTAATGATGGCATCAAAACTTTGCGCCATCTCAACCAATTTGATCGCCGCTCTTGCGTGTAAACCAAGGCGGTTTTTTATTAATAGGTGACGAGATGAGATAGGCATGATTAATGAATCTCTAATGTTTTATGGCGGATCTGAACTTGTTGCCCTTGCTGTTTAAAATACTCACCGAGTTGTTGAGTAATGTAAACAGAGCGATGTTGACCGCCAGTACAACCAATCGCGACGGTTAAATAGCTGCGATTGTTTTTTTCTAAGGCAGGTAGCCAGGTGGTAAGAAAGGTTTGAATTTGTTCTTTTAATTGAATTACAGCGTCGTGTTTTTCTAAGTAATCAGCCACGGGTTTATCTAAGCCAGTCATGGGTCTTAGGCTTGGCTCCCAGTGAGGATTAGGTAAGAAGCGCACATCAAACACATAATCAGCATCTGTTGGTAAACCGTGTTTAAAACCAAAAGATTCAAACACCATTACTAATTCTTTCGACTCGCGACCAAGAATTCGAGACCGCAGTGTTTCACTTAACTCATGGATGGACTTTGTGGTGGTATCGAGAACTAAATCAGCTTCTTCTTTAAAATCACTTAAAATGTTTTTTTCTAGAGCGACCGCTTGTTCTAATGAACACTGTTCTTCGGTTAAAGAAAGTGGATGCAAACGGCGAGTCTCACTGTAGCGTTTAATCAACTCTTTATCTTCGGCATCAAGGAACATCACGGTTACGTCGTGGCTTTGTTTTAATTCACTTAAGGTGTTTGTTAGTAGTGAAGGATCTTTGGGTAAATTACGGATATCGACACTAACAGCGACATTTTGAGTGCTGTGCTGAATTGATTCTACAAATTGAGTCAGTAGGTCAATGGGTAAATTGTCGACACAATAATAGCCTAAATCTTCCAATACTCGTAGCGCGACAGATTTTCCTGCCCCTGAATTACCACTAACAACCATGAGTTTCATTATACGACCTTAGGAGCTTTAAGAGGTGAATATTTGATACAGTTCTTGGTCATTTTCGGCATGGCGAAGCTGACGTAAAACTTGCTTGTCATTGAGTTTTTCTGCAACACAAGAAAGTGTTTTTAAGTGCAATTTACACTGCTCATCAGGGACAAGTAAGGCAAAAAGAACATCAACAGGGCGATTATCTATCGCATCAAATTCAATCGGTTCTTGGCACTGAAGTAAAACAGCGACAGCATTCTCACAGTTAAAAATACGACCATGAGGGATAGCAATACCATTACCAATGCCGGTACTTCCCATTTTTTCTCGGTTTAATAAACTTTCAAATAACTCTTGAGGGTTTTGACCAATGTGAGGGGCTGCAATTTCACTAATAAGTTCTAATGCGCGTTTTTTGCTTGTGCATTGGACTGCACTTTTGGTGCAATCCAATGAAAGAATGGTGCTTAATTGCATGTTAATGGCTACTTAGTTTTTCTTTATGTTTATTGAGTTGGCGGATCAGTTTATCCACCAAACCATCAATGGCTGCATACATATCTTCTGCGTCAGAATGGGCGTGTATGTCACCTTGATTTACATGAAGAGTTGCTTCTGCGATATGAAGTACTTTTTCTAATTTTAATACGACATGGACATTATTAATGTGTTCAAAAAAACGGTCTAACTTTTGGAATTTGGTATCGACGTACTCACGTAGGCTATCGGTTAGTTCGACGTTTTGACCTGTAATGTTTATTTGCATAACACTTCCTTTCTGTTAATTAAAGTAAACGCTTACGCTGATTCGATGGGGCAATACCCAGAGATTCACGATATTTAGCTATAGTACGTCGTGCAACTTGGATCCCTTGCTCAGCTAATAAGGTTGCGATTTTACTGTCACTTAACGGTTTGGCTTGATTCTCAGCCGCGACCAACTTTTTCACTAGTGCCCGAATTGCAGTTGATGAGCATTCACCACCATTGTCCGTACTAACATGACTAGAGAAGAAATATTTTAATTCAAAAATACCGCGCGGGGTATGCATGAATTTTTGTGTTGTTACACGAGATATAGTGGACTCGTGCATTTCAACATCCAAAGCGATGTCATTGAGTACCATCGGTTTCATCGCTTCTTCACCATATTCGAAGAAATCTTGCTGATGTTCAACTATACAACGTGCAACTTTGAGCAGCGTCTCGTTTCTACTCTCTAAGCTCTTAATTAACCACTTTGCCTCTTGCAAATTGGTTCGAATAAATTGTCCGTCAGGGCTGTTACCTAACCCTTTACCAAGCGCGGCATATTCTGCGTTTACTTTTAGGCGAGGGACGCTATCTGGGTTAATCGTTACGACCCATTTCCCATTATGTTTAAAGACGGAGACATCTGGAATAACATATTCAGTGTCGGTATCAATGACACGGTTACCAGGTCTAGGATCAAGCTCATGAATTAGCATCATGACTTGTTTCAAGTCACTTTCTTTAAGCTTAGTCTCTTTTGCTAACTGTCGGTAGTCACGATTACCTAATAAATTGATGTGCTTGGTTAAGATCAATCTGGTTTCTGGTAGCCATGGGGTATTTTCTGGGTAGGTTGCGAGTTGTAACATTAAGCATTCTGCAAGATCACGAGAAGCAACACCTAATGGGTCGAATTGCTGGATTCGCTTTAATACCGCTTCAACCTCATCCATTTCAACGTCATCATTACCGACACTTTCTAATACGTCATCAAGGCTGATGGTTAAATAGCCATAATCATCTAATGATTCAATGATAGCGGTAGCAATTGTACGGTCAATGTCACTGAAAGGCGTTAAGTCAGCCTGCCACATTAAATAGTCTTGCAGACTTTCGGTCGTTTCGCCCTGATATAATGGCGTATCATCATCAATCGCTAACCCCGTACTGCCACTGTTAGCACTATAAACATCATCCCAGCTCGCATCCATTTCAAGTTCTTCTGAAATGTTATTACTATCAATAACATCGCTACTGTCAGTGATAGGCTCTTCTTGCTCTGCTGTTGCCGTTTCTTTTTCTGGTGTTGGTTCTGGAGATAATAAACTTTCAGGCGTACTTAATGGCTCTTCTTCAACATCAAGAAGAGGGTTAGAGTCGAGAGCTTCTTGAATCTCTTGCTGTAGGTCAAGGGTCGACAATTGTAATAATCGAATTGCTTGCTGTAACTGGGGCGTCATAGCAAGTTGTTGGCCCATTTTTAACTGAAGAGATGCTTTCATTATGCAGTGATACCTTTATATAAATTACAACTTAAATTGATCACCAAGATAAACGCGTTTAACGTGTTCATCATTTAATACATGGTCAGGAGTCCCATTGGCAATCATGTGGCCTTGGCTTACGATATAGGCGTGCTCACATACATCAAGCGTTTCGCGAACGTTATGGTCTGTAATTAACACACCTAAGCCGCGATCTCGTAAATGTTGAATGATTTTTTTGATATCGATTACAGAAATAGGATCGACACCCGCAAAAGGTTCATCAAGTAGAATGAACTTTGGATTTGCAGCCAGTGCACGTGCAATTTCAACTCGACGACGTTCACCACCAGAAAGCGCCATACCATTACTGTTACGAATATGCTGAATGTTAAACTCATCTAATAACTCTTCAAGCTTATCTAAACGATCTGTTTTTGATAAATCTTTACGAGTTTGAAGTACTGCCATTATGTTATCAAAAACAGAAAGCTTTCTGAAAATAGAGGCTTCTTGAGGTAGATAGCCTATCCCCATTTTTGAACGGTTATGCATTGGCTGTAATGAAATATCAACACCATCAATAGTGATCGATCCTTCATCGCGAGAGACAAGGCCAACAATCATATAGAAAGAGGTTGTTTTACCTGCCCCATTTGGACCTAGTAAGCCAACAATTTTACTAGATTCAACGGTTAAGCTTACATCGGTAACCACTTTACGGCTGCCGTAGGTTTTTGCGAGATTTTTCGCTTCTAATATAGCCATAATTATTTATTGTTTAATTGAGTTGGTTGAAGAATAGTAGTAACACGTTCGTCTTTACCACCATCAGCAATTAATTTTTGAGTTTTCATATTATAGGTAATCACTTTACCCTTAATGATACTGTCGTCTTGCTTTAGCTCAGCCTTATTGGTCATCTTTAGAAATTCTTTTTCTAATTCGTAACGGAGCTTATCAGCTTTACCTTTTAAGGTTTTACCGTCATCTGTAAGTTGACTAAAGCGGGCAGGTTTACCATAAGCTTCTAATATCTCGCGACCGTCTTGTCCTTGAGGGCGGATAACAATTAATTTATCAGCGAAGATCTCAATGCTGCCTTGCTTTAAAGTTACATCACCAATAAACGTAACTTGATTGCTTTGCATATCGAAGTTTTGCGAATTTGAATTAATGTGAATTGGTTGCTCTGTGTCGCTGCTTAGCGCCCAACTTGGCGAGCTCAATAATAAGCCAGCAAGTAGACTAATGTGTGAAAGCTTCATAGATACCTTGTACATTCTCTAATAGGGTCGTTTGTTGGGTGGTAAAATTACCTTTCATTCCTACGCCTGTCGTTTCAAACGTTGGACCAACAAGGTTAACGACATCCTCTGTCGTGAAATCTTTAGTTGATAGTTGTATTGTTATACTGTCTGTTGTCATGGTGTCAAAGGCGGCTTCAGGCAGTAAATTTTTAATGATTACATTACCACTCAAATAAAGCTCATGTTGTTTATTGAGTACGCCAGTGTCAGAAATTATTTCCCACTCTTTTAATTCACCCTCTTTAAAAACAAAAAGATGTGGAGTGGTAAAGTGAGTCTCTCCAGTTTTTGCAAAACGAGCAAGAGCTTTAGCATTAATTTGATAATTACGAACACCACTTTGATCATAATTATTATTGCTTATGTTACTGCCAGTAAAAACAGGAACTTGTTGATCCGGAACTATTTGTTGGTCACTTTGAGCATACTCATAATATAAGTAATACCCTGACCAACTGGAGATCATCAATAATATTGTCATGAAAAGGTGTTTTAAGGTCATATACTTAGACCTTTATGTTGTTCTAGTTCACCTTTCGCCTCTAGGATGAGGTCACTCACTTCACGAACGGCACCATGCCCACCTTTGATAGTGGTCACGTAATTTGCACGTTGTACGAGTAATGGATGTCCATCAGAAACGCAGACTTTTAGCGCGACTCTTTCCATTACTGGCCAATCAATTAGATCATCTCCAATATAACCAGTATGTTCTGGCGCTATATTGAGTTTAGTTAAAATATCTTGGTATGCTTGCAGTTTGTTGTCTTGCCCTTGGTAAATTAATTTAATACCAAGTGCTGTCATACGGTTTTCAACAATTTTAGAATTACGGCCCGTGATGATGGCAATTTCTACCCCCGCAGACATTAGTGATTTAACGCCGTAACCATCACGAGTGTGGAAGGTTTTTAGTTCTTCACCGTCGTTGCCCATATAGACAAGACCATCAGAAAATACGCCATCAACATCGCAGATTAACAACTTAATGTCTTTTGCAATATTGAACACAGTTTCGTCGATATTACCGTAGAGTGTTGAAATGAATTTAGTGGTCATTACATTACTCCCGCTTTTAGTAAATCATGCATATTAAGGGCTCCGACTAAACGATGGTTTTCATCGCATAGCAGTAGGCCATTAATTTTCTTATCTTGCATTAAGTTCAGGCCTTCAACTGCCAGTAGATTTGGATTAGCAACCGCTGGAGAGCGTGTCATTACTTCGCCAATGGCTTGAGTATGAATATCAATGCGATTATCGAGAAGACGACGTAAATCACCATCGGTAAAAATACCAATGACTCTTTGCTCATTATCAACAATAGCTGTCATCCCTAGTCCTTTCTCTGAGACTTCAAGTAATGCGGTTTTAATTAATGCGTCTTCGGTTACCATTGGTAACTCATCATCTTTATGCATGATATCAGACAATAATAGCAGTAATTTACGACCTAGAGCACCTCCTGGGTGAGACAAGGCAAAATCATCAGCGGTAAAGCCTTTTGCTTGCAGTAGAGCAACAGAAAACGCATCTCCCATTGCTAAGGTTGCCGTCGTACTTGATGTTGGCGCTAAACCTAGAGGGCACGCTTCTTGAGGAACGGTAATTTGCAGGTTTACATCTGCTACTTTTGCCATGCTTGAATCAGGATTACCAGTCATTGTGATTAATGTAATACCAAGGCGTTTAATGACGGGCAATAAGGCTAAAATCTCGCCTGCTTCACCTGAGTTTGAAATAGCAATAACGATATCACCTTTTTCAATCATGCCTAAATCACCATGACTTGCTTCGCCTGGATGTACAAAAAAAGAAGGAGTACCAGTGCTTGCTAATGTCGCCGCTATTTTATTACCAATATGCCCCGATTTCCCCATTCCCATTACAACTACTTTACGCTTACATTCCAACATTAATTGGCATGCTTTAGTAAAATCATCATTGATGTAGTTGTTTAGCTGGGTGAGTGCATCTATTTCAATTTGAAGAACATTTTTTCCTGCAGTACAGAAATCAAACTGAGTTGCCATCGGGATACCACCTTTATTTGGGTTATAACAGATGTATAATTTAGATGAGTAGCGTATACAATTATTATGCCATATACCAGAGGTAGTTCAAGGTAACGAGGATGGTTATGGGAAGGAAGTGAGTATAAATAGATAGGTTGTTAATTAATAAGGTATTTTTCACTAATTAACAAACCTATATTTTTTATTTAAACTGGTGTATTTTTAAATTGTGTAGAAAAGAGCGCCTTGATATACCAAGAAGCACGTCACTAAGATACCACCTTCAATTCGGTTAATGCTGCGACTCTTACCTAGTGCCATAAATAGCAATAAAACAGAAACACCCATCATGACATAAAAATCACGGCTCATTAAATCAGGGCTAATAGCAGATGGATTGATAAGTGCAGGTATTCCCATAACGGCAAGAATATTGAAGACGTTTGAGCCGATAATATTACCAGCAGCCATGTCATCTTCCCCTTTTAATACACCCGCGACAGACGCAGCCAGTTCAGGAAGACTTGTGCCTAATGCAATAATTGTCAAGCCGATCACTAGATCACTCATGCCAAAGAATTTAGCAATAACAACGGCATTATCAATCAGCATATTTGCACCAACGGGTAGTAAGATAAGCCCAACGACAACCCAGAATAAGGCAATTTTATTGTCTACACCTTCAGGAATTTCAGATTCTTGCTCTTCGAGAAGGATGTCCCCATTTTTTTGCTCACTTTTACTGATGTAGAGCATGGCGATAATGAAAACAGCAAAAAGCGCAATCAGTAGTACCCCTTCGTAAAATCCAAGGTAGTTGTTATACATGATTGCACCAGCAAGCAAGGTTACAATCAACATGAGGGGTAATTCACGGCGTATAATGCCAGAACTGATTGCAAGTGGTTTAATTAATGCGGTAATGCCTAAAATTAACGCAATATTTGCAATGTTTGAGCCTATTACATTGCCTACGGCGGTATCGGTTTTTCCATCAAGTGCAGCGGCCGCTGATACCATCATTTCTGGTGCTGATGAACCCATCGCTAAGATAGTCATACCAATAACAAGGGGAGAAATACCGTAGTTTTTTGCTAACGCGGCAGAACCAAATACCAGTTTATCTGCGCCCCAAACAAGTAGAGAGAGGCCGACGATAAGAAGTAGAGTTGGCATGAGCAGCTCTGTCATTGTGCTAATTTCCTTTTGTAAAAGATGTTTTTATCATTAATTACTAATTTTGACGCTTCTCTTACAAAAAGGAAAGGAAAAAGGCGCGCAGCGAGAGGATATTTAAAAGAAGGTTAAAAATAATAAGTTTGAATGATAAGTTAACGTATACTTGTCATTATGTTGCTAGGAAGGACTTTTAATGAAAACTAATGATATAGATTCAGATATAACCTTAATAAAAGTCGAAAATTTAACCTTTAAACGTGGTGAGCGAGTTATTTTTGATGACATTAGTTTATCTGTTCCAAAAGGAAAGATTACCGCGATCATGGGGCCATCAGGGATCGGAAAAACAACCTTACTAAGACTGATTGGTGGGCAAATCTTACCTGAGTCAGGCGAGATTCATTTTGAAGAATGGAATATCCCAAAGTTAGGGCGTAAAGCCTTGTACCTTGCTCGAAATAAAATGGGGATGTTATTTCAATCGGGCGCTCTATTTACTGATATGAGTGTGTTTGATAACGTCGCTTTTCCATTACGAGAGCATACGGAATTATCAGAATCTTTTATTCGAACGCTCGTATTATTAAAGCTTGAAGCAGTAGGGTTAAGAGGTGCCGCAGAGTTAATGCCGAGTGAACTCTCTGGAGGTATGGCTCGTCGTGCAGCTTTGGCTCGTGCTATTGCTCTGGATCCCGATTTAATTATGTATGACGAACCTTTTGTTGGCCAAGATCCAATAACTATGGGGGTCTTGGTTGATTTGATCCGTAATTTAAATGATGCGTTAGGTTTGACATCAGTAGTGGTCTCTCATGATGTCCCTGAGGTTATGAGTATTGCTGATCATGTTTATTTATTAGCAAATGGAAAAGTCATAGCTCAAGGCTCCCCTCAAGAGTTGGAAGATAATCCTGATCCTCAAGTTCGACAATTTTTGGATGGACGATCCGATGGTCCTGTTCCTTTTCGTTTTCCTGCTAAACCATTAGGTGAGGTACTATTTTCTTATGAGTAACTTTTCCCTTATTTCGTCGATTGAGCAAATAGGTAAGCGAGCATTATTGATTTGTGAAGTGTTTGGACGAGCCACTTTTATGTTACTCGGTGCGATAGTATCAAAACCTCAACCCGTGAAGATGTTTCCATTATTGTTAACGCAATTATATTCAGTGGGTGTTCGCTCTTTAGTGATTATTATCGTTTCAGGTTTGTTTATCGGCATGGTGATTAGCCTACAGGGTTATATCATTTTGGTTGATTACGGTGCTGAAACCAGCTTAGGACAACTTGTTTCTTTATCACTTTTAAGAGAACTTGGTCCAGTAGTCACAGCATTATTATTTGCAGGGCGTGCAGGTTCAGCATTAACCGCAGAAATCGGATTAATGAAGACAACTGAACAACTCTCTAGCATGGAAATGATGGCAGTTGATCCACTGCGTCGAATTATTGCTCCACGATTATGGGCTGGGATTATCTCAATGCCATTGTTAGCCATGATATTTATGGCGGTGGGTATATGGGGTGGTCAGATTGTCGGTGTCGAGTGGAAAGGCATTGACTACGGTAGCTTTTGGTCATTAATGCAGTCATCGGTTGATGTGCGTTATGACATCGTAAACAGTCTTATTAAATGTGTGGTGTTTGCCTTTATCGTTACTTGGATTGCCTTGTTTAATGGTTACGATGCAACACCAACCTCTGAGGGGATCTCACTGGCAACAACACGAACGGTAGTGCATTCGTCACTGGCGGTATTAGGAATTGATTTTGTGCTGACTGCACTGATGTTTGGGAATTAATTATGCAACAGACTCGTAAAGTAGAATTTTTTGTCGGCCTTTTTGTTTTAGCAGGAATGGCAGCGTTATTGATGTTATTGCTAAAAGTAGCAGACGTTCGTAGTGGGGGCAGTGGTGAGTATTACACGCTAAATGCTCAATTTGATAATATTGGTAGCTTGAAATCACGATCGCCAGTGAAAATTGGTGGTGTTGTGGTTGGTCGAGTGGAAGGGATCAGGTTAGATACTGAAAGTTACTTACCTATTGTCAGTATGGAAATTGATAAGCAATTTGGCTATTTTCCTGAAACCTCTGCAGCACAAATTTTAACGTCAGGATTAATCGGTGAGCAGTATATTGGTATTGTTCCAGGGTTTGTGGATGAAGATATCGATATGCTAGGCAATGGCGATTACATTGAAGATACGAAATCAGCCTTAGTATTAGAAGATATGATTGGCCAAGTGCTGTATAGCATTGGTGGTGATTCGTCAGATAAAAGTGAGGAAGAGTAATGAAACAGTGGATTAGCATTTTTACTATCATCATTAGTGTATTTACAGGGGCGGTTCAAGCTCAAGAAATCGATAAAACTAAGCCCTATGAGATGATGGCTCAAGTATCGGAAATGACATTTGCCCGCTTAAAAGCAGAGCAAAGTGCGATTCAGGCAAACCCGAATTTATTAAAAACGGTCGTTGATGAAGAGTTGATGCCGTACGTCAATGTGAAATATGCTGCTTACAAGTTATTAGGTACGCATTTAAAGAAAACGTCAGCGGAAGAACGCGCTGAATTTGTTACTGCATTTCGTGATTATTTAGTGGCTTCGTATGCTCAGGTATTAACTTTATACACAGATCAAAAGATTGTATTAGAAAAAGAGAAAATAATCCCTGAGGGAAAAACGATCATCAGTGTGCGAGTTGATATTTTAGATTCTGCTCGCCCAACGGTAAAAGTTGATTTTAAATTACGTAAAAATAAGAAAACGGGAGAGTGGCAAGCTTTCGATATGGTCGCTGAGGGAGTTAGCCTTTTATCGACCAAACAGTCAGAGTGGAATGGTAAAATTCGTAAAGAAGGTATCAGCTCTGTAAGCAAAGAATTGGCCTCTTTAGCGAAGCAACCTATTCGCTTAGAAGGGAATAAATAATGCCAATAATGGATTTATGTGAAGCGAAAGCGGATGAAATTCATTTAAATGGGCCTCTTGATCGTGAGACGGTGCCTAATATTTGGAAAAAATTGACAGTATGGAAACCTAAAGTCACTCAAGTAAAGGTAGACTTAGGTCACGTTAATCGCATTGACTCTGCAGGGGTAGTGTTACTTTTACACCTAATAGAGCATGCAAAAAATCAAAACTGTCATATAATGCTTGCTTTCGTCCCTGATCAGCTCATTACGTTAATTCAATTAAGTAATGTGGAATCATTGTTTGCTGATCACTTAATAACGCAAAAGGTAGAGTAATGGAAAGCGCCGAGATTAAAGAATTATTAGACGCAGCACTTCAACTTCAAGAGATTCACGTTAAAGGTGAAGGAAGCCATTTTGAAGTTATTGCTGTGGATGAATCGTTCAATGGAATGAGCAGAGTTAAAAAGCAACAAACCATCTACGGACCTTTGATGGAACATATCTCAACAAATACCATTCACGCTCTATCAATAAAAGCGTTTACTCCGGAAGAGTGGGCACGTGATAAAAAATTAAATAGCTTATTCTAAGAGGTCCTTTGAATGTATAAATTTCGAATTCAAGGAAGTGAAAAACCACTTTCTGGAGAGGTTACGATTTCTGGTGCAAAAAATGCTGCACTGCCAATTTTATTTGCTGCATTACTTGCTGAAGAGCCAGTAGAAGTCGCAAATGTTCCAAAACTTCGCGATGTAGATACAACCATGGAGTTGTTACAACGCTTAGGTGCTAATGTTTCTCGTAATGGCTCTGTTCATATTGATGCGAGCGGTGTAAATGATTTTTGTGCACCGTATGATCTAGTTAAAACGATGCGAGCATCAATTTGGGCGTTAGGTCCATTAGTTGCACGTTTTGGTAAAGGCCAAGTGTCGTTACCTGGTGGTTGTGCTATCGGTGCTCGCCCAGTTGATCTGCATATTCACGGTCTTGAGCAACTTGGCGCAACGATTAAGCTTGAAGAAGGCTACGTTAAAGCAGAAGTTGATGGTCGTCTGAAAGGCGCTCACATCGTTATGGATAAAGTAAGTGTTGGCGCAACAATCACTGTAATGTGTGCAGCAACATTGGCTGAAGGTAAAACTATTCTAGAAAACGCAGCGCGTGAACCTGAAATTGTTGATACTGCTAACTTCCTTAATGCCATTGGTGCGAAAGTATCAGGCATGGGTACAGATACCATTACGATTGAAGGCGTAGAGCGTCTTGGTGGTGGTTATCATGAAGTGGTTGCTGACCGTATTGAAACGGGTACTTTCTTAGTTGCTGCTGCGGTATCTGGTGGTAAAGTTGTTTGTAAGAACACAAAAGCACATCTACTTGAAGCCGTTCTTGCTAAGCTTGAAGAAGCGGGTGCAAAAGTTGAAACTGGTGAAGACTGGATCAGCTTAGATATGACAGGACGTGAGTTGAAAGCGGTAAATATCCGTACAGCGCCACATCCAGCATTCCCAACAGACATGCAAGCACAGTTTACTTTGCTAAATATGATGGCAAAAGGCCCAGGCATTATTACTGAAACGATTTTTGAAAACCGTTTCATGCATATCCCTGAACTGCAACGCATGGGCGCTCACGCTGAAATCGAAGGTAATACTGCTATCTGTGGTGATACTGATGGTTTAAGTGGTGCTCAAGTGATGGCTACGGATTTACGTGCCTCTGCAAGCCTTGTTATTGCAGGTTGTATAGCAAAAGGTGAAACAATTGTTGATCGAATTTATCATATCGACCGTGGTTATGATAAGATCGAAGATAAGTTAACCGCATTAGGTGCGAACATCGAAAGAGTTCGTAGTAGCGAAATCTAATCAACAGATTAGTTTGCTAAAAAAGCTAAGCGGAAACCGGGTATATAATGACCCGGTTTTTTATTGTTTGTATGTAGGAGAAACACTTATGATCGCATTGTTACGCCTAATTGCTTTGGCTATCTTTGCTGTCTTTACGTTTGTATTTGGTTGCGGCTATTGTTTACTTAGTCCGAGAAACCCAAAACACGTTTATACTTTTGGCCTTTGGTTTGCTCGTATGTCTCGAGTGTTTGGTATTAAACTTGAAGTTCGAGTACCTGATAGTGTTAAGAATGCAGGGCCAAGCTTATACATTGCCAATCACCAGAATAACTGGGATCTATTTACTGTTTCTGGTGCTATCCAGCCTCGTACTGTTACGGTTGGTAAAAAGAGCTTAGCGTGGATGCCGCTGTTTGGTCAGTTATATTGGATCACTGGTAACATCTTGATTGATCGTAATAATCGTAGCAAAGCGGTGGGTACGATTGCTCAAGTTGCTGACAATATTAAAAAACGTAATGTGTCTGTTTGGATGTTTCCTGAGGGAACTCGTTCACGTGGCCGTGGTTTATTGCCATTTAAAACCGGTGCATTTCATGCCGCGCTCGCTGCTGAAGTTCCAGTAACTCCAATTGTATGTAGTAGTACTGATGGCGTGAAATTAAATCGTTGGAATAACGGCACTGTTATTGTTGAAATTTTACCTCCAGTAAGTACTGACGGTTACGACAAAAACAACGTGCGTGATTTTGCGAATGAATGTCGTGAACAAATGAAAGTTAAGCTGGAAGAATTAAATAAAGAAGTTGCCGAGCGCAATCAAGCTTAAGTTTTGATGATAATAATTATTAAGGGTGTATGGCTTGCTATATGCCCTTTTTCTTTAGTGTGTAGATAAAATGAGTGAACAAGTTATCCTTGTAAATCAACAAGGTGAAACCATTGGAACCATGGAAAAGCTAGAAGCCCACCAAAAAGGGTTATTGCATTTAGCTTTCTCCGTTTTGCTGTATCGAAAAACAGAAGATGAGTATCAATTTCTATTACAGAAGCGCGCAGAATGTAAATATCACAGTAAAGGAAAGTGGAGTAATACTTGTTGCTCTCATCCAAGATTACATGAATCGGTCGAACTTGCTGGTGAAAGGCGATTAGAGGAAGAGATTGGTATTACGAGTGTTAGGGCTGATATATTTGAAAATCTAGGTTGGTTTATCTATCAAGCTGAATTAGAAAATGGATTAAGTGAACATGAGCAAGACTACATATTACTGGCTAATACACCTGATGTAGAATTTACGCTGAATCCTGATGAAGTTAGTGATATACAGTGGTGGAGTGAGAGTTATATTAAGCAAGAATTAGTCAATAATCCCGCTCTGTTTTCGGCTTGGTTTAGCACTGTTTTTTCTAAAGCGATACGATACTTATCACATTAAATAAAAAATAAGGCAGGGATTAGTGATACCAATATCTGCCTTACTTTATTTATTACATCGCTGGTTTTAATTATTTACGAACAGCAATCGCTTCAATTTCAATACCAACATCTTTTGGAAGACGAGCGACTTCAACGCAAGAACGTGCAGGGTAGTTTGCAACGTTATGCTCATCAAAGAAGTTACCATATACTTCGTTTACTGTGCCAAAGTCATTCAGATCTTTTACGAAAACGGTCATTTTTACAATGTCAGATACCGTTAGACCAGAAGATTCTACAACGGCTTTAACGTTTTCTAAAGATTGGCGAGCTTGCTCTGCAATATCATCAGACACTTCACCTGTTGTAGGGTTTACAGGGATTTGACCTGAAGTTAATACCATATTACCAAGATCAACACCTTGAATGTATGGGCCAATTGCTGCTGGAGCATTGTCTGTATGAAGAACTTTAGTCATAGTAATGATTCCTTTTTTAATGGGTGAACAATTTATACCAATCAACATAATTATCTGAACAACGGCTTATCTAGATAGGTATTAGGTTCAATAAACCCAATATAAAACAAACCTTACCAATAAAAAAGCCCCAGAAGATCTGAGGCTGAACATTATCGAATTAAATATGATATTAATTTAAATCAGTAACCACTTCTCGTGAATAAACCTTCTCACAATACTTACACTTTAAGTGAATATCTTCGTTTTTTGTAATGATCTTAAAGCTACTATCAACTGGCTCACCATGGGTAATACAGTTGCTGTTTGGGCATTCAAATACCCCCGTAATTTGTGTCGGTAGCTGAAGAGGGATCTTCTTCGCTACTTCATAGTTTTCAATTTGGTTAACCGTTGCGTGTGGTGCGTAGAGTGCTAACTTACTTGCTTGTTCGGGTGTTATAAAGGTATTTTCAATTTTTAATAAATCTTTAGAACCCAGCGCTGAAGATGGTAAATTTAAGCCAATCGTTACACGCTCTGCTGTTTTGTCCATTTGAAATAGCTTTAAGACTTTAACACCAATATTTGCAGGGATATGGTCGATTACCGTACCGTTGTTGATTGCTTCAACACGTAATTGAGTTTTGTTAGGCATCATTTTTCTCCCTAAAGTGTTTCGTTAAGAACTAAAGCTAGTAGAGCTTGGCGGGCATAGACACCATTCTCAGCTTGTTGGAAGTAGTAAGCGTACGGTGTTTTATCAACATTGATATCAATTTCATCAACGCGAGGCAGCGGGTGAAGGACTTTTAAGTTCTCACGAGCAGGTGCTAATGTTTCAGCTGAAAGAATATAGGCTGACTTAATATGCGCGTATTCAGACTCATCAAAACGCTCTTTCTGAACACGAGTCATGTAGAGAATATCTAACTCAGGAATGGCTTCATCCATTTCATTTAGTAATTGATATTCAATGCCTAACTCATCTAATTCTTCACAGATGTAATCAGGCATGGCTAATACTTCTGGGGCGATAAAGAAGAACTTAATGCCATTAAATTTAGCTAAGGCTTGGGTTAATGAATGAACGGTACGACCGTATTTTAAATCACCAACAAAAGCGATGTTTATGTTATCTAGGCGACCTTGAGTTTCGTAGATGGTGTATAAGTCTAATAGTGTTTGAGTTGGATGCTGATTCGCACCATCGCCCGCGTTGATGACTGGAGTTCCATTAGAGAACTCTGAGGCTAGACGTGCAGCGCCTTCTTTTGGATGACGCATAACATAAGCATCAACATAAGAGGTAATCACTTGAACTGAGTCTGCCAGTGTCTCGCCTTTTTGAGCAAGAGAAGTATTGCCTGCAGAATCAAACCCAATAACAGAGCCGCCTAAACGTTGAATTGCAGTTTCAAAAGATAAACGGGTACGAGTTGAGGCTTCAAAAAAACAGCTCGCAATGACTTTATTTTTTAATAAGTCAGGTTGAGGTTCTTTTTTAATATTACCTGCTGTTTCTACAATCAGTTCTAACTCTTGACGAGAAAGCTCTGGAATAGAAATGATGTGCTTTTGATATAGCGAGTTAGCCATAGTCTCTCTTCCCTTTTATTTATCATATTGAAATCAAAAAAAAGCCCCCTATCAAATAGGAGGCTTTAAAAATATCGGTAATTAGGAAACTCAAAAAATAGGGGACCACCGCACACTATGAGTGCAGATTCTCGGTCGACCGCTGTATGAAGATAAGTTAATAACATCATAATTTCCTAGTAAATTGCGCGAAATTATACTCGTATCAAAATCCTAAGCAAGCGTTTGCATCAAATTTTATTTTGATTACTTTTTAACACAAGAGGGATTAACTCCCTAGCGTAGCAACCATAACGGCCTTGATGGTGTGCATTCTATTTTCTGCTTCATCAAATACGATAGAGTAGTCAGATTCAAAAACGTCGTCAGTGACTTCGAGCCCATTCATGCCATACTTTTCTGAGATTTCTTTTCCAATGGCTGTTTCATTATTATGAAAGGCGGGTAAACAGTGCATGAATTTCACGTTTGGATTTTCGGTTGCTTTAATTACATCCATATTGACTTGATAAGGCGTCATTAATGCAACTCGTTCATCCCATGCTTCTGGCGCTTCACCCATAGAGACCCAAACATCGGTGTATAAAAAATCACAGCCTTTTACGCCAGTCTGTACTTCTTCCGTTAGGATGATTTTGGCGCCAGTTTGGTCTGCTATTTCTTGGCATTGAGCAACTAACGCTTCTTCTGGCCAAAACTGTTTTGGTGCAATAAGACGGATCTCCATGCCCATTTTTGCTGCGCCAACCATCAGAGAATTGCCCATGTTATTACGAGCATCACCAAGATAAGCAAACGTTATTTGATTTAGCTGTTTACCATTTGCATATTCTTGCATTGTAAGAAAGTCTGCCAGAATTTGCGTTGGATGAAACTCATCAGTTAATCCATTCCAAACAGGAACGCCCGCATGCTTACCGAGTTCTTCTACTATGGATTGACCAAAGCCACGATACTCAATGCCATCGTACATACGACCAAGTACGCGAGCAGTGTCTTTCATCGATTCTTTTTGGCCAATTTGAGAACCTGAAGGACCAAGATAAGTGACTTTAGCGCCTTGGTCAAAAGCTGCGACTTCAAAAGCACAACGCGTACGAGTAGAGGCTTTTTCAAAAATAAGTGCAATGTTCTTACCTGAGAGGCGGGGTTGTTCATACCCAGCGTATTTTGCTTTTTTTAAATCAGCGGAAAGTTCAAGTAAGTGTGCGATCTCTTTTGGGGTGAAATCCAAGAGTTTTAAAAAATTTCTATTACGTATATTAAAAGCCATAGTGTGCTCCTAGCTGTGCATATCAAATCCGATAAATATTATTTAAACATATAAATGCTTGTTATGTGAATATATATTTAACTATTCTTGTTGTATTTATCCGTGCAAAATCTTTTTTTGGGAGGTTAGCTAATGAGAGCCTAACTAAAACATTCCCTTTCTAATATCTATAGCTATAGAGAAATAATACCGTATAGCAGCTAAATAT
>NZ_JARACO010000026.1 GCF_028765575.1 Aliivibrio sp. S3MY1 | reverse complement strand
TCAGCAAGGGTGGGATTGGTTTATTATTAATTTGAGTCGTAGTAGAAAACTGCTTGTGACTCAATATAGATATAAAGATCAAACACCGTATAGATATGGTGTTCTTTTAGATAATCATGGAGGATTTATCTCATTAGGTGAAGATGATTTTACTCTGCAGACACTTCCTGCTCGCCAGTTAAAAAATGGACGGAAATTGCCTCTCCAGTGGATCATTAATGTACCTAAGTATAATATAAATTTAACAACACAAGTTGTCCGAAATGAACAATGGTTGGATACTCTCATTCCATATTGGCAAGGTCCAATAACAACGACAGGCTCCCATCAAGTAACAGGTTTTATGCAATTAACGGGATACTAGTATTAAATAGGTATTTCGATGCGAATAAAGCAGAGGGGAAGGGTTAATAGTTCGGTTTTTCCGATGTATTAGCTCTGAACAAGCGATTATTCTTGATCGAGAACAACGAGTAGACTTTTCTTATTCGTTTTTCTGTAAATTATTATAATAAATAAAGGGCATCTAATGAGTGATGTTATTAAGAATTTTTTTAAACTAGAGTCTGCCGGTGGGATTCTACTCGTGATTGCAGCAGCAATCGCAATGGTGGTTGCTAACTCTTCTTTGGCACCAATGTATAATACATTTTTGCATACTTATATTGGTGGTATGTCTGTCTCTCATTGGATTAATGACGGTTTAATGGCTGTCTTTTTCTTCTTAATTGGTTTAGAGGTAAAAAGAGAGTTACTTGAAGGAGCTTTAAAGTCTAAAGAAACCGCAATTTTCCCAGCAATTGCTGCGGTTGGTGGTATGCTTGCTCCTGCACTTGTTTACGTTGCGTTTAATCTGGGCGATCCAGAAGCACTATCCGGTTGGGCTATTCCTGCTGCTACCGATATTGCTTTTGCTCTGGGTATTATGGCATTACTTGGCAACCGTGTTCCTGTAAGCTTAAAAGTATTCTTACTTGCTCTAGCAATTATTGATGACCTTGGTGTTGTTGTAATTATTGCCTTCTTCTACACGAGTGATTTATCAATCTTAGCGCTTGTCATTGGTTTTATTATGACAGGGGTTCTGTTCTTATTAAATGCGAAGCACGTCTCTAAGATCCGTTGGTACTTATTGGTTGGCTTTATCTTATGGTTCAGCGTTCTTCAATCTGGTGTTCACGCTACATTAGCAGGTGTTGTGCTTGGATTTGCGATTCCATTAAAAGGTAATAAAGGTGAGCGTTCTCCACTGAAACATATGGAACATGCACTTCATCCTTATGTAGCGTTCTTGATTTTACCAATATTTGCTTTTGCCAATGCGGGTATTTCATTAGAAGGCGTCTCATTAGATAGCTTAACAACAACGTTACCACTAGGGGTTGCATTTGGTCTGTTTATTGGTAAACCACTAGGTATCTTTAGCTTCAGTTATATTGCAGTTAAATTAGGAGTAGCTAAACTACCGAAGGGGGTCAATATGGTCCATATCTTCGCGGTATCGGTGTTATGTGGTATTGGTTTTACCATGTCAATTTTCATCTCATCACTTGCCTTTGGTAGTGTATACCCTGAATTTGATAAGTTAGCCCGCCTTGGTATTTTGATGGGCTCGACATTAGCAGCCGTGATGGGCTACTTACTATTGAGAATATCTCTTCCAAAGAAAGCAAATGCTGAAGCTTAAATAAAACATTGAGTTAAATATAAAACACCTCGTTTGATACGGGGTGTTTTTTTATCTGATGAGTAAACTTAATTCCAGACAAAAAAAAGCCCAAACAAAGATTGAATGGGCAAAGGAATATAAGGAATTATGAAAAAGCAATGCAGTTGAATAAGATCAAATTTGGCGGCCTGCTAAATTTTAGTCGCTCTTTATCAACGGGTACTAATTCAGACTAGCCATATTTCATTTAGTTCAACAAAGATTCATTTTTTATTATTTTTTTGGATGCTAGCTTTTTTGGAGAGGGGGGTAAGATAAATAACAGGTAAAGAAAAACCCACTATCGATAAAAGCCAAGAGGCTAAATAGTGGGTTACTTGAATCAATCAAGAAAAAGCAGTGGAATTATGAACATAACATCAGACTTCGTATTTTTAAGATAGTTCAAAAAAAGCGAAGATAATGCCATTTTTATAATAAAAAGGTGCTTCACACCTCCAACCACTCACTATTTTGACAAAAATTGTCATAAATGGGATGCGAACTGGATAAGAACCTTTTATCCTAGAGGCAATTATTAAAAGGAAAGTTGAACATGATCATCAAACCTAGAATTCGTGGATTCATTTGTACAACCACTCACCCAGTTGGTTGTGAGCACAACGTTAAAGAACAAATTGCTCTGACTAAAGCACAAGGTCCCATTGTTAATGCACCAAAACGTGTATTGGTTGTTGGTTCTTCAAGTGGCTACGGTCTTTCTTCTCGTATTACTGCTGCATTCGGTGGCGGAGCGTCAACGATTGGTGTTTTCTTTGAAAAAGCAGCGACTGAGAAAAAACCAGGTACCGCAGGTTGGTATAATTCAGCAGCGTTTGATAAGTTTGCTAAAGAAGAAGGCCTATACTCTAAGAGTTTAAATGGTGATGCTTTTTCTAATGAAGCAAAACAAAAAACAATCGATCTAATCAAAGAAGATTTAGGTCAGATCGATATGGTTGTTTACTCTCTGGCCTCTCCAGTACGTAAAATGCCTGAAACAGGTGAAGTGATCCGTTCTTCATTAAAGCCAATTGGTGATACATATACAGCAACCGCTGTTGATACCAATAAAGATGCAATCATTGAAGCGTCGGTTGAACCAGCAACAGAGCAAGAGATCCAAGACACGGTTACTGTAATGGGTGGCGAAGATTGGGAACTTTGGATCAATGCATTATCTGATGCTGGCGTTCTAGCTGATGGTTGTAAAACGGTGGCTTATAGCTATATCGGTACTGAGCTGACTTGGCCTATCTACTGGGATGGCGCGCTAGGTAAAGCTAAAATGGATTTAGATCGTGCAGCAACAGCGCTAAACGAGAAACTGTCAGCGACAGGCGGCACTGCAAACGTAGCGGTTCTTAAATCTGTTGTGACTCAAGCAAGCTCTGCAATTCCGGTTATGCCTCTTTATATCGCAATGGTATTTAAGAAAATGCGTGAAGAAGGCGTACACGAAGGTTGCCAAGAGCAAATCCTACGTATGTTTAGCCAACGTCTATATAAAGAAGATGGTTCTGCACCAGAGGTAGACGACAACAACCGTCTACGTCTAGATGACTGGGAACTACGTGAAGACATTCAAAAACATTGTCGTGAGCTATGGCCACAAGTAACGACTGAGAACCTAAAAGATTTAACGGATTACGTTGAATACAAAGAAGAGTTCTTAAAACTGTTTGGTTTTGGCGTTGATGGTGTTGATTATGACGCAGACGTGAACCCAATGGTTGAGTTTGATGTTGCTGATATCTAATTAATTCTTTTGAGGATTAATAGCAGATAAAATAAAACCCCAGAGTGTTTCACATTCTGGGGTTTTTTATTGCCTCTCATTTAACGTAGAAGTAAATATATAATCAATCTGTTTAAGCGAGTAGGATCATAATGGTACCAGCTACCGTCATTAAGATATTTGCAATAGCGTAAGTACCAGCATAGCCTAATGCTGGAATGGTACTACGAGCGTGTTCATTCACCACATCCATTGCCGGGCCACAAGTACGAGCACCAATAATGGCACCAATCAATAAGGCACGGTTCATGTTCAGGATATAAGCCCCAACAAGGTACGCAAGAATTACGGGAATAACACTGACTATTAATGCCGCGGCTAATACTTTAAGACCATCTTCTGAGAAGTATTCAATAATATTACTACCCGCGCTGAGTCCAATACCAACCATGAAAACAAGCAGGCCAAGGTTTTTGGTCATGTTTAGTGCCCCTTGAGGAACATAGCCAAAAGTTGGGTGGTTTGCTCTTAAGAAGCCTAATGTAATCCCTGAGATTAGTAGACCAACGGCATTACCAAGCCCAAAGGTAACTTGACCAAAGCTCATGGTGATCATACCAAACATGATCCCAAGTATAAAAAAGCTACAGAACGCTAGCAGATCTGATACCTGACTATGGATGGAGATAAAGCCAATTTTGTCTGCGATATGGTGAACCTTACTTTTCTCACCACTTACCTGAAGGATGTCACCTTTTGCAAGGACGATATCATGCTCAATTGGCATTTCAATCTGTGCACGAACAACTCGATTTAAGAAACATCCATATTCAGACAGATTCAATTCAGATAAACGCTTGCCCGCAATATTGTCATTTTTTACCACGATCTCTTCTTCAGCAATACGCAAATCTAATAGGTTGCGATCAAAGACTTCTTTACCATTTCTGAAGCTAGGATCTAGACGAGCATGGCTATCAGGGTAACCCACCAATGCTATTTCATCACTTTGTTGCAGGATATAGTCGCCATCAGGGCTTGCAAGAATACCATTACGACGAATACGCTCAATGTGACAGCCTGTTTGGCGGTGAATGCCTAGTTCACGTAAGTTTTTACCATCTGTCCAGTCGATGAGCTCTTGACCCACACGGTAAGCTCGAATGATAGGAAGGTAAACTTTACGTTGACCTGCACTGCCAATGCCACGCTCTTGGGCGATTTGCATTGCGCTGTCTTGCAGATTTTGTTTTTGCAATTGAGGCAGTAAACGAGCCAATAAAATTAAGCTGGTTAAACCGATCAAATAAGAGAAAGCATAACCAACACTTAGGTTATCAATTACTTTACTGAACTCTACGCCTTCAGGAAGCGAGGCTAAACCAGAATTCAACGCATCTTTAGCGCCCACTAATACTGGGGTTGCTGTAAGCGCTCCTGCCATCATACCTGTTGAAAGACCGTAATCCAGTTTGAAGTAATGACCCGTTAAAAAACTGAGCCCGACAGCAGAGGTTAATACAACCAATACTAATAATAGGTAGTGTTTACCATCACGTAGGAAGATACCAAAAAAGTTTGGTCCTGCTTCAATGCCTACGCAAAAAATAAATAGCATGAACCCGATATTGAGAGAATCGGCACTAAAAGTATAACCAATACTACCCATAAAGAGGGCTGTGATGAGTACGCCAATAGAGCTGCCTAATTGGAAACTGCCAATTCTAATTTTGGCTATGAATAAGCCAAGAGAGAGAACAACGAATATAAGTAAGATATCGTTTTGCGCTAACAAAGTAGCAACATCAATGTTCACTGTATTTTGCCTGAAATATGGAATAAGAAAGTGTGATGCAAGTCTAACTTAAAAATGGTGATTGTATAACCATATTTATAAAGAAAACAAAAAAAAATCACCGCTCTAGGGCGGTGATTCAAAATACATTGGTGTGGGCTATAGATTAATCAAAAAGACCTAGGTTCTCTTTAGCATATGCTTCAAATTCTGTGCAGCCGCCAATGTGCTCTTGGTCTACAAAAATTTGAGGTACTGTATCTACAGGCTTACCGACTGTTTTTTCTAGATCTGCTTTTGAGATCCCTTCCGCATGAATATCAACATAACGATAGTTAAAATCTTCACGTTTTTCTTTTAGCGTATCAGCATGTTCTTTTGCACGAACACAAAATGGGCAACCAGGACGACCAAAAATAACTACAAACATAGTGTTAACTCCAAAATAGTAAGGGATGCGTATTACCGCAATCAATAGAGATACTATGCCTACGGTCATCTGCAAAGTAAAGATGATTTTACCTCTCCATCCAATAGGTAAAACCTATGGATAAAAAGGTAATAAAAAGAAGAGATTTTAAATAGAATCAATAAGGCTTATAAAAAAGAACCGACTTAACTAAAGTGGGTTCTTAAATGTTTTTTTGTACTGAAAAAGTTAGTGAGTGTTGTCTTTTTCATAGCGAGAGTCTTTTAACGCATCTTTTACACGTTTCAAATTGTCTCTAAATCCTGCACCACGACGTAAGGTAAAGCCTGTTGCTAATACATCGATAACGGTCATTTGTACAACACGGCTTGCCATTGGCATATAAACGTCAGTATCTTCTGGAACGTCTAAGCAAATAGCTAAAGAAGATATCTTCTCTAGTGGAGAGTCTTTCGCTGTAATAGCAATGACCGTTGCACCATTTAATTTAGCAAGCTCTGCAATCTCAACCAAACTCTTTGTCCGGCCAGTATGAGAGATTAATACGACAACGTCGTTTTCAGTACAGTTGATGCAACTCATACGCTGCATTACTATATCATCAAAGCACGTGATCGGAATATTAAAGCGGAAGAACTTATTCATGGCATCGTGTGCAACAGAAGCCGATGCGCCAAGACCAAAAAAAGAGATCTTTTTCGCTTGAGTTAATAAATCGACAGCACGATTAATTTGCATTGGGTCAAGGCTATTTTTAGCAACATCTAGGCATGCCATTGTTGATTCGAAAATTTTGTGTGTATAGGCGTCTGGGCCATCATTTTCTTCAACGTTACGGTTCACATAAGGTGTACCGTTCGCTAAGCTTTGTGCTAAGTGAAGTTTAAAATCAGGAAAGCCTTTCGTATCTAAACGGCGGCAAAAACGGTTAACCGTTGGTTCACTAACATCAGCCATTTTTGCTAATGTAGCGATACTAGAGTGAATGGCTGTTTGTGGTGAGGCCATGATTACTTCAGCAACTTTACGTTCTGACTTACTGAAATTATCTAAATTATTTTGTATTCTTTCAATTGTATTCATATGCACTCTTCTACATTCTGCTCTTAGTATAACCCTAGCCAGAATAACCTACTTTGGTTAACGCTATAAATATTTGATGAGAGCCAGTATATACGTTTGTAGGGTGTGGCTCTAACAAATGACGATCTTGAGTGTATTTTTATAACAATAATATGACAGAACTCTAAAAATACTTTCAATTTAGAAGGTGTTTTTAATGATTAAATTGAGCTTTATTGTAAATATTGGTGTGATCTTGTGATTAAATTTCAGACTTTCAGGAAAATAATTACGAAATACAGGTTACTTTATATGGAGATAAAATAACCTGTATGAGGTATTCTAAAAATTAATTTAGAATTGAATCTGTTAGCATGGTGAGTTGTGGAAGAGAGATCTCACTACTTTTTGCAAGGCATCTTTGCTCGATTAAGACATTTTCTAAGATATCTTTTGTTGTTAAAGGATTAGCAAGTACCACACGGAAAACAATCGTTGGTTGAGATTGGTAAGCTTCCGGCGTTAAGCGCGTTCGAGAAACAAATGATTTCCCCGTTTCACGTTGAGTTTTTTGGATATATTTAGTGAGATTATCCAAGTGATCATAGATTTCAACGGTTTGCTCTGGTGTTGCTAATTTCAAGGCTTCTTTTACTCGTTTTGGCACATAGCGATAAGTAAGCAGGCAAAGCTCTGGCGCTGATATTAATTCAAAATCATCTTGTTGTTGGATTAATTCAGAAAAATACTTAGCTTTCTCAATGCTTTGATTGATCAGTAGTTCATAACCTGGACGGCTAATAACATTAAAGCAAGAGTACAATAGCATTGCCATACCACTACGAGACCCTTCGAGTGTATGTCGACCGAGATCTTTTGAGCCTTTGCGTAAAATATACTCAGCGTGATGCTGAATAGACGACATAAGTTCAGGATCTTTAAATATCACCATACCTGCCCCCATAGGGACATAAAGCTGCTTATGTGCATCAATAGTGACAGAATCGGCTAAATCAATCCCATCTAAAAGGTGGCGATAAGTATTAGACATTAAAGTCGCACCACCCCAAGCAGCATCGACATGAAAATGACAGTTTTCACGTTGAGCGACTTCTGCTAGTTGGCGTAATGGGTCAATGCTTCCTGTTTCAGTTGTACCTGCAACACCAATAATGGCTAATGGCTTAATATTATTTTCTTTAGCGGCTGCGATTTTTAATTCTAGATCAGCTAAACAGATCCGGTTGTTGTTATCTGTTTTTACAGCAACGACACCATCTTGACCGATCCCTAATACATCAGCGGCTTTTTTTACTGAATAGTGACCACGCTCAGAAACAAATATAGCAAGCCCGCTGCATTTATAATGAGTTAAGGCCGCAAATAGACCTTGTTTAGCAATGCCTTCAAAATTACCTTCAGGTTTTAATAAACGGTTTCTTGCAACCCATAGCGCAGTGATATTAGCAACAGTACCACCAGAGCAAAAAGCCCCCAGAGAGTGATCGGCGCTGTGCATCCAGTGATGGTAAAAACCGTCTTTCTCACCATAAATAAGGCGATGCAAAATACCCAAAACTTGTCGCTCTAATGGGGTAAATGCTTTTGATGTTTCAATTTTGACTAGATTTTGATTCAAGGCGATCATGATCTTAGACAGCGGCATTAAAAAGTAAGGCAATGCCGATGTCATGTGACCAATAAAGCTTGGAGCTGAAGTATGAACAGATTGAGAAACTAACGTATTCAATAAATGCTCAGTATGTTCAGAAACATACGTAGGCGATTCAGGCATTGAGGAATCCGTAAAATCTTTCTCTATTTCAGTCAGAGATTTTTCCTCTGCCACAATATGCTCTCGTAAGAACTTATTTAGATTTTGAGAAAGTTCTTGCTCAATTTTACCAAGAGTAGAATCGGGCGCTTCCGGAACAGTAAAAATTCGCAGCATGCTTTCTAAATTGGCATCTGCTGTTTTGTTGTCTGTTACCATGGTATCTGTTCTATTTGTTGATGATTGAAAAGTAAAGATAGGTTCTCTTTACTGGCTCTGAGAGCACAATTTAGATCAAAATGAGTAAAAAGTCTTGTCCAAATGTGCAACTCAGGCGTCTGAAGGGGATAAATCGATTTGCTTGATTAAATAACCGACAACTTATTGGCAGCTGATTTTGCTAATCTCGGTTATTTTTTGATTATAAGCATTCAATGGGGCTTCAACGTCTTTTGGGTGACTTAAAATATCAGCAAAAGCAGAACGCAATTCATAGTTTTGCTTATGGGGCTGAGATTGGCGATCATCAAAAGTTACTTTTGCTATTTTGCCAAGTTCATCTTTATTTGTTGCTAATGCTTTAATTTCTTTTTGTTCTAGCTGTAACCAAGATTCAATTGATTGGTTAGTTTTGACTTTTGATGGATCATTTTTTAGATAAAAATCAACCGCAGCACGATTTAAGTCAAAGTGATGCTCACGACCTTCAAGGAACCATTCACCCACGCTATCTAATTTTGGATTTTTTTGAACTGTAATCGCAATTAGATCTTTATACCAAGTTAGCGATGCATCAACGTATTGGCTATATTTATTGCTTAAGCATTCAGTATCAGCAGCCTGAGTAGACGTTGTTAATAAAGCAAATGGTAAAATAAGAGCAGCAAGTTTCATTACAAATCCTTATAAATGAATCATTATTATTGGCTGTGATTGTAGGCATCGTATTGCTAAATGCAATTGAAACAACTCACAGTGTGATGCTTCCCTCTTAATTTACGATTGGAAAATTAATATTAGAGGGAAACAAAAAATAGCATTAAGAACGGCACAGACAAACTTAGGATAAAGCCACTAACAATGGCAATTGGAACACAACGAATACCGCCACAGTTTTGAATAACAGGTAGGGTAAAGTCCATTGCTGTTGCGCCTGCGTAACCAATTGAAGTCACAGGATAGCGATGAATTAGTGTTGGAATTAATAACAGAGCAACCAGTTCACGCATGAGTTCGTTTAAGAAAGCTGCGCCACCATAAACAGGGCCAAGGGCATCGCCGATTAAGATCCCGGCAAGTGAATACCATCCAAAGCCAGAGGCCATTGCTAAACCATGCTGTAAAGGAATATCTAAAAATAGAGCTGCGATTAGGCCACCGATAAGTGATGTTGATATGATCACCGCAGCAATAATAATTCCATGCTTATTAAGTAAAATTTGACGAAGAGATAGACCACTATTTCTTAGTTGAATACCGATAAGGAAAAGTAATAATAATAAAATTAACTCACTGGCTTTTTCAACCCATGAAAGGTCAATGCCACTTAATAAACCCACCAATAAACCACCAGCCACAGCAAGTAATAATTTCGCGGACTCAAGGATCATTTTGAATAATGGGAGTGTGTTTTTATTCCCTTCTGAATTAAGAGGGAAAATTTTATCCATGATGGGAAGAATGGCTAAATTACACACGCTGATAGAGATGAAAAACACAGCAGTAATTGTCACTATTTGATTTAGGTTTTGAGCTAAATTATCAAGCGCGGCGAGACTGAGCCCCATTAAAGCAAGTATGGCAGTAACTAAATGACTGGTTACGGCGTTAATGTGCTGAAGAGGCTTCTTTTTATGAAGAGGTATTAGATAACCAAATAGCAGCGGTAAAAAAACGAAGAGCATTCCAGAAAGCATAGTTTTGATCTCATCCATGAATAAGCCTTGAGAATATCAAGGCTTATTCATGACATCAATATAAGTTATCTATTTTTAGTGGTTAAATTATAAACCACTGTTTTTTAATGTTTCTTTAATGCGATTCTTGAACTGAGTGTCTGTGAGATTACTGAGCGTATAGAGGGCCTCTGCCCCTTCTAGCGTAATTTCAATTTCATGTTCATCAAGGCTGTCATCTTTATTTCTAAACAATAATATATGATTAGCAATACGAGCAATATTTAAATAACTTACCTCGCAATTCGTTTTTGGCGACTGTTTGGTGTTTGTGGCAACCGCTAAAAAGTCACTATCAAATTGCCAGTGATTAAGTACATGATAGCTAGTATCGTTACACTCTTTATCAAAGATATAAAGAGCCAAATCTAGTTCTAAATAATTACCTTTCTCAAGATAATCATAATACTCGTTAACGAGGCAAAATAACCCAATATCCGCAAGTAATCCGGTAAGTAATGCTTTTTCTGGCTCTAAATAAGCGAGAGAATTATCGTCAGATGCCGCCATCATTTCCTGACAAACCATGGTCATGACTGCAGAAAACTCACGAGAGCGAGTGGCACTTTTACGAAGTAAAGCATTACATTCTTTATTTAAATCGCAAGAATGTTTTAGTTGCTCAATAGCTTGAGCGGTAACGATGTCTCGAACACGGAAAATACCAAGACGTGAAACGGCAGTTAAGACATCAGTACAAGTAATATTACGACGATTGAAAACAACAGAATTAGCCATACGAATGACGATAGCAGTGAGACTTGGATCCTCTAATAAAGCATCAGAGACATCTTTAATTAATGTTCCCTCAAGAGTACATAGTTTTTGAATTTTAAGTACGACATCAGGAATAGGAGGTAACTGGATATTACCTGATGCGATACTCTGAGAAGCTAAATCGCTAAACTCACTTCTTAATGCAGCTAGTACTTTTTCTTTATCGTGAGGTAACCAAAAAAACGATAAATGGTCCATTATAAATTCATACTTTTAAGTGATTAATGAATCATACAGTATTTTTATGATATCCCCAAAAAAACTAAAGAAAATGAGACGGCTTACCAAAAAGAGTGTTATTTAAATGGGTTATACGTTGAAAAGTTATTACGAAGAAATAAATAAGAGTCATTTTATTGGTGGTGTTATGTATTCTTGTGAAGTACATCAATGAATTAATAGGCACTCCTATGAGACTATAATGATAGCTAAGTCGGCAAAATTACTTACTTACCAACACAAATTAACATGAAGAATTGTGATCGAAGTTAAATAATTTGCTGTAGATTCAATGCTTAATATAAAAATAATAGAAAATAACAAGTTGTACGTTTATTATTCAATTGCTTGATGTCAAATTTATGACAGGGACGGGGGTCACTGAGTTTAAGATCAAGGAGATCGAAATGAGTCATCTAGAGGAACGCTTTTTTAATTTTGTAAAAAAACTGGGTCGATTTAATAAACGCTCGATGTTTGGTGGCGTTGGATTATTTACTGAAGACGCGATGTTTTCGCTCGTAACTGAGGGACGATTGTATGTTCGAGGTGGTGGGTTAGTTGATGAGCAATTTGAAAAGCTAGGTTGTGAACGTTTTAAGCATGTAAAGAAAACAACAATAGCGACAGTTAATTATTTTGATATCAGTGAGTTATTTGATAAAAAGCCTACGTTACTTTTAAATATCATTAAAGAAGCGATGGAAAACTCACGAGTAGAGCGAGAGTTCAAGAAGTCAAAAGAGAACCGTCGATTACGTGATTTACCGAATATGCAATTAACATTAGAAAGAATGGTAAAGAAAGCAGGTATTCCAGATGTTAATGCTTTTTTGAATACTGGCGCTGTTGATGTATTTAGGAAAGTAAATACCACATATGGTGGTGATGTTGATGTGAAATTGCTTTGGAAGTTTGCCGGTGCAGAGTCAGGTGTGCACTGGACATTATTGCAAGAGCCAACAAAAAAAGCGTTATTACAACAAGTGTGAGTATACCAATAAAAAAACCTCGTTATTCCTTTTGATTTATAGGTATAACGAGGTTTTTTTGCTCTAAACGTTAATAACTAAGCTTAGTTATTAAAGACTTAGTATTTAAAGCGTGCAGTTAGTAGTACTTGATCGCCGTAGATACCATTGAATCGACCTTCAGCACCGATTGAGAATAGCTCTGTAGAGTGGAATCGGCCGTAAACTGAGAACAACGTATCGTCGTGATCTTCAATTGATAGGTAACCAACTTTACCACCAACTTCAAGTTGAGGACCTAACCATTGGCGTACGCCTAAGTTAAGTTCCATACCAGTGTCATTCTTGTAATGATGGTTGTCATCAACTACGCGAAATAGCATTTCACCAGTAATATCAGCCCAGTTATTTACTGGAGCATGAAAACCTAAACCCGCAGCTAAATCGTAATCACGATCCAATTCAGAATCAATTGAAACAATAGCGTGTGCATTAGGGTGAATTGATTTACTAAAACCAGCACCGAATGTTGAAGGGCTAAATCCAATACGAGCTTCAACATAGTCATAGCTGAAGTTGCTCATGATTGAATTGTTTGGATCATTATCTGCTGCCATTGATGTTGCTGAAATAAACATTAGGCTTGAAGCTAAAAGTGTCTTACGGATCATGATATTTGAAACCTATCAAATTGAGTGCTGTAATTAAAAATATGCTCTAGATACTAACAGAAATGGGTATTTTTGCTAGATGGGAGTCTATAAAATTTAGAGTTACTGCAAGTTAGTCAAAAAATTAACATGTATTTGTTTTGTTTTAAATAAGCAAAATATAAGCCAAGACAAGTTATTTTACTGATTGGAATGAAAGTTTATCTTATAAATAGAGTTGTATTGCAGTGAGTGACTTAGGTAAACTGACAAAAATGGATAAAATTGGATAACAATATGAACGAATTAAGAAAGTACGCTGCAATTGGTGGCGCGGTTGCAATTATCGCTTGCTGGCCATTTGCCACAGGGAAGATTGGTGAAGCTATTTTTAAAGATGGGATTGCTTCTTATCATAATTCGATCATTGAGGTTGAATCTGTTTCTTATGATCGCGGTTATTTAAGCTCAACAGCACAAAGCCGAGTTCATGTTATTGATAAGGGATTGAGTGAAGAGCTAGAGCACGCGGGTTACCCAACAGAAGTGATTATTAATCATGATATTTCTCATGGACTATTCTCCGTATCTTCAGTGTCAACGTTTGATACAACGAGTGAAACATCAGAGTTTATTAAAGGATTAACATTAACCACAGAGAGCCAGCTAACAGGAACGACAGAATTACTGCTATCAAGTAAAGACACGAATTTCATAACAGAAGATCTTCAAGCTCAAGGGGTTGAAACGCTTTTCTTGGCGGCAAGTCAAGTTTCCGCTGTTATTGAAAAAGATGGTCAGTTCAATGTGTCATATCAATTACCTAAAACTGAAATACGCTTAGATAATCAGTCTGAAATGATTATTGATAATGTTGCGGGTCAAAGCGCTGGTCATTACCTTGGCGATATTTTCATTGGCGAAGCGAATGTTAGCATTGAGAAAATGTTATTAAATGATATTGAAAGCCAAATTAATAATGAGGTAAGAGGACTTAAATATACAAGCAGTAATCACTTAACTGAAGTAAAAGATAAGGCCGAAGACAATACCTTTACCTCTCGAAATGTACTGACGTTAGCAGAAGTGAATACCGACGCTGGAGTGCTTAAAGATGGTACTTTTGATATTAGTTTTGAAGACCTAAATTACGACGCGTTAATTAAACTGGTTCCGCTGCTTCAAGATCAAGAGTTGGACAATGATAAAATCCAACAACTTATGTTGGCATTTGATTTGTTAGCAGCCAAAGGTTTTAAAGTTAATATCAATCAATTCAGTGCTGAAGTCCTTGGCAGTAAAGTTGATAGTAGCATTAAATTAGCGCTACCTGCTGGTACGGCAAGAGCGTCTCAAAATGCAGATAAATTAGTTCAAACGCTAGATGGGAAAACGGAATTAGTTATTGCAAAGAAATTAGTTGATGAGACACCAGAATTACGTATGCAAATGGATGAATTATTGATTAATGAGTTTGCTGTAGAAGAGGGTGATAGTTACCGTTTATCTGCAACGATTGCAAATGGTCAAATTGAGTTGCTTAATGGGCAAAAAATGCCGTTGTTTATGCTATTAGGCTTTTTAAGCTATTTACGTTAACCGTCTTTTATTGAATCGAAATAGCTCACTAGGTGGGCTATTTTTTATCTAGAGATAATATTTGAGTGATTTAGTGAATTAGATCACTTTCTGATTTCCTTGTGAGAGAAAAGGTGGTATTAATTTCTATACATTATGTTATGTAAACATCTTTTATAAAATAGCAGGAGCCTTTGAGAAACATGGAAAAAGTATTTAACTTTTGTGCTGGTCCAGCAATGCTGCCAGTAGACGTTCTAGCCCAAGCTCAAAAGGAATTGGTGAATTGGAACGGTTTAGGCACTTCAGTGATGGAGATTAGCCACCGTAGTAAAGAGTTCATTAAAGTTGCGGAAGACTCTGAGCAAGATCTGCGTGATTTATTATCAATTCCTGAGAATTATAAAGTCTTGTTTTGCCAAGGTGGCGCACGAGCACAATTTGCAGCGGTTCCATTGAATCTACTTGGTGGAAACACTAAAGCGGATTATGTGGATGCGGGTTATTGGGCTCAAAGTGCGGTGACTGAAGCAAAAAAATATTGTACGCCGAATGTGATTGAAACCATTATTACTGTCGATGGCAAAAAAGCCGTTCAGCCTGCTGTTGAATGGGCATTAAGTGATGATGCGGCTTATGTGCATTTTTGTCCAAATGAAACCATTGACGGTATCGAAATTAATGATTTACCTGTCACAGATAAACCAATTGTCGCTGATATGTCGTCTACGATCTTATCGCGTCAAATTGACGTATCAAAATATGGTGTCATTTATGCCGGTGCGCAAAAGAACATTGGCCCAGCGGGCCTAACCATTGTTATTGTACGTGATGATTTACTTGAGCTAGCAGCAGAGGCACTTCCTAGTGTATTAAGCTATGGTGTATTGGCCGATAAAGAGTCAATGTTCAATACCCCACCAACATACGCTTGGTATCTTTCGGGTTTAGTTTTCAAATGGCTAAAAGCGCATGGTGGCATTGAAGCTATGGAGGCGCATAACCGTAAGAAAGCAGCGGTACTATACGATTATATTGATCACTCTGATTTCTATCGTAATGATGTTCATGCGAATAACCGATCTTTAATGAATGTTCCATTTCAATTAGCTAATCCTGAACTGGATGATACATTCTTATCATTAGCAGATGATGCAGGTCTAAAAGCCTTAAAAGGCCATAGAGCGGTTGGTGGTATGCGAGCATCGATTTATAACGCAATGCCATTAGAAGGTGTTCAAGCGTTAGTTGAATTTATGAAAGAATTTGAAACTAAATACGCGTAAGATTCTGGTTTTATCTAGTAACTAGATGAGCTAAATATCGAGTAAATAAAAAAGCCGATACTGAATAAACAGCATCGGCTTTTTTATGGTTTGAGAATAAGCGGGTGATTAACGAGCTAATGTTTTATTTAAAAACGTTGCCATAACTGATGGTAAGCACCATTGAGTGCTAGCAAGCTCTCATGTGTGCCTTGTTCCGTTATTTCACCGTGATCCATAAGGCAAATGTGGTCCATGTTTTCTAAATTAACCAAGCGGTGGGTAATAAATACCACGGTTTTATCTTTAATATGATCATTTAATACAGACATTATTTGTTGCTCTGTTTTTTGATCTAAGCCTTCGGTTGGTTCATCGAGTAGCACAATAGGAGCATTGTGTAATAAAGCGCGTGCAATACCAATACGGCGGCGCTCCCCACCAGAAAGTTGACGTCCGCCATCTCCTAGCCAGGTATTTAAGCCCTCATCAGCAGTAAGATCGCCTAGGCCGACCTTATTTAGTGTTTGGGCTAATAACTCATCATTTGCGTCATCGTTTGCGAGTAAGAGGTTATCCCTTAACGAGCCATTGAGAATATCAACACGCTGACTAACAACCGACATTGCGCAGCGTAGGCTTGATTCTTTCCACTTAGGCAGTTGGACACCATCAATGGCAATAGAGCCAGATTTAGGATCCCATTGACGAGTTAACAATTGCAACAAGGTTGATTTACCTGAGCCTGTTTGACCTACAATCGCCATTTTTTGACCTGCAAGCAGATCGAGTGAGACGTGTGTGATCGCATCGGTATCTGCATCAAGATATTGATAACTTACATTAGAGATTGTTAAGTTACCTTTTACCTCTTGAGTCACGCCATTTTCATCAAAGACAGTGTCTGGTTCAGCTGTGATGATTTCATTTAAGCGACGAGCAGAGCTTAATGTCTGGCCTAAATATTGGAAAGCGCCTGCAATTGGCATTAATAACTCAAAACTTGCCATTGTCGCAAAGGCCACCATTGCCACCATTGGATCCGGTGTCATGCCTGCAATACCATCGGCAGAGATCCACAGCATTAACAGCAGCGTCCAGCCATTAGCTAAAAGCAGCAAGCCATTAGCTAAGCCGGTCAATGTTGCCATGTGACGTTGATTAGATAATAGTGCGACTTGAGCATCAAGAATTCGTTGGTGATATTGCTCTTCTGCACCAAAGATACGCAGTTCAGCATTACCTTGAAGCCAATCTAAGGTTTTAATTCTCAATGTGGCTTTATTTTGAGTAAGATCTGCGCCATTTTTCTTACCTAACTGATAGAAAAGCGTTGGCCAGATAAACAGTAGCGAAAATAGAATCGCGCCAAGAGTCAGACCGATAGTAAGATCAAACCACGCAAGAAAAGCAGTTAGTCCGATAATGCCTAATGTACCCACAATAATTGGACTAATAAGACGCAGATAGACATGGTCCATCGCATCGACATCAGCGACAAGACGGTTTAATAAATCGGCATCACGTAGCTTTGAAAAGCGACCAGGAATTAACGGTATTAATTTTTTAAAGAAGAAAATACGTAATTCAGTCAGTAATTTAAAGGTAGCATTGTGGCTAACGACTCGTTCTCCCCAACGACCAGCAGTTCGGCCGATAGAGAAACCACGTACTGCTCCTGCAGGAAGCATATAGTTAAACGTTTCACGAGCAATGGTTAAACCAGCAAGAGCTGAGGCTGAAATAAACCAGCCTGAAATCGTTAATAAGCCGATAGATGCAAATAAGGTTGCAAAGCTAAGTAACATACCTAGTGTTAGGCCGAACCAATGTTTTTTGTATAATTTAATGTAAGGCAGTAAATCACGCATCAAGATCACCTTGCTTTGGTTGTTTTGCGGCAAGCATGGTTGCAAATAAGCCGGAGTCTTTAATTTCATCAAATGAACCTGATTGAACCACTTGACCTTTATCCATCACTAAAATGGTGTTCATCGCATGAAGTTGATCTAAACGATGGCTGATCATTAAGGTGGTTAGCCCTTGAGTCGCTTCATTTAAGCTCTTCATTACCAGACGTTCACTTTTGGCATCAAGACTAGCGGTTGGCTCATCTAAAATCCATAAGCGACCTTGTTGTAACAGCGCACGAGCTAACGCTAAACGTTGAGCTTGCCCAACAGATAAACCACCAGAGCGATCTGAAATTGCGTGCTGATAACCAAGATCATCAATAAATTCATTAGCAAAGGCTTGTTTGCTTGCTGAATCAAGTTGTTCTTTTGTGATCTCTTGTTTACCTAAGGTGATGTTTTCTTCGATGGTGCCATGAACTAAGGTAGGGTTTTGTCCAACCCAATTAATGTCTTGATACCACCGTTTTTTATCTAATTCAGATAGCTCTATGCCATTAATCTTAATGCTGCCTTGATAAGGTAAGAAACCCAATATGGCATTAATTAAGCTAGTTTTACCTGCGCCACTTGGACCGACTAAGGCCGTTTGAGAACCTTCCAAAAGATGAAAGCTGATAGGGCCTAATAACGTTTTATCATCGTGTGTAGTTACAACCAGATCGGTAACTTGAATATCAAGCGTGGTTGAATCAGACACTTTTTTAGTGCCTTTAGTTTGAGCATTAGTGTCAGTATTTAAAAACTCAACCAGAGATTCAGCAGCGCCGACAGCTTGTGCTTTTGCGTGGTAAAAAGTCCCTAAATCTCGCAGTGGTTGATAAAACTCAGGGGCAAGAATAAGGATAAATAAACCAGTAAATAAGGTTACAGTGGTTCCATAATGGCCAAAATCTAACTCACCAATAAAGGTAAAACCAAAGTAGACTGCAACGATAGCAATAGAAATAGAAGTGAAAAACTCTAATACTGCAGAGGATAAGAAAGCCAGTCTTAGTACTTCCATCGTGCGTTTACGAAATATTTCAGAAGCGCCATGTAAATGTTCTGTTTCTTGAGCGGTTTTATTGAATAAACGAATGGTCGTCATCGACTGTAGGCGATCATAAAAATGGCCTGACAAGCGTTGTAGCGCTTTAAAGTTACGGCGGTTAGCATCAGCCGCTCCCATACCAACCAGAGCCATAAATAAGGGAACTAATGGCGCGGTTAATAAGAACACTAAACCTGCAGCCCAGTTTTGTGGGAAGACGACAATCAAGATGGCAAAGGGAATTAATACGGATAAAGACATTTGTGGTAGATAGCGAGAGAAGAAATCTTGCATGTCTTCGACTTGTTCGAGTAATAAGGTTGCCCATGTACCTGCGGGCTTGCCTTTTATATAGGCAGGACCTAACTCTTGAAGTTTATTCATTACCAATTGGCGAATATGAACACGGATATACTCACCACAACGATAACCTGCGACTTCACGACCCCAACTGCAGGCTGCACGAATTGCAACAATAGCAAGAATGGCTACAAAGTGGGGGATAAGTTCATATTTATCAACTTGTTCAATGATCAGTTGATGCAAGATGTCAGCAAGTAATGCCGCTTGTGCTATGAGAAAAAGACTAGAAATAAAGCCAAGCCCAATAGAGAGGGTTAGCCATTTTTTTGCAAGTTTACTCTGACCTTTAAGCCATTGTCCTAACTCGCGCTGTTGATTTTTATCCATAATATGAAGGCTTACGTTTTGTATTATTTTACATACGTACAGTATCTATTTTAATAATTAGAATATAAGAAACCATATGTACATCAGTAAAATAAGATGAGCAAAAGAAACCCGAAGAATTCACTTCGGGTTTAACGTTAACTTGGATAGTTTAACTTTCTTTTGCTTCTAACGCATCTAAAAAGCGCTCTGCATCTAATGCGGCCATACAACCTGTACCTGCAGAGGTAATTGCTTGACGATAATTATGGTCCATAACGTCTCCTGCAGCGAAGATACCTTCAATACTGGTTTGAGTTGCATTACCGTCAAGGCCTGATTTCACCTTAATGTAGCCGTTCACCATATCAAGTTGGCCATTGAAAATAGCAGTATTTGGTTGATGACCGATAGCAATGAATGCACCCATTACTTCTAAGTCTTCAGTCGCGTCTGATTTTGTGTCTTTTAATCTTACGCCAGTTACACCCATATCATCACCGAGTACTTCTTCTAATGTACGGTCGGTATGAAGAATGATATTTCCGTTTTCAACTTTATCCATTAAGCGGTCAATTAGGATTTTCTCAGAGCGGAATGAATCACGACGATGAATTAGGTGAACTTCAGCCGCAATATTTGATAAGTATAATGCTTCTTCAACAGCGGTATTACCGCCACCAACAACCGCTACTTTTTGGTTACGGTAGAAGAAACCATCACACGTAGCACAAGCTGAAACGCCACGGCCTTTAAATGCTTCTTCAGATTCTAAGCCTAGGTATTTAGCTGAAGCGCCTGTTGAGATGATTAAAGCATCACACGTATATTCAGCAGAATCGCCTTTTAAACGGAAAGGACGCTGGCTGAAATCAGTTTCGTTAATATGATCAAAAATCATTTCAGTATTGAAGCGTTCAGCGTGAGCTTTCATCTCTTCCATTAAACCTGGGCCCGTCATATCAGCAGCGCCGCCTGGCCAGTTTTCAACTTCTGTCGTTGTAGTTAATTGTCCACCTTGCTGCATGCCTGTGATCATCACAGGATTAAGGTTTGCTCGAGCGGCATAAACTGCGGCAGTGTAGCCTGCAGGGCCAGAACCAAGGATCAATAATTTAGAATGCTTTACGTTGCTCATAAGATCTCCGAGCTAAAATCAATGAAAACAGAAAATAAGGGTAGGGAGCACAGAGGTGTTCATCATCCTTTACTATCAGATGATTGTATGGAATTTATTGGCGTAAAGAAAGGGCGCCATAGTAGGTGCCCTCAAATGATTTTGTTATAGGATATGTCTTTTAAGTGGTAAGAGCTGTTTCTGGAGAGACATATTCTAAATCAAAGCTCTCTGCGACTTCTTTGCATGTGACTTTACCGTGGATAACGTTTAAGCCATCTAAGAAGCCTTTATCTTCAAGAAGTGCTGCTTTATAGCCTTTATCTGCTAATTTAATAATGTATGGAAGGGTTGCATTATTAAGCGCAAAAGTAGACGTACGAGCAACGGCGCCTGGCATGTTAGCAACACAGTAGTGAACCACGTCATCTACGATGTAAGTAGGGTCTGCATGTGTTGTTGCATGAGAGGTCTCGAAACAACCACCTTGGTCAATCGCAACATCAACAACCGCTGCGCCTGGCTTCATACGCTTAATATGGTCAGCGGTAACCAGTTTAGGTGCCGCAGCGCCAGGAATAAGAACAGCACCAATGACAAGGTCAGCTTCTAGTACGTGCTTCTCAATAGCATTAACGGTTGAGTAAACCACTTTAGCACGCCCTTGGAACTCTTCATCTAGAGCACGAAGTGTATCGATGTTACGGTCTAAAATAGTCACATCAGCACGCATACCAACAGCCATACGAGCTGCGTTTGCTCCAACAACTCCGCCGCCAACAATAACCACTTTTGCTGGTTCAACACCAGGTACGCCACCCAGAAGTAGACCACGACCGCCGTTTGATTTTTCAAGAGTTTGAGCGCCTGCTTGAATAGACATTCGTCCTGCAACTTCAGACATTGGTGCTAATAGTGGCAGTCTACCCATATAATCTGTTACAGTCTCATATGCGATGCAGACAGCTTTACTTTTAATTAAGTCTTCTGTTTGTGGAAAATCTGGTGCAAGATGTAAATACGTGAATAATATTTGCCCTTCACGTAGCATTGTACGTTCAATCGCTTGTGGCTCTTTAACTTTAACAATCATGTCAGCTTGAGCAAAAATGTTTTCAGCTGTAGGAAGAATGGATGCGCCTACCGCGATATAATCATCGTCGGTGAAACCAATGCCAGAGCCTGCTTTTGTTTCGACAAAAACGTCATGGCCATGAGATATTAATTCTCGAACACTCGCTGGGATCATGCCAACGCGGTATTCATGATTTTTTATTTCCTTAGGTACGCCAATGATCATCCTGATTTCCTTTTATGTTATGGTTATTATGACTGCTTGTAGGGTTTTTGTTTCGAATGTTAAACTAGTATAGATTGTAATTGGCAAAATTTGACGCTAAATATTAAAAAGTTGTAGTATATTTTTTTGCAAGGAAGTAATAAGGTGGAATAAAAAATGGTAGATAATAAGAAACCGTCCAAGGAACTGGATCGTATCGATCGCAATATTTTAAATGAACTCCAAAAAGATGGACGAATTTCAAATGTTGAATTATCTAAGAGAGTAGGTTTATCACCAACTCCGTGTTTAGAGCGTGTTCGTCGTTTAGAGCGTCAAGGGTACATCAATGGCTATACTGCCTTGTTGAATCCACAATATTTAGATGCATCATTATTAGTATTTGTTGAGATCACACTGAACCGTGGTGCACCCGATGTATTTGAACAATTTAATACAGCGGTACAGTTATTAGACGATATTCAAGAGTGTCACCTTGTTTCTGGTGATTTTGATTATCTTTTAAAGACTCGAGTATCAGATATGAGTGCTTATCGCCGATTACTTGGTGATACACTGTTGCGTCTTCCTGGAGTAAATGACACGCGTACTTACGTAGTCATGGAAGAGGTAAAACAGACTAACCATTTAGTGATTAAAACTCGCTAATGGAGTCAAGGTTCTAAATTTTAGAGATTTTTTTGTTCTTTAATTTACAAAACCTTGAAGAGCTTAAAGGCTATTAGGTATATTCTACCTAAGATGCCTTTGAGTAATGGCGAGCGGCGTTATGCCGCTCGACTTGTTTTTAATTTCTACAGATTTAGTGATCCTTGCTTTTTTCTCTTCGAATGCATTTACACATTAAAGAGGGATGACTAAATCTAAGCACTGTAATATTGGATAGTATTTTGTTTACAAAGATTAAAGAAAAAATTTCTGAGAGAAAAATTCAGCTGACAACCTTAAAAGTTGAAACCGTAGCCGAACCAGAAAAAGAACGATTAAATGGCAACCAACGTTTGCAAGAAGCTCTATTTATTGTCGGTCTACTTGCGACTATTTTTATTGCCATCTCCTTATTCAGCTTTAACCCCGCAGATCCTTCATGGTCTCAAACTGCGTGGGATGGCAATGTCGAAAATGCAGGCGGCTCATTTGGTGCATGGATTGCGGATACGCTTTTCTTTGCCTTTGGATCTTTAGCTTATCTATTACCGGTCATTCTTTTAGGGTGTACTTGGATTATTTTTCGTAAAAAGAATCAAGAGCAAGAAGCGCATGAGCTGGATCTAATGATGATAGGTACTCGCATCTTAGGTCTTTTAATTCTATTTTTAACCAGTTGTGCTTTAGCCGATACTAGTTTTGATGACTTATGGTATTTCTCATCTGGCGGCGTGGTTGGCGATGTACTTACTAGCCTAACCACCCCTATTTTGAATTTGCTTGGTTCAACGCTTATTTTCATGTTCTTGTGGGGGGCGGGCTTAACATTATTTACGGGAGTTTCTTGGTTAACGATTGTTGATAACCTTGGTTTCATGGCGCTGGAAGGCGTTAGGATGATTGTAAATAAAATGAGAAAGACGGAAGACGAAACGTATGAAGTCGAAAGTGAGAATGATTATAAGCAAGAAGTAACTAATACAACGTTGTCTCATTCATTTACCTCTGCACCATCTATTTCTTCTGCTGTCGAAAATACAGATGTTGACCCATTTGAAACACCTAAAATTTCTGCTCGTGAAGTATCAATGTTTGCAAGCTATTCTGAAGGAATTCAAGAGGACCGTGCAGAACTGTTTGAAAGAGATAGTAGCTATTCAGATGACCCTCTATTCTCGACACCAATCGATTATGCTTCTGAGTCAGTAGTTCATCAAGTTGATGCGTCATTAACAGAAATAGAGCCGGTTGAAGATAACGTTATTGAGGATAGTGTTCTTGAGAATAGTGCAGTCGCAGCATCATTGTATTCTACTGAACAAAATGAACCGACGTATCCTGACATTTTAGAAGATGGATTGAATTTATCCACGCGCAGTAACGCGACAATTGCTGAGTTAGATAATGAAGCTCTAGTTCAAGATCCTCTATTAAGTCAAGTTGATGCTGAGAAAGCCTTTAATCCTATTGCTAGCGCGGCAGTATTAAGCTCGACAGCAATGGCGGTTGGTGCAGAAGAGGTTGCTATTATTGATGAGTCTTTACTCACTGAAGATGAATTGACTCCTTTTTCTGATATCACGCCTGAAAGCAACTACGTTGATTCATTAAATACTCAAGATAATGAACAAGCTGAATATCAAGAGATCAGTGCTTTCTCTAGTGCCTCTGATGAATTTGTTGAACCTATGGTAGTAGAGGATCAAGAAAGCGTTGAAACATTAAATGAATGGCAGAATGAATATCAAGAGACTTCAGCTAATCATGAAGACACGTTTACGGCTACTCTAGAGCAAGATGAAACCGTTGAAGACCATATTCATTTCTCAGCACATGAAGAGTCTCAAGCAGTAGAAGAAGAGTCATTTTCTTCATTTAGCGCCGTAGAGCAACCAGCTCAAGAAACAGAGATTGAAGAAGTTGTTGAACAAACGGTTGAAGAGACACTTCATGATGTTGTCATTGAAGAAGTATTTCCTGAAGAAAAACCTGAGCATTCAGATGCGGATATAGCGGCATTCCAAGCGTTAGTTGCAAAAGAGAAAGCGACACAAGCGGCATTACAAAATCCGTTTTTGGTTAACTCTGAACCTAATTTACCAAAACCAACGTCACCAATGCCGACTTTGGAGTTATTGTATTCTCCAGACTCTCGCGCAGAAATGGAGTCTCGTGAATCTCTAGAGCATACCGCTCGTTTGGTTGAAGCAAAACTGGCGGATTACAAAATTAAAGCGCGAGTGGTGGATATTTTCCCTGGCCCTGTGATTACTCGTTTTGAATTGGATTTAGCACCTGGTGTTAAGGTAAGCCGTATCTCAGGCCTTGCAACCGATCTAGCGCGTTCTTTATCGGCGATGGCGGTGCGTGTTGTTGAAGTTATTCCGGGTAAGCCTTATGTGGGTTTAGAGTTGCCTAACTTTAATCGTCAAACCGTGTTTTTCTCTGATGTGGTTGGCAGTGATACATTTAAAAATGCAAAATCGCCAACAACCGTCGTTATGGGACTTGATATTGCAGGTGAAGCGGTTATTGCTGATTTAGCAAAAATGCCTCACGTACTGGTTGCTGGTACAACGGGTTCTGGTAAATCGGTTGGTGTAAACGTCATGATTTTGAGTGTGCTGTATAAAGCAACTCCAGAAGATGTACGTTTTATCATGATCGATCCAAAAATGTTGGAACTTTCTATCTATGAAGGAATCCCACATCTATTGACTGAAGTTGTGACTGACATGAAAGACGCAGGTAATGCATTGCGTTGGTGTGTTGGTGAAATGGAGCGTCGTTATAAATTAATGTCAGCGTTAGGGGTTCGTAACCTACAAGGCTTTAATGATAAATTGAAAATGGCAGCAGCAGCAGGGCACCCAATTCATGATCCATTATGGAAACCGGGTGACAGCATGGATGAAATGCCACCATTGCTAGAAAAACTGCCGTCTATCATTGTTATTGTTGATGAATTTGCTGATTTGATGATGGTTGTTGGTAAAAAAGTAGAAGAACTGATTGCTCGTTTGGCTCAAAAAGCCCGTGCAGCAGGTATTCACTTAATCTTGGCAACCCAACGTCCATCGGTGGATGTTATTACTGGTTTGATTAAAGCAAACATTCCAACACGTGTTGCGTTTACGGTATCAACTAAAACCGATTCTCGAACTATCCTTGACCAAGGTGGTGCTGAATCTCTACTTGGTATGGGTGACATGCTTTACTTAGCACCGGGCTCTAACCATACCGTTCGTGTTCACGGTGCGTTTGCATCGGATGATGATGTACATGCCGTCGTAAATGATTGGAAAGCGCGTGGTCGTCCAAATTACATTGAAGCGATTACTAAGAGTGAGCAAGGCGCTGAATCATTACTGCCTGGTGAAAAATCGGACAGCGAAGAAGAGCTTGATCAATTGTTCGACCAAGTAGTTGAGTTTGTAACGACGTCTCGAAGAGGCTCTGTATCTGGGGTTCAACGTCAATTTAGAATTGGTTATAACCGTGCTGCTCGTATCGTCGAACAATTAGAAGCGCATGGTATTGTTAGTACTCCGGGCCATAACGGTAACCGTGAAGTGATTGCGCCACCTCCAGTAGGCAGTCGCGATTAATTGAATTGGTATTATTTTTATTAGATAAGTGAAAATTATTGATGAAAAAGTTTTTAGTTTCTCTGTGTTTATTAAGTTCTAGTGTATTTAGTGCAGCAGTTTTGGCGACTCCTCAAAGTGAGTTGACTGAGCGTTTAAATCAAAATGCAGGTTTTGAAGCGGTATTTACTCAAAAAGTAGTAAGCCCAGAAGGCGATGTATTAATGCAAGGCGAAGGGGATGTGAAAATTCTACGTCCTAATTTGTTTCGTTGGCATACACAGACTCCCGATGAGAATTTATTAGTCACTGATGGCGAAACACTATGGTATTACAATCCATTTGTTGAACAAGTTACCTTAATGGGACTTGAAAAAGCCACAACACAGACCCCATTTGTATTATTAACCCGTAATAAGTCTTCTGATTGGGATAATTATTCTGTGACACAAAATGGTGATGCGTTTACGGTGTCGCCAAAGTCTGATTCAGCAGTAAAAAGCGACTTTATTGTCAATATACAGTCATCAGGTAATGTCACTGGATTCTCTGTTGTAGAGCAAGATGGACAGCGTAGTGACTTTAGCTTTACGAAATTTGAAGCGAAAAAACCAGCGCAAAGTAATTTCAGTTTTACTGTGCCAGCAGGTGTTGATATCGATGATCAACGCTAATGAAAGATAAAGGATAAACGTGAGTAACTTCAGTTTAGATTTTTCAGCAGGGGACGATTTTCGTCCCCTTGCTGCTAGAATGCGCCCTCAAAATATTGAACAATACATTGGTCAGCAACATCTATTAGGTGTTGGTAAGCCGTTGCGTCGGGCGCTAGAAGCCGGACAGATCCACTCAATGATTTTATGGGGGCCTCCTGGTACCGGTAAAACAACGTTAGCGGAAGTGGCTGCTAACTACACCAACGCAGAGGTTGAACGAGTATCGGCGGTCACTTCTGGCGTAAAAGACATTCGTGCTGCAATAGAAAAAGCGAAAGAGAACCAAACCACAGGCCGCAGAACCATTATGTTTGTGGATGAGGTCCATCGCTTTAATAAAAGCCAGCAAGATGCTTTTCTGCCGCACATAGAAGATGGCACGATTACGTTTATTGGTGCGACAACGGAAAATCCTTCTTTTGAGCTTAATAACGCATTGTTATCGCGAGCGCGAGTCTACAAATTAAAATCATTAGAAAAACAAGATATCGTTCAGGTAATAGACCAAGCGCTTTTAGATAAAGATCGTGGTTTAAATGATGATAATTTTATACTTCCTGATGATGTGAAATTACAACTGGCTGATTTGGTGTCGGGTGATGCTCGTATGTCACTCAATTACCTTGAGCTTCTGCATGATATGGCAGAAGAAGATCATCAAGGTAAGAAAGTGGTGGACTTGCCTTTATTAGCGGAAGTGGCGGGTGAAAAACTGGCGCGTTTCGATAATAAAGGGGATATGTGGTACGACTTAATCTCAGCGGTTCATAAATCAATTCGGGGCTCTAATCCTGATGCGGCGTTGTATTGGACGGCACGTATTATTGCAGCCGGTGGTGATCCTCTGTATGTTGCGCGTCGTTTGTTAGCGATTGCTTCTGAAGATATAGGCAATGCAGATCCACGAGCGATGGAAATTGCGATGAATGCGTGGGATTGCTTTACTCGTATTGGCCCTGCTGAAGGGGAAAGAGCGATTGCTCAAGCGGTGGTTTATTTGGCATGTGCTCCTAAAAGTAATGCTGTTTATACCGCGTGGAAACAAGCACAAATGGACGCGATTAACTCACCAGATTACGACGTACCAAACCATTTACGCAACGCACCTACATCATTAATGAAAGATATGGGGTATGGCGCAGACTATCGTTATGCTCACGATGAACCAAACGCGTATGCCTCTGGTGAGAATTATTTTCCACCGGAAATGCAAGATCGTAAGTACTACTTTCCAACAAAACGTGGCTTAGAAACCAAAATTAGCGAAAAGCTAGAATATTTAGCCCAATTAGATCAAAACAGCACCTTAAAACGCTACCAATAAAAGATCATTTTCGGTATCTTATTGAAATCGCAATTTGGAACTGAAAATTGCACAAAATTTTATTACTCAGTGTGTTCTGTATTATTTGAATACACAATGACCATAAGGCATAGGATTACAAATGCTTGATTCAAAATTACTTCGTACAGAGCTGGATGAAACAGCAGAGAAACTGGCACGTCGTGGCTTTAAGCTAGACGTAGAGACACTTCGCAACCTTGAAGAACAACGTAAGTCCCTTCAAGTTAAAACTGAAGAGCTTCAAGCGCAGCGTAATTCCCGTTCGAAGTCCATTGGTCAAGCAAAAGCGAAGGGCGATCACGAAGAAGCCGATCGCATCATGGCTGACGTTGCAAATCTAGGCTCTGAATTAGATGAAGCAAAAGTAGCACTTGCAGATCTTCAACAACAAATCGAAACTATCGCTTTATCTGTACCAAACCTTCCTGATGATTCTGTACCTTACGGTAAAGATGAAGAAGAAAACGTAGAAGTATTACGTTGGGGTAACCCTCTAGCGTATGACTTTGAAGTTAAAGATCATGTAGAACTTGGTGAGATGGCTGACGGCCTTGATTTTGCTAGCGCAGTTAAAATCTCTGGTTCTCGTTTCATTGTAATGAAAGGCCAATTTGCACGCCTACACCGTGCATTATCGCAATTCATGCTTGATCTTCATACAGAAGAACACGGCTACATGGAAATGTACGTTCCTTACTTAGTTAACCACGATAGCTTATACGGTACAGGTCAATTGCCAAAATTTGGTGAAGATCTATTCCACACAAGCCCATTAACAGAGCAAGTGAGTGATGTTCCTCTTAAGATGCTATCACTTATCCCAACAGCTGAAGTTCCAGTTACAAACATGGTTCGTGACACAATTACGGAAGAAGCTGATTTACCTCTGAAAATGACGGCTCATACACCATGTTTCCGTTCTGAAGCGGGTTCTTACGGTCGTGATACTCGTGGTCTTATTCGTATGCACCAATTCGACAAAGTTGAATTAGTTCAAATTACGAAACCAGAAGATTCAATGGCTGCTCTTGAAGAGCTAACAGGGCATGCTGAAAAAGTACTTCAACTACTAGAGCTTCCATACCGTAAAGTAGTACTTTGTACTGGTGATATGGGCTTCGGTTCTCGTAAAACTTACGATTTAGAAGTATGGGTTCCTGCACAAGAAACGTACCGTGAGATCTCTTCTTGTTCAAACATGTGGGATTTCCAAGCTCGTCGTATGCAAGCGCGTTTCCGTCGTCAAGGCGAGAAGAAACCAGAATTAGTTCACACACTGAATGGTTCAGGTCTTGCAGTAGGTCGTACAATGGTTGCTATCCTTGAGAACTTCCAACAAGCTGATGGTAAGATTGCTATCCCTGAAGTACTACGTAAGTACATGAACGGTGTAGAATTCATCGGTTAATCTGTTCTATAACATAGACTAGATAAACACTAAAAAGCCGCTTTATGTTAAGTCATAAAGCGGCTTTTGTTTGTCTGCTATTTACATTATACCAATCTACATAAGTATTTGATCATTCTTGCTTGTTAAAATCGATTATATCTGTGTTATAAATTTTGTAATTAGAACCACTAGTTACTGTAATTTATGCCTTGCTCTAATCGATTTTTCCTACGCAATTATCTGAACAACTGCTTATCCAGAATGGTATTATTTAAGCAGTGCTTGATTTAACCATTGATCAAATTGACCTTTTGGTAATGCACCATTAATCATATCTACACGCTGGCCGTTCTTAAATACCATAATCGTAGGGATAGAGCGGATCTGATATTGTGCAGCAATTTGTTGTTGAACTTCCGTATTTATTTTTATACAACGAACTTGGCCATTACGTTCAGCAGCAACGTCTTCAAATACGGGAGAAAAGCCAACACATGGATTACACCACGGGGCCCAAAAGTCGATAACAATAGGTGTATCGCTATTCATTAAAGCGGCAAGATTATCAGAGGTTCCCTCTAGTGGCTTTCCATCTAATAGTTGTTCTTTACAACGACCACACATAGCCGTGTCATTAATGCGTTCAATAGGAAGGCGGTTGAGTCCATTACACGATGGGCATCGAGACTGAAATTGAGACATGGTATTCCTTTATTATTTTCTGCAATAAGCAGTTTGTGAGCATAAAGAAATAATGGGGGTGCTAAGTGAGATATTCAATTAGAAAGAGCAATAAAAAAGGAGCAAATAGATGCTCCTTAGTATGAAATGGTAAGGCTGGTGAAATTAATCACGCTTCCATAACATGTGGCAGAACTTGTGTTCAGGATCACGGCTTACTAGCATACGAGCAAAGACATCATCTAAAACATCAGATTCTTCATTGACTAAGCCAATGAGAACTTCAGCGTAGATTTCGCCATCAACATCAAAGCCAACGTGTTCTGCCCAATCATCACGAGTATCAACAACTTCAGCAGCGCCGCGATCATCAAATTGTAGAGTAAATAATGCAACATCAGCTGGTTCAAGGTTGTCTTGAGCCATTTCAAGGAAAATATCGTAAGCGACTTCGATTACGTCATCGTAGCTAATTAGTTCAGTTGTCATGGTGGTTACCTTTAAAAAATACGCTGATAAATTATCATGAATGGCCTTAGTAAGGCTAGAAGTATAAACAAATAGAGAGAGCAATCGTTTGCCTTTGGTTGAGGCTAATATCAGTAGTTGCGGCAGAGTTACTGAGCGGCTAAACTTCGCACTTCTTCCATTAGCCAGTTGAATGATTATTTTATGAAATTTCCAGGTCAGCGTAAATCCAAGCATTATTTTCCAGTTCACGCTCGTGATCCATTAGTTAGCCAAGCTCAAGAAACCAAAAAAATGTCGCGCACGCACATTGTAGGTATTGATCAAACGTTAGTGGATATTGAAGCTCGAATTGATGATGCTTTTATTGAAAAGTATGGCTTGAGTAAAGGACACTCACTGGTTATCGATAATGATAAAGCGGAAATGCTTTATAACGAGCTTAAAGATAACAATATGATCACCAACGAGTTCGCTGGTGGTACGATCGGTAATACACTTCACAACTATTCAGTATTAGCTGATGATAAATCAACTCTGCTAGGAGTGATGAGTGAAGACATTCATATTGGTAGCTACTCATACCGCTACCTATGCAATACATCTAGCCGAATGGATTTAAACTACCTTCAACCTGTTCCTGGTGCAATTGGCCGCTGTTTTGCGCTTATTAGCCAAGATGGTGAACGTACGTTTGCGATCAGTGAAGGCGATATGAACCAGCTTCGTGCTGAAAGTATTCCAGAGAAAATCTTTAAAAATGCGTCTGCATTAGTACTGACTGCTTATCTAGTTCGTTGTAAAGATGGCGATCCAATGCCAGAAGCGACAATGAAAGCGATTGAGTATGCAAAAAAATATGATGTACCAGTAGTATTAACCATGGGTACCAAGTTTGTTGTTCAAGATGACCCACAATACTGGCGTGACTTCCTAAAGGATCATGTATCAGTGGTTGCTATGAATGAAGAGGAAGGAGAAGCGCTTACCGGTGCTTCAGACCCTCTAGAAGCAGCAGATAAGGCTCTTGAGTGGGTTGATCTTGTATTGTGTACTGCGGGTCCTGTAGGGCTTTACATGGCAGGTTATACGGAAAATGAAGCAAAGCGTGAAACGTCTTTGCCATTACTTCCTGGTACTATTGCCGAATTTAACCAATATGAATTTAGTCGTCCTGCAATTAAAGACAGCTGTGAAAACCCAATAAAGGTGTATTCTCATATTTCACCGTACATGGGTGGACCAGAAAAAATCAAGAATACCAATGGAGCGGGTGATGGCGCTTTATCGGCTTTATTACACGATATGGCAGCAAACCATTATCACCGTAATAATGTACCTAACTCAAGTAAGCACCAGCACTCATACTTAACGTACTCTTCGTTCTCTCAAGTATGTAAGTATTCAAACCGTGTAAGCTTTGAAGTGTTAGCACAACATTCACCACGTTTATCTCGTGGTTTACCAGAGCGTGAAGATTCGTTAGAAGAGTCGTACTGGGAAAGATAATTTTTTGTCTTTTATGAAATAAAAAACGGAAGCAGAGATGCTTCCGTTTTTATTTTTTGGTCTCTAAACTTTGTAATTAAGCCTTGATGCTAGTTGCTAGTACAAACGACTCATTAGGTCGAATTACTTTAGCGGCTTCTAGACTTGCTGCATGATAGGTTGATTCAACACACACCATAGTTTGATAACCATCATTGTTCATGTCACCCATAGATTCAGCGCCCTCAACCCACGGATTCCAAATCACCGCGGCATTGTGCCCTGAATTAGTAACAGACAATGTACGTTGTGTATCAGAGATTAGGACGGTATTTTCTGGCTGAGTGTAAACACGATCAACCGCGGCATCAATCGATAATGTATCACTGCCCGAACCTACTTTCCCTTCCAGTAAGCCATCAATATAGCTTGAACCCATACCCGTAATTGTTGTGGTGCTAATATCAGAAATATTTAGGTATGAGTGTAATGCTCCTGAGCAGTTCCACGCTTTATCATCTGTGTTTTTTACATCAAGAGTAATAAGTAACTCATCGCCAATTTCTACTGTTAAGCGAGCTTCAAACTCAAAAGGCCAAATAGCTTTGGTTTCTTCTGATGCTTTTAAACCAAGAACCACAATAACGCCGTTATCATTTTCACGATGCTCAATTAGCGACCAAGAGCTATTGCGAGCAAAACCGTGAGCAGGATTTGCGATACGGCCAAACCAAGGCCAACATACAGGTACGCCCCCACGAATTGCGTTATCAGGGTTAAAAATGGCGTCTTTGCTCATCCAAATCAGGTCGTCTTGCCCTTTTGGAGTGAAAGATAATACATGACCACCGTGTAATGAAATGGCAGCTTCTGCTTTCTCATGAAGTACACGAACCACTTTTACATCGTCTAATTGAGCAATGGTAACGCAATCAGATAACACACTGATGGTTGGAAGGTGAGTAAGATTCATAGGTGACTCCTAAAATAGTAAATACGTATTCTTTTTTAAATAGCAATGGTTGAATTGGGCTAGAAAAAGAATAAGTACTTATTATATTGGCATTAAATTACAGATACAAAAAAGGCGACAATTAAGTCGCCTTTCATTCTTAAAAGATACTAAAACCTTTTAAGTTAGCTTTCAAAGAAAGTTTAAACTAATGCTTATTTAGAAACGTGAGCGATTAGGTCAAGAACTTTGTTTGAGTAACCGATTTCGTTGTCGTACCAAGATACAAGCTTAACGAATTTGTCAGTTAGAGCAACACCAGCTGCAGCATCAAATACTGAAGTTTGTGTTTCGCCGATGAAGTCTTGAGAAACAACAGCTTCGTCTGTGTAACCTAGAACGCCAGCGTATTCGTTTTCAGAAGCACGCTTCATTTCAGCACAGATTTCTTCGTAAGTTGCAGCAGTTTTTAGGTTAACTGTAAGGTCAACAACAGAAACGTTTGCAGTTGGTACGCGGAAAGCCATACCAGTTAGAAGGCCGTTAAGCTCAGGAATTACTTTACCTACTGCTTTAGCTGCACCAGTTGAAGATGGGATGATGTTTTGAGAAGCACCACGGCCACCACGCCAGTCTTTCGCTGAAGGACCATCTACAGTTTTTTGAGTTGCTGTAGTTGCGTGAACTGTAGTCATAAGACCAGATTCGATGCCCCACTTGTCGTTAAGTACTTTAGCCATTGGCGCAAGACAGTTAGTAGTACAAGAAGCGTTAGAAACGATATCTTGACCAGCGTAATCTGCAGCGTTAACGCCCATAACGAACATTGGAACGTCACCAGAAGGGCCAGTAAGAACTACTTTCTTAGCGCCAGCTGTGATGTGTTTACGAGCAGTCTCGTCAGTAAGGAAAAGACCAGTAGCTTCAGCAACAACGTCAACGTTGATTGCATCCCACTTAAGTTCTTCTGGGTTACGTTCAGCTGTAACACGTACAGTTTTGCCGTTAACTACTAGGTTACCGTCAACTACTTCAACAGTACCGTTGAAACGGCCGTGAGTTGAATCGTATTTAAGCATGTAAGCCATGTATTCAACGTCGATAAGATCGTTAATACCAACAACTTCGATGTCATTGCGCTCTACAGATGCACGGAAAACAAAACGTCCAATACGGCCAAAACCGTTAATACCTACTTTGATAGTCATTATATGTTGCTCCACAACGTAAATTTGATTTTCAGGTTTAAATTAACTGGTAGTAAAATTACAAAATCCTGAGCCAACCTGCAAGCGAAAATGCCATTTATCTTGTTTAAAATCAAAAAAAAGACCATATTCTGTTAACATAAAGAAAAATTCTTACGTAATTTATAAGAAATCTGGTTGTTTAATAACCTTGGCGACATGTTATGAAAAATAGTGACATAACTGTTAATGTCATTTTGCTGGGTTGCTGTAAAATTACCTCAGCAAATTATGTGCTACAAAGGTGATTATAAGCAAGGTTTAATTTAAATAAGTATTAGGGGGTAGGTAGACTGATGGACAAATTAAAATCGTTTTCAGATATGACAGAGGCAGATTGGCGAGATAAATTGACTCAAGACGAGTTTGACATTTGTAGAAAGCAAGGGACTGAAGCCCCTTTTTCTGGCAAGTTATTGCATAATAAATCGACAGGTATTTATGCATGTACCTGTTGTCAGGCTGTGCTATTTTCTTCTGAAAACAAATATGACTCAGGGTGTGGTTGGCCAAGTTTTGATGCACCAGTGAATGATCAGGCTATTTTATATATAGAAGATAATAGTCATGGTATGCAAAGAACAGAGATCCGTTGTCGTCAGTGCGACAGTCATTTAGGTCATGTTTTTAATGATGGGCCAAAAACAACAGGCGAGCGTTTTTGTGTCAATTCAGTTTCTTTATTTTTCGGTGAGAAAGAGTAATTAGTTTCTATTGTTCAATTTAAGCGTAAGTTAGAACTAATTGAAGATAAATAAAGGAGCAATGTGCTCCTTTATTTAGTTTTTAAGTGACTATTTATTTTCAGCGGGTAATAAAGAAGCTTTAAAGGCTAAGTTATCTATATTCTCTTTTATTAACTCACTCACTTGTTTCAGTCTCTCTTTTTCAGCGTCAGTAAATTGATATAACAAATCAAGTTGTTGTTCAGAGGCGACCTGTAATTCATACCCTTTTCCAACAAGTGCCCAAACATAGGCGTGATCTTTGTTATTTTCTTTATGGTTAATACTAGCGAGTGATTTAATAATAATCGTATGTTGATTATTGTCATAATCTTGTTCAGTCAGTAATTCTAACGCATGATTAAGTATCAGGATGGTCTTATTACCATTTCGTAATGTATAAAAGGTCGCAAGTGCATATTGTAACTCTGTTGTTTCAAGTGCATTAGTACCTTCTAACTGTAAGAAAGAGCGTAAGGCATCTTTATCACCAGTTATCCAACGATAAAAAAGTACTTTTGGTTCTTTTGAGTCTTTTAGCTCTACAGTGAGAGCATCAATTGCGTCATACGTATCTAGTAAGGCTTCAGTTCGTTTTGATTTTACTTCTTTGGCAGTAATAGGTTCTATTTGTGCTGCTGATGTTAAACAAATCTGATATTGGTGAGTTGCTTTGAGCGTTTTTAACTTATCTAAGTCATTATTACTTTTTAATACATCAAATCGATTTAGGATAAGATCATCACGTTGGGAGCGACATTGACCGTCATTCATATTCAATTGAGCACATTGTAAAGCCTCATGATCTTCACACAGTTGTTCAGTTGTCGGCTTAGAAGCAAAGCAAGCTGATAATAAAAATGCAGTGGGAATAAGCAGAGCGAATCGTCGAATAGTTAAAAACATGATAATCCTGTAGAAATAAAAAAGGAAACGTGATCCATTACACCAATTTATCGGCAGCTTATTGACTAACATTAACTAAAAGATATGGTTTACTTGCTGTTCATATTAGAGAGTAAATAATGGATATTAATAAATTATTAGAGTCGATGACACCGGAAGTATTTAAAAATCTACAATATGCAGTAGAGACTGGCAAGTGGCACAATGGAACGGCATTATCGGCAGAGCAAAGAAGCACTAGTATGCAGGCGATGATGTTGTACCAATCAAAACATAATAAAGAAGCGCAACACATGACGGTCGCTCAAGGTGGCGAAATCAAACTTAAGTCCAAAGCAGAATTAGAAAAGCAATTTTCAAAAGGACAACAAGATATTGTTCGGGTTAATGTATCGTAATAATGATTTTTTGGCTTAATGTCTCATCGTAAGGAATACTAATGCCACATTGGTCCCAAAAAGAATCTATAAAATTGTTGATAAGAGTTTACTCGCGTAAGTTGTCGGCAATATCAATAAAGTTGAAGAACAAGTACGATGAAAAAAACAAAAGGACAGGTTTTAACTAAATTTGCTGCGATTACTGCAGTGTTCATATTACTTGCAGTTATTGCTGCGCCAAAATTCTTAGGTAATGAGCCTGTAAGCAATACAGCTCAAGGCTCATTAACGCTTTACACTGAATAAAATAGTTTCAGTGTGTTAGAAAATTAACGTGAGTTTGTAATTACGATTCTTTCATGAGGTTCTGGAAGTTCGCTACCACAGTGCTTACAATGCATTGCATCAGATTCATGCCCTCCCTTTATACAGTTCGGACACCGAACTAGATCTCGATGAGTATTCATCTCTTGATTTAATTCCGCGGTAATTATCCCTGTAGGTACAGCTAGAATTGAGTAACCAAGTAACATTGTTATTGAAGCAATAGCTTTACCTAATGCGGTATGAGGCACTAGATCACCATAACCCACCGTTGTGATCGTCACAATTGCCCAATAAATACTTTGTGGAATACTGGTGAAACCATTTTCAGGCCCTTCTATCACAAACATTAGCGAGCCAAATACAGCGACTAAAATAGCGACGGTACTAAAGAAAATAAATATTTTTCGCTTTGCCATTAGTAGTGAACGTAGAAGCATATTTGAGTCTTGTAAGTAGCGAACAAGTTTTAATACTCTGAAGATCCTCATTACTCGCAATAGTCGGATGATTGCAATGTAACTAGCACTTGGAAAGAAGAGGGCTAGATACGTAGGTAAAATAGCGAGTAAATCAATAACCCCATAAAAACTTTTCACATATGAACTTGGTTTTGGAGAGCAATATAATCGTACAATATATTCGAGAGTGAATATTACGGTAAAAATATATTCCAAACGCCACAGTAGTTCTCCATAGACAGCGTTGACTGAACTAATAGAGTCTAAGATTAGTGTTGCTTGAGAAGTCAGGATCAACACAATTAAGGCGATATCAAATCTTTTCCCTCCTTTAGTATGAGTACCAAAAATGATGGTATATAAATAGTGCTTCAGTCGTTTCGTTTTCATAAATGTAGTTAGTGTCCAAGTCATTGCTCTTGGATAAGAATAATGAAAAAAATAGTGACTCTCCACCTTAACTTTATAGGGCTCCGTGCGCTATCCCTCTTAAGTAGTAAGAATATTAATAATATAGTGATCCAGCTCAAGTTATTAAGCGGATAAAAGATGTGAATTTAATACGAGTTATGACACTCTTTAGTGGCACGGAGAATTCACCATAATTTGTCATTTTTGGCCGTTATTATGTAACTTTATTACAACTTAATTTCTTGATATTAATAGTTTTATTATTATTTATGATTGTGATCTATGTCTTTGTTGGTTGTAAGTGTGTGATATAAATCACCTTTATTGTGAGATACCCGTAAGAGGTAAGACGAAAGTGGTAAATAAATTCTCATAACTGATCTGAATCAATACTTTTCAAATTGTGAAAGAATATAATCAGTTTTGAAAGCAATTTACTAAGAAGTTAAAGCAGGATTACCAGAAAATTGGTTGAGCTTAACTGCTAAAAAAGGATGAAAAAGCAGAATCCTTACTAAATAGTTTTTAATGAATTTTATAGTTTTTATTTTTAGGAGAAACAATATGCCTGTAACTAATTTAGCTGAACTTGATGCTCTAGTAGCACGCGTTAAAGCGGCGCAAAAAGAATTTGCGAACTTTCCACAAGAGAAAGTTGATGAAATCTTCCGTGCAGCGTCTCTAGCTGCTTCAACAGCTCGTATTGAACTAGCAAAAATGGCAGCAACTGAATCTGGCATGGGTATCATGGAAGATAAAGTTATCAAAAACCACTTTGCTTCTGAGTTTATTTATAATAAATACAAAGACGAGTTAACGTGTGGCATCATCGACCGCAACGATGAAGGCGGCACGATCACTATTGCTGAACCTCTAGGTATTGTTTGTGCAATCGTTCCAACGACAAACCCTACTTCAACAGCAATCTTTAAAGCGTTAATCTGTCTTAAAACTCGTAATGGCTGTATCTTCTCACCACACCCACGCGCTAAAAATGCAACTAACTACGCTGCTAAAGTCGTATTAGATGCCGCAATTAAAGCGGGTGCACCAAAAGACATCATTGGTTGGATTGACCAACCATCTGTTGAATTGTCAAATACATTAATGAAACATGACGACATCAACATGATCCTTGCTACTGGCGGTCCAGGCATGGTTAAAGCGGCTTACTCTTCAGGTAAACCTGCAATCGGTGTTGGCGCGGGTAATACACCTGTAGTTATCGACGAAACTGCTGATATTAAACGTGCTGTTTCTTCTATCCTAATGTCTAAAACATTCGATAACGGTGTTATTTGTGCTTCTGAGCAAGCGGCAATTGTTGTTGAATCTATTTACGATGAAGTTAAAGCTCGTTTCGCTAAATACGGCGCGGTTGTTCTAAACAAAGAAGACGCAAATAAAGTACGTAAAGTACTGCTTATTGATGGCGCACTTAACGCTAACATCGTTGGCCAACCAGCATACAAAATTGCAGAGTTAGCAAATGTTAAAGTACCGACGTCGACTAAAATTCTTATCGGTGAAGGCTTAGAAGCTTCATGGGATGACGAATTTGCTCATGAGAAATTATCTCCAACATTAGGTCTATTCAAAGCGAAAGACTTTGAAGATGCAGTACGTCAAGCGGGCATCGTATTAGACATAGGTGGTGTAGGTCATACTTCAGTACTTTACACTGACCAAGATAACAACGAAGAGCGTATCGCGTACTTCGGTGACAAAATGAAAACTGCTCGTATTCTTGTGAATACACCTGCATCTCAAGGTGGTATCGGTGACCTTTACAACTTTGAATTAGCACCTTCACTAACGTTAGGTTGTGGTTCTTGGGGTGGTAACGCTATCTCTGAAAACGTAGGTCCTAAGCACCTTATCAACAAGAAAATTGTAGCTAAGCGAGCAGAAAATATGTTGTGGCATAAACTACCAAAATCTATCTACTTCCGTCGCGGTTGTTTACCAATTGCAATGACTGACCTTGAAGGTAAAAAACGTGCATTAATCGTTACTGACCGTTTCTTATTCAACAACGGTTACATCGATGACCTACGCTCAATCTTAAAAGAGAAAGGCATGGAAGTTGAAGTGTTCCATGAAGTAGAAGCCGATCCAACATTAGCAGTAGTTAAAGCTGGTGCTGAAGCATGTGCAAGCTACCAACCTGATGTTATTTTAGCGGTTGGTGGTGGTTCACCAATGGATGCTGCGAAAATCATGTGGGTTATGTACGAGCACCCAGAAACTGATTTCGAAGACCTATCTATGCGCTTTATGGATATCCGTAAACGTATTTACAAGTTCCCTAAAATGGGTCAAAAAGCTGAACTAGTATGTATCACAACGACTTCTGGTACCGGTTCTGAAGTTACACCATTCGCTGTTGTAACAGATGAAAAAACGGGTCAAAAATACCCATTAGCTGATTACGAACTAACGCCAAACATGGCTGTTGTTGATGCTAACCTTGTAATGGATATGCCTAAGTCTTTATGTGCATTCGGTGGTTACGATGCAGTAACTCACGCATTAGAAGCTTACGTTTCTGTTCTTGCAAACGAATACTCAGACGGTCACGCTCTGCAATCACTTAAGATGCTTAAAGAGTACTTACCAAGCTCTTACGCTAATGGTAAGAAAGATCCAATCGCTCGTGAGAAAGTACACAATGCAGCAACAATCGCTGGTATGTCTTTTGCGCAGTCTTTCCTAGGTGTGTGTCACTCAATGGCGCATAAATTAGGCGCAGAATTCCACATTCCACACGGTCTTGCTAACGCGTTATTAATTGCTAACACAGTACGTTTTAATGCAACTAACAACCCAACTAAACAAGCTGCGTTCTCTCAGTACGACCGTCCTAAAGCACGTGCTCGTTACGCTGAAATTGCAGAGCATTTAGGTTACCGTGAAGGTAATACTGAAACGAAAGTTAATGCATTACTTGGTTGGTTAGAAGAGCTTAAAATTGCACTGGATATTCCAATGTCAATTCAAGCAGCTGGCGTTAACGAAGCTGAATTCATGGCAAAAGTGGATTCAATTGCTGAAGATGCGTTTGATGACCAATGTACAGGTGCTAACCCACGTTACCCATTGATCAAAGAGCTTAAAGAAGTATTAATCGCTTCTTACTATGGCACGGCTTACGCTGACGTAATCGACGCACCAGAAGTGAAAGCAGAAGTAAAAGCGAAAAAAGCAAAGAAATAATTCGAAGCTAACAAGCTAAAGTATTTTCACTAGTATTTTGAAAATATGAGAACAATAAAAACCACCTTACTCAAGGTGGTTTTTTTATGCCTGCGATATTTCTGAACACGACTACTGACCGTGGTTGGTATAAGCCAAATGAAAAGAAGAGATATCACAAGGTTGTGTTTGATAGGTATTACGCTGTGGCCTCAATAATACGGCCATTGAAATAGTCATTCTTTAGTATGTAT
>NZ_JARACO010000025.1 GCF_028765575.1 Aliivibrio sp. S3MY1 | reverse complement strand
TAACTATTATCTTTAATTGATATTTTTTTATTTAAAATTAAAAAAAAATATATATAATGCACCCGAAAATTTACACATTCGCTTTGGTGCTTAAATAATGCTCTATTAAATCACCTTAAAACTCTTTGTGTAGATTCAATACAACTTCATGATTGTAACTGATGTATGAAAAATGCCGTGACTAAACGATACGATAAGAACAGGATAAAACGAGCGCATGAAAAGAAAATGCTAACAAGCCTCATGAAAAAGACTATTTTCATTACATTTATCATCATATCAACCTTGTTTTTTAACCTTGCTATTAATGAAATAGATAAGAAAAAAGATGTGCTTATTGACAGCCTGATGGTTTCTAGTCAATTAATCAGCGATATAGATATCTTGATTAACAATAAACGTAGATTTGATATATTATTAATACATGGTGTAATGAAAGAGCGCCAAATTGTAAACATATCAATATCTAAGCACTTATTAAAATTAAAAATAGACCAATATTATAAATATAATGGTGATTGTGCCATTTTAGATAAACTAAATAAAAGGTTTGAAAGCTACAATAAAACAATTGAAACCCTTTCACAAAAATATGATTCAGGTTTATATGAATTATCTTTAGCACGATTTCATAATCTTTTATCAATAACTATGGATTTAAGAGATATACATGACAAGAAAATATCTAACTTCAATAAGCATTTTGATAATTACATTCTAAATACAACCATTTTATTTTATACTCTATTATGTTTATTATTTTCTTTTGGTTTTTTGTTTTCTTTAAAGTCAAAACTCATTAAAAGATTTAAAAGCAAATTAATACGAGATCCTTTAACAAACTGTTATAATAGAAGAAATCTAAATAGATTAATTTTTAAAAAAACCACATGTATCGCAATTATTGATATAGACCATTTTAAAAAAGTTAATGATACTTATGGCCATTTAGCTGGTGATGATATTCTTATACAATTTTCTGAATTAATGTTCTCTTCATTTAGAGATGAGGATTTAATCATTCGTTACGGGGGAGAGGAATTCGTAATTATCATTAATGATATAAACTTTAACTATGCTATTGATGCATTTGAAAGATTTAGAAATATTGTGGAAATTAATGAATTTAATTGTTGTGATAACGTAATTAGAATAACATGCTCAATAGGGCTGGTTTATGAAGAAAAATCAATCAATATAAATAACAGTATAACAAAAGCAGATCTAGCTCTATATGAAGCTAAACGAAATGGAAGAAATATAATTAAGCTTTATAATGAGCAATAAATAAGATCCATCGTGGTTTTCAGGAGAAAGCCACTTTATCTTCATAAAGAAGTAATCCGTATCTCTGTCGCGATACCTCATTATTTTGATCCGCTTAACTTTGTTATTAATTCCTTCTAGGGTACGTATATTTAAGACAAATTAACCATTAATCTTAAACTAAAAAAGACAGCCATATAGATATATCGCTGTCTTTTGTTTTACTCTTTTTTATTGAACTCGATCAAAATACCGACACCGAGAACGACTATTATAATCGTTATTGCATAGCTCATCCAAATCACTAACTCGGTCAATGGACTTAGCCCTTCCGATATAAACATTACTCCTCCTTGAGCAAACTTTTGTTTCGGTGATTCATTCTACCTCTATTCATTGCATAAAAAATGTGACATTCGCCAAAAACGTGACTAAATACCGACGTTTAAAAGACTATTTTTTTTACATTGTTACTGTTGCTTCTAACAATTACATAAAAACATTAGTTAACTCTAAATGAACCTCATGAGCTCAAATTTTGATTTACCAAAAAGAAAATAGATCTCATAATTAAAAGAAATGAATATTAAGTGAGGATATATGGATAAGATGATTTGCCCATGTTGTCACCAGCATCAAGAATGGTTTTATAGCGAAACTAGCTGTATTTGGTATTGCATTTGTGGTCATGTTATTTTTATAGCATAAGTCCAAATAATCACTTACATTAATGGCGATATTAGTCTTTATTTAATACCTCAACGGCTCTTGACTTACCCTATTACCGACACAATAGTCCTTTCTATTGTTAATGGTATTATGCCGGATTCAAAGGTGTTATTTTCATGCACAATCTTCAGTTATCTTTTAAGATTTTATTTAAACTTTTTAGAAAACTGTATGTTATAAATAGCGTAAAAAAATATTGCTATTAAGGACTAAGCTTATAAGTGGCTACAGGACATGAGTTCATCCTATTTTTCCAACCTTATTAAACAGTTAAGTATCAATAAATATTTTGTGCATCGACTCTAATTTATAGAAAAATTAGCCTATGATTCGTTCTTATCCGAGAGTGACCTCACATTTTTTTTCTCATCTCAAACATACACTTCCCCTTACTTACGATCTCTATATCAACGGCATCAGAAGGATTTTTTATGTCGCAGGTTTCTCTTAATGGTGATTGGACATTGACCTCTCCATCACACCCAACTATCTGTATTCCCATGACTATTCCTGGGGATAATTATCAAGCTCTCTATCATGCGAATATTATTGCTGACCCCTACCAAGGAGTGAACGAGAAAGACGTTCAATGGGTAAGAGAATGCGATTGGCAGTTATCTCATACTTTTTATTTGTCACAACAAGAACTCAATGCCTCTTCATTGCTATTAAATCTAAGTCGCTTAGATACCTTTGCTGAAATATTCATTAATGGTGAACTGGTTTTACACAGTACCAATATGTTTCAGCAACATCGCATCAATATCAAACCGTTTGTTGAACTGGGCGACAATATCATCTCTGTGCATTTTTCTAGAGTCGATAAAGAGGGAGAGCAACGAGCCAAAACCCTACCTATGCCTATTCCATGGGCGGTAGGCAATAACAAAGTGCCACACATGAATCTGATCCGAAAAACACAATGCCATTCAGGATGGGATTGGGGGATCTGTTTATTAGTCTCTGGTATTTACGATCCTGTTTATATTGATGTGATTGAACACATCACTTTACGGTCTGCCCAAACAGAGCAGATTTGGCATCAAAATAGGGTTGAAGTTCATGTCACGATTAACCATGATCCTATTGCTGATCATGAAATAACGGTGACGTTTGGTGAACAAATACAGATGACCACCACCAGTAAAACGGGGCTAACTCGTGTTAGTTTTCATATTACAGAGCCTGAACTTTGGTGGCCTGCAGGCTATGGTGAACAGCCTTTATATTCTTTGCATGTTGATCTTAATAACCAGACTATTTCTAAAAATATTGGTCTTAGAGAGCTAGTACTTAACAACAAACCTGATCAAATTGGTTCAGCGATGGAATTTGTCATTAATGGCTTTCCTATCAGTTCAAAAGGGGCAAATTGGATCCCGATGGATGCCATGCCAAGCCGAGAATCAGAATCTCGTTATCGTGAATTATTAGGCAGTGCAAAAGACGCTAATATGAACATGATCAGAGTATGGGGCGGTGGGCAATATGAGTCTGATATGTTCTATGACATCTGTGATGAGCTAGGATTAATGGTTTGGCAAGACATGATGTTTGCTTGCTCACTATACCCTTCGACAGAGGCCTTTATAGATGAAGTAGAGCCTGAAATTCGCCAACAAATTCAACGTTTAAAAGATCATCCATCGATTGTAATTTGGTGTGGTGACAACGAAGTCATTGGCGCAATTGGTTGGTATGATGAATCTAAAAACAACAAGACTACCTATACGGTTAATTACGATCGTTTAAACCGAAATATTGCTAAATGGATTGCAGAAGAGGACCCAAGCCGTCGCTTTTGGACCAGCTCACCTTGTAATGGCGATATGGATTTTGGTGATGCATGGCATAATGATAATCGTGGTGATATGCATTTTTGGGATGTTTGGCACTCAGGTAAATCATTCGATGCCTATCTCGATATTAAACCTCGTTTTTGCTCTGAATTTGGCTTTCAATCTTGGCCCTCTTTTGCCGAGGTGAAAACCTTTGTCCCTGAAGATGATTGGAACGTCACCTCTCCAACTTTTGAAGCACACCAAAAAAATGGTCGTGGTAATAGTATTATCACTGAGATGTTTACTCGCTATTTCCGTTTCCCATCCAGCTTTGAAAACATGCTGTATTTAAGCCAAGTACAGCAAGCTATTGCCATTAAAACAGGGTGTGACTATTGGCGAGCGATTAGCCCTATTTGCCGTGGTATGTTGTATTGGCAATTAAATGATAACTGGCCGGTCAGTTCATGGTCGAGCATTGAATACAGTGGTCGATGGAAGCAACTTCATTACCATGCTAAACGATTTTTTGCACCTACCTACCTTCCTTTTGAGTTCTCAAATAATGAGGTTCGTATTAGAGCAGTAAATGATAGCCGTAATGAAAATCATATTGATGGTACTGTTTATTGGATGGACTTTAATGGAGAGATCTTAAAAAAATGGTCTATTAATTACTCGATTGAACCTGATGGCAATGATGTTATTTGGTCATTAAGCCATGAGAAATACCACGATTGTGCTAATAACAGCTTCTTCTTTGTTGACGCATTCGTTAATGGAAAACAGATCCAAAATACGTGGTTTGCCAATCAAAAATTAAAACAACTCACTCTAAAAAAAGCGAATATTGAGGTGGTTCACGAAGGATCTAACATTACGTTACGAACTGATAATCCTGCTTTTTTTGTACATTTAGAACACGATGGTAAGGGCCAATTCAGTGACTCAAGCTTTACATTGTTACCTGAAAACCCTGTAACCTTAACCTACATTGGGGATGATATTGTAACGCTCACTAACACGTTACGAGTCTATGATTTATCTAACAGTTACTAACCTTTAGTACATCTAAAAATAAAAGCCAGTGACTCTCATCATTGGCTTTTATTTTCCTCAAAGGCAATCATCTCTTTTATTATCATCCTTATTGTTATTTCAAGAGCATTTTACATCTTTTGTAATCTAAATATTTCTTTTGATGTATAACGATAAATGCCCAGAAAATCTTGATGTTCTAATGCTAACTCAAGCATGCATTGCGCCACGACTTCTCCCTCAATAGGCTTATAATTTAATAAGAAACCTTTCATTAAAGGATTTAAAACAGTCATAATCCCTTGCAAGAGCGCCTCATCTTTTCGAGCTTCTATTCTGTCTCCTGCCAGTGGCCCTGGTTGCATAAATGTGACACTTTTAAAACCAACTTGAGTCACCTTATCTTCCATCTCACCTTTGCATTTTAAATAGTGCGATAACGATGATGATGAAGCGCCAATGCAAGAGACAATATAAACATGCTCGACACCAACCTCATGCATAGATTGCGCGACGTCCACCACCAGAGAAACATCGACCGCTTTTAATGCTGCTTTGCTGCCTGCTTTTTTAATTGTAGTCCCTAGCGTAATAAAACCAATGCTAGGTTTATTATCAACAAGAGCCATTTTATCTATGGATAAGTCAGGAGTGACCAACTGAGTCAACTTTGTACAAGCTTCTTCAATAGGTCGACGACTTAGGCTATACACGCATTCTACGTCTTCACTTTTTAACGCAAAATTCAATAAATGATGGCCAATTAACCCTGTTGAACCAGCAATAATGATCGATATTGAATCTGACATAATTTACTCCTGATTATTCACTTTCATCACTGTAATTTTAGCTTAATAACGTAATTGAAAACACAGATTCATCATTCTTTATATCGATGGCAACTAATTAGTGATGCTATTGTCATACCTGATGATCAAATCAACCACGCTATTAACCCAATGAAACCGGATGCACTTATCGAAAATACTGAATTTAACCAATCCATCAATGTTGCTCGGCTAACACTCGTTAAATAAGTATAACGAGGATAGTAATTGTTTGAATCTATTATCAAATTAAGATGCATTATAAAGATAGATAACTTACTATCCCTTTATTATTACCTAAACATAACAACTATTTTTCACTCTAAAATTACACGGATGAATTTATGAAACACCATGCAAGCCAAGTTAAAGTTAGCTAAAATGTTACGAATTTTATATTTCCTTATTATTGTGATTTGTATTCTACCAACCTTACCCGGTTTACTGGGTGTTGCTCTGTCTGCGTTTGGTTATATTCCACCACTTGGTATGCACAATTTCTCCCTCTCAGGCTTTGCTATGGTGTTTGATTGGCAAGGTGTATGGCGATCTATAGGTCTTACAGTTTACTCTGCTATTGCCAGTAGCTATCTCGCGTGCTTAATCACCTTTGCTATTTTACAGGCGACTTGGGGCACTCGCATTTGGCGTAAAATAGAACTCTCCCTGTCACCTTTACTCGCAATGCCGCACGTGGCTTTTGCCATTGGCTTTGCCTTCTTATTTGCTCCAACGGGTATGGGCATTAGAGCGCTGCACAGTTTATTTGGCTATGACCCGACCACCCAAGGCGTTAATGATGCCGTGCTATTGATTAAAGACCCTCACGCACTTGGCCTAGTTGTCATGCTCGCATTAAAGGAAGTGCCCTTTTTACTCTTAATGAGTATCTCTATCTTAGCGCAACTAAAAGTTACTCAAATAGAGAAAGTCAGCGCTTCATTAGGCTACAGTAAAAATCAAATGTGGTGGAAATGCATCTTGCCACAATGGTTTGTAAAACTTCGCTTTCCCATGTTAGCGGTAATTGCTTATAGCTTATCCGTGGTCGATGTCGCTCTGATCATTGGCCCAACAAAACCTCCTACCTTTGCTGTGTTAGTTTGGCAATGGTTTACTGATCCCGACTTAAGTTTATTACCTCGTGCTGCTTCAGGTGCGGTGGTTCTATTTGCTATTGCCTCACTGTTGATTGCATTTGCTCGTTTAGTTGAATGGACAATAATCAAAGGGGTTAAATGTTGGCAATTCTCAGGTCGATATGGCATCTCACTGCCTGGAAAATCTTTATTTATCACGCTTATTTCACTGACCATTTTAATGGCTCCTCTAATGGTCATGTGGAGCTTTGCACAACGTTGGCGTTTTCCTGATCTTTTACCTAGTCGATACAGTAACCATTTTTGGCAACTCGAATGGAACAGTATTGTAAGCACGATTAATCAAAGCCTCATTATTGCGATAATCACCGCCACCATTACACTGGTACTGGCACTATTAGCTCATGAATATCGCATCAAATATAAATGGCAAATTCCAGGGTATGTCATTGCTATTCCTATGCTTATCCCACAGCTGTCTATTTTATTTGGCTTACAAGTCGCTACGCTATACTTAAGTAGCGATTCGTACCTTTTTTGGGTCTGTTGGGCACACATCTTTTTTTCTTTCCCGTTTGTCTACTTAGCTCTTGATGGGCCTTGGCGAAGTTTTGACACCGGCCTTACTCGTGTTGCACTCAGTCTTGGTAAATCGCCTTTGCAAGTGTGGGTCAAAGTAAAAATGCCGATTCTTCTTCCCGCCATTGTATTTGCGTGGGCGGTTGGTATCAGTGTCAGTTTAGCTCAATATTTACCTACATTAATGTTAGGCGCAGGGCGTATTAGTACTATCACTACCGAAGCGGTTGCGCTTTCAAGTGGATTTGATCGTAGGGTCACTGCCATTTATGCAATTTGGCAGGCTTTATTACCATTAATTTTCTTTACCATTGCGATAGTTTTCAGCCGAGTTCAAGGCAGATATCGTCGAATTTCAACCTAAGGGTATTTATCACAATGTGTCTTAACCTAAACAATATCACCATAAAGAAAAACAGCGGTGATGCCTTATTCTCTTCACTTAATATGACAGTGAAACAAGGAGAGATCTTAACTCTTATGGGGCCAAGTGGCTGCGGTAAATCAACCCTATTAGATGTGATCGCCGGACACCTTTCTGAAGAGTTTACCTACTCAGGTAAAGTCATGCTCGATAATGTAGATTTAAGCCCATTACCAGCTCATAAACGCAATGTAGGTATACTATTTCAAGATGACTTACTTTTTCCTCATCTTTGCGTCTGGGAGAATCTTGCTTTTGCGTTACCAAACTCAATTAAAGGTAACGAGCGTAAAATACAAGCCATGCAAGCTCTAGAACATATCTCTCTTGTTACACTGGCTGAGTCATTTCCTGACCAAATTTCAGGAGGCCAACGCGCTCGTATCAGCCTTACTCGTATGTTACTTGCTAAACCTAAAGTCGCTTTGCTTGATGAGCCCTTTAGTAAACTTGATAAAGACTTACGTATTCAATTTAGAGATTGGGTGGTAGATCAACTTAAAGAGGCTAACATTCCAGCCTTAATGGTCACTCATGACGAAGAAGATGTTCCACAAGGAAGTCGAGTATTAACGTGGCCATGGGAGATGGATCATGCTTGATAGTTTTAGTATAAAAGTGATCCGCTGGCCGCTTACGCAAAGTGCTAAACTGGTTAATAAATTCGGTGTCACTGCCAATCAAACCACTTTATTTGGCTTCTTTTTAGGTTGCTTGGCTTTTCCTGCGCTGATCACCGAACATTATCTAGTCGCCTTAGTGTTTATTGTACTCAATAGAGTTTGTGATGGCTTGGATGGTGCCTTAGCCCGTATTCAAGGCATTAGCGATGCGGGAGGTTTTTTAGATATCAGTCTCGACTTTCTATTTTACTCACTCATTCCTTTTGGGTTTGTTCTCGCAAATCCAGAGCAAAATGCCGTCGCTGGTGCTTTTTTGATTTTCTCATTTATTGGCAGCGGCAGTAGCTTTCTGGCTTTTGCGGTAATGGCGGGAAAACAAGGCATTGACAACCCAGTCTATAAACATAAATCACTTTACTACATGAGTGGCTTAACCGAGGGAACAGAGACTATTGGCTGCTTTATTGCTATTTGTTTGTTCCCTGCTCATTTCGCCATTATTGCTTATATCTTTGGTGCTGCTTGTTGGTTTACTACCTTTACTCGGATCTATTCAGGGTTTCACACCTTAAAACCATAATCTCATAAAAACCATAATCTCATACCAATCAGGATAAGAGCTGCCCCCCTGTAGGGGCTGAGCAGTAAATAAAAAATGGCGCAATATTTGCTTATACTTGATAATAAACACTTACAGTAGGCACGAAGGGTAATTAAACAATGACATCGAAAGCACATACGAACTATAAAGAAATTCTGTTTCCTAAAGAATACAACTTGTTATCTATTACTACTCCTTCAAGCCATATTTCCTATGCCAGTAAAGAATTTTGTGAGGTCGCCGGTTTTACATTAAATGAGATCATGAATAAACCTCATAATATTGTGCGTCACCCCGATATGCCTTCCGACGCATTTAAAGATATGTGGATTCACCTTAAAGAAAAAAAATCATGGATGGGGTTAGTTAAAAACCGCTGTAAAGATGGCAACTATTATTGGGTTGATGCTTTTGCTTCACCTATTTTAAAAAATGGTGCGATTCAAGAGTATCAATCCGTTCGCTTATGCCCTTCTCGCGAACATGTTAAAAATGCAGAAAAAGTATATTCCGCTTTAAAATCAGGTAATAAACCATTAAAGATGAAACTACCAAGAACGCGTTTATGGCAACGTTATGCGTTAACTCTGGTTCCTAATTTTGCAATTTCAGCGGCAGTAACTCAAATATCACCATTGCTGGGCCTTGCTTCTTTCGCTGGAATTTCACTTATAAGCACTTATTCATTAACTCGTCGATTAGAAGCCTTAACAACCAAAGCCAGAACAGTGTTTGATAATCCATTAATGGAATTGGTTTACACTAACCATATTGATGATATCTCAGAGATCGAACTGGCGTTAAAAATGCGTCAATCAGAAATCAATGCGATTATTGGTCGTATTCAAGATTCCAATGAGAAAATTGAAGCATTAGCACAATCGTCAACGAGTAACTGCCAAGACACCGTAAATAATATTACGATTCAAAGCAAAGAAACGGCTCAAGTTGCCAATGCAATCCAAGAGATGAGTGCTTCTGTTAATGACATTTCAAGTAATGTTCAAACAACAGCCAGTGCTACAGATCATGCACACCAAATTGCTTCTGAAGGTATGTTAGCTGTGACCGACACTGTAAAATCAATTGAAATGCTAGTATCACAACTAACCAGCGTTTCAGGTGTAATTGGTACATTACAGGAACACGGTAACACCATTGGTTCGGTATTAACGGTCATTCAATCCATTGCTGAACAAACAAATTTATTAGCATTAAATGCCGCGATTGAAGCGGCTCGTGCTGGTGAGCAAGGTCGTGGTTTTGCTGTTGTTGCGGATGAAGTAAGAGCTTTAGCGCAAAGAAGCCAAGAGTCGACCAAAGAAATCCAAGAAATCATTTTGCATATTCAGTCAAGTACACAAGAAGCGGTACAAACAATTGAAGAAGGTAGAGATCTTTCTGAAGTGTGCGTTGATAATGCAAAAAAATCAGGAAATAAACTGCAAGAATCATTAGATCAAGTCAGTAATATTTCAGCGCAAAACACCCAAATTTCTGTTGCGGTAGAACAAATGGTAAAAGTAGCAGACGAAATGAACACCAATATTCAATTGATTAATAATGTCAGTTTAGAAACAATCAGCCTTGCGAATGGAACAATGGAAGAGTGCCAAACACTTTCAACGACTATTCACTCTCAAGGTACTTTAGTGTCTCAATTCAGAACATTAAGCTAATCAGCCCAATGATTAAGTCCAATCTAATAGAAGATTGGGCTTTTTATACCTGCCTTACTATACCTCTTCAATTTATGTCATAATCCTAATAAATGGGCTTTGCCCTAAGGACTTATTGAAAGGGACAAAAATGACTGCCACTACTTATCTTAATGACTTAAACCAACGTTATTTATCGATTCATCGCACCAAAGAAAACTTCTTTTGGGATACCTACATGGGGTTAAGCGATGATCACCAAGGCTCTACCCAAGCAGAAACTGCATGGACACATTTTTTAAGTAATGCTGAGCAAATATCCGCAGTTAAGGAACAAATCGTACTGGCTGAATCAATCACTGATAATGAAGAAAAAACACAAACCTTGATTGGTTTAAAAGGCTGGTTAGCCACATTTGAATCTCACGCTATTGAATCAAAACAAGCTCAACAACAAAAAGCAGAGCTAATTAAATTTGAAGCGGGTCTATTTGAAAAAAAACAAAACCACACCATGACGTATGTAAACGAAGAAGGTGATACGGTTGAGGGCTCTCTTCCTGTACTCGCTTCTATTGTTCGCACCAGTGCTAATGCTGCAACACGTCAATCAGCTCACCACGCTTTTCTTGGCCTAGAGCAATGGCTATTACAAAACGGCTTTATTGAATTAATTAAACTTCGCAACAAGTTTGCTCGTTCTCAAGGGTTTGATACTTTCTTTGATTACTCGGTAACAAAAAAAGAAAAAATGACAACAGATCAACTATTTACTATTTTAGATGATTTTGAAATTCGCACTCGTGATTGCCACCAACGTAGCTTGGATCAACTTGCAACGGATAAAGGCAATGATTCCTTACTCGCGCATAACTTTGTCTTCTCGTTTGCAGGTGATGTGATGCGAGAGCTAGACCCTTATGTACCGTTCTCAAAATCATTACGTCGTTGGGTTGAATCCTTTGGTCGTTTAAATATTGAGTTCTCAGGCGCAGAGTTAACCCTTGATTTATTGGATCGTAAAGGCAAATACCCAAATGGTTTTTGTCATGGCCCTATTCCTTCGTTTTATAATCAAGACCACTGGATTGCCGCTAAAGTTAACTTTACTAGCAACGCAAAACCAGACCAAGTTGGCAGTGGTTATGATGGTATGAACACCTTATTCCATGAGGGGGGGCATGCGGCTCATTTCTCTAACGTGAAGATGAACGCACCCTGCTTTTCACAAGAATTTGCGCCTACCTCAATGGCCTATGCAGAAACCCAATCCATGTTCTGCGATAGTTTGCTAGAAGATGCAGATTGGTTAAAACAGTATGCGCTCGATGCAAATGGCAACGCTGTACCTGATGCGATTATCAAAGCAATGATCGACAGCAAGCAACCTTTCCGTGCATATCAAGAACGCAGTATTTTGGTTGTTCCTTATTTTGAGCGAGCACTTTATCAATTAACGGATGAAGAACTTACGCCAGAAAACATCACAGCATTAGCTCGTACTACTGAAAAGAGAATTCTTGGATTAGCGTGCAGCCCACGTCCATTAATGGCTATCCCTCACTTAGTGTCTGATGAAGCCTCATGTGCTTATCATGGTTACTTATTGGCACACATGGCGGTCTACCAAACTCGCGCTTATTTCACAGAGAAATTTGGTTACTTAACTGATAACCCTGAGATTGGTCCATTACTGGCAAAACACTATTGGAATGCCGGTAACAGCGTTAACCATAATGACTCAATCATAGCTCTTACAGGTGAAGGCTTTAACGCTAAATATTTAGCTGATAAGTGTAATTTATCTGTTGAAGAGGCGTGGAAATCCGAGCAAGAAAAAATGGCAGAGTTAGATGCTAGAACCCAAGTCGAGGTGGCGCCATTAAACGCAACAATCACGATTGTTGATGGTCCAAAAACATTAGCAAGTAATACAGTCTCAAACGCAACAATGTGTGATGAGTTTGAAGCCTATATTATGAAAACGTACGGACGCTAAACTGATTTCAGGGTGGTATTTATGCCACCCTGTTTATTTCAATATAGATAAATTAGAACCCTCGTCTTGAAAATAAAGCTGTTCAATGAAACGTGCTTGCTCTACCTGATCAACCGTTCCATTATCAATCAGCAATTGTTGTTCTTTTAAGATATCAATCAAATCCGTCGGAACAGAATCGCCATTACCGACAATCTCAACATGACCTGCTTTCACCGTTATTGGATTCGCATGAACGACATCATCCACTGTTTGATTTGACTGCTCATTAACGCTAAACACGTAATCATCTTCAACACATATTCCATCATCATTGGTTCTTCGGCACGTATCACGCTCATCCGTTTTTATTACTAAATGCTGAGAAACTGAAGAGAGAAACTCTCCCGGTTGTTCAATAAAATCCGCATTAGGTGGGATCTGTTGATATTTCTCGCCTGTCACGGCATAGCAGATCAAATCAACAATACCCAAAGACAAGATCCGTAAAGCAGTCATGCCACAATGTGACGATATTTCAATGCCATTAAATGGAGAAGATATGGTGGTAAGTTGCAGTTGTTTTGTGACGATTTTTTTCTCATCCTCTCTATCAGCTGTAAGTGCTCTACGAGCGACCAACCCACCTTGACTATGGCCAATAATATGCAGAGGTTGTTCTGGGTTTTCATTTGATAATTGATTTAAAGCAGAAACAAGCTCGCCAGAGGTCTCTTCTAAACTCTTTCTGTCATCATATTCAAAACAGATAGCTTGTTGATCATATAAACCATACACATCCGCTAAGGTTTTAAATTGCCCCGCAGAAGCGAAGCAGCCATGAACAATAATGGTTAATGGTTCATCTGGATTTAAGTGAATACTGTCATTATTAGCATTATTACAATGCGTTAGTCCTTCAATATTTAAGGTTTGCTTGGTCAACATGGTTGGTACTTCAACCTCATCAATATCATTGACAGGGTTTGACGAACAACCAACCAAGCTGAAAAGTACTCCAACGCTAGCACATCGCAAGCAGTTTATTTGATTCATTAAGTTCATCCATAAACACAATATAAAACCATCATAGGGTATTTATCATTCGATTATTACTCTTATGTGAGGTCTAAATAGTGATATCAGTGATTGATGCACAAGAAAACGCTCTTGGTTAGGCAACAGATCTATCTAAGATGTTCTTTTTACTTCATAAATATCGATTGACAGACTACAAAAAAACGAGTAAGTTCATTGGCATTGAATGTTTGAATTGCCTCTCAAATAAACACACAAAACACAAAAGGCAAACATAAAAACAACAGTGTAGACACTTTAATGATACTTATTTTACTTCCATTAAAAACTTTTATCCGTACACTTGCCCTCTTATCTTACGATTAATCTTTTGTAACAAAAAAAATGACTAGATATCATATCTCTGGATTCACTTTAGTTGAGCTAATCGCTGTTATTGTTTTGCTCTCAATTCTCTCCCTCAGCGCGAGCAGCTATTTCTCCGGAATTAGCAGTATTTCAGCACATACCCTGCAGACCGAACTATTGCGATCTTTGCGTTTAACTCAAACTCGCGCTATGAACAGAAATGGGCAATGTAATCGATGGTTAATTGATGAGCATAGAGCACAACAAGTGAGCTTAGATAAACTATCTAACGATTGTTCATCTTCATTTCCTAGCACTCAAAAAAGTGATGTTTATCTTGAAAATGAAGACACTAGTTATGTCGCGATATTAGCTAACCAAAATGCGTATTTTTCGTTAATAGCAAACAACGTTTTTATTCATTTAACCTCTCCTTATGCATTGGATTTTGATGGTATGGGTCGCATCAAGCAATGTAAGGCAGGCAAGTGTGAAATCACTATTTTTGGTCAATCACAACAAAAAATATGCATCGAAAAAGAGGGATATATTCATGCCTGTTAAGCATCAGCGTGGATTCAATTTAATCTCCATCGTGTTGTCTATTATATTAATGAGTTTTGCGCTGCTTACAATAACAACCTCTTTAGTCCCTAAATCTCAACAAAACGTAGAATTAATCTATTCAACAAAAGCGGCAGAGCTTGGTGCTGCAGTGATGGATGAGATATTAGGGCGCCAATTTGACCAAAACAGTGGGCCTAATGGGGGTTTACCTGTATGTGAACCGACCAAAAAACCTTTTTGTAAAACTCCTGACAAATTAGGACCAGATGAAGAAGCTAACGAAGATAAAACAACACGAACTCTCTACAACGATGTCGATGATTTTGATGGACTCTCTGGCAATGTTCAGGATGTATTAGGCGATAACTTAGGTTCGGTATATCCTAATTTTTCAATTTCTATCTCCGTTTTTTATGATGCAAATCTAGATGGCATTGCCGATACCGTACGCGGTAACCGAAAGCGCATTGTGGTTGATGTCATTGACCCTAGTGGCCAACACTATCCTTTTTCTGTATACCGAGGGAACTTCTAATGCTATGTAAAAAACAGCAAGGGTTTACCTTAATTGAAATAGTTATCTCTATTGTGTTATTAGCCGTTATCGGGATTTCACTCGGAGCAATTATTCAGCACGGCATATCTATTTATACCGATACCACTACCCGTGAAGAGTTGCTATTACAAGGCAGCTTTGTTACTGAACGTATGCATAGAGAACTCCGTGATGCCGTACCAAACAGCGTGCAAGTCAACGCATCTACTCACTGCATTGAGTGGCTACCAATCACTAATACTGCTGTCTATGAGGCATTACCGTTAGCACCAAAGAGATCAAATTCGATGAGAGTGTTACCTGAACACGGGTTCACTAAAGCAGATCGTGTCGTGATCATGCCAATGAATGCAGAAGCCTTATTAAAGGACATTCCAACCTCAGGCACCACAACAATTGCAGAAGTAAAACAAGATGTGGATTTTATTCCATTACTTAAAACAAGCACATCACAATCAACCATGGTTGTACTTCCCTTTACTCAAGAGACAAGCTTTAAAGTAAGCTCCCCTGCTCATCGTTTATTCGCCTATAAAACACCAGTGGCTTACTGTCTAGAGGCCAATCAATTATATCGTTATTCAGGTTATCTCTTATCACGTAGTGAACTATCTCCTGCTGCATTAGCCGTGGGGAACCGAGAGTTAATGGCTGAAAAAATCAAAAGTGTGCGGTTTGATGTTGCACAGGCTTCGCTCGTACGTAACGGCTTAATCAAGCTGCAGTTTATCTTTAATGATAACAATGAAGAAGTGAGGTTGGATCATGATGTCCTTATCGCAAACACGCCGTAGTCGTCATAATGGCTCCGCGCTTATCCTTACTATTTTTGTCATTGTTGTTGTTGGTTTTCTCGCGCTAATGGCAACTAAAAATCAACAAAAAACGAGTACGCACATCGTAACATCTATTATCGGTGCTCGTACTAACATGGCGGCGCAATCTGGTATACAACTGCAAATAAGCGACTTCTATATGCAAGGTACGGGCAGTTGCTATAACTCACCGAATAAACCTACTAGCTACACTTTTAATGGAGAAGGGTTATCTCAATGTACAGCCTCTGTTTCCTGTAACGCTATTGGAATATTAGATTCAGGTCTTAAAGTCTACCAATTAGTCAGTACAGCTCAATGCCAATTTGGCACCACCACCTTGCAACGTGTTATTGAAGTAGGAATTCGTCAATGAAAACTCATTTAAACCCTATTTTTCTTAGCTTATTTTTGATTGTCTTTTCAACTCAAGCTTTATCAGCGTTTCCTACGATTGATCCTAATATTTACTTTCCTGGTATTGCACAAGGACATTCAAATACATCTCAACGTTGTCAATATATGCAATTAGAAATGTATCAATCGGCTCAAATTAATGGTACGCAAGGTAATAAACTCGATTTTTGCTCTAGTAGCCAAGGGGCTGGCTTACCTAATGATAGTTGCGATGATGCTTCTGGAGGCCACCAATCTTGTCGCATTACAAAAGACAATGCACCGACACTTTCATTAGGTTCTTTTCAAACAACTGACTCACCTAAATTCAATATTTGTAAATCAGGAACTAGAGAATATAAAGAGGACCAATATAAACGTATTGAAGTTCGAAATTCCTGTATCGCAAGTATAAAAAACTCAAACCATACAACATATTTAACCGGATTAGCTATCGAAGATAAGGCTAAAATGACACTGAACGCCGGGGATTATTGGATTAAAAATTTATCGGTTCTAGGTGATGCTGAAATGAAGATATCAGGAGATGTTCGCCTGTTTGTATATGATGATCTGATCCTTAGTAATCAAATAAAAATAACACTCAACCCTAATGCTTCACTTTATATTATTGGTTATCATAATATTCAGGTTAATGATAGTGCTTCTGCTGAAGCTTATATCTATGCCAACGATACACTTTCACTAAATAATAAAGGTTATATTTTAGGAAGAGTTTCAAGCCGTAAGCTTTATATGGGAGGCTCAACTTTTATTAATAAAGCATCAACGCCTCCCCCAATACTGCCACTTACCTGTTATGAAGACAATTTTAATAGCGGAAATTTAGATAGCAGTTGGGTGACCAGCTCTAGTAACGGTGATTTTATACCTAAAATAATTAATGGCCGCTTACAGTTAACCCAAGCAAAAAAAGCACAATCAACGGCTTCTTCTTATCAATATTTATACCCTGCCCTTGGTAATAAAATTGAAGTTGAATTCGATTACATGGCATATGGTGGTACTGGGGCTGATGGTTTAGCGGTGGTTTTTTCGGATGCTGAAATCACCCCCCAAGCTGGTGCATTTGGTGGGCCTTTAGGCTATGGATTTAAAAATAACCGCGAAGCGAAAAAGCCAGGCTTTAAAGGTGGGTGGCTTGGTATTGGTTTAGATGAGCATGGTAACTACTCTAAAGAAGGTGGAAGCAAAAATCACAGTTCTTATTCTACTGATCAATCCGTTGTGTTACGTGGTTCAGGTCATAGATATACTGGTTATAACTATCTTTATGGTAAACAAGTACACAATATTGATAACAACAATGGAAGCGTTAAAACTCATCGCTATCGTATTACCATAGATTCAAGAAACAATAATACCGCCAACGTAACGGTTGAACGCAGCGTTGAGCCTAAAGGAAGTACTCCCCGCTTTAGAAAAATCATTGGACCAATCAATGTATTAAGCCCTCAATACAATCAAGATGAGATCCCTGAGAATTTCATCATGTCTTTAACGGGTTCAACAGGGCAGTTGTATAACACCCATGAGATTGATAATTTCAGAGTGTGTGCTCTGCATTCAACACCGATTGGTAAGCAGATTGATCATTTTGAATTTGATCACTCAGGGCAAGGATCTACTTGTGATGTATCTAATGTGACATTGAAGGCGTGTGGTGATGCCTCTTGCTCTAACTCTAACTTATTTACCGATAAAATTGATATTAGTCTCAATACAAATAATCTAGGAGCAGATGGCTATTGGCTAAACGGTAATAACATCACAATGACAGGCGGTATTGCAAAATTATCCGTAGGTAAACCCACTCAAGGGAATGTAAATTTAGATATTGATGGCTCATCTCCTTCTACAAAACCATTCAGTAACACCTTGTGTAGTATTAATGGCGGTTCATTAAATAGCCAAAACTGTACTCTCAATTTTAAATCTGAAGGATTAACCGTGATTGTGCCGGACAAACTGGCGAATAAATCAGTGACGGCCACCATAAAAGGGTGTGGTAGTAGCTTTACTGGTACAAAAAACATTCAATTATGGTCTGATTATATTTCACCTAATAACGCGAATATTATTGGCTCACCTAGCCTATATGGATTGGTTAATAATTCATGGAATGAGATAGGAAAACAAGAAGCCTCTCCGACAACCTTCGCGTTAAATTTTGCTAATAATGAAGCACAAATCACCGTAAATTATGTCGATGCAGGTAAACTGCAACTCAATGCTAAATACAAAAAATCGTATAACCAAGATATTGAAGGTAGCGATCAATTTGTCAGTTTTCCAATGGGGTTGAGTGCCTCTGTCACCGGCAAAAATAATTCAGCCTTAAACGGTCTTTGCGGATCAGAAGACACGAGTTGCCCTGTTTTTGCTCGTGCAGGTGAAGCATTTAGTCTAAATATAAAAGCTCATGCTTGGATGGGGGATAACGATAACCACATTGCAGACAATCTAGTCACACCTAACTATGCTCAACATAATTTAATACTGGATCATACCCTTATCGCCCCTTCTCAAAAAATTGGTGGCAATACTGGAAATTTATTGGTTAATACTTATTATCATGCAGCAACCAAAAGTGGGATGAATACGGTACATCAAAGTATTAGTGAAGTGGGTGTTTTCGATATTTCAGTAACGCCACCGACTGACTATTTAGGGAGTAATGCGTTCCAAATTAAAGCCGCAAACACAGGCTCAATAGGTCGATTTATCCCCGCTTATTTTGACTTATCTGCGGTGCAACCAACAATAAAAGATACCTGTGGTAATTTTACTTACCTAGGGCAAACGTTCGTGTTTGATACCTTGCCAACATTAGAGGTAACGCCACTGTCCTACACTGGCGGTCAATTACAAAACTACAGTATCGGCCAATGGTGGCGCTATAACAAAGTGTGGGATTTTAGAACTTATTCAGCTTCGCCTTCCAATATTGAAGTAATAGACAGTGATTCTCTTTCTATCCTTGGTCGTAGGGATGGATTTGCAATATCTGGCAGTGTCGTTAAGTTGCCTTTACAGAATAAGGTACAGCTGCAAAATGCCAAATTGCGTTACAACAAACCGTTTGATCCTATATCACCAACCAATGACACCATCACTTTAGCGCTTACTGCTGAAGACATCGAAGATCAAGATGGCGTTTGTTATAAGCTAAGTGCCACAGGTAATTGCCTTAATTATAACTTCCCTACCACACCTGAACATCGCCAAGAGTGGGGAAGAATAACCATGGAAGATGCCTATGGCTCAGAGTTAAATGATCTCCAATCAAGAATTGAAACTGAATCTTACGATTTTGGTCGCTTCATACGTAACAGTGACTCTTGTACAAAGCTTAGTCTGTCTGATTTTAGCTTTGATGTTGGTAACAATCCTAATGCCTTGCCTGTAGGAGAAGGAACAACGAAAGCGAGCTTAACCAGCACCAATATGAATGAACTAAATTTCACGGCCCCTGGAAATGGAAATCAGGGACGAATAATACCAACGTTATCGTTAGTTAACCGACCTTGGCTACAGCAAGACCAAGACAATAACGACTCTTTTGAGGATTTCATTAAAGCAACCATTCATTTTGGGATTTATCGAGGAAGTGATCGTATTATATGGAGCCATGAACAAACCAACTAAGTTCATACAGACAGCCATAGCTAATAATAAGGAAGCATCATGAAAAACGATTACAGCTACCCAATTGGAACAAAAGGCCAACCTTGGGGCGAAACCGAAAAAGCCGCATGGCTTGCAAGCATGACAATAAAACGTTCATATCAGGAAGAAGTCGTAACCAAAATTCATGCGCTTTCTGATCGCTTTGATATCTCGCAATATGGTGCGCTATCGTATGACGAAACACGCTTTCCATTGTTATGTATTAAAACTCGTCAATGGGATAATGCTAAGCCGACAATATTAATCAGTGGTGGTGTTCATGGTTATGAGACATCAGGCGTTCATGGTGCATTGCAATTTGTAGACACAAAAGCTGAACACTATAGTCAATGGTTTAACATTGTCGTTGCCCCTTGTGTTAGCCCATGGGGTTATGAAGTAATTAATCGTTGGAACCCAACAGCGACCGATCCAAACCGTTCTTTTTATGCAGATAGTCCGACTGAAGAGTCGGCAGGATTAATGGCATTAGTGGCGTCACTTGAAACGCCTGTTTTTGCACATATTGACCTGCATGAAACAACAGACAGCGATGAGACAGAGTTTCGCCCTGCATTAGCTGCACGCGATGGCTTAGAATACGTCGAAGGCTATATTCCTGATGGTTTCTATACTGTGGGTGATACCGAAAAACCAGCGACAGAATTTCAAACAGCAATCATTGATTCAGTTCGTACTGTTACACACATTGCTCCACCCGATGCAAATAACCAAATTATTGGATCTGATGTCGTACAAGAAGGCGTCATTGAATACCCAACAAAGAAATTAGGCCTATGTGCTGGTCTAACGGATGCCGATTTTGTATCGACAACTGAAGTATATCCAGACAGTGATAAAGTCACTGCGCAAGAGTGTAATGATGCTCAAGTTGCAGCTATTGTTGGTGGCATCGAGTACTTATTAGCTCAAAAATAATACACACTTCATTCTATTTACAAAATAGATGATTCAAAACAAAAAGTTTAGATTTTGAATGTTTCATCTATTTTTTATCAACATATTGAATACTTATTCATCATAAAAAGTTTAATCTATATAATTATTAACAAATGACTGTATATACTGCTTAAATGCTCCCTTGGTTACAATATTTCCTCAATGCCATTTTAATAAACTCGTCTTTTGTTGCATTCTTTTGATGGTAAAATACCTAGAGTAATTATCTAAAAGAGAATCCTTATGTGGAACAAACTAAATAAATCCATGATGTTTTGCCAAATGATGTTTGGCTTATCGTTTTATGGTGTCATGGTTATATTAACTCGATTTTTTCTAGAAGAACTAAACTACAGCGAAGCTGACACCATGATGGTTGTCGGTGCCTTTTCATCTATAGGTCCTTTATTTGCTATCGCTGGTGGCTTTATTGCCGATAAATTTTTAGGCGCTTACCGCTCGCTAACCATTAGTTTCCTTGGTTTCTCTGTGGGTTACGCTTTACTTGTCTTAGGCTCATACACCGCCAATGTTCCAATGGCATTATGTGGTATCGCATTAGCAAGTTATGGACGTGGCTTAATGTCTCCCTCCTACCCAAGCCTTTACAAACGTACCTTTGATACTCAAGAACATTTTGAAAACTGCTACCCTGTAAACTACTCTGTAAACAACGTTGGTGCACTATTAGGGCAATACTTATTTCCAATGTTTGTTCTTGTGTTGGGTTTCCACGGAAGCTTTATGTTATCAGCAATATTAGCTTTCTTTGCATTAGCAACATTAGTTATTTTCCGTAAATCACTACTAACCGTAGGTACAGAGATTGATCAGCAACCAGTAAGCACTAAAAACTGGATCGCATTTTTAGTCACCTCTGCAGCCATGATTGGACTGGTATTCTTCATGTTCTCAAACATGGATATCGGCCAAAACATTGTTTATGTCATTGGCCTTGCCGCGATTGGTTATTTCGTACTTCTAATGGTTAAATCTGAGAAGTCAGACGCACTGAAAATGGGAACCATCCTTATAGTTACCGCACTGACCACCGCTTTCTTTGTGTACTACGGCCAAATGATGACCTCAATGACCATGGTAACCATCAATACTATGCGTGGTGATCTATTCAACCTTATTCCTATCGCACCAGAAGCATCAATGGCGATGAATCCATTATGGTGTATTGTCGCAGGCCCAATCATTGCAATGATATTCTCAGCTCTTGAGAAACGTGATATTCACTTTTCAACAGCCACTAAGATTGGTTTTGCCTTTATCTTAACGGCTATTGCATTTGGTATTTTAACCATGGCAGTGATGAGTGTTGGTGAAAATGTGATCATTCGTCCAGAAGTATTTTTACTGATCCACTTCTTCCAAGCATTTGCTGAAGTTATTGTTGGTAGCTTGGTCGTTGCATTCATCTTATCTGTGGCACCAAAACACATCGAAGGCTTCTCAGTAAGTCTGTTCTCTGTTGCGATGGCATTAAGCGGTATTGTTGGTGCGGTATTCTCAACATCAATAGCTCAAGAAAAGGGACAAGTCATTACTCAAGAGTTCGTACAGACTGTTTATGGCGATTACTTTCAGTTACTGACTGTTCTTGCTGTTGTTATGGTAGCTGTTGCTTTTGTTGCTTCATTTATTATTCGTAAGATGCTTGAAAGCAGCAAACGTGCTGAGGCAGCCTCTCTACAAGAGTAAGAGCATAACTCAACGTTATATTTAATATCAAAGCCTTACTATATTTATCAATAGAGTAAGGCTTTTTATTTTAAGTTCGACAATTATGCCCCCATAGCTGCAACATCCTTTCAAGCTCTTCTGACTTGTAGGGTTTATTCAAAATATCATCCATTCCTACCGTAATACATTGTTCAACTTCCATTGTTGTAGTCCCCGCGGTCAACGCAATAATCGGTTTACAATAACCCGATATTCTAAGCTCTTTCGTTGCTTCAAAACCATCCATTATCGGCATTCGGCAATCCATAAGTATGATATCCACTTCATTTTCACTAAGAAACTCAATCGCTTGCTGACCATTATCTGCAAATTCTGGAATAATCCCTATTTTAGCTAGCATCATCTTTAAGATCGTTTGATTCATCTTAATATCTTCTACCGCCAAAATAGACAATTGTTTAATAGGGAAAGAAAAGTCCATCTCATGATCATTATCACCTTGCTGAATTAAGGGCTCATTGAGTGGAATTAAAACGGTAAAATGAGAACCTATGCCCTCTTGGCTTGAGAGCGAAATCTCCCCCTGCATAACTGAAACCAAAAACTGACAAATAGATAAACCAAGACCAGTACCTTCAAACTGTCTCTGACTTGAATTATCTACCTGCGTAAAAGGATCAAATAAGCTGGCTTGCTTATCCTTAGGAATACCACACCCTGTATCTGAAACGGTTATCTGAAGTGAGTTATCAATCCAAGAAACAACCAAGGTTATCTTGCCTTCTGTCGTAAATTTAATCGCATTACCTATTAAATTTACAATAATTTGTTGAATTCGGTCCACATCCCCTTGCAGCATTTTGGGGATATTAGGGGACACATTGACTTCAAAGACCAATCTTTTTTCTTCTATTTGGCGAGTAAAAATTTGCTGAATGACCGATATTAGTCGATTTGGGGAAAAATTATCGACTTTAAGATCTAGCATTCCAGCACTCATTTTACTGAAATCAAGTAAATCATTAATAATAACCCTGAGCATCTCACCAGACTGATGTACTGTTTCAAGCAAAGTACGTTGATATGATGTAATGGCTGTGTCTTCCATTAACTCTGCTGATCCTAAAAGCCCATTAAGCGGCGTTCTTAATTCATGATTTATCATAGCAACAAAGTCACGAGTTGCTTGTTCTGATTTCTCAGCTCTTTGCTTCTCTTTAAGAGTTTCTTCTAATAACTTTTGCCTTTCAAAAGCAGCACTGAGCATCTCAGAAAACAAACGAAATTGATTCTCAATGGTTTCATACCATGTAAAACTAGGAGGTCGAGTAAACATAACCTGAAGCGAACCACACGGCACATCATCTTGATGAAGATAAACAATTAACTGGTTGCACTCTGCATTCCAATCTAAAGAATGTTTAGATAGAGAGAAGTCACTAAATAAAATATCATTCTCGGAATAAAAAACACTAATATCTTGCTCTTGTGTTGCTAAGCTTGAGGAGAGGTGAATCGCCTGTATTGGTTCAATATTAACAAGATCTTCAAGTAACCCTTTCAATAGACCTTTAGTTAATTTCTCTTGCAGTAATCGCTGGCTATACTCCAAAAAAAGAGCTTCAAGATAGCTTTTGAATTTCAATAGAGCTACGTCATTCTCAGCCTGTTTTTGAACCATAAGCAAAGCATCTTCAACTAATTTTTTAGCGCTGTAAAGCTCATTACTTTTCTTTTCAAGTAAGGTTTCTGCTGCTTTGCGAGCTTGTTTCTCTCTCTCAATTTTTCGATTTAACAGCTCTATCATTTTCTCGCTATTCATCTTAACCTCCCCCTTAATGAAATTATACTTTCAATAAAGTAAAACGAACTTGAGAGCCATCTTGCTGAATTGCCTGCATTTGAATGTCTATATTTTCATTGAAATACTCTGCACACCCTTGGATTAGACCAAAACAAACATTAGAAAAACAACGCGCAGAGATGTAATCCATCACCATTTCAGATTCTGTATTAGAAATAAAAACAAACTCTGGCGGGCTTGCCTGTGCATACAGTTTCTTCACTTCAAGGTGAATATAACTTTCTACCTGCTTAATAAAATCAAACGTAGTAGACGATTTTCCTTCTAAACTTGGCATACTGTTATAGAGAGTAAGAAAAACCGACTTACCATAAACTTGCTGTAAATCTTCAATACTTATATTCGTTAATTTGCTTAATGAGATAATCAGCTTTACTAACTCTTTATGATCATAAGTACCTACCGAGGTATAAGCACCATCATCATTATTATCATCTAACATTTTTTGGCATACTTCCAAACCAAAAGTATCTTCAACTAACTCTAAAAATTCTGAAAAAATAATCCCTTTCATATTTAACCCTTTTCACCGTTCGTCTCTATCTAAGTGTAGGAAGCAATATCTAAATAAGGTAGATTTTATCTTTATCATCTATACTCGGATGAATCTAAACATAAAGGAAGTCTATATGTATCAAGAAATCATCAAATTTTGGTTTGAAGAATTAGAACCTAAAGATTGGTTTGTCAGTAATGATGACGTTGATAACAACATAAAACGTCGCTTTCTTTCAGTACTTGAGCAAGCCTCACAAGCAGAGCTGTTTACATGGCGTTCAGAGCCATTAGGACGTTTAGCTGAAATTATTGTATTAGACCAATTTTCTCGTAATGTGTATCGCAACACACCAAAAGCCTTTGCACAAGATGCCCTTGCCTTAGCTCTGGCCCAAGAAGCCATCTCACTTAAGGTTGATCAATCTTTATCAGAAGAGCAACGCAGCTTTCTATATATGCCTTTTATGCACAGTGAATCTCAGTTAATTCACGAAGAAGCCCTAGCGCTATTTAAATCATTAGACCGTGAGGGTAATTACGAATTTGAAGTAAAACATAAAATCATCATTGATAAATTTGGTCGTTATCCACATCGAAATGCCATTTTAAATAGAGAAAGTACGCCTGAAGAGATCGCATTTTTAACTCAACCGAATTCTTCTTTTTAAAATAACATTATCCCTCATAAATATTAACAAACAGATGGAGATACTGTTTGATATCAGATATTGATACCGCTAATATACGGTATCAATATCTGAGGATGCAGTATGAGTAATAAGGTTTATTCTCAATTAATGGGAATTGTTACTAGGGTTCAAAATTACCCTGGATTAAATGGATTGGAACAGATTAAAACGAAAGTCTCTCGGATCTGCCAAGAGAACAATTGCTCTTGCCCTAAATCTATTGAACTCTTTCTCAACGCCTATACATTTGATCGTAAAGATAATATTAAATCGGCAATTGTTGCTTATAAACTCTGTTTATCACTTTTAACCGATGATGAACTGCCACTTCGTATTTATATAAATGCATTATTAGCATCCATGTATATTGACGCTGAAAACTACACAACCGCTTACATTCTGTATAAAGAGGTTCTAGAAAACATACAGCTACTTGATGATAATATCCGTTCGCTGATTTACTGTAACATCAGTGATATGTATTTATGTTTGGCTCAATACGAACAAGCAATCGAGTATGCAAAGCAAGGTGTTACTGCAGCTAAAAACTCAAATAATTTACAAAATAAAGCCATCTCACTGCTTAATATTGGTTATGCTTATGGACACTTATCGCAGTTTAAAAAAGCCATAAACGTTATCCATAGAGCAAAAAATATCGCAAAAAAGAACCATTCTAGCCGTATTATCGCTCTTTCTTATGGTTATCTAGCTCAGATATTGGCTAAACAACCTAATGCCTCACAAAAGCTTGTTATTGAATATTTTAAAAAAGCAGAAGAGTTTTACTCTGATACTCAAGATAAACATAATCAATTAGAAAACAGTATCTTTTTTGCACAGTATTTAGAAAGTATTAATCATAACGATGACGCTGTATTACTGTGTGAAGACATTGAGAAAAAACTACAAAGCACGAATAATTATGGGTTTTATAGTGTATATGCTCATGTGCAAGCGAACTTGATTGAAAAACAACAACAGTGGCCTCAATTAATTTCTCATCAAAAACTGCATATCCAAAAAGCAGAAAAAACATTAGACGTATTAAAACAACTGCAAAATAAAGCGCTCATAAAAAATGTCGATGTGATTGAAGACAATCAGCAACAGCAAGTATTAAGCAACATGCAAGAGCACATGGGAGCGATCACAGAAATTGGTCAATATATAGCAACGACACTAGATTTAACCGCATCGCTTACAGATATATTAACTAAGATAAACTCTATTTTACCGACTTTCGAATTCGGTATTGCCTTATATGATAAAGAAACTCATGATCTTGATTATCGTTATTTTATCGATGCAAATGGCCCTGTACCACTTCTGACAATTAACTGCCAACAACATAAAACCGTTGGTACCTATGTGATTAAAAACCGCGCTACCGTACACTTAAATACCGTGACGGATGATGCTCTCGCTCCCTTTGTTGATAACGAACAGCGTAAAAAAAATGACATGGTGGTGCGTAAAAATAGCCCAGCGGTGCATTCTATTATTCTGACGCCTATTATTTTAAAAGATGACGTACTTGGTTTGTTATCCGTTCAACATCATAATGCTAATCAATACCATGAGCACCATCGCCATCTGATAGAACACTTAGCGAGTTTTATCGCGGTATCATTAGAAAATCAAAAACAAAGACAACGATTAGAAGATGCGAATAAAAACTTAGATCTACTCTCAAAAACGGATCCATTAACGGGATTATACAACCGTTATCAACTTGATAAAATTACACCAAAATTAGTCGAACAAGCACTAAAAGAAAACACCAACATTGCTGTTTTGATGTTGGATTTAGATGACTATAAAACCTATAACGATACGTATGGCCATATTGAAGGTGATAATATCCTTAACGTTATCAGTCAATTAATGAGAAATGCATTCAGTGGCAGTAATGATTATTTATTCCGTTATGGGGGTGATGAGTTTTTGATCATCTCTTTCGATCATACCTCAAATACAGTTGAAACAAAAATACGCCGCTTACGTGATTCTTTACATCAAGCTAATGTACCGAACCCAAAATCACGCTATTCTGATCGCTTAAGTGTATCGATTGGCGGTATTAATACACAATTAAACCAAACCTCATCAATTAAAAACTTTAGCCAACTTAGTCATATTGCAGATAAGCAGCTCTATAAAGTAAAAAAAGCTGGACGCAATAATTACTTATTGATCTAATATCATGATTTCTGCTTCTGTTTCGGCGTTTATCAAGATAAATACACGACATTTAACTTTGACGCGATACACTAGCTTTTATGATCCCAGAAAAAGTTACAAAAGGTAGATCCTCTTCTTATGAAGCCAGTACTTACATTACTTACATTACTTATACTTCTTGGTGGTTGCCAATTAGATAGCAATGTAGAGCAAGACACTGTCCAATGTAGTAATAATGAATTTTTATTATCACTACCAAAAGACATTCCAGATTACCGTCATGCCATGGCTGAGTTTTCGCAAATCGGAGGGGAGAATCCACTTAACTCTGTGATATTTGTAAGCCAGTGTATCCATAAAACCTCTTTCAAAGAACTTGCTGAACGCAGTGCGAAAGAGATTTTACTACCGAATTATAAAAGCGCAGGTCAAGTCACCCACTTTAGAATTAAAAACAATGTTGCTTATGTTGAACTTGCTGCTCACACTGACCATTGGGCAGGCTCTTTCGCTGCACTCGCCGCTGTCGATCCTATTATTAAACGTAATCTATTTTTAAATAGTAAAGTAGAAGATGTCATTGTCGGTGAAATTACAGACTAACAACTTTATTTATTCTTAGTATAAATAGATCTATGCATAAAAATCATAGACTCCCTGAGAAATAGTCATTTGCTTCATAGTTCCCCTTTCTCTACTATTCGCGCTCTTATTTTTAACCCTAAGAGCGCAGCATGTTTTCACAATCCATTTTCGCTCAATTGGTCAGAATGAGTGTGTTATTAGTTTTATCCCTTATTGCCGTTCATAACTCACCTACTTTGTTGAATTTATTAGCTCAACAAGCGGTAAATAGTGGGTGCCATCAGCAGACAGGTCAAGACGATAACCACCATCATTCTCATCATCACCATTAAGAGCACATTATGAGTATTTTTCGCTTTCCACCACTAGTATGGCTTGGGATCGGGATTTTAATTATCAGTCTAGGGATCAGACAATCATTCGGCATTTTTATGATGCCAATTTCAGACCATTTCCAAACTGGACGTGAATTTTTTAGCTTTGCTATCGCACTACAAAACCTATTATTTGGCATTTTTCAACCATTTGTTGGCATGGCATCAGATAAGTGGGGCTCTAAACGCATTATCATGATAGGAGCGGCCTCTTATGCATTGGGACTGGTTCTTACGTCTGTCGCAACTGAACCGAGCATGTTGTATTTATCTCTTGGCGCACTAGTGGGCTTTGGTTTAAGTGCCACCAGTTATGTCATTATTTTAGGAGCGGTCGCTAAAGTTGTTCCTGCTGAACATGCTGCTAAAGCGTTTGGTTTAACAACGGCTGCAGGTTCTTTTGGTATGTTTGCGGTCATTCCTGGCGCCCAAACCTTACTGCATGATTTTAACTGGCAGTTTGCATTACAAGTATTCGCCATGCTATGTACGCTTATTATTACCTTTGCTCTGTTTATGAAGACAGCAAAGCCATCAGAAAAACAAACAGAAGAAGAAAATACGCAGACATTAACCGAGGCGCTAAAAGAAGCATTTGCTAACAAAAGCTACTGGTTAATCCACGCAGGGTTCTTTGTATGTGGCTTTCATGTGATGTTCATTGCTACCCATTTACCTAGTTACTTAGCCGATAAAGATCTCCCCGCTTCAAGTGCGGCAATGGCATTAGCTTATGTCGGTATTTTTAATATCTTCGGTTCATACTTCTGGGGTGTTATGGGCGATAAGTACAGCAAGCGACACGTAATGTCTGCACTGTATTTTGTTCGTACTATTGTGATCGGCGCATTTGTAACACTACCAGTTACTGAGCACACCGCGGCTATTTTTGGTGGTGCCATTGGTTTCTGTTGGTTAGGTACAGTGCCATTAACCTCTGGTTTAGTACGCCAGATCTTCGGTGCTCGTTACTTATCAACCTTGTATGGTTTAGTTTTCTTTACTCATCAGGTTGGTAGCTTTTTAGGCGCTTGGGCTGGGGGTCGTATTTATGATTATTATGGCTCATACGAACCAATTTGGTGGTCTACGGTTGTTCTGGCTTTCTGTGCGGCATTAATTCACTTGCCAATTAATGATAAGCCAATACAAAGACTGAAATTACAAAGCGCCTATAAATAAAAATGATGTTACATTCATAAAAATTAGGTATAACTCGCAAATAAGATTCATAATATTATCTTAAACATGAGATTTAACTGAAAATACACGGAATGGGTGTTTACTTAATGCCTTTTACTTAACTTACCTTTGTATTAGTTGAATCTTATGTTGATACTTCGATATTCATTATTGTATGTCTTATATTTTCTGTCCTCTTTTCAAGCTTTAGCAAGCATGGGAGATGACGTTGATAACCTCGATGCATTACTTAATATGCCATTAGATTCACTAACTGATACAAAGGTAGTCACTGCCACTAAAACATCACTCAGTTTATCTGACGTCCCTGCGTCTGTGCATATCATTACCTCAAAAGAGATTGAACGCTCTAGTGCACGATCGATCGCGGATGTCCTTATTCTTGCCCCCGGTCTCCATGTCGCTAAATTCTCAGACTATGACTGGACCGTCTCTGCTCGCAGTAAAAACCAAGGTGAAAACAATACACTACTAGTAATGATAGACGGAAGAAGTACCGTTAATCCAATGTACTCAGGTGTTAATTGGGATACCTTGCCCGTAAGTCTAGACAATATTGACCGTATTGAAGTTGTATTAGGGCCTGTAGGTACAATGTGGGGCGGCAACGCGGTTAACGGGGTCATTAACATAATCACTAAAGATGCTGAAAGTGCGCCTAAAGCACAAGTAAGTGCTGCGGCAGGTAATTTCGACTATAAAGAATTTAAAGCTCATCACAGTGGTCAGATAAATGACTATACCCATTTATCTGGCTATATCGAATCTTTACAGCACTCCCCCTTTACCGATAAAGATCCTATCTTGAATGAAATTCGCCACTTAAAAGTGTTAACCGAGCGTTTTGGGATGCGTGCGGATTACCAAAACCAACAAAACACCGTTTCAATGCAATTTGGTGGGATCCGCTCTCGTGAAGATTATCAATGGTTGCACTACACGCCTGCTTTTTTAGACCCGGCATCACATCAAAATGATTACGACGCTTTTTTTACTGAAATGAACTCTCAAGAGCTGTTTGCAGGCTTTCAATATTTACATGACAAACTAGATGGCGACCAATGGGAAAATCAACTTTGGCTCACTCACAGTGAATCAGACGGTACCAATGAACCCGCCAGTTTTACACGTTTAGATTTAGATACTCGATACACGTTTAATACTCAATATTTTGGGGCGCTAACCATTGGGGCCAACGCTCGTATTATTGATGAGGAATACGCTCAATTCACCAAAGAAGAGCAATATTTTTCGCCTTATATACGCACCACTGAAGAGCATGAATTCTTAAACCAAAGTTATGGTATCTACACAAACTTAAGTATTAATCTAACTGACAGCACAGAAGTTACCCTTGGCAATCGCATACAATATGCAAACATTACCGAAGAGTGGTATTCACAACCACAAGTGCGTGCACTGCAAAAGTTAACGGATAAACAACGTCTATAGGCAGGCTGGGGACGCGCTGTAATTACCCCTTCCCGCTTAGAGTTAGATACTCAGTTTCAAGAAAACAGTTATTGCAGTAGCTGTGCTTATACCGTAAACCCTGATGGCAATTTGAATTACTATGAGTATATGATGTCATATCACTACCTTGGCAACCTAACTGTATGGGTATCCAAAGATAATATATTTAAGCAACGTAATCAGATCATTGTTATTTTCTTATGTACCTCATTAATACTTTCTATCTTAGCACTCTTTTTTGCACATGGATTACACACATTAATTGCCATGCCTTTGTCGTCCTTATTTCATTCCATGCAGAGTGTTATTAAAAAAGGGGTAACCCATAAACGCCTTGATGTTCTACATCCTGATGAATTAGGAATGGTAACGCATTGTTTTAATGAAATGCTAGACAACCTTAGTTATAGAGACGACTTATTAACAAAAGCCTTCCAGAATTTAGAGGATAGAAACCACTATATTAATCAAGTTCTTGACTCTATAGAGCAAGGCTTATTAGTCATTTCACCGAGTAAAGAAGTCACCTATTACAACCCTGCTGCCCATCTGCTTTTTCCAGAGATTGGAAATCAAAGTCATCATATTGATGGTTCTTTAACGCCTTACGACATACTGCATGAGTTTGAACCAAGCACCCGTATCAACGAACTATTACAACATATTGAACAGCATAAACGTTTGTTACCCGTTATTATCCGTCATCAAGTTACAGGCGTGCGCTATCAAATTTCATCATACCCAATTTCAGGTGAGCAACACTCGTTATTGCATATTGAAGACATCACCACACGCTATGCCGCAGAGCAACGTCAACGATTAGCAGAGACCATTTTCGACCAGAACCCAAGCTCTGTTGTGGTTATTTTACGTGACATGACAGTTGAAACAAAAAATACCGCCTTTATTCGTTATTTTGGTGATATCAATAAATTAAACCAATTAGTTGTTCGCCATCCTGTTAAATTTTCTTATCGTATTTTAAAGCAATTACTCATTCGTGGCTCTTTTCAAATCAAAAGCGATGTATTGTGCAAAAGTATCAGGAAAAAATCGATACCATATCGCTTAATGATATCGATATAATTTATTCTTTAATCACTCTCTCTTTTAAGCATAGAGGGAGTGAACTCTGAACAGGTTGTCCCTTCCTCTTTTTTCGCTTCATACATAGCAATATCTGCGTACTTAATCAGCTCCTCTCCATGCAGCCCATGATCAGGATAAATAGCCACACCAATACTCAACGATATACTCATAGATTCAGATCCTATAATGACTGGAGAGGTAAACTGGTCTTGTAACTTTGATGATAATCTCTTCACTCCAGAATGTTGAGTAATTTCTTGGCTTATAATTAAAAACTCATCACCCCCTAATCGATATACATCATCTCTTCGTCGTACTGCTTTAACCAACAACTGCGACGTTTTTATTAGGACCTCATCACCAACATCATGACCAAGCGTATCATTAATCTCTTTAAATTTATTTAAATCAATAAAATAGATTGCAACCTTAGAATGAGTTCGTTCGGCGTGTTGCAACGCATACTGAAGATCTTCATTCGCCATTGTTCTATTTTTAAGCCCTGTTAACTCATCATGATGTGCTTTATAAGTTAACGCTTCTGTTTTTTCATGAACAATTTCATTCATTTTAAAGAAAGCAGATAAAAGATTACCCATCTCATTTTGTTCAACAATATCGGTAATATCTAATTTTTCACCTTGTTGCATTTTTTTAGTACTAGAAAGTAATAGATAGAGGGGGTCAAAAAGATTTCGCTTCATAAAAAAGAGAGTCGCAATGGCTAAAAAAGCCAAAAAAAACATTTGTAGCTTAATGAAGGTCACTAACTTACTGCGATTTTCTTTATAATCACCCTTACGCTTTTCTAATAATAAAAGCTCTATATTAATAAACTGAGTTAAGTCTTTTCTCAACACATCCATATACGCTTTGCCTGTGTCTTCTTTGACAATAGCTAACGCTTGAGCTTGTTGGTTATTTTGCGCTAATTCAATGGTTGATCTTAACTCATCGAACTTTAGTTGCATTACTTTGGAAAGATGATCAAGGGAATCTTGTTGATCTTTGTTATCGCTAGTCAGTTGGTATAAATACTCTAAGGTATTTCGAGCTTCGGATTCACCCATATAATATGGCTGAAGGTAGTTGAAGTTATCGGTTAATAAAAATCCCCTTTGCCCCGTCTCGGCATCTTTAAGGCTACTGAGTAGTTTTTCTGAATTAGTTATCACATCGTGGGTATGAATAACCCATTCAAGTTTTTTATCACCATAAGCTTCTAATTTAAACGTTAAAATAGAACTGATAATAGATACCATAAACAGCACCAGCAAATATAATGCTAATTTTAATCGAATACTCATACATCCATGACCTTTTCTACTATCCACTGTAGTGAATAATAGTATTAATAAGATCAAATACCAAAATTCTTTTTTATAAAGAGGTGTATTAATTACTCAATTTACCTATAAAAACGGCTAAGGTTGACAAACTTTCACTATAAACTCAATAAAGGTTCTTAATCGTTTTGGCTGGTAACGGTCTCGATGATAAAGAGCTGAGAAATCGACACTTGGGATCCCCCATTCTTCAAATACTTGCTCAAGCTTATTATCGTCTAACTCTTGCTGGCAATAAATCAGTGGAACACGAATAATCCCATTGCCCGCTAACGCACCAGAGACTAATACTCGGCCATTTTTACACTGTAAATTACCTTTCACCGTAACATCATAATGCTCTTTACTATTAAGAGATTGAAAATGCCATTTACGCACAGACCCCGTTAAGCAATGATGCTGATTCAGCTCTTTTGGGTGAGTTGGCCTTCCACGTTGAGCCAAATAAGAGGGACTTGCTAGCGTTCCCATTTCAATATTCAACAGCTTTTTAGCGACAAATCCAGAATCTTCAAGTGCTCCCATACGAAATGCAATATCAAACTCTTCTTCGATTAAATCAACACGGTTACTACTAAAATCTAAACTCACCGATACCTCAGGGTATTGCTGCATAAAATCGTTTACTAATTCTGCGAGAAACACCTCACCTAAATAACCACCTACGCAGTTTATCTTTATCTCTCCTTGCACTTTTTCGACATCATCTACGGCAGATAACAGAGCTTGATCTATAGTATGAAGGGCTTGTTCACATTGCTGATAAAAATGCTTTCCGGCCTCTGTTAAACGCAGCGTGCGTGTTGTTCGTATTAATAATGTCACGCCCATCTGTTTTTCTAAGCTACTTATTTGACGTGATACGTGCGAACGAGAAACATCCAAGGTTTCAGCGGCTTTAGTAAAATTACCCAAACGAGCAATAAGAACAAACGAGCGAATATCGGTAAGGTTAATGTGATTGATCATAATAGTGGCTCAGTAGTTATCGACGCTCTATTGTTGCAGTACAGCAACAGAGTTTCAAGTAAATGACTATATATCAACAATACAAGTCGCAGTAATATATCTCCATCGCAACGAAGCAGGGCTCTGACTTCGATTGTTCATTGAATTTATTAAGGAAATAGAAGATGAAAAAATTAGTTGTTATTACAGGTGCAAGCTCTGGTATTGGTGAAGCAATCGCACGTCGTTTAAGTGATGAAGGTCATCCTCTGCTGCTTCTTGCTCGTCGTATTGACCGTCTTGAAGCGCTTAATTTACCAAACTCTCTATCAGTAAAAGTCGATGTAACAGACAAAGCCTCTTTTGATGCTGCAATCGCTCAGGGTGAAGCAAAATTCGGCCCTGTTGATGCGCTAATAAACAATGCAGGCGCTATGCTTCTTGGTCAAATTGACACACAAGATGCACAAGAGTGGAAGAGAATGTTTGATGTGAACGTTATCGGCCTTCTAAATGGTATGCAAGCGGTTCTAGCGCCTATGATGGCGCGTAACACGGGTACTATTATCAACATCAGCTCTATTGCTGGTAAGAAGACGTTCCCAAACCATGCGGCTTACTGCGGTACTAAGTTTGCGGTTCACGCTATCTCTGAAAATGTACGTGAAGAAGTGGCTTTATCAAACGTTCGTGTAACAACAATTGCTCCAGGTGCAGTTGAAACTGAGCTTCTTTCTCACACCTCTTCTCAAGAGATCAAAGATGGCTATGGTGAGTGGAAAGAAAGCATGGGTGGCGTACTCGCTGCTGATGATATTGCACGCGCAGTATCTTTTGCTTACCAACAACCTCAAAACGTATGTATCCGTGAGATTGCACTTGCTCCTACTAAGCAGCAGCCATAGTAGGTACTAACTTACTTAGCGAAATCATCATTAAATAATAAGCACAAAAAAGCCAAACTTGGATTGCCCAGTTTGGCTTTTTTATTTCTAGCTAGAAATCATCTTCAATTCGCGATGATTCACCTAACACTTAACGACGGTAGTTACCACCACGGTTTTGAGAACGTGCTTGGTGTGCTGACGCTGACTTCGCTTGAGAAAGCAGAATCGATTCTACCGTCAGTTCCATTGGTTCACGAGGCTCAAGACCATGAGCAAATGTACGTGAACGTGGAGGCATTTGATATTCAAGATCAGACGCTTTAGGCATACGTTTAAAACGGTATAAGTAGAAGTTTTCAACCTTCTCTCTTGCCCATTGTGTTTTCTTCAAATATTTAACACTACTCGCCATTGACGGGTTGGTGTTAAAGCAGTTTAAACGCATTGCGGTATCTAGAATTTCCCATCCGTAATGATCAACCAACTCTTGCAGTAAGATTTCTAACTTAAGACCGTGTAATGGGTTGTTCTGTTGCAGTTCAATTCTTTCTTCTTCAGTCATAACGAATTCCTAAGTTTAACTAACGCGTGAATGATTGTCTTAGAGAGACAATAATATTACCAATAAATAGGCGGCGGATTATACAGGGTTATCACTCAAAATATAGTATTAACCCGTGAAATATAAGTAACTATCTTTAAGGAGATTATAACGTAAAAAACCAACCACAATAACCCTAAGGCCATTGTGATTGGTGAGTAAAAATAAACTCAAAGACAGTATTCGTTTATGCGTGGTTTGGTGCAGGCTTAATATTAAATAAAATCGCGTACATTACTGGCACTACAATCAGTGTCAAAATAGTCGCAAAGCCTAAACCCGCCATAATAGTGATTGCCATTGAGCTAAAGAAGGCATCAAACAATAATGGGATAAGCCCTAATATTGTCGTTAACGCCGCCATACTCACAGGACGCACACGGCTGATCGCACTGTCCACTATCGCAACGTATGGATCTTTGCCTGATGACAGTTCAAGGTTGATTTGGTCAAGCAAGACAATCCCGTTTTTCAAAATCATGCCGCTCAAGCTTAATAAACCTAAGAACGCGGTAAAGCTAAACGGCATATTAGTACCCAATAAACCAAACGCAACACCAATGATGGACAGCGGAACCGTAAACCAAATTACTAACGGCTTTTTAAACGAGTTAAACAGCAACATTGTGATGATAAACATGAACAAGTAGCCCATTGGCAATGAACCAAATAGAGACTCTTGCGCATCTTTTGATGATTCATATTCACCACCCCATGTGATTTCATATCCTTCTGGTAACGGCATTTCCAACACTTTTGGTTGAACACGCGCTAACAAACTTGCAGGCGTATCATCACTTAATAAATCATGATCAGCCATGACCGTAATAGTGCGTTTTCTGTCGCGACGCTGGATAAGAGGCTCACTCCAATCTAGGTTCACACCATCAATCACTTGGTCTACTGGAATGTAGCTTTGTAGTGATGGACTCCAGATCTTCACGTTTTGCAATGATTCAAAATCCACACGCTCTACTTCTGGCAAACGCGCCACAATTGGCAAAGTATGTGTGCCATCACGCAGCATTCCTAATGTATTACCACCAAATGCCATTTGCAGCGTATTTGATAAGTCTTCTTTTGAGATCCCTAAGCGACGCGCTTTCGATTCATTAAACTCAGGCGTTAGCTCTTTAGTACGTTCACGCCAATTATGTCGAATGTTTCTTGAGCCTGAATCTGTCGCTAGAATGTCTTCAACATCGGTCGCTAGATCACGCAGAATTTGAGGATCAGGCCCTGAAATACGAACTTCGATCTTAGACGCAGGAGAAGGACCAAATTCCATCATTTTGAACTGGAAGGTTGGCTTCTCAAAACGTTTATCTAATGAGTTAGTTAAGTATTCTAATAAACTAAACATTGATTCGCGATCTGTGGTTCGGATCTGGAATTGTGTATACGCTTCATAGCTCTTTTCTGGTTGGTAAGTAAGCGCAAAACGCTGCATACCTTGGCCTATCGATGCTGAAACAAACTCAATATTGTCTTGCTTATTAATGTAGCTCTCAACCGCTTCTGATTGCTTAATTGTTTCACGAATATCAGTGCCCTCTGGCATCCACATATCCACGTAGAACATTGGCGTATTTGAGGCAGGGAAAAATTGCTGCTTCACATGACCAAAAGCAATCACAGCTACCACCAGCAAACCGACTAACGAAGCAACGGTTAACCAACGAAAGCGTAACGCCAACTTAAGTGATAAACCAAACGCTGTAAATAAGACCCCTTTGTAAGCGTCGTCTTCTTCTTCACCGGTGTTTTTATCTTCTTCTTTTAGCAATAAATTAGCTAAGAATGGCGTGATCGTAATAGCCGTTACCCAACTTAAAAACAATGAGTAACACAACACCCAATACAAGTCGCCCATGAACTCGCCAGTGGCATCTTCTGATAAACCAATCGGAGCAAACGCAGCAATCGCGATAACCGTTGCGCCCAATAGAGGCCATTGTGTTTGTTTTACAATGTCTGCCGCTGCTTGAACCTTGGTTCGTCCTTTTTTGAGACCAACTAAAATCCCCTCAACCACGACAATGGCATTATCAACCAACATCCCTAGTGCAATGATCAACGCACCTAATGAGATACGGTGAAGGTCAATGTTGTTGTAGCTCATTAAAATAAACGTACCAAATACGGTCAGTAGTAACACCACACCAATAATTAGGCCACTTCGCATGCCCATCGCGAACAATAAAACCAAAATAACAATCGCGACCGCTTCGCCTAAACTGATGATAAAATCACGGACTGACGTATCGACTTCTTGCGCTTGGTTATAGAAATAACTTAGCTCAAGTCCGGCAGGTTTGATCGATTCTAAATACGCTAACTCTTCTTGAACTCGTTGACCAACTTCGACCACGTTTACACCAGACGCGAACGACAGCCCAATATTTAACGCATCTTTACCGTTAAATCGGATCACATTGTTCGGTTTCTCTTGTGTACCACGGCTAATCGTTGCGACGTCTTTTAAACGGATTAAATTACCGGTATCACGGCCATGAATAATCAAATCTTCTAACGATTCAATCGTGGTTAACGTACCGCTTGGACGAATGGTTAAGCTTTCGCCATTCACCAATACTTCCCCCGCCGGCACCACGTTATTTTGTTGGTTTAATAGGCCAGCTACGATATTCATGTCTAGGTTCAGTGCTGCTAAGCGATCGAGAGATATTTCAACAAACAGCATTTCTTGTTGATCGCCCGCGATAGAGACTTTACCTACCCCATCAATCAGTTCTAATTCGCGCGTTAATGTATCGGCATAACGTTTTAACTCAACATAGTTATAATCGTCACCCGTCAGCATCATCATTACGCCAAACACGTCACCAAAATCATCAATGATCTGTAAAGATTGAACCCCTTGAGGCAACGTTGGTTTCAAATCATTAATTTTACGACGCATTTCATCCCAGATCTGTGGCAACTCATCTGGACCGTAATCCATCTTCATGCTCACCATGATCTGCGACATGCCGTTAGACGAGGTCGATGTGATTTTATCGATATAAGGTAATTTACGGATCGCTTTTTCTAATGGATACGTTAACTCTTCTTCAACTTCTTTTGAAGTTGCCCCCGGATAAGTCGAGATAATCATCGCGTCTTTAATCGTAAAAGCAGGGTCTTCTAAACGGCCTAAATCTAAGAATGAGGTGATACCACCAATAGTTAAAATAACAATGAATAGCCAGCTAATGACTTTATTTTTTATTGAATATTCAGCAATGTTCATTATTGTTGATTCTCCACTAACGTTACCTTTTTGCCTTCACGTAATTTTCGTACACTTGAGTTGGCAAGAACATCACCTTGAGTAATACCAGAAGCCACAATTGCTCCTTCACCGTTTATTTGGCGAATGGTTACTGGCATTTTAACCGCTTGCCCATCACGTATGATCCAGACATAAAACAGACCTGCTTTTTTACCCGCTTGCAGTACCGTCACTGGTACATGGTAGCCATCAATTGAGGTGATCCCGGCTTCTACCATGTCGACATTCACCGTGGCACTAGTACCAGGCAAAATCTCAGTGCTCGGTTGAGGCATGGTTAAGTACATTTCATAGGTTTGAGTTTGGGCATTTGGCTCGCTAGTGTGCTCTAAGTACGCCATAGAATAAGAGCCTGATAAACCTACAAATGTGGTCATCGGATGATAAGAGTCTCGATTAGTTTCAGGATTTATCATGGCTAACACGTTATCTGACAGATCAATACGCACGTACACTTTATCGTTTTGATACAAACTAAGAATAGGCTCACCTGCCGCTGCACGCTCAAACTGCTCTTTATAAACATCAAGCACTTTGCCGCTAAATGGTGCAATAAGATGAGTATAAGTTAACTGATTTTTAGTTGAACGATACGTCGCTTGCGCCAGTTCTCTATTCGCAAATAACTCATCAAGTTCCGCTGTTGAAATCATAGCGCGGCGGTTCAATTCTTTACCGCGTTGATACTGTTTTGACGCTAACGAATATTGTGCTTTAGCATCATTAACTGTTTGTTTTACCTTGCTGTCTTCTAGTTTTGCAATGAGTTGGCCTTGTTTAACCACATCTCCGGCTTTAACTAATACCTCTTGGATCTCACCCGTTACTCGAAACGCTATAGGGGTTTGCTCAGCAGGAACCACTTGGCCTTTAAAAGAGCGAAATTGTTGAGTCACAGGCGCGCCAACTGTAAAGCCTGAGATATAAAGTGGCTCACTGCTTTCTGTTACCGCGTCTTCTTGGCAACCCGTTAGCATAAAGAGGCTCAGTACCAATAATGAATATAATGAACGCTTCATTAAATACCTTCCTCACGTTGCCATGCTTTTACTGTTTGACCTTCAACAAGGCTATCAACACCAGCAATCACAACATAATCGTTTGCATTTAAACCAGATATCACTAACCCTTGCTCATTTAACGGTAACGTCGCTTTAGTCACCGTGTTTGTTTCATCATTCATTAACCACACTTGCCCTTGATTGATGTTTTTACTTACCCATGCACTTTGGGGAAGTTGCAAATAACCAGAGCTTTTCTGTTTTGGAATATGAACTTGTCCCGTCATGCCCGTTAATAGATTACGCCCTTTTGGTAAAGCCATCGTTACAATCGCTTCATAACTGTTCGTGTCTAAATTAGGCTGTGTTGAGATCTCTTTAAATCTACCTTGAATTTTATTGTTAGGCTCATTATCCATGGTTACCCACATATCACTACTGATTAATACCGGAATAGAAACAGAATCTACATAGCTAATAGGTAAGGTTACCGACACATCCAATGTTGAGTTATCAATCAAATTTAAAATCTCTTGCTTCTCACCCACAATTTGATGCGGTTTTACGTAGGTATACGAAATAATGCCAGAGAACGGCGCATGAATTTCGGTATAGCTTACATCCGTTTTTGCTTGTTCGTAATTTGCCAGTGCCGCTTGATATTGTGTTTCACGCTGATCGTACTCATTGGTACTAATTAGCTTCTTACTGTACAAACTTTTAGCGCGACTCCATTGTGTCTTCGCTAGTGAGAACTGTGCTTTCGCTGCATCCAATGCCAGTTGTAAATCGTTTGGATCTAATGACGCCAATAACTCGCCTTTAGTTACAGCTTGCCCCATTTTTACTTTTATATCAGAGACTTCACCACCCACTTGGAATGACAATTGTGCTCGATACGTCGCATCAATACGTGCAAGAAACGCATCAGAATCAGCAACAGAAAGATCTTTTACCGACAATAGTTTTACCGGCTTAATCGTTTGATCCGTCGTTTCAGATACCGCTTTTTCACAACCAGTAAGCATTCCTGACAAACTTAATGCTATGACAGCACCTAGGAATGTGCGTTTTATGTTTTGTTTTCGCACAATGTTCTCCACTTATATTATTTATTACACGCCTGTGCAGTATAGTTTTAATTAGAAGCAGATCAATATATTTTACACCCGTGCAGTAAAATAG
>NZ_JARACO010000024.1 GCF_028765575.1 Aliivibrio sp. S3MY1 | reverse complement strand
TTATCAACTCACAAGTGCCCACACAGATTAATAGGTTTCAAATTTTTAAAGAGCAAACTAACAAGAAATACTGTGATTTGAATCACTCGCTCCGTGTCAGTGGATGCGCAGTATAGGCAATTCAGATTTTCGTGCAAGGCTTTTTATTAAAAAAAATACCGTTCGAACAACAATCAAACAATGCGAACAAATATCAACCTAAAAAGACCGTTTTATGCGTGATTAACCTCATTACTCTTAGCTCCTCACTCTTTAATAGCTATGTTACAATTATCATCTATTCAAACTTTATTGAGATATACACATGAAAATCGGCATTATTGGTGCAATGGAACAAGAAGTTGCCATTCTAAAAGAACAGATTGAAGGCTTAACGACAACAACAAAAGCAGGATGTACTTTTCATACAGGTACATTATCTGGTGCTGATGTTGTATTGCTACAATCTGGTATTGGTAAAGTTGCTGCTGCAGTAGGTACAACATTACTTATTTCAGATCATAATGTAGATCTTGTGCTAAACACAGGTTCAGCTGGTGGATTTGATTCATCACTAAATCTTGGTGATGTCGTTATTTCAACAGAAGTACGCCACCATGATGCAGACGTAACTGCTTTTGGTTACGAAATGGGTCAAATGGCACAGCAACCAGCCGCTTTCAAAGCCGACGAGAAATTAATGTCTGTGGCAGAGCAAGCATTAACACAAATGGAAAATAAACACGCTGTACGTGGCTTAATCTGTACTGGTGATGCTTTTGTATGCACTCCAGAGCGTCAAGCATTCATCCGCACTCACTTCCCATCAGTTATCGCTGTTGAAATGGAAGCATCTGCAATTGCTCAAACTTGCCACCAGTTTGAAATTCCATTTGTTGTTGTTCGTGCAATTTCAGATGTCGCTGATAAAGAATCACCAATGAGCTTTGAGGAGTTTTTGCCTCTTGCTGCGCAAAGCTCATCAGAAATGGTGACTAAAATTGTCGCATTGCTAAAATAATTGCAACCTAATTGAGCTGGCAAAATTCGTTAGCTCAATTCTTTCCCTCTATACAGTAAACATATATGTCTGAAAAACTATCTCTACTCATTGCTGATTACTCTCTATTGGTTTTATGGGGAGCATTATTATTTCATCTACTTCTTCCTATTCCCGTACATGCACACCCAATGACTATCTGGCGAAAATTCGCAGAGTTACTCTCCACAAAGGTAAATACTACTCGCTCTTATCAACAACGTTTAATTTCTGGTTCGCTTGCTTGGGCGTTAATGATTACCCCTGTCATTATTGTGTATATTGCTGCATTACCTCTCATCTGGAATCTACCATTATTTAATCTAGGGTTACTTTTAATTTCCTTGGAATGGCGAGGTGTTGAAAAACTTTGTAAAAATACGATAAAAGCAATCAACCAAGAAGATAAAAAAGAAGCAAAAACAATTTTAATGCCTTGGTTAAATAGAGATATTGAACCACTTTCCCTTTTAGGCTTAGGTAAAGCAAGTGCAGAGACAATGGTTTTAGGTTATGCACGAACCGTCATTGGCGTGCTGTTCTGGTATGGTATTGCAGGAGGGATCGGAGCTTTTATTTATCGTTTATCTTTAGAATTAGCTCGTGCCTGGTCACCTTCAAGAGATACATTTAGACCATTTGGTATTCCAGCATTAACCATTCAAACTATTCTAGATTTTATTCCTTTAAAGATGTTTAGCCTTTTATGCCTTATAGGAAAACATTTTCAAATTGTTCTTCATGTACTTAAACAACAGAAAAAAAGCTGGCCAAATAAAAATAATGCATGGTTACTTATCATTATTGGCAAAAAATTTGAGCTTTCTATGGGCGGTCCTGTTATTTATCAGGGCAAGAAAATCAGTAGACCAAAACTTGGAGGAAAAATCGCACCTTCTGCGATTCATTTAGCACAAATACATCGTTTTTTAAGTTGGAGAATAGCTATCTGGCTAATCCTTCAAAGCACTCTAATGGTTATAATCAAACATGGATTATAACTGTACTCTCAACAACATCATGCTGTAAGTCATAGAGGACAAGATGTTAATCTATATAATTGATATGTTCGGTACTGCCATCTTTGCTATTTCGGGAGTGTTATTAGCCGGACGGTTAAAAATGGACCCTTTTGGCGTCACAGTACTTGCGAGTGTTACCGCTATCGGTGGTGGTACGATTCGAGATATGGCACTTGGTGCTACCCCTGTTTTCTGGATTACTGATACAAACTATTTATTAGTCATTTTTGTTACCTGCATTTTAACCATGTTAATCATCAGAAAACCCAAACGCCTTCCTTGGTATGTTTTACCAGTATCCGATGCTATTGGATTAGCCGTTTTCGTCGGGATCGGTGTTGAAAAAGCACTAAAATACAATGCCGACCCTATGGTGGCAGTCATTATGGGGGTTATTACAGGTTGTGGCGGTGGAATAATCCGAGATGTACTTGCTCGTGAAATTCCTATGGTATTAAGAAGTGAAGTTTATGCTACGGCTTGTATTTTAGGAGGTATTGTTCACACCTTTGCTCTCGAATTTAATATTCAGAGTTCAACCGCTATGCTAATGGGGGTAGCTACCACATTAGCAATTAGACTTGCGGCTATTCGCTGGCACTTGTCCTTACCTACTTTCGCTCTTAATAAATAAAACGTTAAGCCAACTCTTTTCCATTATGGGTTGGCTTTTTCTTGTTTATTTTAAATTTACTGAACTTTTTTTTATTAAAAGGTGACAAAACGATAACCTCATTACATAGCAGTTAGTCTAAAAACAGGCTAAACTCCTATGTCGTTATTTTTATGAATTCTTTACCTAATTAGTCGAATGATATTATCTAAATTAACTCGCATTCCTGTTATCCATCGCATTCTTATTGGTATTTGCAGTGCTGGAATAGTTGCTGCTGTAGCGACAATTCCAGATTCTGTCGCACCAGATTCCGGTTTTTATAAATTATCCGTTGGACAAACATACCCTATTGAAATTCGTCAAGAGTCCCTTATTTCTCATGAGCAAACCTCTAAAAATAAACAACTCTCTTGGGAAACTTATACCGTAAAGTCTGGTGAAAGTGCTTCTGTACTATTCAGTCGCGTTGGTTTAACTGCTCGCCAACTTTATAACTTAACCAGTAGTGATAAAGAGATAGAAAATCAGCTAACTCGGTTGAGTCCAGGAGACAAATTAAAATTTGGCTTCAACAAAAACCAAGAAATAATTCAACTTATTCGTCCTATCAGTAAATTTGAAACCTATAGGATTAGTAAAGTCGGCGATAGCTACCTTGGCTTATTTGAAAAGCAAGATATCGAAACACAGCTTAACTATACCAAAGCAACGATTACATCTAACTTCTGGAATGCCTCTATTAGTGCTGGTTTAAATGCAAACCAAATAATGGAACTGGCGGGCATTTTTGGTTGGGATATTGATTTTGCTTTAGATATTCGTGAAGGCGACAGTTTTAACGTTCTTTATGAGGAGCGTTATGTTGAGGGGGAATACGCAGGCAAAGGGAATATTATTGCAGCATCTTTTACCAATCGTGGTGATAACTTTACCGCTATTCGTAATGATAAAAATGGCAATTTCTATGAGCCAAATGGCCGAGCAATGAAAAAGGCTTTTTTACGTTCCCCAATTAACTTCCGTTATGTGAGTTCTAACTTTAACCCTCGTCGCTTACACCCTGTAACAGGCCAAAGAAAAGCACATAGAGGCACTGATTATGTCGCACCGGTTGGTACCCCTATTTGGGCAGCAGGTGATGGTGTGGTTGATAAGTCAGGTTACAATCAATTCAATGGTAATTATGTCTTTATTCGCCATAGTAATACCTACATTACTAAGTATTTACATATGACTAAGCGTTATGTCAACGCGGGACAACGAGTAAAGCAAGGAGATACGGTTGGTACCTTAGGTGGTACAGGACGAGTTACAGGCCCTCACTTACATTATGAATTCTTAGTTAACGGTGTTCATAAAGATGCAAGAACGGTCTCGTTACCACAATCAAAATCATTAACAGGTAACGATAAGAAAGAGTTTGAACTTGTAGCCAAAGAACGCCTAAAACAACTTGAGCAGTACAGCCAATTTATCGTTGGCAATCACCCGGTACTAACTCACGAGTAAGTTAACGTACGATAATGCTCTATGATGTCATGATCTGATGACACCGTAGGGCATTATTTTTATCTCTCGTTCGCGTATTCTTTATCTCTGCCTAACCTCAATAAACAAGGCGCGTTAATAGCTCTGGGCGTAAACATTGAACACCTGTTTGTAATTTCGCATCTACTTTTCAAGCCCTTCAATAGAACGTAACTCGCTCCATTGGCCGAACCAATAAACGTTCTGAATCTTCAGCTGAAATGCCTTGGTGGCTCATCAACATAGTTCGAGCACGACTTAATGCTGTACATTTATAAAAAAAGGTAAGAAGAGAGTACTCAACTTACCTTTCTGCCTCAGTGGTTACACACTAAACGATGCGCCACAGCCACATGTTGTTGTCGCATTTGGGTTATTAATAAAGAAGCGAGAACCCTCTAGACCTTCTGTATAATCAACAACACCACCAATCAAGTACTGTAAACTCATTGGGTCGACAACTAAAGTTACGCCATCATTTACTAGCGTCATATCGCCATCATTTACGTCTTCATCAAAAGTAAATCCGTATTGGAAACCGCTACAGCCACCACCTGTAATGTATACACGTAGTTTTAGATTTGGGTTTTCTTCTTCTGCTATTAACGTTTTTACTTTTGCCGCAGCAACATCAGAAAACGTTAACGGCACAGATACATCACTCATTTCAACCTCTCAGATTGGTTTCCAATTCTATTTTAATTCTGATTATCTAATACCTGACTGTTTCATTCAAGTATTCAATACATCCATCACGCGTAACAGAGCTAGTTAGCTCTCATTCAGTATATTTATTTACTTATTAGATGGGGATTAATACGATCAACTCAAGCATTCTGATTCAATTTAGGTACAATAACTGCCAACTGGTCCAATTGATTACTACGAGGATATAAGTAATGACCAAATCAGCAGAACTATTTGCAAAAGCGCAAGAGAAAATCCCTGGTGGCGTTAATTCACCTGTTCGTGCTTTTGCTGGTGTTGGTGGCTCACCAATTTTCATTGAGCGTGCCGATGGCCCATTAATTTTTGATGCCGATGGAAAAGCTTATATTGATTACGTTGGCTCTTGGGGTCCAATGATCCTTGGCCATAACCATGCTGCTATTCGTGAAGCCGTAATATCTGCTGCACAACGTGGTTTAAGTTTTGGTGCACCAACTGAAACTGAAATCAATATGGCTGAGCTTGTTTCTGAATTAGTCCCATCAATGGAACAAGTTCGTATGGTAAGTTCAGGCACAGAAGCAACAATGAGTGCCATTCGTCTTGCTCGTGGTTACACAGGCCGTGATAAGATCATGAAGTTTGAAGGCTGTTACCACGGTCATGCCGATAGCTTACTGGTAAAAGCAGGTTCAGGTGCATTAACACTTGGCCAACCTAGCTCTCCTGGCGTACCGGCTGATTTTGCTAAGTACACACTAACAGCAACGTTTAATGACTTAGCGTCTGTTCGTGAACTATTTGCTGCAAATAAAGGTGAGATCGCTTGTATTATTGTTGAGCCTGTTGCTGGCAACATGAACTGCATTCCACCAGTAGAAGGTTTCCATGAAGGTCTTCGTCAGATCTGTGATGAAGAAGGCGCGTTATTGATTTTTGATGAAGTAATGACAGGGTTCCGTGTTGCAGAAAACTGTGCACAAGGTTACTACAACATCAAACCTGACCTAACTTGTCTTGGTAAAGTTATTGGTGGCGGCATGCCTGTTGGTGCGTTTGGTGGCAGCAAAGAAGTAATGCAGTATATTGCTCCGACAGGGCCTGTATATCAAGCGGGTACCCTTTCTGGTAATCCTGTTGCAATGGCTGCTGGTTTTGCTTGTTTGAAAGTATTAACAGAAGAAGGCAATGAAAAGCGCCTTGCTAGTACGACCAAACAATTAGCGCTAGGCTTAAAAGAGCTAGCAAATAAGCATGGTATCTCAATGGTAGTTAATTACGTTGGCGGTATGTTTGGTTTCTTCTTTACTGATCAAGAAACAGTAACAACCTACGAAGACGTAACTAAGTGCGACATCGAACAATTCAAACGTTTTTTCAATCTAATGCTAAAACACGGTGTTTACCTTGCTCCTTCTGCATTTGAAGCTGGATTTACTTCTTTAGCTCATGGTCCAAAAGAGATTGAAGCAACACTAGAAGCCGCTGATCGTTGTTTTGCTACAATGGCTTCAGAAGCAAAATAAATCTAAAACGATAAGAAATTAATCAATGGTCGACTCTGTATTGAGAAGGCCATTTTTATTGCCAGAAATACACCACCATCACTATTAGTCCAATCATAATTACAGGAACAACTGGTAATTTTCTTTTTTTATTACTATTGCACGTCTCTTTATCACAACAGCCCATCGTTACTCTCCATTATTCTTGCTAAGCTAACTAAGTACCTATATAACTTAACTAACTGTCAGTATTTATTAAATAGCTAACCGCATCATAAGGGAATAATGTGTCTCATTTCAATAAACTAAATTCTAGCCATTGGGTTTTAATTGCTGCTTTACTTGCCGCGGGTTATGCGTGTTTTCTATTAATTCAGCCTTATTTAAACCCTATTATCCTCGCCTTTATTATGTCTCTGTTATTTGCACCTCTACATAATAAAATCAGCGAAAAACTACCAAATAGCCCCAATAGTGCGGCTATTTTGTCTTGTACTGCACTGACCTTTATTATTGCCATCCCCCTATTTTTTGTCTTTGTTGCCATTGTTCAGCAAGGCGTAACCTTTTCTAAAGACGCTTATCACTGGGTCACAGAAGGTGGAATTCAGACTTTATTTGAACACCCTATTGTTGCGAAAATATTAGCGTTTATTAATAAGCACCTCCCTTTTGATGTTATTGACCCTGCTGAAATTACTCAAAAAGTGGCTCAACTTGCTTCTCAAGTAGGAACAAAAGTGGTTGGCGTCAGTGCTCAAATATTGGGTGATGTGACAAATGTACTGGTGAATTTCTTCTTAATGCTGTTTGTTCTCTTCTTCTTATTGCGAGATCAGGACAAAATCATCTCAGCATTTCGCCATGTATTGCCTCTTTCAAGAAGTCAAGAAGATCGCTTATTGAATGAAATTGAAGTGGTTTCAAAATCAGCGATTCTTGGTTCTTTCTTAACTGCTATAGCCCAAGGCCTAGCCGGTGGTTTTGCTATGTGGTTAGCTGGTTTTCCTGGCTTATTCTGGGGAACAATGATGGGATTTGCCTCTTTTATTCCTGTTGTTGGTACTGCTCTTATTTGGGTACCTGCAACGATTTATCTACTTTTAACGAACCAATGGGAATGGGCTATTTTCTTAACCGCGTGGGGAGTTCTGGTTGTAGGTTCGATTGATAACATCGTACGACCATTATTGATGCAAGGTAACTCAGGAATGAATACGTTACTCATTTTCTTCTCTTTATTAGGCGGAATTCACTTATATGGCTTAATTGGTTTAATTTATGGCCCTATTATTTTCGCTTTAACTTTAGTTCTTTTTAATATGTATGAGACTGAATTTAAAACATTTTTAGACCAACAAGATAAGAATTAACTCAATAAACTTTATCAGATAGAGGCTGGATTTCTTTACTCACGTAAACAGCCTCTTACTTTTCTTTTCCTTCCCCTTTCTTTGTGGGACAATCTCGTCAGTTTTTGTATTCTTTCGAGGCCATTATGTCTTACTCAGCTCCAAGTCAAATCACTCAACGTCAACTTGCTTATTTTGAAGGCAAACACGTTCTCATTGCTGGTGAACTTACTGATGATTTTCCACTTGAGTTAGTCAAACATTGTGCTTCAACATCAATTTTTACGACTAACTATGGCTACTATAAGCAGTTTGAAAACAATGACAGTATTGACTGCCATTTTGGTTCTGAGTTAACTGAAGATATCAATGCAGATATGATCCTACTGTATTGGCCAAAAGCAAAAGCTGAAGCTGAGTATCTACTGACCATGCTTCTAGCCAAGCTAGGTAAAGATACCGAAATCGCTGTCATTGGTGAAAACAGAAGTGGTGTAAAAAGCATTGAAAAAATGTTTGCCGATTTTGGACCAATCACTAAATTTGATTCTGCTCGTCGTTGCAGTTTTTACTGGGGCCAATGCACTGAATCAGTACCAAGCTTCAATCTACAAGATTGGTTTAAAGAGTATCAAGTTCAATTTGAAGAGCACACCATTGAAGTAAGAAGCCTACCAGGCGTATTTAGTCATGGTGAATTTGATAAAGGTTCTGAATTACTACTACAAACACTGCCATCATTACGTGGGCACGTACTTGATTTTGGTTGTGGTGCCGGTGTTTTAGGTTCAGTCATGAAAACATTAAACCCTAAAATTCATTTAGATATGGTTGATATCAGCGCTCTAGCTATTGCCTCATCAATTGAGACTTTAAAAGCAAACGGTCTTGAAGGTAATGTCTTCGCTAGTGATGTTTATTCTGATACTAAAGAAAATTACCAATTTATCGTGAGCAATCCTCCGTTTCATGCGGGTTTAAAAACGCACTATTCTTCAACAGAAGAGCTACTTGCAAAAGCACCACAAAATTTAACTCATCAAGGGCAATTAATTTTAGTGGCAAATAGCTTCTTACAATATCCTCCAATTATTGAAAAAGCCTTTGGGGAATGTGCAACATTAGCTAAAAATAATAAATTTAAGATCTACTCCGCACAAAAATAATCTAGCACTCCGCCGCAACTTACCATTCTGCTGCTTGATTTTTAACGTAAATTACGTATAAGAAGCAGCAGAGTTTCTCGTTAAAACTTCATTACCATATACTTACTGACACGTTAATTGTGTCAATTCCGCTGAATGGACAACAGTGTAAATCAGGCTTAACATGGATAAAAAACAACACTTTAAACGTCTTCAACATACGTTAATGATTGCATTTCTTGCATTGAGTATTACCCCCCTATCAATTATCGCGATCTTCTTTCTTCAATCGCACAGTCAAGATCTAGCTACTCAAAGTACAGCTCACCTTGTTTCTTTAAGAGATAATAAAGAGCAGCAAGTAACAAACTATTTTAAAGCACGAAGATCCGAAGTTTTAGGCTTTGCACGTTCAGAATTAGCCAATGCGAGTGGTGGCCGATTTTATGGTTTAATCAGTGCGTTTCCGCATTTAGGCTCATCGATTGAAAATGCGAGAAAAAATGCACAATTAAGGTATATAGAAGGTTCTGGTAATAAAATTCGCACCAGTGTCTTGCCTGAATCTGATTCCTATATTGGTAGTGAACGCTATCGTCTTTTACATAAGCGATATCACTGGGCCTACCAAGAGCTACTAAAGCGTTCTGATTTCACCGATATCCTATTAGTGGATATTGATGGCAATGTTGTCTACTCAACTAAAAAAGAAGACAACTACGGTACTAATCTACTCACAGGTAAATATAAAGACACTTTGCTTGAAAAAACATACAGCAAAGTACGTGAAATAATGGATAAACCAAATAACCAAGACAATATCCCGGTTATATTTTCTGATTTCTCTTACATTAATGATGAAAGTACTGCGTGGTTTGCCGCACCTATCGTTCAACAAGGGTACTTACATAGTTTTGCTTTATTTAAATTACCAAACACCGGGTTATCTAAGCTTTTGAATAAGAAGGAAAATAGCTCAACTAAAACCTATTTTGTTGGTGAAGACTCTTATTCTCGAATTAACAATAACAACACCAACAAAAATTTATCTCAAAATATAATAGCGGCACTATCAGGAAAAACAGACGTCGGTAGTTTTGTAGATAAAAATGGCCAGAAAGTGCTGGCAGCATTTGCTCCAATCAATATTGATAATCATGTTTGGGGGTTGTCTGTTGAGCTTCCTGAAAATGAAGCCTTTGCACAAATCCAACAATTAGAGCACATCTTTATTATTGCTATGATCATCGCTATCGCCAGTGTAGTCATAGCCTCTCATTTCCTATCTAACTCAATTACCGCTCCTTTACTACGTCTAACTTGGGCAGCAGAACGAGTATCCGCAGGGGATTTAGATCAAGAGATGATTAGTACCGATAGAAAAGATGAGATTGGTCGTCTTGCGGTAAGTTTTGCACGAATGCAACGATCAATAAGAGAAAAAATTCAACTGATCAAAGCTCAAAATAAAGAGTTAGAAGCAAACCTTGCTATTATCAAAAATAAAAATAGCGAGTTAGAAGCCGCGGATAAATTAAAAGATGAATTCTTAGCAACAACCTCTCATGAGCTAAGAACCCCACTGCATGGTATGGTTGGTATTGCAGAAGCTCTTTATACTGGTGAAAATGGCCCTATATCAGCTTCTCATCGACATCAATTAGAAATCATAATTAATAGCGGACAACGACTAACAAACCTAGTTAATGATTTATTGGATTACCATAAAATGCGTCATGGTAATTTAGATATTCACCGTCATGTCGCTGATCTTTCTTCTGCAACAAGTCTTGTTCTTGAGTTATCGCAGCATTTACTTGGTAATAAATCCATTCGTATTATTAACCAAGTTGATAAATCATTACCTTCTGTTTATGCCGATGAACAACGCCTTGAGCAAGTTCTGTATAACTTAATTGGTAATGCGATTAAATATACTTCAGAAGGGAAAATTGTTATTTCGGCCAGCGTTGTTGACCAATTCCTACGTGTGCAAGTAGTTGATACTGGCCATGGGATCCCTGCCGATGAATTAGAACATATTTTTGAACCTCTGATCCAAGCTGGTCATGATTCTAATCGCTACAGACAAGGGTCTGGCCTAGGTTTATCTATTAGTCGTCAACTCATTGAATTAATGGGCGGTTCTTTATATGTAAGTAGCCAGCCAATGGTTGGGGCTACTTTTAGCTTTACCGTACCTTTAGCAAGTAAAGAACAGATACAACAGCATAAATTACTAACGAAGGAAGATATCGCTCATTTCCAAAAACCTGAAAATTTGGAATACAATTTAGATGATCTGACAGAAGAGATCCCAGAGAACCCAGACGGTCCTCTGCTATTAGTTGCTGATGATGAACCTATCAATCTACAAGTATTAAGTAGCTTCCTCAAAGTTGAAGGTTATCGCGTAAAAGCCGTTAATGATGGCCCTGAAACATTAAAAGCCTTAAAAGAAGAAATACCAGAATTACTTCTCTTAGATGTAATGATGCCAGGTATGAGTGGCTATGAAGTTTGTCAATCAATTAGGCAAACATATAGCCACTCCGAGCTGCCTATTATTATGTTAACCGCATTAAATCAAACCCAAGATAGAGTGCGAGGCTTTGAATCAGGAGCCAATGACTACTTAACTAAACCATTCAATAAGCAAGAACTGGCCGCTAGAATTAAAGCTCATTTACAAGCAAGTCAAGCAGAGGGAAGACTGACTGAAAATGACAGACTGCAACAAGAAATCCGTCATAGAGAGAAAGTAGAAACCAGCTTACTTGAAACCCAAGGCCATATATTAGGGCAATTAACTCACGCACAAGAAGCCATTATTTGTGCTAAATCTGATGGCAAAATTCAATATGTGAACCAAGCGGCTGCAAAACTTTTCTTACGAACAGAAGAGCAATTGTCTCGCTATTCTATTGATGAGTTAATCGCTAAACGCAGCTTAATTGAAAGTGAACAAAATTATAGAGGTAATATTGACGTCTATATAGATGGTGCGATAAAGCAAATCAATGCTGATCTATTACACCTTCCAGCCGCTTCAGGTTTATCTGTCATGCTTGTAGTTAGCCATAAAAATGAAGCTAGTGAGCAACGTATTCATGACTTAGAAAATGCCGTAGAAGCTCTCTCTGCGTTTGCTTTTGATGGAGATAAACAGAAACTCGATTCTTTATCTATCATGGGGGGCGATATTGCTCAGTTAGCAGTTAAAGCTAATGAGAATAAAGAGGATAAAGGGATGATTATGCGAGAACTCATTGTTGATGGCATGATTTCTGCTCTTCAATATTGGGAAGACTCCACAGGACAAACTAAATTTACTCTCGCAGAAGAAAGCGGTTTATGGCGCGTTTATCTTGATAGAAGCACGCTGCAAACTCGAACTTTAGATAAGTACTTACGAGTAGAGTCTTTGCCTAAAACACCGCGATGGCGAACTGTCGTGAGTACATTAGAGTATATCCTTACGCACTGTAATACACATAACCAAGAAAGGGAAAGACTGATAAGGATAAAGGATAAACTTCAGTCTTTAATCTCATCGAGTTAATCATTAAAGTAATTAAATTCAACCCGTATTTTGGTACGGGTTTTTTTATATCCACACTATTTTACGGCATAAATTAACTGCTTTTAGATTCGTTAAAAACAACAAAAAAAACAATAAATAAGTGCATTTCACTCAGTAAAATCTATATTTGTCGTAAGAATGAGAAGCGAATCACAACAAACTCACGCTGATAATTTTAGCGATAAACTTACGGACTTAGATCACACGTGATCGCTATCACTGTCTATAAGGCAGAAAGTAAACCATATATATACAAAGATACACCAGGTAAGTAAACACTAACTTTTACCTTTACAGTTCAGTATACATTGAACATGCATCACACTCGTTTTAATATTCGAAATATGGCAAAAATATAGAAAAATGACGATTTTAACGTAACGAAACCCAACTTTGACGTTTTTAACGGAAATCTAAATTGACGTTTTCAGCAGAAAACGTTTTCCTATACATGCCCAAGGCCTACAGACCACTCAAAAACCATTAGTAAAGGTAAGTTAAAAAATGGATTTGAGGTAAGCCTAAAATGTGTTTTTATCAAGTTGATAAAGACGTATATATCGTGAAACTAAAGCAAAGAGTAAGGAACAGCTATGCTTGCCAATATTAAAAAAACTACACTAGCTGCTGCAGTATTAGCAGCAACAACTGGTTTTGCTGCTACAGATGCAGCAGCTCGCAGTGAGCTAACAGTAGTACCTGATTTCTACCCTACAATGATTCAAAACTTTAACCCATACTTAGCAACTAATCTTCGTACAACAACTGATTTTGTTTACGAACCATTAGTTATCTTTAATGAGATGCATGGCAATAAACCAGTTATGCGTCTTGCTGAAGATTTCCGTATGTCTGATGATCTAATGAGTGTAACTTTTGACATTCGTAAAGGCGTTAAATGGTCTGATGGTGAAAAATTCACAGCTGACGATGTTATCTACTCTTATCAACTATTAAAGGACAAGCCAGAGCTTGACCAACGTGGTATCAATAAGTGGGTTACAAAAGTTGAACGTTTGAATGAATACCAAGTTAAATTCAGCCTATCTGAAGCTAACTCAAACGTACCTTATGAAATTTCATTAGTGCCAGTTGTTGCAGAACATATTTGGTCTAAAGTTAAAAACCCGACAACATTTACCAATGAAAATCCGGTTGGTACTGGTCCTTTCACTGAAATCGATACGTTTACACCACAACTTTACATTCAGTGTCGTAACCCGAATTACTGGGACAACGATAACCTAGATGTTGACTGTTTGCGTGTTCCTCAAATTGCAAACAACGACCAACTACTTGGTAAAATCGTAAACTCTGAACTGGATTGGACTTCATCTTTCATTCCTGATATCGATCGTACTTACGCTTCAGCAAATCCTAATCACCAATACTGGTACCCGCCATCAGGTACACAAGCATTGATGGTTAACTTTAAAAACCCTGATGCAGCCAAAAATGAAGCGTTAACAAACGTTGAATTCCGTCGCGCTATGGGTATGGCACTTGACCGTCAAACTATCATCGACATCGCATTCTACGGTGGCGGTACTGTCAATGATTTCGCATCTGGCCTAGGCTATGCATTTGAAGCTTGGTCTGATGAAGAAACTCATAACAAATACAAGAAATTCAATACTTACAACGTTGAAGCAGCTAAGAAGCAATTAGCTAAAGCTGGCTTTAAAGATGTGAATGGCGATGGTTATGTTGATACTCCATCTGGTAAATCATTTGAACTTCTAATTCAATCACCAAATGGCTGGACTGATTTCAATAACACAGTACAACTTGCTGTTGAGCAATTAGATGAAGTGGGTATTAAAACAAAAGCTCGTACTCCTGAATTTGCGGTTTATAACCAAGCAATGCTAGAAGGTACATACGACTTAGCTTATACCAACTACTTCCACGGTGCAGATCCACACCTATACTGGAACAGTGCCTATAACTCAGCACTACAAGAAGGCGATGGTATGCCTCGTTTCGCAATGCATTACTTCAAAGATGCGAAACTAGATGCGCTACTTGATAGCTTCTACAAGACTGCAGATAAAGATGAGCAAATCGAAATCGCTCACGGTATTCAGAAAATCATCGCTGAAAACCAAGTAACTCTGCCTATTATGTCTGGTGCTTACATGTACCAATATAATACACAACGCTTCACTGGTTGGTGGAATGAGAAGAATCCTAAGGGCCGTCCAAACATCTGGGCTGGTATTCCTGAGCGTCTTCTACACGTTCTTGACCTAAAACCTGTTAAGTAATATGTAACAACTTTTGCGGTGCATATCTTGTGCACCGCCTATTCTCCCCTTCCCTACTAGCTAAAGGATTGGCGCTTGTCGTCAGGGGATTTTGCGTCCTGATTTCCAGGTCAGGCAAATAATATCTGGATGAGTAAGGTGTGAGTTATGGGATTTTTTCTAAGACGTTTATCGTTCTATTTTATTGCGTTGGTCGTTGCTGCAACGATTAACTTTATCATTCCGCGAGCAATGCCAGGTGACCCTGTTGTCATGATGTTTGCGAATGCCACCACTCAGGTAACTCCTGAGCGTATCGAAGCTATGAAACAACTGCTAGGTTTTGTTGATGGCCCTCTTTATCAACAATACTTTATCTACATCAAAAACATTCTAACTTGGGAACTAGGTACTTCTATCAAATTCTATCCTCTAAGTGTAAACACACTATTAGGTGGCGCATTTGGTTGGTCTCTTTTCCTAGCTGGTACAGCAGTTATTCTGTCTTTCTCTCTAGGTTCAATCTTAGGTATTTTTGCTGCTTGGAAACGCGGCAGTGCATACGACACATTTATCTCTCCAGGGATGCTGGTTATTCAAGCGGTGCCACAAGTGGTTATCGCGATGCTTGCCATGTTTACCTTTGCCGTCGGATTAAAATGGTTCCCTACTGGGTATGCATATACTCCCGGAGTTGTTCCAGACTGGACTAGCTGGGTATTCATAAAAGATGTCGCTTATCATGCCATTCTTCCATTGATCTGTGCTTCAATTGTTCAAATTGGTGGTTTCTTAATCAACATGCGTAACAACATGATTAACCTTTTAGGTGAAGATTACATCACCATGGCAAAAGGAAAGGGATTAAGCGAAAACCGAGTTGTATTTAACTACGCAGCACGTAACGCAATGCTTCCAAGTGTTACCGCTCTATCTATGTCTCTTGGTATGGCTATTGGTGGTCAACTTATCGTTGAAATTATCTTTAACTACCCAGGTCTTGGTTCTGTATTGTTTAATGCAATTACGTCTCGTGACTACCAAGTTCTTCAAGGTCAGCTACTTATCATGACTCTGTTCATGTTGTTCTTTAACCTTCTTGCTGACATGTTATACGTTGTTCTAGACCCTCGCCTACGCAAGGGAGGAAAATAATAATGAAAGGCTTAATTAAACTTCTTTCTGGTAACCCTAAGTCACTGTTTGGTTTAGGTATCCTATTCATGTTTATCTTTGTTGCTGTGTTCGCTCCATTTCTTAGTGACCACGCTCCAGATAAACGTACAGGTAAACCACATGAATACCCAAGTTTTGTTGTAACGTCTGCACAAAATAACCCAGATGGGTGGGTTTCTGAAAACTTAGCAACCGACCGTCGTACATTGTTGATGTCTAAAAAGGCAGATCACGTAATGGGAACGACACGTATGGGTCGTGATGTTTGGTCTCAACTTGCTCATGGTGCTCGTGTATCACTAGCGGTTGGCTTTAGTGCAGGTTTAGTGGTGTGTTTTTTAGCAACGGTTATCGGGATCTCTGCGGGTTACTTCGGTGGCAAGGTTGATGACATCTTAACGGCTGCAATGAACATCATGCTGGTTATTCCTCAGTATCCATTATTGTTCGTGCTTGCTGCCTTTATTGGTGAAGCTGGCCCTATGACCATTGCCCTCATAATAGGGTGTACGTCCTGGGCATGGGGCGCACGTGTAATACGCTCTCAGACCTTAGCCTTACGTGAAAAAGAGTTTGTAAGAGCTGCTGAAGTATTAGGTGAATCATCATGGCGTATTATCTTTGTTGAGATTCTGCCAAACCTTATCTCAATCGTAGGGGCAAGTTTCATTGGCTCTGTAATGTATGCAATCATGATGGAAGCAACGATTTCATTCTTAGGTCTAGGTGACCCAAGTACGATTAGCTGGGGCATCATGCTGTACAACGTACAAACATCTTCATCTATCTTAATTGGCGCATGGTGGGAACTCATAGCTCCTTGTATGGCACTGACTCTTCTCGCTGTCGGCCTTGCAATGCTTAACTTCGCTGTGGATGAAATTGCTAACCCACAACTTCGTTCTCACAAAGGAATGAAGCGTTGGAAGAAATTAGCCGCTCAAGATACGAATGAACGTAAACCAGATTTAGCTAAACCAGTATTAAATTGGAACAGGGAAGATTGATATGACTGACCCACAAATTTCTATCCGCAATCTATGTGTGGATTACATTACTGAATCAGGTGATGTGCGTGCTGTAAACAATGTGAGTTTTGACATCGGTAAAGGTGAAGTCTTTGGTCTGGCTGGTGAATCGGGTTGTGGTAAATCAACTATTGCATTCTCTTTAATGCGCCTACATAAGCCGCCAGCATTCATCACCGGTGGTGAGGTTATATTTGATGGTCAAGACATCTTAAAATATAGCGATCCAAAAATGCAGGCTTTCCGTTGGAGTGAAATGTCCATGGTGTTCCAAAGTGCCATGAACGCATTAAACCCAGTACTTCCGATGGAAGAGCAGTTTTGTGATGTGATCATGCGCCATACCACAATGACTCGTGAGCAAGCGATTACTCGCGCGCAAGGTTTATTGGAAATTGTTGATATTCACCCGAGTCGTTTAAGTGATTATCCTCACCAATTTTCTGGTGGTATGCGTCAACGTTTGGTTATTGCAATTGCATTAGCACTAAACCCTAAAATGATCATCATGGATGAACCAACAACGGCACTAGATGTTGTTGTTCAACGTGAAATTTTACAGAAAATTTATGCGTTAAAAGAAGAGTTTGGTTTCTCTATTCTATTCATTACGCATGATTTATCACTAATGGTTGAGTTCTCAGATCGCATTGGGATCATGTACTCAGGTGAATTAATTGAGGTTGCTTCTTCAAAAGAGATCTTAACCTCTCCTTACCATCCGTATACAAAAGGGCTAGGGAGTTCATTTCCACCACTAACGGGACCAAAAACCAAATTAACAGGTATCCCTGGAAACCCTCTTAATTTATTAGAGATCCCACAAGGTTGTCGCTTCCAGTCTCGTTGTGATCGTGTACACGAAGCATGTCGTACGATTCCTACGCAGCTTCGTCAGATTGAGCCTGGTCACTTGTCAAATTGCCACCTTTACGGTGAAACAATTGCACAAGCAAAAGCATAAAACGGATTTTCTGGAGTAAATTATGAGCAAAGCATTTGGCGAACTACTGGTTGAAGGCAAAAATCTAGTCAAAGATTTCCCTGTAAGCAGTAACGCACTTAAAAACCCAATGATGCGAGCAATCAACGACGTATCATTCAAAATGTACAAAAGTCGTGGTCTTTCTGTTGTAGGTGAATCAGGTTCTGGTAAATCGACTACAGCAAAGATGATCGCAAAAATGTACGCACCAACAGACGGCGTTATTGAATACAAAGGCCGTGATATTCAAGATATCGTTAAGAAAAATGATCTCATGAAATATCGTGAAGGCGTACAAATGGTATGGCAAGACCCATTCGGCTCTTTAAACCCTACCCATAACATCTTTCACCATATTGCTCGACCACTTCTTATTCATAAGAAAGTCACATCTGGCAATCAAAAAGAGCTTGAAGATCGTGTGTATGATCTTCTAGAGCAAGTTGGTTTGATCCCACCAAAAGAAACAGCGGCTAAGTTCCCGCATCAGCTTTCAGGCGGCCAACGTCAACGTGTCAACCTTGCTCGAAATATTGCGGTAGGTGCTGAAGTAGTACTTGCTGATGAACCGACATCTATGCTTGATGTTTCTATCCGTGCCGGTGTTCTAAACCTGATGGAAGAGATGAAGTTTGAGAAAGAAATGTCTCTACTTTACATCACGCACGATATCGCAACCGCTCGTTATATCGCAGAAGATCTCGCGGTAATGTACGTAGGTCACATGGTTGAATGGGGTGACACTGATGAAATCATTCATGACCCTCAGCATCCATATACTCAACTATTAGTATCAGCAGTGCCAGATCCAAGCAAATCGATCCACACCAAGCTGAAAGGTAACAAAGGTGAAATTCCTCTTTGGACACCAGAATCAGTTGGTTGTCCATTTGCTGGCCGTTGTACTCACGTAACAGAAAAATGTAAAGAACGTATGCCTGGCGTAACAAAACTGTCAGACAACCATTTTGTTCGTTGTTACCTATACGAAAATTAATTTCATTAGTAATAACGAATAGCAGTAATTGGTATTTTGGAGAAATAGATGCAACTGTTAACTAACCATATTGGATATGAGACAAACGGACCGAAATCAGCGGTATTATTGGCTACCACTGCCTTAACACAGCCAATATCAGGTCAAATTGTTTGTACTCAAACACAAGAGGTAAAACACCGTTTTTCTATTTCTTCATCAAACCAAGTTGCTCACTGGCATCAAGGTTACTTTGCTGAGATCTCATTTAATGAATTCTCAGAGCAGGGAGAATTCATTCTAGTTATCGAAGGCGCGATTTCTCACCCTTTTATTATCAAAAGCAACCTATTAATGAGTCATACATTTTCTGATGTTATGCACTACTTTAAATCACAACGTTGTGGTGGGATTTTTGATAAGCACGATAAAAAAGCCCCTGTATTAAACAGTAATGAAACCGTCGATGTTCATGGTGGTTGGTACGATGCGTCTGGTGACGTAAGTAAATACCTCAGTCATTTGTCTTATGCAAATTATCTTAACCCTCAGCAAATTCCGATGGTTGTTTGGAATATGCTAAAAGGATTAGAACTAACACAAAACCTATCGGATTTTGCCGCGTTTTCTCGCACCCGTCTTACGGAAGAGGCGTTATTTGGTGCTGACTTCCTAGTTAGAATGCAAAATCCGGCAGGTTTCTTTTACATGACGGTATTTGACAAGTGGAGCAAGGATATCAATCAACGTGATATCTGTGCTTATGCGACCCAAAATGGTCTTAAATCTGATGACTATCAAGCAGGATTTCGCCAAGGTGGTGGCGTTTCTATCGCCGCGTTAGCCGCCGTATCTCGCTTAGCAATAGATGGTGAGTATACTCAAGAAGAATATCTCGCAGCAGCAGTAAAAGGTTATTGGCATTTAAAAGAACATAACCTTAGTTATTTAAATAATGGTGAAGAGAATATTATTGATGAATATTGTGCTCTTCTTGCCGTTATTGAGCTTTTCAAAACAACTCAAGATAACACTTTCTTAATTGAAGCACGTACTTGGGCAGATAAACTATCAGCTCGTCAACAAAGTGATGATAATTTCTCACACTTCTGGTCAGCGACTGATAATGGCGAACGTCCATATTTTCATGCAGCAGAAGCTGGCCTTCCAGTTATTGCACTATCTCAATACTTAGACGTAGAAACGGATAATAGCCGTAAAGCTCACACTCAATTAATTATCAACCAAGCTGTTGAATTTGAATTAACTATCTCTTCAGAAACATTCAATCCATTTGGTTACCCAAGGCAATACGTTAAGCCTGTTAATGGCGAAAAACGCAGTGCCTTTTTTGTCGCTCATGACAATGAGTCTGGTTATTGGTGGCAAGGAGAGAATGCTCGCCTAGGTTCTTTGGCAAGTATGAGCTATTTAGTCTTACCTCATATTACCTCTAATGATATTAAGCAGAAGTTAGAGAGCTTTGCTCAGAATAATTTGAACTGGCTATTAGGGTTAAATCCTTATGATATGTGTATGTTAGATGGTCATGGTCATAACAACCCCGATTATCTTCCTCATCTTGGTTTTTTTAATGCTAAAGGTGGTGTTTGTAATGGCATTACTGGTGGTTTTGACGATGAAGAAGATATCGCTTTCAATCCTGCACCACACGGTGAAGATATGCTACAAAACTGGCGTTGGGGTGAACAATGGATCCCTCACGGCGCATGGTATTTATTAGCAATTATGACTCAATCATCTTACCAAGCGAAACTAGGAGAATAGTCATGAGCTATTTATATGTTGGCATTGATGGTGGTGGTACTTCTTGTCGCGCTCGTATTCGTAATGCACAAGGTGAATTATTAGGTGAAGCGAAAAGCGGCAGTGCAAATATCTTATTAGGCATTGAAGTTGCAATGGATTCAATCATTACAGCGATTACCCAAGCGGCAGCACAAAGTAAATTATCACAAAATGATTTTGCCACAATGCACGTTGGTCTCGCCCTTGCTGGTGCAGAGCAAAAGTCAGCTTGGCATAAATTTATGCAATTGAAACACCCTTTTGCCTCAATGACATTAAACACAGATGCTTACGGCGCATGTTTAGGGGCTCATAAAGGAAAAAATGGAGCAATCATGATAGCTGGTACTGGCTCTTGTGGTATCTACATTCAAGATGCTCAGCAATATGTTGTTGGCGGTCGAGAATTCCCAATATCTGACCAAGGTGGCGGCGCAATTATGGGGCTTCATCTAATTCAACATACGCTTTTGGCTTCTGATGGTATAAAACCTACTACTGCTCTAACCGAGCATGTGTTAGCGCACTTTAATCATGACATCGATAGTATCGTTGATTGGTCTAAAACGGCTCGCCCATGTGATTACGGACAGTTTTCTCCAACCATTTTCGCTCTTGCGTTAAAAGGGGATGATCTTGCTATTGAGCTGTTACAACAAACAGCCAGCGATATTGAAATGTTCTTAACGGCTTTAAATAAGAAAGGCGCAACACAAATTGCGTTAATGGGAAGTATTGGCGAGCGCATTGTGGAGTGGTTATCCCCTTCTATTCGCCAGTATTTAGTACAACCACAATGTGATGCGATTGAAGGTGGCATCATGATGGCAGGAAAAGCAGAACATAACCTGTTCTAGCATTTTATAAGGAAAAGATGATGGATTATCGTGTAGATCTTGTTGTTTTGTCAGAAAAAGACAACCTAAGCCGCTTTGGCTTAACGTTACACAATTTAAGCGATGTGGATCTTCATCATTGGCAGTTTCATTTTACGATTGATCGCTTCATAGCTCCTAACAGTAATACTCAAGGTACTTTAGAGCAAGTTGGTAGCTTCTGTAAGCTACTTCCAAATGCCAATCAAGTACTAAAAGCAAACAACCATTACTACGTAGAATTCAGCATTGGAACGGCCCCTTTTCGTTTTATTTCTGATGGTCTTGATGATGCCGCGATATTCATTGCCGATAGCGAAAAACCTCAATTTTTAGAGGTTTCAATCTCTCCAATAGTATTAGCATCACCACATACTAAACGAACTCAAATACTAAGAGTGGCTCCCGCTGAATTATCGCTAATTCCAAAACCAGAATCAGTGCAGCGTCTTGATGGATTATTTAATTTAAATGACGTTTCACTAGAAATTCAAACTCAATTAGCAGAAGGACCTGCAACATGGTTAAGTGAAGAGTTAGAGATAATTACATCAAAAAATCATCCTCTTAGTGATAATGGACAGATCCAATTTATTGCTAATCCAACACTCGATAGAGGGGCTTATCAAGTCTCAGTGGTGGAAGATAAAATCACACTCCATGCAGGTTCAAGTGAAGGTTTTGCTCATGCTTGCGCTACATTACTGCAATTAATTAATGAAGACACACAACTAGTACCATGTGTAAAAATTAAAGATCAACCACGCTTTCATTACCGTGGCATGATGCTAGATTGCGCACGACACTTCCACCCACTTGAACGAGTAAAGCGTTTAATCAATCAATTAGCACAATACAAATTTAATGTCTTTCATTGGCATCTAACAGATGATGAAGGATGGCGTGTTGAGATCAAAGCATTCCCAGAGTTAACTCAAGTTGGTGCTTGGCGTGGTTCTAACCATCTTTTAGAGCCTCAATATACGCATATTGCTGGCTCTCATGGTGGCTTTTACTCACAAGAAGAAATTAAAGAAGTGATCGCTTACGCTGAAGTTCGTGGCATTACTGTGATCCCAGAAATCGATATTCCTGGGCACTGCCGCGCTGCTATTAAAGCATTACCTCATTTATTAGTTGATACTGACGACCACTCAAATTATCGCAGTATCCAACATTACACAGACAATGTTCTTTCACCTGCATTAGACGGGACTTACACCTTTATTGATACTGTATTAGAAGAAATTGCTGAGCTATTTCCTGCTCCCTTTATTCATATTGGCGCAGATGAAGTACCAAAAGGCGTTTGGACAGACAGCTCAAAATGCCAAGAACTAATGGAACAACAAGGCTATAGCGATCCCGTAGAACTTCAAGGCCACCTACTTCGTCATGCAGAAACTAAATTAAAGCAGCTTGGTAAAAGAATGCTTGGATGGGAAGAAGCTCAACATGGTAATAAAGTCAGTAAAGACACAGTGATTTACTCTTGGTTAAGCGAAGAAGCGGCACTGAATTGCGCTAAACAAGGCTTTGATGTGGTACTTCAACCAGGACAAACGACTTATCTAGATATGGCTCAAGATTATGCTCCTGAAGAACCGGGAGTTGATTGGGCTAATGTACTTCCTCTTGAAGATGCATATAACTATGAACCATTAGCAGAACTTGCTGATAACGACCCTATTCGTAAACGAATTCTTGGCATTCAATGCGCGCTTTGGTGTGAAATCATCAATAACCAAGAGCGTATGGACTACATGATTTTCCCACGCCTTTTAGCAATGTCTGAAGGCATGTGGGCACAAAAACAACACAGAAACTGGACAGACTTTTTATCAAGGTTAAATGGACGATTACCAACCCTAACACGTCAGGGTATTAATTTCCGTCAACCATAAGTCACCCAATTATTAGTATTTTAGTTAAGGATAAAACAATGAAATACGGCTTTTTTGATAACGATAACCGTGAATATGTAATCACTCGCCCTGACGTACCAGCACCATGGACTAACTATTTAGGTACAGAGAAATTCTGTACGGTTATTTCTCACAATGCTGGCGGTTACTCTTTCTATAACTCTCCAGAGTACAACCGTGTTACTAAATTCCGTCCAAACGGCACATTTGATCGCCCTGGACACTATGTTTACTTACGTGATGATGAAACAGGTGATTATTGGTCAATCTCATGGCAACCTGTAGCAAAAAGCTTAGATGAAGCAAGCTACGAAGTTCGTCACGGCCTGTCTTACTCTAAATTTAAATGTGATTACAACGGCATTGAAGCGACTAAAACCTTATTTGTTCCAAAAGGTGAAGACGCTGAAGTGTGGGATGTGGTTATTAAGAATACCAGCGATAAGCCTCGTGTTATCTCTGCATTCTCTTTTGTTGAATTCTCATTCAGCCATATCCAATCAGATAACCAAAACCACCAGATGTCATTGTACTCTGCAGGTACCTCTTACAATGAAGGCGTGATTGAATACGATCTTTACTACAACACCAATGATTTTGAAGGTTTCTACTACTTAGCATCTACGTTTGATCCTGATTCATATGATGGCCAACGTGATAGCTTCTTAGGCGCATACCGTGATGAAGCAAACCCAATTGCAGTTGAAAAAGGTCAATGCTCTAACTCAGCACAAACCTGTTACAACCATTGTGGTTCTCTTCATAAGCAATTTACTATTCAACCGGGTGAAGAAGTACGCTTTGCTTACGTTCTTGGTCTAGGTAAAGGCAACGGCGAACGTCTACGTCAAAAATACCAAGATGTTGCTAATGTTGATGCGGCTTTCCAAGAGATCAAAGATCACTGGAGCGAGCGTTGCGATAAATTCCAAGTTAAATCACCAAACGAAGGTTTGGATACAATGATCAACACGTGGACACTGTATCAAGCTGAAACTTGTGTGGTTTGGTCTCGTTTTGCTTCATTCATCGAAGTGGGTGGACGTACTGGTCTTGGTTACCGTGATACCGCTCAAGATGCGATTTCTGTACCTCACGCTAACCCAAAAATGACTCGTAAACGTATCGTAGACTTATTACGTGGCCAAGTAAAAGCCGGTTACGGTCTGCACTTATTTGATCCTGACTGGTTCGATCCTGAAAAAGCAGACGTTGTTCCATCAAAATCACCAACAGTGGTTCCTACTCCATCGGATGACGATAAGATCCACGGCATTGAAGATACCTGTTCTGATGACCATTTATGGATCGTTCCGACGATCATTAAATATGTAATGGAAACAGGTGAACACTCTTTCTTTGACGAAGTGATCCCATACGCTGATGGTGGTAACGCAACCGTTTATGAACACATGAAAGCGGCGTTAGATTTCTCTGCAGAATACGTTGGCCGTACTGGTATTTGTAAAGGGTTGCGTGCTGACTGGAATGACTGTCTGAACTTAGGTGGTGGCGAATCATCAATGGTTTCATTCTTACATTTCTGGGCATTAGAAGAATTCTTAGATTTAGCTAAATTCCGTAACAATGATGCTGACATAGCTAAATACTCTGAAATGGCAGCGAACGTACGCGAAGCGTGTGAAACTCACCTTTGGGATGAAGAAGGTGGTTGGTACATTCGTGGCCTAACCAAGGATGGCGACAAAATTGGTACAGCTCAACAAACTGAAGGTCGAGTTCACCTTGAATCAAACACCTTAGCGGTTTTATCTGGTGCAGTATCTCAAGAGCGTGGTGAGAAAGCGATGGATGCAGTTGATGAGAACTTATTCTCTGAATACGGCTTACACCTAAATTCACCTTCATTCTCAACACCAAATGATGACATTGGTTTTGTGACTCGTGTTTACCAAGGTGTAAAAGAGAATGGCGCGATCTTCTCTCATCCAAACCCATGGGCTTGGGTAGCCGAAGCAAAATTAGGTCGTGGTGACCGTGCAATGAAATTCTATGATGCACTAAATCCATATAACCAAAATGACATGATTGAAAAGCGTGTTGCAGAACCATACTCATACGTACAGTTTATTATGGGTAAAGATCATCAAGATCATGGCCGTGCTAACCACCCTTGGTTAACAGGTACTTCTGGTTGGGCTTACTTCGCGGTAACTAATTTTATTCTTGGTGTTCGTGCTGGCTTTGAAGGCTTAACGATTGACCCTTGTATTCCAACTGATTGGCCTGAGTTCTCAGTGACTCGTCAATGGCGTGGTGCGACATACAACATTCAAGTTAAGAACCCTAACTCAGTAAGTAAAGGCGTTCAATCAATCACGATTAATGGCAAAGAAGTTAATGGCGCAGTCCCTGTTCAAGCAGAAGGCAGTGTGAACGACGTTATCGTAATCATGGGTTAAGTACGTTTAATTAACGCTTAATTTAAATGATAAAAGTAAGGAGCTTATTGCAAGCTCCTTACTCTAAAAGGAATTTACAATGATTCAATTTGGTACTGGCGGATGGCGTGCTTTCATTGGTGAAGAGTTCACTAAAGACAATGTACGTCTTGTCGCACAAGCGTTATCTAATATTATGATCAATGAACAAGCGCAAGAAAAAGGCTTTGTTATTGGCTATGACCGCCGCTTTCTTTCAGATAAAGCAGGAAAATGGTTTGCTGAAGTCGTCGCGGCAAACGGTATTAAAGTCAGCTTTATTGACCGATTCGTTCCAACCCCGATTGTTATGTTTCAAGCAAAAGAGATGGGATGTATTTACTCAGCTTGTATTACTGCCTCTCACAACCCTGCAGATTACAACGGCGTTAAAGTCTTCATTGAAGGCGGACGCGATGCTGATGAAATAATCACTCAAAAAATTGAACAACAAATTGCTCATTTAACGCAGCAAGATGTCAGCAGTGTTGATTTTGAAGAAGCGCTAAACGATGGTTGTATTGAAATCATTAATCCAATGAACGCATTCGTTGATTCCATCGTTAACTTTATCGATATGGAAGCGATTAAAAAAGCGAATTTACGTGTACTGATCGACCCTATGTTTGGCGTGGCAAAAAATGCCCTACAAACCGTATTAATCAGTGCTCGTTGTGATGTTGATGTTATCAATGACGGTGAAAACCCTTCGTTTGGTGGTCTAATGCCATCGCCTAACGCAGCAACACTTTATCGTTTAAAACACCTAGTTGCTCATGATGGTTATGACATTGGTATTGGCACAGATGGTGATGCTGACCGTCTAGGCATCATTGATGAGAAAGGTAACTTTATTCATCCAAATGAAGTGTTATTGCTGCTTTATTATTACCTACTTGAGTACAAAGGCTGGAAAGGCTCTGTTGTGCGTAATATCGCAACGACTCATTTATTAGATAAAGTTGCCGCGGATCATGGTGAAAAGAGCTTTGAGGTTCCAGTAGGCTTTAAGCACATCAGTTCACAAATGGAAGCGGATGATTCTTTACTTGGTGGCGAAAGCTCAGGTGGCTTAACTATTCGTGGCCATATTAAAGGTAAAGATGGCGTATTCGCTTCCAGTTTACTCGTTGAAATGATCAGTGTAACGGGTAAAAAACTCTCTGAAATGCTTGATGAAATTTATGCTAAATATGGTTATGCCTACACTGCCGAAGGCGACTGTACATTCAAAGCAAGTGAAAAAGAAGCGCTGTACAATAAAATTTATATTGAAAAACAACTCCCTAAATTTGAACATGACATTGAAAAAGTGAGCTATGAAGATGGCGCTAAAGTTTATTTCAAAAATGGTGGCTGGGTAATTGCTCGATTCTCAGGAACAGAGCCGTTACTACGTATTTTTGCTGAAATGGAAGACCAACTAACAGCAGAAAAAGTGTTGAATGAAATGAAAGCTTTCCTTTCTCTTTAGTTTCCCGCGTATTTTAAATAAAAATACGCCTCTAAAGACTTAACCCAGCTAATACTTGAGTCGATTAGCTGGGTTCTTTTTATCTCAAGGTTTAATTATTTTCTTGAAGAAATACAATTGGACAATGAGGCTTAATCTCAACTCTTACTTTTTCGCCATTAGATAAAGAATCATTAGATACACCAATCAATTGCGTCTCATCATCTTCGATCACATATCGACACGTATCGCCCATAAATTGTAATTCTTTAACAATAGCACTGCCTGATGCGTCTCTATATAACGTAATATTTTGCGGACGAAGTAAAACATCGGCTTTCTTATTTGCATCTTCAGTACTGCGACCACAAGAGATCAATCCAACCGCAGTTTCAATGTTTCCATCATTGCCAATCATACCGGAAACATAAGAGCCACCACCTAAGAAATCAGCAACAAAGCGACTGTTTGGTGAATAATATAAGTCATTCGCACTGCCAAATTGCTCTATCACACCATGATTCATTACTGCTAATTTATCAGAGAAAGCAAAGGCTTCTTCACGGCTGTGAGTCACGAAAATAGCCGTCACACCTTGCGCTTTAAAGATACGGCGGATTTCTTTAATTAGATCATGGCGTACTTGAGTATCAATGTTAGAGAATGGTTCATCTAATAACAGAAGGTCAGGCTCACTGGCTAGTGCTCTTGCAATCGCGACACGCTGCTGCTGACCACCCGATAGTTGATGAGGATAACGATCACCAAAGCCACTTAAGTGCACAAGATGAAGCATGGATTCTACTTTATCTATTGCTCGTTGCTTTTCCCATTTTTTTAAGCCAAATCCGATATTTTCACTTACCGTAAGATGTGGAAACAACGCATAATCTTGAAAGATCATACCTATATTTCGCTGCTCTGGTGGCAACCATGTATTACTGTCGGTAATCACCTTACCATTAAGGTTCATCTCACCTTCAGACAGAGGTAATAGACCTGCAATCGCTTTTAGAAGAGTGGTTTTTCCGCAGCCACTCGCACCTAGTAAACAGACAATTTCGCCCGATTCAACAGCTAAAGAGAGCTGAGATAAAATATTCTGATCATGATAGCGGCAAGTTAAATTAGATATAGATAATGCAGAATTCATTAATGCTGTTGCTCCAAAGAACGGTTAACAATGATCAATGGGATCAATCCAACCAATACCAATAATACCGCAGGCATTGCTGCAATCTCTAATTGCTCATCAGAAGCAAAATTAAATACATAAGTGGCTAGTGTTTCAAAGTTAAATGGGCGTAATAATAAGGCTGCATTTAGCTCTTTCATGGTTTCAATAAAGACTAATAACCCAGCAATCAAGCAACCACGACGAATTAATGGAAAATGAACTCGACGTAACATCTCCCACGTTCCACAGCCTAATGTGCGAGACGCCATATCCAATGAAGGGGGAATTTTATTAAGGTTACTTTCAATAGATCCAATAGCTACTGCTGAGAAACGCGTTACAGAAGCAAAGATTAACGCAAAAATTGAACCCGAAAAAATTAAGCCAACCATTCCAAAGCCTAATTGTTTTGAAATATCATTCACAAGATGATCCAACCCAATCATTGGTAGCATGACCCCAATAGCAAGTACGGTTCCTGGAACTGCATAGCCAAGAGATGCCAAACGCATTGGCATTACACTCCATTTATTATTTGGTTGTAAACGGTGTAAAAAATTCACCACCAAAGCAATAATGACAGCGATAACGGCAGCAATAGAAGATACGTATAAGCTGTTTATTGCGTACTCTTGAAACTCAGCGGTCCAACTCTCTTCAAAGTAATGAAAAGAATAACTAATCAATTGTAACAACGGAAAAATAAATGCGATGGAAACCAATCCCCAACACCAAGTAAATGCGCCCCACTTTTTCCAGCCATGAAGTTCATATTGAAATTCTTCATTGGTATTAAACTTCTCTTGGAACATTTTTTGTTTACGACGGCTATAACGTTCACCACTGATAAGTAAAAGAATTCCCATCAGCATAAATGCAGACACTTTCGCAGCAGCATTCAAATTCGAATAGCCTAACCACGTATCATAGACTGCCGTTGTTAATGTATTTACTGCAAAATAGCTAACCGTACCAAAGTCCCCCAACGCTTCCATCGCAACTAAAGATAAAGCAACCGCAATCGAAGGTCTTGCTAGAGGTAACGATATTCGTTTAAAACTCTCCCAAGGAGTACATTTTAATAATCGCGCCGACTGTAGCAAACTGATGTTTTGCTCCATAAATGCAGCACGAGCAAGTAAATATACGTAGGGGTATAGCACCAAAGACATGACAAGAATAGCACCCGTTAAGGTACGAATATCAGGGAACCAATAATCACCGTAAGATTGCCACCCGGTAATATCTCGAAGTAATACTTGGATTGGTCCTGCAAAATCAAGCCAATCGGTGTAGATATATCCCACAATATAAGCAGGCATTGCTAAAGGAAGAACTAAAGCCCATTGTAAAACTGATGAGGAGGGTACACGGCACATGGCCATAAACCATGCAGAAGGGACACCTAAAATTAAGGAAAAGAACATCGCACCAAAGACTAATAACACCGTATTTAGCGTATAGGTTGGTAACACGGTATTAAACAGATGAGTAAAAATATCATCGGTATTACCCAGTGCGGTATATAGGATCGCTAAGATCGGTAAAACCAGTAGTAAAGATACACTCCAACTACTGGTTTTCCAGAAGAATAATTTTTCTTTCATTGCCTAAACTGCAAGGCTCTTTTTAAAATGGTGAGGTATTGTTACCTCACCAATAGGAAATATCAAATTAAAGATCAAACTTCACTTCATCTAAAAGTTTAATTGCTTTGGTGTGGTTATCTGCAATCGAATCTAAAGATAGCGTATCAGCTTTGAAATCACCCCAAGATGCAACTAACTCAGAACGCTTAACACCTGGTTTTACTGGGTATTCATAATTCACGTCAGCGTACATACCTTGTGCAACATCACCTGTTAAAAATTCCATTAATTTCAAGGCATTGTCTTTATTAGGTGCGTATTTAGCCATCGCCATACCACTGACATTTACGTGAGTACCCTCTGTGTTTTGGTTAGGGAAGTTAATGTATACCGATTCAGCCCATGCAACTTGCTTAGGATCATTAACCATTTTACCTAGGTAGTAGCTATTACCTAAAGCGACATCACAAAGACCTTCTTTAATTGCTTTAACTTGTGCGCGGTCATTACCTTGAGGCTTACGAGCTAGATTTGCTTTTACACCTTCTAACCATGTTTTTGCTTCTGCTTCACCATGATGAGCAATCATAGAGGACACCAGAGAGACATTGTAAGGGTGCTTACCACTACGAGTACAAATTTTACCTTTCCACTCTGGGTTTGCTAAATCCGCATAATCAAAATCAGCACCTAGCTTACCAACACGATCACGAGATGAATATACGTTACGAGCACGTAATGTTAATGCGAACCACTCGTCATCTGAATCACGGTATTGAGCTGGAACGTTAGCATCAATCGTTTTGCTATCTACTGGTTGAACTAGATTTTTATTTGTTAACTCAGCAAGACGGCTAATATCCGTTGTTAAGATAACATCTGCTGGGCTTAATTCACCTTCTTGAGCTAGCTTTTCAGCCAAGCCTTTTTTAGCAAATTTCACGTTAACTTTAATACCAGTCTCTTTGGTAAACTCTTTAAACATTGGTTCAACCAAGAAAGGCTGACGGTAAGAGTAAACATTAACTTCTTCAGCAGCCATAACACTTGGTGCAAACATACCTGCGATTAGTGCAGAAACTGATAATAACTTTTTCATGATATTCCTTTAAATTTTTCTAGTTACAAATGGTAATAAGAATACTTATCAATAGCGATATTATACAAAGCAATTCTTAAATGGCAATGATCTCTCGCATTATTTATCAAAAAAGCCTCAACACTATCGGTGTTGAGGCTTCATATTTTGTAAAAGAATATTAATAATGCTATTTATTTCACACTAACAAACTCTGGATAAGCATCTATTCCACAATCGTGAACATCCATCCCTTCAAGCTCTTCATCCTCTGTAACTCGGATCCCTATGGTTGCTTTTAATATTGCCCAAACCACAAGACTTGCACCAAATACCCAAGCAAAGATAACAACAGCTCCAAACAGTTGAGCGCCAAACGTTGCATCAGCATTATTTAATGGAACGATCATCAAACCAAATAACCCACATACACCATGAACTGAAATAGCCCCCACAGGATCATCAATCTTAATTTTATCAAATCCAACAATACTAAAGACAACCAATGCACCAGCCACAGCACCAACACTCACAGCGGCCAATGGAGACGGGGATAAAGGATCCGCGGTAATTGCTACAAGCCCAGCTAATGCACCATTTAATACCATGGTTAAATCCGCTTTGCCCCACGTAGTTTTACACACGAATAACGCTGTGATTGCACCAGCTGCAGCTGCTGCATTGGTATTCAAAAAGATTTGGCCAACTGCCGTTGCATTCTCAAAGTCTGAAATCATTAATTGAGAACCGCCGTTAAATCCGAACCAACCAAACCATAAAATAAAGGTACCTAATGTTGCCAGTGGCATATTAGAACCAGGAATTGGGTAAATTTGACCTTTCTTACCGTACTTACCTTTACGAGCACCAAGTAATAATACGCCAGCTAATGCGGCTGAAGCACCAGCCATATGAACAATACCAGAACCGGCAAAGTCACTGAACCCTGCTTCAGATAAGAAGCCACCACCCCATGTCCAATACCCTTCCATTGGATAAATAAAGGCCGTTAAAATGGCAGAGAACACAAGAAAAGACCAAAGTTTCATACGCTCAGCCACGGCACCAGATACTACTGACATTGCGGTTGCAACAAAAACCACTTGGAAAAAGAAATCCGATTCTAATGAATGATCAGCCCCTTCTGATTGAGTACCAATTAAAGCACCAATAGAAGGCATGATCCCACCCGCTGCATTATCGACATACATGATGTTATAACCGACAACTAAATAAGTTGTACAAGCAATCGCATACAAGCATAAGTTCTTAGTTAAAATTTCAGTGGTGTTTTTTGAGCGAACTAAACCGGCCTCTAACATGGCAAAACCTGCTGCCATCCACATAACCAAAGCACCTGACATTAAGAAGAAAAAGGTATCTAGGGCATAACGAAGTTCTGATACTGTTGTTGAAAGTTCCATAATATTGTCCTCTATCCTTAAAGTGCTTCTGTATCAGTTTCACCAGTACGAATACGCACTGCTTGCTGAAGGTCATAAACAAAAATCTTTCCGTCACCAATTTTTCCGGTATGTGCTGCTTTTGTAATCGCTTCAATAATATTGTCTACATGTTCTGCTTGAACTGCTATTTCAAGTTTTACTTTAGGTAGAAAGTCGACTTGATACTCTGCACCTCGATACAATTCAGTGTGACCTTTTTGACGCCCGAATCCTTTGACTTCTGATACTGTCATTCCATCGACGCCAGCATCAGCAAGAGCTTCACGAACGTCGTCTAATTTAAATGGCTTTATAATGGCATTGATTATTTTCATGCTTCAGTCCTTGAATTATTTGTAACTTACACTTAACAATCCAATTCGTGTGCCAACTTTAAAAACACAATAAATTCAACATTTTATCATTATTAATTTCCAACAACCAAAAAAGGCTGCACTAAATAAGTGCAGCCTTTCCCTAGTATTGAGCAATAACAACTACATATCAGAAGCGTCGAATAAACGCCTCCCAACTTTGGAGCATGGTTTCAAAATCTTCTAATCCGCATACAGAAATACATTCATCGTCATACATATGTATATCTTCTTCAAATTCTTCTTCTGAATTTTCAAATAATGCGTTTTCTTGGACAATAACTTCTTGATCGGTCAAAATTAGAGTCATTACCTGACCTGAGCGTTTCCATTCGTCTTGAGTATTTTTTACTGCTGCTATTTGCAAATACAGCTCCGCCAATAGTTCGGTATCTTTTGCGACATCTTCCACCAACCAACGTCCCATGGCTTCATGACCCATAGAAAAGTTTGCATGATAAGTGCCATCGAGTGTATTTTTCTTAAATTCGTAATCCATCGGAACCCTTACGATAATTGACGTTAGCTCACACGCTTTTAACCAAAGACAATGCTGAGCTATTTTCCTTAAGTATAATCCTATCCCTAGTATTTTTATAGTTAAGCCCTTATTCATGATGAAAGAGATCCAACCATGCAATTAACCACCATGATCGCAAAGCAAATTGTTGTGCGTTCGATGAAAATCATCAAGCATTCTGTTAATGTCATGGATGAATATGGCGTCATTATTGGCTCTGGCGATCCATCTCGCCTTAATTGCCGTCATGAAGGGGCTATTTTAGCCATTAATGAAAATCGTATTGTCGAGATTGATCACGCAACCGCCCAGCAATTACGAGGGGTAAAAGCTGGGATCAACCTACCTATTATCTTTCAAAATCACATTATTGGTGTGGTCGGTATTTCAGGTCAACCTGCTGAAATTCACCAATATGGAGAATTAGTTAAGATGACGGCAGAGTTGATCATTGAACAAGCTGCATTGATGACAGAGATACAGTGGTCAAAACGACACAAAGAGGAGTTGGTTTTACAGCTTATTCAACCTTCGGATCTCAACACTCAACAACTGTATTCGATTGCTGAACGCTTAGAGCTCGATCTTCATCAACCTCGGATCGCTACCATCATTAAGGTTGATTCATTTAACGGAGAGAACCTGTCTCTTACTCACCTACAAAAGCTCGTTCATTTACTTGAATACCCTGAGCGCGATAATTTGGTGGCGATCAGTTCAGTGACATTAAATGAAGTTGTGGTGTTAAAACCAATTACACTGACGGATACAGGGTGGAATAGATCTCACGAAGAAAAACGTATTCGCCAACTTTTCCAACGAATATCCCATGATGAGAAATTCACGATAAAAATAGCACTTGGTGATTACTTTCCGGATTTAGAAGGTCTTGCACAATCTTATATGACGGCAAAGGCCACCATGAATACCGCAGACTCCAAAAGCCGTATTCTTTTTTACCAAGATAATGTCTTGCCTGTTTTAATCGATGGCTTACGACCTGATGCATGGCGATCGGAACAATTAGCGCTTCCGATTAAAAAGCTGATGGCCAGTGATACAAAACATATTTTAATTAAAACACTACGTGCCTTTTTTAATCATAATTGTGATTCAGCTCAAACCTGTAATGCGCTTCATATACATCGTAATACTCTCCGCTATCGACTAGACAAGATACAACAAGAAACCAACTTAAATATCAATAAGATAAGCGATCGCACTTATTTATATTTAGCAATACTATCAAGCAACAAGTAAATGTGAATTTGTGCAGCGGCACAATCAAAGTTACACCCCGGCGATAAAATTTGTTCATTCGTCTAAAGCTTATTTCTACTCTTAAAGATAGATTACTGACATCTTAATTATTAAATGGAACATTAATATGATCGAAGTATCGACTTTAGGTGCACTCGCCGCCTTGACCGTTGCAATTACACTCATTTTGAAAAAAGTACCACCGGCTTATGGCATGATCATTGGTGCTTTAATCGGTGGTATTGTTGGTGGCGTATCACTTACAGATACCGTGAACTTAATGATAGGAGGTGCACAAGGTATCGTTACTGCTGTGCTTCGTATTCTAGCCGCTGGTGTTCTTGCTGGTGTTCTAATCGAATCAGGCGCGGCAACCTCTATTGCAGAAACCATTGTAAAGAAAGTCGGTGAAACTCGTGCTTTATTTGCTTTAGCCGTCGCGACAATGATCTTAACCGCCGTTGGGGTTTTTGTGGATGTTGCTGTTATCACCGTAGCTCCTATTGCACTTGCCATTGCTCGTCGTGCTGACCTTTCAAAAATGGCGATTCTATTAGCTATGGTTGGTGGCGGTAAAGCGGGTAACGTTATGTCTCCGAACCCAAACGCCATTGCAGCTGCTGATGCCTTTAATGTTCCTTTAACTTCGGTAATGGCTGCAGGTGTGATCCCTGGCTTATTCGGTCTAGTCTTTGCCTATTTCATCGCTAAGAAATTAGTCAATAAAGGCAGTAAAGTTCAAGAGCACGAAGTCGTGGCAGTTGATCACTCTCGTTTACCAAGTTTCGTTACTTCAATCGTCGCTCCTCTTGTTGCTATTAGCCTTCTTGCGTTACGCCCTATCGCAGGGATTAACGTTGACCCACTCATCGCACTTCCACTTGGTGGTTTATTAGGTGCTGTTGCTATGGGACGCTTTAGAGATACCAATCACTTTGCAGTATCTGGCCTTTCTCGTATGGCTCCAGTGGCGGTAATGCTACTTGGTACTGGTACTCTTGCAGGAATTATTGCGAACTCCGGACTTAAATCAGGCTTAATTGAAGTATTAACCGCATCAGGTCTTCCTTCTTATTTATTAGCGCCTATTTCAGGAGCAATGATGTCACTCGCAACGGCATCAACGACTGCGGGTACAGCAGTTGCAGCCAGTGTCTTTAGTCATACTATTTTAGAGCTTGGTGTTCCCGCTCTTGCTGGTGCTGCAATGATCCACGCAGGTGCGACAGTATTAGATCACATGCCACACGGCAGCTTCTTTCATGCAACAGGTGGCGCAGTTCACATGGACATGAAAGAACGTTTAAAACTTATTCCATATGAATCAGCGGTTGGTCTTATGATCGCAACTGTTTCAACTCTCATCTTTGGTGTCTTCGGTTTATTTGTTTAATAAGGCTTTATTATGAAAATTGTTATTGCTCCTGATTCTTACAAAGAAAGTTTAACAGCGATGGAAGTCGCTACGGCAATTGAAGCTGGATTTAAACAGGTATTACCTAATGCTGAATATATTAAATTACCGATGGCCGATGGCGGTGAAGGGACAGTTCAATCTCTAATTGACGCTACTGGTGGATCTATCATTGAACATACAGTTACAGCACCTCTTGGTGAGAAAGTAACTGGATTTTATGGATTACTTGGCGATGGCCAAACCGCAATTATAGAAATGGCTGCTGCCTCAGGCTTACATCTTGTTGAGCCAAGTTTTCGTAACCCTTTACATACCACAACCTATGGTACTGGCGAGTTAATTAAAGCAGCTCTCGATAAAGGGGTAAAACATATTATTGTCGGAATTGGTGGCAGTGCAACTAACGACGGTGGCATTGGTATGGCTCAGGCGCTTGGTATCAAACTTCTAGATAAAGAGGGGAATGATCTTGCTTTTGGTGGTGGTTCATTAGCACAGCTTGCAACGATCGATACTTCAAATAAAGATCCTCGTCTTGATGATATTACACTTGAAGTCGCGTGCGATGTTGATAACCCATTATGTGGCCCCAAAGGTGCATCTTTCGTGTTTGGCCCACAAAAAGGGGCGACACCAGAAATGGTCAAAACATTAGATTCAAACCTAAGTCATTACGCTGATGTGATGAAATCACAATTGAACAAAGACGTAAAAGATACAGAAGGCGCAGGTGCTGCAGGTGGTCTTGGTGCTGCGTTACTTGGTTTATTTGATGCAACGCTTCGACCTGGTATCGAAATTGTAATGGATGCTGTTAATTTAAGTGATGTGCTCTCTAAAGCTGATTTAGTGATTACAGGTGAAGGCCGAATTGATAGTCAAACCATCCATGGTAAAACGCCTATTGGTGTAGCAAGAACTGCGAAAAAGTTTGATTTACCCGTTATTGGCATTGCTGGTTGTCTATCTGATGATTGCGCTGTTGTTCATGATTACGGTATTGATGCGGTATTTAGTGTCGTACCTCGCTCTGTATCTTTAGAAATAGCGCTAAAAGAAGCTGCGATCAATGTTGAAAATACAGCAAGAAATGTCGCTGCAATTTATTCGATGCATATTAAAAAATAGCGTATTTCTTTTGTTGAGTACGTGATTAATATAAAGTTATACGCAATAAAAAAGCAGCCGATTTGGCTGCTTTTTTCATTTATAAACAAAGATTAAGCGGGTTCTTGGAAAATAACTGTATCTGCTTTATCTGTATACTGACCCATTTTATGGAAGTTCAGGTAACGGTATGTATCTGCAGCTGTTGCATTTATCTTCTCTGCGTACTCTAAGTACTCTTCTTTCGTTGGAATGCGGCCAAGAATCGCACCAACAGCAGAAAGTTCAGCAGAAGCCAGATAAACGTTCGCACCTGTACCCAAACGGTTCGGGAAGTTACGAGTAGAGGTAGACATTACTGTCGACTTGTCAGCAACACGGGCTTGGTTACCCATACATAGTGAACAGCCAGGAGTTTCGATACGTACCCCAGCGCGACCGAAGATGCCGTAGTAGCCTTCTTCTGTCAGTTGGTCTTTATCCATTTTAGTTGGCGGAGCCACCCATAGGCGAGTATTCAAAGAGCCATTAAACTCTTCAAGCATCTTACCTGCTGCACGGAAATGACCAATGTTGGTCATACATGAACCGATAAACACTTCTTGAATTTCAGTACCTTGAACATCAGAAAGAAGACGAGCATCATCAGGATCATTTGGTGCACATAGGATTGGTTGATCGATGTCAGCAAGATCAATCTCAATAACGTGCGCGTATTCCGCATCTGAATCAGCAGATAGCAACTCAGGGTTCGCTAGCCACTCTTCCATGGCCGTCACACGACGCTCTATCGTACGAACATCACCGTAGCCTTCAGCAATCATCCACTTAAGCATAACGATGTTTGAGTTCAAGTACTCAGAGATAGACTCTTGAGAAAGCTTAACGGTACAACCTGCAGCAGAACGCTCAGCTGATGCATCTGAAAGCTCAAACGCTTGCTCTACTGATAGGTGGTCAACACCTTCAATTTCTAGTACTCGACCAGAGAATTCATTGATCTTACCGGCTTTTTCAACGGTCAGTAGGCCTTGCTTGATACCGTAAAGAGGAATTGCATGCACTAGATCACGTAGTGTGATACCCGGCTGCATTTCGCCTTTAAAGCGAACCAAGATTGATTCAGGCATATCAAGAGGCATAACACCTGTTGCTGCAGCAAATGCTACTAAGCCAGAACCCGCTGGGAATGAAATACCTAGAGGGAAACGTGTATGTGAGTCACCACCTGTACCTACAGTATCTGGTAATAACATACGGTTTAGCCATGAGTGGATAACACCATCACCCGGACGCAGTGAAACACCCGCACGGTTCATGATGAAATCAGGTAGCGTATGGTGAGTGTTTACATCAACTGGTTTTGGGTATGCCGATGTGTGACAGAAAGATTGCATCACTAGGTCTGCAGAGAAGCCAAGACATGCAAGATCTTTAAGTTCATCACGCGTCATAGGACCTGTCGTATCTTGAGAGCCTACCGTTGTCATTTTAGGTTCGCAGTACTGACCAGCACGCACACCTTCAACACCACATGCTTTACCAACCATCTTCTGAGCTAGCGTGTAGCCTTTATCTGATTCAGATGGATCAACTGGTTTAGCAAACAGGTCCGTTTCAGCTAAGCCTAAAGCATCGCGTGCCCGGCTTGTTAACCCACGACCAATGATCAGTGGAATACGGCCTCCTGCTCGAACTTCATCTAAAAGTACTTTGCCCAACTTAAAACTTGAGATCTCAGCACCGTCTTTACGAACAATACCTTCATAAGGGTAGATATCAATGACATCACCCATATTCATATCTTGTACGTTGAGCTCAATTGGTAACGCACCTGAATCTTCCATTGTGTTGTAGAAGATTGGAGCAATTTTACCACCAAGACAAACACCACCAGTACGCTTGTTTGGTACAAATGGGATATCTTCACCCATAAACCAAAGTACTGAGTTTGTTGCTGATTTTCGTGAAGAACCGGTACCAACAACATCACCAACGTAAGCCAGTGGAATACCGTCTTTTTGCATTTCTTCAATTTGAGTAATTGGACCAACGTTACCTTGCTCATCAGGAGTGATACCATCACGTTCCATTTTCAGCATCGCTTTGGCGTGTACAGGAATATCAGGACGTGACCATGCATCTGGCGCTGGAGATAGATCATCGGTGTTGGTTTCACCAGTGACTTTAAATACTTTAACGGTGATTTTTTCTGCTACTTTGTCTTTAGCTGTAAACCATTCTGCATCAGCCCAAGATTGAAGTACTTGTTGTGCTGAAGCATTACCTGATTTTGCTTTCTCTTCTACGTCGTAAAACGCATCAAACATCAGCAGAGTATGAGATAGTGCTTTTACAGCGATAGGAGCAAGCTCAGTATCATCGAGTAGAGATACTAAAGATTCAATGTTGTAACCACCTTGCATAGTACCAAGCAGTTCAGTCGCTTTTGCTTTGCTAACTAATGGAGACGCCACTTCACCTTTTGTAATTGCGGTTAAAAAACCAGCTTTAACATAAGCGGCTTCATCAACACCAGGGGGAATGCGATTTTCTAGTAAATCAAGAATGACTTCTTCTTCACCTTGTGGTGGATTTTTTACCAGTTCAACTAATGCTGCTACTTGTTCAGCATTTAATGGTCTTGGGACCACACCTTCAGAAGCACGTTCTTCGACGTGTTTACGATAAGCTTCAAGCACGACTTAATTCCTCACTTTCTGGTCTACTCTTAATGAGTAAACATCCTTGGAAACGATTCAGTTTATATCCATTAACTTTTTAATTCTGTTATAAATCTCAATAAAACAAGAGAATATGTATCGGTACAGACTTAAATGTGGCCAGATGATAGCAAATTTAACTTAAAATTAAAATCTCATCACATCAAACAACATAGGACTTATAGCGCACTTTTAAACATTATAATGTTGCACCAATGCTTAAATATATTGATTCATGATTTTGCTCCGTACGACCATAAGCTAAAATAATTGGTCCTAATGGAGAGTCTATCCCTGCAAAAATAGAACCTGCGGCATAGATAGGTGCATCATCAAAATGCTCATCATTCCATAATCCTCCATTTTCGACTGAGGCCCCTAAATATATAGGGGATTGAAATAATCCAAAATCGTTATCCATTAAACGATATCGATATACAAGACTACCAAACACCAAGTTTTGCCCTGTTAAACTGTCTTTTGGTGTGCCAGACAAGCGTAAAAATCCACCGAGAGATTTGGGTTCTAACTGTAAATCTCCATTTTTATTTTCGACAACGCCATACTCAAAATTACCGACGAAAGTATGACGAGAATAAGTCCAGGCAGCCCTTGTGTTCACTGTAAACTCTATAACTGAATCTTTAGTTCCATTAATATCAATAACGCTGTCATTTACATTGTCATGAGAATAAAGATACTCTGAACGAACATAGAAACCTTTCGTTGGAAAGGTATAGTTATCTAAGGTATCAAGTCGATACTGAGCAAAAACACCTTCTCGAGTATAACTTGCATCAATACTTGAGATACTACTAAAAGCAACATCACCTTTAGTGTATCGTCCACCTACTCTAAAGTCACTCCATAAGCGCCCCTGCAGGCCAAACGCAGCTTCAAACACTAAGTCACTGTATTCCAATGGAAAATTATTATCAATTGAACTTAATTTATTACCTGACAACGAGAATTTTTTCTGCTCTACGCTGTAAGTCGACTTTAATGATGTAAATAATAGTTGGTTAATTAAAAATGGGGTATATAACTCAGCAGAGATCAACTTATCGGTTCCCAACTCAAAATTAACTCTCAATTCTGAACGATTATCTCTAAGGCCCGTTAACTCAATATCAGTAAAATTAATCGACATTCCTAGAGAATATTTACTCTGATTATCAAAGTCATCTTCAAGAGCAAAGCGAAAATCTAAATAGTTCGGACCCCAACTTTTTTCCTTAACTTCAACAATAAGATCATGGGTTCCTTCACTTGTTTCTTTATAGTAATAATCAACTCGTTCGAATCTATCAATGACATATAAATCTCTTATATGTGCTTCTAATTCATCAGCGGTATATGTCCGACCTTCTTCAATATTAAGACGGTCTAGCAACATTTTTTCTGTATATAAACTTTTATTCTCTAATTGAAGTTTATTTATTGATAGTGAATTACCACGTATAAGTTGCTCTGTTTTTTTATTTTTATTATCGCTATAAGCTTGATAAGCTTTCTCTGATATAACTAATTTATCGAATACTTTATGTTTTTCATAAGCAATGTCATAACCCTTATTATAAGCAAAAGACATTCGATCGAATTCAGCCGTTTCCATTTTCCCTACATGGGGAGAAAGCAATATATCTTTTTCATCTAATAATTTTTCTTGCTGAAGGGTACTATTTTTTACAATATAATTTGTTAATTGTCCCATTACAGATAGATAACTAGAGATATCCTTTGCTTCTAAGTAATCAGAGCCTATATCTACAGCGATGATAATATCTGCACCCATCTCCCTTGCTATATCAACAGGCATATTATTTACACTACCGCCGTCAACCAACAAACGCCCTTCGTATTCAACAGGTGGAAGCGCCCCAGGAACTGACATACTTGCCATCATTGCTTCTGCTAAATTGCCATGATCTAATATCACAGGCTCTAGCTTTTCTATATCGGTGGCAACAGCTCTGAATGGGATAGGAAGATCATCAAATGACTCTAAATAAGAAACATTTCCAGAGGTTGTTCTCAGAATTCTGGCCATATTCTGGCCTTGAACAAATCCTTTTGGTGCTTTTAGTTCTGTGAATGAGAAGCCAATATCAGTTCCTATTTGATAACGATCTTCATATTCTTTATCTCTAATTTGTCTTTCACTTCGCTCAACTTTATCTACAAATCCGCTATTCCAATCAATAGAATCAATAAATACTTCAATTTCATCCGCACTTAATCCTGATGCATACAAGCCTCCAATATAAGCTCCCATACTAGTGCCTGTAATATAATCAATTGGAATATTCATTTCTTCTAATGCTTTAAGTACACCAATATGGGCGGCACCTTTTGCTCCCCCTCCCGCTAGTACAAGGCCGATTTTAGGACGAGTGTCAGCAGCCAGCGATGCTGATGAAAATAGATATAGAGCAATAGAAGAGAATAAGAGAGGTTTGAAGCGCATTATGTCATCCTTGAAAGAGCAATATTAAAAGAATACAGGATGAAAGGTAATAGAGAAAGATAAGTAGCTAAGTTTTGTTTTCATTGATTCTGTTAATACATAATTTTAT
>NZ_JARACO010000023.1 GCF_028765575.1 Aliivibrio sp. S3MY1 | reverse complement strand
AACGGATTCGTTAACCAAGACACAATATTGAATGTGATTAAGAATAAGCTTTATATAGAGCAACAGCTTTCCAGATTATTATATTTCCCTACTATTAGTGATTGGGAGATATAGACAAAATTTGCTTGGCGACCATAGCGTTATGGACCCACCTGATCCCATGCCGAACTCAGAAGTGAAACGTAATAGCGCCGATGGTAGTGTGGGGTTTCCCCATGTGAGAGTAGGACATCGCCAGGCTTCCAATTCGTTTTTATTTTTTCTTGAGAAGATGAAAACACAAGTGAAAGGCTCATACCGAAAGGTATGAGCCTTTTTCCGTTTGTAGAGTTATACCTATTCATATAATCGATAGTTTATATTCTATCGATACTTTCTGTTTTCAAATCGTCTCAATTTGTTAGAATAGCGCCATATTTAAAGGAGAGTAATACAATGTCAATGTATGTAGTGGGCCATAAGATCCCAGATTCAGATTCAATTTGTGGTGCAATCGCACTTGCTTACTTAAAAAATCAAATTGGTGAAGCAGCTATTCCTGCTCGCTTAGGTGAAGTATCTCCTGAAACCGCATTCATCCTTGAGAAATTTGGGTTCGAAGCTCCAGAACTTAAAATGAGCTATGCAGGTGAAGAAGTTTACATCGTAGACCATTCTGAAATGACTCAAGCACCTGACGATATTGCAGAAGCAACCATTGTAGGTATTGTTGATCACCATAAACTAGGTGATTTAACAACATCAACACCACTTGAATGCTGGATCCGTCCTGTTGGTTGTAGTAATACAGTTATCAAGATGATGTATGATTTTTACAACGTAGAGATCCCAAAAAATATTGCTGGTATCATGTTATGTGCCATTTTAAGTGATACAGTAATCTTCAAATCACCAACATGTACAACTGCTGATATTAAGTGTGTTGAAGCACTAGCAGAGATCGCTGGTGTTGAAGACTTTAAAGAGCTAGGCATGGATATGTTTAGAGTTAAATCAGCAGTAGAAGGCACAGCAATTCGTGATCTTGTTATGCGTGATTTCAAAGACTTTAATATGAATGGCGAGCTAGTTGGTATCGGCCAACTTGAAGTTATCGACTTATCTGTATTTGATGATATCAAAGAAGAATTAGAAGCGGATATCGCAGCAATGAAAGCTGAAGGTAATCGTCACACTATGATTCTACTTCTGACAGATATAATGAAAGAAGGCTCTGAGCTATTAGTTATCAGTGATAATGCAGAACTAACAGAAAAAGCTTATGGTAAAGCGACAGAAAATGGCCGTGTTTGGCTTGATGGTGTGCTTAGCCGTAAGAAACAAATCGTTCCTCAGCTACAAGAAGTTTTTGCTTAATTATTTTTGAATAAATGGCAGCGACAATATAATATTAGCCCATACTTTTGTATGGGCTTTTTATGGCAATTATTAAGCGGTAATTTCAATCTTAAGCTCTTGAGCAATAAGCCATATCCCATCTTTTTTAATAACGCCACAATCTGAACAGATCACTGTATTTTCATTGTCTGAAATGAGTAATTCATTCGAAAGACATTGTGGGCATTCAGTTAATTCATTCATCTCATCTTCCTCGAGCAGCTGCAAATAATGTACTGTGATTTTTATTAGTATTTGTATCTAATGATAATGGAACATAAAAATAAGATACGTACGAATATACTACATTAAGCGATCATACGTTTTATGTGCGGATGAAGTTTTGTGAACTGGCAGCAAAGTTTTACTGCCAGTTGTAGAAAGAAGGGAATAGAAAAGAGTAGATTAGTTTGAGCTAGGTAGTTTTAATCGTAATGTTCTTTTTTTCCAGCTACGTACGACTGAATAGCGCCAGAGAGCACGAATACCAAAATAGCCGATCAGCGCAGAAACGATCGCACAAATCGCACAACCTAAAAGAAAAGGGGGCCCAATAGTCGACATTTGAGAAGTGATAAAATCCCAAGATAACTCAAAATGAAAGTGTTGTGTAGGAGTCGACATTACCCAAGCTCCAATCTTGTAAGCACCATAAAATAAAACAGGCATGGTGACAGGGTTACTTATCCAAACTAATGCAATCGATAATGGTAGATTTACGCTACAGATAATCGCAAGACCTGCAGCCATGATCATTTGACTAGGTAGAGGAACAAAAGCCATAAATAAACCCACAGCAAAAGCACCCGCAGCGGATCGGCGATTTAAGCTCCATAAATTAGGGTTATATAAGACGTTACCAAATATCTTTAATGCTTTTTGGCGCTTAATGGTTTCATGGTTTGGTAAAAAACGTTTGATGAATTTTCTTGGCATAAGTTAATGCTTCTTTTTAATGACGTGCGGTTAAAGATTGCAGTCGTAATTTTTATTCTTTTATCATCAGCCTACTGGCCAACAAACCTGCCTTCGTTTGTATTTTTCTGGTGTATCCTTGGTTATGTGGTCACTTTGAGGTTTGATCAAGCTAAATTAATACAAGGCATCCTGCTAGGCTTAATCATTGCATCCTCACACATAACATACTATCAAAGCATAAATGAAGGGCTTTATAGTCAAGGCCATGATATTACCATCAAAGGTGAAATTCAAAGTCTAATTGCTTTTAAAGAAACAACATCTTCAATTTTAGTTCAAGTTCGTAATATTAACACCGTGCCTGTTATGTTTATTCAATCGCCATTAATACGAGTATCCCTTCGTGATTATAAAAAAAATCTTATAAATGAAAGCGATTCAGTCCTTTTTAAACAAGGGCAGGTATGGGAGTTTGATGTAAAACTGCGACCTCCAATAGGGCGGCATAATGAAGTCGGTTATAAACTTGAAGATTATGCTTTAGCTAAAGGTATTCACTCTTATGGCAAGATAAGCAATGCACTCTTATTAGAAGATACCCCATCAATAAGAAATCAATGGTTTGAGAGGGTTTATAACCAGACGCAAGATAAAGAGTTTCAATCTTTGTTATTGGCATTAACCTTTGGTTATAAAGGGAATATTGAAGCTCACGAGTGGCGAGTATTGCGTAATTCAGGCTTAGCTCATTTAATGGCGATTTCTGGGCTACATATTGGGTTTGTTTTCGCGATTGGCTGGTGGGTTGGAAAACTTTTCCGTGTGATTTACACAAAAGATAGATACCTTTGGTTCCCTGTTATAAGTGGGTGCTTATTTGCTGTTTTTTACGCTTGGCTTGCTGGTTTCTCATTACCCACAATAAGAGCGTTAATTGCGTGTTTCTTAGTTTCCTTATTATTGATCTTTCGATGTTTCTGGCCAAAACATCTCATATTATTATGGTGTCTAGTCGTCTGTCTTATCATCAATCCTTTTTCGTCATTATCAATGAGTTTCTGGCTTTCATTTAGTGCGGTCTGTGTGGTTTTTTTATCACTTCATTTTTATCAAATATTTATTCAAACTCACAGTAATACCGTTATTAGAAAATGGCTTCAAATTATCTTGGTGCAGTTTGGGCTCTTTGTTTTATTAGCACCAGTTCAAGGGTATTTTTTTACGGGAATTAGCTATCTATCACCATTGATAAATTTAGTATCAGTACCTTGGGTTAGTATTACGACTGTACCCTTGAGTCTATTAGCGGTAGTGCTTGAACCTATTAATACGGAAGTCGTTAATACTCTTTGGCGCTTGGCTGACCTTTCTATTTCACCCATTTGGTGGATTGCTGAAAAATCTGATCAAGCATGGCTATTGCTGTCGAAGAACGTCAACTTGATTATTATTTGTATGCTTGTGTTTGTTATACTTCGACTCCTTCTTCCTATGAGCCTTTTTATCCAGCCAATAGTTTTAGTTATTGTCGGGTCATTACTGATAAAACCGCAGAATGAGTGGCAGGTGGATTTCTTAGATGTAGGCCATGGATTGTCGGTTTTACTGTCCAGTCAGGGACATATCGTTGTCTATGATACTGGGATAAAATGGAACAATGGCAGCATTGCAGAAAGTGTTATAGAGCCAGTTCTACGTAGTCGAGGTATTCGTTCTATTGATGGGTTGATTCTTAGTCATTCTGATAATGATCACGCAGGAGGAAAGTCTTATTTAATAAACCACTTCGCGCCTCAATGGGTGAGGACGAGTGAGAAAGGTCAAGAGAGTGAACCTTGTATCAAGGGACAACAATGGCAAGCCGGGCCAATGGAGTTTACCGCTATCTGGCCACCAAAATTGGTAAATAGAGCGTATAATCCACATTCATGTGTTGTTAAGGCTAAAATAGGTCAGTGGACTTTTTTACTGACAGGCGATATTGATGCTATCTCAGAGATGTTGATATTAAATCAAAATGACTTTAAGGATGTTGATGTATTTTTAGTGCCTCATCATGGTTCGAGATCCTCTTCAACGGACCGTTGGGTTGATGAGATGAAAAATAAAATCGCAGTCGTATCTGCGGGACGCTTTTCACCATGGGATCTTCCTAGTGCTCTTATTATTAGAAAGCATGAAGAAAAAGGCATTAAGTGGCTAGATACTGCACAATTAGGGCAGGTTAGTATAACAAGTAATGATGACCAGTTACTTATAAAAGGTTATTCAATGCTCAATCACAGTGTCTGGTATAGAAAGCTATTTGGCGATAACCTAAATTCAGAGTAGAATAAAGGCAATTGTATATGAAGAATAAGTACTTATGATTATTGAAAAAGACGAATCTACATGGGCAACATTTAAACGATTATGGCCCCTTATCTCTCTTTATAAAGCTGGGTTAGGGGTTGCTGTTGTTGCGTTAGTTATAAATGCCTTAAGTGATACCTATATGATTTCATTATTGAAACCATTATTAGATGAAGGCTTTGGTAGTGCAGATTCAGATTTCTTAAAGAAAATGCCATTTATCATTCTAGCGATGATGTTTATTCGTGGTTTTAGTGGCTTTATTTCTGGTTATTGCATGAGCTGGGTTGCGAGTAATGTGGTAATGCGCATTCGACGCCAGATCTTCAATCATTTTATGCATATGCCTGTGAGCTATTTTGACCAAGAATCGACTGGTCGCTTACTCTCTCGTATTACCTATGATTCAGAACAAGTTGCCTCTGCAACCAGTAAAGCATTAGTAAATATTGTACGTGAATCAGCAAGTATTATTGGCTTACTTGGTTTGATGTTCTGGAACAGCTGGCAGTTATCTCTTGTTCTTGTTGTGGTAGCACCGATTGTTGCTTTTGCGATTAGCTTTGTTTCTAAGCGCTTTAGAAAGATCAGTAAAAATATGCAAACAGCAATGGGTTCGTTGACGGCAACCTCTGAACAAATGCTAAAAGGCCATAAAGTGGTACTTAGTTATGGCGGTCAAAAAGTTGAATCTGAGCGTTTTGATAACATCAGTAATCATATGCGTCAGCAAGGTATGAAAATGGTGGTAGCTCAAGGTTTAGCTAACCCTATTATTCAAATGATTGCCTCTTTTGCATTAGTTACCGTTTTATATTTAGCAAGTGTTGACTCAATTAAAGAGACATTAACTCCAGGTACATTTACGGTTGTTTTCTCTGCAATGTTTGGTTTATTACGTCCGCTAAAAGGCTTAACCAGTGTCACGTCAGATTTCCAACGCGGTATGGCTGCGTGTCAAACCTTGTTTGAATTAATGGATATGGATAAAGAAAAAGACGACGGTATTATTGCTAAAGAGAAAGTTGATGGTGAGATTAAAGTTGAAAATGTAACCTTTACTTACCCAACGGCTGAAGGTCCTGCTTTACGTAATGTGAGCTTTGATATACCGATGGGTAAAACGGTGGCTTTAGTTGGTCGTTCTGGCTCTGGTAAAAGTACGATTGCGAACTTATTTACCCGTTTTTATGATGTAGATTCTGGAGCTATTTCGTTAGATGGTGATGTGATTGAAGATTATAAGCTGCCAAATCTTCGTAAACACTTTGCGTTAGTTTCTCAAAATGTGCATTTATTTAATGATACGATAGCAAACAACATTGCTTATGCTTCAGAGGGTAAATTTACTCGTGAAGAAATAGAGAAAGCTGCAGAACTTGCCTATGCATCAGATTTCATCAATAAGATGGAGCAAGGTTTTGATACCATGATTGGAGAAAACGGTGCAAGCTTATCGGGTGGGCAACGTCAGCGTATCGCTATTGCTCGTGCTTTATTACAAAACGCATCGGTATTGATTCTTGATGAAGCGACATCAGCACTAGATACTGAATCTGAAAAAGCGATTCAATCAGCATTAGATGAGCTACAAAAAGACAAAACTGTATTAGTTATCGCACACCGATTGTCAACCATTGAAAGTGCAGATCAGATCCTAGTGATCGACGAAGGTGAAGTGGTTGAGCGTGGAACACATGCCGAACTCATTGCACATGATGGTGCTTATGCACAGTTACACCGCATTCAGTTTGGTGATTAATGGTTGAGAAAATTTGGTTTGATAACCATTTTTTAGGAAAGTTATTGTGGCCACTACTTTGGCCACTTAGCTGCCTATTTAAATGGATTGCATCTAAACGTAAAGCGGATTATCAATCAGGTAAGAAACCAAGTTATCGTTCGTCGGTTCCTGTTATCGTGGTTGGGAATATTACCGCTGGTGGTAATGGTAAAACACCAGTCGTGGTATGGCTGGTAGAGAAATTACAGCAGCAAGGCTACAAAGTGGGTGTCGCTTCTCGTGGTTATGGTGGTAAAGCCCCACATTACCCTTATTTGTTGACTGAAACGACAACACCCGATATTTCAGGTGATGAACCGGTATTGATTAAGCAGCGCACCAAAGCCGATGTCGCGGTTGCTCCTGTACGAAGTGAAGCCGTTAAAATGCTTGAAGCGCAGGGTGTGGATATCATTATTACCGATGATGGTTTACAACATTATGCCTTACAGCGCGATATCGAACTTATCATTATTGATGGTAAACGCCGCTTTGGTAATGAACAGTACATTCCTTTAGGCCCATTAAGAGAAGGTATCGAGCGACTATCAAGCGTTGATTTCTTGATTTGCAATGGTGAGCAGCCTCAACAAAATGAAATATCCATGAAGCTGGCTCCAAGCCATGCAATTAATTTAGTCACTGGGGAAAAATGTCCGGTAACTTCATTATCAAAATTGGTGGCATTTGCTGGTATTGGGCATCCTCCTCGTTTCTTTGATACCTTGAGTTTGCTTAACGCTGATGTCGTGCACACTCAAGGTTTTGGTGATCATAAAGCCTTTGAACCAACAGAAATTCAAAACTTAATGCAGTATGGCGAACAACTAATAATGACAGAGAAAGATGCCGTTAAGTGTCAATCTTTTGCTCAGTCGTCATGGTGGTATTTACCTGTTGATGCCGAATTTCCAGAAGAAAAAGCACAACAAATATTAAATAAAATTATAGAGGTAAAAGAACAATATGGATTATCGTCTTCTTGAAATCGTTGCTTGTCCTGTGTGTAATGGAAAATTGAACTACGATAAAGATAAGCAAGAGCTGATCTGTAAAATTGATCGTCTGGCATATCCTATCAAAGAAGGTATTCCAGTAATGATTGAGCCAGAAGCTCGTCGTATGACCATGGAAGAGGTGGAATTATGTCGTTCACAGTCATAATCCCTGCGCGTTATCAATCAACTCGTTTACCTGGAAAACCGCTGGCTGATATTTGTGGTAAACCAATGATCCAATGGGTTTATGAACAAGCGTCAAAAGCGGGTGCTGATCGCGTAATTATTGCAACAGATGACAGTCGTATCGAAGCCGTAGTGAAAGCGTTTGGTGGTGATGTATGCATGACCTCTTCAAATCATGAATCAGGCACTGAGCGCCTTGCTGAAGTCATTGAAAAATGTGGAATTACAGCGGATGAAATCGTTGTAAACGTTCAAGGTGATGAGCCTCTGATCCCACCAAGTATCATTCAGCAAGTGGCACAAAACTTAGCGGATTCTGTTGCGCCAATGGCAACGTTAGCAGTGACGATTGATGAAGAAGATGATGTCTTTAACCCAAATGCCGTAAAAGTGGTTACTGATGCTGAAGGGTACGCACTGTACTTTAGTCGAGCTTCGATCCCATGGGATCGTGATGCGTTTGCACAAGGTGAATCACTAACTGCGAATCCATTACTTCGTCATATCGGTATCTATGCATATCGTGCAGGTTTCATTAATACCTATATTAATTGGCAACCAAGTGTACTTGAAAAAATTGAGTGTTTAGAACAATTACGAGTGCTTTGGTATGGTGAAAAGATCCATGTAGCAGTAGCTAAAGAAGCACCTGCAGCAGGGGTTGATACAGCGGAAGATTTAGAAAAAGTTAGAGCTATTCTTAAATAAACGCACTCTGCATACATTACAAAGCCCGAATTTACTTTTAGTAGATCCGGGCTTTTTTATTGGAGCGTATTATTCTGTGTTAGGTAAAGGAAGAGATTGCTTTATCTCATCAACTTTTTCCATTACATCTTCAATTTCAAGCTTTGGCGTTTCTTGTGCTTGTTGTTCGTTTGAAATAATCAGGTCTTTTAACTGCATAAACCAGCGACCCATTTGTTCATACCAAAAACGTTCAGATTGCTCTAAATATCTAGATTTAGGAGCGTATTTTTCCCATGGCTGCTTAATTTCAGAGTGCGCTAAATAATTGGTTGGTGCAGGTGTCGGATTCATGCCCAACTGCTTAAATTCAGCCATCGCTCGTGGCATGTGACTTGCAGAGGTGACGAGCACTAAGGTTTTATTTCCAACAGAATTTAATGTTTGCATAGCTTCTTCATGTGTATCTTGCGCACTTTCTAATAATCGAATATCTGATTTATTAACACCAAGAGACAGTGCAACGCGTGCCATCATACGAGCATGGCTAACCGTTGTTCCACCGTTATAGCCAGATAGAATCATTTTGGAACCAGGATACATACGATAAATACGGATCCCTTCTGTCAATCTCATGATAGCGGCTCTAGATAGCTCTGAAATAGGTGATATTTCATCATCAACAACATGGCCATTTCCAAGAACAAGTATGTACTCAACGGGTGTCTCTGGCGCAATAAACGAAGGGTATATACGCTCTGTAGATTTAAGTAATGGTGTAGTGACTGGCTGAAAAGACAGTAAGAAAATCCCAATAAGAGATAGTGTCAATAAAAAAGAGGCAAATCCTTTCCTTTTAGAGAACCATAAAATAAATAGACCGATGAACCCTATAAGGAGTAATCCAGGTAGGGGCATGAGCATTGATGATACAAACTTCTTTAACTCAAACATATTTTTTGACTATTACCGATGATATAGAATGAAAAATCACCACTTGAGAGCAAAAAACAGCGTCATGCTGTTACTTCCTTGAGCTCTTATGCGACAATGCTTGTTTCCAATAGATAATATCATAACTTAACCACTGTGAATAAAGACCGTAATTTCGACGACATTGCCCACAAATTTGCAAAGAACATTTATGGTTCTGACAAAGGCGAGATCCGTCAAACGATTGTATGGCAAGATATAACGACTATCTTAGCCGATATTAAAGCAAATTCTGCGCCACTTTCAATTTTAGATGCAGGTGGAGGAATTGGTCAGGTATCTCAACAAATAGCCACATTAGGACATTTGGTGACGTTATGCGATATTTCTTCAGAAATGTTGAAGTTAGCGAAAGAATCAATTAAAGACAATGGTTTATTGGCTCAATATCAATTTATTCATTCAGCTGTACAACAAATTGAACAGCATAAAGTTGGTAAGGTTGATATTCTACTCTTCCATGCAGTAATGGAATGGTTAGATGATCCAAAAACAGCCTTAGATATTCTATTGCAGCAAGTGAAGCCTGGTGGTTATGCTTCGATTATGTTTTATAATCACCACGGTTTAGTAATGAAAAATGTGATTTGTGGCAATATTCCTCATGTTTTAGATGGTATGCCACATAGAAAACGGTTTAAGTTACAACCACAAAAAGGCTTAATGCCTCATGATGTCTATCAATGGATTGAAGACGCTGGTTATGAAATTAAAGGGAAATCGGGTATTCGCTCATTTCATGATTACATTGGTAATATGGAATACATGGGGGACTACCAAATTGAAGACGTGCTAAAACTAGAAGAGCAGTTATGCCGTCAAGAACCTTATCTCTCTCTTGGTCGTTATATTCATGTATGGGCGAAGAGAAAATAATAATGATGTACACAAAGGATACACAATGAGTGAGTTTTCTAATGCTGTTACAGACCAAACGGTTGATGAACTGGTTGGCTGGGTAAAACAGCACGATTTCTCATTGAACTTGCCGACCGAGCGTTTGGCATTTTTGTTGGCCATTGCTGTTCTCAGTAATGAAAGATTTGATGATGAGCTGGGTGAAGGTGAGCTTCACGACGCGTTTGGCATCATCAGTGGTTTATTTGGTCAATCCAATGACACCATTGCTTTTCGTGCGAACAATGCAATCAATGAATTAGTAAAACAACGTTTAATTAGCCGTTTTAGTGGTGAAAGTACCGATGGAATGAACATCTATCGCCTCACACCATTAGCGATTGGTATTACCGATTATTACGTGCGCCACCGTCAATTCTCTAAATTGAAGCTTTCTATTCAGTTGACGATGGTTGCAGAAGAGATCCAGAAAGCATCGCAAGCCGCTGAAAAAGGTGGTGAAGCTAAGCACTGGCGTAAAAACGTATTCGGAGTTCTGAAATACTCAGTTGGAGAGATCTTTGATCGTATCGATCTAAACCAACGTGTAATGGATGAGCAACAACAATCAGTTAAAGAAGAAATTGCAGAGCTGCTAAACCAAAATTGGCGTGAAGCGATTTCTAGCTGTGAAAAGCTGCTTGATGAAACCTCTGGCAACTTACGTGAACTGCAAGATTCATTGCAAGCAGCAGGCGATCAACTTCAAACGGAATTACTCAATATTCAAGAAATTGTTTATGGTAATGAAGAGTTAGAGTTTATTGATGCTTTGCTGTATTCATTGCAAATGAAACTTGACCGCATTGTAAGTTGGGGGCAACAAGCGATTGATTTGTGGATTGGCTACGACAGACACGTACATAAATTTATCCGTACCGCGATTGATATGGATAAAAACCGTGCGTTCAGTCAACGTCTACGTGATTCAGTTAAAGGCTATTTTGATGCGCCTTGGCTGCTAACGTATGCTGATACAGAACGATTACGAGATATGCGTGATGAAGCCTTAATTCTACGTGATGACGAAGTCACCGGTATTGTTCCTGATGAGATGGAATATGAAGAGTTAAGTGTAATCACAGATATCTTAGCAGAACAAGTGAGTGAAATGCTTCAGCGTCATAAAGCGACGGGTGAAGCGATTGAATTAGGTACAATGCTTAAAAACTACCTAACGACTTATCCTCATTCTCAGCACTTTGATCTTGCCCGTATCGTGGTAGATCAAGCGGTGCGTCTCGGTTATTCAGAAGCCGATTTCCAAGCCGTTCAACCTGATTGGCAATCTATTAACGAATTCGGTGCGAAGGTACAAGCAAATGTCATTGACAAATATTGAAGAATTTATGCCTGAGAAGTTAGCAAAAGCAATTGCTAATCCATTATTCCCAGCATTAGACAGTTTATTGCGTTCTGGCCGCCATATTGCCAGCGAAGATTTAGATAACCACGGTTTATTGTGTGAATTTGAACATGAACTCGGTATGTTTTATCAGCGCTATCATGCTGAATTAGTAAAAGCGCCAGAAGGTTTCTTTTACTTACGTCCGCGTTCAACGTCTTTCATTGCTCGCAGTGTATTGGCTGAAATAGACATGTTAGTTGGTAAAGTCTTGTGTTTCTTATACCTAAGCCCAGAGCGTTTGGCTCACGAAGGTATTTTTACTAATCAAGAGTTGTTTGATGAGCTATTAGTGTTAGCTGATGAACAAAAGCTAATGAAGTTAGTGACTAACCGAGCATCAGGTTCTGACTTAGATAAAGAAAAGCTGTTTGATAAAGTTCGTACTTCACTACGTCGTTTAAAGCGTCTAGGTATGATCATTCAAGTTGGCGAGCAAGGTAAATTCCGCATCAGTGAAGCGGTATTCCGTTTTGGTGCTGATGTTCGTTCTAACGATGATATGAAAGAAGCGCAATTACGCTTGATCCGTGACGGTGAAGCGGTTGTGGTTCATCAAGAAGAATCGAGCCAATCAAGTCTTGATCTTGATGAAACTGCAAAGTTAGATAATACGCCAGCTGAAGAACAGCATGAATTAGAATTGGAAGGTGATGCATGAGCATGATTGAACGTGGTAAATATCAATCACTTACCATGGTTAACTGGAACGGCTTTTTTGCTCGTACCTTTGATATTGATAATCTAGTAACGACACTTTCTGGTGGTAACGGTGCGGGTAAATCGACCACGATGGCCGCGTTTATCACAACACTAATTCCAGACCAGTCGTTACTGCATTTTCGTAATACAACCGAAGCGGGTAGCTCACAAGCGTCTCGTGATAAAGGTCTACACGGTAAATTAAAACCGGGTGCCTGTTATGCAGCACTGGATGTTGTGAACTCACGTAATCAACGTGTTCTGTTTGCGGTTAAATTACAGCAAGTTGCTGGCCGTGATAAGAAAGTAGATATTAAACCTTTTATCATCGTTGGTCTTCCAAGCCATGTGAAACCAACTGATTTAATGATCGAGGCAGTGTCTGATAATCAAGCACGTGTTCGTCAAATTAATGAAGTAAAAGACATTGCGGCAGAATACGAAGGTGTTCAGTTCAAAGTGTTTAACTCAGTTACTGATTATCACGCGCAAATGTTTGATTACGGTGTTCTGCCTAAGAAGCTTCGTAATACAAGTGATCGTTCTAAGTTCTATCGTCTAATTGAAGCGTCTTTATACGGTGGTATTTCAAGTGCTATCACGCGTTCTTTACGTGATTACTTATTGCCACAAAATGGTGGTGTTAAGAAAGCCTTCCAAGATATGGAAGCGGCACTGCGTGAAAACCGTATGACATTAGAAGCGATCAAAACGACTCAGTCTGATCGTGACTTATTTAAACATTTAATTACTGAATCAACTAACTATGTTGCTTCAGATTACATGCGTCATGCGAATGATCGTCGTAAAAAACTTGAGCAAACATTAACGCACCGCGTTGAGTTAATGAATGCACAAAATAGCTTAGTCGGTTTATCTTCTGTACTGAATAATATGCAGAGTGAACTAGAGTTGCTGACTGATTCTGAATCAGGTCTTGAGCAAGATTATCAAGCCGCTTCAGATCATCTTCAATTAGTGCAAACAGCCGTTCGTCAACAAGAGAAGATTGAACGCTACTCTGAAGATCTAGAAGAGCTAACAGAGCGTCTAGAAGAGCAAGTGATGGTGGTGGAAGAAGCCGCTGAACAACTTGCGATGTCAGAAGAGCAAGCACAATTAACTGAAGAAGAAGTTGATAGCCTTAAAACACAACTTGCTGATTACCAACAAGCGTTGGATATGCAGCAAACTCGTGCGCTTCAATATCAACAAGCGGTTAAAGCGCTTGAAAAAGCACAACAGCTAACAGCTAATGATGAACTAACGCAGAACAATGCAGTCGATCTTCAATCTGAATTAAAAGCAAAAGAAGAGCGTCAAACAACCGCACTTCTTGCGATTAAACATAAGTTGGATCTTTCTTCAGCAGCGGTTCAACAATTTGAACGTGGCTTGGCATTAGTTACCTCAATTGCCGGTCATGTTGAACGCAGCGAAGCATCAGATAAAGCGAAGGCCTTAATTGAGCAAGCTCGTCAGTTCAGTAATATTGCAGAACGTGCAGAGCAGCTTAAAGCGCAATACAAAGATTTAGAACGTGCTGTGCGTTTACAGCGTCAAGCTCAAGAATTAGCGGTTGAATATGCAAAACGTTTTAATATCACTGTGGATTCTGAAATCGTACTTGAAGAAGAACAAGCTCGTCATGAAGAGATGCTTGAAACCGTTCAAGAGCAACAAGAAAATATTATTGATAAGCGATCAGAGCTAAAACGCCAAGAACAGCAACTTCGTTCTGAAACTCAGCGTCTAGAATCGATCGCACCAAAATGGATTGCAGGTAATGACGCACTACATAAGCTGAATGATCAATGTGGTGTTGAGTTAGAAGATAGCCATATGGTTATCAGTAAAATGCAAGAAACGCTAGAAAACGAACGTGTACTTTCAACCAATAAAGATCGTCTTGCTGCACGTAAAGAAGAGTTAGATGGTGAGATTGAACGTTTAGCGGCTCCTGGTGGTAGTGGTGATGCTCGCCTTAAAGGTCTTGCGGATACATTAGGTGGCGTACTGCTTTCTGAAATCTATGATGATATTACATTAAGTGATGCGCCATACTTCAGCTCGCTTTACGGTCCTGCTCGTCATGCTATTGTTGTTTCTGACTTGTCTGGTATTAAAGACAAACTGGTTGATCTTGAGGATTGCCCAGATGATCTTTATATCATTGAAGGTGACATTGATGCGTTTGATGACAGCGTATTTGATGCGGATGAAATGGAGAATGCGGTTTGTGTTCACCTAAATGATCGCCAAATGCGTTACTCTCGTTTCCCTGAGCTACCACTGTTTGGTCGTGCAGCTCGTGAGCAACGTTTAGATACATTACGTGAAGAGCGTGAAATCGCCGTTGAAGAGCATGCTAAAGCGGCATTTGATTCACAAAAACTTCAGCGCCTATATCAAAGCTTTAATGGTTTCGTATCAACACACCTAGCAGTCGCGTTTGATGCCGATCCAGAAGTTGAATTGAAAAAAGCACGTGAGCAATTATCGCAAGCGAGTCGTCAATTAAATGAACTTGTAGCGACTGAGCAACAGCATAAATCTCAAATTTTAGCGTCAAAAGAGGCTCTCTCTCAATTAGCTAAAATTGCGCCTCATATCAATGTGCTTGAAGATGAAACCATCACAGAGCGTTTTGAAGAGATCAGTGCTCAAGTTGAACAAGTCTCTGAAGCAGAAAGCTTCTTACGCCAAAATGGTAAAGCGATTGCTGAGTTAGAAAGCTTGCAACGTGCTCTAGAAGTGGATCCTGAGCAATTTGATGCGCTAAAAGCAGAGCATGAGCAAATAGATGCCCAGTTACAAAGTATTAAAGCTCAATTGTTTGCTATTTCTGATTTAGTCGAGCGTCGCCATCACTTCGGTTATGAAGATGCGGTTGCCTTGCTTGATAAGAGCAGTGAACTAAACGAACAACTTAAAGCGAAATTAGTACAAGCAGAACAAGCGCGTACTAAAGCGAAAGAGCAACAAAAGCAATCACAAGCTCAAGCAAACCAATACAACCAAGTAATGGCTTCGCTTAAGAGTTCACATCAAGCAAAACAAGAAACGGTTCAAGAATTTAAGCGTGAGCTGCAAGAGTTTGGTGTTCATGCTGATCAAAGCGCACTAGAGCGTGCTGAAGTTCGTAAGGGTGAATTGAACGAGCGCCTACACAGTTCTCGTGGCCGTAAGAGTGAGCTAGAAAAAGGCATCACATCAAACGAGCTTGAGATCAAAGGGTTAGTTAAGCAATCTCGTAAAGTTGAAAAACTGTACAAAGAGCTACGTACGTTTGTGGTTAACGCAAAAGCAGGTTGGTGTTCAGTTCTACGTTTAGCTCGTGAAAATGATGTTGAACGTCGTCTACATAAACGTGAATTAGCCTACTTAAGTGCAGAAGAGTTGCGTTCAATGTCGGATAAATCATTAGGTGCGCTTCGTTTAGCAGTTGCAGATAATGAAGACCTACGTGACTCGCTGCGTGCCTCTGAAGACACAAGCAAGCCAGAGCGTAAGGTTCTATTCTACATTGCTGTTTATCAGCATCTTCGTGAGCGTATTCGTCAAGATATTATTCATACTGATGATCCAGTTGAAGCAATTGAAGAGATGGAAACAGAGCTTGGTCGTCTGACTGAAGAGCTAACTTCTCGTGAAAACCGTTTAGCGCTGAGCTCAGAAAGTGTTGCGAACATTATTCGTAAAACCATTCAGCGCGAGCAAAACCGTATTCGTATGCTAAACCAAGGTCTATCTCAAATTGGTTTTGGTCAAGTAACGGGTGTTCGTCTAAACGTAGGTATCCGAGAAACGCACGCGACATTATTAGCTGGTTTGTCTGAGCATCAAGCACAGCACCAAGACTTGTTTGGTAATCCTCGCTTTACGTTCTCAGAAGCAATTGCGAAACTGTTCCAACGTATCAACCCACATATCGATGTAGGTCAACGTTCGCCACAAACACTAGGTGAAGAGTTACTGGATTACCGTAACTACCTTGAACTAAACATTGAGGTAAACCGTGGTGCTGATGGTTGGTTACAGGCAGAGTCGGGTGCATTATCAACAGGTGAGGCGATTGGTACGGGTCAAGCGATCCTACTAATGGTTATCCAAAGCTGGGAAGATGAGTCTCGTCGCCTTCGTAGTAAAGACATCATGCCTTGTCGTCTATTGTTCTTGGATGAAGCGGCCCGTCTAGATGGTAAATCTATCGCGACGTTATTTGAATTGTGTGACCGTTTGGATATGCAATTATTAATTGCGGCACCAGAGAACATCAGTCCTGAGAAAGGTACGACTTATAAACTGGTTCGTAAGATCTTCAAAGATCGCGAACATGTTCATGTGGTGGGCTTGAAAGGTTTCGGACAAGACACAGCAGCAAGCCGAACTCAACAAACGCTAGAAGAAGCAGAGATTGCAGAATAAGCGTTAAATAACGTTAATAAATGGCAGTCAGAAATGGCTGCCATTTTTTATGATTAATACGTTCATTAAGCAACTGAGGCATAAGAAATGATTGATAAGTATTTAGATAAAACGGATGGCCAGTTTGAAAATCCTTTAGTCTGGCCTTTGTTTGAAGTATTACAAGAAACAAATCAAGAGTGGAAAGTTCATACGCTATCTTCTCATTTGATTGAAAAAGGCTTATTAACACAGCTTGATGAAAGCCCAGAGAAAGATCTGTTTAAACGTAATTTTTTGATCATGAATGCGCTTTATAAACTGCAAATTGAGTTGTATCCAGAGCAATGGTTACAAGTCGAAGCCATGAGCATACAGCTGTTTTCAGTGGTAGAAACAGAAGGGTCAACACAGGTTATTGATACCAGTCACCCACTTAGAGAATATTATTTAGAGTGGACAAATTATCAAGTAGGAGAAGATGAAGTTAAGCGTTTATTGAACGAATTTTGGAGCAACTACCGTCGTTATTTAGGAGGTTCTAGCGCTATTTCCTCAATGGATCGCATTCAGGCGTTAAAACGGTTTGGTTTGTCAGAAAGCGCCACGACAAAAGACATTCGCAAGCAATGGCGAAAATTGGCGATGAAACATCATCCAGACAGAGCGACAGGTAATGCCGATAAGTTTAGAGTGATGTGCGAGGCTTGGAATATACTGCGTTAATTATTTATTGATTCTTATGAGTCTCATCAAATAGTAAACGGGCTCGCAGGCCTGGGTAGTTGTCACTTAGGCTGATCCTTCCATTATGTATTTTCATAACGGTTTTAACCAGAGCAAGGCCTAAACCAAAGCCATGCTCTGTTCGGCTAGGATCTAAACGTACTAATTGATCTAACGCTCGCTCTCTATCCTTTGGTTTTATTCCCATACCATTATCGGCGACCACAACACCAAAACAATCGACAATCACTTCAATCACGCCACCATTATGAGTATATTTAATCGCATTATCGATGATATTAAATACAGCACGAAAAAGCAGACTTGGGTTAGCGTAGAGTGGGCATGGCATCTCTATAGTCAAATATAATTTTTGTTGTTTATCTAATGCAGTAGGCTCTGCAAATTCGATGGCGTCTTGAACTATTTTGCTTAATTCACATTGCTGTTTATTAACGGGAGTTCCCCCATTCTCTAAGTGATACAGTTCCATCATGCCATTAAAGGTATCCAGTAATAACGAGAAATCTGACTGTATATTATCTAATTGTAATAGCTGCTCAGACGTTAATTTATCGTCATATAAAAGATCTTCAATGCGGAGTTTAATGCGACCCATTGGTGTTCTAAGGTCGTGAGCCATATCAATGGTTAAGGATTTAAGTTTAGATTCACTGTGTTCCATTTGTTCAAGCATATTGTTTAAATGCAAAGCGAGTAAATCAAATTCATTCATATCTGGGCCAACTTTTAAGCGAACATTACGCTCACCCAACATTACTCGGTTCATGGTTTGATTGACAAGATTTAAACGTTTAAGAATATATACAGCAATTAGGATCGCAATTAAGCATAAAGCGATAAAGGGGAAAAAAGTTCCCCAGATAACAGAAGAGTCTAATTGTTTTTTAAAGCTTAAGTAACGTTCTTGATCAATACCAATAATTAATTCAGAACCATCAGGAAGCTCAACTGTCGTAGCTCGCATATTGGGTAAATCACTGTTGGCTTGATATTGTTTTATCTGAGCAATAACAGGATAGGATGTTGCTGAAGTGTCCGTTGGTGAAGGGCTTGCATGATTGGCAATATGATAAATATAGCGATTGCTTTCTTTACTGTTATTAATGCTTTGCTGAACAGCCTCTACTCCCTCAGCACTTGCAATAGCTTGAAGTTGTGATGTTTCTCCACGTAGCCACTCATCAAGGTTTTGATTATATAAGTGTAAAGAGGTTGAATACAGTTGATATAGCAATAAAGCCATCATCAAGAATAAGCCAACAGCAAACCAGATTAATAGTTTTAAGATGGATGAGCGATACAGTTCATCACGCTTGTCTAATAACATAACCCGCTCCACGTACCGTTTCGATTAAATCACCAGCACCACCTTGTTCTAATTTTTTACGTAATTTAGCAATATGAACATCAATAACATTGGTTTTTGGGTCAAAATGATAATCCCAAGCGGCTTCAAATAAACGCATACGTGAAACAACTTCGTTAACGTGCTCTGCAAGAAAGCGTAATAATACAAACTCTTTATTTTGCAGTACGATAGTGGTGTTATTAATCGTGACTTTCTGAGAACGTAAATTAATAGTGAGATTATTTATTTTTATTTCATTAACTGTATTTTCTACAGGGCGATTACGACGCAGAATAATATTAATGCGTGCTAGTAACTCCGCTAGAGCAAAAGGTTTAGTTAGATAATCATCACTGCCAGCGGTTAAGCCTTCAACACGCTGGTCTACACTATCTAGGGCGCTCAAGATTAAAACCGGTGTATGATTATCGGTTGCTCTAATAGCAGATAAGATTTTTAAACCATCAAGGTTAGGAAGCATACGATCTAACACAATTAACTGATATTCACAGCTGATTGCCATCATTAAGCCTTCTTTACCATCACTTGAAGTATCGACGATAAAGCCTTCTTGCTCCAATGCTTTGGCAATAAAGTCACGGGTGGTTTTATCGTCTTCTATAACCAGTATTTTCATAAATCTATCTCAACTATTTGATTAATTTAGTGTAACAAGAAAGAAGTGGAATTAGATAAATAAATAATGAAAAAGAGTTATTAAATGAAATAGGAATGCATCATAAAGAGCCTTAAAGGGGGAAGAATTAAGACTCTTGAGTTGTACTCACATAACATCTGGTACGAATATTATGGAGCTTATACCAATTTAATTAAGCAATGGTTAGCTGCTTTATTAGTATGATATTAGGCTTTTAAAATTACTTTCATTTCTGCCGCAACGTTATCAACTTTTCCTAAGCCAATGATAACTTGTAAGCCACCTTTGCCCATTGGAACTACACCGGCAGCACCAATTGATTTCAATTTATCTTTATCAGCAAGACCAGAGTCTTTTACTGTTAAACGTAAGCGAGTAATACAGTTGTCCACCTCTAGAATATTGTCTGCACCACCAATAGCTTCAATGTAGGCATTGGTTACATCGGTGATATTTTCTTCTACTGAGTCATCTTTATTCATGTCTTCGCCACGACCTGGAGTTAGGAAGTTAAACTTCTTAATCGCGAATCTAAAGATGGTGTAGTAAAGAACAAAGAATACAAGACCTTGTGGAATTAGCATGTACCATTTAACCGCTAATGGGTTTTGGCTTGATAGTACAAAGTCAACGAAACCTGCAGAGAAACCAAAGCCAGCCATCCATTCCATGCTTGCTGCGATGAATAGAGATAGACCCGTTAAGATTGCATGAATTAGGTATAACCATGGAGCAAGGAACATGAAGCTGAATTCTAGCGGTTCAGTGATACCAGTAAAGAATGACGCCATTGCAGCTGCAAGCATGATAGAGAATACCGCGGCTTTATTGCGTTTTTCTGCACAGTGGTACATAGCAAGTGCAGCACCTGGTAGACCAAACATCATGATAGGGAAGAAGCCAGCTTGGTACATGCCTGTTTGACCCGGAATACCAGTGCCGTTAGCAATAGACTGTGCGCCACCTAAGAAGTTTGGAATGTCATTAATACCAACAACATCAAACCAGAACACAGGGTAAAGTGCATGGTGCATACCAACACTTAGCATTAAACGGTTAAAGAAACCAAATAGACCCGCACCCACAGCACCCATAGATTGCAGTTGAGTACCAAAAGAGATTAGTGCATCAAAAATAGCAGGCCATACGTAAAGAAGTACGAATGATAGAGCCATACCAGCAATTGAGGTTAAGATCGGTACAAGACGTTTACCACTAAAGAAAGCAAGTGCTTTTGGTAGCTCAACCGTAGAGTATTTGTTGTAAATTTCAGCAGAAATAATACCAACAACAATACCAATAAACTGATTGTTGATTTTAGCGAACGCTGCAGGAACTTGATCCAAAGGGATATTTTCAAGTTGAGCAACGACGGCAGGAGATAGAAGGGTGGTAACAACGGTAAAAGAGATGAAACCGGCTAGTGCCGCTGAACCATTTTTGTCTTTACTTAAACCAAACGCCACACCAATGGCAAATAGCATCGGCATTACATCAATGATGGCACCGCCTGATTTAATTAAAAACGCAGCGAATACGCTGTTGGCACCCCAACCGGTAGGATCCATCCAGTAACCAACGCCCATTAATATCGCGGCAGCAGGAAGCGTAGCGACGGGAACCATCAGTGCTTTACCTACTTTTTGCATGTAACCAAGTACATTCATATTGTATTCCTCAAAGTAAAATTAGAATTTTTAAAACTCGTTATTTTTTAAACTAAGAGAAGAATACATAGGGAAGGATTAAGATAAGATTGTGCCAACATTAACTATAGTTAATGTTGGCACTTTAGGCGTTAAATTGTGAGTGAGATCTGATTAATACGAACTGTAAATTAACCAGGATGCCCATCTACACGTTTTTTGCATAACATAGGGGAAAAATGCCAAACAAATAGGCCAAATGCAAACGCCCATAATACTGCAGCAATATTGATCATATTCATCATGTATTCAGGGAATAAGATCACGCCGACAGAGCGAACTATTGCAGCAAGAATAATAGCCGCAAAAGCAGGCCACATAAGTGGTCCTTTATAGATTTCTCTGCCAGTATGACCCATGGTGACACGAGCGATCATCGCTAAAATTACCCCGCCTAATGCACCAATAGCGAAAAGGTGAATTGCCGTGTGCGAAATAAAACCATTATTAGCAAAACCACGAATTAATAGGCTTAAAGGGATACATAAATAACCAGCATGAAGAGACCATACTAATGGCTCACTCAGTGTTTTATACCCTTTCCAGCGAATCATACGAATAAATTGTGCTGATCCTGCTATCACCATTAAATACGGACTAATTTCAGCTGAGGTAATAGGGAAAAAGCTAAGAATAAACAGCATTGCCAGCGGAATATTACATAAGGCTTCTAACCACATCATCGGCTGTGCTTTTTCAAACTGAAAGCGACGTGCAGTAAAGAATGGGATCACTCGTGCCCCCATTACTGAAATTAATAGCGTAAACCACCAAAGCATGGATTCCCAAACCGCAGCAGAAGTAAATGGCGGCATGCCTTTAATCGTAGCGTAACTAGCGAAGTTCGCGGCAATAGCGACTAAAAATAGCGGAATGAAGAAGAAGTTACGAACGCCTTTGGTTTTGATTACACGGGATCCAACTTCATAGGCAATAGCGAGCATAAACAAGGCTTCAATACTTGAAATTAACCAAAGTGGTGCTGAAGTCCAGAATAATACTCTTGGTAACAGCCATAACAAGACAATCAAACCGAGTCGTTTATCGGAAGTCCCTTTAACACCAGTCCAATTCTGAACAGCGCTTAATACAAAGCCTGCGACAATCGCCATTGAAAAACCAAATAGCATTTCATGTACGTGCCACCAAAGAGCAGGTACGTTTAGGTAAGTTGGTTGGCCTGTTTGAAATGCCCAAACCCATACAGTGACAGCAATAATGGCATAGATACTACCTAATAAAAAAAACGGTCGAAACCCTAAGCGCAGTATAGGTGGAATTCTTTCTTCGACAGCTTTATCTGTAATATTCATCATAAGATCTTCTTAATTCGTAAGGACAAAATAAGTATAACTGAAATTAAAGTCAATAACATGCATTTTCTATACATGTTATGTTTGGGCGTATTTTTAGATTACACAATAGAGTTTGTGATCTAATTGTTAAATTTTAAAGTGATCTATCGACAAAGAGGATACGTTAGATAAGATTAACAAATAAAAAATATAAATGGACGTACTCATGAGTCAGGAAATTTATTTTGGTACAGAGAACAAGTTTAGTTTTAAGCGCCGTTCTTTAAATGCAGTAACTCGTTTGCATCACTTATTGCTCCCAAGTCATGCAAAGAAGATGGGGCGTAAATTACTATTGACCCCAGTAAGAACCAAGCCAAAAAACGCTGAGCCTGAAGGGTTAATAAAGAGTAAGTTGAACTCATCTGAAGGTGAACTTACTCTTTATCAACTTGGCTCTGGCCCTACTTGGGTATTGGCCCATGGCTGGTCGGGGAATTCAAGTCAATTCTATCCATTAATGGATCACATTGCTGCTCAAGGTTTTACCGCCGTGGCTTTTGATCACCCTGCACATGGTGAGAGTGAGGGAAAAGATGCCCATTTACCTGCGTTTATTGAAGGCCTAAATGCAGTATTAGATTTTTGTGATGATGTGGTGGGTGTCGTTGCACATAGCATGGGAACGGCAGCTGTGTTGGAGTGTCATCATGTAAAGTTGGATAATGCGCCTTTATTGTTAATTGCACCAGTACTTAACTATACCGAGAATTTATTCCGCAGTATTGAGCGTTCGGGATACTCAATTAAATTATTTAAAGCGATTGTCGGGGATATAGAAGAGCAATACCAACGTTCTATTGATAGTTTTAATCCGTATCAACGATTAATGCAAAGAGAAGCGCTAACAATCATTGTGCATGATAAAGAAGATCGATTTACCAGTTTTGATCTTTCAAAATCAGCGTCTGAGCATATTAGATCTGTAACGCTGTATTCAACAACAGGTTTAGGTCATGGTCGCGTAATGGCAAGTCATGAGGCCAAGAAGGCATTTGATCTATTAAGTTAACTCAATAAGCCGTGAGATAAAACAGATGCATCGCAGAAGCGAATGCATCTGTTTTTTATTATCTAAATAACAATCGACGCAGCGGTGTTCTATTCATCGCTAAAACAAACAAAGTAGCGGCTCCAGCTGTTCCAAACACAATGACAAAATCTCTTAGTGCTAAAGTCAGTCCCATCATTCCGGTAATGTTTAAGAACACAACCACAAAAAGTAAGTGGCATACATAAATACCAAGAACATGTTTGCTTAACGTGAAGGTGATAGGGTGGTGACCAAGCCGTGGCTTAGATAACAATAGAAAAAACAGACCGATGCCAATGAGTGGTGTACCAATTAAAAAGTCATGCAAGTTAAATGGTACATCAAACGTTGTTAACCAATACGCTTCACTAAAGTGAATGGCAAAACCAGTCAACAATAAGAGAGTCGCTTTAGTTGATGAAAGCGTGATTGATCTTCTTCTTAATTCAAATCCAATGACTACCATTAAAGTGCTAAAGAAAGGGCCATTTCGAGTAAAAAACGGAGTCCAAACATCGGTGAGAGTTTGGTAGCTACCGCCTGCAAGTCCATATAAATACAAGATAACAGCAATAGGAATAAGCCATGTTGCTTTGTTAAAATGAACGAATAAACCAATAATAGCAACGGCGATAATAAGAGCTGGAATAAACCATAAATGTACCATTCCCCCTTCCATGATTGCATTAAGAGGATTTTGGGTAAGCCAATTCCAATAACCAGTACGCTCTGTTAAATAACCATGCTCAGCCACTTTCTTCCAATGAAAAGGCAGAGCTAAACTTAACGCGCTCCATACTAGCCATATTTTTAATAAAGGTGCACAGTAAGATTGGATTGTTTTTAACGGGTCATGCATTAATTTAGGTTGAATAAAATAACCAGATAAAATGAAAAAGAAAGGAACCGCGAAGCGAGTGAATTGGTTAAAAGCATAGCCAAAGACGGGAATATCATCCATCAGTAGATACGTCATAAATACTTGTGAGTGCAAAGCAATAATCGCAAATAGAGCAATAAGCCTTCCGAGCTCTAAGCTTGCGATTTTTTGAGAGTTTTCCATTAAAATAACATCCTTAATTTTTTGCGTAATCTATCAAGGACTTTTAACAAAATATATGAGTTAGATTAATTCGTTGAGGTTTTTGTATTGGATGTTTTCATAAATGGGAGAGCTTTCACATAAAATCATTGACCTTACCCTTAGTGGAAGCCTTAGTATCAGTTTAATTCTGACTATGTGGATATTTATAGTGGTTTCTTCTTTTTCTAAATGGATTGTGACAAGCGTTACGCTGATGGCATTAGTGCTATCTAGTGTTGCTTACAGCTATCCAGTGAAAATGGAAGCAATGACCATGTATATGGCAATGCCTCAAAGTCAGATGAAAATATCATCTATGAGTGACAGCATGCCTGATTGTCATTCACCAAAAGAGTCTCAAAGTAGTGATTTACAGTGTGATATGTCATCGATGCCGATGAACAATAACGATCACTGCTCTGATCAAGGTGATAACTGCTGCAAAACAGTATGTACAGTATCGCTTTACGCTTTACCAATTGGTTTGAATGCTCAGATCAATTCGTTAGTTTTTTCTATCAAATATAGTTTTTATAATGAACAGCCTCGCTCATTCTCATCTTCTTCTTTATATCGACCTCCAATAGCTTAATTCCAATTTATACCTATTAAACAATACGCTAAATAAGATCTCTTATTTTCAGGTTTAATCATGGCTCTGATCTATCTTTACGATCATGCCGTTATTGGAATATTTCCATGAAAAATACAGCACGTAAACACTTTACTAAAGTGTGGTTAGCCTCTGCGATCGCCTTAATGATGTCAAATCAAGTGATGGCAGAAAGTCAGCTAACACAGCTTATCGAACAAGCACTTTCTTCGGATGCAAGTAGAGAGCAAATATACGCACAATCTCAAGCACTTCGATCTACCGGTATCGCAAGCTCAACGCTTGCCGATCCTACGCTAAAAGTCGGTTTTGGTGGTTTACCAGTGGACAGTTTTAAATTTGATGAAGACCCTATGACCAATATATCGGTCGGATTAATGCAAAAATTTGGTCGAGGATCAAGCTTAGACTTACAACAAAAGCAAACGGGTCAACAAGCTGATGTATTAGTAATGCAGGTTCAAGTTCGTGAGTTAGAAGTGGCAAATGCCATTACTCAACGTTGGATTGAGTTGGGATATTTACAAAAAGCAGAGGCGATTTTACATGAGAATCGTCAATTACTGTCAGAGATGGAAACCTACATTAATACCAATTATTCGATTGGTAAAAGTGAAAGTCAGGACTTGCTACAAGCTCAGCTTCAATTGAGTCAATTGGATGAAAAGTTGCAAATGAATCGTCAGTTACAAGGGCGAATTTATGCGCAATTGAGTGAGTGGTTACCTGATTTATCGGATCAAAAATCAAAAGAAATACAGCCATTGAAGTGGTCGACATTAGAGCGATTATTAGCGAGTAAATCTCCTCAAGATACGGAGTTTTATGATCTATTAAGTGCCAATCCAACCGTTAAAATGAGTAAGTTAACAATCATGGCAACCAAAACCAAAGTGGATATTGCCAATGAATCTTATTCACCTCAGTTTGGTGTTGAAGTGATGTATGGCTATCGTCAAGCGAATGGTATGGGTGGACAACCTGCGTCTGATTTGGTGAGTGCATATGTGACCATGGATATCCCGCTATTTACCGATAAACGTCAAGACCAAAACTATGCAGCTGCGCAATATCAAGTGGGCGCTGCAAAATCACAACGTGACGTATTACTTCGTCAAATGAACGCAAAAGTAAATGCGTTATTGGTTGATAAAAACAATCTTGAGCAGCGTCTTTCTCGTTATAACCATACCTTATTACCTCAAGCAAAAGAGAGAACTCGTGCCGTTGAGCGTGGTTATGAAAATAATACTGCACAATTTAATGATGTGATTTCAGCGGCCAGTAATGAGCTGAGCATTGAACTAGAAAAACAACGTTTATTCAGTGATTTAGATAAAACATACGGTAACTTAGCTTTTTATCTGAATGGCTTTGATTATCACGTTTCTGCGCCACAATTTTCGCCATTAGAGCAGTAAGGAAGAGATAATGAAACCAGTTAAAATAGCATTACTTTCAATCGTGATTGGTGGCGTTATTGGCGCTTCGGGTATGAGCTTGTACTCAGGGCATGATATGGCGGCTATGACGATGAATAACAGTTCAGAAGTCGGTGCTGAGAAAAGTGAGCCTTTATATTGGGTTGCTCCGATGGATGCAAATTATCGTCGAGATCAGCCTGGTAAATCCCCTATGGGCATGGATTTAGTGCCGGTTTATGCCGATGAAGGACAAGGAAATAAAGCACCAGCAGGAACGGTAACAATTGATCCAAGCGTGGTTAATAACCTCGGCGTAAAAAGTGCATTTGTCGAGAAAACGATCTTGTCACCAAATATAGATACCGTCGGTTACATCGCATTTGATGAAAGTCAATTATGGCAAGTCAACGTACGGGCTGCGGGTTGGGTTGAGAAACTGAATATCAACACGATTGGCGAAAAAGTAAATAAAGGCGATGTATTATTTACGCTCTATTCGCCAGAGCTGGTGAAAGCACAAGAAGAATTAGTAAACGCGTATCGCACTGGCCGCAAAGGATTAGTTAAAGGTGCAAGAGAGCGACTGCATGCTTTTGGTGTTGATATTGAGCAGATTAATTCTATTGTTAGGCAAGGTAAAGCAAATAAAAACATAGAGATAAAAGCAACATCTAGTGGTGTTATTGCAAGTCTTAATATTCGAGAAGGAGGCTATTTATCGCCTTCTCAGGTTGTGATAAGCGCGGGACCTTTAGAAAATGTGTGGGTAGATGCTGAAGTTTTTGAGCGTCAGGCTCATTGGTTATCGTCAGGCAATAAAGCGGTGATGACACTCGATGCGCTCCCTGGGAAACGATGGGAAGGTGAAGTGGATTATGTTTATCCAATTTTGGATCCCAAAACACGAACCATGCGTATGCGCTTAAAATTTGATAACCAAGATGGTGCATTAAAGCCCAACATGTTCGCAAACATTACCATTCATCCTAAAACAAAAGAGGAAGTATTAACAATACCTCGTCAAGCGGTAATACGTTCAAATGGTATGGAGCGTGTTGTATTAGATGAAGGAGAAGGTAAATATCGTTCAGTTCGCATCATTGCAGGCCGTGAAGCTGCGAATAAAGTTGAAATAGTTAAAGGTCTGAAAGAAAACGATAAAGTAGTTACATCAGCACAATTCTTATTAGATTCAGAATCAAGTAAAACCGCAGAATTAAGCCGAATTAATGGACCAGAAAACAGTGTTTGGATCTCTGGCAATATCACCATGCTTATGACTGATTTTGGTATGGTCACCTTTGCTCATAAACCCGTATCACAATGGGATTGGAAAGCGGGTGAAATGAATTTTTCGGTTGATAAAGAGATTGATTTAGTTTCTTTTCGTGAAGGTGAAGCGGTTCAGTTTCTAGTTCAAAAGATAAATGATGAATATCAACTGCTTGAGATAGAGAAAGAGGGGGAACTATTATGATCCCTGCCATTATTCGTTGGTCGATAAAACATCGATTCTTAGTCTTGGTTGCAACGTTCGCCTTAGTCGTAGCAGGGATTTACAGTGTAAAGAATACGCCAGTAGATGCTCTGCCTGATCTTTCTGATGTACAGGTGATCATCAAAACAAGTTACCCAGGACAAGCGCCGCAAGTGGTGGAAGATCAGGTGACTTACCCGTTAACCACAGCCATGCTTGCGGTTCCGGGAGCTGAAACCGTTCGCGGTTATTCCTTCTTTGGTGACTCTTATGTTTATATTATTTTTAATGATGATACCGACATGTACTGGGCTCGTTCGCGTGTTTTAGAGTACTTAAGTCAAGTCGCCCCGAAGTTACCAGCAGAAGCAAAACCGACATTAGGGCCTGATGCGACTGGTGTGGGCTGGGTATACAGTTATGTTTTACAAGATAAAACAGGAAAGCATGATCTCGCTGAATTACGCAGTTTGCAGGATTGGTTCTTAAAGTATGAATTACAAACCGTTGATGGCGTATCGGAAGTCGCGACCGTTGGCGGAATGGTCAAGCAATATCAGGTTGAAATTGATCCTGATAAATTACGAGCTTATAACCTAACACTGCAACAAATTAATAAAGCGATTAAAGATGGAAATCAAGAAGCAGGCGCCTCCGTCATTGAAGTGGCAGAGGCCGAGCATATGGTACGCACTTCAGGATATTTAAGCAGCATTGAAGATATTCAGTCATTACCATTAAAAGTAACAGATAAAGGAACGCCATTACTGCTTGGTGATATTGCAGACATTAACCTCGGGCCACAAATGCGTCGTGGGATCTCCGAATTTAACGGCGAGGGTGAAGCGGTTGGTGGTGTGATCGTGATGCGATTTGGTGAGAATGCCAGTGAAGTTATTGCTAACGTGAAAGAAAAGCTTGCTCAACTTCAGAAAGGATTACCTGAAGGCGTTGAAATAAAAGCGACTTATGATAGATCAACCTTAATAGATCATGCTGTATCTAACCTATGGGAAAAGCTGGCAGAAGAATTTATTGTTGTTGCGATTGTTTGTGCTCTGTTTTTATTTCATATTCGTTCATCACTGGTTATAGCATTAAGTTTACCGGTTGGAATTTTAGCCGCGTTCATCGTGATGCATTGGCAAGGTATTAATGCCAATATTATGTCGTTAGGTGGCATTGCGATTGCCATTGGCGCCATGGTTGATGGTGCAATTGTAATGATAGAAAACGTACATAAGCACATAGAGAAAACCCCATTAACGGATGAGAACCGTTGGCAAGTTATCGGTAAAGCCGCGGAAGAGGTGGGAACGCCATTATTTTTCTCATTACTTATCATTACGTTAAGTTTTGTTCCTGTCTTTGCATTGGAAGGTCAAGAAGGAAAGATGTTCTCTCCATTAGCCTTTACAAAAACTTTTGCCATGGCAGCATCAGCAGGTTTGGCTATTACCTTAGTTCCAGTATTAATGGGTTATTTTGTTCGAGGAAAGATCCTACCTGAGCATAAGAATCCAATTAATAAAACATTAGTGGCGTTATATCGTCCGCTACTTAATGTGAGTTTACGTTTTCCTAAAACGGTTTTACTTGTTGCTATCGTACTTATGGGCTCTGCGTATTATCCGATCTCTAAAATGGGCAGTGAGTTTATTCCGCCATTGGATGAGGGTGATTTAATGTACATGCCAACAACCTACCCAGGGATCTCAATTGGTAAGGCGAGAGAGTTACTACAACAAACCAATAAGCTGATTAAAACCGTTCCTGAAGTCGATACCGTGTGGGGAAAAATTGGTCGAGCGGAAACCGCGACTGATCCGGCACCATTGACCATGATAGAGACGGTTATTCAGTTTAAACCAAAAGATCAATGGCGTGACGGCGTCACAACTGAATCGATCAAGAACGAGCTAGATCAATTGATTCAATTTCCCGGAATTACGAACGCATGGGTAATGCCAATCAAAACGCGTATCGATATGTTGGCGACAGGGATTAAAACCCCTATCGGGATAAAGATAGCGGGGCCAGATCTAAAAGTCATAGAGAAGATCGGTGCAGAATTAGAACCTATTTTAAACGATATTCAAGGTACAACCTCGGTTTATGCAGAACGAGTGGCTGGTGGCCGTTATGTAACCATAGATATAAAACGTCGCCAAGCAGCCCGATATGGATTGAATATTAAAGATATACAGCAAGTTATTTCAACCGCTGTTGGTGGCATGAATGTAGGGGAAACCATTGAAGGGCTAGAGCGTTATCCGATCAATGTTCGTTATCCACAGTCGTATCGAGATTCTGTCGTTAAATTGCAAAACTTACCGCTCATTACCGCTAATGGCGCTCGAATTGCGTTAGCTGATGTGGCTGATATTCGTTATGAAGATGGTCCACCAATGATCAAAACAGAAAATGCACGACCTAATGGTTGGGTGTTTGTTGATATTGATGGTCGAGATTTGGGCTCTTATGTTCACGAAGCTCAGCAAGTCGTTCATGAACAATTAGATTTACCTGCAGGTTATTCATTAGGTTGGTCTGGACAATATGAATATATGGAACGAGCTAAAGAGCGCTTAACAACGGTAGTTCCCATTACGATTGGCATTATTATGTTGCTTCTTTATCTTAGTTTTAAGCGAATTTCTGAAGTGTTAATTATCATGGGAACATTACCGTTAGCTATGGTTGGCGGCCTGTGGCTCATGCATATTTTAAATTTTAACTTCTCTATTGCTGTCGGTGTTGGCTTTATTGCTTTAGCCGGTGTTGCGGTTGAAATAGGCGTGATTATGTTAGTGTATTTAAACCAAGCATGGAATGAAAAACAGAATAATGCTGATAAGAAAAATAACTTACCGACTCAACAAGACTTAACACAAGCGATTGGGGAGGGGGCGGGTTTACGTGTTCGTCCTGTCATGATGACTGTGCTCACCGTAATTATTGGCCTAATTCCAATTATGTATGGTTCAGGTACGGGATCGGAAGTAATGCAACGAATTGCAGCGCCAATGATTGGGGGAATGGTATCAGCATTGTTACTGACATTAGTTGTTATTCCTGCCGTATTTAAACTCTGGAAACAACGTCAGTGTCAAAGTAATTAACTATAGTGCCAATTAACTTAACCTAAAAGATCAATGGTTTATTGCTCTAAGTGATAAGCCAATTAATAAATATCTAAAAAGGAAAATAAAATGAAAAAAACAGTATTAGCAATCGCATTATCATTAGTCACAAGCTCAGCAATGGCAGAGATGGACCACAGTAAAATGGATCACGGCTCAATGAATATGAAAGACATGGATATGAGTAAGATGGAAGGCATGTCGATGAAGGATATGAATGCTGTAGGTATGCCAGCAACAGGTATGAAACCAAACAAAGTCGTACACGTTATCTTATCTGATGATATGAAAATTACATTCAAAAAAGAAGTGAAGATTGAACCAAACGACATCGTTCAATTTGTGATAATGAATACAGGTAAGATTGATCATGAGTTTGCGATTGGTAATGAAACAGAGCAGTTAGAACATCGCGAAATGATGAAAAAGATGACATCAGGTCATGCACATGACAGTGGCAGTACCGTAACCGTTCAACCTGGTAAAGCAAAACAAATTACATGGCATTTCCATGGTGATAATAACGTAGAGTTTGCTTGTAATATTCCAGGACATGCAGAAGCCGGAATGGTAAAAAAAGTAACGTTATAATGCTAATTAGATGATACGAAAAAGCGGTAAGGTGGGTGGCCTTACCGCTTTTATTATATCAACACTTTATCTAGAAATTATAACTTAAAGAACGCCAGTTGCTCTTTTTGTTGTTCAGCTAATCGAGATAATTCATTACTTGCGCTCGCACTTTGGCTAATGCCTGTCACGTTTTGGTTTACTAACTCAGACATGTTTACGACATTACGGTTAATGTCTTGAGTTACTTGAGACTGCTCTTCAGCTGCAGTTGCAACTTGAGTGTTCATGTCATTAATTGAAGTAATTGATTCTGTAATACTTAATAGAGCATCGCCAGCTTTTGTGGTTAGTTCTCTGTTTAATTCAAGTTTATCAAGGCTAGCTTGCATGCTGTCATTAGCTAAACCTGATTGCTCTTGCAGTGATTCAATAATGGTTTGAATCTCTTTGGTTGACTCTTGAGTACGAGCAGCGAGTAGACGAACTTCATCAGCAACCACAGCAAACCCACGACCAGATTCACCCGCACGAGCCGCTTCAATTGCAGCATTCAATGCCAATAGGTTCGTTTGGTCAGAAACACCACGAATAACGTCAATGACATTGTTAATTTGCTCTGATTCTTCTTTTAGGCGATTAACAACCAGTGCAGCATCAGTGAGAGCTGAGCTCATTTCTTCGCTAGCTTTGTTGCTTTGCGTAAAAATCTCTAACCCATTGCGAGCTAATGTGCTTGTATCCTGTGCGCTTTTATCTGCTGCTAGTGCATTGTCACTTACATTGTTTGCAGTGCTTGATAATTCATTTACAGCAGAAGCAACTTGTTCAATTTCACTTAATTCTTGTTGTGAGTTATTTTCCGCTTCTGTCATTACAGCAGCAAGCTCTGTAGAGGCTGCTGCAACATCTTCACTAATACGTGATAATGCTTCTACCGTAGTTTGTAGTTGCAATGTTGTAGTATTGATGTCTTTGCCCAGTGCTGCAATTTCATTTTTACCATCGGTATTAGCTCGTACAGTTAAATCCCCTTCAGCTAATCGGCGAATAATTAATTGAATTTGTTGAATAGGAGTAATAATTAGGCCTGATAACCACCAAGCAATTGATAATGATGAACAAAACACAATAAAAATAATGATTGCAGCTTGTTTCTTTACTTGTGTGTTTTGCTCATAGCTATCATGGATCTGTGTATTTGAATACGTATTAATGTTGGTGGCGAGTGTGCCTAGAGATCTAATGGCTTTATCACTATATTGGTGATACTTGGAAACAAGATTATTAAATTCAGATATTGAATCGACACTTTCATCTTTTACTTCTAGGCTATTCATCACAGTGTATGACGCTTTTAAATATTCATTAATACATATTTTTGCATTTTTAATATCATTAGAAAAAGCGATATTTTTTTCAAGGTCGGTAAGAAGTTGGTTGATTGATTCATCAGCATTCGCTAAAGAGTTACGAAATCGCTCTCTACGAGTTTCATCATGAATGGCATAAATGGCATTAATTCGTAGAGGGAATATTATATGATCAATATCACTTATTTTCTTTTGATAAAAAATGAAGTCATCAGTGTAGTCATTTACGGATTCATTTTGTGTCTCAAGAATATTATTTGTTATATTTAATGTAATTAATAATAATAAGGCGGTTAAAATTACAGGTAATAAAATTTGGAAACGGATAGATATATTTTTTAAATTAAAAGTCATAAGCCTTACTTTGTTGGTGAATGCAATGTTTGTTCTATTATATTAAACCTGCATTACACTTTTGTCCAGATTATTTGTGTGTAATCGAAAAAGTAGACTGTTTTTTATGCTAAATAAAGGCGGTTGTACAAAAGCGCATCAAGCTCATAACCTTATTGGTATTTTGTGTGGTATTTTTATAACATTGCATTAAGGAATTATAATATATTGAGTATCAGCTAATCCTTGTTTATAAAATCTAGTAAAAATTGACCAAGATCAGTATTAAACTAATTAATTATATTTATTTTTAGGTATCATAATTGTATTCCCTTAATATTGATTGTCTGTTTGGATTTTGCGAATGGCTTGATTGTACATGACCCATGCCATGAGCCCTGCGAGGCTATTGCCAACGAGTGCGCCCATAAAGATGCCATGCAAGCCAAATAAATTTGAACCTAGCCATATCATGGGTAAGAAACAGATAAACAGACGAAGGGTTGAAATCGCTAATGCGCGCATAGACACACCAAGGGCGTTGCAGGCTGATACCATTAACATGCAGATACCTAAAGAGCCAAGGCTGATTGGTACCCATAATAGATAATGGTAAATAACATCACTAACATTGCTGTCGGTACTTAGTAGTCTTGCGAGTGGTTTGGCAATTATGAACAGAAGAATCGCAAGGCTAATCTGCCAAGTGAGAACAAATTTAGTCGCGATTTTGATTAGCTTTTGAATATCATCGAACTGTTTCGCCCCTAACATTCTTCCTACCATTGGTGGAATTGACATGGTAAGAGCAAGTACGACGACAATAGCAAAGAATTCGATGCGAGAAGCCATCGCCCAACCCGCCACTGCAGCAGCCCCAAAACCTGCGATAATTTTCGTTGCCATCATAGAAGAGAGAGGTGGAAGAAGTTGGCTCATCATTGCAGGGGCCATTACTGCATTTAGTTCTTTAATGGATTGCCGAATATTGAGATCGTGCCATGAAAAAGAGATCCAATGACGTTTAAAAATAGGGGGCAGAATGAGACAAAAACCAATAGTGAACGAGACTATCGTCGCCCAAGCTGCACCGTTTAAGCCTAAGTTAAATTGAAAGATAAAAATAGGATCAAGGATCATATTTAGGATACTGGTCGCCATCATCATTAAGCCCGGCAGTTTTGTATCACCATTGGCACGACACACACTGTAAGCAAAATAGATCATAGCCCCAGCCCAGCAACTTGCTAACCATACTGGCCAGTAACTATCGATTATAGGAAATACATTGGTTTCTGCATCCAAAAGATTAAGTAATAAACCTCGAGAAAACCAAATAAACAGGCACATAATAAATACCATTACAGCGCCTAGAGTGAGAACTAATCCGGCAAGCTGCTTAGCTTTTTTAATTTGTTGAGCACCTAATACTCGTGCTATTACTGCGGTTGTCGCAATGCCGAGTCCAACTTGTAAACCAATAATGACCATTTGTAATGGCATAGTAAAGCCTTGAGCTGCAAGAGGAAGTATGCCCAGTTGGCCGATAAAGGCACTATCCACTAATTGAAAACTCATTAGAGAAAGAACACCAAACATCATTGGCCATGTCATTTGAAAAAGTTGTTTTGAGAGAGAAGGACTTGGCATGATTAAAAAGGTGCTCTAAAAGAATTGGTCGGTCATTGTACTGATTATAGAGCAAGACTCAAATAGATGAGTGAGAATAGAGGACGAGTTTATACCATCGCCATATTTTCTTAATCATAAATAAAGAAATTACAGCGATGTTTTTTAGGGTTAAGAGGGATTGTAATCATTAAATGATATTTATATCGAGTAGCTAAAGAGAAGTAGATGAAAACTAGAATTATCAGGAGTACACTTCAAGCCGTATGATTTTAAGAATAAAAATGGTTAAAACAACATATGCACTTATTAGATAGATTGAGTATTCGTCTTTATCATGATGAAAGGCTGAAACAATATGCAGGTGATCATGCGAGATCATTAGGTTGGAATTCGACTGAATCTCAATTTCTACGTTTTAAAACCATAGCTCAAGCCGTTAATTTTGATGGTAAACGAGTATTAGATCTAGGTTGTGGTTATGGTGATTTTAAAACCTTTCTTGATATGAGTTGCACTGTAGAGTCTTATACCGGTGTTGATCAGCAGGGGAGTTTCATTAAACAAGCAAAGCAACATTTTGAGCATCAGCATCATTGCGCGTTTATTAAAGGGGATTTTTCATCAACTAAGTTACCAACGGCGGATATTGTGGTCGCCAGTGGTTCTCTTAATTATCGAGCTCGTAACAAAACCTACCATGCAAAAGTAATTAGAACCATGTATGAGAAGGCAGGAGAGATCGTTGTTTTTAATTTATTAAACCGCCATCATTTTAAAGAGACCACTTTACTAGAAGCGCATGATCCGCAGCAGGTGCTTAACTATTGTTTAAGTCTGTGCCCTAATTGTGAATTGATAGATGATTATGCAGATGAAGATTTTACGATAGTTATGCGTAAATCCAGTTAGGTTTTTCTACGATTAGGTACAAAAATGGCTAATCAAAGTGATTAGCCATTTTATTAAATGATGACGCTATTTAAGCTGATTAAAAATCTAATAGCTCAACGTCAAAAATCAGTACTGAACCTGGCTGAATAGAACCCGCAGCACGATTGCCATAAGCTAAATTGCTAGGAATAAAGAAACGCATCTTTTGACCAACGACCATCAGTTGAACACCTTCTGTCCAGCCTTTGATTACTTGACCTAAACCAAACTGAATAGGCTCACCGCGCTCAACTGAGCTATCAAATACGTTACCATCGATAGTGGTGCCGTGGTAATGAACTTTAACTTTGCTCTTCGCTGTCGGGTGCTCAGTACCTGTGCCTTCTTGAAGAACTAAGTATTGAAGACCAGATGCCGTTGTTTGAACACCTTCTTTTGTTGCATTCTCAGCTAAAAATGCGTTTCCAATTTCAATGTTCTCTTTTGCTGCTTTTGGATTGTTTACAAAGTGCTGAAACAGCATATAACCAAGAACGATAACAGCAAGGGTGATGATGATTTTAGTCACGTTATTTCCTTATATTGGTATTAAATCAATTATTTTTCTAGTAGATAGCGAATAGTTTCAGCGATTTTCTTAGGATCATCATGACCGCCAATTAATACGTTGTATTTACCGTTAACCACAAAAGTAGGAACAGAGCTAATACCTGATTGCTCAGAAAGCATCTTAGCATTATCTACTTTTTGAATAAGAGTATTACGTTGCTGTTCATTAAAGTCGTAAGGACTTGTTAAACCACGAGATGTGAACGCTTTTGCATAAGCTTGTTGTTGTTGAGTAAGCGTTGTACCTTCGCCCATTTGGGTTGCTGCAAATAAGTCTTCCATAAAAGCGTGATCAGGAGTGCCATCTGTTTGCATTTCTGCTGCGTAGTAGAACATAGCAGCAACATGAGCTGATTGATTAAATGTGATGTGCATTTTACCGATATCAGTGCCTGCTTCTTGGCTGATCACCGGTAAAAAGTTTTCCATGTTACGGCAGTGGCCACAAGATAGGGCAAAAACTTCAGTTACAGGTGCAATTGAATCTGTAGGTAACGTGGTAGAAAGCACTTCATATTGGACGCCTTCTTTTGGTTCGTTAGTGTCACCACATGCGGTTAAAAAAAGAGCTGAAGAAAGAACAAGTAACAATGGTTTGATAATGGATTTCATGTGAATTCTCATAAGTTATGATTTCGAGTGAAAATAGCATGATTTTAAAAAAAGGAGAAATAAAATAGGACAACAATGGTTGTCCTATTTAGTAAAACTATGTAAAGAAATTACGGTGTTATACTTTACGCACTTGGATGATCATGCCCATTAGTGGGTGATCAATATAGTGAGTTTCACCACTGCGCATTTTACGTCTTTCTTCCATGCGGTAAGACTTTAAAAACTCTTTAATTTCAGTTTCTGGTGTTACGTCTTCTAAATGACCTAACTGAACATCCGCATTTGGATCTTCAATTGCTGTCGCTTCAGTAGAAAGTTCTGCGGTTTCCGCCGTTGTTACTTCTTCTTTTGGTGTGTTGACGATAAATTCGTGTTGCCCAGGTACTTTAAGATCTAAAATTGTATTTACGTATAAGTAATGTTGAACGTAAACCTGCATTGTTCCATCTAGCTCAAGAAGAGATCCTGAAGATGGTGTTGCTGCGGTATCTACCTCAAGAGTTTCTGATCCCTCAATAAGCGCAGGTTTTGGAGCGTCTAAAGGAACCAGTGATAAATCAGCCTTTGCATCGTCAATAGTTCGACCATCAGCAACAAAGCGATCAGAGAAATCTTGTCCTGCTTGAATATGGAAAATAGGAGAACGAGATGATCCTGAATCACCTTGGCGCCAAGCAACATGTACTAATGGCTTAAATCCAGCATGATTTTGTAATTTAGTATAAGCTGCATTTAATTTGTAGTAGCCAGAAGGAAGTAGTGATGCACCATTACGGCTCATCATCTTTTTATCACGATATGAGAAAGCGCGCTCTAAATTAATAGGAGCGAGAATATCAGGCCAAGATTCTTGATAAGAAGATGGTTCAACATTACGTTTAAAAATGATGACTTCGACGTCAAATTGACGAGCGAAAGAAGGCCAGCTTGCCAGTAAAATTAACGCATAAATTATTTTTTTCATTCAAACTCCAGTGAAATGGTTCTTTAAAGTCTTGGTTGTCCATAATCAAGACCAAAAATTAGTATTTTCTTATTATGTAAATCTAATAGTTAGATTCTATTTTCGTAAAACAATTTGAGCAAGTTTATTACGTATTTAATTCGCACTTGTCTCTCTGTTAAGTCTTTTATAAATTTAATTTTAGTTGGGCCATCTAGTGCAAAGCCTGTAGGTTCTTTTTGTAATAATGACACAAGAAACATAGGGTTTATGTCAGCGGTAGGTTCAAATTCAATATAACCACCGTTTCCATGCGCCTCTACTTTCTTCACTTTTAATGAAGCCGCTAACATTTTAACTTCTGAACTGACTAATAATGTTTGAGTCGCTTCTGGTAATGAACCAAAACGGTCAATAATTTCTACTTTTAGTTCATCTAATTCGCCATTGTCTGAAACGCTCGCAATACGCTTGTATAGAGATAAGCGGGTATTGACATCTGGAATGTAATCTTCAGGAATTAATGCAGGTAAACGAAGTTCGACTTCTGTTTGTTCCCGCAATAAATCATCTAATGATGGCTCTTTACCTTCTTTTAAGGCTTCAACCGCTTGCTCAAGCATTTCCATGTAAAGAGTAAAACCAACAGATTGAATTTGACCACTTTGACCATCACCCAATAATTCACCCGCTCCACGGATCTCTAAATCGTGAGTAGCAAGAGTAAAACCGGCACCTAAATCTTCCAGTGAAGCAATCGCATCCAAACGTTTTCTTGCATCTTTGCTTAATGCTTTTGGATGTGGTGTCAGTAAATACGCATAAGCTTGGTGGTGTGAGCGACCCACACGACCCCGCAGCTGGTGTAATTGTGCTAAACCGAGTTTATCGGCACGATCCATGATAATGGTATTCGCCGTTGGAACATCAATACCGGTTTCAATGATCGTTGTACACACAAGAACATTGAAACGTTGATGATAAAAGTCACCCATAATGCGTTCTAATTCACGCTCACGCATTTGACCATGAGCTAAGGTGACACGAGCTTCTGGGATCAGTTTTTCAATCTCTTCTGCGGCGTTCTGAATCGTTTCTACATTGTTATGCAAGACATACACTTGGCCACCGCGTTTGATCTCACGAAGAATGGCTTCTTTTATCACATCATCTGCTTTTTCACGCACAAATGTTTTAATCGCTAATCGACGAGCCGGTGGTGTAGCGATGATTGATAAATCGCGCATGCCACTCATTGCCATATTCAAGGTTCTAGGAATTGGCGTTGCGGTTAACGTTAGAATATCTACGTCTGAACGCATTGCTTTTACTTTTTCTTTCTGACGGACACCAAAGCGATGCTCTTCATCCACAATCAGTAAACCAAGATCTTCAAACTTGATACTGTCTTGCAGTAATTTGTGAGTACCGATTAAGATATCTACTTTGCCTTCCGCCGTTGCCGCTAATATTTCTTTTTGCTCTTTGGCTGATTTAAAGCGAGACAGAACTTCAACTCGAATTGGGAAGTTAGCAAAACGATCTCGGAAATTCTCAAAATGCTGCTGAGCAAGTAGAGTGGTAGGAACCAATACGGCTACTTGTTTTTCGTTGTGTGTTGCTAAAAATGCTGCGCGCATGGCAACTTCGGTCTTACCAAAACCTACATCACCACAAACAAGGCGATCCATCGCTTTGGCTTGACACATATCGGATAACACATCGTTAATGGCGATTTCTTGGTCATGCGTTTCTTCAAACGGGAAACTTGATCTAAAATCAGCATAAGCATCACGATCTTGTTTAAAAGCAAAGCCCGGTTTGATGGCTCGTTTTGCGTATACATCCAGTAACTCTGCTGCGACATCGCGTACTTTTTCTGCGGCTTTACGACGTGCTTTGCTCCACGTATCACTGCCCAGTTTGCTGATAGGGGCAGTTTCATCGGCTCCTGCTGAATATCGACTGATCAGATTTAATGATGAAACAGGAACATACAGTTTGGTTTCATTGAGGTATTCCAACATCATATATTCCGCTGGCATATCACCAACATCTAACGTTTGCAGTCCCATGTAACGACCAATACCGTGATCAATGTGAACCACTGGCTGTCCAATTTTTAGTTCAGCAAGGTTGCGGATTAAGGTATTGCTGTTGATTGATTTATTGTCACCGCGACGGCGACGTTGAATTACTCGCTCACCTAATAAGTCACTTTCACAGATAAAGGCAACGCATGGATTTTGAAGAATAAAGCCTCGTTCAGCAGAACCAATCACTAAGGTTGCTTTATTTTTATGCGCGACGGCGTCTTCCATCGAATTACAAATTGCAGGCTTTAATTTAATACGTGCTAATAATTCAAGAAGGGCTTCACGACGACCTTCAGATTCAACTGAGAAAATAACCTGGCCACTGAATTTCTCATAGAATTGACGAAATTGAGCGAAGGGTTCTTTGTTTTGATGCTGAATTGCAATTTCTGGCAGTTCTAATAAATCAGGATTAAAACGTCCGACTTTTTCAATCTCAGGCTCTTTTGCCAGTTTTACACGCGGATATTGTTTGAATAAGCCAAACATATCAGAGGTATTTAACCAAAGTTCATTTACCGGCAACAGCGGACGAAGTGGATCAACTCGACGTTGATCGTAACGGTACTCGGCATCAGCCAAGAAATCATTGGCGGCTTTTTCAATATCACCAATAGTAACCAGTAATGTGTTATCTGGCAGGTAATCAAACAGAGTTTCCGTTTCATCAAAAAACAGTGGTTGCCAGTACTCAATACCCGCAGGCCAAGCGCCTTTACTGATCTGTTGGTAAACCGATTCTGGCTCACGGCGAGCATCAAAACGTTGGCGCCAGCGAATACGGAAATCTTCAATCGCCACATCATCAGTAGGGAACTCATGAGCAGGAAGTAGGTTAATGGATTTTACTTCTTCAATGGTACGTTGATTTTCAGGATCAAACTGACGAATGGTGTCAATTTCATCATCGAAAAAATCAATTCGGTAAGGATGTGCATTACCCATTGGGAATAAATCAAGAATAGATCCACGACTTGCGTATTCACCGTGGCTCATGACTTGGTCAACGTGTAAATAACCAGATTTTTCTAACTGTAATTTTAATTTATCAAACGATAGGCGATCACCGACGTTCACAACTAATGCGTGCTTATGTAAGAAGGATTGTGGTGATTGGCGTTGTAATAAGGTGCTAACAGGAACGATTAATGTGCCATCTTTTTGCTGTGGCAAGTGATATAGGCGTGATAAACGGTCAGATATGATGTCCTGATGCGGAGAAAAACTATCGTAAGGAAGGGTTTCCCAATCAGGAAAAACCTCTACTGAATGTTGGCTAAATTGGTTAATTTCATTTTGTAAACGAAACGCCAATTGCGGCTCAGTAACCGCAACCACGACAGGACCAGTGTGTTGTTGCTCAATCTCTGCAATCGCAAGTGCTAGAGAAGAACCCGTAAGGTTACCAATTGAGCGTGTATCATTGGCTTTCGTTGGTAACGGTAATGATAGTAAGTTTTTTATAGGCATCAGGATATTCAATTATTAGGTTAAGTTGCGTTCTTGAGCACGAAGTTTAAGCACTTTTTGTTGTTGGAACAGAGCGGCTTTGATCAGTAAATCTTGATCGATATCACGAAGAAGCTCATAAGCCATTTCAATACTATAGCCTGTCTCAGTCTCGGTGCATTGCGTTACTCTAGCATAGCAATAAATTGCTGATGGTGGATGTTCCAGAAAGAGTTTTACTTTGGCTTTTTGATCTAAATGTAGAGCGTGTTTACTTTCAAAAGTAAATTTACTCGCACCAAAGCTCGATGTCTTATAGCGATAAGCTTCATCATCTTGTTGAATTAATAGATATGACAGCAGTAGATTCAGTTTTTGATTCTGATTTTTTAAATAGTTAGCAAGACGTTTACCATCATCTAACTTCAAGAAAGAAAGCTCGTTTTCAGAGAGATCATCAATAGAACTGCACTCTTGAGCAACTCGAAATGGGGTAGGGATCTCTCGTTCAAACGTTTCCATGTTTGGCAGTATTGCGTCCATAGCAAGTGGTTCTATATTAACTGTTAAATCGTAGTGAACCGAAAAGTATTCATCGTGTGACATAAGCGTCCCTCTATTTATTATTTATTGATTATGGCGAAGTCACTGGGTATCAGCAAGTGTTTAATCGGTAAGTATGATGAACAAAAGAACAAAAAAAGGAATAAATACCAGTATTTTACGTGATAGACTGTATTCATTATTATAGCTTCAAAAAGCATGATTGAGAGAATTTATGTTTCATCCAGTATCAGTATTTATAGGGTTGCGATATTTAAGAGGACGCTCTGGCGATAGATTCAGTCGTTTTATCTCTTATATGTCCACAGCAGGGATTACTATTGGTGTACTGTCGTTAGTGACGGTGCTGTCTGTGATGAATGGGTTTGAAGCTCAACTAAAAGATCGGATCCTTGGTGTATTACCACAAGCGGTGGTATCAACCGTTGATGATCAAATTGCGCCTTCTGAAGATGATCGTAATTACGTAGCAAGTTTGCCTCATGTTACTCAAGTAACGCCTGTGGTTCGCGGTGAAGCGATCATTCAAAGCGCAAAAGGGTTGAGTGCAGGTATGCTTGTTGGTATTGACCCAGATGAATATGACCCTATTGCTTATGAATTAATTTCAGGCAATGTTCACCAACTTAACGCCGGAGAATATGGCATCTTCCTTGGTTCAACGCTAGCGCGTGAATTGAGTGTTCGTTATGGTGACACCGTCCGTATTATGGTAACCAATGCAAGCCAATATACACCACTAGGCCGCATTCCTAGTCAACGTAACTTTAAAGTTGTCGGTGTGTTTAATACGGGATCTGATGTCGATGGTCAATTAATGGTTGCGAACATTCAAGATACGGCTCGTTTAATGAAATTGAAAAAAGGCAATATTACAGGGTGGCGCTTATTCTTTGAAGACCCATTCCAAGTGACAGAGTTAGCTACATTGCCTTTAGAAAAAAATATGATGTGGAGTGATTGGCGTGATCAACGTGGTGAATTATTCCAAGCGGTAAAAATGGAAAAAAACATGATGGGCTTAATGCTTGGTCTTATTGTCGCAATCGCGGCGTTCAATATTATTTCTGCACTTATTATGGTGGTAATGGAAAAACAAGCCGAAGTCGCGATACTAAAAACACAAGGAATGACAAGTAACCAAGTGCTTTCTATCTTTATGGTTCAAGGGGCAAGCAGTGGGGTGATTGGTGCGATTGTTGGCGGTACGTTAGGTGCATTATTTGCCAGTAATATTAATGTTATTCTTTCTACACTTGGATTATCGTTATTTACTGTTGGTGGATCTTTACCAGCACAGGTTGAACCATTACAAGTGTGTGTAGTCATTATTCTAGCAATTTTATTAAGTTTATTAGCGACCGTATTCCCATCTTATCGAGCGGCAGTCGTACAACCAGCAGAGGCATTAAGATATGAGTAATCCATTATTAGTTTGTCAGGGTATTCATAAGGTTTACCAAGAAGGCACAATGGAAACGGAAGTGCTAAAAGGGGTTGATTTTCAAATTAATGAAAGTGAACTGGTTGCGATTGTTGGCTCATCTGGCTCTGGTAAAAGTACATTACTGCACATTCTTGGTGCACTTGATGAACCAACATCAGGGACGGTTCATTTTCAACAAAATGAACTGACAAAATTGAGTGCGAATAAACAGGCAAAAATCCGTAATCAACATATTGGATTTGTGTATCAATTTCATCACCTTCTGTCTGATTTTAGCGCGTTAGAGAATGTGGCGATGCCGTTGTTAATTGGTGGTGTTCATAAGAAAGAAGCCGCACTACGTGCAACAGAATTACTTGAGAAAGTTGGGTTAGCTCATCGTATTGAACATCGTCCTTCAGAACTGTCAGGTGGCGAGCGTCAACGTGTGGCGATTGCACGTGCGTTAGTTAACAAGCCTGCTTTAGTGCTTGCTGATGAACCAACAGGTAACTTGGATCATAAAACCGCATTGGATATTTACAATTTAATGCGCGAATTGAATCAAGAGTCAGGTACCGCATTCTTAGTAGTCACACACGATAATGAATTGGCGGCGAAACTGGATAAGCAACTAAGCATGCAAGATGGCCGCTTTATTACTGAAACCGTTCGTTCTGCATTAAGCCAAGAGCAGGAGGCGTAATGTTTTCACCGCTTTCTCTTTTTATTGGTGGTCGTTTTGCGCGAGCTAAACAGCGTAATAAAATGGTGTCGTTTATTTCGATTTCATCCACGCTTGGTATCGCTATTGGCGTAGCGGTGATCATCATTGGTCTTTCTGCGATGAATGGTTTTGAGCGTGAGCTGCAAAATCGGGTGCTTTCTGTTATTCCACATGCTGAGCTTGAAGGGGTTAAAAACCCAGTGTCTGATTGGCAAACCATGATGACCCAAGCAAAGAAGCACCCAAAGGTTACAGGCGCCGCTCCTTATGTGCGATTTACCGCCTTACTTGAGCGAGGCAGTAAATTAAAAGCGGTTGAAGTTCGAGGCGTTGAACCTTTATTAGAAGGGGCGGTTTCTAAGTTACCTGAGTACATTGATAATGAAGCATGGAAGGCATTTGAAGCGAACAAGCAAAGCGTTATTTTAGGTAAAGGCGTTGCGGATAGATTAAATGTAAAGGTTGGAGATTGGATCACGGCGATGATCCCAGATGAAAATGTAAGTAAGCAACTTCGGTCTCCAAAGCGCCAACGTTTGCAAGTGGTTGGACTATTGTCTTTAGGTGGGCAGGTCGATCACGGTTTAGCGATTGTTCCTCTAAAAGATGCGCAGCAGTATATTAACCTAGGTGACAGTGTCACGGGTGTTTCTTTGCAAGTGAATGATGTGCTTAACGCCCAAGAAATAGTACGAGAAGTTGGCGGAACGCTTACTGAGTATGTTTACCTACGCAGTTGGGTTCAGAAATACGGCTACTTATATCGAGACATTCAATTAGTTCGTTCAATCATGTACCTTGTTATGGTGCTTGTTATTGGCGTGGCGTGTTTTAATATCGTATCAACTCTCATGATGGCCGTGAAAGATCGCTCTGGTGACATTGCTATTTTAAGAACCATGGGTGCAAATGATGGTTTAATTAAACGTATCTTTGTATGCCAAGGGATATTCTCAGGTGTGACAGGCAGTTTAGCAGGATCTACATTAGGTTCGTTTGTTGCCTTAAATTTAACACCTATGATTAAAGGGTTAGAGTCACTGATTGGTCATCAGTTTTTATCTGGTGATATTTATTTTGTTGATTTCTTACCCTCAGAGCTAGTTTGGAGCGATGTCGCAATTGTGACAGCGACAGCCATACTTTTGAGTGCCATTGCGACCTGGTATCCAGCAAGAAAGGCAAGTCAACTTCATCCTGCAACGGTGTTGAGTTCTAAGTGATACATGGCATTGATGATAAAGCCCCTAAGTTATCTGGGGCTTTTATGTTCTTTTATTTTATGTGGTTACTTTATTGTTCGGTTTTACCTATTGATATAATAATTAAAATTGATTAGAAATTTGAAAAGATTTTCTCTATTATACGCGCATACTTTACTGTGTATCGGATAGAGAAATAATGACAATTTCGGACAACAATACCATCGTAATTTTTGGAGCTTCAGGAGATCTTACTTTCCGCAAGCTTATTCCTGCTTTGTATCATCTGTACGCGAGTAATCAACTTTCAGAATCGTTTTCAATCTTAGGTGTCAGCCGCTCTCAATATGACGATGAGTCGTATCGTGAAAAGATGAAAAAATCACTGCAAGAGATGGAAAAAACAGATCCAGAAACGCTTATTGCATTTTGTGAACATTTACACTATCAAGCGGTAAATACGTCAGACGTTGATGATTACAGTAAACTGGTTGTTAAGTTAGATCAGTTAGCTGAAAAATACCAACTTGAGCAACAGAATACACTTTTCTATCTCGCAACTCCGCCAAGCCTTTACGGTGTTATTCCAACTTGTCTAGCGACTCATGGCCTTAACGATGAATCTAATGGTTGGAAACGTCTGATTATTGAAAAACCATTCGGATATGATCTTGAATCAGCACAAAGCCTTGATAAAGAAATTCATAACCATTTTCAAGAACACCAAATTTACCGCATTGACCATTACCTAGGTAAAGAAACCGTTCAGAACCTACTTGTTCTTCGTTTTTCAAATGCGATGTTTGAACCGTTATGGAACCGTAATTTTATTGATTACGTTGAAATCACTGGTGCAGAATTCCTTGGTGTTGAAGAGCGTGGTGGCTACTACGATGGATCTGGTGCCGTCCGTGATATGTTCCAGAATCATTTGCTACAAGTATTGGCAATGGTAGGCATGGAACCACCGGCTCAAATTAATGCCGATTCAATTCGTGATGAAGTGGTTAAAGTTCTTCAATGTCTTAAACCGCTTGAAGAAGAAGATTTGCGTAAAAACCTTGTTTTAGGGCAATATACGGCATCTGATGTACGTGGCCAGCAGTTAGCTGGTTACCGTGAAGAACATGGTGTTGCTGATGATTCTCGAACAGAAACTTACATTGGTTTAAAAGCTTATATCAATAACTGGCGTTGGAATGGTGTTCCTTTCTATGTTCGTACTGGTAAGCGTTTACCGACTCGAGTAACAGAGATTGTTATTCACTTTAAACAAACCCCACACCCAGTTTTTGGTCAGAATGCCCCTGAAAATAAATTGATTATCCGTATTCAACCGGATGAAGGCATTCAAATGAGTTTTGGCTTAAAAGAGCCTGGCGCTGGTTTTAAAGCGAAAGAAGTTAAGATGAATTTCTCATACGCTGATTTGCAAGAAACTCAAATGCTCACTGCGTATGAACGTCTATTGCTCGATGCCTTAAATGGCGATGCAACGTTATTTGCTCGTACTGATGCAGTGGAAGCCTGTTGGAAATATGTGCAGCCTATTTTAGACTTCAAACAAGACCCTCAATCGTTGTTTGGCTATGCGTGTGGTACTTGGGGACCACAAGAAGCGGATGAGCTTCTACAAAGAGATGATCGTGCATGGCGTTTCCCATGTAAGAATTTAACAGATACGGATTACTGCGAATTATGATCAATCACAAAATTTTTGCAACACCAGAATTGGTTGTTGAAAGCTTAGCAAATGAAATGAAATCGTACAGTGAGCAGGGCCAACCTGTCCATATCTCACTGTCTGGTGGCAGTACCCCAAAAATGCTGTTTCAGCTATTAGCTCAAGCACCATATGCTGAAGGAATTCAATGGAATAATCTTCACTTCTGGTGGGGTGACGAACGTTGTGTTGCACCAGATGACGCTGAAAGCAATTTTGGTGAAGCGAATGCACTCTTGTTTACTCAAGTAAATCTTCCTGCTGAAAACATCCACCGCATTCGTGGTGAAGATGAACCAAAAGCAGAAGCAGAGCGTTTTGCAAAAGAGATGGCAGATGTCATCCCGACTGAAAACGGCACACCAGTATTCGATTGGATCCTGCTTGGTGTTGGCGCAGATGGTCACACAGCTTCACTATTTCCAGGCGCAACAGACTACCAAGATGAGAACTTATCTGTATTAGCATCTCACCCTGAGTCTGGTCAAATCCGTGTTTCTAAAACGGCGAAAGTTTTAGAAGCAGCAAAACGAATCAGCTATCTAGTGCTAGGTTCAGGAAAAGTTGAGATCGTTAAAGAAATTCATACGACACCTGCTTCAGAGTTGCCTTATCCGGCAGCAAAAATCCAGTCTAAAACTGGTGAAACAGAGTGGTTCCTCGATTCAAATGCAGCAAGCGCTATCGCATAATCGCGAATAGCCGCAAGGAGAGAAAATAATGAAAGGTGATATCGGTGTAATCGGCCTAGCAGTAATGGGTCAGAACCTTATCCTAAACATGAACGACCACGGCTTCAAAGTTGTCGCTCATAACCGTACTGCTGCAAAAGTAGACGAGTTTCTAGAAGGTCCTGCGAAAGGAACTAATATTGTTGGTGCTTATTCTTTAGAAGAGTTAGTTGAGAAACTAGAAGCGCCACGTAAAGTAATGCTAATGGTACGTGCTGGTGATGTTGTTGATACGTTCATCGACAAACTTGTACCACTTCTAGACAAAGGGGACATCATCATTGATGGTGGTAACACTAACTTCCCTGATACTAACCGTCGTGTTGCTGCTCTTCGTGAGAAAGGCATTCACTTTATCGGTACGGGTGTTTCTGGTGGTGAAGAAGGTGCTCGTTTCGGTCCTTCTATCATGCCAGGTGGTTCTCCAGAAGCTTGGGAAGCGGTTAAGCCTATTTTCCAAGGTATCTCAGCAAAAACAGATGCAGGTGAGCCTTGTTGTGATTGGGTTGGTAACGACGGTGCTGGTCACTTCGTTAAGATGGTTCACAATGGCATCGAATACGGTGACATGCAGCTTATTACTGAAGCATACCAATTCATGAAAGATGGTCTTGGTATGAATTCTGACGAAATGCAGGCTGTATTTGCAGATTGGAATAAAACTGAGCTAGACAGCTACCTAGTAGAAATCACCGCTGACATCCTTGGTTACAAAGATGAAGATGGTGAAGCATTAGTTGAGAAGATCTTAGACACAGCAGGCCAAAAAGGTACTGGTAAGTGGACTGGTATCAACGCGCTAGACATGGGGATCCCACTAACGCTAATCACTGAATCTGTATTCTCTCGTTGCCTATCTGCACTTAAAGATCAACGTGTTGAAGCTGAAGTATTATTCGGTAAGACCATCGCTCCAATTGAAGGCGATAAGCAAGAGTGGGTTGATGCAGTCCGTCAAGCACTACTAGCATCTAAGATCATCTCTTACGCTCAAGGTTTCATGCTAATGCGTGAAGCATCAAAGGAAAATGGTTGGGATCTTAACTACGGTAACGTAGCACTAATGTGGCGTGGTGGTTGTATCATTCGTTCTGCATTCCTAGGTAACATTCGTGATGCTTATGAAGCAAACCCGGAGATCGCTTTCTTAGGTTCAGATGCATACTTCAAAGGTATCCTAGACAACTGCATGAGCGCTTGGCGTAAAGTTGCAGCTAAGTCTATGGAATCAGGTATCCCAATGCCATGTATGACTTCTGCACTTACGTTCCTAGATGGCTACACAACAGCGCGTCTTCCTGCGAACCTTCTGCAAGCTCAACGTGATTACTTTGGTGCTCACACTTATGAGCGTACTGACCGTCCACGTGGTGAATTCTTCCACACAAACTGGACTGGTACAGGCGGTAATACGGCATCAACAACTTACGACGTATAATCGAAAAGTAGATAGTTAATAAAAAGCCCTTAACTTATAGTGAGTTAAGGGCTTTTTTTTATTTGAATAAAATAGCTATTATTAAGATTGCTTGATTTTAAATAATATGCTTTCTACGATATCTTTTTACACAGTAGCCACTAATAAAGCTGCCAATAGCAATCGTTAATGTGATCACAGGTGCAGCCATAAGTGCCATTGTGATGTATTTAGCTAATTTTTCAGGTAAGAATGAAAGTGAATAACCAAAGCCAGTTAATAAAAGAATCCAAATAATCGCACTCATCCAGGCGAAATAATGGAAGCGTGATGCTTTTTGCATTCTTAACCCCATCATTAAAGGAAGAAGAGGACGGACAACTGGAATAAAGCGAGCGACGAACAATGCAATTAGACCATGCTTAGCCAGTAAGGAATCTACCGTTTGTAAGCGATGAGCAGGAACCGCATTGATCCATTTTTGGATCATTGGAAATTTATGCAACCAACGACCTTGAATAAAGGCAAGTTGACTACCAATCGCAGCCGCCATAATTAGACCTGCGACAATAACAGGATAGCTAATCACATTTGCAGCGGCCAGTGAACCCGCAAGGATAACGACACTGTCACAAGGAAGAGGAGCGGCAGGAATGAAAGCACTTTCTAACCAAATAAATAAAATCAAACAAAAGTAAATCATCGTCATACTTGCTGGATTTTGTAGTACGGTGAAATCTTGTTGCCAAAGAGCCGTTAAAATCGAAACAAATGAGTCAAACATCGCCATTCTCCAGACGAAATTCAAGTAGTTAACTTGTTGAATAAGAAACATGAGAATAAGTTAAGTGGTTGATAAAGTCACTATAAAAATTCACTGTCATAAAAACTTCATAAAACTATGTTTAAAGTGTTTTTTTTCTTAAAAAATGAGTGAAAATCGGGTGTTACATAAATATCATTATCACTTTCCAAGTGATGATGGCCGTAAGTGGCTCGATAAAATCATAAATCATCGATTTAAATAGTTATTAATCAAATAATAAGACTTTAATTAATTATAATTTAAGTGTTTCCGCTGTAATAAATGATGTTTATGTAGATTTATTTAAAAATATATATTTTATTTACTGTTGCTTTTTGGTATAACTTATTGTTTTTATTGGTATTTTGCATTTTTTGTTAATTATGCGGAATTATGTCGTAAGTAAGCGTTTATTATAATTTGCTTGGTTTTTTGATTGATGTATATTTCTACCGAAATCTAATCCTCACCAATCATACCTATAACTTATGGGAGGGTTTTATTTTTTAATTACTTAGTTTCTATAGATAAATGATTGAAGTTAAGTACGAAACTATTATTTTTATGACTTATTTGGTATTTATTATGAATAAAATACACCTTGCTGCTTTAATTTTTGGTTTATTTTCAGCTTCATCTTTAGCAAATATGACGCCTTATGTAGGTGTTAATGTAGGTATAGGGGGCATAGAGGCTCCTAATGCTGATATCGATGGGTTTAACTATTCGCAAGAGTCTGGGAAGTTTGCTTGGGGTCTTAACTCGGGGGTTTTATTTAATACTGAAATGAATAATAAATTTCAGTATGGCGCAGAAGTTAGTTACTCATCATATGCAACGAATGAAACAAAAATTGAAAACCTAAGATTTGACTATGATGGATATAATGTCGCAGTTTTAGGTGTGACTAAATATAACTTTAATAAAAAGTGGAGTATATTTGGAAAGGCGGGAGCAGCTTATACTGTTCAGGAGCTTTCAAGTAATGCGAGTGATTTTAATAAAAAAGAATCAAAAGTGTTACCAAAAATCGCATTTGGAGGCTCATATAATTTGACAGATAATATGGCTCTTAATGCAAGTATTGAGCATATCTTTGGTGATGATCTTGCTGAATTCACTAATAAAGCAAACCGTTATCAATTATCGGACTATACAAATATTGGTTCTGTGACAACGATGTATATCGGTGCTAGTTATTTATTTTAGCAGTTAAGCTAACTGTTTATATGTTGCACTCATACGTAGTAGCAACATGACGTTTATTGATGCCTTCCTTAAAGTATAGGAGGGCATTGTTAAAGCAGCACTTGTTGGTTTTTGTGATAGTTAAGTGTGAAATTTGTATTATTAAGTGAAATAGCTATGTGGCATAAGTGCTTATTCTTTAGTCGTCAATAGATAGCTAATAAGAGTGCAGTGTAAACTTTAACCTTTGTTGTTACCTGTGTGTGCTTATATTGTATTTCCTATGTAGCTAGGTGTTTATTATTCCCATTGTGTTAAGTTAGCTAAGCATAAGATATTGACATCAAAGGAAAATAGGTTTATTTATACTCATTATTGATGAGGTACTTATTAAGTAAGGTTTTTTATGCTTTTCAAACTTAATGAAATCTATTGGAACCCAAAAACTAAAAAACTGTATAATTCACTAGAAGATGCAAGAAACGATTTAAATGAATACGGTACAACTACACCTTTAGTGTCAGGTATACTTGATTTATTAATTAAGGAATATCCTTTAGTTTGTAATAATGAGAATATTAAAAATATACTTTGGGGTACTCAGTGGATATCTAATGAAAGCATACCTCAATTAATAAAACGAACCAGAGTTGCAATTAGAGATTCAGAAAGAGAAGTTATTGAAAATGTAAAAGGAACGGGATACAAGATTAATAACTTACAATCGATTGAATATAAAGAAAAAACGTTAGATGTCGAATGTGAATTAATTAAAGATAATTTAGAAAGTGTGACGTTGAAATCTGATGTAAATATTAAACAAAAACAACTAGTAATGTTTTTGTTTTCAATTTTAGTATTTATTTTCTCGATGTCATCACTAATTTATTGTGTTAATAAACATGTTTTTTATGAATTGGTTCCTTTAAGTGAAATAGTCGAAGTAAAAGATTTTGATTTTATAAAAATATCAGATAATAAATACATTTTGAAAACAAAAAATCAGGAATGTGAATTTAATATAAATAAAAAAATAGCTCGATGTAAAATATGATAAATAAAGTAGCGAAAATATTATTATTAATATCTGCGATCAACTTCCTTATTATAATAATATGGCATAATGTGTATAGGGTTGATTTTAGTGGCACTATTACTATTAACGATTATTTTAAGTACACTAGGTATATAAAGTATTTAGATTCAGCAGAAGTATTAACGACCTATTCGAGTGATGACTGCTCTGTTTCCATAACCAGTAATACAAGTGAGTTCATTGTTAATTATGAACTATCTCAGGGACAAATTTATGCTCATGATGGTAGTAATTATTATATATTAAACATATATTCATTAGGAGACTCTTGCTTTGTTACTTTACCTGCAGGAAGTAAAAGCTTAAAGAAAATTGGTTTTTTTTGCACCCACAGTAATTAAAGGAATAATTAACTTAGTAAATAATATATATTTCTTTAATACCTATTGATTTATACAGAGTGTAATTATTTATAATTTGTATTTAAAGCAATTAATGTAAATTCTTGCTTGTATTGATGCGCTAAATTCTTGGCTAGCATTATTGTGTAATTATATTTTTTTCAGGGTGTTTTCTTGATTTCTAAATGTTCGTTTTTATATCAGCCAAAGGTTCAACATGGAAAAGTTATTGGCGCAGAAGCTTTACTAAGGATCCCTGGTGTATCAAATATAGAAGATTATATTTCATTCATTAGCAATAAGCCGTTATTTGATTACACAGTTATAAAAAAAGTTCTCTTAGAGCGACGCTCGTATCAGGAATACATGGGTATGAGCTTCCCTGTATCGATAAATATGTCAATTCAGAGTTTAGAATCTGATTTCTTTGTTGAAAAAGTCTCTAAACTTTTAGTTAACGAATCTGATATTATTTTCGAAATAACAGAAAACGATAATTATTTGTCATTGAATTGTGTAAAAAATTCGATGGCAAAAATTAAGTCTTTAGGAGTTAAGTTTTCTCTTGATGACTTTGGGAAAGGTTTCTCTGATATTGAGCATGTTTTAGCATTAGATTTTGACGAGATAAAAATAGATGGTTCTTTAGTTAAAAATATAGAAATAACTTTTATAGCTATAGACATCTTAAATACATATTAGATGAACTTTCTGACATCCATAATTTTCATATTGTTATAGAAAGAGTTGAAACTAATAAACAATTAGATTTAATTGAGTCATATGGTAAAGCGTTAACATATCAAGGTTTTTTATTCTCTAAACCAGTGAAAATTTTTGACTTGAAAATCACAGGAAACCAAGATGCAGCTGAAGAATCAATTGATGACAAGTTGGTTTTAGAAAAATTAGTTTATGATTTAATTAGAAATGATGATGATGAAATATGTGAAAGTATCATTAATGATATCCATATGGCTGATGAGTTTAATAATCTCGGTTCAAAAGTATCGGACAGCTTGAGCATCCCTGATGTGAAATTAAATGTGCTTAAAAAATATAATAAAATAGCAGTAGGTTCTAATAGTCCAGAAACCCGTTTTTTTAAATCGTACCTTAACTGTACCAGTAGATTAGTTATCATTCGTGACTCAGATGGCAATGCATTATTTAATAATCAAGCGCATATTGATTTTATGCAAGTTGACCTTGTTGGATTACCTTTATCTAAGATTTATGAGAAATTTGAGCAGTATAAAGGCTGTATTGAAATTGATAAAAACTTAATAGAATCAAAATCAAATTTTTTAGCAGTAAGAGAGTCTGTTAATTTTGCTGGGAAGATTAAGTCGTATTATACATTTAGACAAAAAATCAATCATTATGGCAAGATACTAATAATAACAATAGTTTATGATGAAGATGATAGAGAAACTTTTCCTCGAGATGCATTAACTAATTGTTTCGATAGAACTATTTTAAATAGTTATTATATGAATTGCTTCAATATGGTTGCTTTTATTGATATGGATGGTTTTAAAAAAGTCAATGATAAATTTGGCCATAAATTTGGTGATAA
>NZ_JARACO010000022.1 GCF_028765575.1 Aliivibrio sp. S3MY1 | reverse complement strand
CTTGAATCACGTTTTAATTCAAATATCGCTAAAATGAGTCATAACTTCATTGTCATGTGACATTAAGGCAGACCCTAATGTCACTATATAAAAGCGACATAGTTTAAAAGATAGGTTATAGAGTAATTATCGTGTATCACAGTTTTTATTTTATTATTCAATTATGATTGTTATCAACATAGTGATATTGGTTGGTTAAGAATGAAAATAATAAAAATCCTCCGTAAGAGGAAATTACAGAAAGAACAAAGGGAGGAATTAAAAAGTAAAATGGATTTTGCGATTACACAGCAACCCAATAATCCAAAAAAAGATGTAATGATTTGAGCATTAATTTAACACACTGTTGGTAGAGTTGATTTTACATTATTGGGAGGTGTTTATGCTTATAGACACAATAGCTAGAGTTAATGAACTTCGACAAAAAGCTCTTTCTGAACCTATTTTTTTACAGTCAGCTATTGAGCATGAAAAAGTAATTCAAAATATGAAAGTGATGACTGTTTTTGATAAAAAAAGGAAATCATTAGCTGATATTTATGGTGGTTCTTCAGAAGGTTTTGATGAATAACCATGATTTTGCTGTTATCTGTAATTAAGTATTGTAAAGGTCGCCAATAGGCATAATGCCGATCAGTTAAGAAATTTTTGAGATCATTTGACCGATCCTCAAAATGCTTCAAAATCCGATATTAGGAAACTAATATAGGATTTTTTATGTCTTTAGAAAACCAACTTGCGAGTACTTTTCGATCATGTAATACCTTTCATCACTTTGATAGATATTCTGAGATTCTTAGCCCTGAGTTGATTCAGCAAGGCTTCGAACAAGCCGGTGTAGCAACAGTTAGAAGGAGGTGATTACCTTTGGAAGCTGTACTTTGGTCCGTTGTAGGTATGAGCCTTTTCCGACAGCAATCTGTTTGGGATATCGCTAATCAACTCGATATTGTCCTTCCAGACAAACAACGCTTTGTTGTACAAGTGCTATTGTTCAAGCGAGACAGAGACTAGGCGAAGAAGGCGTAAAGTAAGTATTTAAGAAGATGGCAGCGCATAGCTATCAATCTTCTAACTTCGAAACTTGGTGTGGACTAAATCTTTTATTTGTCGATGGTGTTTTTTGGCGAGCGCAAGATACTTCTGAAAACCATCAAGAATTTAAAGCACAACGTAATAATTCATCTGAGAATATTTACCCTAAAATACGCATGGTTTGCTTGATGGAGCTTACGAGTCATCAGCTAATCGATAGTGCATTCTCTGATTATCGAACCAGCGAAATGCGGCTTGAAGAAGAGCTAATTGAACAAACTCCAGATCATTCGCTTACTATTTTTGACAAAGGATATTACTCCCTAGGGCTACTTAACTGCTGGAACAAAGTAGGCCAAGAAAGGCATTGGATGCTCCCTGTGAGAAAAGACTTCCAATATGAAATCGTATCATAAATACAGCCAGAGTGACGCTATCGTTGCTATCAAAACAACTCCTCAGGCCAGAAAGAAGTTCAGTGACCTCCCTGAGGTAATCGAAGCAAGGTTAGTATCGAAAATGATTAAAGGGAAGAAGTATCAGGTGCTTACATCAATGCGCGATGGGTTGCGCTTCCCTGGTGAAGACATCGCAGAGCTCTATCGCTATCGTTGGGAAATTGAATTAGGCTATCGTGAAATGAAGCAAACCTTGCTTGATAACGAATATACATTACGAAGTAAGCGGCCTGATATGGTCAGGCAGGAACTGTGGGGCATTTTGCTAGCTTACAACCTTATAAGGCAGGTTATGACAAAGGCTGCGAGTAAATTAGATAGCGTCTGGCCAAATCAATTAAGCTTTACGAGTAGTGTCATTGCTGTGACTCAATACTTTGCAGCTTTGCCTTTAAGGAGTCCAGGGAAAGTACCTAAACACTATGAAGTATTACTACAACAGATATCCATGTTTATCCTACCACCTCGAAGAGAAGATAGAAGTTATCCTCGTTGGGTGAAACTGAAACCCAAGAAATATGCAATAAATAGAAAAAATGCCAGCCAGCTTAACTGACTGGCATTACACGGTTTTAGCCCTTATTTTTACTGTCTAAAATGTTTTGATATATCAGACAGTTAACCCCTTAACGTACATAATCGTTCCATTGGACTACAACCCCTTTATCTAACGAAATGCCATTTACAGAAGCATTTGGAGACTTCTCTGTTGATTGGGACGGTCTAGAAAGTTTATGTATAGCAGTGACTTATAATAAACATAACAAAAGTAATGCAGGCTCTTTAGGTATTAGATATTTCATATCATCTAAGAAATTATCAGCAGAAGAGTTTGGTAAATTATGCCGAGGCCATTGGGGTGTAGAAAGTATGCATTGGTGGTTGGATAGCGTAATGAAAGAAGACGATAGCAAGATAATGTATCAGCATGCGGCAGAGAATTTATCTAGGATCCGCCAGATGTGTATGAACTTCATAAAATTGGTGGATTTAAAAGGAACGTTAAAGAAACGGCAGTTGAAATGTGCACTTAATACAGACTTTAGAGAGATGGTATTATTTGGCATTTAGCTATAATTTAACATTTTAATAACTCATGCGTGAGCCCTGTTGGAGCCCTTAGTTTTATAGACGTTCGCTTAACTGACTGGCATTACCTAAATTGGCGACTTTTTTCTTGTTCGTGATCACATTTTAATTCAAATGTAGCTAAAATGAGTCATAACTTCATTGTCATGTGACATTAAGGGATACCCTTATGCGGTAATTACTTTTGTTAAAATATCGTTATTAGAAATCTACAAGAGGGTGTCATATGGCTAGAAGGCAGATCCTTTCGTTATCTGAAAGAGAATCACTATTGGCATTATCTGGCGATGATTTAATGCTAACTCGAATCGCGTATTTAAGTGATCATGATTTAACTCTTATTAATGTTCATCGTAAACCCGCTAACAGGTTTGGTTTTGCTGTGCTTCTTTGCTATATGAAAAATCTCGGTTTTGTTCCAGATAAAAAAAACAAGCCTTCTGACGAATTACTCAAACATATTGGTGATAGGTTAAAATTAGCGTCAGATCTTTGGTTAACTTACGTTTCTGGTAGAGATGTGACTCGGCGTGAGCATTTAATTGAACTATACCGCTACCTTGGTCTAAAAACGTTCACAAGTAAGATACAGAATGAGAGTGTGAAACACCTGACGCCAATGGCAACGCGCACAGACAAAGGAATTCTCTTAGCGGAAGAGTTATTAGATCATCTCCGAAAGAATAGTGTAATTATTCCGTCCTTAGATGTAGTGGAACGCACTTGTGCTGAAGCTATGGCTCGCGGTGATAAAATCGTTTTTCAAACTCTGAATTCCCCGTTAACTTCCGCCCATAGAGATGCCTTTGATCGTCTATTGGAATCTGAAGATAACCGCCCATCAAGGCTTACATGGCTTTTGCAGCCTCCGGGTAAAATCAATGGAAAGAACGTACTCCAACATCTCGATCGACTGAGCAGTATTGAAGATCTAACATTACCGGAAGGTATAGACCGTAGCATTCACCAGAACCGGTTACTTAAACTCGCACGGGAAGGTAGAAAAATGAGCAGTCGAGATTTGACTCGATTTTCAGCGAGTCGGCGCTATGCGGTTTTTGGTGTGTGTGATAGAAGAAGCAAGAGCTACATTGATTGATGAAGTTATTGAGCTGCATGAGCGAATGTTGAACAGTATCTTCAGTAAAGCAAAAAAAACACAAGCCGAACGTCTTCAGCAGACGGGAAAACAGATCCAATCAAAATTAAAGCAATATATTGATATCGGGCAAGCACTTTCTGAAGCTCGTAATTCAGGTGATGACCCGTGGAATGCAATTGAAAACATTCTCCCATGATCTGAATTTGTCGCAAGTTTAGAGGAAACACGACATCTAGCAAAAAAGAATAACTTTGACCATCTTCATATCATCACTGAAAAATACAGTGCATTACGAAAATATGCACCTCGGATGTTGTCTTGTTTGCAATTAATAGCGACACCTACTGCGCAACCTCTGGCTGATGCGCTGGGTGTGATCAAAGACATGTACCATAAGCAGTTACGTAAAGTTCCTACAACAGCACCACTAGACTTTGTACCTGAAAGTTGGAAAAAAATGGTAGTAACTCCTTCGGGTATTGACCGGCAGTATTATGAGTTTTGTGCGCTCTGTGAACTGAAGGGGACATTACGTTCCGGAGATATCTGGGTAAAAGGTTCACGACGTTATAAAAATTTTGATGATTATCTTATTCCTAAAAAAGACTTTGATAAATTAGTCCCCCTCGTTACCACTGCCTGTACCTGTGGATTTTCATGAATATATTACCAGTCGCATGGCCCTGCTTCAGTCAAAACTTGAACATGTCAATGCCATGGCCACACGTGGTGAGTTACCTGATGTAGATATTTCTGATAAAGGCGTGAAAATCACACCGTTAGATAACTGCGTTCCGGCTCAAGTATCCCCTCTGGCAGATCTGATACACAAAATGTTGCCACGTCCTAAAATTACGGAAATACTAGATGAGGTGAATAGTTGGACTGCTTTTACTCGCCATTTCACACATATAAAAAATGAAACTACCCGTCCTGACCCCCGTCTTCTTCTAACCACTATTCTTGCTGATGGGATCAATCTTGGCATAACAAAAATGGCAGAAGCTTGTCCAGGAAGCACTAAATCGTCACTCGAAGATATTCAGGCGTGGTATATACGCGATGAAACTTACGCAGCTGCTTTAGCTGAGCTAGTAAATGCACAAGGGAAGAGGTCATTAGCGGCATTTTGGGGAGATGGAACTACATCATCATCTGATGGGCAGAATTTCAAAACTGGTAATGCAGGTCGTTATACTGGGCAGATAAACCCTAAATATGGGCAGGATCCCGGACTTCAGTTTTATACACATATATCCGATCAATACAGTCCATTTTATACTTGTATTATCAGCAGGGTTAGAGATTCAACCCATGTACTCGACGGGTTGTTGTACCACGAAAGCGACTTAGAAATTAGAGAGCATTACACTGATACAGCGGGCTTTACTGATCATATTTTTGGGCTGATGCATCTGCTGGGGTTTGCATTTTGTCCACGCATAAGAGATCTTCATGACAAGAAACTGTTTATCAAAGGAAAAGCGAGTCAATATCCGGCGTTACATTCATTGATATCCTCAACAAGCTTGAACCTAAAAGAAATTGAAATTCATTGGAATGAGATTTTGCGTCTAGCAACTTCAATAAAACAGGGCACAGTAACTGCGTCGTTAATGATAAAAAAATTAGCCAGCTATCCTAAACAGAATGGGCTTGCGAAGGCTCTGAGGGAAATAGGTCGTATTGAGAGGACATTATTTATGCTTGACTGGTTCTGCGATCCAAAATTACGTCGGAGGGTACATGTAGGATTAAATAAAGGAGAAGCACGCAACGCACTAGCGCGCGCAGTATTCATGCATCGATTGGGAGAAATAAGAGACCGAAAACCGGAAAATCAAAGTTATCGAGCCAGTGGATTGACATTTCTAACAGCAGCAATCTCATTGTGGAATACCGTGTATATGGAAAGAGCCGTTGAATCCCTAAAACGCAAGGGGATGAAAATCAATGAACAATTGCTATCTCATTTGTCTCCATTAGGCTGGGAACATATAAATTTGACAGGTGATTATATCTGGAAAAGTAACCGAATACCGGCTTCAGGTAAGTATCGTCGATTGAGGCCAGCTAAAATCGGAAAGTACAAATAATAGCCTTAACGTACAATAATTTTCGATATCCAAACTGACCCCTTTAACAGATAGTTAGTTTTTTAAACTAAATGTAAATTATTGGCGTGAATTTTGCTTACTGATTACTATTAACTTCCCAATGGATATTTTTAAATGAATCTATCAATCAAAGTAAGATTGTACTTGCTTGCAATCTTTCCAATTGTTTTAACATCCGTGTTAATCATGGCAATAACTTATAAAGAAACGAAAGCACTTAACCAAGCTCAAATGGATATGACTCGTTCGCAAATGATGAAAATGAAGCGAACAGAACTTAAATCGTATATGGATATAATCTCGTCAGAGCTTACATTCCTTTTTAAAAAAGAAAGTAATGAATCTGATATATATGAATTACTAGCATCTGTAAAATTCAATGATAATGGCTATTTGTTCGGACTGAAATCTAATGGTATAAGGACTTTTCATCCCATACATCATAATCGTGTTGGTGAGAATATTTGGGATAAAAAAGATGTGAAAGGGAGCTATTATATTCAAGATATGATTTCTGCTGCAAAAAATGGTTTAGGATACACCTCGTATTTTGCAATAAAACCAAATACAAAGATTCAGCTAGAAAAGCTGAGTTATAGTATATATGTGCCTCAATTTGACTTAATCGTAGGTACTGGTTTTTATACTGATGATATTGATGCAGTGCTGAACGATATGAAAATACTAAGTGATGAAAAATTATATCAAAGTATGAGGACTATTATACTCTTTACTTTGATAGTTGTAGTAGTTGTTGCGGTGTTTGGCTTTGTTATAAATCGAAGCATTATCTCTCCTATTCGATTGTTTGATAAATCTATTCGTTCATTTGCCTCTGGAGATGCAGATTTAACGGCAAGAATGCCCGATTTTACTGTCCCAGAATTTAATCAATTAAGTAAAAACTTTAATCTATTTGTAGGCTCACTTCATAACATCATCAGTAATGTGTCAGTGGTTAGTCAAGATGTTATGGCAGAAACGATAAGTATGTCAGAACGTTCAGAGAAGGTTAATACTGTTGTCATGAATCAACGTTCAGAAACGGATCAGATAGCAACAGCAATGACGGAGTTAACCGCATCCTCTCATGAAATTTCATTGAATGCAGAGCAAGCAGCTAGCTCTGCTCAAGATGCAGATAATAACGCTCAGGTAGCGATGAGAACGGTTAATGAAGCCTCGGAGTCAGTGAAAACATTAGCGTCGGAATTAGATGAAGCAAGCAATGTTATCTCTAAATTAGAAGAGGATGTTCAAAATATAGCGAGCTCATTATCTGTTATCCAAGGAATTGCAGAGCAAACTAATCTACTTGCATTAAATGCTGCCATTGAAGCAGCAAGGGCTGGAGAGCAAGGCAGAGGTTTTGCTGTGGTTGCAGATGAAGTCCGTAAATTAGCAAGCAGCACTCAAGACAGTACAGCTCAAATTCATCAACGTATTGAAGCGTTGAAATCTGGCTCAGACTCTGCGGTACAGGTGATGGCGGCAAGTAAAAACTTTAGTTTATTGACAGTGAATAAAGCAGAAGCGGCTTCAGAAGCGCTGAATGAAATATTAGTTTCGGTGAATACAATAACTGAAATGAATTTGTTAATAGCGACAGCGACACAAGAGCAGAGCCTTGTTGGTCAAGAGATCTCAGAGCGCATCGTTTCGATTTCAGATCAAAGCTCTGAGTCAGCAGAATTAGCTGAGGATAATAGAGCTGGTGGAGTTTTACTTAATAAGAAAGCGAATGCACTTGTAGATATTGTGGATCGATTCACATTGTAATATTTAAAATAAATATAGAACAACGTAAAGGCCGCTAAATTTGAAGTGGCCTTTTTTTCTTTGCTCATGCTCACGTTTTAATTCAAATTTCGCTAAAATGAGTCATAACTTCATTTTCATGTGACATTAAGGCAGCTCTCTTCTTATCTTTATATGACAAAATCCCCTTTTTTTTAGTAAGGAGATCTCAACTGATATTAACTAATTCATCCAGAATAATCATTAAACTTTATTATATGTTATGTCTATTTTTGAGTTGGCTGATTCGCTTTCGCTCCATTTCGAGTTATGGTTTGATTTGATAAATAGTAAGTATAGGAATAGTGTATGTTGCTATCTATATAAAATAATTGGTGTTTTTTATGAATTTTGGACGTAATGAATATGCGTTGCTGTACCGAACTGCGACTAATGTTTTTGAATCTAGCTTCAAGTACATAAATGAAACGGATGAAAGTTATTATTTCATGAATGTTGCTGCGATTAAATTTTTGAAGCACTTGAACACAACAGAAATGTTGGCTACCACTGAGTTGAACTTGAACCATGTTGACGGTGGGTTTACTTATTACGATACGTCAAGTGTTATAGTGCTATTGCGTACCTCATATGAGAACTTGGTGGCAATTGCCTATCACTACTTTGATGGTGATTTAGATAAAGATAAGCTTGATTGGTATATGTTGCTTGGCTATAAAAATAGAGCCAAAAACGAAATTAAGAGTAGAACTCCTGAGCTTGAAGCGAAAATTATAAGTGAGCAAAAGAAAATGGATGAACTATCCGCACGTTTGGATAGTGTTAATTTTAAGCGACCAAAGAAAAATGATTGGAAGCCTAGCCCTTGGTTTAAGTTAGGGCAAGAACTTGGGATCCCTGCTTTCGTTTGCAATATGTACTCGTATTGGTCTTCACATACGCACACTGGTTTTGATTCACTCTTGCAAGTTAATGTAGCGCATAGATCTCACCCTTCAAAAGAGATTGAACGTAATTATATTAACTATTTATTTATGTGCAGTGTTTTAGCTTACTTCATCGAGGGTTATGTAGGTATTCTGAAGAAATTGAATTACCCTAAAATTGATGACTTTGAACTGGATTTTGTTTATCAGTTATCTGAGTTTAACCTTTTTCAAGATTAGTTTTAGTTACTACTTTGTAATTAATTAACTCACTATGATATAAAATGGGATAAACTAACTTCTTCTACCCGTGGCAGCAAATTTTTTTGATTCTGAGGCGTTAGAACATGGGTGCTTGTGGCATGCACCCTAATGTCATCTATTTGTTGATTGAGCTATTTAATAATGTCTTTAAGTGAAGAACGACAAGTTTCTTTATCTTCATCAGTTAAATCTTTATAGGCAATTTTAAGATCGTTAATCAAAATGTATAAAGATTCAGGGATCCTCATTTGACGTGTTGGCTCTTCTTTTTTCCTTCCTGCGTTTAGGCGTGCACCGCCATGTCGAGAAGTCAGAAAATAATATTTCAAATTATCAGCAATTGGATTTATTGATTGATAAAGAATGTCCATTTCATCGTGAATTTTCGTACTTAAAGAATACGGAATAACATCAAAATCTTCTTTGCTCGTTGCTAATTCATCATATAAATCATTCAGTTCAATAGCGTAACCATGTAAAAATTCAATGGTTTCATTAATATAAATATCTTTTTCAGCTGATTTGATTTTAATCAAGAAAATTTTGTAATATCCATTTAACAGACCAAGTAGATATGGAAAGTCCTTACATTTATCGTCTGGTATGTCTTTATTCATTTCAGAGATAAAATTCTGCGCAGAATCATACATATCATCATTTTCAGACATATATAGCTTAGATAATATGTCATAATAAGTTTTTTCATAATACAACCTATCAGTCAAATCACTATCAGTTAAAATGTGTTCAAACGTGGTAATGTTCTTCTCATACACATTTATATAATGCTTATAAAAATCAATTGAAAATTCCATAATTAACCCCTTTATTTATATGAGTCGATTATACCTTACAATCTTGATTGTTGCACCATAATTCATATTTAAACTAATATACATACAGTCAATATGTATATTGCATTTGGTCATTATATCTATTAATTAACAAACAGGGCGGGGTAAGCCCCCCTTGCCAGTAAAACTTTCCATATTATGTGGTCTTATATGTGTAGTAATTGCCGCTTGTATAGCTAATCACTACATATTATTACCCTTCCCAACAAGCAGAACTGTGAGCTCTATTTTTTCACATACCCACAATCAGCTCACGAGAGTTGGTTTAAGTCTCTTACCGCCTCATGTGGATATGTAAAAAAGTACATCGTTATCTTTGAGTATGATTTGTCTGCTGCGAAATGAGCGAGTGCATAAAGAGCAATTTAGATAATCGCTTATTAGATTGAATGTTGATATGATACTGGTGGGTGTTTGAGACGTATCTGTGTCAAACGCTTGGATTTATCCATTTTGTTGGGCTCAGATATAGAAAAACCCCGTTAATATTAATCAACGAGGTCTATCCATGTTTCTGAACAATTCAATGGTAGCCTCTTTTAACCAAGGAGGCAAATTTTGCCGAAAAAAAATATGATGGTCGTCTTTGGCGGCTTTTTTATGCTGATGTTGATTGCAGTGTGTGTGTCTAGGAATGATCTTTGTTCTTTAGATGCGTCTCTGTTTTCAATGTTTGAATTATCGGTTAAGTTTGCCTACGAAGTGAAGGAGTAACCGATAGTTAGGGGCGTTCGCGTCCCTAACTTTCTGGTTGTTTTGATTCAAGTCTCTTACACCCCTAGCTTTTGCTAGTTACGCTTTTATAGCGGCCCACACCAACTGTAATTAAGAAATGTGTATGCATTTCTGCAACGACATCATTAGCGCTTAGAGCGCGTTTCACATTTGCCAATTCAATTGGCAGATGCCCGTTGAATTGGTTTACCTCATTTTTACCAATTTAACGAAAGGAAACGTCCTTATGAAGACGCACACCAAATCTAAACCTGATTTTTACCAACAAATCACCAATCAAATTATTGAAGCACTTGAGTCTGGAGTAAAACCTTGGGTTTGCCCTTGGAATAAAACAGAGCAATCAGGAATACCGTCTAATGCAAGTACGGGCGCATTGTATAACGGCATGAACATCATGTTGTTATGGATGAGCGCGACGATGCAGGGCTTTTCCTCTTCTTCTTGGATGACCTTCAAGCAAGCAAAGGAAAAGGGCGGGCAAGTTCGCAAAGGGGAAAAAGGCACTCATATCTTTTTTTACAATATGATTGAAAAAAAAGAAAAGGGCTCTGATGAAGTAGAACGCTATGCCATGTTAAAAACGTATACTGTTTTTAATCTTGACCAAATCGATGGTTTGCCTGATTCAATGAGAAGTCACGTTGTGACGGCTTCTGAACCAAGCACGATTTGTTCGCTAGAGCATGTAGAGCACTTCCTTAATGCAACAGGGGCGAGTATCGTTTATAACGGTCAACGCGCTTTCTATCGACTATCTACGGATGAGATAGTCATTCCTGATATGAGCCGTTTTTCTTCAACAGAAGATCTTTATGCGACCACGCTTCATGAGCTGACGCATTGGACGGGACATAAAACTCGATTAGAGCGTAAAAACAATAATGTGTTTGGCTCTAAAGACTATGCGTTTGAAGAGTTAATCGCCGAATTGGGAAGTGTTTTTCTCATGGCTGATTTGGGAATTGTAGGTGAGGTTCAACACGAATCTTATATCGCTAATTGGTTGACGGCATTGAAAGATGACAAACGTTATATTTTCAAAGCAGCCAGTCAAGCAAGTAAAGCGCATCAATTTTTACGAGATCTAGTTGACCATCATAATACTGATAAAGCCGCATGATGATGTCACTATCACTAAACTGACCCATAAGATTGTATCTTATGGGTTTTTTATTGCCTAAATTTTGTGGGTTGAATATAATAGAAGGGCAGCACAGCGCGTGTTGCAGTCTTTGGACGAGGCGTCACTCATAATTTGAGTGGCATACTAGCCCTCAGACTATGATTGATAACTCAGTTTATCAATCCACCAATCATAAAAGGTGACATTATGCTCACTCAATCAATTGTTCCTGTTAAGGAGCGTTTCGCGTTTTTACCATCAATCACAAAACACTTTTTGAGTTTTGAATCGGTGCTGTTTTCATTAGCTGAAAGGTTCTCAGAGGATTATCAAGGGGCTTATTGGCAATTTGTATCACTGAGTAATGGCGGAAAATTCATGTACCCTGAGATTGAACCGTCGGTTCGAGCGATTAATTCGTTCAATTATACCGATGTGACGTTGAGCTCAGAAGCTTATGGGATATGTATTACGTTAATGGCGCTAGGTCATTTTAATGCATTGGCTCATGATCGGGGTGATGAACAAGAAAACGAACGTTTGTACGCGCTTTATCACCAATTACGAGATCATGCGTTAGAGCATAAAGAATCAGATTATATTCTGGAATTTATCGATTAACGTAAACCACCAATTTTACGGCCATAGGAAGCATTCCTATGGGGTGTTTCTGTTTATTTTTAGGAGAAACACAGAATGACGATATTATCTATTTCAGAAGAGATCCAACAGGATGTTTATTGCTCTCATTGTGATACGCATGACGGTGAGATCTGCAACAATTACGACACTGGCATGGCGAGTTTTGATTGTCATTGTTGTGGTTTATCTGCTGAGTATCCATTGTGAAATATCACTAAATTGACCCACAGGATTGTATCTTGTGGGTTTTTTATTTGCCAAATTTGAAGTGAAAAAAAGTGAGGCTCAAAATCCGAGATGAGACTCACTGAATACGATAATTATCGCTAAACAACAACCAATAATAGGTTGCAGTAAGATGAGTGTTTAGTTTATGTCATGTTGTTGTGTTCTTTTTACTTATTTGCTTTCTTTATGGAAAGCGTATCACGGTAGCGGGTTGTGATTTTTGGGCACAAAAAAAGCCACACCCGTTAGGGCATGGCTAATTTGCTATTTGAAACAATTTATTTATATAGGGGTATAAATAAAATAATACAAAGGTTTTTGTATGGAGTTATACATACCCTTTGATAGTAGTGAAGATTTAAAGACGTGTCACTTCTTTTTCTCTAATTATAATTCCCCTTTATCTCTGTCTGGTTTGCCGTCTTTGTCAAAGAAACGAACCTTACAGGTCGGAAAACCAGTACATCCCCACCAGAACGATCCTTCTTTCTTCGCGGGCTTTCTTGCAAGCGGCTTTCCACATTGCTTACAAAATTCACTAGCACTGATCACACCAAACTTTTCAGCATTGGATGGCCCCTCTTTTTTCTTAGGTTTTGGATCAAAATCAGGCTTACCCTTTTTATCTTGAAACGCGGTTTTACAATCAGGGTAGCGATTACACGCATGGAATATTCCATTCTTTCCTTTACGCTTAGTGATGCTGCCTTTTTGACAGGTTGGACAGGTGATTTTATCCGCTACCGTGATGGCCACGCCGTTCTCTTTTACAAATTGAACTTGAGTTTCAAGATAACAATCGATGTAGCTAACGAACGTTTTTGTATCGAGTTCGCCTTTTTTGATGCTGGCTTGGTAATCGGCCCAAAGTGCCGAGGTATCAGGAGTGATAATTTCATCTGGCAATAACGCACAGAACTCTTGACCTGCCGTGGTCGTTTTATAGACTTTTTCTTTGTAACCTTTTTCACTGACAACACTCACTAAGTGGGTGTTGCTTTCTATTTTTGCCAAAATAGAAGCGCGGGTGGCTTCGGTGCCAATTGACCCCGACTCTGATTTATTGTCTTTGTCCTTTTCTTCTAACGCTTTTCTTAGCTCAGGACTGGAGACGTATTTTGCAGCACGGCTCATAGCTGCTAATAGCGTTGATTCTGTGAAGTATTTTAGAGGCTGAGTTTTTTTCTTATCGATGGTGACAAGCTCACAGTGGCCTTCATCCCCTTGCTTTAACAATGCCAAATCAAAGGCGTTATCATTGGGCTCATCGTTGTATTCACCTTGATAAAGCACTTCCCAGCCTTGCTTATCAATGGTGGATTGGGTTGCCGCAAATTCTTGCTCACCGCAGCCAATCATGGCTTTTACTTTGTCACGCACAGAATCAGGGTAGAATAGAGCAATGAAACTTGTGGCCACCAAGTGATACACGTTGCTTTCTTTTTCCGTCAGAGTGCAACTGCTGCCATTTTTTTCTGTTGGAATAATCGCATGATGGGCGGTGATGTTTTTACTGTTGAACGCTTTGTGTTTCGCTCCAAGGTTTGCCCCATCAATGTTTTTTACCAAGGTTGAGCTTGTGCCGGCAATAGCCGCGAGAATGTCAGAGGCTTTATTCAAATGCTCGTCAGATAAGTAACGACAATCTGAGCGCGGGTAGGTTAATAGCTTATGCGTTTCATACAGCTTTTGAACGATGTCTAACGTTTCAGTGGCTTTGTATCCCCATTTTTTAGCACAGGTTTGTTGAAGCTTGGATAAGTTGAAAGGCAATGGTGCCGCTTTGTTTTCTTTTCTATTTTCAATAGAAAGAATACGAGCTGGTTTTTGATCACACACTTCTTTGATGAGCGCAGCGTCCAACTCAGAAATTAAACGATTTTTTTCATCCAATTCACTGGTGTCGGCATTGGGAATTAACCTGGCATTCACTGTTTTTCCAGCAATAGAAAAATGACCGTTGAGAAGATAATAAAATGACTCTGTGTGGTTTAAGTTAGCAAGGGTTCGCTGATTGATTAACCCATAGACGGCGCTTTGTACTCTACCCACATTAAGCACGTTCTCACAGCCTTTCTCACGCGCTTTAAGGGTGTAAGCACGTGTTAGGTTGTAGCCAAACAATTGATCGCCAATAGAGCGAGCTAACGCGCTTTGAGTTTGATGTTGAAACTCACTGTTTGGGCGCATAGAGGCGAGGGCTTCTTTCACGGGATTTTCATTTAAGTCGGCAATCAATAAACGTTCAACAGGTTTGGTGTTATTCACGTGCGTTAGAATTTCATCAACCAGTAAACAACCTTCATCGTCGGGATCGCCCGCATGAACTAAGGTGTCGGCTTCTTTGATGAGTTTTGAAATGACATTGAATTGCACTTGGCTTTTTTGAATGACTTTCAGTTTTGGTGGAAAGGTGGCTTTAATGGGTAAATCATCCAGCGACCATTTTTTGAATTTTGGATCATAGTCTTCTGGATCGAATAATTCGAGCATATGGCCATAACACCATGTGATCTTGTCATTGCCATGTTGGTAGTAACCGGCTTTTTTTTCTGAGGCGTTAGGCTTTCCGCCAAGACCAATAACAATGGCTTCGGCTAAACTTGGTTTTTCTGCAATAAATACGCGCATGTGACGCTCCTATAAAATAAAAAGCCCTTAAACTTTTTTAGAAAGTAAGGGCGGTATTTGTTGAGGAAGAATGAAACTCAATGAATAACGAGTGTCTTCATTTCTTCTAATGTGAATATGTGGAATGTTTTTCGGTGATCGTCCGTCAGAGTGATACGTGATCCATTCATGTTGACGTAAGTGATGTTGTTAAAGCGATTGGTGAGGGCAATTTTGGTTTTACTGTCAGGAACCACGTAGATGACTTTGGACCAATATTTATTTTTCTTGGCCAGTAGATGGCTTTTCAATATTTCTTGGTATCGCGGTTTGGTTTTTAGTGTTCGCTCTGTTTCTATCGCAATGGTGTGGCCGTTGGGGGCGATGATCAATGCGTCAGGTCGGTGAGGAACAGGATATTTTTTTCTAAAGGTGTAACGGTCGGCGTTTTGCCAATGTGACCAGCCATTGCGTTCTAAATAAATCCGAACTTCTTGATTCATCAAGTGATGGATCATTGTCCATGTTTTTATTTTTGAAGGTTCAAAGTGCTGAAAGTCATCGGTATCTTTAGCGTCCGCGGTTTGTATCATGCCATCGATGGTGATCCCCCATATTTTGACTTTTATGTCTCTAAACCCGTATTCAAATTTTTCGATAAGCCCGATGGACTTCATTTTTTTTAAGAGAAGGTCTAATGGTTGTCGTTTTTTATAATTTAGTAACAACATAAGGTTGGGAATGTCGCTGTAGGTTTCTTGTTTTAAATAATTCAAGACCAGCGTTTGTTTTTCTGAGTAACGTTCGGCTCTTTTTTTAGGGTCAGAAATGATCATCCATCATCCTTTATTTGATTGGCTTTTTCTTAATTTATGAAAATCAATACAGGTGGTATTCACGGTTTCTAATAAGTGAGCCAGTTGATTGAGTACGCCTATTTGATAAGCTTGTTTTTGTTGGCTGTTGAGCTCGCCATTAAATAAGGCTTTGTTTAGATCAATAATAAAAACGTCCATGGCCATGAATATTTTCACGAGCATGGTATTTTCTGGACTGAGTTTGTCTTGATGGATCGTGAACTCATAGTCGTTGTTAGGCGTAAACACTCGTAATTCAATTGGGTCAATCCCATCATTGAACACTGAGGATTGTTTTTTGATTGAGAGTCGAAACGCTCGCAGATCATTTCCTATTTTTTCAATCACCTTTTTTGCGAACAGGGTTGATATGGTTTGATCGTTTCGAGTGGAAAACGCGTAGACAGAAAAGATACTACTGAAAATAAACTGGCCATCAATGGGCTTTCTTTTTGTGCTTGGTGTCAGTAAATCGTGTTGCCATAGCAGAGCCAGTTTTTTATTGTGGAATTTCATTCTTGTTTTTCCTTTTGTGTTAATTGATTAAATAAGTCATCCACTGTTTTCTCGCACTCTTCGATAGTGGGTGTTTCTTCACTTTCTGCTGGCTCTTCCTGCTCTTCTGAGTCAGATACGCCAAAATCATAATTGCTTTCATCGTCGTCCTCTTCACTTGCAAAAGGATCGGATGGTGCCACCGAAGAGTCTTCTTCTGATGGCTCTGTATCAGAGTCATGCTGGCTCGCCTCTTCGGTGGTACTGATGTCAAAATTGTCATCATTCAGATCATCCAAAGGCGTTAATGATGGAACCTCTTCACTATTCATATTGTGAAAAACTAAGGTTTCTTTTTTCACTTTGATTGGTGAAATGAGTGATGGTCTTGGGGGCTCGTTTGGGGTGAAGATGTAGCTCACAAAGGGCGGTAAACTTTGCAGCATATTGGTATCAACCAAGGCTCTTTCTGCTAATCGAACGCTGCGCTCATTGGTGATGTTTTCGGTTAAGACGCGACTGTTTTCAATTTGTTTGGTTTCATCATCAACTAAAATAGTGCCTGACATTTTAGATACCCATTCGGCGGTCTCTGGATCTTGAAGTTTGTACACCAATTTGAATTTGGTGTTTTCAACCACGGCACCCACAACGGCTTCACCGTTTAAGTCGGCGGGGCAGTCTTTTAAATCGGCAACGGATTGGTGTGCCATGATGATGTGAACGCCTTTATCACGAGCGGCGCCTAATCCTTCAAGTGCCGCTTTGGATAAATGGTATTTTAATTCATCTAAGAAAATGGCGATGGGCCTTGGTTTTGTTTTTACGCGATCACGCTCTTCGGCAAGTTGAAACAGTCGAATTAAGATCATGCGCTGGGCGATGATTATTTTACTGTTACGCAGTGAGCCGATGATGTAGCAGCAGCCGCCATTATCAAAAATATCTTTGAGGTTTAATCCGCCAATGGCATTGATTGATTTAATCAACGCTAGCTCTTCCATTTTTCCATAAAAGGCTTTTACTTTTTCAGCGAGAGATTGAACATGCTCACTATTAAATAGCGCTTCAATGGATCTTATTTCATCGTCACTGGCTAAGAACGGCGCTTCACGAGCTGCCTTTCTGTCATCGATACGATAGAAGTCGGCGATGTCCCCTTTTTCAGCCAAACTTAATCCCGCGACGAGTAATTCTTCGATTTGATCTTTGTTGATACCCGCAAAGAGATCGAGTTGATATTCTTTAAGGTTCAGATCGATTAAGTAGAACGGTTTGCCCGCTTGCTCACACGCATACTTAAATAAGTGTGGCGCCCATTCGTCGTTTTTTGGATCTAAAACAAAGACACCTTCGTCAGCCATGATGCTTTGATAAAGCAGCATTCCTGATGCAACGCCTTTACCTGCGCCCGTCGTTCCTAAAATATCGGCGTGTTGTTTTTGCCAGTCACCCATTGGGATGTATTGCGGTTGTTGATGGCGATCTAATCCGACAAACATTCCCTTATTAATATCGATGAAATCAAGGGGATCGTATTCCACGGTATCAGGTAAAAACTGACGGATGTTTCTGACGTCGGTTCTCTCTTCTCGAACCAGCGATGACTTCTTGGTTAAGTCGGTTTTCAGTTTGTTTTTTAACGGTGAAAGTTGACGGCGAACGAAAACATGAAGAAACAAACCAAGGAATAAACTTGGCCATAATAAATACGCTTGCCATGAATATTCGATACTCACAATCTGAGTCAGTTGTGATCGTTGGATCCAAACTAATAACGTTGGGATCGTTATGTTTGAGATCGTTCCAAAGATAAAAAACAAAACAGAAGTAGCGATAATCGCTCGACGAAAAATACTTTCGTCTTTGTCCGTTTTGGGTTTATCAAAGTAGAGGGTTGGTAAGCCAACCCCAGCGATAAAAGAGAGAAACCAGCCCCACGTATCGGTGAATGAATAGAGCGCCGAGCCTGTGAGTATGGCGATTTTAAACAGCATAAATTCGATGTGTTCAAGCATAGTAAATTCTTTCCTATAAATGTTCTTGTCGGTGTCTGCATTCGGTGTTTATCCTCGGTGTTTCTGTCACACCGAGAGCTGACACCGAGGGTTAACATCGAGAGTGGAGAAAGAGAAAAGCAAGAAGGAGCACTCGCAAGCGAGCTAGAGATACAGAAAAAACGTGTTTTTTCAGTCTTTTAAGGTCAAGGTCAACAGAAATCTCCCCTCTGTCCTGAACGTCCGACAGGGAGCAAGTCAAGAGCGCGCAAAACCGTATCGCTACGCGAGACCAAGCCCCTTTTGAAGGTGATTTACGCTCTTTTTGGCCGTGTCGTTCCTAACTTGCTCAAAAATAGCCTAATCAACTACCAAAACGGGCTTGGTCTCGTGTTACTCAACGGTTGTGCGGGGCAAGCCCCCAAAATAAAACGCCTCTGGGGAGGCTCGTGCTTTACGCTGGGGCTACACGTTTATTTCGGCTCCCCCGTCTAACTTGGTTTCGCGGGGCTCAACGCGGCGTTAGATGCTGCGCACTGAAAAAAGAATTAGCAATTTCGCTTCGCTCCTCCCCCCACGATGGGGGACGCTTTCAGCGATTGAATCCTTTTTTAAGCAGGGCAAACTAGAACTCCTTTGGCGCACGGCGCGTCGTCGTTAAGTTTGAAAAGCAGTTCACCTTCCTTCGCTTAGGCTCGTAATTTTCACTCAAGCATTCAAGCCATTTAACAATCCTTAAGGATTGAAATGTGGCTTTCATTTTATGTATGAAGTCATCTGTTTGTTATTCGCTAATGTCTGGTTTCTTTGTGAAAAGAGCAGAGCAAAAAAGCAAAAGAGACGAGAGAGAAAAGCGGGAGGTAGAGCGATGAAGAGCGAGATAAAAAGACAGAAAGAGCGATAGAAAAGCAAAAGCGAACATCAAAATGAATGATCGTTCATTTCATTTTTTCGTGTGCTTATTTTCTGTTAATGTGCTTTGGTTTTTGAATTAAAGTTGCTGTTAAGAATGTCTTTTTCAAATCGTTGCAGTCGTTCTTTTTCTTGCAACCCTTGCTCAGAATTTTCATCACATCCAGTGATGAGTCGTTCCATGATGGCTTCAAATTTTCCTAATGCACCTTCCATTTGCTCTGGTGTAATTGAGTGAAGTTCGTTATTAATATCATTGATTGTGAGTGCGTTATCTTGCTCTGATTTCATGATGTAGCCCTTACATTAACGTGCTAAAAAATCGGTTAACTTACTGCCATTATGAATGGCTTGTTTGATGATATTTGGCATATCACCTTTACCATTCCACTGTTTTTTCTCACCGTCTTTTTCATAATGATAAATGAGTTCAGTTTGTGCTGTGGCTGTTTTCTTTTTGGCTTTTGGTTTGCCTGTCATGATTTTAGACAGCGCCTCAAAATCAATGCCTTTATCAATGATTTGTTGTTTGAATAGCTCAAGCTCTTGCAATTTTATGGCGTCTTCTTCGGCTTTTTTTCGGTGTATTTCTTTGATTTCGTCGCTTACTAAAATGACATTGGCAAGTAAGGTTTCTATTTGCTCAGGTGTTGCTTCATTCAGTGTTTTACGAAGAGTACGAGTGTTTAATAGTGTTTTTAATAATGGATTCATAAGTGTTCCTTTTGGATTTTATAGATTAGTTTCAAATTAAGAAAAATTGATGGCACCAGAAGCGATGCCATAATCGACGATACATTCCATCATGCTTTTTGGCATTTGTTCGTCATGAAAAAGGTAGTGAATACCTTTTTCATTGTGTTTACCTTTTGGATAAAAACGCCTTGTGGTTCGACTGTTTTTATCCACATTGACGCCACTTAAAAACGGGGGAAGACCAAGATCGAAATAAGGTTGATTATCTTCAGCGGTGACGTGTTTGAGTAACCATTGGATGTATCTTGAGGTTAAAACAAAACTGTGTTGGTTCTCAGGTGAATGCTTTCCTGTGAAAGCAATTATTCCGCCTTTTTCTATTTTAAAAGTGAGTTCAGAAAAGCGATGAGGTCTTGATGGTTTGGAAAGTAATGTCCAATTAGAATGCAGTTTATAAACGCCTTTCGATTCTTTTTGAGCGTAAATTTCAGCGACACCTTCAAAGTCCATTTCATCATAATGATGACGCAGTGAAGCCATGATAAACGTATCACCAACATGCATTTCTCTTAGTCTTGCTAACCAATACATGGGTAGGTGGCAGCGTTTTAAAAACGTGTGGCCAGAGAGTCGAGCTTTAACATTGTGGCGCTCTTTCTCATGCTCTTGCTCTCTTTCTTTATAGTGTTGCTCTAGTGCTTCCAATTCTTGCTCATCAAGAATGTCAGCGTCATTAGTGAGTGCATTTGTCATTAGGTTACTCCTTGATATGTTTTGATTTTCGAGTCACTTCACGTTCATGTCGTTTCCATTTGTTGAACTCAATGAGCATCACGTACAGTGAAATAGGATGATTTTATTGAGAATAAAAATGGTAAATGAACGTGCTTATGTTCCGTTTTCTTGTGTTTTCAACGGCAGTAAAATGTCATACACAATGAATGCATTAACGGACAATGCTTCAATGTATCGCCATATTTATCTGGTGTGTTTAGTGAAAGAGGACGGAGAGCAATTGCATGTTCTTGGTGGTTTTTTTATTAAAACAAACCTTCATCGAGAAGATGAAGTGTATCTCTCAATGTTGACTCAATGCTGTTTACGTATGGATGGTTTGGAGAATACGTTGTCTGACAGTACTTCTTTTTTGTCATTGAAATTAAAGATTGAAGGTGTTCAAGATATTTATGAAGAAGAAGGCATTAGTTTGATGAAGTATCAATATCAGCAGTTAGTTACTCATGGTATTACTTCGTTTAAGGGAGTGATCCATTCTTACTCTTGCGCTTTTAGTACATGAGGTCGTTCCCGCACATATAACCCCAATTTATCGAAGTGCTCTTCTGATGGCTCTACGTTGTAGCGCAAGGTAAACAATTTGATAAGGTAGTCATCTTGGGTTATTGCGTGATTTTTTGACCATCGTCCATTTTCAGAGCTGAAATAACCGGTGTGCTTTTCTATCTCTTCAATTAATTCCCTATGCTCATCTAAGCGTTTTGCAACGCTGAAAGCAAAATCCAATTGATGGGGTAAGATAATATTATTCGGTAGGAGTTTTGCCGCTTTTAGTAAATGAAATAATCCAGTTCGGATGTGATTAATTTTGAGTTTGAATACGTTCATCTAAGTTCACTTCTATTGGGTATTGTTTAATGATTTGTAACCACCATTCACTGTTTATTTTGGGGAGATGGTGAGTATGCTCTGCTATTTTCAAGCATTGAAGTAATGTGAGCATATCCATGAAAATAGGGCTTCCATTATAATTTAATTCAAATTTTGGACTGTGGTCATCATCGTGCATCCACTTCTCCCAATCTTGAGTTTGGGTTTCGTGGGAAAGTGCTGTTGATGAAGCCGCTTTTTCTAAAGAGTTTAATGTCTTCAACTCTTCTTCTGTGTACTCGTATTTTTTAGGTTCCATAGTCATTTGTCCTTTGATTGTGGTGTTTGTCATTTGTTGCACTGCTTTTTCAAGCTCGGAAAAATCAACGTTAAGTTTCATGCGTTATCGCTCTCGCTTTCTGATTTGAGTGTTTCATCTAAGTCATTATCTGCATTTGGATACCTAAGCGTGTCGAGTTTAGGGTGGCTATCTGCGAACACTCCACTAGGAGCTGCATCACAGGTAATGAAAGTAAGGTAATACATGAATTTTTCTATTAGTTCGTCATGCAGATCTAGGGTGATTGGGTGAGGGGATTTATGTAAAGAATGGGTTTGAGTACAAACAATATCCTCAGCCAGCTGTCGTCTTTTTTTAAGTGCTTCGTCTTCTTTTACTCCAATATCAATGGGTGTTAATCCATCACCGACTTCACTTGCAATAACATTAAATGTGTAAGCCAAAAGATTTCTTATTTCGATGTAAGCGTACTCATAGTTTAGTGGTTCATTTGATGTACTCATGGAGGCATATGTCCTTTTTTATGAGAATTATTGGGTTTGATAAGAATAAATGAGCCGATTATTTTTAGCTTTAATCTGCTCAATAATATGAGCAATGGTGTAGGTCACATCTATGCAATCGAGAACTCCAATTTGGATGTGGCCAATTCGTAAAGAATCCAAACAGTTTTCTTTATCTGGAATATCGACGTGGCCATCGGTGATGGTAATTTCGAGTTGGTTATCCAACTTCATAACGTGGAAGCATCCTGTACCTATTCGATAAGCGTAAATATTAATTTCGTTAGGTATGATGTTTTCTAAGATGCATTCAATAAGAACGTGTAAAGCGTTTTCATGTTCGGGTGTTACTTTAGGGTTGAAGATAGGATTAAACATCGCGTAGCTCCTTCGTATTAAATTAATTGTTATTTTGAATTTATGTATATGAAAAATGGTGAATAAATACGATTATGGTATTGATGAGATTAAAGCGGCTTAATTGAAAGCCTTACTGGAGGCGTTAACCTATGAAAAAAACGAAAGTTTTATTTGCTTATTGTAAAGAACTTAAACGTAGTATTTCAATTGATGAAGCGAGAGTTGAATATTTTTTTAGAAAAAAAGAAGAGAGAAAACGATTTACTTTTTCATGTAGTGACCGTAATTGTGGTGTTCTTATTAGTGGTGTTAATTATCATGTTATGGCTGAAGATGGCATAAAGTTCATCGCGGCACATTATCGCTCTCCCCATGAGCATAAGTCTTGCTGTGAGTGGGTTCAATTCACTGCCGAGGTTGAGCAAGCTCAATCTTATGATGAGTCTGATGAAGACTTCAATGAAAAAAGAGCAAGATTAAAATTGAAGGATTATGTCAATTATTTTGATCCTTTGATTGAGGATAGTGAGAAAATTGAAACAGATACCGAAACTACAGTTGTTTCTTCCACTGAGTCGGTAGCTCGTAATGATGGACAAAATAATAGTAAAGGAAACTCTCGATGGCGACATTATACCCGAACAAACCAACTTCAACGCCTTATTGACACATGGCAAGAAGCTAAAGAAAAGTTATCTTATGATGAGTATATATCGTTAAAACTTCATGTGACTAATCATGGTAAGGTTCCTTTTTATAAATATATAACTCGTATTAATAATGGAGTATCTAATCAATATAATGGTGTTGTTTTTGGTGGAGGGTACTTGAAACAGCGTTATGGAAGCGGTTTCTTATTTTACTTTTTTGATAAAATTGATGATAAAAACGTTCATTTGTATGTTAGTAAAGATATTATGAATAAAGGGCGATTTAAGCATTATATTAATGAGATTTTGAATACAAAAAATGTTAGATATTTTCGATTGTTTTTACTTAATCCTAGCATGTCAGAAAGAGAGGACTCTAATGGGCGGATTACCATTAATCTTGAAATATCAAATTTACGGCAGTTGGCTATTTATTATGAGTTAAAAACCAACACTTCAGCGGAATCAGGAACAGCCTGAAGTAATGGTGATAAGTTGGCGTAGTGAGCAAGGCGAGTAACAAAAATGATGATGTCTGTAGCATCGGGTAATGATATTTCTTTATGCGCTAAACGAATGTCATCGGATGATAACGGCGGAGTTCGTAGTTCTCCTTCTAATATTGTTAGCATAAATATCTTACCATGATTGTAATGAATAATGAGCTCTGTTATTGCACGGCTGGCGCGATAGCTAGTCATGCTAATTTTGCTTATATTAGTTAGGTGGCTGTACAAATTTTTCATGACATCATTGTTATAGTTATCTTGTAAAATCGTATCTGTAGAACTGATGCTAAATAGATGTTTAGGTTGGTTGCTATTTTTTATCATGATTTTCATGCTCCATTGTTTCAGTATTAAATCTAAAAACGGGAATGCATTTCCCATCTTTGATTTCGGTGATTTCCGTTATTCGTCTGCCGTAGTCGGCATGACGACTGGCGTGTATCAGTAGATTGACTGAGCCCATGATTTGTTTTCCAGCCAAATCAAAACTAATCAAGCCTTGGCTTGCAATGAGATACTGCAAACGTGATACCGCATCAATTGTGTTATTGGCGTGAATGGTGGTTACACATCCAGAGTGCCCCGTATTAATTGCTTGAAGAAAGGCGTCGGCCGCCGCTGCCTTTCTGATTTCCCCCACCCAAATTCTATCGGGTCTCATACGAAGTGACGTTTCAATGAGGTTCTTCATTTCAATTTCACTGTCTTTTCGATTCGGGGCTTCCAGTGATACGCGATAGGGCAACCAATCTAAGTACAGCTCTTGAGTATCTTCACAGGTAATGACGCGCTCGTTGAGGGGGATGAATCGCGCTAAGGCGCGAAGCAAGGTGGTTTTTCCTGAGCCAGTATTGCCTGACACCATCATGTTACTGCCTTGCTGGATGTGTCCTTGTAAATAGACCTTCATTTCTTCGCTAAGGGCGCCATACGCCACTAATTCATCAATGTTTATAGAATCCCTTGGGGCGACACGTAACGTGATTGTCGCGCCTTGTGGTGTGACGCTTGGCAGCGTACAACACAAACGGGAGCAATCAGGAAGACGGGCGTCCATGATAGGGGACTCATCGGTTAAGGTTTGATTTAAGCATAAGGCAATTTGAGTGATTAAATTTTTAAGAGTTTGCTCTGATACAAAGGTGGTGTCGGTTTTTTCAATCTTGCCGTTGCGCTCGATGGAGATTGAATTGAACCTATCAACAAAGATTTCAGTGACACCGTCACATAAAAACCATTGTTTGAGTGGTTCAAAGTGTTTCTCTACCCATTGCCATTCGTATTGTTTGGCAATAGGAACATCACCAAAGAGCGTTGCTATGGTGTCACTCATGTTGGCCTCTTAATTAGTAGTATTGAGTTTGGCCAAACAAGTGACCATTCAAATAGACTTCGGTGTATCTAAAGGTTTGGGTGCAACCTGTTGGGTAATATGGCCCATCTTTTGAAGTTCGAGCGCATCGTTTGTCTTTTACCATGTGCTCATCAATGGTTTTGGTTTCCATACAGGTATTCTTACCTTGACGGATGCATATCGTTCTTGTGGGAACATAAGCGGCAACGCCATCTTTTGAGGTGTATTTATCTCTAATGACTGACGTATCTCCAGCGGGCCTAACTTCGCAAGATGGAAATGGCGGCATAGAGGGTTGATGCCGTTTGGTTCTTTTCTTAAAGGCTTTCTTTGCGTCCCCGCAGCCTTCACCAAATCCAGTCGGTAAACACATCCAAATAGCGCAATCGGCTTCGGAGGCGGCGAGTAAAGGCGGCGTATAGAGCAAGGACAAAAGCAGAGGGGGCAGCAGTAAGTAAGGTTTCATGATTGGTATCCTCGATAATAGAGCATGACTTTTTTGATGTAGTTCTGTGTTTCTTTAAATGGGGGAACGCCCCCGTATTTTCTTACGTTGCCTTCGCCCGCGTTATACGCTGCAAGGGCCAATTCAATGGAATCGTATTGTTTTAACAGTCGAGCTAACAACGCCGTGCCAGTATGAATATTTTGCTCAGGATTGAATGGGTCAATGTGAGTGGAGTTCATGTCCATTAACTGCATTAAGCCTTTTGCCCCTTTGGGGCTAACGGCTCTGTGATTGAAGTTGCTTTCTTGCCTGATAATGGCCAGAACTAAGGCGCTAGGTACGCCGTAATACCGACTGCTTCTTGCAATAGCATCACAATGACGAGTGCATTTAGGAACGGTTTGTTTTCGGTTGTAGCTCGATGTCCAGCCATTGTAATTTCGCGCACCAGTGGATGTGGTATTTTCAGGTGCAGCAAAAGATACGGGCGAAAGAGTGCATAGCATTAGCCAGTAGGCAAATACCGTTATATTGATTTTCATGGGGTAAGTCCTTTGGGCTAACGTCGCTTCGCTTTGTTGCACTCAAACACCCCAATTATCATTCTGATAATCGTGAATTTGAGCGTGAAGGTAAACGCAGTGTGTATTGGTGCCAGCGAGTTAATGGCAATGATTGAAGGCTTGGTGTTCGTAATAGGTATTTTTGAAACGCCAACAAGCAGCATGACCATGGTTTTGTATAGAACGGAATGGTTTTACTTTCTAGCTCAATGCTTTTTTGCTTTAACTTGTACTGAAAAAATAACGTACTTCTTATTCTTTTTTGCTTAGTAAATAGCGGCGAAGTCAATACAACCGTAGTGATACCAGCGGCTTGCAGCTCATCAAGAAGAATAAATAAATCCTGATACACTTCTTTATCCAGTGGCTGGGATAGCGTAGCAAGATGAACCTGAACTTTCTGTTTATTCCAAGGTGATGGAACGATGGCCAATGAGTGAACATATATAGATTGAACGGTAAACCCACAGAAATAATGAAAAATCAGAAAACCAATCACAGCACCATACAATAAGTAATTTGACTCAGGCTGGGTGATAAAACACATTCCTAACAATAGAACGCCAATTCCTCCTGTTTTTTGATAACGATGATTAAGGTTGCGAATGGTTGATGGTGTGGTTTGGATTAGGTAGCTAAGAAAACTAACGCCTATCATTACAATAGGAGCACTAACCAACTCAACGAAGAAGTAAAATGTAGTCATAATAAAGATGTCTCTATGTGGTAAATGACAGGCATGAAAAAAGCAAACCGATAGGCTTGCTTTGGATAAAAATATTACGGGTTATATTTTGTATTATTGAGCGTGGTTACTTTTTTGCAGGTAAATGCTGACTGATTTTTCTTTGGTAATTTTCGATCCCATTGAGCCAGTGTTTCTAAAGAGGTGTAGCCGTAAGCTTCATGTTTTTGAGCAATCAAATACATGGTGATGTGTTGCTGTGACTTAACAGTATTCATTGTTTATTCTATGAAATAGGCTGATTTACAAGCCTAGAGAGCATGATTCGCTCGTATTATGTGAAGTCGGAGTATATGCTTAATGTTAGAATTGTCATTTGTATTTATAAGTCTGGTTAGACTATTTGGTTATAAACAAATGATTAATATATTCATTATTAGTAGGTAGAAAAAAGCGAACGGTTGCGTGTGTTTATTATGTGAACTTTTCTTAAAAGTGAGATGTTAATGCAATAAAAAAGCAAACCTGTTGGTCTGCTTTTTTGTGGTTCGATTTATGATAGTTATGATCTTGTTTTGTATTTTTTATGTACGTCCATCATGGTTGATTCTTCCTTACACTTAAAGCCTGAATCATTGCTTCTTTTAATTACTCTATTCCACGATGCTAATTTATCTAATGAGACAACCCCGTGTTTCTTATGGGTGGCAAATATGGATAGAAAACTGATTTTTGAGTGTTTACATTTAAAATTCAAAACATTACTTTTTTCTGATTAATCCCAGACCAAGTAAACCGATTAACGATAAGAACCCAAGACTACCGCCACTGTCACCGCCGCCTGATTCAGGTGTTGGTTTATTGATAGCAATTGATTCGTTATCTGATAGATGAAGCGTACCGATCCCACCTTGGCTTTCTATGATGTAAGTACATTTTTCATAAGGGTTGATTACTTGGTCAAGACACGTTCCCCCGATAATTTGAGCGTCCCCTGATGTTGTTGCATTATCTGCTACGTTGTTTTGATGCAGAGATTGAACGGTAATAGTGGCTGTTCGATTAGAAGTATTTGCAAGAGTTGGGTAATGCCAACCGTTGATTTCTTTTAATATGAAATCATTAAGATAAAAAAGGTTGGTAGAGTAAGTCTCAGTTCTACCGTCAGTAAAGGATGAACTTGCTTTATGTACTGACACTATCTCTTGTTTATTGTTTAACCAAGGCCCACCAGAGTCACCTCCTGTACTTTTGCTTGCATTTATCTGCTTTCCATCAAGACGATCAGCAGGGTTTTTATTTAAATTTACCATGGTGAAACTAGCGTAATTTAAATTTAGGTTTGTGCGACCAAAACCAAATAGAAATAGTGGGTCATTTACTTTTACTGTGTCTTTAGTCAAATCAGCAAAAAAATGAATATTTTTTGTGTTGGCACTTTGTGTCAGAGTGATCACCGCTACATCATATCCAGTGTAATCGTCGGTATCGGGAATGTAATTAGTGTGTGCGGTAAATGAAGATATATTAACGTTATGGTTAGGAGATAATTGAACGTTGCTCATTGTAGTTACGCTATCTGCCACACAATGGGCAGCGGTGAGAACAAATTTACCAGCAACAACAGTACCTGAGCATTCAGAGCTTTTATCATTATTATAAGCTTTGACGATGTCATCGTAGTTGTTCCAACTAACTGATGTACCATTTTCAACAGCCAATGCATTGAATGATAACCCAGCCATGAGTAGTGTAAGAGTTGTTGTTTTCATTATTTTAATCTCGTTGATTTTATAGGACTAATTATACTATTGAATATGGGGTAAGTATCTGTTTTTCTGTGTGATTAAATATGATCTTTTAGCATAAGAAAACTGAAGCTATGATCGAAAAGGTATATGCTTTAAAAGGAGGTTTTTACCCCTCCTTAATAACCATTAATTATTAACGGCATTCAGCTTTAAAGCCAGTATCCATACTTAATGATATTTTCTCTTCATAGCAGAATGAACCCCCGCTATTCCATCGAATACACTCTTTTTCAATACCAGCAATGAATCCTTTCTCACCTTTTAAACAAGATTGTCCTGCTGCACTTGGTGCAAGAACCGAGGCGTATTGACCTGCATTTAGCATGGTTGATGAGCCTAATTTGACCCATTTACCCATTTTGTTAGAAGCATTTCCCCCCAACAGTTCTTTATCCCCTAATCCATCGGTTGGGGTTTCAATATTATCCCTTTCGATGGACTCACGATACGTTTGCCCTGATTGAACCGCGTCTTCATAAGTCATTTTATTTGCATTAACAGAGGCACTTAATCCCATAAGGATTACTAGTGCTATTGAGGTTTTTTTCATGGTATTTCCTTCTTTTATTTACATTGAACAAAGGCGTTGATGACACCGTCATTATGAATTAATGGTTGCCCTGTACTTTTTCTAACTACTCTAATTTCTAGCCCGACTTGCCATTGACTGGCTGTTTGAGAAAGTAAATAGGGCTTCTGGCTTCCTGTTAGATCGTAATCGCTAGTTATTTTGATTGCGCCTAATCCTAATGTGATGGCTGGACTGGTTCCGTTAGGACAGGCGGGTTTATCAATCCAACCTCCATGGTTTCTGGTGACTATTTCTGATAATCCACGACTGACTAAACGTTGAGTTCCATCACTGTTTCTTATTGTTATGTCTTTGACGTTGGTTATCGCAAAGTTACCGCCCACATCCCAATCACCAAGTAACGTTGAATCATCCCCGCTGCGTTTCACCAATCCGTCATACGCAAAGGCCATGTCTGGCCTGTTTACGTATATCGTCATTTGGTTTAACGCAGGGTCATACTCGTTGGTTGGTATTTGCGTGAGCATGGAAATGCTCATCGACAATTCAGTGGTAAACGCGGGATCGCTTTGGTCTGGTAGCGTAAAACGCATGACTGCTCGCCATGTGTTGGTGCCTGTTGGTGTTACCAGCGGCTCTCTTTCATAGTTGATTTTTCCCCACGGGGTTTGGTCAATCAAAAAACAGAAGCCTTGAGCATTGTCAGCGGGTAAACAGGGTGGAACGTAAACGCCTTCTAAGTTTTGTAATGTCGCTGGAAATAATTCCGCCGAATTAATGTGCCGTCCATTTTGGTATTGGTCGGCATTAAAGGCGTGAATTTGTTGTTTTAAAAACAGCAGTCGGTTGTAAAACGATTGAGTGTCGCTTTTGATGCGCTCTTTTTGTGCTTTTTCAGAGTACAAAACAAACGCATAGGAAAGAAAACTCAAGGTAATAAGCAAACCAACCATCGCCACAAACCCGCCTTGGGCTCGCCGTTTTGGGGTATGAGCTCGTGTCATGATGTCCTTATTTAATGCAGCCTGTGGCTCTATCAAGGTGCTGAAAATCCACCAATTGATAATCCAGTGGGCGTTGGTAATAAAAGCTCATGCCATCGTGATGGCTAGGGGTTAAGTAGCGCGAAATCGCATGGGCTTTATTTGGGAAGGTGAAGGTAAAACGCACCGTCACAGAGTGAGGTCTTGCGGGTGATACGCTGTCATAACTGACGTCATACAGACCTAAATAATCATAGGCGTCTATATCCAGTTGATTAATATCAATGCTTGGCTGGGCCAAACATTGAGTAGTCATGACCCCTTTGCTGTAATGCGCTTGGGCAAGCGCAGTGATGTTATCAATGTGGCGCTCTATCTCTTTCGCATCCGTTTTGTTGGACAATAAAGAAAACAAAGAGCTAGAAGCTATCGCCATGATGGATAAGAACAGAAGGGTACGCAGCATATCAACACTTAATAAACCGTGTTGACTGACCATAGCTAGAACGTCATGGTGACGGAGTTCGCACTGGTTTTGATGGTGGCACAGCCTGCCGCTTCAATACAGCCGCTTCGCGTACTTGATGCCATGGTGTCAGCAATATCATCGATACGGTCGGTATCGTTGGGTAACGTCGCGGTAATATCAAACAACCCTTTTGAAGCGTTCACAGAAACACGCCAGTCGCCACCAAAGGCATTAGTCGATTTACCATCCCCTGAAGTGCCACAAATCGAATCACTTAGATCGGTAATGTCACAGATTTTTTGAATACTAACACCATCAAAGTTTGGACGGGATTTTTTCCAATCACGGGTTGCACTGATGATGCTTGATACATCAGAGGTGAACATGATCTTATTCCATGCATAAGCAATGGATGGCCCTTTAGAAATGATGTAGATAAGTGCAAGGATGATGAAGCCTGAGACCAGCATAACGTCCACAGACATGGCGCCACGTTGAGCAAGTTTGGTTTGGTTCTTTTTCATGTGTTTATTCTCTTTTAATGAAAGGGTTACATCATTTGATGCGTTGCTATATTGAATATGAGGGAAATAATGCCCCCTGCGGTGAGGCCAAAAACAAAGGCGCCCAGTAGTTTTAAGGTGTTTTTTCCGATGGCTTGAATGAGAGCTACTTCTTGAACAAGAAGTTCTTGATGCATTTCTGCACTTTTTTTCAAAGGATCTAACGTATCAATGCCCCCAAGCAGTGTTAGGGTTTCTTGCTCCTCTTGGTTGAGCAGTTGCACATCAAAAATATCCCCTACGTTGTTTTTCCCTTGTCGAATTTGGGTCAGCATTTTATGGATATGCCATGCCACATACGGCGGGGTCGTAGAGATATAATTGGAGAGCGATTCTTTTATCCCAATCCCTGAAAGGGTTTGGTTGCTGATGGAATTTAAAAAGTGGGCGGTGTGTATCAGTCGATATTGACGAAACACAAACGCGTTATCGACTTTCTTTCGATGCTCACCCACCCATAAAGGGAGTGCGATAACAATCCCTATACAGATAAGCGCAAAGAGCAAAAGCAGATAGACGCCATAGTGACCAAAAAACAACCCAAAGGATTCAGAAAACGAGGACAGCGCCCCCCATTGGGGGCGGGGCAGTTGTTTACTGAGCATGGGATAAACGTAGTTGGCTGCCAGTGCTGAGGTGCCGAACAACGCGATGATGCCAATGATGGGAGTCGTTAATGCTTTGATTAATACGGTGGTTGAGGTGTTTTGTGTCTCAATCGCCGCCAGTGCATCGTTTAATCCCTGTTGGAAATCACCGATGTGCTCCCCAGCTTTCAGACTTTGGTAAGCAATACTTATTAGCCAAGGGCGAATACCGTCTGCAAATCCTCGTCCATTGGCAAGGGAGCTCGCCACATCCTGAGCCACTTTTTTCTCCATTGCGGTGCCGTATTTCATGACTTGGCCAACAATGTCTTTTTGAAGCATTCCCGCCAGAGATAAGCGCTGTATTTTATGCAAGAGCTGCGCTTGTTTCTGTGGATTGAACTGACGAGCTTGTCGCCACGCCGCAAAATCCATCATTCTTCCTCCTCATCAAAGAGAGAGTCATAGACGTTAGCGCTTGATTGTGCGATCAAGTTGTTCACTTGCCCCGCAGCCGTCAGTATGTCGATGTCGCCCCGTTTGATTTTTAATAAGGCATGATCTTGTACTGACTTAAACCCTTTGGCTTTAAGGGCGATTTCCCAGCCTAAATAATCTTGATTGGAAATAAATAGCCTGTCTTCATTATCTAACACGATCATTTCAACTAAAGACGTTCGGCCTTTTTCCCCTTCGGTACAGTGTTTACAGCCTTTTGGGTTCTTGTATCGAATACCGTCAAGTTTGCCCTCAAGCTCGCTGTGCCAGTGGTTCAGTTTGGCTAAGGTTTCTTCATCATAATGCTCAGAGAGTTCATCATGAGTCAGTTTGCAATGAGGACACAATACTCGCACCAGAGTTTGATATACCCAGAGCTTCATGAGATTAGGCGCTGAGATAATGGATTTTGGTACGTGCATTTGTTCAATGAAGGTATGCGATACCCCGATGGCGCTTGAGGTGTGCATCGTGGCGAACATGATCTGGCCTGTTTCCCCTTTACGACACACACTCATGGCCCCTTTGTTGTCACGAATTTCCCCGTGCGATTCAATATCCACATCATGGCGAAGCAGCGCTTTTGAATAGACAAAGAAGCCGTCTTCGTCCCCTTGGTTGATGACCGAGGTTTGTATGATACCTAGGTCAAATTCAACGGGATCTTCTAAGGTATTCATTGAGCGACCTTTTCCTTTTAATTCCGATAAGGTGGCTGCAATCACCGTGGTTTTCCCTGAGCCCACTTGCCCTGTTAAGATACAAATGCCTGATGGACTGTTTGCAAAATCACGCATGGCTTGCACGTGGCCACGCTCCCAGCCAAGCTGGGTTAATAACGGGATATGCTCTGATTTATTTAGCCATCGAAGTGTGACTTGACCGCCTTTGTCTTTGGCTGGAATGTAAGCGGCTCGCCAAATGGTGTCTCGTCGAACCTCGCCACATTTCAGCGTGATAATGACACGACCATTATTTATCTTGTTTGGATAAAAATCGTCGTCGGTATCAACGGCTTTGTCGGTAAATAAATAACTGAACAGTGATAAGCCATAATCGTGATCAGGAATGGTTTTCTCTATGTGCACCATTCGGCCATCAACACGCGCTAATAAGCGCGTTTCGGCTTTATAAAGCTCGATATGCACATCCGAAGAGTCTTTATCAACGGCGGTTTGTAAAAGCGCACTGAATCGAAGGGCCACTTCCGATTGCTTATCATCATCCAAGTGCAGCGGTTGCAGCTCCCCTTTATTTTCTTCAAGTAAAGAGGAGAGGTAGTTTTGCTCACACAGCACCACGTTAAGTCGTTGCCCTAATTGCTCTGGTAGCAGTAAAGGATAGTTCTTAACGACGGCTTTGATCTCATCAATGGCGTTGGTGGTAAAATCAGAAGTATAAATTTGGCCATCTTGAGTCAAGATAGCGCTTTGGTATTTAAAATAAATGGATTTTAGCTCATCACTGAGCACCAATTCCGTATTCATACTGAGCTCCTTTTCTCATTGAGAGGAACAACGATCTTTAGAACCGTGGTTGTGGATGGCGTGGGTTTCTCTGTGCGCTTACTGGCCCATAAGCGCGAGAGTGTGAGCCAATTACTCTTCACTGATGTTTTCATTTTTTTGCACCGCTTTTTTTGAGGCGCTCATGTAGCGAGTCACTAATCGACCGCCTTCATTAAACACCACTGAGTTTTTGGTAATGGAGTCAACCACCGTATCTAAAAACACACTTTGCTCTTTGATTGGGATGAGTTGCCCTTCAAATTCCACCCATGCAACCACACGACTGTCATTAAAAAAGATACTTTTCACAATCACTTGCTCGATGGGAGAGACGGCCTTGTATGACGATGGGGTATAAATCGGCTCTACTGGAACAATCACTGTGTTTTCTTTGGGTTTTTTGGTGTTTAGTAGCGATTGTTCGGCTTCCCATTCTTCTTTCGCCGCCTTCATTGCTTTGGTGTTCACTTCGCTAAGATAGGTTTGTTGAAGTGAGTCCAAGGCCCGTTGTGCTTCTTGGGATAAGGGCAACGACGTATTCGGCGTTGTTGTTGCCGTTATTGGTTGTGGCGATGCTGGTGATTGGTGTTCAATCACAGGTGTCAGTGTTTCTGTATTTTGAAACTCCCATGCTTGACGTTGCTCTGCTAATCGCGCTTTGGTTTCTTTTTTTGAGCGCTCATTTAAACTAGATGAAAGGGTATTGCCTATCATGCCTAAGAGGGAAAAGCCCATTAGGGCGTACAGCACTTTCTTTTTCAGTGTCATTATTTAATGCCTTGTAAGGTAATGCCAATGGTGCCTGTCACCATCATGGTGTCATTGAGCGTCAAAGAGATCGCATCAAGAGAGATCATTGGATGATTAAGTATTTCACTTAAGATATTGAGTGAGCCAAGCGGTACGGTGGCACTGAGTTGATATTGATTAATCAACAAGGCCCCAACGCGTTTATCTTGCGTGTTTTGCAAGACGCCTATGCCCATTGAATGAAGCCGTTGTACTACGTCATGCTGAACGCTCATGTCATACCGTGGCAGCTCGCCTGTGTGCATTGTTGGGGTCAATGTTAAGGTTTGCGCCTCATAGTGGGCCAAAAACGCCGCGTGGTTATCTAACCATTGTTGCCACTCATTTAAGTTGGCGCTGGGCTCCATGGTGATAGGCAAAGAGAGTTGACCATTCTGAAATGACACCGTGTTGGCATTCACGCCGTGTGGAAATAACGTGGTGCTTAGAAGGGCATTTCTGGCATCGATAATGGCGACATTAGGCAATACGCTGGTGTGGTATTGCGCTTGATAGCGCATTTCTTCACTGAGTGGCACCGCCACGCGTTGTGGGGCGGGACTATCAGGGGCCATGACATAGGTTCCAACCCCAAGTAATGCCCCTGCAAGTCCCAAACAGGCCAACAATAATGGCTTTTTAGATTGATGTTTAGTGAGTCGATAAGGGGCGAGCGCTTCCTCATCATTGCTAGGTAACGTGACGGCTCTGACGTCCTTATCTTTGATCCCGTCAGGTTGGGATGGCAGCTCATGGGTAATGTATATCGTATTCGCTTGATGTAAATCATACGCAAGCACATCACACAACAAGGCAAATGAGCCTATTCTTTCTATCAGTACCCCGTCTTCATCCATTGCACAGCCATACCATGCGTTCATTTCTTTCTGCTCCAGATAAATTGACAACTGCGGTGGTTTATCTAGAACGTCACGTACCCATTCGCCATAGCACACGGCATTATTTTGGCCGTAATAGCGGGTGAGACGTTGGTTAGAAATGACGATTTTTTCAAAAGGGGCTGGGTGCAATCGTTGATGTTTCTTTAGCTCATTTAAAGAAAGAAGGGCAAGGGTTGCCAATTCCATCGTCTTACTCCACTTTTCTTGGGGTCAATAACACCAAGGTTTCGATCGTATCGGTTTGAGAGCCTGTACCTCCAAATAGCGGCGTCCAAAAGCTTTTTGAGCTTTCCGCAAGACGGCTGGTTTGTTTGATGGAGGCAATCACATAGGTTTGGCCATAACGCAGTTTGTTGGCAAAGGTGATCTCAGACTTTTGCACCGTCAAAAATTGAAGGCCAATGTCTTCGACTTTCTTGTCTTCACGTTGAACGATTTTTTGTAATTGCCCTGAGATACGTAACCACACATGGTTACGTTGCACATTCGCAACCACCATCATATCGACGCCTTCCACTTCTTTGTCACGCTTAACACTGGCAGACACGACGCCCTCGCTCGATTCAGAAGAGGCTTCTGAAATGTACGGCTCGACGCGCTGTTGAGTGATTTTTGCGGGTTGGTTATTTAAGATCATGGCCGTGATTGGGGTTTCTGTTGATACCGAGCCTTGTTTCTCCAATACCTTGATCAAACTTTCCGTTCCTGACCATTTGCCCGTGCCCGTAAAGGCCAGTCCTGAGCCTAACCCTTGAGAAACCGTTGTGGTTCCTGGTACAAAAAATTGCAGTAAGCCATCCCCTGTATCACGGACAATGTTCCAGTCAATCCCGCGCTCAGTGCCTAAGTTGGATTTAAACTCAAGAACACGAATATCCAGCATGACTTGCTTTGATAATGAGGCTTGAGCGTTATCAATCAGGTTTCGCACTTCCATCATTTGGTCGGGTGTGGCTCGAACCGTGATATTAGAAAGAGAGGTTGCGGTTGATACGGCGGTCTTGGCCTTATCGTCACCCCCTAGCAACTTCACAATGCCATCGGCTATCTCTTCAACGATTTGAACTTCGCTGTATTCGATGTTAAGAAACTGACCTTCAATGCGAGCGGAGTCTTCACCCGACGCTTCCCCTTGCGAGCCAATTTGAGCAGAGTAGGTGCCCGCTGGAATATTTAACGAGAAGGTTTCGGTCACGTATTTAGTAATTTCAAGACGTTTGTCTTTGGCTGAAATGCCATAACCGGTTTCACGAGAAAGTAGGTTAAGTACGTCTAATCGCGTCGATGAAAAATTCAAAGAAACGACTTTATTTGGTTCGACTTCTTCGGAAAACCAGATAGGTAAACCGACGCCATTCATGATCTCTTCAATCACAATCGAGAGGGGCATGTCGGCTACGTTCACCGTAACCACGGTGTCTAGCCATGCCGTATCCACTTTTTCTACGATGGTGCGCTGAGTGACGGGGGGTAAGGTAATGTAATCGACTTTTTTGTTTTTAATTGTGGTTGAGCGAGTGGCTATTTCTTGTTGGATCTCATTGTTCTTTTTCTGGTTGTCTTTGAACTCTTGAGAGCTGCAACCGATCAGTAGCATTGAGGCGATAACCAGTGACAAGCACCCGCGACGTAAATTAAGCATGATTAATTTTCCTCCAAGATAAAGACTTGGTTAGTGGATTCTAAAATTTCAGAGCGAACGGGGTAACTCGACAACACCACTTGCAGGGCGCTATTGACGTCGTTTTCTCTGGTTAATAAGTAATAGTTGGCCCCAAAGGTGTAATCATTGAGCGCTAACCAACTGCGAGAATCGTTGGCATCGTCCGACCATTTGAGGCCGTAATTAATCACGATGTTACGCACTACGTCTTTTAATGAGTTGCCTTTGATGTGAGTGAGTTTTGGCTCTTCATCAAAGTCATACACACCAAGCACCTTGTCTTTTTCTGATACAGTCAGTCGAATAGGGGTGTTAAGTTTGGCAGCAAGTAAGCTCATGGCTTTCTTTAAGGTGCCGTGATAATCCACAAGCTCAGGATTGGTGCCATTGATGGCGCTCATGCCTAACTCATCCATTGACCAAACTACGTTGCTATAGCCCGCTTTTTTTGACCAGCGACGAATGGCCGAGCGGTAGGTTTCCCCTTCTTTAAGGGTGAATCGATACATTTTATCGTTGCTTGGAGAGGCGTCTTTTTCACTGACTTGGCTTTGTATCAAGGCAAGCTGTTTGGCACTTTGTTGGGTTTGCGCCGTTTGGCTTGGTTTTATTACAGATAAATCCAGCTCAATAATGTGTCGCTGAGTCAGTGCAAAATATTCACCGCGACCTTCATAAGGATCGGAAGCACACGCACTGAGTAAGAGCGGTACAGTAATAAACGATAAGAGAGAGCGTAGAGTCTTCATTAATGACCTCGTGCGGCGCTGAGTAAGCGATGCTTTTTGTCTAATAGAATGGTGTTGTCGGTGCCTATCAGAATTTGAATGGCGTCTAACACGGGCATGGTTCGGTGCAATTTAGCGCCTGTTGGAATAGGGGCTCCAAGTATGTCTTTTGCGCTACTTGGGGCGGGGTACTGAGTTGTTAGTTCATACCCTAGTGGTTCAATCAACCATGTCACCGCATCTTCAACCGTTGTCAGCTCTGGTGGCCATACGGTTCTGACGGAGACTTGAAGTGGGTCTACTTCGGTAAGATAGGGCGTGGCGTTGACATTAACGCTTGCCATGAGTAGTAGCCCAAACAGATAGGGCGTTGATTTTTTCATAAATAATCCTCGTAAATATTGCGCCAAGGTGAGAGAAATATCTCATCCTCAATCATGATGTTCATACTTTGCCCTGCCCGTAGGGTAATGGTTGGGGTAAGGGATAAGTATTTTTGAGCAAGGGGAGCAGCTTGAGAGCGAAGTCCTTCACCCACATCCCCAGCGTAACTGGAATCGCTGTCGCTACTGGTGCCAGCACGACTGGTTTCTGTGGCCACAAGCGCGTAAGCCGCAACCCCAAAGAATTGCGCCATTAAATGCCTATCAACCATGTCCCCAAGAGCGTTAATGCCTTCTCTGTCCATGCCAGAGGATTTACTTAAATCAATCTTGTTGCCGTTAGGCAATACTATCCATGGCACCGTAATGCCCATGCGACTGCTGATGGGCTCGTTGACATTGCTGATAGAGACGGATTTTAAAATCACCTGAGCGCCGCGTGGCACCAGAACGTATTCCCCACTTAAATCAAACACATCTTGAGATACGGTGGCTTTGAACGAGCCTGAGTAATCGCTGTTGGTTTTCATGGCGGTGATGGCGGGAATGAGTGTGCCTATCGGGAGTTTGAGCAAGCCCTCTGTTGAGGCGTTGTAGGTATTTTCTTTGGTAAACCCAACGATGTTGGTTGGTGGCGGTGAAAAACTCGCCTCAAGGGTATTGAGTTGAGTCGTTAGGTTTTGACTGTTGTCCAGTGAGCTGGTGTCTCCTTGAAGTATTCGTTGTTTTAGGGCTTCGGCTTCTTTTAATCGATTGGCTATCATAAGACGCTGGTCGTCACTTGATAACCTATCATCCGATGGCGGTGAAGCGTTGGGTATCGGCCTTCGCGTGCTTCCTGTCGCCACTGAGCTTTCAATGACGGGGCTTTTCAATCCCCATGCGGAGCGACTAGAGAGTAAGGCCCGCTTCATTTCTAGTGCGTCATGTTTTCCTTTTTCTTGCTCGACTAAATCAGGACCAAGCATGGAGGTCAGTGAATTGCCCCCTTCTTGTTGTCGATAATTTGGAATAGAGGCTGAACCCACTATATCGGTAGATTCTTGCGCGGGATTGCGTTTGTTGCCTACGGTTTTAAACACTTCATCTTCAAAGGAAGACGCGGATGTCACCGTGGTTGTTTGCTTGCTGGGCGCGGGCTCATTCACTTCATTATTTTTGCGGCTTTTATCCGCCGCAAAGTTGAGCCCAAACAAAGTAAATAACACCCCAAACACCACGGCCCCGAGGGTAATGCCCATTTTTTTATAATCGGCTTGGGTTTCAATCGGCTCATTCTCAAGCTCTTGAGTTCGTACCAGTTCTTTTTCTTCACTCATCACAGATTCCCTTTGGTTTGGTTATCCATGCGATTAATCTTGAGAGTGACCTCATCCACGCGCAGCGTGAATTGTGGGTAAATGCCCGTGACTTTATACATGGCGTATTCATCGACGTAATCCGTTGGGGCTATGGCGTTCTTTCCACCTATCATGGTTTCAACGCTTAAAATGCCACGGTTTGGATTAGCAAGGCGAATGTAGGTAAATTGGCCATCGTCGTACACATCCGAAATGGTGTTGCGTCCGACAAACTCTTTGCCTTCATCCCATTGATAGCGGGTATAAATACGATAACGGTATTTTTTTAACGCGCTGATGATGGCTTGTTTACGCTCTAGCTCGTTGGTTTGCTTTGCAATGTCCAACTGCTTTTCTAATTGGTCGATACGAGCAATGTCACTTTCAGAGCGGGCGTTCACACCAAGCTGCGGTTGTTGTGCAAACCCACGAATGGCCATTTTTGTGTCTTTACTGAAAAAGGCAGGGCTTGGGTCGAGTACTACACAAGGCTGATTTGCTTTTACTGCCACTCTGGAGGCGTTAATGTCAATCACACGTCCATCGTCGGTGAAGACGTAAATCATGGTGTTTTCGCCTTCCTTTAGGCTTGAGTTGGGTTTAAGCACAATCTGATTGGTGCCAACAATGCCCTCTACATCCCATAAATGGTTGTTGGAGGTTGCAGGCTCAGAAATTAAATTGGCGGGGAGTTGAATACGGGTGCCCATGCCGATGGCAGAGCGTACCGTGATAATGTCGTTTTCAGAGAATCGTAATTGTTTACAGGTAGCGGCTTGCACGCTAACGCTCGTTACCCCAAGCAGGGCGACGAAGACCAGTGTTTTCATAAGGGTTACTCACGCTCGATGTTGAGTTGTTGAGAGAGGACTTGAATACCTATCGGGTTGATACGTAAAAAATCCATGCTTTGCTCGGCTAACTCAACTTTATCCATGAGTTGCCATTGAAGACTTAATACCAATTTTTCAGGGGGCGTGGTTCGGCCCATAGTTTTAGACGTGCGAGTGAAATACACGTTGCTGCGTATCACGTTGTTCTCAATGCCATCGGCGCTGGTGGCATTGATTTGGTCGTAGTGCTCGATGTTACGAAACTCAATCGTAACTTTATCTCGACTGGTGACTATCTTGGCCGCTTTCTCTTTGGCATTAAATCCGCGAGGGGAAACAAAGTCATCACGCAAATCCGCCCCCATAAGGAGACTGGCGTCGCCCCAATCGGTGGCGATGGTGCTTGGATTGACTTGATAACGTAGGCTGGTGTAGCGAGAAAGGAGGCTGTCGATGGTGGTTTTAAAGTAGAGCTGTGCATCTTGGGGCTGGTAATCCACAACGGACCATGAGCCGTTGGGGGCGAGTTTGACATAAACAATTTCTTTGTTGTTGTTTGCCTTTAAAAAGGCAAACCACGCAAAGGCAAGGGAGAAAAAGACCACGACCACTAAGGATAAACAGATGGCGAACCATCGATTGCGTTCAGCGCGAAGGGCGGCGCGTTGCTTTAGCTCATTATCGAGGGCTTCAGCCCCCGATGGCGTATCAATGACGATACTGGATGGCATAACATACTCCTAGATAGCATTGGTGACGGTGATGTCATTAATAAAGAGTTTCAATGGCCATTGCGCGTTTAATGTTGGGTGCTCTTGCAGTTGACGATACAGCGGGTAGACGCCCATTTTCTTGGCACAATTTACTTCGGCTTCTTTATCAACAAGCGGTTGCTTAGAGGCTTTGTTTTTATCAATGCATTCCTCACGATATGCAACAATCAGCGCCGCATTTTCAGGGGCTGCGTTTTTCCAACCATCGTGAGTGTGCAAATACATATCCGAGTGACTTTGAGTTAATTGAGAGAGCTGGCCAATCATCATGATGATGAGAATAGTCACCGCGAGCCCGATTAGTTGTAAGACCGTGGTCAAAAGCTCTTTTTTGTTGATGTTATTAAGCATGTTGTTTCCTTATTTTAAAAAGTTTTTACCAATCACTGATGCGGCTTTAGACGCACCAGAAGAGGCGGCTCGACTTGGTGATTCTATACCACCCACCAGTGCAGCGGTGAGTCCAATTGACGATCCAATTAATAAAATAGCCATGAGACCTGTGACGATTAAATCAATGAAATCAGCCCCCATCATGGTGGTGTTTTGCAATCTATCAACGCCATTACAAGATGAGAAGTTCAATGCGTCACCACACACCATTAATCCGATGGATTGGAATTGGGCTTGAATGGCTAAGGCTGAAATGGCACCTGTTGCTCTTAATACAATTAATAACATCAAACTGCCAAGGGTAAACTTGAACCAACCATCAAATAGGTTGCGAGTCGAGGGGTGAATAAGTAATGGAATGAACAGAACACCGAGTATTTTTGCTAACGATAATGTCCAAACCGCCCATGAGCTAATAAGGAACATGACCAATTGCAAAGCAATGGCCACAAGATACCAGAGTCCCGCATAAATGACGTCTCCAACGGGCATACTCCAAAAGGAAACGTCTTCGTTATACATGGTGGTGAGTGAATACGTAACCCAATTAAAAAGATAAAAGGGATCTCGTTTTCCCGTCGCCGCTTCTTGAATAGAGAGTCCAATTTCATCAAAAAGAACATGCAAATTATCAAACAAGAGTTGGTAGCTTGCGATGATAAGCAAGGTTGCAAAAACCATGAGCGTGGATTGGATGATACTTTCTTTATCGATGCCGATTAACATGTATTTTGCGACTTCGGTAAAATAAAGAATGACAAACAACACCACTAAAATTGCGGTAGCAAACCAAGAAATATCCCCGTTATTAATCAGCATGTCTACAAATCGAGTGATCGACTGTGAAAATACGTCTCTAAACGTATTACTTGCACTCATCGCAATGGCCTTTCATCAATGATAATGCCTTGCTCTTTGGCTCTTTTCATTCGCTCTAGGCGTTTGAGCTTTGAGCGTAATTCAATTTGAGCGGATTGATTGGCCATATTGCTGGAGCTCATGGAAGCCAGTTTCATTTCATTGCTTATCGCGATTTGGTCAATCAATATTTGGTTTTGCTCAACAATCAATTGCAAGGTCGCTAACTCACTTTGAGAGCCTAAGCTCAATCGTTGCTCATCCAGATGGTCGATGTCGGCACGACTTTGTTTATTTAGCTCCCGATAATATTCTCGCTCTTTGGATTCATTATTCGCGTTATTGGCTAAGTTATACGAATAGCTTAAATCTTGCGGAACGTAACTGAGTGCATCCGTTGCTAAGGTATTCATGTCATCACGAGTACCAAAATCCGCCTGACGGCGAGATAATTCCAATGTCTGAGGAACCTCCGTATCTAACAAATGGTTTTCATACAAGCGGTTCATGTCTCGACTGATGGCCATGTAATCTTTTCTATCAAGTTTATTTTTTAGTGATTCCACTTGATTGAGCAGAACTTGATACTCCCTTAAGGTTTGGGTGTATTGGTCAATGGCCGTAAGCAGTTGGTCAGTGTTAAGTCCTGTTTGCTTAAGAATTTGCTCGTATTCTTGAATGAGTTGACTGTATTGAGTTACCGCTTGAACTAATCCCGCAATATCAACCACGGGAAAGCCAGAGCCAACGGCCTTAAAGGATAAGCAGCCGCTTATTATTAATACCAGGACTTTTTTCTTTGTCGTATAAAAGTTCATGCTATTTCCTTAATCCGATCTAGGTAAAGGACTGAGTTTTATTTGGAGTAATGACACTTCCTTTTTTAGCTTTTCACAGGTGATGATTTCTTCAGCGGTCATTTCTGTCTTACTGGCACATTGCAAATACAAAGCTTTTTGATAGTCAGAAAGTGTTACTAATATAGATATTGCCATCGGCGTTAAAACGACGGAATGAGTCGGGAGTGTGGTGATAAGTAATATCATGCACAGTGTTTTTTTTATCATGTTATTTCCTTAATCCGAGTTCATTCACAATGCGATCGATAGCTACATCAATGTCACTTTCTTCACCGTAGATACGTTGTGCAAGAGCGGCTTCATGAGGTCTTGAAGTAGCAATAACGTATTGCTCAGGCTCTACATGAAGATTGACGATTTTGGCCACACCAATGTCCATTTGTTTGATGAACGCTTGTTTTCGTGGGATGAGGTTCAAGATGATGTCGCATTCATGGCTAGTCAAAAACGGAAAGGCGTCTTTATATTCTTGCTCTTCCATTTCCTTGTCGCTCATGAAAATGAAGGTGGTTGCGGCGCTTCGCAGCGTTGACCATTCCTCAAGTGCTGAATAGTGTTTAGGGGATTGAGTCCAAAAGCCCATTCCGCCCCCGTGCTTAAACCACGTTCTGGCTTTTTTAATCAAAAATTCAGCCGCCCCTTTTTGTGACAGAACATATTGACACTCATCCACTTCAAGAAACTTCGCTCGCTCACGATGGAGTGGGTTTTCAAATAAGCGAACCGCCCTAAAAAATAATTCAGTATTCACTAAGGTGGCGAGCTTTGGGTAATCTTTGACCCCTTCAGTGTTGTAGACAGAAAACGGCTTATCTAATACCCCAATCGCATCTACATCGTTATCAAATAAGTTGCCATATAACCCGCCTCGCTTGAAATACGCGAGTTTCTTATGCACTGATGGACTGCATTGTCCGAGCATGGCTGAGAAGTTTTTCAATTCAGGCGTTTCTTGTGACATGGTGGTTAAGATGGCGTGGTCAAGCTGCGCTTGCTCATCCGAGGTTAAGGTTTGCAACTCAACCGCATCATTCTCTTGTAGCATCAAACGAATAAGGCCCATCATGTGACGACGAAAAGCGTCATCTTCAGGGCCCGTGGCCATCATGAAGGGATTAAATCCTTCGGTGGTTTGGGTATCGCTTAATCGAAAAATGGCACCATCTTCTTTGAAGAACCGAGCCACAGGCTCAGAGCCTTGGTCTATGTCCATGGCGCAATACATGCCGCCGAGTTTTGAAAAATGGGTAGCGATGCAGTTTTTTAAGAAGGTTTTACCGCTTCGCGTTGGACCAACCCCAATGACCAAACATTTATCACCGACAAACGGGGTATAGTGAAACGGAACCCCGTCATCCCCTTCGAGAATGTAAAGCGCTTCTTCTTTTTTTCGACCAAAATCCCACAGCGGTAAGCCTTCATTTGAGCGATAAAAGAGAGACAGTGCAGCAGCTTGGGTGGTATTGATGGTACTGGTGCGCAGCCCCTTTGATGTGGCGCCGAGCAACAATTGTGTATAGGCTCCAACAAGTCCGATACTTTCCCACAGTAAGTGAAATTCAGCGTTCTCAAGCACGGAATTTAATCGCTTAACGCGCTCACGAACCAAAGCCACACTGGTATCAAAAATAACCACGGATGAATTGAATAGGCCGTATTTATCTGAATCGTGCGCGATGGTATCAAGCTCTGACAAGGTCTCTTTTAATCGTGGGTTGGCGTTCATTTTTTCTTTAATCGCGCCCGCCGAGGCGGTGCCTAACACTAAATCGGAAATGGCGACTTGTGAACGATAGAGCTCACCTTCACGAGCCGATACCATGGCGTGTTTTTCACGAGTGGTAAACGGGGTAAAGCGGGTAAACAAAAGATAGTTTCCCTTCTCTAATACAGGGGCTAATTCACTGGCCCATGCGCTTTCTGGTACGGTTTCCATTCCAACCCCTTGTACGCTCGCAATGCGAGCATACACAGGCTGCGAGGCCCCAATTTTAAGATAATGAACCCCTTCTACAATTACGGTGGTTACTTCAACGGTAGCCAGATATTTATCCCAATCAGAGCGAGGGGCTCCCGCGCTTTCTTGTAAATAACGTGGCGAAAGTTGCACTAAGGATTTTTGTAAAAAGAACAACGAGCCGTCATTCAATCGAGTATTAGTCAGAGAGCGAAAGCTCAAGCCCAACACCAGCTTATCTAATGTGTCGTTGAGTGCATCACATTGAGCAAGAAACTCACGCTCTTCAATTAAACTGCATTCACGATGCGATAAAGCCAGTCGTAATAATTGGCGTTGGTTCTTATCAACCAGTGCTTGAAAAAAGGAGGCAATCAATCCCTTTTTTGAATTTAGGGCGCTTGATGGGGCGATTTCGATTGCCCAATATAAATTAGAGCGGTTCATGTCTCGCGTGTGACTTAAGAAGTGAGCACGGCGCGTGGAGACCAATTGTGCTCGTGGGTTGTTTCTTGGTAATAGCGATACATGAGCGTTGTTTTGATGAAAATAATATTGCGTTAAGGTGGCATGAACCGGTAAGCGTTGAATAAGACCGCGAAGTAAGCGAGTCATGAGTGATTTGTCTTCATTGCTTAACATTGCAGGTTCAACGCCTGAAAGCTCAAGCACCCCAATCACGCTGCCAGTATCGGTAATGGCCACGGAGTTCATGGCCGCAAACGTGTGTATAAATTGATTTAATGCTGCCATGAGAGTCTTTTCCTAGAAGCTTTGTAGCCAAGTAATGACGGTGCCCATGCTAAATAACGCAATGGCACCAATACAGCCTCGAAAAATCCAACCAAGGGCCGTTCCCGCTTGTTTTGGGATGAAGACCCAAAGGCCAATACCCGCACAAATGGCAACAAAGACCACGAACAAAGTGCCTGTGCCCCCAAGGAAATCAACGATTTCTTGGAAGAAATCGGCGACTTTACTGAATGGGCCGCCCCCGCCTGAGCCAATAGAGACGCGAGCATGAGCAAGGGTTGGGAATAACAAAATCAGGGGAAGGATAGAACGGGTTGTTTTCATTTTTTTCTCCAAAGAGTAAAGGGCGTCACGCGGTGTTTTTGCATGATACGGATGTCTTTTTTAATGATGGTTTGTGGGGAAAGTGAGGCGTGTTGCAGTGTATTAATCCAGACTTTCCATGCTTGTGGATCGTGTTTGTGCAATGCCCGCATGGGCATAAATAGTAGGGTTATCCAGAGCGAGCCTAGAATTAAGCCCCAAAAAAGCCCACCCAATGAAATAAGCAAACCAACACCAAAAACACTAAAGAGCGCGGTGATGGCCAGAATTTCAACGGGTAGGCCGATAATGAGTGAATGTTTATCAAGGACAGTGGTGTTCTTGAGTTTTGGGTTTGATGGTGTCATAAATTGTCACGTCTTTGAGTGCTTACAATTGGCTACTCAACAATATTTGAAGCATTCTCAAACCTTGCCGATGTAGATCGCACCAATCGGATCTCTGGAACATCTGTAATTTTAAATGAACGAGTGATTGGTAATTTTTTCACTTCGGCGATAGGTATTTGCTTTGACATTTTCTATCCTTATCTTAATTCTTGTGCCTTTTTGGTGGCACGACGGTAATTGATACGTGATGTCCAGTTGTCCTTAGTGACAGGCGATGAATAACTGCGATCTTCACAGATAAGGGCAAACAGCCCCATACGATTAAGTAGGTCGGTTTGTATATCCACATTATGACAACGCAAAAACACGGTTTTTGCCGCCCCTCGCTTGTTCAGTTCAAAATCAGAAGGACAAGAAATTAAGGCAGCAAAAGGAATGTCATTGGATTTGTGGGGTGTTGGGCAATGCCCACAACTGGTGGTTAAATTGACGTCGATTATTTTAATGTCATCAATACTTAAATAAGTGACGTGAGTATTTGAGATGTGAGCCAAACAAAAACCAATAGCACTATTGATATGACGCTTTACTTCACTGCGTGGAAAATGAAAATCTGGTTGAGGCTTGTAACGGCCATAAACCAGTTTTTGCACAAATTGAGACTCATTTTTATCGTTTTCTGTGATGTTTGAAAGCGTCGCGTTAAGGGCGTGAAGTTCAGCGGCATCCAATAATGGTCTGTGCTGCTCTTTTTCACCGATTAAGAACAAGGCGTATTGCATGGTGTTATTACCTTATGTGATAAGAGAAGAAACTCACTCAGCGATAAATACTTGGGTACTGTATATAGTTGTTCGGGATGCTTGCTGTTTTTTAGCCTACTGCCAATAGACTGCACGTTGAGGGATGTTGCTGTTTGTACGTACTTACAAGACTTATACCCCCTAATAGATTAAAAGAGTGTGTATTGTTACGTGTTGGCTTCACGAATGGTTTGACCATCAACAGACGGGTTTTCTTTAGTGTTTGTCACACACTAAAACCAAGTAGTTATCGCAGAGTGAGCTTGTGATGCTATTTGCATCGTTGAGTAAACCCAAGAGAAGGCGGAGGTGATAACATCAATCCATCCTCATGTATTTGTCGTAATTGCCATTGATACCATTTGTCATCGATGCGTTGTTTTGCTTCACGATCGATACGTTCAGTACGTGGTTTATTGCCTTCACGCATGAGAGAAATATTAAGTGCGGCTTCGCGTATTTCATTTTGGGTCATTCTCACAACCATTCCTTTTTATCCGTGATGATTAGGTAAGCTCGCTTATGCAAGTGAGCTTGCCTAATAAAATGCTATGGCGCTCTGAACGTGGATATTCACACGGCAGGCACTTCCATAGACTTACTGCTGTTTTCAACGCATTTTCAGTGATCTAATAAGTCTTACACTCCTCATAAAAGTGGCTTACCGATAGCATGTTTAACTGCACAGCAGCGGACAGGTTCCCAAATTCTTAAAGAGCGGTAGATCCAAAAGTTGGATCTTTATTCAAAAAAGAACACTAAATTCTGTTAGTATTCTTTTTGTGAACATTGTTTTTGACTATTTCAAGGGCTTCTGCTCGCTTACTTCTGCCGTGTTTTTCTGCTTGAAGAGTGAGTAGACGATTGGTCTCTTTATCGAGCTCAAACCAAAGGCCGACGGCTTTTGTGGCTGTTTTTTTTGTCATGAATTGCCTTTTTAGCGATGAATAAAGCTATTTACCATAATATACATGCTGCGCACTTGTGTAAGTTATTGATATATAGTAATTAATTTTGTTTTGGTTATTTTTTGATGTGCGCGTGTAAGCAGATTAGAAAAAAAGTGCGTGATAGATTTGTTGTATAGGAATATAATCCGTGATTAGTTATCACTGATTATAGTGAGCGCAATAGGCAACTCTTAAGCTGTTGATAACAATACGTATTATGTATATTATGGTAAATATTTTTAAAAAAATATCAGTGATTACTTGATGTTTTTAGCGCATCTCTTTATAATTATTCATAGTTCTTGAAGTGAGAGTGCAACATATAGCGCTCTGCTCACCATGTAATGCCTCGTGTGATATATGGTGTATTTTTGCTAAAGAATTAGAGTGTGTCGGACCGCGAATCTGACCAAAAAGCATTCGCAAATAAGCCGTCTTCCCGAAAGTAGACGGCTTTTTTTGTGCCTAAAATTCAAGGGGTTGATCTTTTGGATCTTTTCCTCTACATTAACTACTCAATGTTTGGCGTCGCAACCAAGCATCCCTAAAATCTTTCGGAATCATACAATGACCAATTTAATACCAGCGGGCATATTGCCTGTGAAACTCAGACCCAATTTTAGACGCATCCCCTCCCCTCTTCATATATTGACGAGTGTTCGAGTGTGTTTAGAAGGTGTGTCTGATGTCAGAAGCTAACCTAGCCACTTCGTTACAAAACTCGACCACGCACTCAAAGAAATGGGCGATTGCCCCTGTTTGGTATCCTGATGAAGCATTAGGTGAGCCTGATAGTAATGGTGCTCGTGAGCTGATTGCGCGTGAGCATCGTAAAATCAAATCCATACCCACGTTAAACCGTAAACTGTTTAATACTGTTGAAAAACACGGTGTGTGGCTCAATGCGCAGTGGCCTTGTTTGGTTTATCGTTTAATCGAAGCGGGTATGCGCAAGCGTAACTTGTCCTTTAGAGTCGATCATAAGCAGAATCTTGAAAATGCGATGCGCTGGATCTCGTATCATTCCGATGCAGTAACGGGCTGCATTAACGTCACTCGTTTGTGCATTGAGATCGGCAAAGAGATCAAGGTATCGAGCTCAACGATTTCGATTATTATGAAAGAGTTGGTGGTGATGGGTTTGTTGTATGAGCCTGAGTATAGCGGCCAATCGGTTCAAGACGTTCTGCATGGTGGCCATTTACCAAGAACCTTATGTGCTACTCCCCTCTTTTATGAATTGCTTGGCATTAATAATGATGAGCTGGCTCGTTTGAGATCGATAGAGATCCAACGTCGTCAAATTGAAGCGGCGAAACGTCAAGAGCAGTATGATGCAGATTTTGCGCTAAAAACCTTTTGCCAAAACAATATTTTACGAGTGTGGGAGCATAGGCATACGCAAGTCACCTCAAGCTATAAGATAAAACTCTCAGACATGCCGCCTCTTGAGCGCATGAGTTACATTTCCCGTAAATTGGTGCAGCGCATCAAAGATAAAGGCTGGGAGATTAGCTTAGAGCAAAAGAACATCACAAAGATGGCCAATAACCTGTTATCTCGTATGGGGTTAGCGGTTCGTCAGATCACTCCCCTCTCTCCCATACCTATTTAATGATAAATAGCGATAGGATCATGCTCTTAATTGGGTAGGATAACTCACGCCTGCTCATTTATTTTGTTGTTTTATAAGATAAACTAGCCCTGTTTTGATGTTTATTTTGCTTTCCTATCCCCTTTACGTGGTCTCTTTTTCTGTTGTACTACTTAGTTATACACAGATGTCGGAATGACCCCTTTATCAACTCGAAGGATTGTCCCTGTTATCCTTGCTAATATTCTTTACTTATATATTTCAAAAAGATTATTTATTTCCAACAGTTATCCTTTGTTGATAAAAGACTAGAACATTAAGTACCTCCCATTAATTTTCAATTTACACTTCATACACAAAAAGATTTCAAAAGAAAATTAACGGGCCCCCAGCCAGTTCAATGCCATCACACATGAATAATTCATCACCCTACTGGCTGCGCTGAACATTTCTTTTGTCATCCGACAGGAAGATTAAGCGCACTCTGACAAAACAACACACTTAAGAGCATTCTTGCAGGAAAGGGGCTGAGGTTACCTTTAATTAAGTGTTATTTATCCACCGATGAGCTTACAAGCAATCTTGTGGTTGTGGGTGACTCTGGACTACTAATCTAGATCATCATCGAGTCATGACCCTTATAGGTCTCTTTTTGTGCATCGCTTTGTATTTTAAACGAGTTTTAACACGTTAAAACATCGCTTAAAATGAGAGTCATTCATCAAATAATGATTTTTTGCCGTAAAAAACATACTTTTTTTAGTATTCTACTTGTCTCGTCAGCCATGAGTGATATTCATGAGTCAACTAAAGTACCATCAACAATTTTCTGAATTTGTAAGCAGTGCATTATTATTAATTTACAGCCGCCTTAATGTAACAGGTCGATTTCTACCTAAAGAAAAACGTAATGAGTTACTCATTCAATATTTTAAAAAACAAATTAAGTTACCACGTAACGAAATGATAAAAAAAGACATTAAATCGTTACTGCTTATCGCTCGTAAAAATGGAGAGACTGAAGCTCAATTATGGTCACTTCATGCCATGAATCATCAGTACGCCGATAAATTTACGGATGCAGATCGTCTTTTTGCTTTATTGACATATCTTTATGAAGATCATGGGTTTGAGTCCACATTGGATGATCCTGATATTACGCGAGAGAAAGGGGTTATCTATTCGAGTGAAAAGGCGATAGAGCATTGTTTTAATAGTGATAATGAATTGATTGAGCCCTTACCAAATTATATTATTATGGATGAGCCAAGTCGATTGGTGGAATTAATTAATGGCCACGAGGAAGGAATGTTTATTGCAGAGCATGTATCGACCTCTATCGAAGACAGATGCGCCACCTTACTTTTGCATAAAGTTACGGCGACTTCATCCCCTGCCGCCGCTCAGTAATGTTATTTTATCCGTGATGTAATAATAAAATAGAAAGATTATTGGAAAATGAAAAATGAATGAAACCCATCGTGAATTAACCCGAGAAGATAATGAGCTTATTCAGTTAATGATGAACAATGGTGAAACACGAGACAAAGCCACATCAAAAATACACAGCAGTATCTATTCGTTAAAGCAAAGTGATTTTTCTACTATCGCCAGTGTGTGTGAAAGTAATGGTGAAGAGTATAAAGAGCAAGCCTTACAAAATATTTTCAAACTCAATAGAGAAAGATGTAAGCGACTCATTTTGGCTAAAAAAGCGAGAATAGATAACCCTAAGATTTTGAAAGAGACGGATAAAACATTTAGTTGGTCTGCATCCATTCAGAAAATACGATGAATGAAATAATTTAGGATTTAATCTTGAGAGCTAAGAAAATAGTATTTGCTACAATTGTTGGTTTTGTTCTTGTCGGACCTATAGGCGCCTGTATTGTTGCCGTTATTTCAGTATTTTTGACGAGAAATAAGAAAAGTTCATATCGAGAATCAAACCATGATAATTGGAACATACCAGATATTTCTGATTTAAATTCATTTAATTATTCAGCATATAAGAGAAAAGAAGCAGGTGATTATGGTGAAAAACTGATGAGAGCCAAACTGAAAGAACTAAAGGGAAATCTTATTAACGGATATATAACTACTGAAAATATGATATTTAAAGGTCGTAATTTCGAGGTTGATTTTCTTGTTCTCATGCCTAAAGTTGGGCTTATTGTCGTAGAGGTAAAACATTACGCTGGAGAAGTATACTGTAACAGTGATAAAGAGTGGTATCAAATAAGCTCACAGAATGGTAAAAAATTTTATAAAAATGCTTCTCTTCAATCATTACGAACGACATCACTTTTAAAAGAACTTTTAGAATCAAAATATATAGATAAGTGGCCCTTATTATCAGTTGTCGTGTTTACGCATCCAACGGCTAAGATATATAAACAAACAGGTGAAAAGAAACCTCAAACAGAGATACTTAAACGTAACATGTTTGAAAATTGGTTACGTGAACAAGATCAGAATATCAATATAAGCTTTTCGACTGATGATTTTAACAACATACGGCATTTATTAAAATCGAATGAGCATGAGTTTTCTAGAACTAAAAATTAACATCGATAGTTTCCATTTTCCTGACATACCTCAAATCAGTTACTAAAATAAAGCTGTACTACATGTGTAATACAGCTTTATTTGTGGTCTTATTCTTGCTATTATATGTAGTACATAAGTACTACAGGTGATTGTATGAGAATTATTAGTGTTGCAAATCAAAAAGGTGGTGTAGGTAAAACTACTACTGTGATTAATGTAGCTGCTGAATTAGCTAGAAAAAAAAGAACCTTAATTATCGATTTAGATCCTCAAGGGAATACATCAAAAGCTCTTTCTTGTGGTGTTGGGGAGTTTGATTTTGAATTATCTTCTGCATATTTATTTGATAAGCCTAAAATTGCGAATATTAAAGATACGATTCGACCAGCATTAGCTGGAGAAAAAGAAATTGAAAATTTATATTTAATCCCTGCTGATATTCAGCTTTCTAGGGTTATTGAAACTTCATTAACAAAAATTAATAGAGAGAGGATTTTATCTAGGCATTTAGCTGAAATAAATACATTATTTGATTTTGTTATATTGGATACTCCTCCTAATTTATCTTTGACTACCTTAAATGCTATACAGTGCTCCGATTTGGTATTAATCCCTGTAGATAGCGGAGCCTTTTCGATTGATGGGGTATCTCCTTTATTAGATGCGCTTGATGAGATAAAAGAAGGTGATTCTAATTATAAAATATTTAGGAATGAAGTAGATTCTAGAAATGGGCTTATTAATGGTTTCCTTGATGCCGAACTAAAACATGTAGCTGAAAATGTGTTGAGTTCATCTGTTCGCAGATCAGAGCATATTAGCCAAGCTAATGCTCTATCTAATCCTGTTCGTTTTTATAAATCAGGTTCTACGGTTGTTAATGACTATAAACGATTAACACAAGAAATAATTAATGTACTACATAGGTAATACATATGAATAAGTTGGTAAAAAAAGGAGCGTCGTCAGCTTTAAGTCATCGAGCTGATAAAGTATTTAACGATACAAAGAAAAAAATAACTACCGTTTCGGATAAGATTAATACAACATATAAAGTACCTCCTTTATCTCTCAGATTGTCTATTTCAGATAAAAAAGATATAGCTGATTGGGTAGCTGATTTACAAAAAGATACTCCAAGAAAGGTATCTCCAGCTAAATTATTTAGGGCTCTTTATGCAATTAAAGATGATATAGATGAGAATAAAATAATTGAACAAATTAACTTAATGAATTAGTGTATTACATGTGTAATACACAATTAAGTTTTAATATTTATTAATAAGTTATATCAAATTCTCGTTATGATATTTAACTATTCGTATCACAGTTCTTGCCGATACTCCTACCAACTTCGCTGTTGCATTGACACTTAACTGATTATGTACACGAAGTTGGATTATTTTTTCATGCATATCTAGATCTGGTCTTCGGCCTCTGTAAAAACCTTCGATCTTGGCTCTTTCAATACCTTGAACCTGACGTCTTCGTCTATCTTGGTAATCTTTTCGTGCAATAGCGGCCAGCATGTCTAACATCATATTATTGATGGCTCTGAACATGGCTGATGTAAAATCATCATTATGATGTTTCATTAGTACTGTGTGGCTGGTTGGCAAATCTAAGCTGATCACTTTTAATTGTTTTTTATTGATTAATGCTTTGAGTGTTTCCCAATCTTCATCATTAAGACGAGAAAGGCGATCAACTTGCTCAATAAGTATAGCGTCGCCTTTTTCTGCATCTTTAAGTAATCGCATTAACTCAGGTCTTTGTAGTGATGCGCCTGAAACGTTCTCAATATACCAACCAGCAATACGAGCACCTTTATCTTCAGCAAAAGACTTTAAGCTGTCTTGTGCTCTTTTTGCATCTTGCTCTTTGGTTGATGCTCTTAGATAGCCAAATATGTACATGAATTGAGCCTAGGTGTCATTAAAGTAATGATCTAATATTACATGACAAAAAGGTGATGACAAAATGATTTTAGGGCTAAAATTAACCCTGTGACATTAGGGTAGACCCTAATGTCACCTATTTTCTAAACAAGTGTTTTTTCATCTTGCATTACAGTTGGGTTTAGCGGTATTAATTACCGTATATTATTGAGCATGTACCGAGGTTAATATGTTAATTCCTTTTGGATTAAAGCAAGATAAGTTCTATGACGTTAGCGAAGTAGTACGTGGTCGTGCTTGTGACTGTATATGCCCGAGCTGTAAACAAGCATTAATCGCAAAGAAAGGTGATCCTGAAAAAAAGGTACATCATTTTGCCCATGATAAAAAAGCTAAAGATGACCCAGTCGAAAAAATTGAATGTGAATATTCATTTTGTGTGGTAGCAAGGCTGGTTATAAAGCAAAGTATTCGTGAGTTAGAATCGTTTGAGATGTTGTTTCCTGAATGGGTTATTGAATTTAAAGAAAGTGACAAGTTTGACCGAGAAAATACGGTAACTGGCTATGTAACACAGTCACATAAGTTACTTATAGAAAAATTTGAAGTCGAACCTTCAGCACCATTGAACGAACTCGATATTATTTGTCATATTAGCGGTTATCCGGTAGGTATTCATTTTAGTTATAACGGCCGCCCAAGTCCAAGTTTCCTTCCTAAGGAAGAAGAACACTTATCCTTAATCGATATTGACCTAGAATCCCTGAAATGTATTTATGATGACTTTATTAATCAAGATAATAATTCGTTCAAAGAGTTGGTTATGGATTATGTGTTTAAATTTGGTACTCGTCGCTGGTTGACTCATGTTCGTTATTCTTCACGAAAGAAAGACTTGAAAGCTAAGTTGAAGGATATGATTGAAAAATCTAACACATTACCACCAGTTAGTGCTATTTCCATAATCGAAAAGCGGTCTAAATCGTATAAAGCATCAAGGAAAACGACGATACCAAATAAAAAAGCAAGCATAATATTGAGATCTTTAGATGGATTATGTGTCCGTTGCCATAAAGGTAGAGTGGGCTATATCGACGATCTTATTTGTGCACCGTGTTTACAACACTATTA
>NZ_JARACO010000021.1 GCF_028765575.1 Aliivibrio sp. S3MY1 | reverse complement strand
ATAATAGTTAATGGAAATGATAATGATATTCATTTTATCTATCCGTGAGGTCTATTACCCTGTATTATTTCCATCAATTTTTATTGCTTTGTTGTAGGAATTATTGTGGTCTTTGATTTTTCGATGTGGATTTGGCTATCGCTTGCTTTAGCTGTTGTTCTGGCTTTTGTCCAACAAATGAAAGTGAGCTTTATTTTACTTGGGATCAGTTTAATCGGAGCAATTATAGAGCAGAGATTAAACTTTACAGGGCTGGCAGGGGTAATAGTAGGCTTAGTCATTGCTTATAAAGCACCACGTTTAGAGCGTAAGTGGCAATATGGCGCTTATGCTTTTATGTTTATGTGGTCGATTGCATTATTCCTACATTTTATTCCCGGCTTTAGTAATGCTAAAGTTTTAGATTCTGTCGTTTCTGGACCATTAAGTATTCCATTTACGATGTATTTGAATTTAGATAAACCGCTAATATTTTTCGGATTATTACTGGCTTACCCTGCGTTATTAGGTAAAAAAGACACCATCAACAAACAAGCATTAATGCTTATTGCTGTTCCCTTATTGGCTTTGCTGCCTCTTGCGTGGGGATTAGGCGCATTAAAACCAGAGTTTACAATCCCTAGTTGGTGGTGGGTATTTGCTTTAAATAATTTATTACTGACTTGTGTTGCAGAAGAGGCCTTTTTCCGTGGTTTTATTCAACAAGAGCTAGGAAAACGTGTTGGTTGGGTTTCAGGTATAGCAGTAGCAAGTCTATTGTTTGGCTTGGCGCATATTGGCGGTGGTTGGTTGCTGGTTGCTTTTGCTACCTTAGCTGGTGTTGGGTATGGTTTAGCGTTTCATTACAGTAACCGTTTATGGGTGGCGGTCGGCTTCCACTTTTTGTTTAACTTTTTACATCTAGTGTTTTTTACTTACCCACTGATGCGTTGATAGCACCTTATATTTAGATAAGTATGATAGGCTTTAGTTAATGATTTATAATGTCATTAGTTAATGCCTCTCTATTTAAACAAGGATCTGTTATGTCTCTGGTTAACCAGCTTTCACTCTTTATTGATGTCGTACAACAAGGCTCGTTTACTAAAGCCGCTGCGCTGCATGATATGGATAATTCAGCCCTCTCTAAACAGATCAAAAAATTAGAGACAGAGTTAGAAGTTCAGTTACTTAACCGTTCGACGCGATCTTTCTCTCTAACGCCCGCAGGTGAAGAGATTTTAGAGCAAGCTCATCAACTGGTTAACACCATCAGTCATGTACAAAGCATTGCTGATTCTTACCATGTAGAGCCAAAAGGTCGAATACGAATTACAGCCCCTGTGCATATTGGACAACAATATTTGCAACCAGTGATCAGTAAATTCATGAAGTTGTACCCAGATGTAGAGATTGTGCTGCTAATGGACGATAAACGAACTGACATTATTACTGATCACTTTGATGTTGCTTTTCGTTTAGGCCGCTTGGATGATTCAAGTTTGATTGCCAAAAAGATAGCAGACATTGGTGCGGTTGTTTTAGCCTCGCACGAGTTCATTGAGCAATATGGCGAACCTACCACGCCAGAAGAGCTTATCAGTTTGCCTTCTGTTATTTACAGTAATGGCACGTTAACGGTAGACACACTTAGGTTTAGTGAAACACCAGATTCAAAACAGTATAAAAACTACAAAATGAAGGGTAACTACAAAGTGAATGACGTAAGAACACAGCTGGAAGGAGTGAAAGATGGCTTAGGTTATGCCGCAATCGCATCTTCTAATTTGGCGTGTTCAATCGAAGATATGAAATTAAAACCGTTATTAACAAACTATGCCATTTGCAATAAAGGGCTTGCAGTTTATGCTTTATATCCGCATAGAAAGCAGACCGCGTTAGTGAGAGAGTTTATTGCAGCAGTGCAGGAGTATATAGGCCAGCCGCCTCGTTGGGAGCAACATGTCCCAAACTTCGATACTATGTATCAAATCAATAAATAGAAACAGCCCAATAAATCAAAACAACCCCACGCAAAAAGAGCAGGGTTATTTTAAGAAACGGTAGGTTTTTTGAGTGTGAGATCTTAAAGAACCGTAATCACATCTTCCATGGCTAAACGTGCTTTTGGAAGACCATGGTTATAATCTTCAACGTCTTTGTGATATCCCAAAGCAAGTGCAAAATCACATACATAGCCATCAAGTTCATCTTTAAACTCTTCGCCAATCAATTGAGCATCAACACCTTCCATAGACGTAGAAGCAATACCCATACGAGCAAGTGTGTGCAGCGTGTTACCTAAAGCGATGTAAGATTGTGCTTTTGTCCAGTTGCCATTAAAGCCATTTTCATCAGTATTCAGTTCAACAAAACCATAAGCACCATCAAGCATATCGTTGTAACGTTCAGCAGGAAGGTGACCAGAGCTTACTTCAGCATCCACCACTTTACGGTATTGATCTTTATTAAATTTAGGATTGTGTGCAAACAAAATGGTATGCGATGCTTCTTTTGCGTGCGGTTGGTTAAACTGGAACATATTCGCAAATGTACCGTGGAAACGCTCTTTCGCTTCATCACTTTCAAGAACAATGAATTTCCATGGTTGAGAGTTAATTGAAGAAGCAGATAAGCGAATTGCTTCTTTAATAACATCCATATCTTCTGCTGAGATACGTTTAGTAGCATCGTATTTTTTTGCTGTATAACGAGTGTTTAAATCGACAATAATTGGGTGAGTCATATCTACTTCCTAAATTCGGTGAACAAAAGTGTCAGCGGGAATATCCAACCTACGCGCTGTTGATGGAAGTAAGATAAACAAAACACGCTAAGAGAAAAATAGCGTAATTATCCAATAACTATGGAAGAAAAGTACCACAATCATAATGTTTGTTTTCTTGGCTGCTAGATGATGTGAATGGGAGGGAAATGTTTCTTGTTTATCAGGACTCGTGTTTTTCTATAAGAGTCGAGCCATTTTTAAGAATAGGATAAATACAATATTTTAGATTATGCTTTATATATAAGCATGAGTTGTAACTTAAATGATAGATTTATCTTGATGTTTTATATGTATATACTCTCGATGGGCTGCATAGATGAGAGTATAAAAAACACACTCAGATCTGTTTAGATGCGCGATATAGGAAGGACAGATGTTAGCAAAGAAGATGGATGCGCCGTTAGATATGAAAAATGGCGTAAGGTTTAAAACCAAAAAGCACGGCTATGTTACCGTGATTGAATACTACAACACGCATACCGTGATTGTCGCGTTTGAGAATACAGGGAACATTCGTGCGATTAGTGCTGCTAAATTAAGAAGTGGCCAATTGGCTGATCGTTCAGTACCGCCGGAGTCCATTATGGTGGGTGAAATAATAGAGTCAGTAAAGCATGGCTTATTAACCATTGTTCAAGTGGAGTCAGAAAACATTGTTCTCTTAACCAATGAAAAAGGTGAAGAAGTACGGATGCTATTACCTGCAGTACAAAAAATGAAGCTCAAAGCAGGCGAAATACCAAAAGAAGAGCCGAAAATGCCAATGTCATTAAGCGCGCTTACAAAACGAAATAAAAAGACTAAAGACGTAAATAATTTATTGAAAAAAATGCTGACAGATTACGGGAAATAATTGACTAATACTTATTGATTATTTTTACAGTTCGAATTTAAAAACGCATCTATTTATAAATACAACACCCATCACAGTTTCAAATTCCTCAGAAAAAATTAACAAAGCATTTTGTTAATAAGACCGTATTAAGTAGATCTGCATCACAATCTCATTTTGGCTTTGTGATTTAGATCTATTTAAATCTGCGAATTACCCATTAAGATTCTCAGCATAATAAATAGGGAATGAAATATTACATTCCAAATTAATCCTACAGAGAGTATATAAAATGAAAAAGATCTTAGTTGTATGTGGTAACGGTTTAGGCACTTCATTAATGATGGAAATGGCGGTTAAAGAAGTAATCAAAAAAGTAGGTTTTGAAGCAGAAGTTGATCACGAAGATTTATCATCAGCAACATCAAGCAACGCTGATATCTGGGTTGCTGCAACGGATGTAGCAAGTCAACTAGAAGACGCGGGTAAACAAAATATCATTAGTCTTAAAAATATTTTTGACAAAGCGTCTATTGAAGAGCAACTAAAAGCATTCATGTAAGGTCTTATTATTATGATAAATTTCTTCGAATTCATGCTCGGCTTATTAAAAGAGCCAGCAATCATGGTGGGTTTAATTGCCTTTATTGGCCTTGTTGCCCAAAAGTCTGATATATCGACCATTTTAAAAGGCACCATTAAAACCGTAATGGGATTTTTAATTCTAGGTTTCGGTGCTGGTGCATTAGTTGGCGCATTAAATAACTTCTCAGTGGTATTTACAGAAGCGTTTGGTGTGAGTGGTGTTATTCCAAATAACGAAGCGATTGTGGCATTAGCACAAGAAGCCTTTGGTTATGAAATGGCATTAATTATGTTCTTCTCATTTATTGTGAATATCATACTGGCTCGCCTTACTCCTTTAAAATATATATTTTTAACGGGTCACCACACCATGTTTATGTCGATGCTTGTTGCGGTAATTTTATCAACAGCAGACATTACAGGTACAACATTAGTTGCAGTAGGCTCTATCATTGTTGGTTCGCTAATGGTTATCATGCCAGCGATTGCTCAAAAATATACTGAAAAAGTAATGGGCACAGACCAACTTGCAATGGGCCACTTCTCAACACTTTCTTATGTGGTTTCAGGCTATATTGGCAGCAAGTTTGGTGACACATCAAAATCAACAGAAGACATTAATGTACCAAAAAGCCTAATGTTCTTACGTGATACGCCTGTGGCTGTTGCTGCAACGATGGCACTGTTCTTCTTATTGGCTTCTAGCTTTGCTGGTGGTGAGTTTGTTGAGAGTGTATCTGGTGGACAAAACTGGGTGGTATTCACCTTTATGCAATCACTTACTTTTGCTGGCGGGGTTTACATCGTACTTCAAGGTGTAAAAATGTTGATTGCAGAGATTGTTCCAGCGTTTAAAGGCATTTCAGACACCTTAGTTCCAGGTGCAAAACCTGCGCTAGATTGTCCAATGGTATTCCCTGTTGCGCCTAACGCGGTATTAATTGGCTTCTTATCTTCATTCTCTGCTGGCCTATTAATGATGGGTGTACAAGGCATGATGGGATGGACAATTATTGTTGCTGGTGTGGTTCCTCACTTCTTCGTGGGTGGTGCTTCTGGTGTGTACGGTAATGCAACGGGTGGTTTACGTGGCGCTATCTTAGGTTCATTTGCACAAGGTATTTGTATCTCAATCTTACCAATGCTACTGCTTCCAGTGCTTGGTGGCTTAGGATTAGAAGCAACAACCTTCTCTGATTTTGACTTTGGTGTTGTTGGCCTACTACTTGGATGGTTTGTATCATGAGTTTATTAGAGTTAATTGGTGACGACGGTATTGTTATCACATCAGAGCGTAATTTAAGTGTCGATTCAGCGTTAGCGCTAACGTGTTCAGTATTGCTAAAAAATGGAAAGATTGAACCAAGTTACTTAGAAGCCATCAAACAGAAACACCATGAAATTGGTGCTTACTATGTGCTTGCTCCTAAAATTGCAATGCCACACGCAAGACCTGAAGATGGTGTAAACGAAGCGGCGCTTCAAATTACCGTGTTTAAGAATGGTGTGAACCTAGAGTCAGAAGACAATGGCGATGTGTACTTCTCAGTGACATTAGCTGCCATGGATTCAGACAGCCACATCAATACCATTATGGCGTTATCTGAGTTGTTCCAAAACGATGACGATATCGAGGCAATCATCAATTCAGATAGCCAAAGTGACATCGTTGAGATCCTAAAAAAATACTAGAATTCCCCCTCTAGTCAATCAAACTAAAACGCCGCGGTTAATACCTGCGGCGTTTTTTTATCTTAGCTTATAAATTTGAACAACAGGATAGATAAATAATCCCATTTTTGATTATGTGCGGTATTGATGTTCATATACTTGGGGAGTTTGAACAAGGCTATTTAGATGGTGGTTTAGTGAGGTGTGATCAAGTTTGTCAAGTTGAGAGTTTTATCAACTGACGTACCAATAAATGGTTATTTATGGTGGGAGCTTGTGGTTTATAAGATTTTTTAGATAAAAAAGTGTATGTTAGTTCCCTTGAATAATAAGGAATGACATTAAAAATTCTATAATTCAACAAACAGAACTACATACTTATAAAAGGTTATTCATGAACTCAGACAACCCATCAATTGCTCACATTCAAAGGACTGATTATGCCGAGCTAAATACTATTTTAATGAACAATGAACTTTTATCTTATTGGCAGTCAATTCAAAATATTCAAACCGGAGAACAATTTGGTTATGAACTGTTAATACGCGGTCCTATTGGCTCTCAATTACATACACCGGATAAGCTTTTTAGTGCAGCGATAGAAAATAATTGTGTCGATGAGCTAGAAATCAAGTGTCTAGAAACTCACTTATCTAAGATGCATGAGCTGGGTATTAAGCAAAATGTTACGGTGAATATATCGCCTAGAATGTTATTTAATGAAACGCTTCTTGAGATTTTATTTAATTATTCAACACCGGAACATATTAAGCTAGAGCTTACGGAGCATTTACCAGTCAAAGAATGGGATCCAATAAAAGAAAAAATGAATCAATTAAGAGCGGTGGGTTATGAGTTTTGGCTTGATGATGTAGGTTGTGGTTATTTTGATTTAGATCTAATCGATATTGTTCAGCCTGAAGTCGTAAAGCTCTGCATTAAACTGATGAAACGATTAGGCGAGGGTGACGAGTTTCTTAAAAAATTGCGAACAGTCGTCAATAAAGTACACCGTTATCATGGAAAAGTACTTGCTGAAGGCATTGAAGAGCAGTGGCAGCTAAATACAGTAAAACCTCTGGGTGTTAATTATAGTCAAGGTTACTATTTTGATAAACCTTGCTTGGTTTGTGCTTAATTGAGCATGTAACTAGACAAGTAAAGATCCTAAAAAATGCCACAGTGATTGTAAACTGCGGCATTTTTTATAACTTATCGATTTATAAACTTATCGATTTATAAACAAAATAAACTCTTACGCTTGGTCTTTCTTTGGCTTTCTCTTTTTATATACCACGCAGAAATTACCGCGTTTGGTACGACACTTAGAGCAACGCTCACAATCGACTTCTGCTCTGCTGCCTTCTTTCCAACGTTTAATTAACTGAGGCTCAGCAAGTAAAGGGCGTGATAAAGCAAAATATTGAATATTGGTGTTTTCAGCAATCGCTTCAATCGCACAAATATCGTTAAGACCACCTACCGTAATCACAGGGATAGAAATGTCTTCACTGATCACCGCACCATATTCACGAAAATAGCCTTCATCTTGCAAGGTATAACCATCGAACGATTCGCCAACCATGGTGCTTGCATTGCCGTGAATATTACCTGAAACGATAATGGCATCGACCCCAATCTCTTCCAGTTTTTTACAGATAAGGCGAGTGTCATCAAAGGTTAAACCGCCATCAAAAAATTCCGTGGCCGTTAGCTTAACTAAAATAGGGAAATCATTACCCACTAATTCTCTGATCTTGGCATAAATCTCAATTAAGAATCTCATGCGGTTCTCTAAGCTACCACCGTATTCGTCTTCACGACGGTTGTAATATGGGCTTAAAAATTGATTGATTAAATAAGTGTGCGCCGCGTGAATTTCAACACCATCAAACCCTGACGCTTGCGCTCGTCGGCTTGCTTGAGCAAAGGCATCAACAATGTAATCAATCTCCTCTTTAGTCATTGCTTTGCCAAGCGTTTGTGTACCTCTTTCGCATACGTCACTTGGTGCAAAAATAATACGCTCACCAACGTTATACGTAGTTTTAGTGCCACCATACGCCAACTGCATCGCAATTTTAGAATCATACTTGTGTACTAACTCTGTCAGCTTTTGGTACTCAGCAATAAAAGAGTCGTTGTACATCCCCATCATGCCAGCGTTGGGCTTTTCTTCCTCAACGATATTTGCATAACCTGTCACTATTAAGCCGACGTCACCTTGGGCTAGCTCTTCATAGATATCGTAAAGTTTGTCCGTCATATGGCCATCTTCAGTCGCCATATTTTCCCACGTTGCACTTCGAACAAAGCGGTTTTTTAGTGTCATGTTGCCAATCTGGGTTTGTGTAAACAAAGTGCTCAAGTGCAATCCTCTAGAAGTGTTTTGTCATGTCGTTGGGATAAAAGGGCGGCAATAGTAGCGCTAAGAAAAGAGCAAAACCTTAATCTATATTAAGAAGTGGGCATATAATTTATGAAGAAAGATGTTTGTCTCAATTTGCGCGATAAATCGCATGATGAAGCCCTTTAAATGGCGTTGCAAAACAATCACATGTGATAATGGCGGAGAGTCTACGGGTCATGCTAAGATAGCTAAGCATCTGAACTGTGGTATTTATTTTTCCAAACTGTAAAAGAGGTTAAATAGGCAGAGTTTTTGATTTATTCGAAACCTAGAAAGGCATTAAATTTTTGGACTATTGAACTCATGATAAATAAGCTTAAAAGTGCTGGAATAACCATCTTAGGCACGCTTGTCGTGGCGTTTTTCTTTTCATTATTTAAATCGGAAGGCATTAAGCTTTCTGGTATTGAACGCTATGCAGAAGAAATATCAGCACAAGAATCTCGGCAAGTTGGTTTTACTCTATTAAAGAATAAACAATATACCCAAGCGCGAGCGTTTTTTGAACAGGCTGCCAATAAAGGCGATATTCCTAGCCAAGTGACCTTAGCGACGCTTTATTATTATGACACGACTGTTGAGCAACACTTTAAAATTGCTTATCAATGGTTTAGCAAAAACTCAGATCATCCAATGGCGCAGTATTACCTTAGCCTTATGTATCACATGGGGGACTATGTCACTAAGAACCCTCAACTTGCACAGTATTGGCAACAAAAAGCGGCCTATCAATCTTTGCCTGTCGCGCAATATAACCAAGCGGTGATGTATTCAAATAATCAGCAGTACGCTGAAGCATTTATTTGGGCAAGCTATGCCAGAAATAACGATTTCTCAAGAGCAAATGACTTAGTGAAACAATCTGAAGGACACCTGACTCCTCAGCAAAAAGCGCTTGCCCAACAGCAATATAATGTAAACAAAAGTAAACACATTTGGCAGGGCGAAAGCAGTAATTCATTCAGTGCCTTGTTAGAAGGGGAATTTTAACTATGCATATCCAGTCTCTAACCTTACATGTAGACGATGATCAAAAATGTTACCCTGGCGTTATTACGAGTAAACGAGAATTAAAAGTAGCCCTCAATGACTTTTTGTCAGGCGTTGATGTTGATTTTTCAGCTATCGGTGAGCAGGGAATTGTACTGCCTTTACTTATAGCAGAGGTGCAAGTGAGTAATGGAAAAATTAAGGTCAGTTATGATCTTATTGATACTGATAGTGGTCTTCTCACTCTTTTCTATCAAAACAGTAAGGGGAAAATTCGTAAGAAAGAGTTCGGCCAAGTAACACGTAGCGAGCTTGAAGAACATCTCGAGCAAGTATTGATATTAGGAAAAAGGGCTTTTATTGAGCAATACTTTCCGCCCGTAGTGTTATTAGAGAAAGTGGCTAATGTAATGGCCATCAGTTTGTTTATTTTCGGAATATTCGGTGTAGGTTCGATGTTCTTTTTCTCTGATCTAATGTGGCATGATGAAGTGATAGACAGAATGTGGTCAGTTGTGGTGCCGGTTTATCTTATTAGTGGTGTAATGCTGCTGCCAAAAATGCTTTCTAAACAGACCCGAGAACGAGCCAGAATGATGGGCCAAGGCTTGCCGAAGCAAATATTTAGTTTAACGATAGGAAATTTATTACTGACGCTTAGTTTGATGTTGGGTGGCGCGAATGTTTGGCACTTCCTATACGCAAAACCGGCCCAAATTGATATTATTTTTTCCGATAAAGCACGTGATTACTACAGTAAAAATTGCAAAGGCTCGGTGAGCATAGATAAATTTTCAGGATCGATGTGTTTAGAAAATAAAGCCTATTGGCAAGTCATTAAACAAGGTACTCAAGCGAAAGCTACTGGACAGCTATCACCAATTGGTTTTGATTTTGAAGCGATTGAACTGAAATAATAGTACAAAGATGGAGTTGAAAAAACGTAACCCCATTGGGTGATTATAAATAATCAATGTTATTAGAGAGTGGGTCTAAAATATGTTATTTTTGAATAACAAATACCAAACACTCCCTCGGTATTAATGTAATGTCAGTTAAGTATTTCAAATTTTTCTTGTTTTACTAAAGGCAAGTACCATCATTAACAAAAAGTCATTTCTAGCTCTGATAATAGCGGTAAGCATATAGACATCCATCTATGCTCAACAGGAACCTGCTGTTAAAGGCAATAGAGAAAAATTGCGCTGTTAAGGTGGACGAAATGTTCGATATGAACTCCGTCCCAACATGACTATCATTTTTGAAAACTTATGTTACACGGGATGTGCCGCAAATATCTTGGTGTTTTTATCCTTGCTGTGTATGTTTAGCCAATATTAGTGAATAAGTACCAATAGAAAAATCATTGATACTTATTTGGGCAACCGTCATAGGGCAGCAGATGAACACGATCAAACAACCTAAAGGGCTATTCCACATTATTGCGATTCAAATGTGGGAGTTTTTCAGCTATTACGGCATGCGCTCTTTATTGATCCTTTTCTTAACCGAAAAGCTATTAATGTCAGATCAACATGCTTACGCCTTATATGGAGCCTATACCTCACTGGTCTACGTGACGCCAATCATTGGGGGTTATTTAGCGGATAAATATTTAGGTAACTATTGGTCAGTGATTTTAGGTGGTTTATTGATGGTCGGGGGGCACTTTGTTCTCAGTATTCCAAGTAGCGATCACACCACACTTTATATCGCACTATCATTGATTATCTGTGGTTATGGTTTCTTTAAAACTAACTCAAGCTGTTTGTTGGGCGAGCTATACCAAACTAAAGAGCAAGAGCACGGACGTGAAGCAGGTTTCTCTATCTCTTATATTGGTGGCAACATCGGCTCCATGATTGCGCCTATCTTATGTGGTTTTGCCGCCATGAAATGGGGATGGCACATCGGTTTTTCATTGGCAGGGGTAGGAATGCTTATTGGCTTGGGTGTCTTTATCTCAGGGCGTAAAAACTTTGCTCATGTAAGTCAACCGAACTTTACTGCACTACAACAAAAAAGCGCAGGCATTCCGCATTGGTCACTACTGATCATCGCTATTGCTGTCGCCACATTAGGCTTGGTATTTGTACTTGAAAACCTATGGGCAGGGTATATCTTATTTGTGATTTGTTTTATCTCAGTGATTCACATCATCAACTTATATCGTAAAAGTGATGCAGAAGATCGCCAAAAACTAAACGCAATTATGTACTTCATGCTCTTTGGTACTGTGTTTTGGGCTTTTGATCAACAAGGTGGCAGCTCAATCAGTTTATTCATCGAGCGTAACATCAACACCAATATTGGCGGCTTTACCATTCCAACCGCGTTCTTCCAAGCCATTAACCCCGTTGCGGTGATTGTTGGTGGTGCAGCGGTAGCATGGTTATGGAAAATATTAGAGTCAAAAAGTATCTCAGTAAGAACACTGACCAAACTAAATATCGGTCTTTTACTGTTAACCGCAGGCTTTAGTTTAATTACCTTGTCATCAAAATTAGCAATGGCAAGCGGTGAGACAACCTTCGTCTGGTTAATGGTTGGCTTATTGTGTATTGGTGTGGCAGAGCTGTTTATTGACCCTGCCGCCCTTGCCGCCATTACACGCTTAAACCCACAAGGCGCAACGGGTACATTAGCGGGTATCTATATGCTTGCAGGGGGCTCTGTTGCCAACTACTTGGCGGCAGATATCGCGCAGTTTACCTCAACAAATATTGGAGAAAATGCAGGAGCCCTAGATTTAATCGTCTCTGCAACGCAATATCATCACGTATTTCAAAGCATTCTATTTGTGACTATCGGTGTGTTTGCATTAGGTTTGATTGTGGATTTCAAACACCGCAAGCAAGCAGCAATGTAACAGATAGCCAATTTTACTTGGCGGATATAAAAGCCAGTGACATTCCTTTTTATTAAAGAGAATGCACTGGTTTTTTTGATCTAGCCTATAAATACGATGAGCAACCTATGTAAAAACACACAATCCAGATTAAAATAAGGCAAATTTTATTGAGCGTTTTTAAAGGATAATAAATGAAAATTAAAGCCGGATTATGCCTACTACTATCAATGCTATCTTTTAATGGCTGGGCATCAGAGCGCAGTGAGCAAGCGTGGGATCTTATCGAGCAAGGCGCATTATTAATAGACGTACGTACCCCAGGTGAATTTAACCAAGGACACCTAACCGACGCCGCAAACTTGCCATTAAATACCGCAGATACCGCCTTTGCCAATATCGATAAAGACACGCCTATTGTCGTGTACTGCCGCAGTGGTGCGCGCTCAGGTAGAGTGATGAGCTACTTACAACAAGCAGGCTATACCCAAGTACATAATGGTGGTGGTCTAGACGAAATGTTGTCGACCAAGCCATAAAGTTGTGCAAGTTGCTGAACTATTGCTTGACCAAAATAGCGCTTAGAATTAAATTTATAAAACAAGTAGGTAAGGGCTCAGAGACGTTATGAAAGTAGAAGCAATTGGCAAAATTCAAACCGAATCTATTGAAAGAGATAGAAGCCAAGAAGAGTTAAAAAACAGCATTAGTAACATGAAAATGCAGAACGAAGGTGTGTACGACCAAAAAGCCATTAACTTCGCAATGAAGCGCGGAGAATTAAGAGAGCAAGAAATTGAATCAAGAGTGAACCGATTAAAAGTCTACATGGACCAACAGCGTAATTTAAACAATATCGCCTAACGCTTGATGATTAAGACATTATTATAATAGCTTAATCATCAAGATATTTACTCGTTTATGATTAATCAAACCGAACCGCGACACCCACATAAAACGCATCATTATCATAAAACTCTTCATCAACGTCTTTGTATCCAGCTCTGATGGTCACACGTTCAAAATCGTACCCTACCTCAGCCCCAAGGCTGTAACTGTAATCAATATCGTCACTAAAATAGTGCATGCCGACAATTGGCGCTAGGTAGAATTGTTGCTTACGAAAAGCGGGCTTAATGTTGATACCAAATGAATGAACCTCTTGGTTCCATTGCGTGAAATCCATGTCATATCCAAAATCCAGCTCTGGGTTAACAGGGAAATAAAAACCAGACTGCAAAGAATAAGCACTGGAGTTTGAGAGGGCGTCAGCTCCAAAATACACCTGCGGCTTTGCTAAACAAACACCAGAGAATAGAGCTAATAATAAAGACCGCTTTTTCATTTAATACACATTATTCATTTTGGGAATACCTAATTCTAGCACGGCATAAAAGAAAGAAGCACCCTTCGGGTAATTATGCATTTATAGCAATAGCAGCCTCAAGGCTCTCACTTAACTCATTTTCTTTATGGTAAGTCGTTAGTAAATTATGGGTTGCTCTTGTCATACCCACATATAGACGACGAATATCTTCTGATCTATCGCTGCTTTTTTTAGGAATATTTGATGAGTTTAGAATGACAACAGTTTTAAACTCAAGCCCTTTACTACTTGGTATCGGCAGAACATTAACAACATTTGTGCTTGGGTTGTATTTTTTCTTATATTCAGATTTAGCGAGCAAAATATAAGGAATATCTTTAGCTTTTAATGCTTCAGATACTTTTTGTCCAATATGTTTACAGGGATAGATAATGGCAATATCACTCCACGCATAACCATTTTTTTGCCAATGAACTAAACATTTTATTGCATATTCAACTTCTTGATCCATTGTTGAAAACTTTTTAACAACAGGGTGTGTACCAGTAATGCCAGCAGATTCTGGGTGAATTAATGGGATTTCCTTAGCATCTGAATTTTCAAAATATTGCTTAGCAAAATTATATGAGAAAGACAGGATTTCTCTTGTATTACGATAATTTAAACGTAGTACAGTTGTTCGACCTTGAGCCTGAATACCAACGCTTGCTAGGCTAAAATCTAAATTATTTTTCTTTTTATAAATTGATTGAGCATCATCATAAAGCAGCAATAGAGAATTAGTATCAGGATCAATCATTTGAGTAACTAACGTAAGCCACTCAGCTTCAAAATCATGGCCCTCATCAATTAATAATGCACCGTACTGTCCTTTTGGAATATCTCCTTTTTCAACACCATTAATAACGGTATCAACTTGTCGCTCCCAGTAAGGTGCATCACCTTTAATGACATCTAAATGGTAGGTTTTGATCTGTTGCCCACACCAATCGTGGAAATGATAAACCTGAACTTGTCCTGAAATACCCTTTTCATCAATGAAACTGCGTAATCTTGCCGCTAACGTAATATTAAAACAAAGAACAAGAATTGGTTTTTTTAACTGTTCAGCTAAATGTAAACAGCGATAGCCTAAGATCAGTGTTTTTCCAGAGCCTGCCACACCATGAATAACACGGTGTCCGTCCCCTAAACTTCGAGCCAATTGCTCTTGTTGAATATCCATAATTTTAATGATGTCGGGAATATAGGCATTGGTATTTACTGATTCGTCATCACTCTCTAAAGGTAATAGAGTTTGTTGCTCTGGGCCTGAAATACGAATTTCAGGGAAAAGATGCCAACGGATTCGATCTATTTGAGGTAATGTTAATTTGTTCCCAAACTGATAATTAAACATATGCCACAGCTTCGATTGAAAACGCTCAGGATCTATTGTGCTTATCATCTCATCTTTACAGATAACCAAATGATGAGGGAGTATCGAGTCTTGTGCCTCTAATGGAATAGCTCTGTCTAATTGCATTCGAGTGATGTTGGTAAGTACAACACCATAACCGTAAGGAAGGCATAAGTTTCCTTTGTATTTCCCTTCTTGGTTAATGAGTAATTTATCGCGTTTAAGTTTATCGATTACTTGGTAACTGCATTGACGAACTTGCTCAATAGGATTGCTGGTTGTTTCAATGCCTTTAGGGGTCAGCAATTCAACTCGAACGGCATCAATATTATTGATGTTATCGAGCTTCCAGTCTTTCACTTCAAGAAATAGTAACCCACGAGCAGGGTGCAAAATTATAAAGTCTGGATAGCGACGTAAACGCCCTACAGGAATGTCATACCAACATATATAATCATCTTCTAATAAGTTCTCTAGACGCTGTGCAAAACGTCTTTCACCTGATGTCATTTTTGGTAAACAGGTATTTAATGTTGGTATTAATTCAGCCATGTACTACTCAGAACAAGAATTTTGGCCTGATTATAGGGTAATATTCCATTAAAAAAAGTGATGGATAACTAAATAAAGTAACTTTTTGATTTAGTGATGCTTTTCATGTTTTTTTTGTTTATTTACGATAAGATTAGTCCATTATTAATAAGTTTTAGAATGTATAGGATTATTAATCTTATGCTTTTAATCTAACTTAAATTTATTTATAGGATGAAGTATGTCCGTTGAGTATTATGTAGACAAGTTCCGTAATTTAAACATGAATAGTAGTAAGGGAAAGAAAAGCCCTCATAAAGTATGCATGTTACTTGCTGTTATGGATTTAATACAAGCAGGCTATATCTATGAGAATAAAATTAAACTTGATGCTACTTTGAAAAATCGGTTCACATATTTTTTTAATGAACGTAAACAAGGTCAAGATAGAGATACACCAGAAAACCCTTTTTATCATTTAAAAAGTGAAGGATTTTGGCATTTATCTTACCAAGAAGGTATTGATGTTTCCCTGATTAAAGGGTATTCAAATAAAGCAGTCGATTATGCTTATTTGGATTGTGATCTTTTTGATTACTTAAAAAGTTCAATAGTAGTTAATGATTTTAAAGATGCATTAGTAGAAAATTTATCAGACTTAACTGAGCTTTATATTCAATGGCTTATTGATATTGGTAAATCAGAGAAAACAGCGAAGAATTACTCTCAAGCGATTCGTGGGTCTATTTCTAATTGGATGGTGCAAGAGGGGCTTATAGATGCACCATTAACTGAGGTGAAGTCTTTTCGGGAGTTTTGTCGTCTTTCAGAAAGTGCTCGTTCGCTTGAAAAATTTAAAGAATTTAATGTTAGAGGGAATAGTATGTACAGTGCAGCATTAAACTCATATCAACATTTTCTTTCTGATTTATCCCAAATAGACGTAAAAGCAGATATTCAAGAGATTTTTGAGAATACAAAATTAACCCAAACTGAAAAATCAATAATGGTTAATACCAGAATGGGACAGGGAACATTTAGAAAGCAACTTATAGAGATGTGGAAGGGATGCTCAGTAACTGGATATAAAAATACACAGATGTTAGTTGCGTCGCATATTAAACCTTGGCGAGATGCTAATAATGATGAACGACTAGATAAATTTAACGGTTTGTTATTGCTTGCTAATTTAGATAAAGCTTTTGATCTTGGATTTATTTCGTTTGAAAATTCAGGAAAAGTAATGGTTTCTAGTCACTTGGAAAGACCCGAAATATTAGGTATTACTGACGGAATGTCTTTTCATGTAAATCGAGAACATGAAAAATATTTAAAGCATCATCGAATGACTTTATTTAAAGGGCGATAAGTACCTATAAAGAAGTTATCGGGAATTTAAGTTCTATAATTTAACATAATATCAATCACTTAAGTATTGATAACTTTCCCGTTAGTACTTAATAGAGCTTATACTAGAAATATTTTCAAATTGAGACTCTCAATAGGCTAACAAGGTAGTACATAGCACTTATGAAAAATATTCAATTCTATAATCAACATTCAGAAGAACTACTTCAAAATTACACATCAGTAACGTTTGAGAAAGTTCATGCCAGTTGGAAGCCATTTTGGCCGTTTTCTGGTGAGAAGATTTTGGATGTAGGTGCAGGTGTTGGTCGAGATGCCAAATGGTTTTCAGATCAAAAATGTACTGTTATTGCGCTAGAGCCCGCAAAGGAAATGCGAGAGTTAGGTAAAATACACACGGGTGAACAAGTGCAATGGTTGGATGATTTGTTACCTGAATTAAATCATACCATCGGATTAGGAATGCGCTTTGATGTGATTTTGGTTAGTGCTGTGTGGATGCACATTCCACCAAGTTCACGTGCTCGTGCTTTTAGAAAACTCTCAAATCTTCTTGCTCCAAATGGACGTTTGGTCATCAGTTTGCGTCATGGTGATTTTAGTGATGGCCGAAGCTCGTATTCATGTTCAATTGAGGAATTAGCTCAATTTTCAAAAGATGCCTGTTTACATACTCGTTTAGTCACCGACGTTGAGCCTGATGCATTAAAGCGTGATGAGGTTCAATGGCAAACGGTCGTCATGAGTTTACCTGATGATGGCTCGGGTGATCTCAATAAAGTTCGTCACATCATTGTTAATGACAGCAAAAGTTCAACCTACAAATTAGCACTACTGCGTGTGTTATTGCGTATTGCAGATGCTCATTCTGGCTGTGTTATGGATAGGACTGATGGTGAAGTTTCAATTCCACTAGGGTTAGTCGCTCTGTATTGGATTAAAGCATATAAACGATTAATTGATGTCGGCAATATTCAGCAAAACAGCAATACCAAAAAAGGCTTAGCGTTTATCACTGAAGATGGATGGGAGAAATTGATTCATTTATCAGCGGATGATTTAGCTATTGGCGCGGTATTTTGTAATGAAGATGCTAAAGCCTTACAAAAAGTAATGCAAGCGACGATAAAAACCATGAAAGATGGACCTATTAAGTTTATTTATTCAGGAGCTTTAGAAGATAATAATCAAGAGTTTTCTACAGTAGCCCCTTCTAAAAGACGTAAAGTAGAATCCAGTATCGTGCTTGATTCTGATTTTTTTGAGAGCTTTGGGTCGTTTGTTTTAAAGCAAAATCTTTGGGAGTGCTTCCGCCTTTATTATTCGTGGATTGAACCATTAGTTGTAAACCAGTGGATTTCTGAAATGCAGCGCTTTGAGGCGAACAGAGAGAATAATATAACGCTACAAACCTATCACGATTGTTTGGTTTGGTTAGATAAAAAGCATGATACGAATCGTATTCGGTCGAAAATAGAAGATTTAAAATCAAAGGGCCATTCAATTCAATGTGTTTGGGGGCAAACTAAAATCAATGACGAGTATCATGTAGATCATTGTTTACCCTTTGCATATTGGCCAAATAATGATCATTGGAATTTAATGCCTTCGAGCAAAGCGTTAAATTTGAAGAAAAGCGATAGAGTCCCCTCACTAAATAGACTTGAAAAATCTAAACCAACAATTTTGGCTTGGTGGGAAATGGCATGGAAAAATCCGAATGAGCAGCAACGCTTTTTTAATGAAGCCGCTCTTTCATTACCAAATATACCTCCTCAATGTAGAGATTTTGAGGAGGTATTTGATGCAATGGGATTTCAAATCAAAGGAGTTCAAAGCCGTTTGTTAGTTAGAGAATGGTAATTTCTGGTGGGAGACCCATCACTCCCACTTTTTAATCCTCCGCTTCTCTTTCTTTGGTATATCGGCTTTCTTTACTTTTAATCTTAATTCTCCATCTACTCGCTCTCTGGTGGGTATGGCTAACCTATCAATATCACCTTGTAGGGTGTGCGCTAAATCTTCGGAAAAATGGGTGCAGTGAAAGTGCCAAGAGTGCGTCCAGTTACCAATGGTTTGCTCTTCATTAGGTTGTATTAACGCTTGCCAATGGTCGCCACAATTTATGTTAACCACATTGCTTGGTGCATCCTCTGGTAAACCGACGCGTCCGCAGCGTGGGGCTAGGCCTGCTCGCTTTATGTTTGATATTTTTAAGGCGTTATCAAACGGGCTTTGGTAGTTGGTTATGCGACTGGCTTGGGCAAACAGAGGCTTTGATTTGTTGTCATCATGGCTGAGTGATTGTCTGGCAATGTCTCCACCTATAAAACACACTTGGCTTACGTTCCAGTGAATGCGCTGTAAGCTGCGGTTTTTACTGGCTTGGTAAAAAGCCTCTCGTATCACATAAGCCCCTGTTGAGTGACCCAGTAAATGCACATCAATATCACACTGGTTTTCATGCTCCTTAAGTTGATTTATCGCCAGTGGGGTAATACCTGCCGTGACCAATTTTAGTGCGCTTTGGTAGGCGTCCATTCTGTCTTCAAGGTAGTTGAGTGTATTCGTTGCACAAGGCCAATCAAAACTGACAATGGTGCCAGAGAATCCGTGTTGTTTTAGATGGGTATCTAATAATTTATGGCGTTCAATGACTTCTTCTTGGCTGTTGTTGTAGCCATGAGCAAAGAACAGAATATTACCTGTTTTAAACTCGGCGAGTGGGTGCTCGCTAGGGTGATGGCCTGTGGTGGCGTCTTGGGTTAACTTCTTTATCCACTGTTCTTGCGTTAATTGATGAGAGTTTGGATCGGGAGCGGTGGCGTTGTTGGGGAGCATAAGATAGTGCGCATCCCCTGGCTCATTTGAGTATTGATTATTTGGAATAGTATTCTTGATTTGTCGAGTGCTTAATATGAATATCACATAACATCCTTGTCACTGTATTTGAGTAGTAACTAGAGTAAAAGTTTTTATAAAGGTAACAAACTGCAATAAAAGAAATTGCGAACGAGGATGAAAGAGCAATGAAAGCGATGTCGAACTGTATCATTTTTAAGATTTCATGGCCTGAATCTAAATTAACTATTTGTTATATCAATAAGTTAAATTATATTTAAATTTATGAATCTAGATCATGGGATCGTGAATAAATCGTTTCAATTCAAAGGTAAATAAAGCATAATTCGGCGGTAACGACGAGATAAAACGCTTTTAAGTGAAGGTCCAGTAAATAGATGCATATAAGCACGGCTGGTCTAGGTGATATTGGCTTAATTAGTAATAAGACAAGGGTACGTTTTATATGGGTGGACAAAGCACATTCATGATATTTATGGGTTTTTTAATTGCAGGTTTAGCTGTAGTTATCATTCCTATGATAATAGACACCATTCGCATATTAAGAGAAAAAGAGTAATTTCTTAATACGTAGTATCAGTTAAACTAGGGCTTTCTTTTTTAGATCGGAAGCCCTAATGTCTCACTATTCTCTTATCGATATTCCTTTTAATCTCCGACATACCTGTTGGTTTTGTGGTGAGCCTTCGTTCGATCTCCTCTCTTTTCCTAAGTCATCACATCAAGTCAGTAAAATTGCTCATCAACCGATTGAATTGCCTGCATGTAAAGAGTGTTTGGCGCTGCCGTCGGCTGGGGTATCTGAATCTATCTGGTCGTTTCGTGATCACATTAAACACGCATTAATGAACAAGTACGCTAAGCATTTGGGTATTGGTTTGCAGTGGACGAAAGAAGAGCTTGAAGCTTCTGAGTTTCATGGGGCAATACTGGAGGGCTTTGGTAAAAGTGCATGGCCTATGTATGAAATTGCGAAAGAGCGTGTTGAATATATTGGTTGGGATTTAATGGTGAATGGCGAGCCTTTAGATGGGTTTGATGAAAGTTATGGTTATGAATTTAACGGTGTGCGTTATTTAAGTATTCAAGCGTGTATTGAGTACCATGTAAAAGCGATGTCGTTGGATCTGGTGTTGCTAGAAACCTTAATCGAGATTGTCGGCTCTGAGCGTTTTGCTTATGCGCTGCGTATTGCTGAGCTAAACCGTGATGTCTCTTATAAAGAGCGTTTGTCGATTATTGATGAGATAAAAAACCAAGAGCAAGATAAAGACGATCTTCGTGCGTTGAATGAGGCTGAGAAATTACGTGTTGTTCTTCCTCTTGTTGCTGTTGTTATGGATGAAGCGACGGCTCAACCAGAGGCGATTGAGTGGGCGATTACCCATTCATGTACCACATTAGAGTGCTTAATTGAGCAAGAAGATGCTTTTTTTGATGCGTTTGAGCATTTAGGTGGACCAACGGCGTTTGCGCTGTTTGATGGGTTGCAATGGTATTTGGCGGCACGTCGAGATAATGCATGGTGTGAAGAGAGTGATCCAAATGACGAATTTTGGCGTCAAGTTTAGCTCTGTGTTATCAATTAATATCTAGAGATATGATACGGCCTCTGCAGTTAGCAGAGGCCGTATTTTTATCATATAGAATGTTATGCCCAGAAGATGGAAGCAAACGCCGTTAAAATAACAACACAAACTAGATTTAAGTAAATACCTACGCGCATCATTTCTGATTGTTGTATGTGGCCTGAGCCAAACACAATCGCATTTGGTGGTGTTGCAACGGGTAGCATAAAGGCACAAGAGGCTGAAATAGCTATCATAGCTGAAAGTACCACAGGGGAGATCCCAAGCACTTCAGCAACACTGGCAAATACAGGTATAAGCAGCGCCGCACTGGCAGTGTTACTGGCAAATTCGGTTAAGAATACAACGAACGCCGCAACGGTTAAAATAGTAAATAATATGCCAGCTTGCGATAAAATATCACTTAGGCTGTGTGCTAAAAAGCTGCTTGTCCCTGTTGCTTTTAAAATATTACTTAAACAGATACCACCACCAAATAATAGCAGTACGCCCCAATCTGTGGTTTTTTCAACGTCTTTCCAGTGTACGACTCGAGAGAACCCAAGTAAGACAATCGCCATCAGTGCAACTAAGGTATCGAATTTTGAGAACCCACCTAACATGGCATTAATTGGTTTACTGAATATCCATAAAGTAACAGTAAGACCAAAGATCATAAGGGTAACGATTTTACCTTTATCCCACGTGACAGGCTCATGGTTTAGCTCGAATACGTCATTTAGATTGGGTTTTAGCATGACATACAATAGAGCAACGGTAACAGGTAATAGAATTAAGGTTACAGGAACACCAAATGCCATCCACTCCGTAAAGCTTAACCCTACTTCTGCCGCTGCAATTGCATTTGGCGGGCTACCTACAATCGTTGCTATCCCTCCAATACTTGCACAGTAGGCGATACCTAAAAGTACAAATACGTAAGTGTTATGGCCTGTTTTCGAATTTACTTTACTTAGTACCCCCAAAACCAATGGCAACATCATAGCTGTGGTAGCGGTGTTGCTTATCCACATTGATAAACCAGCGGTGACACCAAATAGCATATAAACCGCAGTACTCATTTTACCATTGGCTAAGATCAGTACTTTATCTGCGATGACTTTATCAAGTTCTTGTCGATGTAGAGCTGCAGCTAGAGCAAAGCCACCTAAAAATAAGAAGATGATTGGGTTTGAAAAATTACTTAGAGCTTTGGTGGTATCAAAGATCCCAAAGCCAACGGCGAGTAGGGGGACGAGTAATGCCGTAATACTGACGTGCAGTGCTTCAGTTAGCCACAAAATGGCAACAAAAACCAAGATACTTAATCCGAGAACGACATTTTGCTCAAAGGGTAAAAAATTATATAACAGGGCAAAAAGAGTGATATCGGCAAGAATGATTAAACTGTTTTTATTCAGAAACCATTCCTTGGTATTGGTGGGTAGGGGTAGATGTTCATTTTTGTGCATGACGAGCTCCATTCTAACGATGAATTTCAGACTAACTTGGCCGCCATTGTTACAGAATATTAACCGGAGTAAATGAGAGGCGATTAAGATTGTCGTTTTGATCGTTTTGTTGTTTTCATAATTATGCGAAAACTCACTTTTTAAACAGATTTCCATCTAAACTTGTTATTTTTGTGTTAATAGTATTTGCTGGGGTGACGTTGGTTGGAGAGGTTTTTTCGCTGTGTTACGTGGTATTTTTATCCATTTACAGTAGGGTAAATCAAAAAACCAACGCCATTACAAATAATGAACGTTGGTTTTAATTCATAAAAACCGCAGTTCTGTTTTTGTGCATATATTAATGAGGGGGGATCATCTTATTTTTTTAATCATTACGTTGTTTTTATGTAAATTATCACCGTATTTTAGTTTTATTTCGATAAAAATATAGACGATGTTTATTTCAAATTCGTTGGTTTTATAAGGTAAATAAAATGGATTTATGAATAGCGAGATGAACTAATTGTAAGTAAGTTTGTTGTTGTTATTTGTTTTGTGATTTCACTCCCAATAAATGGGTTTATTGCTCGTTTAGGCACCTATCTTCAACTAGATTCCTGCGCGCACAACGGATTTGGAAACTATTTGTGAGTAGGTCAAAAATAAAACGTTCAGTCTGTGTGTTAATAAAATAAAACTATAATTCTAATAAAGGAAAAGTAATGAATAACAGCTCAACAAAAACAATATTAGCCTTATCATTAATGGCGACGAGTATTGGTGTGTCTGCACATGGTTATGTGTCTGAATCAAACGGTGGCATCGCAGGCTCTCGTGCAGCATTGTGTAAGTTCCCAACCTCTGATACTCAAGAACAAAATAAAAATTGTGGCTCTGTACAATGGGAGCCTCAAAGTGTTGAAGGCCCTGAAGGTTTCCCTGAAAACGGCCCTGCAGATGGTCAAATCGCAGGTGCAGGTTTAGTTCAGTTCTCTGAGTTAAATGAACAAACGTCTGATCGTTGGGTTAAGCGTCCAATTACTGCTGGCGCACAAGCGTTTGAATGGACGTTTACGGCTAACCACGTAACAAAAACGTGGAAGTACTACATGACAAAACAGAACTGGAATCAAAACGCAGTATTAACGCGTGACTCTTTTGATTTGACGCCGTTCTGTGAGCTTGAATACAACATGGAAAAACCGCCACTATACCCACAAACATTCTCTCATGAGTGTGTGGTTCCTGAGCGTGAAGGTTACCAAGTGATCCTTGCTGTTTGGGATGTGGGCGATACGGCTGCTGCATTCTATAACGTAATTGATGTGAAATTTGAAGGTAACGGCGATGTTGTAGACCCAACGTGGACTCAAGGCGGTCAAATTAACCCAACACGTGATCTAAATGTAGGTGATCGTGTGTTTACTCGTGTATTTGATGCATCGGGTGAAAACAGCCGTTTATCGACAAGCGTAACGATTGAAAATGCGACTCAAGGTCAAGCAAATAACTGGACGCATGCATTAGCAACTAAGGTGAACCAAGAGCAAAAAAATATTGGTGCTGGTCAGCTAAATGAGAAAGGTGAATTTGTTCCTGTATTTGGTTCAAACCCTGTGTATTTAAAAGCAGGCAGTGGTCTAAAGAGTGTTGAGATTGGTTACCAAATCGAAACGCCAGAGCCAAGCTATGAGTTAGATATTCAAGGTCTAGAGTCTATGTATACTATTGGTGATACGGCGACAGAGTTAGATCTTAGCTTATACGCTGTGGGTGACATGAATGTAGAGCTAACTGTTTACAACCATGCAAAAGAAGCGTTATCAAATGCGGTTGTTGATCTAAAAGATGGTGATAATAAATCGGTATTAATGACGTTATCTAAATCAGAAAAAGGTCATCATATGCTTGTTTCTCGCATCAAAAATACAGAGGGTGAGTTAATTGAACAAGCGACGTCTGATTTCCATTTGATGGAAGAGCAAACACCGCCACCAGCAGGTGATTATGATTTCGTGTTCCCTGAGAATGTAAAAAATTACACAGCAGGAACAAAAGTACTGGCTGAAGATGGCGCTATCTACCAATGTAAGCCATTCCCTTATTCTGGTTACTGTGTTCAGTGGACTGAAACCGCAACAAGTTTTGCTCCTGGCGTTGGCTCTGATTGGTCAATGGCATGGGATAAAGTGAAGTAATTATCTCACTATAATTATCAGTGTAACTAAGATAATAATCAGGCCTATTCAGTAATGAGTAGGCCTGATTTTTTTATAGGTATTATTAAGACTAAATAAAAGGTGAGTTGAAAAGGTAGCGAGAAAGAAACTCATGTACAATAGAGAGACGTCGTGGATTTAAATCAATGAGTAAAAATAATGACAACACTGCGCTATTTAAAAGGCTACCCTGAGCATATTTTGGCACAAGTTGAGCCTATGATTGCAAATGGTAAATTAGCGGAATGGGTGAAGAATAAATACCCTACAATGCATGACATTACTTCTGAAAAGGCATTGTTTGATTACACTCAAGCATTGAAAAACAAGTACATCAAAAAATCTTCACCATTAAGTAAGGTGGTGTATGATCCTAAAATTCATATTGTAAATAATGCGTTGGGTTTACATACGTTTGTATCACGTATTCATGGCAATAAATTAAAAGCTAAAAATGAGATACGTATATCGAGTGTCTTTCGTAAAGCGCCAGAGCCATTGCTTCGTATGCTGGTGGTGCATGAATTGGCTCATATTAAAGAGAAAGCTCACAACAAAGCGTTTTATGCGTTATGTTGCCATATGGAGCCTGATTACCACCAGCTAGAGTTTGATGCGCGTTTGTATTTAACGTATTTAGAAACGATATAAGTTTGACTTAGAACTTGAAGGTCTATTTATCGATGCCCTGTTCTTTGCGCTCTTCTTCGCATTCGTAAGAGGCCATTTCAAACTCACGGCAGATCCACGGTCGGTTTTCATAAATAGTACACATTAGGGTGTCGCGATCTACAGCGGCACACCAACCATCATCTAGGCGTAACATCACTTCGCCTCCCCAATCATCATGATCAATATACTCTTCAGGTACGCCTGTATCGGTAATGATCATCACTTCTAATTTACAGCAGCAGGCTTGGCAGTTTTCACAAGTGATGCCAGAGGCGGTATTTGATGAGGCTGATGTTAACAGTGATTCTGTCGACGATGATTCAGTCAGGACGGTGATGTCGATAGCGTTGATGGTCATAGGTATCATTATTTTTATCAATATATACGCTAGGATAACTCAGAAAAGGGAAGGAGTAAAAAAGTGATGTAGCGCAATCACTTTTCTCTAGGGTAGAACTCTAAATGTAGTTCAATTGATATAATTAAGGATAGTGTTTTTTAGAAAAAAAATCACAAATATTACTCAGCTCACATTATGGGATAAATAGATTTAACAATGGTAATCGGCTTTGCTAAATATACACCCGAAGAGTATGGATTTAGGAGGTTATTATGTCTATTAATTCAATTGATCACGGTGAAATCACCGATATGAAAGGCAAGTATGAGATTGCTGATGAAGTAGTAACAAATATTACAGAGTGTCAGAAAAAAGCAGCAGCGCGTCGTCGTATTGAAGCAATGCAAGAAATTAGAGAAAGTGGTCTTACGCTGGAAGAAGCGAAAGACTTGGGCCTTATCCATTAATTATTGAGTTCTACCTTCATACCTTCAGTGTTTTATTATTAATGCGTCTATTACGGCGCATTTTTGTTGCCGGTAAGAAAAGTCTCCCTTTAGTTTTAGAGGTAGATAATATAACGATGAAGCATTACACTTTGTGGCTACTAAAAGATGTGATTAATTAAATGAGCTTGTTATGAAAAACTTGTCACTATTACCCCCAAAAGAAAAAAATGAAATCGAACTTGATAAACAAGCAGCGTTCTTTGTTTGGAAGGTAAAAAATGCAAAAGCAGGCCCAGACCTTTGGATTGTTGAAGCGGAAAAGCTTGAAGATGAGACGGAACGCCTGTTTTTTCAGCAATCTATCGAAAAATATAAATCAAAAATGGGCGTAGCGTAAGGTTCCTTGATCTTTACTAGCCTACAGCCTCAGTAATTTGGTAGAATCTGCCGATACTTTTTAAGTCCATAAACAACAAAGAGAGAATTCCGATGGGAAGAAGTTTTGAAGTGCGCAAGTCTTCAATGGCTAAAACACAAGGCGCAAAAATCAAAGTTTATTCTAAATACGGTAAAGAAATTTACATGTGTGCTAAGAATGGCGGTCCTGATCCAGACATGAACTTGTCTCTAAAACATCTTATTTCGAAAGCGAAAAAAGATCAGGTTCCTACACACATTATTGATAAAGCAATCGACAAAGCAAATGGCGGCGGTGGTGAAGATTACCAACACGCACGCTACGAAGGTTTTGCTCCAGGCGGCGCAAGCGTAATCGTTGACTGTTTAACAGATAATGGTAACCGTACTTTCCAAGACGTTCGTCAATGTTTCGTTAAGACTGGCGCTAAAATTGGTAGCCCAGGCACAAGTGCTCACATGTTTGATCACCAAGCTGTATTCCAGTTTAAAGGCGACGACGAAGAAGCAGTACTTGAAGCGCTTATGATGCAAGATGCTGACGTGACTGATATCGAACTTGAAGATGGCGTGATCACTGTATTCGCACCAAACACTGAGTTCTTTAAAGTGAAAACGGCACTGGCTGCTGAATTCCCAGATCTAGTTGTAGATGTGGAAGAAATTACGTTTGTACCTCAAAACCCAATGGCGGTTACAGGCGAAGACGTTGAGAAATTCCAAAAATTCTTAGATCTACTTGACGATTGTGATGACGTGCAACAGGTCTATCATAATGCGGAATTAGAAGATTAATTGATTCGTTTCGATTAATACGAAAAAGGCCGAGCTATTATGCTCGGTTTTTTTATAACGGTACTTTATCGGTTATGGTAATCAAAGATTGAGTAATCTCTCAGTTACTGTATCCTACAGCGCTCGCAGTTTTGCGCTTAATGAACATTATAGAGTACATATTAGTATGGGTTTTACCTCTCTGGGCTTATCTGCCCCTATTTTAAAAGCTGTAGAAGCTCAAGGTTACAGCACACCTTCACCAATCCAATTACAAGCTATCCCTGCGGTAATTGAAGGGAAGGATGTTATGGCGGCAGCTCAAACGGGTACAGGTAAAACAGCAGGCTTTACTCTTCCTCTTCTTGAGCGTTTATCAAAAGGCCCTACACGTAAGTTTAATCAAGTCCGTGCATTGGTATTAACACCAACACGTGAGCTTGCAGCACAAGTACATGAGAGTGTTGAAAAGTACAGTGTAAACCTTCCTCTTACTTCTGATGTGGTTTTTGGTGGCGTTAAAGCTAACCCACAAATGCAGCGTCTTCGTAAAGGGGTTGATGTATTGGTTGCAACACCAGGTCGTTTATTGGATCTTGCTAATCAAAACGCGATTAAATTTGACCAACTAGAAATCCTAGTTCTGGATGAAGCTGACCGTATGTTAGATATGGGCTTTATTCATGACATCAAAAAAATCTTAAATAAATTACCTAAGAATCGCCAAAACTTACTGTTTTCAGCAACGTTTTCTGATGAAATTCGTCAGTTAGCAAAAGGGTTGGTAAATAACCCTGTTGAGATCTCAGTTGCACAACGCAATACAACCGCAGAGACCGTTGAACAATCAGTATACGTTGTAGATAAAACGAAAAAAGCACGTGTGCTTACTAAGCTAATTAAAGACAACGACTGGAAGCAAGTATTGGTGTTCAGTAAGACTAAACATGGTGCCAACCGTTTAGCAAAAACACTTGAAGAGAAAGGCGTTAGTGCGGCTGCTATCCATGGTAATAAGAGCCAAGGTGCGCGTACTAAAGCGTTAGCTAATTTCAAATCAGGTCAGGTTCGTGTGTTAGTTGCGACAGACATTGCAGCTCGTGGTCTAGATATCGAACAACTGCCTCAAGTTATTAACGTTGATTTACCAAAAGTACCTGAAGATTATGTTCACCGTATTGGCCGTACTGGTCGTGCTGGTGCAACGGGTAAAGCGGTTTCTTTTGTGAGTGAAGATGAAGCTAAAGAGTTATTCGCTATTGAGCGTTTAATTCAAAAAATATTACCTCGTCATACGCTTGAAGGTTTTGAACCTGAAATGAAAGTGCCAGAATCTAGATTAGATACTCGCCCTATTAAAGCGAAGAAACCAAAGAAAACACACGCACCAAGACAAGAACATAAAGATGGCCAACGCTCTGGCGAAAACCGTAATGGTCATAAGCAAGGTGCAAAACCAGGTCAACGTCGTAATACTGATAATAAAGACGGTGGCGCTAAAAAAGAAGGCGGCGCGGATAATAAGCGACGCTCTATCATTAGCAAGCCTACAGGTTCAGGCAAACCAACTAGCTCTGGAAAACCAACTAGTTCTGGTAAACCAAGGTCAAAAGGCAACGGTGAAAATCGTGGAAATGGCAGCAACTTCAGTGGTGGAAAGCCAAAGACTGGTGGCTCATCAACCAGTAACTCACAGCCACGTCGTCAAGGCCCGCGCCCTGCTCGTAAGCCTCAACCGCAGCAATAATGGTTAGGTAACAAAGATAAACAGAAGCCAGCTCATGTCGCTGGCTTTTTTGTATATTCTATTTTTATATTTAGATTAGAAAAACTAATCCAAATCATATAAAAAATCTCTCCTGAAATAGCCGTGAATTAGATTGCCTGATTTATATAATCACCTTATTATCTCGCCCTATAAAGGCTTGGCTATATTCATAGTCGACTTAACCTATTTTATTGTTAAATGTTAACAATTGTTAATTTCATTAGCGTATCTTATTAATACTTTGCTTTTTTTCGGAGAGCAGTCATGCAAAAGTCGTATTCACTTGCGACGTTCAGTTTCCTGATCGTTATTTTAGTTGCTGTTGGTCAAATGAGCCAAACTATGTATGTGCCATCCATTGGCTACATGGCAAGTGAATTCAAAGTAAGCCCTGCTTCATTACAAGCGGTTATGGCTGTGTATTTGATCCCTTATGGTTTATCACAATTTTTCTACGGCCCAATCTCTGATCGTATTGGCCGTCGAGTAGTGATCTTATCAGGTCTTACTTTATATATTGCTGGCACAATCCTAGCGTTATTTGCTCATGATTATTCGTTATTTTTAGCGGGCTGTTTTGTGCAAGGTTTAGGTATTGGTGCTGCTGGTGTGATGTGCCGTACTATTCCTCGTGATTGTTTCTCTGGTGATGAACTACATAGAACCAACAGTATCATTAGTATGTGTATGATGTTTTCACCACTTTTGGCTCCTGTGTTAGGTGGTTATTTAACAGAAGCATTTGGTTGGCGTTCAAGCTACTTATTCTTGGCTTTGTTCAGTATTGCGGTATTGATCATCATGACAACGTCAATGAAAGAGACGTTACCATTAGAAGTGCGTCGTAAAGAGCCAGTATTGAAGAGTTACCGTCACGTATTATCTGAGCACCGCTTTCAAGGCTATTTGATCTGCTTGGTTGCTACATTTGCAGGGGTTGCCGTATTTGAAGCAGCAGCAGGGGTATTGCTGGGTGGTAAACTTAAATTAGCAGCAACAACAGTGAGTATTCTGTTTATTTTACCTATTCCAGGCTATTTAGCGGGTGCTGGTTTATCAAGTGTGATTGCAAAGCGTTGGTCTGAGAAGAAGTCATTAGATGTCGGTCTTGTGTCTATTGTTTTAGGTGCGGCGATTGTGTTGGTTCCTGGCATTATGGGATTAACAACAGCACCAACTCTAATTGGCGGTGCAGTATTGTATTTCTTAGGTGCGGGTATTTTATTTCCTGCAGCAACAACAGGGGCGTTATCACCATTTCCACAACATGCAGGAACGGCTGGTGCATTACTGGGCGGCATGCAAAACTTGGGGGCGGGTTTAGCGACAATGGTAGCGTCGATGATCCCTGCTAATAGCCAAATGCCTGTAGGGTTAATTATGTTCTTAATGGCGTTACTTGCGGTGTATGGTTTACGTAAAGTGCATTCAATTCCACCATCAAGCGAGATGCCATTAGCGGTGTAATACCAATCGTAGTAAATAATTGATTGCAATTAAAAAAGGCCGAGTAGAAATCATCTACTCGGCCTTTTTTGTATGTGACGCCAACTAAGCGATGTATCGAATTAGTTGACGTTACCTGTTTTGTATTCGCTATTAACCGCGCATACGGCTTACACGGAATGTACGGCCTTTCATTTTGCCTGTTGCGATCTTATCTAGTGCTGCTTTAGCAATTGAGCTGTGAACGGCAACGTAAGCGTGGAAATCAAACACGTTGATTTTACCTACTTTTTTACCGTCAACGCCATCTTTACCTGTTAATGCACCAAGGATATCGCCAGGGCGTAGTTTGTTTTTCTTACCGCCATCGATCCAAAGCGTTACCATCTCAGGGTAGTGAGGACGCTCATTTAGGTAATCTTCACTTGGTAGTGGCTCGTCATTAATAGTCATGCTCATGTAATCTTCAATTTGAGCAAAGCTGTTTGTTTCTTTGTTATTGAATAAGCTTAATGCGATGCCTTTTTTACCAGCACGGCCAGTACGACCGATACGGTGAACATGAACTTCAGGATCACGAGATAATTCAAAGTTGATGACGGCATCTAGAGATTCGATATCAAGGCCACGAGCAGCAACATCTGTTGCAACTAGGATAGACGTACTCTTGTTTGCAAAACGAACTAACGCTTTATCACGGTCACGTTGTTCTAAATCACCGTGAAGTGCCGTTACGCTGAAATCAAAGTGACGAAGTTCATCAGCCACTTCTTGAGTAACACGTTTTGTATTACAGAAGATAACCGTTGATTCTGGACGGTGTTTAAGAAGCAGGATTTGAAGTGCGCGTAGGCGATCTTCAAAATCATCTACTTTGTAGAAATGCTGTTCAATAGAGGTATTTTCTACTTTATCTTCCGCTTTTGCCATGATCGGATCATTCATGATGCGATCAGCAATTGATTTGATTTGTGGTGGGAACGTAGCACTAAACAGTAAGTTTTGACGCTTAGCTGGTGCGTGATCCAATACCATATCAATCGCGTCTTGGAAGCCCATTTCTAGCATACGGTCAGCTTCATCAAGAACAAACGTATTTAGGTTATCTAGGTTTAGGTAGCCTTTACGCAGATGCTCTTCAACACGACCAGGAGTACCTACGATGATGTGTGCACCGTGCTCAAGTGAGCCGATTTGTGGACCAAATGGAACACCACCGCATAACGTCAGAACTTTGATGTTGTGGATAGAGCGAGCAAGCTTACGGATTTCTACCGCAACTTGGTCTGCAAGTTCACGTGTTGGACACAATACTAGTGACTGAACGCGAAAACGTTTTACATCTAGGTTAGCTAATAAGCCTAAACCAAACGCTGCTGTTTTACCTGAGCCCGTTTTTCCTTGGGCAATGACATCTTTCCCTTTCAGCATGAATGGTAAGCTTTGAGCTTGAATTGGAGTCATCTCGTTGTAGCCTAAAGTTTCTAGGTTTTGAAGAAGAGATGGGTGTAGATCTAATGATGAGAAAGATGTTTGGCTCAAGGTGATTTCCTATAAACAAGTAGAAGCAAAGTAAGATTTGCCTAATGGAAAGCAGAGTAAAGAGAAGAGGCCTAAAAAGCAAGGAGGATCACACTTTTCAGCCTAAAAAATCAGCAAGTGAAGGCTCTGTTGAGGTTTAAATTGATAAAACTATTATCTGAGATTGTTCGGATCTATGGGGGGGGAATTTTGAACGTTAATTTTAAATTATTTTCGTTGCTATTTAAAACGAGCTTATTGGTTGGAAAGACAATTATTTACTATTAACAATCAAAAGTAATTAAATTGTATTTTTAGGGTGACTTTTGTGAATAACTGTTTGTTGTGTCCGTGTATTTGTAAAAAAATTGAGTATTATGAATATATAATCAACAGATGGTTAGTAAATGTTGGATATATTTAGATAATTATCAATTAGAGAAGGATGACAAATAATGGCATACGATACATTAATAACGATTGGGGTTCTGGTTTTCTTAGTGCTGGCATTAATAGCACTAGGTGTTAAGACGGTTCCCCAAGGCCACAACTGGACAGTAGAACGATTTGGTCGATATACCCAGACGTTACAACCGGGTTTGAATTTGATCATTCCATTTATCGATACGATTGGTCACAAAATAAATATGATGGAGCAGGTATTAGATATTCCTGCGCAAGAAGTGATTTCAAAAGATAACGCGAATGTAACCATTGATGCTGTGTGTTTTGTGCAAGTGGTGGATGCGGCAAAGGCTGCTTATGAAGTGAGCGATCTTCAGCATGCCATCCGTAATTTAACCCTTACGAACATGCGTACGGTGTTAGGTTCTATGGAGCTTGATGAAATGCTGAGTCAACGTGACATGATCAACGTCAAGCTTTTAGCTATTGTTGATGCGGCAACTAATCCGTGGGGCGTAAAAATTACACGTATAGAGATTAAAGATGTGCAACCACCAGCAGATCTAACGGCAGCGATGAATGCACAAATGAAGGCGGAGCGTCATAAACGTGCCGATGTACTAGAAGCTGAAGGTAAACGTCAGGCTGAAATACTAAAAGCAGAAGGTCATAAACAAGGTGAGATCCTAAAAGCGGAGGGTGACAAACAAGCGGCAATTCTTCAAGCCGAAGCTCGTGAACGTGCCGCCGAAGCCGAAGCAAATGCAACAAGAATGGTATCAGAAGCGATTTCTCAAGGTGATATGCAAGCCGTGAATTACTTTATTGCGCAAGGGTATACCGAGGCACTAAAATCAATAGGGCAGGCAGAAAACAGTAAGATTATTATGTTGCCTCTAGAAGCGACAGGCTTGATGGGATCGGTTGCAGGCATCGCCGAGATGTTTAAAGTAGATAAAGAGGGTTCTAAATAGGAGTTTATAATGGAATTTTTTGAGCAAATGAATCACTGGCATTGGCTAACTCTTGGTTTACTGCTACTTGCTGGTGAATTATTAGGAACGGCGGGTTACTTTTTGTGGATAGGACTATCCGCTGTAACCGTCGGTGTATTGTATGCCGTTATTCCACTTAGTTGGCAATTGCAGTGGGTTAGCTTTGCTGTATTTTCTCTTTTTACAACGTGGTTGTGGTGGAGATATCAGCATAAAAAAGATGAAACATCGGATGCTAAGCGGGCATTGAACCAAAAAGATAAGCAGTTAATAGGACAAACTTCTCGTTTGGAAGAGGATGTTATTGCAGGTTCTTGTCGAATTGTTTTAGGTGATACCACGTGGTCTGCAAAAAGTTTTCAAGATATTTCAAAGGGTACGTTGGTTTGTGTCGTCTCTGTTGACGGTATTATTTTGACGATTGAGCCAGTGGAGAGCTGATTTTACATTAGATCAAATTAACATGAGCAATTAATTAGCGTAATGCGTTAGTAAACTGCTCATTTTTTCACATCTGAAATTTAAATGTTAATAGCTCACCTTTGTTGTGGGCTTTTTGTTTCTTTATTAACATATAGCACGTTATAAATTAGTGTGATTTTTGTGGCTTTTTATTTAATGTTTTTTGAGTTTTGGTCGATATAGACTAAAAGCATTAAAAATAATTTCTATTATCGTAAATACTCATGGAGCGAGTTATTAATAATCAGTTAAGGTGTAAACATGAGTTATAAAAATTTAGCCGTTAGAAATAAAATTGCCGTTGTATTCTCGGTGATTGGCTTGGTGATGATAGCGTTCGCTATTTTCTTATTACAAGAATTAAATAAAGTAGAATCAGAAGTAATTAACTTTACTGATTCTACGATACCAAGTGTGATTTCTGTTGAGGATTTATATTTTGAAATGAATGTATATCGTCGTAATCAATTTGCTACGCTAGTCTATTCTAATGATAAACTAGGTGACTTGTTTGCTACCATAGAATCACAAGGCAATCGTATTAATACAGGGCTTGCTAATTATGGTGCGACAGTAGTAAGTGGAAATGAACGCAGTGTGTTTGATCGTCTTAACAATGCATGGGAAGAATATCTGCGTGTGTTAAATAATTTTAAAGCTCAAGTAACATCAAATCAAAAAGACGCTGCTCAAGTGGAATTGATAGCCTCTGCTCGTCAATTTAATGAAGTAGGCGAAGCAATGGATGCCTTGGTTAAGGTAAACTTAGGTTTTATTGCTAGTAACCGCACTAGAATTATGGGGAGTGTTGATAATGTAACAACAGCGACTCAAGTGTCGTTTACTGCGCTTATTGGTTTTATGGTCTTCATTACGTTCTTCTTAGCTCGCCAAATTTGTCGCCCATTAAATTTAGTTGTAGAACAATCTAAAGCGATTGCTGCGGGTGATTTAACGTTCAATCTTGCACGTAACGAAATTGGTAATGATGAGCTAGGTGAATTAGCCGATACTAATATCGAAATGCAAGATCAGTTACGTACATTAATCGAAGATACGATATCAGCGGTAACTCAGTTATCTGCTGCTGTAGAAGAGATGAGTGCGATTTCAGAGCAATCTGCTCGTGGTATGCAGCAACAACAATCTGACATTACAACGGTAGCCGCTGCAATGGAAGAAATGAAAGCAACCGTAGCAGAAGTAGCAAATAATACTGAAACTGCGTCTACGTCGGCTTTAGAAGCGTCTGAAGAAGCAAAACAAGGCAACCAAGATGTTCAGTCGAACATTGAGCAAATCCAAGTTGTGTCTCGTGATATTGAACAAGCTGGTGAGTTGGTTGAAGAGTTAGAGCGTGAGTCAAACAATATCAGCGTTGTGGTTGAAGTTATCCGTGGTATTGCTGATCAAACCAACTTACTTGCATTAAACGCGGCAATTGAAGCGGCGCGTGCTGGTGAGCAAGGTCGTGGTTTTGCTGTGGTTGCCGATGAAGTTCGCTCTCTTGCGGGTCGTACTCAATCATCTACCACTGAGATTGTTGACATTATTGAGAAACTGCAAGCAAGTGCGGCACATGCTAAAAATGCAACGGATCAAAGTTGTTCTAAGATCCGTGTTTGTGTAGAGCAAAGCGTTCAAACGGATCAATCAATCCAAATGATTGAAGAAACCATGATGAAGGTGACGGACACAAGTATTCAAATCGCAAGTGCGTGTAGTCAGCAAGATTCAGTAACAGAAGAGCTTGGTCGCAACATTCAAAGCATGAGCTTATCAGCAAGTGAAGTGGCGTTAGGTGCAGAGCAAACTGCACAATCAAGTGTTGAGTTAGCGCAGCTAGCAACAACGCTGCAAATGTCTCTATCTCGCTTTAAAGTGTAAGTAGATTTAGCGTTTATCGTTGACATCAAAAACTAAAATAAAAAAGGAGATCGTATGATCTCCTTTTTTTGTATCTTAGTTACATTAAATTGGTATTAGCTTTTTGCTTTAACCGCTTTGATAAGCACAGAAGTATCCATTCGACCTAACCCTTGTTCTTGAAGGTTTTTGTATTCTTGATCAACATCTTCAGTCAGTGGCAGTTTAATCCCATGAGCTTTTGCTTCATCTAAACAAATGCCTAAATCTTTTCTCATCCAATCAATGGCAAAGCCAAAATCGAATTTATCTTGTGCCATGGTGCTTGCGCGATTTTCCATTTGCCATGAACCCGCCGCACCGTGTTTTAGCGTATCAACTACAAGATCAATATCTAGATTGGCTTTTTCAGCAAGAATAAGCGCTTCGCTTAGGCCTTTTAATACGCCAGCGATACAGATTTGGTTTGCCATTTTACAGCGTTGGCCTTGGCCATTTTCACCCAGAAGAGTAATCGCTTTGGCAAAGCTTTGGATAACCGGTTTTGCGATATTGAATGCAGCTTCATTACCGCCACACATCACGGTTAATACCCCGTTTTCAGCACCGGCTTGACCACCAGAGACAGGCGCATCAATAAATTGGTTACCTTGTGCTTCACACGCTTTCGCCAGTTCAACCGCTAGAGTGGCTGATGTGGTGGTGTTATCAACTAAAATAGCGCCAGGTTTTAGGCCTGAAAGTACGCCATCGTCACCATAAATAACACTGCGAACATCGTCATCATTACCGACACAAACAAAAACGATGTCTGAGCCTTCAGAGGCTTCACGAGGAGTTGATGCTGATAGACCTTGGTATTTCGCAGCCCATTGCTTTGCTTTTTCTTCAGTGCGGTTATATACCGTGGTTGAAAAGCCTGCAGTTTGCAGGTGACGAGCCATTGGGTAGCCCATAACGCCTAAACCAATGAAGCTAACGTTAGTGATTTCCATGTCATTCCTTATTATGTGCTGTCGTTATTAGTGATTAAAACACAGCTTGTAACCATTTGACATAGGTCAATATTGAGATTGTTTATAATATTGTTATGAAATTAATTCATGAACAGTTGTATCTATTACTAATATCTATCTAGCAAGTCGACAGTAAAATCATCAAGCTCAAGCGTAAGGTTCATCTCTGCTGCTTGCTCATATACTTCATTTAAGCTTTTTTGAACCGCAGTAATGGTAAGGGTGTTGTTATCTAAGGTGAAGACTTGCTGTTGGGTAGTGTAGTAAAAAGCGAGAATTAACAAAGAATTATGCTCATTTCTTGTTGCTTTTTCTTTAATTTTTGCTAGCTTACGATAAATACGATAAATACGATAAATACGATAAATACGATGATGGGCTTGTTTTAATTTCCATACGTACATTATCTCATCAAAATAGGGGTGGCTTTTGACTTTATTCATGATAAAAGAGCTTGCTATGACTGCTAAGATAACACCCAGAACATTGAGATGAAAATTACCAGTAGAGCCTGATTCAGTAATGCCTTCTGAGCCAAATAACGCAATAAGAATCGAACCAAATAAAATGGCTAATACGGCAAGGCAGCCAACAAAACCTACCATGACCAAGTTAGTTTTTTTACGATACGTGTCTTTGTCTATTGTTAAGATCTTCATGGTACCTCTTCTCGATTAAAGTAAGTAGAAGACCAAGTGTAGTGCAAAAAGAAATGAAATTGGAATTAACAAAGAGTAACCGTTAGTGTCACCAACGTTTTATTTAAAATAGATGAGATTAGGAGACAAAAGCCATATCAAATTGAGTGATATGGCTTTGTTAGTATTGCGTATTATTTTTGAGGTGTTTAATCTTTAGAAGATAAATTGATATAAATAACCAGCACTTACTGCCATGCCTAGAATGACCACTAAGAACGCTGCAATCATTTGATTTTTGAAGATAGATTTAAGCAAAATCACTTCGGTTAAACTTGCCCCTGCGCTGCCAATGATTAACGCCATAACGGCACCAAGGCTCATTCCTTTTGCGGCTAATGCTGCACTTAGTGGGATAACCGCTTCAGCACGAATATAAAGAGGAATACCAATGACGGCCGCAACTGGGATAGCAAATGGGTTATTCTCACTTGCGATACGAGCAACGAATTCTGTTGGCATAAAGCCATAAATCATTGAGCCAAGAGCAATACCACCAATTAAATAAGGCAATACTTTCTTAAAATCAGTCCAAGTACTGTTCCAAATTTTCACCCATTTACTTTCTGGTGCTTTTTTCGCAACGCCACAGGTTGAACCACAACATTTTGGCTCAGGTGCGATATACGCGCTTTCTTTTACGTATTTTTCAAAGCCCAGTTTTTCTAGTGTGTAGCCTGCAATAATTGATACACCCATTGCAATCGCAAAGTAGAATACCGTTACTTTGAGACCAAATGTGACAGCGAATAGACCAATAATGATTGGGTTTAATAGTGGACTTGCGAACAAGAATACCATCATGGTGCCAAACCCCGCTTTTGCTCGTAGCAGCCCTTTTAAAAAAGGGATAGTTGAGCATGAGCAGAATGGGGTTATTGCGCCAAGTAAACCGGCAACAATATAACCTCGGCCATTTTTCCCGCTCAGAATACTTTGGATCTTCGCTGGTGGAATGTATTCCTGTAATACACCAACAAGGTAGCTAATTAATAGGAACAGTACGGTTAATTCTGCCGCTAAAAAAGCGAACATGTTTAAGGTGTCCATCACCATATCTTGTGTAATTGTAAACATAACCTAAATCTCTATATTTCTGGAATAGTCGAAATATACGCTTGGGGATTAGCATGATCAAGTTATTTCTAGTATTATCGAAATATAAAGTTAAAGAGGGCAACACTATGGACATCGAAATTGTCGCTAAAGCACTGAAAGAATTAGGTCATCCAACACGTTTGGCTATTTATAAAAGTGTAGTGAGAGCGGGCTACCAAGGGATAGCCGTTGGCGGACTTCAAGAAAAATTGGCTATTCCGGGTTCTACCTTGTCTCATCATGTATCGGGCTTAGCGTCTGCTGGGCTGATCTCACAACGTCGAGAAGGCAGAACTCTATTTTGTGTGGCTGAATATGAAAATCTGTCCTCAGTGATAGGCTTTCTACAAGACGAATGTTGCTTTGATGAAAGATGTAATAACGAGGAGTAATAAGATGAACGTATATACTCAATTTGACAGCCCAATAGGGATGATTACGGTTAATGGCAATGATGATGGCTTGTTGGGCGTTTGGTATGAAAGTCATGCTAGGGCGCTTAGTGATTTTGGAACGCAGGCAGATGATCACCCTATTTTGAAATTAACAGTCACTCAGTTACAAGAATATTTTGCAGGTACTCGCCGTGAATTTTCAATTCCTTTAGCAGCAAATGGCACAGAGTTTCAAAATAAGGTATGGAAAGCACTAACAACAATCCCTTACGGTAAAACTTGGTGCTATAAAGATCTCGCCATTGCTGTTGGTAATCCAAAAGCCTCTCAAGCGGTTGGTGGTGCTAATGGTAAAAACCCTATTTCGATAATTGTACCGTGCCATCGTGTGATTGGTAAAAATGGCAGCTTAACGGGCTATGCCGGTGGCGTTGATATCAAGCAAGCATTATTAGAGTTAGAAGGTCTACGTTAAGTTGGTTGGGGTTACAAGAGCAGGGCTGTAAAGGTAACCCAAGCTTAGAAACACAACTGACTTCTGGTGCTGTGATTTATTATATTGCTGATGAGCGCATTGTGGATCTAAATTGGCAGAAGACCATACTTAATTAAAGGTTATTTAGGGTTTTGTAAAAAGTGCTATTGCACAAGGCTTCGCTCAAGATTAGAATGCGAACGATTTACATTTGATTGGTGAGTAAACGTGTCCCGTATTTTAGTGGTTGATGACGACATTGCGTTATGTAATTTATTACAAGAAGTATTACAAGATGAAGGCTACGATGTTGATTGCGTGCATTGTGGCGAAAGTGCGCTAGAATTTATTCAGACACATTCCGTTGATCTTGTTTTGCTTGATGTCATGTTACCAAAATTAGATGGTTATCAAGTAGCCCGACGCATTTGTCAGCGCTTTGCTACCCCTATTCTTATGCTTACCGCTTTAGGTGATGAAGAGTCTATGCTTGATGGTTTGCAAGCAGGCGCGGATCATTTTCTTGCTAAACCTTTCAATGTCCCTGAATTATTGGTGCGTATTACGGCTATCTTACGTCGTGTCGGCTTAGAGCGTCAGCGCCAAAATTATGTGGGTGCGACCGAAGGTCTGGCAGAGCAATTTTTACGTTTGCCATTGACTGAAACAGAATCAGAATTACTGCAATATCTGATTAAGAATGCTGATGTAGTGGTATCTAAATCGGATCTTCAAATTAATATCCTTAAAAAAGAGCTGTGCCCGTTTGATCGTAATTTAGATATGCACATCAGTAATATCCGTCGTAAGCTACTGCAATCTGGTTTATCTAAACAACACATTAAAACGGTTCGTGGGCGTGGTTATAGCTTTATCAAAACGGTTAATAGTTGATGGATAAGGTTGAATGAAAATGTTTCGTTGCTTTGGTGCTTGTCCCTCTTTTGTACGTAAGCATAAAAATGGATTAGCGTTTCGTTTATTTAGTGCGTTCGCTGTCAGTTTATTTTTAATTATATCGTTACAAAGCTTGGCTGAAATTGCCTTAATGAAATCAATGTTGCGCATTCCTGCATCTATTCAAACCAAGATGTTAGATTTGGCTGAGCAAGCCAATGTGATGATTGAAGAGGGGGATATGGATGAGTTAGCTGATTGGGCAAGAGCGCAAGAGTATCATCTTTTTGTTCTTGATGAGAATAAGCGGCCAATTACTCATCGTGATATGCATCCTCATTTTGCATTTAAGCTCAGATATTTGCGACCATTAGATACGCAATTAGATAATCAAGTGAATCGTCCGATCATCGGTATTCCATTAAACGATGGGTTAACGATAGTGATTCAAATGCCGTATCAGTATCATCCCGCAAAAGATTTTCCTCTTTATTTTGGTATTATAAAGTTCGTTATTTCAGGGTTGATCTTAGGATTGTTCTCTTGGGTTATTGCTTACTATTTACAGCAACCATTAGCGAAATTACGCGAGGTCAGTCATAAATTAGCGCAAGGTGATTTTGAGGTTAAAGTGGGGGATGAGATTGGACATTCGGTTCGAGAGTTTAGTGAATTGGCCCATGACTTTGACAATATGACGTATGAGATCCACTCTTTGGCTGAAAAGCAGCAACGCTTGATCCGTGATGTTTCTCATGAGTTACGAACGCCATTAGCTCGACATAATTTAGCGTTACATTTACTAAGAAAGAAAGTAGACAGTGAACATCAACATTTATTGGATAGGTTAGAGAACGAATCCAATGAGATGAATGATTTAGTGGGTGAGATCCTAGAGTTTAGCCGTTTAGAGAATGCACGTTACTCCACAAAATTAGAAGCGATTATGCTAGAGAGCCACTGCAGTGCTCAAGTGGCTCAACGTCGTGTCGATTTAAAGTCAAATCAACGCTTAGAAATGACTGCTGCACAACCTATCCCTATGGCGATGGCAGACCCTCGCTTAGTGACTCGGGTTATCAGTAATTTGATTGGCAATGCAATTAAGTATGCTGGTGACAATGCGACGATTCAGGTTATCGTGACGCCATATACAGAGCAAGATAAAGAGTATGTCGCGATAATCGTAGAAGATGATGGGTTAGGTATTCCTGATCATCAGCTATCAGATATATTTTCTCCATTTACCCGCTTAGAGTCAGCCAGAGATAAGCAATCTGGTGGCTATGGGTTAGGCCTTGCGATTGTTAAAGAAGCGATGTCAGTAATGAAAGGGAAAGTAGTGGCTGAGAATCGAAAAGAGGGCGGCCTAAGGATCTCATTGTTGTTTCCTGTTTCTTAGGCATCAATCTAATTATTTATTAAAGTTTTTTAAATCAGTAATATATTTCATTCTGGCTAATTGGTAATGATAATCATTTAAACTTTGATGTGTGTCAATTTTTATGTTGATATAGTTCTATGTAGATTAATAAACTAGAGGTATAAATAAGGTTGAAGAAGCGGTTTGATTTTTTAGGGAATTTTATGAAAAATATAGTTAAATCAATTTTATGTATTACTTTAATTTCGACTAATGCATTTGCTGAACATGTTATTGGTGCAAATGTTGGCTATGGGAATCAAACGTTCAAATTAAATAAAACAACGAATGACGGTGATGCATTTAATATTGATGCCTATTACCGTTATATGTTAACACCGTTTGCTGGACTTGAAGGTGGATGGACATCTTCTATGGGGGGAATTGGCAGCATTATTGTTGGGGAATTTTCAGAAATAAAAGATGCAAGTTTTTCAGGTCCAAAGGCGAGTTTATTCTTGCAATATCCGCTAATAAATAATAATTATATTTATACTAAATTAGGGGTAAATAAATATACCGTCGATTACACCATAAATGATGTATCTAATGATGAATCCAAAGTGGGTTTTGAGGCATCGTTAGGCTTTGAAAGTCGCTTCAGTTCAGGTTTTGGTATTAACGTTGAGTATCGAAATATTAATAATGAAATCATTAAAGCTAACCAGTTTATGCTTGGGGCAAGTTATAAATTTTAATTTATGGTAATGCGGCATTTATTAACTGGAGGCAATGAGCCTCCAGTTTTTTATGCTATGTGATAACGATAAGATCACCCATTCATTGGTGGTGTAAACGCCGTTAATGTTGGTGCAACACCGGTGTATTTTTCAATTTTAACCACACCAGAGTTACCACAGTTACCATTCGCTAAACGAGAGGTTGGAATATCCATCGTTAATACGTTTGGTCCGCCGTTTTTACACATACCTGTTTTAGGATCTAAATCAGGCCATGCGCCTTCGTGGATACATACACTGCCTTTTTTGATGCCATCAGAAACATGTGCGCCCACGAGTACTTGACCACGTTGGTTATAAGCGCGAACTAAATCGCCATCTTTAATGCCACGTGCTTTTGCATCTTCAGGATGAATCGTAATAGGCTCACGATCTTGAATCGCATACTCTTTACGAAGGTCCGCATAGTTAAATTGGCTGTGCAAACGGTGTGCTGAGTGCGACGTCATTAACTGTAGCTCACCATCCGTGTAGTTAAACATCCACTCGGTTGGTTCCATCCATACTGGGTGTGGAGGACAATCATCCAATTTGTAACTTTCGATAGTTTTAGAGAAGATCTCAATCTTACCACTTGGTGTGCCTAGTGGATTCATGATCGGATCGCTGCGGAAATCACCAAAGCGAACAAACTCAGCATTCTTTGCATTCCACTTCATTTCGATAAGCTTGTTCGCTTCCCAAAACTTAGAGAAATTCATCATAGGTATACGTGCGTTACGACCGCCTTGCTGTGCTGTTTTATAGAAATCACGAAGCCATTCCATCTCCGTTTTGTTTTCCATATACACATTTCGGCCACCCGGTTTTAGGTACTCTGCCATATCAGCGAATACGTCAAGATCACTACGTGCTTCGTGTTGTGGCTCAACGGCTTGCTTCATAGGAACAAGGTGTTGGTTAGAGTAATCACCTGTCATCGTCATATCATTACGCTCAAATGAAGTCGTAATTGGTAGTACGATATCCGCATGTTTAGCTGCTGCAGTCCAGTACGGTTCTGAAATAACGATCATCTCAGGTTTTTGCCATGCTTTGATCAAACGGTTGGTATCTTGGTGATGGGTAAAGTTAGCACCGCCCGCCCACCAGATCATTTTCAACTCTGGGAAAGTTAGCGTATGGCCATTGTGTTGGTATTCTGTTCCCGGTTTTTCTAAACATTCAACAATGCGAGCAACAGGGAAAGCGGTAACTGAGCCTTGAATAGCCCAATCATTACCACCTGCCGAACTGCCACCTAGCGATGGAGACATTGCAGGTAGTACGCCTGCGTCACGTGTTGGGTTACCGCCATTTGAGTAGTGGTATGAATAACCAAAACCACCGCCAGGTAAGCCAACTTGGCCAAGCATTGAAGCTAAAACTGTCAGCATCCAGTGACGTTGTTCACCGTGTTGCTGACGCTGCATACCCCAACCAGCCATTAGCATGGTGCGGTTTTCTTTGAAGATCTTAGCCAGCAATTCCATCTGTTTTGCAGGAACACCACAAATAGCTTCAGCCCATTGTGGGGATTTCTCAATACCGTCTTCTTTACCCATTAAGTATGCTTCAAATTGCTCGAAGCCTACGGTGTATTTAGCAAGGAAGTCAGTATCGTGCTGTTGTGTTTTAACCAATTGATGAGCAATACCCATCATCATCGCTACATCAGATTGTGGGTTAGGAGCTATCCATTGTGCGTTATCACCAAAGAATTCAGCGGTTTCTGAACGCATTGGGTCAATGATAATCACGGTTTTGCCTGATTTTTTCAGTTGGTGGAAAAACTCAAGGCCTTGACCATCGGTTGAAGACCAAGCAATTTTTAAGGTGTTTAGTGGGTTTAAGCCCCACAACACAACCACTTCACTGCTCTCTAGAATTACAGGATAAGTGGTTTGTTGTTCATATACTTCGATAGAGCCAACCACGTGCGGCATGATAACTTGAGCTGCACCAGTAGAATAATCACCTAGGTGACCAGCATAACCACCAGACATACTCATGTAACGTTGCAATAATGTTTGAGCTTTATGTAATACGCCACTTGATCGCCAACCGTAAGAGCCTGCAAAGATAGATTGAGGGCCGTAAGTTTCACGAATACGCATATGCTGTTCGTGAATTAGCTTATAAGCGTCATCCCATGATACTTGTACAAACTCATCACTACCACGAACCCCTTGAGGGTTGCTTGGGTTTTCTAAATAACCCTTACGAACCATTGGGTATTTAACACGGGCTTTAGTATAAACCTGTGATGGACCCGTTTGTTGTAAGCTGTTTGGAACGGTTTGCGCTAAGCCACTTTTGGTTGAGATAAGTTGCCCATCTTTGACTTCACAAAGTAATGGCCCCATACGTCCAGCGGTTAGAATTAATGAATCTGTACGGCCAAGCGTAGAGGCGTTGACAGATAATGGAGCGATAGACGTGATCGCTAATGCACCAGCAGATGCACCTGCGCCTTTTAAAAAGCCGCGACGAGTAATGTTAGTCATAGTCACTCTCTCTTATTCGTGATTAGCCACGTCTTTCGCGTGGTTTTGGAAGAATTTAGTTAAGATCTCAAGATTTAGCTCAGAGATATCAGTACGTGCGCCCATGCTTTTTGCAACAGGACCCCAAGAGTTAACCGTGAAATGATTTGCTGGAATTTTCGCGTGACAGGTTGCACAGTAGACGTTATCTAGCTCTTCTGCGTAATCCCATAATGGTTGATTTGATGCAAGAACAGGGGCTTCAATTGTGCCTGTTAGCTCAGCGGTGCGCCACTCGTTTCCATAAGCATCTGTGTTCGCTTCACCTAGTGTCAGCGCTTTGATGCCGGTATCAGTAAGAGTCGCAATGATTGAACGTTGGCCTTCACCCATGTAAATAACCGATTCAGCGCCTTTCATTTGGTAACCTGAAACGGTAACAGTGCGTTTACCTTCATCGTTACTAACCGTCACTAGTTCAACAGTCGGGTTGATTGTTGCTAGGTCAGCCATTTTGATACTTTCAATTGGGTAGACTTTTTTGGCATCGGCTTTGGTGTTTTTCGCCATATCAAAAAGATGGTCAAATGCAGAGGTATCTAAGGTTGCTTGTGGTGCAAAGTGAGCAACGCCTTTATGACAATCAATACAGGTTTGGTTGTTTTCTCTGCCGTAAACATGCATTTTTTGTGCACTTGCTGATTGGTCGTAAGTTTCCATTGCATCAAAGCTGTGGCAAGAACGACAAGTCGCAGAATCGTTTGCACGCATTTGTTCCCATACGGTTTCAGCCATCGCTAAACGGTGTTCTTCGTATTTTTCATCGGTGTCGATTTTGCCAGTAACAAATTCGTGATAGATGTCTTTCGAGGCACGAATTTTGGTAATTAGGTAATCAATTGGTTCTTCTGGAATATGACAATCAGCACATTCGGCACGGATACCTTTTTGGTTACTGAAATGAACAGAACCTTGATATTCATGTAATGGTTTTTCCATCGTATGGCATGAGACACAAAATTCAGTGGTTGATGTTGCGTGAAGTACTGCTTGTGTACCGCCCAAGGTTATCCAACCAATGGCAATACCAACGGCAGCGATTAAAGCGATATAGCGTTTGTTCATAATATGATCCTTTAATTAGCCACATTCTCTGTGTGGTCACAATTAATATTACCACTTTGGGATTAATCTTATGTAACAAAAAGACTAAATGCTTTAAAAAATGTTACTGAGGGCTCAAAATCAATATCTCTATTAATATTTTTACCAATAGTTACTTATAACTTGTTATTTTGTTGAAATAAAATGGTTACTTGGTTTGTGAGGATTTTGGTTTTATTTTGTTACTCATAATAGCGTTTGGTTTAAATAGAGTATGATTTCTTTACGAATGCAAAGAATGTAAATTCAATGCAAATAGTAACAATTATCATTTATATTCCATCTCAGAAGTTAATCACCCGTTTTATTAATAAAAGATTTGGAGATAATGGAATATGTTTTCTAAAAGTCAGCTGGCTCTTGTTATTGGCGCAATTTTGTCTACCCCTTTTGCTTACGCTGAAACAGAGACATCAACTACTGATGAGCACATGGTCGTTACTGGTCGTGATTACGGTTATAAAGCCGATACAAACTCAACATCAATGCGTATGGAAGCAACGCAGCTAGAAACTCCAGGGCAAGTAACGGTTATTGATGAGCAGCTTATTGACGAGCAGCGCGCAAGCACGCTGGGTGAAGTTCTGAAGAATGATGCGAGTATTGGTGCTGGTGCTACAACTCGTAACCGCGAGCAATTTACTTTACGTGGTTTTGGCTTAAGCAGTAGTTCTGGCTTTTTACGTGATGGAAAACAACATTGGTCTCATTATCGTCAACCAATTGAATTATTAGATCGTGTTGAAGTGCTTAAAGGCCCATCGGGTTTGCTTTATGGTCAATCAGCACCTGGTGGTTTAGTTAATATGGTGGCTAAAAAACCTACGTATGAAACACAAGTAAGTGTAAGCCAAGATCTTGGTTCAAATAATGATTCACGTACCACAGCTGATGTGAGTGGCTCATTAAATGAAGACCAAACACTTCGTGGTCGTGCAATTGTTTCAAAACAAACGTATAACTCATGGCGTCAATACAGTGATGGTACAGTGCCATCGACTGAGCGTTTTGTTGGTGGTTTATTCCTTGATTATGATGTAACAGAAGACGTTACTGTGTCGTTGCATTACGACCGTACTATTGATGATGGTAGCGTAGATTCTGGTGCCTACATCAAAGATGGTAAAACGGTAATTGGTGATGACCATATCTGGGATGCTCAGTGGTCAAAAATTGAAAATGATGTTGAGAATATCGGTATCGATGTCGCAGCAAATTTAACGGACACATGGCGTATTAACGCAAGTTATAATTATCAAGATTTTAACCGCCATGATGTAGAAAGCTTCCCTAAAGAAGAGACGTATAACCCAACAACAGGTACTTATACACAAGGGGGGAGTGATCGTACAGACAAATGGGTATTCCAAACAGCAAGTATTGATCTTATCGGGGAATTTGATGCATTGGGTGTAAGTCACCAAATGTTATTAGGTAGTAACTGGTTAGGTTATAGCTATGATCGTTTAGAGTATTCATTTAACAATACAACAGCAACGGTGGGTGAACCAGCTCAGGCCCCTGTTCGTAATCCAAGTAAAGATCCTCGTGATACCAGTTCTGAATATAATAACTGGGGTTTCTATGCTCAAGATATGATTACATTTAATGAGCAATGGCAAGCACTTGTTGGCGTTCGTCTTGATCGACAAGTTGAAGAAGGCTTAGCTGAAGAGGCTACGTCTCCTAAATTTGCGGTAATCTATCACCCAACAGATACGGGTTCAATTTACGCAACTTATTCAGAAAGCTTTGAGATGCAAGGTGAAGTCTCTGGTAATGAATATGTAAATGATGGTCACAAGTTAGACCCATTACGCGGTAAACTATACGAACTAGGTACTAAATGGGAGTTAATGGATAACCAACTATTCGTATCTGGTGCTGTGTTTGATATAACACAAGAAAATTCTACGATTGATGTTGATTTAGGCGGTGGTAAGAAAGAGAAAACACAATCAGGTGAACGCGTTCACCGTGGTGCAGAATTAGCAGTACAGGGCTTTATTACTGAGCAACTATCAATGAGTGGTTCAGCAACCTACTTAGATGCTGAATATGCAAAAGATGAAAAGTATCAAGGTAATCGCCCAGCAGATGTGCCTGAATACTCAGCAACAGTATGGACTCGTTATGCATTTACAAATAATACCAATGCAAATCTAGGTGCAATTTATGTGGGTGAGCGTTACGGAGATGCAGCGAATACCTTTAAGAAAGATGGTTATACTCGTTTTGATTTAGGTTTATCTCATACAATCAAGTATGATCAAGATTTAACCTTTGTAGCTCGCTTTAATGTTGAAAACTTATTTGATACCGATTACCTAGCAGGTGGTGGTTCAACGGGGAAAAACGGTTATGCAACCGATGGTGCGCAAAATGTTGTTATTGGTGAAGGCCGAAACTACATGGCGACACTACAAGTTAAATACTAATTTAGCGCAGTAAATATAAGGGAGACTTCGGTCTCCCTTTAGTGCGTTTATTTAAAGGCAAATTTTTTAAGAGATAGAGCTTAAAAAAGAACAGTTAAGAAATAGATAATATGAATATTTTAAAAACCAGTATTGGAATAGCGTTAGCTACCGTGATCACAACGGCTCAAGCCTCTACACTTGAGCAAGCACGATCTATCGAAAATAAATCGAATACAGCCTCTGCGGTGAGCCAAACAAAAATTGATAAAAGTTCAGAAGCAACATTGGCATATAAAGCAGAGATCGAACAACTGCAAGAAGAAGTAAAGAATCTTGCGGTTTATCGTGATCACCTCACTGGTTTGGTGAATAGTCAGCAACAAGAAATGACTAATTTAAATACTCAAATTGAAACCATCAAAGACACTCGCCAAGGCGTTGTTCCATTGATGTATAAAATGTTGTCGGGTCTTACTGTGTTAGTTGAGCAAGATAAACCAATTAAGATCGCAGAACGCCAACAACGCATTGAAAAACTTGAACACATGATGACCAGAGCCGATGTGAGTGATGCAGAAAAATATCGTCGTATCCTCGAAGCGTATCAAATTGAGATGGATTATGGCTCAAAGCTAGGCACATACCAAACTCAAATCACGGTTGAAAATGATGAATTAATTGATGCTGATATGTTGCATTTAGGTCGTGTATCTTTGCTTGCTCGTCGTTTGGATTCTTCACAATACTGGAGCTGGAATACCTACCGTAATCAGTGGACGTTACTGGATTCATCATTTAATGACGACTTAGCTAAAGCGTACTCTGTTGCTTATAAACAAGTGGCACCGAGCTTATTGACTCTACCCGTTTCTTTATCACTGAAAGAGGTGAAATAACATGACGATTAAACCACTTATTTTAGCTATTTCAGTATTAAGCTTTTCAGCTAACATATCGGCAGCAAGCTCTGAATTGGTTCAAGACACCAAGCAAGCAAGCCAAATTCAAAAGCAACATAATGCACAGCGTGAGTCTGGTTTTAAACAAACAGAACAAAGTTTAAAAGCACAAAGAGATGCGTTAATAGCAGAGCGAAAACAGCTACAAAATGAGAGTGATAAGTTAAGCTCAACGTTCAGTAATAATGAAAAAACGTTAGCCTCTTTAGAGCAAAAATTGCATCTAGAAACAGGCAGTTTGGGAGAGCTGTTTGGTGTAGTAAGACAAACAGCAAAAGATGTCGAACTAGAGTTAAAGAACTCAGTGACAGGCCTTGATGATAAGAAAAATAGCCAAGTAATTAATGATATCGTTGCCGCTAAATCGTTGCCTTCGATGGGCCAATTGACCGGTTTGTGGCAAACAATGGCTCAACAAGCACAGGTAAGTTCACAACTGACTTTAGTTCCTGTGACTGTTATTAATGGTGCCGGTCATCGCGCAGAAGTGAATGCTTACCGTTTAGGCAATATGGCATTGGTTGGCGACGAAGGCTTTTTACGTTGGGATAATAAAAAGAACGTAGCAACGTATTATGCACAACAGCCAGAGCTTGCGCCATCAGTAGCAACAGTCGCTGATATGGCACAGCAACAAGTGATCATGATGGCAGTGGATCCATCGCGTGGCATCATGCTAGAGCAACTTGCAAATTCACCAACGCTAAAAGATCGCCTTCAAGCGGGTGGTGTGGTTGGACAAATCATTATCGCGCTATTGGCAATTGGCCTGCTTATCTCGTTATTTAATGGCGCTAGATTGTTGGTTATTCGTCAGCAGATCCGCACTCAATTAAAAGATCCTGCACACATCGGTAATAACCCTCTTGGTCGTGTTTTATCTGTTTATGATGCAGAAAAAACGCGCTCAGTAGAAGCATTAGAACTTCGCTTATTAGAAACTATTGTCGATGAGCAGCAAGGATTAGAAAAAGGTCTTTCAATGCTTAAGCTTCTTGCGGCATTAGCACCTATGTTAGGGCTTTTAGGCACAGTTACTGGCATGATCGAAACGTTCCAAGTGATCACACAATTTGGTAATGGCGATCCAAAAGTAATGGCGGGCGGTATTTCAATGGCACTTGTGACGACGGTACTAGGTTTGGTTGCGGCGATGCCACTGTTATTAACTCACAATATTTTAAGCTCACAAGCAGAGAGTATTCGCACCATTCTTGAAAAACAGGGCTTGAGTTTAGTGGCTGAACAAGCAGAAAAAGAAACAATAAACAAATCAATGGGAATTGCAGCCTAATGACGGCCTTCTTATCTCACTTTATGGCACAAGGCGGCCCCATTTTATGGTGGTTAGGCGCAGTTGTAGCGGTGTGTTGGTTACTAGTGGTTGAGCGTGTATTTTTCTTATCTTTCACTTTTCCGGCACAGAAAAAAGTATGGTTAGATAAATGGCAGCAGCGAGATGATCATGATTCGTGGTATGCGAAAACGATCCGTGATGGCTGGGTAAGCGAAGCACATCTTCAGCTTAATCAATACATGAATTTCATCAAAGTTCTTGTCGCCATTTGCCCAATGCTCGGTTTGCTAGGCACGGTAACAGGCATGATCTCAGTGTTTGATGTGATGGCAAATCAAGGCAGCAGCCAGCCAAAACTGATGGCATCGGGAATTTCGTTAGCGACATTACCCACCATGGCTGGCATGGTTGCTGCGCTAGCGGGTATGTTTGTTCATGCTCGTTTAGCCAAAGTATGCCGCCGTAAAGAACATCATTTAGAAAAAGCATTAAGGAGTCAGTCATGAGACTTGGCCGTCGTTCTTCAAATCAAGAAGAAGCACAAATAGATTTAACATCAATGCTCGATATCGTATTTATCATGTTGATCTTTTTTATCGTAACCAGTTCATTTGTACGTGAATCAGGGGTTGAAGTTAATCGCCCTCAAGCAAGCAATGTATCAAGCCAAAAAGACGCGGGTATTTTTGTCGCTATTACGGCTTCAAACGATATTTTCATTGATAAGCGTATGGTGGATGCAGAGCGAGTTCAAGCGACATTAGAGCATTTATTACTAGAGCAACCAGATGCATCGTTAGTGATCCAAGCAGATGAACATGCGTACAACGGTACGGTTGTGAAAGTCATGGATGCGGCTAAAGGTGCGGGAGTTAAAGGCATCGCATTGGCTGCGGAGAAAAATTAATGTGGCGATTATTGTTGGCAGTGCCTATTGCGCTTTCTATGACGGTAGGGCTATTCATGTTTATGGCGTGGATGGTAGACAACGGTCATAACGGTAAACCTGAAAGCAGTGAGACGATCCGCTTTGACATGGTGATGGTAGAGCAAGAGCAAGATATTCAACGTCGTCAACGACGAGTGCCAGAAAAACCAGAAACACCAGAGCCGCCACCAGAGGCAAAACCAATGGCGTCTCAAACTCAAACCTCAATGGCGACACCACAAAGTTCAATGCCACCAATGAGCTTGGATTCTGGAATTTCAGGGTTAGCGATTAATGCACCGAGTTTTGCCGATTTTACGGGTAACCAGCAAGCGATGCCATTATATCGTGTTGAGCCTCGTTATCCATCAAAAGCAATGAAAAGAGGCGCTGAGGGCTTTGTTGTTATGTCATTTACCATTGATGAGCAAGGTCGCCCAACCGATGTAAAAGTGACGGACGCTAAACCGCGTAGAATGTTTGAAAGAGAAGCCGTTAAAGCGTTGAAAAAATGGAAATATCAACCAAAAATAGTCGGTGGGAAAGCCATTGCTCAAGTTGGACAAACGGTGAAATTGGAGTTTACGTTAGCAAAATGATGAAATTAAAATTACATGCTTCTGTTCTTATTCTTAGCGCCGCTTTATTTTTTGCAGAGGCTGTGCAAGCTCAGCAACTTAGTCAATACAATGCGGGTAAAGTACAGCGAGCATTGCAACTACAACAGCAAGAAAAAATGCCTGAGGCAATTGCTGTTTTGGCAGAATTAACCCCTTCCCAGGATTATGATAAAGCCTATATTCAACGCATGTTAGGTGTGTTTCACTGGCAGGCTGGGAGCAGTAAATCGGCAGTTAAATACCTTACTAAAGCGGTAAATAGCCAGCAATTAGCCGATGAGCAAGCATGGATAACACAACGTATGCTTGCTGATTTATTATTAACCGAGCAGCGCTTTAGTGATGCGTTACCACATTATTATCAATTAGCGAACTCAGTGCCTGAAAAACAAAAAATAGGCGATTTATGGTTCCGTATTTCTCAAACTCATTACCAGTTGGCGCAATGGGAAAAGGTCCTTTCTGCATTAAACAAGCATGAACGTGTCGCGATATATAAGAAAAAAAGTGAAAGAAGCCAATCGCTAGTGTTGAAATTAGGGGCGCAACTGCAATTAAAACAGTGGAAATCGGCGATCCCAACATTGAACAGTTTAATTGTACTTGAACCAAATAAAGTGACGTGGTGGCAGCAGTTAACGAGTATTCAACTTCGTTTGAATCAACCTAAAAATGCGTTAGATACCCTTATTCTTGCAGAGCGACAAGGAATTGAGTTGAGTCAAGCGGAATTGAAATTATTAGCTCAACTTTATGCTCAACGCGGTATCCCAGAGAAAGCCGCAGAAGTCTTAAATCAGTTAGATGAAGCACAAAGTGATATTGATTTACTGACAATGCAGGCAAGCTATTGGCAAGCAGCAAAAGAGTGGGACAAAGCCACTGTTACTTGGTCAAAAGCAGCAGCACTAGATCCACGTTATTATTGGCAAGTGGCCCAATTGCAGATCCAAGAAGGTCACTATCAACAAGGCTTGAAGACTTTAGATAAGGTTAAAGATTACAAAAAGACAGGTGATATTGCATTAGCTAAAGTAAGAGCGTATTACAAGCTAAACCAAATAGATTCAGCCTTACTTTATGCCAAAAGAGCCAATGATTTTACGCCATCAAATGAAGCGAAAGGGTGGATAAAATATTTGTCTCAATTGCGAAAGACAAGCAAAAATTCAGCATAAAATTCATTTAATGCCCTTATCAAATGATGAGGGCTTTCACTCCTCCTATAAAAAAGAGATTAAATAATCTCCCAAACGTAAATAATGTAAATTGAATGTCAACGCAAATCATTATCAATTACATTACCTTCCATTATTCTTAAATGATCCTGTCTTATTCATGTTGCTGAAAAATAAACAAGTACAATTGTGGGCGCGTCGCTTACATGTCTACGTATCAATGGCGCTTTTACTTGTTGTCTTATTTTTCTCGCTCACCGGGATCACACTAAATCGTCCTGATTGGTTTGTTAGCCGTTCACCAGACATCAAAAATACCACTCTTTCTGTTCCTAGCAGTGTGCTTTTTTCTCAAGATGAAAAACAACACATCCTTTGGAATAAACCAAATACCGCCGCTTTGCTTGATTACTTAAATCAACACTCCGATCTCTCTGGAACGCCTTCTAATGTTGATGTTTTTACCGACGTTGAAGACGGTGAATTAGTCGAGGGTGAATTGTCATTAAATTATAAAGGCCCCGGTTATAACGCGTCTGTTTATATCGATTTAACGACAGGCATGGCGGATATTGAAAGTTCAAACTATGGCGTTGTTGCGCTATTAAATGACTTACACAAAGGACGAAACAGCGGTGAAGTTTGGAAAGCATTCATTGATATTACCGCGCTATTAATGATCTTTTTTGTACTCACAGGTGTGTGCTTAATTTTACCGAAAAAAAGAACACTAATGACCTCAATGAAGTGGATGGCATTGGGTTCATCAATCACACTTGCATTGTATTTTATTGCCGTACCTTAACCCTTTTAACCTGTACCCATAAGGACATCACAATGGCTTCACTCTCTACCTATTTACGACATTCAATTGCTGCAATGGTATTAACAACGCCTCTTTTTGTTAACTCAGCGGTTATTTCTGAGAGTGCGAAAGTCGATGTTGCTTTTGAGCTTCCGACGATGATGACCACCATGTATGCACGCCCTTATGTGGCGGTGTGGATTGAAAACAGCGAACGTAAGTCAGTAAAAACGATTGAGTTATGGGTTGGTAAAGATGAGTGGCTGAAAGATTTAAGAAGCTGGTGGCGTAAAGTCGGTCGTTACGATCGTGAATTAGTTGATGCTGTTACTTCTGCCACACGACCAGCAGGTAAATATAAATTCAGTTGGGATGGCAAAGATGACTCAGGTCAGACGCTGCCACAAGGGGATTATACGTTACATATCGAAGTGGTTCGCGAGCACGGTGGCCGTAACTATTTACGTCAAAAAATGACACTTGGTGATAATGATATGACTTACCAGTTAAAGCCAACAGAAGAGACTGGCGAAATCACCATTCATTATAAAAAATAATTTAGATGTCTATTTATCAAGGGATTACACACATTATGAAAACAACATTAATGAACAGTAAGTTCAAAGCAGCAGTATTAACCAGCGTGATGGCTGCAGGTTTATTGGTTGCAACGACAGCTAACGCACACCCTCGTTGGGTTTTACCTTCTCATTTTACCGTATCTAAAGAAGGTGGTGATTGGCTTACGTTTGATGTAACCGCGTCACACGGTACGTTTGTATTTGATAAGCCAGCAGGCAGTGACCAAGCACAAGTAGTGATGCCTGATGGTCGTACTGAGCGCCCAAACTTTGTCGTTAAAGGCAAACGTCGTTCAATGTTTGATTTCTATTTTGAAGAAGAAGGTACGCATAAAGTTCGTATCAATAATGAACCGACTTACTATACCCAATATAAAGCGGGTCGTCGTGATACGGTGAAATGGATTAAAGCGACCAAAGCCGATCGTGATTTAGTGTTGCCTAAGAAAGCTCGTGATGTGGTAAGCCAAGTGAGTTTCACTCGTGCTGAAAGTTACGTGACAGTAGGTAAGCCAACAACAGAAGCAATGAAGCTTGATAATACCTTGTTAGAGCTTAAACCATTAACTCACCCGTCTGACATTATTGAAGGCGAGCCAGTGACTTTCCAATTTTTCTTTAATGGTAAACCTCAAGCGGGAGTTACCGCTGATATTACTCGTGAAGGAACACTATATCGCAATCATCAAGAGCAAATTGATGTCGTGAGTGATAAAGATGGAAAGATCACCTTTACTCCTGAAACTGCGGGTCGTTACCTGATGAAATCAAATTACAAAGGTGAGCTGAAAGACCACCCACTTGCAGAGCAAGCCAGTGTAAATGTTCACTTAACGTTTGAAGCATTACTTCAATAATGTAGTTAGCACCACTTTCCATAACGGTTTGTGGTGCTGTTTATCGAGATTTTTTCCATGAATAAAGTAACCCTAAAAACCCTTTTTGTGTCTTCTCTTCTTTTTTCTTCTGCGAGTTTTGCTCATTTTCCATTAATGAGCTGTTGGTTTGAATCGAATTTAGTACTGTGTGAAACCGGCTACAGTGATGGCAGCAAAGCCGTTGATTATGATGTAAACATGTATGATTACGATGACAATTTGATTGCAAAAGTCACGACAGATAAACGCTCAATTGCGGAATTTACAAATCCTGAAACGGACTTTTATCTAGTGTTTGATTCAGGACACGAAAGCCCTGTGGAAGTCGATGTTGTTGAGATCTCAGAGAAATGATTATCCAACCCGTCACTCCAGATAATGGAAGCGCAGAGGGTAAATGGATCGCACTCATTATTGGGTGCATTTTGCTTATTGCGGTGATCGCATTGCCATACCATCAATCGAACGATGAGGGCGTAAAGCTTGAGCCACACCAAGTATTAATTACCGATTTAACGCAAGACGATTTAGCCATGATCGCTGAATTACGTTTAGCTTATGAAGAAATTTACGATATTCAGGCTGAATCCACAGAAGAAAAGGCATGGCCAGATATTGCTTACTTAGCGGATGAGTGGTTGCCTCCTTTTGTGCAAGATCAAAGCTGGGAGCGTCGCGGAAAGCACCAATGGCAGCATTTAGGCTCTGGGGTTTATCTGGGTTTAAAAGTGAAAAAAGAAGGGGCTGCGTCATTCATTTTTAATGTGAAAGCTGATGATATTGAACTTTGGCTCAATTCAGAATTGATGTCGACCTCTATCTCTTCTGATTCAATCTCTTGGAATAAAAGCGAACTCATTCAACAGCACTGGATGCAAGTTGTCTTTCCTGCTCATGATACTCATT
>NZ_JARACO010000020.1 GCF_028765575.1 Aliivibrio sp. S3MY1 | reverse complement strand
GGTTCGAATCCGTCCCCCCCCACCATTATTTATCTCGATAGAGATCGAAAAGCCAATTCAGAAATGAGTTGGCTTTTTTTGTGTCTGTAAGAAATAAAACGTCGAATTCCTCTTTTTATTACTTGCCAAAAACACTGTTCAAATATACAGTTATCTTGTTTTCAATAATATAAATAGAGGCATTAAAATGCACATAGCACAAACTCAAAAGCAGCAAGAACCTTCACAATGGAAAACCTGTAGCTTATGTAATAAAGAGGCTTTTTGTAACCCATCAACTAGCGTAACAATGGCATGGATAAAAGCGGGCTTTGGACAACAGAAATGCACATGGCACTGTGAGACATGCAAGCCTGCTGCTAAGTTAATGAATTAACTTATCACTTAAAATAATGGTAATATCATTGTATTAAAAGATCCTGCCTTCGTTTAGGATTCAACATAAATACAAGGACTTTAACTATTATGAAAGTAATCTCATTCAACATAAATGGCCTTCGTGCTCGCCTTCATCAACTTCAAGCGATTATTGATAAGCACAACCCTGATGTTATTGGTCTTCAAGAGATCAAAGTACATAACGAAATGTTCCCTGTTGAAGCTGTTGAGGCGATGGGCTACAAAGTCTACTTCCATGGTCAAAAAGCACATTACGGTGTTGCTATGCTATGTAAGCAAGAACCTATTTCTGTTCAGTACGGTTTTGATACTGATACCGAAGAGCATCAAAAACGCATGATAATGACAACACATCAACGTGAAGATGGCTCACAGTTTACTGTTATGAATGGTTATTTCCCACAGGGTGATAGCATCAAGCATGAAACTAAATTCCCGTACAAACGTCAGTTCTATAAAGATTTAATGACCCATCTAAACACCCACCACAATAGCGATGAAGAGCTCATTATAATGGGTGACATTAATATCAGCCCTACTGATTTAGACATTGGTATTGGTGAACCAAATGCAAAGCGTTGGTTAAGAACGGGTAAATGCTCATTTCAACCAGAAGAGCGTGAATGGCTACAAACAGTAAAAGATTGGGGTTTTGAAGATACCTTCCGTAACCTTCATCCTGATGTAGCTGACCAGTTCTCTTGGTTTGATTACCGTTCGAAAGGCTTTGTTGATAATCGTGGCCTTCGAATTGATGTTGTGCTGGCGACGCCAACGCTCGCTGCTAAGTGTACAGATGCGGGTATTGATTACGAACTACGTGGCATTGAAAAACCGTCTGATCACGCGCCAATCTGGTCTACATTTAAATAACGATTTGAGCCTTACTTTATATTCTAAAGTGAGGCTTTTTTAATAAGGAAGTAGTATGAAATTATTCTTATTTGAACATTGCCCATTTTGCATGAAAGCTAAAATGGTTGCTGGTATTAAAAATCAGCCTATTGAATTCATTTATATACAGAATGATGATGTAGATAGCCGAATTGAGAAAGTCGGTGCAAACATGGTACCTATTTTAGAGAAAGAAGACGGCAGCTACATGGCGGAAAGCTTGGATATCGCAGAGTTTCTTGATAAGTACGATCATCACTCTGTTATTGAACAAGCGACTCACGCCGATGAGATTTCTAAATGGTTAGATACTGCTCGTCCTTTATTCTTTAACCTTACCTTCCCTCGCTGGACTCAACTAAATTTACAAGAGTTTCAACAACCTGAAGCAATTACTTGGTATACAGAGAAAAAAGAAGCGTTTATTGCTATGTCCTTTGAGCAAGCGCTAGCTCAAAGTGATGATTATATTAATCAATTAAACCCATTATTGGTGGATGTTAATTTCATTACGTTACCATCAGAAAAAGGGAATAAAATCACATGGGATGATATTAATTTATTTCCATTCCTTCGTAACCTGACGGTAGTAAAAGGGTTGGATTTTCCTCCACACCTAAAAAATTACTTAGATGAGATCAGTGAACTAACTGACGTTAATTTATTTTTTGATGTCGCGGTATAGCACTCATTTAATTAGTCGCTATAAAGTAAACAAGAGCACATAAACGTGCTCTTGTTTATCATTACGATTAGAACCAGCGCTGGTACCAAAGAATTTCGCCATGCTCTATGAAATCAAAAACACTCAAAAACAATGCGCAAATCACGACTAATTTTACTAGCCTTATCAATAAAAATGATACGTTCATAACCATCTCCTCAAGAGCAAATCTGACCATTTACTTGTTCTATTGATATTAACAAAAAAAGAGCACATCTTGTGCTCTTTTTCTATGTTTAAAATACACTTAACTTAACGGTCTCATAAATCTAAGCAGTCGAGTTTCTAATTGTTTAAATACAAAAATGATAATAAACGTTAAGCACATATAAAATAAACCTGCTGCAATATATGACTCAAACGGTGCATAATAACGAGAATTAACCAACCGAGCTGCACCCGTTAAATCCATCAAGGTCACAATTCCCGCAATAGCGGAGCCATGAAGCATAAAAATCACTTCATTACTGTAGGCTGGAAGTGCTCTTCGCAACGCACTTGGTAAAATGATGCGTTTATAGGTTTGAAATTGACTCATTCCATACGCTTTTGCCGCTTCTATCTCACCTTGGGGTAATCCATTAATTGAACCACGAATAATTTCAGCTGTATATGCACCCGTATTTAATGCAAACGCCACTAAGGCACAAAATGATGCGTGCTCCCATAGTGTATCTTTTACGGGAAAAAACTGATCCATGCCGTAGTAAATAAGATACAACTGGATCAATAACGGCGTTCCACGGAAAAAATAAATATAAGCCCAAGCGGGCACCCAAATGAATGGATTGTCACTATTTCTTGCTATTGCAGAAGGTACTGCGATACACAAGCCAATAACAAGAGAAAGTGCCACTAACCAAACTGTAGTCCAAAGCCCTTCTAAATAAACAGGTAGGCTCTCAATAATAATTGAAAAATCCATGCTTACCTCATATGAATACTGAATTTACGTTCAACAAGCTTTAAAGCACCGGTTGATATAGCAGTGAAAAGTAAAAAGATACATGCGACAGACATATAGAACGTAAATGGCATTTTAGTGGTTCCTGCCGCCATTGAACTGACTCGAACCATATCTTCTAAACCGATAATCGAAACTAACGCGGTTGTTTTTAATAAAACTAACCAATTATTACCAAATCCAGGTAAGGCATGACGGATCATTTGAGGAAAGAGGATACGACGAAATGCCATCGCGCCACTCATTCCATACGCTTTTGCTGCTTCCATCTCACCACGGTCAACGGCCATGATTGCACCACGGAAGGTTTCAGCCATGTAAGCGCCAAAGATAAAACCAATGGTTAAAACACCGGCGATAAATGGGCTAATTTCAATATAGTCTGGAAGGTAAGAAAACCATTCATGATCTGGATTAGAATTAGTCATCCACTCATTTATCCACTCATTCGTTGCGTACAACCCGTTATTAAGCAGCATCTGACCGCCAAAAAATAACAACATCATTAACACAAGATCGGGAATACCACGAACAACCGTTGTATAAATAGTTGCGATTCCTCTCGCCCAACGATAAGGCGCCATTTTAGCTAATGCGCCTAGTAACCCTAGAAACACGGCTAAAATAAGAGACAATAATGCAACTTGTAGCGTCACTATCGCTCCGTCTAAGATGGAGGATTCATATCCTTGTAAATCTAACATACTGCTTCCAAGCGTTCGCTTTACTACCTACTCCAATAAAAATCAGTCGCTATTTATTGGAGTGGATATAACTATTAGAAATAATGAAAGAGACACTCAACGTGTCTCTTCCCTTTTTATACTTACTGTTGCTTACTCACCATAAACATCATAGTTGAAGTATTTAGCGGCAATCTCTTGATAAATGCCTTTTTCACGCAGTGATTGAATCGCTATATTTAGCTGTTTAGTTAAGTCTTTATCTTGCTTACGAGTCGCAATACCAAAACCGTCACCAAACCATTTTGGATCGGTTAATGATGGTCCAACAAACTCATACGCTTTACCGCCTGGTTTATTAAGAAGACCTTCTTCTAATGCCGATGCATCACCAAGAACAGTATCGATTCGACCTGCTTTAAGATCTAGATAAGCTTCATCAAATGAACCATAACGTTTTAGATCTACCCCCTTACCAAAGTTATCTGTTAGGTATTTATCATGTGTTGTTGCACGCTGAACACCGACAGTTACATCTTTAAGACCCGCTTTTGTCATGACTAAATCTGTGCCTTTTTTAGCTACAAATTTATTTGGAATGAGTGCGTATTTTTCAGTGAAATCAATTTTCTTTTTGCGCTCTTCAGTAATCGACATTGCTGCAATGATGGCATCATATTTACGAGCAAGCAGTGATGGAATAATGCCATCCCAATCTTGTGCGACGATCTTACAACGAGCTTCCATCTCTTTACACAGTGCGTTTGCTATATCAACATCAAAACCTTTAAGTTCACCTGATGGCTCTGTCCAACTAAAAGGAGGGTAAGCTCCTTCAATACCAAATCGAATTTGCTTCCATTCTTTTGCTTGAGCTGCGCCAGTAACGGCTGTAGATGCAACAACGGCTGCTAATAACCACTTCTTCATTTCCTTGCTCCTGTGACTAACGATTTTTATATTTATACTGTTTGCTGTATTTCTTTCGTACTCAGATATTCATTAACGTCTAATAAATAGATGAAATAAACTGTTTTAAACGTTCAGATTCTGGATTAATAAAAAGCTTAGCGGGATCGCCCTGCTCTTCAACCAAACCTTGATGTAAGAACATCACATGATTTGATACATCACGAGCAAACGCCATTTCGTGTGTTACTACCAACATGGTGCGTCCCTCTTCAGCAAGATCTCGCATTACTCCGAGAACCTCCCCAACCAACTCAGGGTCAAGCGCTGAGGTTGGCTCATCAAATAGCATCACTTCAGGATCAACCGCTAATGCCCGTGCGATTGCTGCTCGCTGCTGTTGCCCTCCAGACAAATGCCCAGGGTAATAGTCCCTACGTTCATAAAGACCAACTTGCTTTAAAATTTGTTCTGCTTTTTCAATAGCTTCTGCTTTAGGGACGCCTAAAACATGTATCGGTGCTTCTATAACATTTTGAAGTACGGTCATGTGTGACCATAAGTTAAAGCCTTGAAAAACCATCGCAAGACGTGAGCGAATTCGTTGAACTTGTTTTTCATTCGCAGGAATAGCCTCCCCTAAACGATTATTTTTCATTTCAATCAATTCACCATTAACCCAAATTTCCCCTTGAGTCGGTGTTTCAAGCAAATTAATACAACGTAGGAAGGTACTTTTACCGGAACCCGATGACCCAATAATAGAAATCACATCGCCTTTATTCGCTTCTAATGAAATACCTTTTAGCACTTCATTTTGTCCAAAATGCTTGTGTAAATCTTTTATTTCTAGTGCGACTGCATCCTTCATGCGCCATATACTCCTAATTCAATCACACATTAATCGTTTGCTTTTCTCTTTATTGTTAGAATTTAACACTCAACATTACCACAAGCAACAATTTATTAACCAAACCATGACACTCAAACACAATTCAAACGCATAAAGAATTTTAATTCATATAAAAATAATTATTACTCACTTATTATCTTTATTGAGACATTTTTACGCACAACCAATTCAACAATAATGAAACATTGAATTACGGCAATTTATGTTTAAGTACGAGCCTTGAAGTACGTAATACTCGTGGTACATGTAAATGAATTACTGCTATTATTTATAGTTTATTAAAAGATATGAACAAGTTCAATATTGTTGATACCATTGTGATTATGCATCAAAAACACTGTATGCCACTGTTTTTTAAAAGCATAAAAAACCTAAAGCCATATCATCAATATAATAAAGTCAAATCACTCACCGTCTCATTTTGTAGTTTTCTTTCATATACAATCATATAGTGATCAAGATCAATCATTGGCTTAATTTTCGTGTGCTACACTCGGCGAAAATAACAAAATCAACATCAATATCTATTTATTGATTTTTAATTACTTAAAATTCTATTTATGAGGATTCTATGTCTATAGACAAAGAGCAGAACGAAAAAAGCTATAGCGAGTTACATCGCCCAGCTTCCGAGTTCAGTAGCCGTTCAGACTATTTAGACCATGAACTGCAAATAATGAAGCCGCGTCGATTTGGTTTAAACCTACCTGGGCGTGATTTTCGTTTCGAACTTGAAGATCTTGTTCCAGCATTAGCAGGTACTATTGGTATCATCGCTATGTACTCTGCGGTAATGATGTCTTGGGCCGATGGCCTTACACAAGCATGGCCACATATCAACTTAGGTAAAGAATTTGCCATTGAAGTTGCTCGTGTTGAAATGCTTATCCCTGCTTTTTTATTCTGTATTTTAGCGTCTGGTTTCTTTAACCCTCGCGCTAACCTTGCAGGTAACCATGGCCCAATGATCCCACTTATCGGTGCGATCGCGTTAGCTGGTGCACACCCCCTTGCTCTTGCCATTTTATTAGGTGTATTCGGCTTACTATTGAGTTATTTCAAAGGTGGTTCCAAATTAGTCAACTTAACCTCAGAAGGGGTTGCTGGTGGTCTGCTTGTCTTCCTTGGCTTCAGTGGGGCAATGGGTCAGATTAGCAATATACAAGCTTGGTCTACAGGCCTTGAAGGCGAGTTAGGCTACATTGGTTTAATCGTATTAGCAGTAAACATTGTTCTATACGCTTATCTTGCTCGTATTAACAAGCGCTGGTTAGCCATCCCTGCTTGTGCGTTTGCTGGTTTAGCTGTTGCACTTGCTCTTGGTGCTGGTTTTGACCTTAAATTTGAAACTCAGATGGGTATCCCTAACCTAAACCCTGTTTACTGGTGGGGTTCAACTGAAGAAGGTTGGATGCTTGGTTTACCAAACCTGCAGCACTTCTTAGCGTCTCTACCGTTTGCTATCCTAGCGGTTGCAATGTGGTCACCTGATTTCCTTGGTCACCGTATTTTCCAAGAACTAAACTACCCACGTCGTACTGAAAAAGTATTAATGGACGTTGATGATACAATGACCATGTGTTCTATTCGTCAAATGGTAGGTACTGCTGTTGGTGGTGGTAATATTACATCATCTTGGGGAACGTACATGATCCCAGCAGCAATTGCTAAGCGCCCAATCCCAGGTGGTGCTATTCTTCTTGGTACCATCGTAATGATTATTGCTATCCTTGGCTTCCCTATGGATGTTGCGGTATGGCCACCAGTAATGTGTATGGCTCTATTAGTAGGTGTATTCTTACCAATGCTTGAAGCCGGTGTTCAAATGGTTAAAGAGAACAAAGACGCGCAATCTGCAGGTATTTGTATCTTTGCTGCTGCTGTTGCAAACCCAGTATTAGCTTGGGCTATGACAATGCTACTTGATAACAACGGTTTAATTGGTGATAAAGAACGTCCTAACAACCTTTCTTTTATTGACCGTATCGTTATTCCTGGTGGTGTATTAGTGATTTGTTTAATCGCTATGCTGGCGGTTGGTATGCTTGAAGGCCAGTACGGCATTCAAGCATTTCTGTAACTTTGTATGGTAATCTAGGTTTAGACCTATAATACTTATGGGGTAGCGTCAATAGTTGCCCCATTTTTATCAAAAAATTTTAAGATTTATTGATTTAGTTTAAGGTTTACAAAAAAAGTTTAATGTAACCTTGAAAAATCGAACGGTTAGTCGCAATATGAATGCTTATAGGCTAGGTTTAATAGCCATCCATATTGTTATTAATATTAGAGTGTACTATTTAACCTCTCTACGAGGATATGAGTAACTCAACTCATTATAAATAGTACGTATTTTTTCTACTAAGAAAGGTAGGTATATCATGGCAGAGCAATTTGCTAAAGCTTGGACAGGTTTTGCAGACGGTGAGTGGCAAAACGAAGTTAACGTTCGCGATTTCATCCAAAAGAACTATGCACCTTATGAAGGTGACGAAGAATTCCTAGTTTCTGAAGGTACTGAAGCAACTAACAAGCTTTGGGCTAAAGTAATGGAAGGCATCAAACAGGAAAACGCAACCCATGCACCTGTTGATTTTGATACTTCTCTTATCTCTACCATTACAGCTCACGACGCTGGATACATCAACAAAGACCTAGAAACAATCGTTGGTCTTCAAACTGATGCTCCTCTAAAACGTGCAATCATCCCTAACGGTGGCGTACGTATGGTTGAAGGTTCTTGTAAAGCATATGATCGTGAACTTGATCCTATGGTTTCAAAAATCTACTCTGAATACCGCAAAACACACAATGCTGGTGTTTTCGATATCTACACTAAAGATATTCTAAACTGTCGTAAATCAGGTGTTCTAACTGGTCTTCCTGATGCATACGGCCGTGGTCGTATCATTGGTGATTACCGTCGTGTTGCACTTTACGGTATTGATTTCCTAATCAAAGACAAGCTAGCTCAATTCGCTTCTCTACAAGAACGTTTTGAAAAAGGCGAAGACCTAACAGCAACAATGCAACTTCGTGAAGAAATTGCTGAACAACACCGCGCTCTAGGTCAAATCAAAGTTATGGCAGCTAAATACGGTTGTGATATCTCTGAGCCTGCTACTACTGCTCAAGAAGCAATTCAGTGGACTTACTTCGGCTACCTAGCTGCTGTTAAATCTCAAAATGGCGCAGCAATGTCTCTAGGTCGTACTTCGACTTTCCTAGACATCTACATCCAACGTGATATCGAAGCGGGTCTTCTAACTGAAGAACAAGCTCAAGAAATGATCGATCACTTCGTAATGAAGCTACGTATGGTTCGTTTCCTACGTACTCCTGAATACGATGAACTATTCTCTGGTGACCCTATCTGGGCTACAGAATCTATGGGTGGTATGGGTCTTGACGGTCGTACACTAGTTACACGTACTAACTTCCGTTTCCTAAACAGCCTTTACACTATGGGTCCTTCTCCAGAGCCAAACATCACGGTTCTTTGGTCTGAGCAACTGCCTGTAGGCTTCAAACGTTTCTGTGCAAAAGTATCGATCGATACTTCTTCTATCCAGTACGAAAATGATGACCTAATGCGCCCTGACCTAGCATCAGATGACTACGCAATCGCTTGTTGTGTATCTCCAATGATCGTTGGTAAGCAAATGCAGTTCTTCGGTGCTCGTGCTAACCTTGCGAAAACTATGCTTTACGCAATCAATGGCGGCGTTGATGAGAAGCTGAAAATCCAAGTTGGCCCTAAAGAAGCGCCAATGACTGATGAAGTTCTTGATTACACTAAAGTAATGGATCGTCTAGATCACTTCATGGATTGGTTAGCAACTCAATACGTTACAGCATTGAACTCTATCCACTACATGCACGACAAATACAGCTACGAAGCGTCTCTAATGGCTCTTCATGACCGTGACGTTCGTCGTACAATGGCTTGTGGTATTGCTGGTCTATCTGTTGCAGCCGATTCTCTAGCTGCAATCAAATACGCTACAGTTAAACCAATTCGTGACGAAAACGGCATCGCTATCGATTTCGACATCGAAGGTGATTACCCTAAATTTGGTAACAACGACGCTCGCGTTGATGATATCGCATGTGAACTAGTTTCTACGTTCATGGGTAAAATCCGTAAGCTTAAAATGTACCGTAACGCTATCCCTACTCAATCAATTCTTACTATTACATCTAACGTTGTATACGGTAAGAAAACTGGTAATACACCAGATGGTCGTCAAGCAGGTGCTCCTTTTGCTCCTGGTGCTAACCCAATGCACGGCCGTGATGAGAAAGGTGCTGTAGCATCACTAACATCAGTAGGTAAACTACCGTTTGCTGATGCACAAGATGGTATCTCTTACACATTCTCTATCGTTCCTAACGCACTAGGTAAAGATGATGACAACCGTCGTTCTAACCTTGCAGGCCTAATGGATGGTTACTTCCACCACGAAGCTAACGTAGAGGGTGGTCAACACCTTAACGTAAACGTTCTTAACCGTGAAACTCTAGAAGACGCAGTTAAGCACCCAGAGAACTACCCACAACTGACAATCCGTGTATCGGGTTACGCTGTGCGTTTTAACTCTCTAACTACTGAACAACAAAAAGACGTAATCGCACGTACTTTCACTGAAACTTTATAATTTCAGCGTTAATTAAGTAGCATTAAGCCCTGCCATTTTGGTGGGGCTTTTTTATTTCTACTTTACTCATAATTCCCCCTATTTCTCTCTGGTTTACCCTACTTAATTAGTGCAAAGTGTAATAAAATGGCCGCATAATTATAGTTCGGAGAAATGTCGTCATGTCTGTAGGTCGTATTCACTCTTTTGAATCTTGTGGTACTGTTGATGGTCCCGGTATTCGCTTTATCATCTTTTTACAAGGCTGTTTAATGCGTTGTATGTATTGTCATAACCGCGATACTTGGGATACCCATGAAGGTAAAGAAGTTACCGTAACTGAATTAATTGAAGAAGCTAAAAGCTACCGCCACTTCATGAAAGCGTCTGGCGGCGGTATTACTTGTTCTGGCGGCGAAGCAATGCTTCAACCTGAATTTGTTCGTGATTTCTTCCGTGCAGCACAAGCTGAAGGCATGCATACTTGTCTAGACACAAATGGTTATATTCGTAAGCACACCGATGTAATCGATGAAGTCTTAGACGTATCTGATCTTGTTATGCTTGACCTTAAACAGATGAAAGATGACGTTCATAAAGAACTAATTGGTGTATCAAATACTCGAGTTCTAGATTTCGCACGTTATTTGCATAAAGTTGGTCAGAAAACATGGATCCGCTACGTTATTGTTCCTGGCTATACTGACGATGAAGAATCAGCACACCTACTTGGTGAATTCATTAAAGACATGGATAATATCGAGAAAATTGAACTACTTCCTTACCACCAATTAGGTGCGCATAAGTGGGAAGCGATGGGGCTTGAGTACCCTCTTGATGGAGTAACCCCTCCTTCTAAAGAAACCATGGAAAAAATGGTAGAGATCCTAAGCCAGTACCATAACAACGTGAGATTCTAAGCTCGAACTTCACCCTAAATTTATTCTGAATGCCCGACTATCGGGCATTTTTATTGGAAATAATCATGTATCAATTAAGCTTTTCACTACAAGAATTTCTCTCTGAATATTGGCAGAAAAAACCCGTTATCATCAAAGGCGGTTTTGAAAACTTTCAAGATCCAGTAACGCCTGAAGAACTCGCTGGCTTAACACTAGAAAATGACGTGGATTCTCGCTTTATTTCTAACTTAAACAACGAATGGAATGCAGAACACGGGCCATTAAGCGAAGAACTATTCGATACGCTGGGTGAAACCAATTGGTCTATTATCGTTCAAGCAGCTAACCATTGGCACGAAGGAGCTGCTGAGCTATTTAAGCCATTCAAACAGATGCCAAACTGGTTATTTGATGACATCATGATCAGTTATTCTGTGCCAGATGGTGGCGTTGGTCCACATATTGATCAATACGATGTTTTCATCATTCAAGGCCAAGGCAAGCGTCATTGGCGTGTGGGTGATATCGGTGAATATCAAGAAGAGCACCGCCATAGTGCATTAAAGCAAATCACTGGGTTTGATCCTATCATCGATCAAATTCTAGAACCCGGTGACATTCTTTATATTCCACCAGGCTTTCCACATGACGGCTATGCATTAGAACCATCAATGAGCTACTCAGCGGGCTTTCGTTCTCCAAAAGAGCAAGAGCTAGTAAGTAATTTTGCGGATTTCATTATTGAAAATGAACAAAGTGATGTGCATTACCACAATCCTGAGCTTAAAGCGCAAACTCACGGAACAGAGATTACAACGCAAAACTTTGAAGACTTAAAAGCAATGATGTTAAATGCCATGTCTAATGAGCACACTTTAAAGCAATTTATGGGTGAATATTTAAGTAACTCTCGTCATCATTTAAATATCCTTGCTGATTCTGAAAAATGGACGACTGAAGAATTACTTGGTTACTTACAGTCAGGTCAAGCTTTGATCAAAGTTGCAGGTCTTCGTGCTTTCTATCATGAAACAGAAGCGTGTGAAGATAACATGACGCTTTATATTGATGGCGAAAGTTATGTTTTCCCATTAACGGTAAAAAATGATGTAATCGCTTTATGTGAAACATCAGAGTTTACACTGCTTGATGTCGAGAATTTACTGCAAGATCCACATTCAGTGGCTAATTTACTGCAATTTGTAAATATCGGTTACTGGTTTGCCGACATTGACGACGAAGCAGAATAAATATAAAAAAAGCGCGATATAAATAGATTATCGCGCTTAAGCCTGTCACAGGCTGAATGATTAAAAACTGAAATTAACCATCATAAACTGTCTACTTATGATGGCTTTTTATATTAGATATCAGTGACCGCCAAACAAGAAACAGCATGTACATCTGTTCCTTTTAGCTCAGGTCTTGTTTGCGCACATACTTCATTTGCTTGTGGACAACGTGTACGGAATACACAACCAGATGGTGGATTAATCGGTGAAGGTAAATCTCCTTCTAGCATCTCAATCACTTTAGCTCTCTCAAGCTTTGGATCTGGAATTGGAACCGCAGACATTAGTGCTTTAGTGTATGGGTGTTTAGGATCACTAAACAACGCATCCGACTCACCCAACTCTACTTCATTGCCTAAATACATAACCAATACGCGATCTGAGATATGCTTAACGACAGACAAATCGTGGGCTATAAATACTAAACTTAGACCAAGCTCTTTTTGCAGTTCTTTCAGTAGGTTTACTACCTGTGCTTGGATCGATACATCAAGAGCTGATACAGGCTCATCACAGATGATCATTTTAGGTTTTAGGATTAACGCTCGAGCAATGCCGATACGCTGACACTGTCCACCAGAGAATTCGTGAGGGTAACGGTTAATGACGTTAGGTAATAACCCCACCTTTGCCATCATCTCTTTTACTCTATTTTTCACTTCATCTTTTGTCAGTTTCGGATAGAAAGTCTGTAGTGGCTCAGCAATGATATCGCCCACGGTCATACGTGGGTTAAGAGATGCTAATGGGTCTTGAAAGATCATTTGGATCTCTTTACGTTTTTGACGCAAAGGCTCGTCATCTAATTTGGTTAGATCTTCTCCTAGCCAAACAACCTCCCCCTCTGTCGCTTCTACCAACCCAATAATCGCACGAGCAAAGGTTGATTTACCACAACCAGATTCACCTACAACGCCCAGTGTTTCGCCTTCATATAAGCGAACATTAACACCATCTACGGCTTTTAAATTGGCAGGTTTAGCCCAAGGCCATACTGATTTTGATGGGATGCTAAAGTGAACTTTTAAGTTCTTTATATCTAGTATTAATTTTTTATCTGCTGACATTACCACGTCTCCTGATCAGAAAAACAAGCACGTAAACGACCTGCTGCAAATGGTTGCAGGATCGGAGCTTCTTGCTTACAACGGTCCATTACACGATGGCAACGCTCTTGATAAGGACAACCAGTAGGTAAACGAAGTAAGTTTGGTGGGTTACCAGGGATTGTTGGTAAAATCTCACCTTCTTGATCTAAACGAGGTATCGCTTTTAGTAGACCTTCTGCGTATGGGTGGCTTGGTTCATAGAAAATTTCATTCACTGAACCATATTCCATGGTACGACCTGCGTACATTACCAATACTTTATCACACGAGCCTGCAACCACCCCCAAGTCATGGGTAATCATAATGATAGCGGTATTAAATTCGCTTTTTAGCTCATTCAATAGCTGCATGATTTGTGCTTGGATAGTTACATCTAGTGCTGTTGTAGGTTCATCTGCAATAAGCAGCTTAGGGCGACATAATAATGCCATCGCAATCATTACACGTTGACGCATACCACCCGAAAACTCATGAGGGTACATAGTAATACGCTTACGAGCCTCTGGAATTTTAACCGCTTCTAGCATGCGAACTGATTCTTCAAACGCTTCAGCTTTGCCCATGCCCTTATGCAGCATTAATACTTCCATTAGCTGATGACTAACTTTCATATATGGGTTAAGTGACGTCATTGGATCCTGAAAAATCATCGCCATTTGCTCAGCACGAATGTTGTTTAACTCTTTTTCAGGAAGGTTAAGAATTTCTTTCCCTTCAAATTTTGCACTACCAGTAATGATACCGTTTTTAGCCAAAAGGCCCATTAATGCAAATACTGTCTGTGATTTACCAGAACCTGATTCGCCTACGATACCCAATGTCTCACCTTGTTGTAGTGAGAAGTTCAAATCATTGACTGCGGTTACGTTGCCATCTTGAGTTGTAAACTCTACACGCAAATCTTTTACATCTAATAAACTCATAATTCTTTCCTGCTCAAATTTGTTTAATAACTAACTGTCCATACAGAGGGTTATCTGTCTTTTGGATCCAGCGCATCACGTAAACCATCACCTACATAGTTAAAGCAGAATAAGGTAACAACCATAAATAAAGCGGGGAAAGTTAACTGCCAAATCGCTACTTCCATTGTTTGAGCACCTTCTTGAAGCAAAGCACCCCAGCTAGTCATTGGCTCTTGAACACCAAGACCTAGGAAAGATAGAAAAGATTCCGTTAAGATCATACTTGGGATCAGTAGTGTAGAATAAACCGCAACAATGCCTAATACGTTTGGAACGATATGGCGAGTGATGATACCCCACTTGCTTACACCACAAACGTGGGCTGCTTCGATGAATTCTTTACTGCGTAAACTCAATGTTTGACCTCGTACAATACGAGCCATGTCTAACCAAGCAATTGCACCAATAGCAACAAAGATAAGTACAATATTACGGCCAAAGAAAGTCACTAGTACGATGACTAGGAACATAAATGGAACCGCATATAAAATTTCAATGAAACGCATCATAATTCGGTCAACTTTACCGCCAACAAATCCTGATGTTGCACCATAAAGCGTTCCGATAAGTACCGCAACTAATGCGCCTAAGATACCCACCATTAATGAGATACGGCCACCAACAAGGGTACGAACAAATAAGTCACGCCCTAAACTATCCGTACCAAAAAGGTGAGCAGCACTTGGCGCTTGGTGCAGTGCATACCAATCGGTGTCATCATAAGCGTACTGACTAAACATTGGTAAGAAGATTACCGCCAGCGTCATTACCGTAAGTACACAAAGGCTGATCATCGCCGCTTTATTTCGCATAAAACGTAGACGAGCATCCTGCCATAAGCTACGACCTTCAATCTCAAGATTTTCTGAGAACTTTTCGATCGCTTCTAAATTTTCTTTTTTAGTTAACATACGTCCGTCCCCTATTAAAAACGAATTTTCGGGTCAATTACCGCTAGTAATACATCAACAATCGCGTTGAATAAGATGAATAGGAAACCTATTAAAATGGTAATTCCCATTACTAACGAATAATCACGGTTAAAAGCAGCGTTTACGAATAACTTACCAATACCTGGTAAACCAAAAATAGTTTCGATAACAACTGAACCGGTGATGATACCTACAAATGCGGGCCCCATATAAGAAACCACAGGCAGCATTGCTGGTTTTAACGCATGTTTTAGAACGATGTAGCGGTAGCTTAACCCTTTTGCACGAGCAGTACGGATAAAGTTACTGTTAAGAGTTTCAATCATGCTACCGCGGGTAATACGAGCAAAGGTTGCAACGTAAAGGAATGACATACCCAATATTGGTAAGAACATGTATTTAAATGAACCATCATGCCAGCCACCTGCAGGGAACCAACCAAGCTCAATAGAGAATAAATAAATCAGTGCTGGGGCCAGTACAAAGGAGGGCATTACCACTCCAACCATAGCAGTGGACATTATACTGTAATCAAGCCAGGTATTTTGCCTCAATGCGGCTAACGTACCAATTGATACACCAAGTACTACCGTAAAGATAAAGGCAAAAAAACCCACTTTTGCAGAAACGGGTAATGCCGCTTCAACAAGTTCATTAACTGTGTAATCTTGGTATTTAAATGATGGCCCAAAATCACCTTGTAGAATATTTCCAAGGTAAGTTGTGTATTGTTCAAATACAGGCTTATCTAAACCATATTTTGCATTGATGTTCGCCATTACTTCTGGTGGAAGTGGGCGCTCAGTAGAAAATGGGTTACCAGGGGCAAATCTCATTAAGAAAAATGAGATGGTGATCAATACCAACATCGTTGGAATTGCTTCAAGGATCCGTTTGATAATGAATTGAAACATAATTCACTCTTCCAGTCTGTGACAAAAAATAAAATAAAGATGGATCTAGCCACTACACGCTATCCTGCGTGCAGTGACTTTTTTTATAGTTTTATTTGCTAATGATTACTTAGCTTTGATATATAGATCTTTTGAGTAGATTTTCTCTTCCGCATTTTCAGCTGGGAAGCCACCTACTTGTGGAGAAAGTAGACGAGAACGAACATACTGATAGATAGGGGCGATTGGCATATCTTTAGCTAGCAGCTGTTCAGCTTGCATGTAGATAGCAGTACGCTCTTCTTCAGACGTTGATTTTAGGGCTTTTTCGATTAACGCATCGTATTCAGCACTTAAGTAGTGTTTACCACCCGTCGTATTTTTACTTACCATTAGAGTAAGGAAAGAAGACGCTTCGTTGTAATCACCACACCAGCCAGCACGTGCTACTTCAAATTGACCTTGGTCTTTTGAATCTAGGTAGGTTTTCCACTCTTGGTTTTCTAGAGAAACTTCTAGCCCAAGTGTCTTCTTCCACATAGAACCAGCTGCAACTGCAATTTTCTTATGGTTTTCAGATGTGTTATATAAAAGAGTAAATTTCAGTGGATTTTCAGGACCAAAACCCGCTTCTGCTAGTAGACGTTTTGCTTCTGCATTGCGCGCATCTTGAGTCATTTTACCGTAAGCTGGTAGCTCAGGGTTAAAGCCAGCTGTGATTTCAGGTGTTAGGAAGTAAGCCGGTTTTTGGCCTTGACCTAAGATTGCACCAGATACGATATCACGATCGATTGCGTAAGAAATTGCTTTACGAACTCGAACATCATCAAATGGTTTCTTTTGAGTATTGAATGAGTAGTAATAAGTACACAAGCTACCTTCAACTGAAACAGACTCTGGGTTCTCTTTTTGTAAACGCTTGAAATGCTCAGTAGGCAGTGTTGATGTAAAGCTGATTTCACCAGAAAGGAAACGGTTCATCTCTGCTACTGGATTTTCAATTGGTAGGTACGTTACTTTATCAAGTTTTGTATCTTGATTATCCCAGTACTGTTCGTTACGAAGCAGTTCTAAACGCTCATTTACAACCCAACTATTTACAACAAATGCACCATTACCAACAAAGTTACCTGGTTTAGTCCACTTGTCACCGAATTTTTCAACCGTTGCTTGATGCACAGGTTTCACTGTTGTGTGACCCATCATCATTACAAAATATGGTACTGCGGTATCAAGTTGAATCTCTAGTGTATTTGCATCAATCGCTTTAACACCTAGTTCACTCTTGTCTTTTTTACCAGCAATAATCTCTTTTGCATTTACCATCTTAGTATATTCCATATACCAAGAGTATGGAGATGCGGTAGCAGGATCAACAGCACGTTGGAAGCTGTATACAAAGTCATCTGCTGTTACTGGATCACCATTTGACCATTTAGCATCTTCACGCAAATGGAAAATGAATTTTTTATTGTCTGCAGTTTCCCAGCTTTTAGCAACACCTGGGATCGTATTTCCATCAGCATCTTGGTTTACAAGACCTTCTAGTAGATCACGGATTACATGAGATTCAGGGACACCTTGAGATTTGTGAGGATCAAGAGTAGCAACTTCAGTACCGTTACCACGTGTCAGTTCTTGAACATCAGCATAAACCACTTCTGTCGACATTGGTTTTTCAGCAGGTTTTGTTTCTTTAACTGGTTGCTCTGCGGTTTTATCTCCACAGCCAGCGAGTGTTAGTGACAGGCCACCAAGCAAGATTGCTTGTGTAATTTTATTCTTATACATGCATTAACTCCAATACATTCTATTTTGCATCCATGACACTCTTCGGGCAAAACGACTTGCCAATCATTTATTATCTAAAAACGTGAAATACGCTTAAAAAACATAAAAACCTTCGAAGAATTGTGGGAAACATTATCAATCATTGAAGTAATTTGCCACATTTTTGTCACAAAACACCTGATAATTTTTAAAATAATCACATTTTATAGCATAAACGACCAGTTATTAGCCTCTAACTACATTCAAACATATGAAAAACTAACAATCGTTAGAATCTAGCACCGTTAATAACGTTTTAGTTACGTTTTTCATTACAAAAAGCAACGCATAACCAATAAAACAACCGATAATTCGTTATTTAATCGGGTGCTTTGCCTAAAAAATCATTAATTTCACTCCAAAAATATCTTTCTCATATTACGCAATGTGTAAAAACAATATTTTCGAGTGAGGTTGTACTATTTGAATACGATTACATTTTGAGCGTATTGAATATATAAGTCTGCTGCCAAACTACATAGAGCAACTGGAAGTTTATAAAATATATACAAACATGAATAGTAACGCTGAATATTTCAGCGTTAATCCAACTGGATGAATCAATCAAGGATGTTATTTATGTTTAAAAATAAACTGGGACTATGTTCTGCGGCAATTACTCTTGCCCTCTCAGCCCCAACTTATGCTGCAGCCCCAGGAAAAGCCATTATTTCTTGGATGGAAACCGATTTTGCCATTATTGAAGTAGACCAAGCTGCCACATCATATAAAAATCTTGTCACGGTAAAAGATTTTGCTGAAGTCCCTGTGACTTGGGATCGCTGGTCTGGTGGATCTGCAGAAAAATGGCGCGTGTTATTAAATGGCGTTGTTGTTCATGAAGAAACCGTTTCTCCTACTGCTTCACAAAAAGCCTCTACCGTTCTACAAGTTCGTCAAGGTGGTCAATACAAAATGACGGTAGAACTTTGTAATGGTTCCGGTGCAACAGAAGAATGCAGCACCAGTGCAGCCAAAGCAATTATTGTTGCCGATACTGATGGTAGCCATTTAGAGCCACTGCCAATGAATGTCGATCCTGCTAATGGAAATTACACCACACCAGATGGAATGGTTTCTGGGGCTTATTTTGTTGAATGGGGTGTTTATGGCCGTAAATTTGCCGTTGACCAAATTCCTGCACAGAATCTAACCCATATTCTTTATGGCTTTATTCCTATCTGTGGCCCTAACCCTTCTTTAGGTGAAATTGAAAATGGTAATAGCCTCGCAGCATTAAATCGTGCTTGTGCTGGAACTCCTGACTATGAAGTTGTTATTCATGACCCATGGGCTGCTGTTCAAATGCCACAACCTCAATCAGGTCACGTTCATAGTACTCCCTATAAAGGAACTTACGGTCAAATGATGGCACTTAAGCAACGCTATCCAGATCTTAAAATTGTTCCATCAATCGGTGGTTGGACTTTATCAGACCCTTTCTATGACTTTGTTGATAAATCCAAACGAGATGTTTTTGTCGCGTCAGTTAAACAATTCCTTAAAACATGGAAGTTTTATGATGGTGTAGATATTGATTGGGAATTCCCTGGTGGTGATGGTGCAAGCGCAACTGGTGGTGATCCAGTTAATGACGGTCCTGCTTATGTCGCTTTAATGCAAGAACTAAGAGCTATGCTTGATGAACTAAGTGCAGAAACAGGAAAAACTTATGAGCTAACCTCTGCAATCGGTGCTGGCTATGACAAGATTGAAGATGTTGACTATGCTGCTGCATCGCAGTACATGGATTATATTTTTGCTATGACATATGATTTCTTCGGCGGTTGGAATAATGTTGTAGGCCACCAAACTGCATTAAATTGTGGTTCTCATATGTCGCAAGGCGAATGTGATGGTACAGGCTTAGACGACAAAGGTGAGCCTCGTAAAGGTCCAGCTTATACAATTACAAATGCTATCGATTTACTGCTTGCACAGGGTGTTGACGCTAAAAAATTAGTCGTAGGTGCTGCTATGTATGCACGTGGCTGGACTGGTGTTACACGTGACAGCATGACTGATGCAACAAATCCTATGACAGGGGTTGGTAATGGTAAAGTTGCTGGCTCATGGGAAGCAGGTGTCATTGACTACAAAGATGTCGTGACTCGCTACGTAGAGAAAGCCGGCGTTGAAGTTGGCTATGATGAAGTAGCTCAAGCCGCTTATGCTTATGATCCTAGTAATGGTGATCTTGTTACTTACGATAATAAAAAATCGGTATTAGCTAAAGGTGAGTATGTTCGTTCACTCGGCTTAGGTGGTTTATTTGCATGGGAAATCGATGCCGATAATGGTGACATTCTAAATGCGATGCAAGAAGGTCTTGCTGGCGATGGTACGGTTACGCCTCCTGTAAACAAAAAGCCTATAGCTAAAGCCGGCGTAGATCTTTCAGTGACTGCGCCTGCATTTGTACAACTTGACGGTTCATTATCATCTGACAGTGACGGTTCTATTGTTTCTTATGCATGGACACAAACTTCTGGACCAACAGTGACATTAACAGGTGCAGACTCAGTCAATCCAAGCTTTACAACAGATACCTTTGCTCAATCTGAAACACTTCAGTTCACGTTAACCGTTATAGATGATAAAGGTGCAACAGCATCTGATTCTGTAGCCGTGTCAGTAACTGTTGAAGGCACAGGGCCGATAAATACCCCACCGGTAGCTGTTATCGTTGCTCCAACATCAGTAAACAAAGGCGATGTGGTTACACTTGATGCATCAACATCAACTGACGCAGACAGTGACCCATTAACCTATTCATGGGTAATCCCTGCGGGTGTTGATGCTGCTGTTGTTGGCTCTCGAGTAACCTTTACAGCAGGCTCTTATACTGTAGATACGCCTTTCACTTTCTCTGTAACCGTTACTGATAATCAAGCATCAGATACTTCAAATGTTACCGTAACTGTTCTGAAAGATGCTGGGGATCCACCATTAACTTGTGACAACGCATGGGATGCTTCAGCCGTTTATACTGGTGGTGATCAAGTATCACAAACAGGTAAAGTATGGGAAGCGAAATGGTGGACAAAAGGTGATGACCCATCAAAATCTGGTGAGTGGGGAGTATGGAAAGAAGTCGGTATTTCGACTTGTAACTAACCCTCGACATTAACCTTATAAATAATAAAAAGACCAAGTTCATTAATCTGAGCTTGGTCTTTCTTTTCAAAACAATAGAAACGACTTTATTACACTTTACTTACCTAGCGCTTCTTTATAATGCAAACGGCAAACAGATACATACAACTCATTACCACCAATAGCAACCTGATCGCCATCAGCAATAGCAACTCCATGCTCATCAGTACGAATAACCATGTTTGCTTTACGCCCACAATGACAAATCGTTTTTAGCTCTACTAATTTATCAGCCCAAGACAATAAGTATTTACTGCCCTCAAACAACTCACCTAAAAAGTCCGTTCTTAAACCATAACACAATGCTGGAATATCTAATTTATCAACGACTTCAGTCAATTGATAAACCTGCTCTTTCGTTAAGAATTGGCATTCATCGATTAACACACAATGAAGTTTCTCTTTTTCATGAAGCGTTTTAATTGCTTCAAATAAATTCATCTCTGTATTGAATAAATGTGCATCTGCATCTAGGCCAATACGAGAACTGACTTTTCCCACACCGTAACGGTCATCAATCGCTGCGGTAAAAATAGCAGGATTCATTCCGCGTTCTTGATAATTAAAAGACGATTGAAGAAGTGTCGTTGATTTACCCGCATTCATTGCTGAGTAATAAAAGTACATTTGAGCCACAAATGTGTCCTCTATTAAAGTTTAAAAATTTATAAAATTGGCAATAAAAAAGGCTGGAAAACCAGCCCCTTTAATAAAATTAGTTAAGATTACTTACGACGCCATGTCGTCCCTTCTGGGCCATCTTCTAAAACAATGTTTAATGCTGCAATCGCATCACGAGCCGCATCCGCTGCTGCCCAATCTTTTGCGGCACGAGCATCATTACGCGCTTTAATTAAGGCTTCAATTTCAGCAACTTCATCATCACTGCCATTATTACCTTGTAAGAAAGCTTCTGGCTCTTGTGATAACAAACCTAACACATCAGCTAATTCGCGCATTAACGCACCCAATTTAGAAGCGGATTCTACATTCTCTGTCTTCAGGCGATTTACTTCACGAGCCATTTCAAACAGAACAGAATAAGCTTCTGGTGTATTGAAGTCGTCATTCATTGCCATAGAGAAACGAGTAACAAACTCTTCTCCGCCCGCAGGGGTAACACTTAGATCAAGACCACGTAAAGAGGTATATAAACGTTCTAGTGATGAACGAGCTTGGTTCAGGTTATCTTCACTGTAGTTTAATTGACTACGATAATGACCAGACATTAAGAAGTAACGCACGGTTTCAGAATCGTAATGTGCTAATACGTCACGAATAGTAAAGAAGTTACCTAATGACTTAGACATCTTTTCACGATCAACCATAACCATGCCGCTGTGCATCCATGTATTTACATACTTAGAGTCATGAGCACAGCATGATTGTGCTATTTCATTTTCATGGTGTGGGAACATCAAATCAGAGCCACCACCATGAATATCAAAATGATTGCCTAAAATCGAAGAGTTCATTGCAGAACATTCAATATGCCAACCAGGACGACCCGCTCCCCATGGAGATTCCCATGTTGGTTCACCTGGCTTAGACATCTTCCATAAAACAAAGTCCATGCTACTGCGTTTTACACTTGCTTCTTCAATCGTTACACGAGAGCCCGCTTGAAGCTGCTCAAGATCTTGACGCGACAGACGACCGTACTCATCGTATTTCTTTACTTCAAACATTACGTCACCATTTGACGCAACATAAGCAAAACCACGCTCGATTAGACGCTCAACCAAAGCGACAATTTCAGCAATATATTCTGTTGCTCTTGGTTCAACATCTGGACGTTTCATATTCAACGAATCAAAATCAGAATGCATATCGGCAATTAAGCGTTCTGTTAATGCATCGCACGTTTCGCCATTTTCAGCAGCACGTTTAATGATTTTGTCGTCAATATCAGTAATATTACGAACAAAAGTTAGATCGTAACCTAAGAAACGTAAATAACGAGAAATCACATCAAAAGAGACAAATGTACGACCGTGACCAATGTGACACAAGTCGTAAATGGTAACCCCACACACATACATACCGACTTTACCTTCGGTAATTGGTTTAAACTCTTCTTTTTGACGTGTAATTGAGTTATATATTTTCAACATGCTCTTTTTTTACTCATTATTTGTTTAAAGGATATATAAAGGCTATTAAACCTATATTAAGTAATGATAGCAAGAAAATTCCCTGTAGATCCTCGTTAATCTTAGGTAAAATCAAATTCTATTTAATACAATTACAAAGGTAATTCAATGATCATCCTTCACACATCTTTTGGTGACATCACAGTTAAGCTTCATGAAGATAAAGCACCAGCAACTTGTGCTAACTTCCTACAATACTGTCAAGATGGTTTTTACGACAATACTCTATTCCACCGTGTAATTGATGGCTTCATGGTTCAAGGCGGTGGCATGACTTCTGGTCTTGAAGAGAAAACAAGCCGTGCAACAATCAAAAACGAAGCAAATAATGGCCTAAGCAACAAAGTAGGTACATTAGCGATGGCTCGTACTATGGAACCGCATTCTGCAAGTTCTCAATTCTTCATCAACGTAAACGACAACAAATTCCTAGATTTTAAATCTGAGTCTATGGATGGTTGGGGCTATTGTGTATTCGCTGAAGTTGTTGAAGGCATGGACGTAGTAAATAAAATCAAAGGTGTTACAACAGGTAACTACGGTTATGTACACCAAGATGTTCCAGTTGAAGAAGTATTTATCACTGGTACTACAATTACAGAATAATTCTGTTTTTATGCCAGCTCTCGAGCTGGCATCTTTTTCATAACTAAAAGCATTTTATGACTATTTTATTTATCTCAGATCTCCACCTCTCCCCTCTGCGCCCTGATATCACTGATTGTTTTATCGACTTTATGAAGAATGAAGCTATTCACGCTGATAAATTGTATGTCTTAGGTGATTTATTTGAATTTTGGATTGGTGATGACGATAACTCACCATTTAATATTGTCATTAAAAATGCATTTAAAACTCTCACTCAACAAGGTGTTGAATGTTACTTTATTCAAGGCAATCGTGATTTCTTATTAAATAAACGTTTTTGCAAGGAAACAGGTGTTCAACTTTTAGCGGATCACTCCGTTATTGATATAGATGGTGAAAAAGTTCTTATCATGCATGGGGATACTCTTTGCATTGATGACATTAAATATCAAGAGTTTCGCGCTAAAGTACATAAACCATGGCTGCAATGGATATTCAATCGCATCCCCCTATTTATACGCCAGCGCATAGTTAAAAACGTCCAAGACAAAATCAAAGCAAAGAAACAGCACAAAACATTGACGATAATGGATGTGACACAAAGCGAAGTTGAAAGAGTAATGCTAGAAGAAGGGGTAGAAAGACTGATTCATGGCCATACTCATCGCCCTAATGTACATACTTTTAATCACAATACTCAAAAAATGACCCGTATAGTGCTAGGTGACTGGTATACACAAGGTTCGGTTCTTGAATATAAGAACAATAAATATACACTTTACAATAAAAGTTTTAAATAAATCACATTACTGCCCCTCTTTATCCTTGCCATGAGGAGAATAATAGTCTTTTGGTGGTAAAGGGATTATGATGACTCAAGTTTCGATTCAACACGCTGTAGAGAATAGTTGTTATGTACTCATATATTGCCCGTCAGCCAATTTTAGATATAAAGAAAAATACAATTGGTTACGAATTACTGTTCCGTGATGGACCAAAAAATACGTTTCCAGCCGTTGAAGCGGAAGAGGCAACAAGCCGATTACTCTCTGACCATTTTATCAGCGCACATTGTAACGCAACAAATGACAAATTAGGCTTTGTGAATTTTCCTCATCAGAGTTTGATAAATTTAGTACCTACATTATTTAATAGCAATAACTTAGTTGTTGAAATTCTTGAAGACTGCATCCCAAATCAAGAGTTGCTTGCTGCGGTTAAAACACTCTCTGAACGTGGTTACAAATTAGCATTAGATGACTTTGAACCACACCCTGATTGGACGCCTTTTTTACCTTATATCAATATTATTAAATTTGATATTCAAGCTACGCCAATCTTAAAAGCAAAGTTATTTATTCGCCATTGTAAAAAATACAACATATCTTTTCTTGCTGAAAAAGTCGAAAACTATGAAGAATTTGAACTCGCTAAAAGCGTTGGTTTCACTTATTTTCAAGGATACTTTTTCAGTAAACCAGAAATGCTTCAACAGCGTTCAATGCGACCAAATCAACTTTCTACAATACAGTTGTATAAAGAAATATCAGCGCCGATTATTGATTTTGAAGCCGTTGAAAAGCAATTAGTTAAAGACGTTTCTTTATCTTATAAATTACTTCGTTTTGTCAATTTATCTTCTGTAATAGACCAGCCTATTAATTCTTTTAAACAAGCGTTAGTGTATTTAGGTGAAAACAAATTACGCCAATTTATTTCGTTGGTTGCTGTGGCACATGCAACAAAAAACAAACCACATTCATTGTATACATTATCAATTCATCGCGCAAAATTATGCGAATTAATCGTTAATAAAACAAGCATTGATCTAGAGCCAAGTCAAGCTTTCCTAGTTGGCCTATTTTCATTATTAGAACCATTGTTAGACCAACCTTTAGATGAGCTACTTCAACGCTTACCTATTTCAACAGAAATAAAATTAGCACTCACGAAACGTACAGGATCACTTGGCATGTTACTTTTAGCCATTGAAAGTTATGAAAAAGCCGATTGGCTGACTATTACTCAATGCTGTGCGGCATTAAAAATAACTGAAGAAGAATTCACCACCTACTATCAAGAATCTGCCGAATGGGTAGATGATGTAGCCTCTTAAAAACGGCGTTATATATGTCTAAAATAAATCATTGCCCGTGTGGCACAAAAAAGAATTACTCAGTGTGCTGTGAGCCGATTCACAACAACCATGCCTTAGCAACAACACCTGAGCTATTAATGCGCTCTCGTTACAGTGCCCATGTAAAACAGCTCACCCAATACATTATTGATACTTATCATCCATCATGTAAAGCGGAAGAATTTAGAGACGGTATTGAGGATTCAATCCAACTTAACTGGCGTAAACTAAAAGTGATCTCCGCGCACTTATCTAATCAAACTGACGATGAAGGTTTTGTATCATTCAAAGCAACCTATTCTGAAGATAATCAACTACATCAATTAAAAGAGCACTCTCGTTTCTTAAAAGAAAATGGCAAGTGGTATTACATTGATGGCGAGGTTGAATAATCTGAATTCGAACGCATATAGTTAAAAATTAAAGCCTGATTATTTATCAGGCTTTTTTATATTTATAACTTTTATGTTTTGTTTATAGCGATGCAATTAATGATTAATCAAATAGTACTTGAATTGATATCCCCTAATTTTAGACATAAAAAAACGAGAGCGATGAGGCTCTCGTTTTTATTTATATATTTGCTGCTACTGCTATCTAGATTAGAATTTCTTCGAGATTAGCGCTGAACCAGCAATGATACCAACACCTAGTAACATGATAGGGCCTTTGCCACCATCAAATCCAGATGAGATCCCCATGAATGCAACGATTGCGATTGCAACAGGGATAATGAACTTAACTAAAGCGTACCATAAACCAAACAGTGGGAACTTCACTTCGCCGCCGTTCGTGATCTCATCTTCAAGATCCTCACGCTTCAGTCTCCAACCAGCAAAGATACATACCAACATACCGCCTACCGCTAGGAAGATCTTGTCTGTTAATAAATCAAAGATATCAAATGCACCAGTATCAAACAGTGTTGGTCCTAAGCCGCCTAATGATAAAGAAGCAAACACACATAAAATAGCCATTATAGTACTTGCTGCAATGACAGCTTTGACTCGAGTAAATTTCTTCTCATCAATTAAGTAAGAAACAACAACTTCTAGCAAAGATACTGAAGACGTTAATGCCGCAACACTTAAACCAATAAAGAATAATAAAGCCAGTAGAAGGCCAATCAAGCCGCCCATTTCAGAAAATATTTGCGGAACAACAACAAACACCAAGCCAGGACCAGCTGTGGGTGCCATACCAAAAGCGAACATCGCAGGGAACATTGCCACACCTGCAAGGATAGCAACCCCCGTATCCATTGCCGTAACCATTGCGGTTGTTTGAACTAGATTTTCTTTCTTCTTCAAGTAAGAACCATAAGTCATCATACAACCCATACCCAGAGATAATGAGAAGAAGGCTTGACCTAATGCAGCAAGAATTACATTACTGTCGATTTTAGAAAAGTCAGGGCTAAATAGGAAATCAAGACCCGCCATAGCACCGGGAAGCATTAAACCTTTTACTGAAACGATAACTAAGATAATAAATAGCAAAGGCATTAACACCTTACCTGCCTTCTCAATACCACCAGAAATACCCTTCATTACGATAACGATATTTAGCAGTAGGTAGAAGCCCATCCACATAAGCGGCTGAAGAGGGTGTGAAATAAATGTACCAAAGCTATCTCCGATTGCTGTAGGTGTATCTAAAAGGCCTGTACCTACCTTACCAATATATGCGATAGCCCAACCACCAACCACTGGGTAAAAGCCCATGATTAATAAGCCACTGACGACCCCAATAACACCTGCAAACGTCCAACGACGATCCGTTGACTTAAATGCGCCAACTGCCGATTTTTGAGTACGACGGCCAATAGCAAATTCGGTTAGCATCACACTAAAACCAATAAAAATAACAAAGAACAGATAAATAGCAACAAATGCGCCACCACCATTCTCTCCCGCTGTATATGGAAACTTCCAGATATTACCAAGACCAACAGCAGATCCTGCTGCAGCCATTACAAATCCTAATTTTGAACCCCAGGTATCACGGGGCGTAGTAGTGGTATTACTCATAGCCACAATTCTCCAATTCTTCTATATTGTTGTATATGCACTGTGTTTGTATATGAGCATCAAAGTGGTGTATATAATTATGTACACTCTAAAAAATGTTAAGTAATGCTCAATATTTGCAAGTAAAACAGTTTGAGAATAAAATTGAAACCCTAATGTCTATATTTTTTAACGTACAACCCTCTTTTTTAACTTAAGTATTTACAAAACCATCAAGACCCTTTATTTTGTAAATATTTTCCTTAATTCCTACTTATTTCTTACAACTCCTGATTTAATATAGATTCACTTACTATTCTTGTTATCGAAGGCTAATGGATAAATTTTATCAAGCACTTACTCTTATCGGTTTTATCTTATACTGGCTTTTAGTCGCAGGGGTAACTATACGTGTTGTTTTCAAACCAAGATCGGTTGGTGTCTCACTCGCCTGGTTAATGATCATATACATTATCCCAGTCCTTGGGGTAATCGCTTACTTTCTTATTGGTGAGCTAAATTTAGGCCGTACTCGAGGCGAGCGAGCGAAAGCAATGTTTACGCCCTATGAAGAGTGGTTTGCACAAGTTCATCACTGTCAGCACCACCAACCAAACTCGATCTCTCATCGAATTTCATCAATACACAACCTTTGCTCTAATAGAGTAGGAATTCCCGCACTCAGTGGGGACACATTATCTTTACTTAATACCCCCTCAGAAATTCTGACCGCTATTGTTCGAGACATTGAAAAAGCAGAACATGAAATCAATATGGAGTTTTACATTTGGCATCATGGTGGGTTAGCCGATAGTGTTGCCAGTGCATTAATCAAAGCCGCAAAACGAGGAGTCACGGTTAACGTACTTTTAGATTCGGCAGGCAGTATCGATTTTTTCAAAAGTCATTGGCCAAAGCTGCTTAAAGATTCGGGTGTTAATATCGTAGAAGCATTAAGCGTTAGTCCATTTCGTATGTTTTTTCGTCGATTAGATCTACGCCTACATCGTAAAATAGTTATCATTGATAATCAGGTGGCTTACACCGGCTCAATGAACTTGGTTGATCCTCAGTACTTCAAACAAAACTCAGGCGTAGGACAATGGGTGGATGTGATGGTTCGCCTTACAGGGCCTAACGTCGCTGTATTAAATACCATCCACGCATGGGATTGGGAAGTAGAAACAGGGATAAGAGCATTACCAACCTTGCCTGAATGCCCTATTTCAATTGACCCTTTCAACCATACGACACAAGTGGTTCCATCAGGTCCTGGTATGCCAGATGATATTATTCAACAAGTCTTAATTACGGCAATTAATCAGGCAAGAAAGTCAATTACCATCACTACGCCTTATTTTGTTCCAAGTGAAATACTGTTGCACACGTTACGAACTACCGCTCATCGTGGTATTGACGTTAAGCTAATTTTGCCTAAAAAGAATGATTCTTTGATGGTTAGTTGGGCCTCTAAATCTTTCTTTGAAACCCTATTAAAAGCAGGGGTTCATATTTATGAGTTCAATGGCGGTCTACTACATACCAAATCGGTAGTGATTGATGATAGCTACTGTATTATCGGTACCGTTAATTTGGATATGCGTAGCTTTTGGTTAAATTTTGAAGTTAGCTTAATTGTTGATGATCCTGAATTTACCAAACAACTATCATGGGTATTAAACGGTTATCTAGAACAATCGACTCCTATCGAACTTGCGGTATGGCAACAGCGAAACTTACCCCATCGCTTTACTGAGCGCTTCTTCTCAATGTTCAGTCCCCTACTATAAAAATTAAACGATAAAAAAAGCCCGTGACTTATCAATTAAATCACGGGCTTTTTATTGTCTGTTTCTCTTCGTATTATTTTAACTAGTTAATATCTAGCGAATTCCACTTAAAAACTCATGTCTTGTTGCTGGGTTTCTTTTGAAGATCCCACCAAGTGCAGTGGTTGTCGTACTGCTTGTTGCATCCATAACACCGCGAGACTTAACACAATAATGCGTCGCTTCCATCGTAATCGCCACATCATCACTGCCAAGTAAGGTTTGTAATGCCACTAAAATTTGTTGTGTCATACGCTCTTGAACTTGTGGACGCTGCGCAAAGAAGCGAACAATACGATTAATTTTTGATAAACCAATGATCTTTTCACGAGGAATGTAAGCAACCGTTGCCTTTCCATCAATAGTGACGAGGTGATGTTCACAAGTACTGGTTAACGTAATATCGTTCACTCGTACCATTTCATCACAGTTCATTTTATTATCAATTACAGTGATTTTAGGAAAGTTTGCATAATCCAAACCAGAAAAAATTTCATCTACGTACATTTTCGCAATTCGATGAGGCGTTTCTTCTAAACTATCATCAGTAAGATCGAGGTTTAATAACGTTAAGATTTCACGCATATGCTCTTCAATGCGTTCTTTTTTCTCTTCGCGACTAATTCCATTTTCTTTCATTGGCGTCTCAAGACCACGCGCAACGAGAGCGTCACGTACTAATATGGCTGATTCACTGAGTGATGACATCGTATACTCCAAATTCCATAATCAATTGAACTTCGCTAAGGATACCTGCTCTGCCAAATAAATACACCCTGATTTTATTAGGTCTATTAGATGTTAAAGGTCAAAATATGGTAATGTTTAATCATTATTACGATTAATATAGAGAGTACCCTAATGGATTGCTGCGCAACTCAAGGTTTAATTCCAGTAGAAACCGCTTTAAAAAACTTATTATCTCAAGTTTCTCCAATATCAAAGACCCATTCTTTAGCGCTTGCTGACGCAATTGGCTTTGTATTAGCTGAAGACATTTGTTCACCAATCAATGTTCCTCCATTTGCCAACTCTGCAATGGATGGTTATGCGGTACGTATCTCTGATTTAGAGCACTCTTTAACGCTTCCTCTTGCTGGTAAGTCTTTTGCAGGCACTCCTTTTGAAGGTCAATGGCCAGAGCAAACAACCATTCGAATCATGACTGGCGCTAAAATCCCTGAAGGTTGTGATGCCGTCATTATGCAAGAACTGACTTCTGATTCAGAAGGTAACATTACCTTTGATCTTGCTTTATCGGATATTAAACCACAGACCAATATTCGCCCAATTGGTGATGATGTTGCTCAAGGTCAAACGGTATTAGCCAAAGGTCACCGCCTAACGCCGCGTGATATCCCCTTAATTGCCTCTTTGGGCATTAATGACATTCCGGTAGTTAATAAACCCAAAGTGGCTTTCTTCTCGACAGGCGATGAGCTTAAACCACTAGGTCAGCCACTCGAAGATGGTCAGATCTATGACAGCAACCGCTATGGTATCAAAGTACTCATCGAACGTTTTGGTTGTGAAGCCATTGATTTAGGCATCATTCCTGACTGTCCTGAAACACTAAAAGAAGTGTTCTTAAAAGCAGATAAAGAAGCGGATGTCGTTGTTACTTCGGGCGGCGTAAGCGTCGGTGAAGCGGACTATACAAAAGACATTCTAGATGAACTTGGCCAAATTGGTTTCTGGAAGCTAGCAATAAAACCAGGTAAACCGTTTGCATTTGGTAATTTACCAGACTCTTATTTCTGTGGCTTACCGGGTAACCCTGTTTCTGCCATGCTAACCATGTACGTATTAGTACAACCCATGTTAGCGAAATTAGCAGGCCATACGCAATGGGAAGCACCAAAAGCCATTCCAGCCGTTGCAACGTCTCTATTTAAGAAACACCCTGGTCGTACTGACTACCAACGTGGTATTTACTCGATTAATGATCAAGGCCAGTTTGAAGTAACTACCACTGGCAACCAAGGCTCAGGTGCGTTTAGCTCAATGAGCATGGCTAACTGCTTTGTGGTGCTAGAACGAGAACGTGGCCGTGTTGAAGCGGGTGAAATGGTCACTATTGAATTGTTTAATTCCTCTCTATATTAAGAGTATTTTCAATGACTGAATTAACCGATCAAGAAATGCTACGTTATAACCGTCAAATCATTTTACGCAACTTTGATTTTGATGGCCAAGAACGCTTAAAAGAGAGTTCAATACTTATTATTGGCGCAGGAGGCTTAGGCTGTGCGTCAAGCCAATACCTAGCAGCCGCAGGGATTGGGAAGATCACACTTGTTGATGATGATACCGTTGAACTCTCTAACTTACAGCGTCAAGTGCTGCATTGTGATGAGACAATTGGCGAGAAAAAAGTCATCTCTGCAAAAATGGCATTAAACCGCATTAACCCTCATTGCCAGATTGATACGTTTGATAAACGCTTATCTGACGATGAATTGCGATCACTTATTGCAAGTCATGATCTGGTTTTAGATGGTACAGACAACGTAGATACTCGTAATCAACTTAATCGTTTATGCTTTGAGTCCAAAACTCCACTTGTATCAGGTGCTGCGATTCGAATGGAAGGTCAAGTTAGTGTTTATACTTATCAAGATAACGAGCCTTGCTATCAATGCCTAAGCAGTTTATTTGGTCAACAAGCACTTACCTGTGTAGAAGCGGGAGTGATGTCTCCTGTTGTTGGGATTATTGGTGCAACTCAAGCGTTAGAAGCCATTAAAGTATTAGCGAACTATGGTCAGCCATTAATCAGTAAATTACTAATGCTAGATGCACTTTCTATGAGCTGGCGTGAGATGAAGCTAGCAAAAGCACCTAATTGTTCTATTTGCAGCCACTAAAAAACACTTTTATCTATTAACAAAGGCGGCGTTCCCATTGGGCTCACCGCCTTTATTTTATTTGAACAATTAAAATCTCTATTAAAAACAAATAGACATAAAAAAAACATTTCATCCATCCTCACACTGCCCCTGCTGTAATACACATTTAAAAAAACTGAAATATTGCTGTCACATAAATTTTCTAAAGTAGCTTCGTCAACTTAATCCGGCACGTATGCCTCATAAAGGAAATGAAAATGAAAAAGTCAGTTATCGGCGCACTAGCAATTCTGAGTTCAGTAGTAGCATTACCAACATCAGCGAAAGAAACTATTTCTGCCGTAGGTTCAAGCAGCGTGACCCCTCTTATGGAAGTGTTTTCTGAAACTTACATGAAAGAACATTCAAACGTATACATCGAGGTTCAAGGACCAGGGTCTTCTGCTGGTGTAAAGGCTGCAAAAAATGGTTCTGCTGATTTAGGCATGTCATCACGTAACCTTAAATCATCAGAAAAAGAAGCAACATTAAAAGAACTGGTTGTTGCACATGATGGTATTGCGGTTGTCGTTAACCCAAGCAATACACTTAAAGGTCTAACATCAGAGCAAGTGACTGCTATCTATAAAGGCGAAGTTAAAAACTGGAAAGACGTTGGTGGTGAAGATAAACCAATCGTTGCTATCACTCGTGATACCGCATCAGGTACACGTGGCGCATTTGAAGACATCATGAGCCTTAAGAAGAAAATATCTGGAATGAAAGTTTCTGCTATTTCACAACGTGCTCAAGTTGCTAATGGTAACGGCGCACTAAAGACAATGGTTGCAAGCAATCCATACGCGATCGGCTACATCTCTCTAGGTACCGTTGATAACTCGGTTCACGCACTGGCTATTGATAACGTAGAGCCAAGTGTTGCTGACATTAAAAATGGCACATACAAAGTATCTCGTCCTTTCCTTGTTCTTTACAAAGAAGGCAAGCCATCTGCTGAAGCTGACAAATTCCTAAATTGGATGACATCAGAAACCGCTCAAAACTTGGTAGAAAAGAAAGGCTACATCTCAGTTAACTAATTATTACCCTTTTGCCTGACCTGCGAAGGTCAGGCACTTTTTCCATTTCGAATTTTTCGACATGTGAGTATTTATTATGACCATCGCAATGAATAATCAAAATACACTCAAGCAAGATAAACAGTCTAAAAATCCACTACGCCAAAAGAAATGCGTAGATTGGCGAGAGCGTATTTTCCACGCATTATTTCTTAGCTGTGCCATCATCGGTACGCTATCTTTGGCTACTATTGCCTACTTTATCGTTAAAGAAAGTATCCCTGCATTTCAACAAGCTGGCGTAAGTGGCATCGTCCTAGGACAAGATTGGCTACCACCGGCATTGTATGGTGTCTTCACCATGATTGTAGCGTCAGTAGTGTCTACTCTTGGTGCTGTCGTTGTTGGTGTTCCGGTTGGGATATTAACCGCCATTTTTATCGCTGAAATCGCACCAAAGCGCGTGGCCAATATTATTCGCCCAGCCGTTGAACTACTTGCTGGTATCCCATCCGTTGTTTATGGTTTTTTTGGTCTGGTTATTATTGTTCCATTAATCCAAGACGTATTCCAAGTCCCTGCGGGTAACACAATCCTTGCTGGTATTATCGTACTAGGCATCATGATTTTACCTACTGTAATTACGGTATCAGAAACATCGATTAGAGCGGTTCCTGCAACGTACAAAGAAGGTTCATTGGCGTTAGGGGCTTCTAAAATATTCACCATCTTCCGTATTCTTCTTCCTGCTGCTCGTTCAGGCATCATGACCGGCGTTATTCTTGGTATCGCTCGCGCCCTTGGTGAAACCATGGCAATTATCATGGTTATGGGTAATGCACCAGCAATGCCTGAAGGTATCTTAGATTCAGCTCGAACCCTAACAGCAAATATCGCGATTGAAATGTCTTATGCAAGTGGCATTCACGCAAGTGCATTGTATGCAACCGGTGTTGTACTTCTTGTATTTATCATGTCTCTTAACGGCATCCTTCTTTATCTAAATCGTGAAACAGCGAGATAAGACAATGAATAAATTAAAAAAACAACGTCATATTAAAGACCAAATTGCCGCAGGATTCATTTGGTTATCCGCAGCCGTTACCGTCGGTTTCTTATTTTGGATTATCTGGTACATCCTATCGAATGGTCTACAACACGTAAGCTGGTCATTCATTACTGATAATTATACTCGTACAGGTGAAGAACACGGTATCTTCCCAATGATTGTCGCGACTCTTTATATGGTATTAGCATCGATTGCGGTTGCTGCGCCACTAGGGATCATGACCGCCATTTACTTAACAGAATATGCCAAAGTCGGCAGTAAACTAGTCAAGATTATCCGTTTTTGTACTGAATCATTAGCGGGTATTCCATCGATTATCTTTGGTCTATTTGGTATGACCTTCTTTGTCGGCATCTTAGGCTTAGGCTTCTCTATCTTATCGGGCGCATTAACACTCAGTATCTTGATACTACCAGTAATTATTCGTACAACCGAAGAAGCATTGATGGCAGTACCGCAAACGTTTCGTGAAGGATCATACGGACTAGGCGCATCAAAAATCTACACTATCTGGCGTCTGATTTTACCAAGTGCGATGCCGGGTATCATCACCTCTGTTATCTTGAGTATTGGTCGCGTTATTGGTGAGTCAGCTCCTGTATTCTTAACGGCAGGTATGGTTGCTCGTATTCCAGATTCACTGCTTGATTCAGGCCGAACGTTAACGGTTCACCTATACAAGCTAACCACTGAGCTATTTACGATTGAAGAGTGGAACCAAGCTTACGGCACAGCAACAGTATTGATTGTGCTTGTATTAATAATTAACACGCTAACCAAGTTATTGGCTCGAAAAATCAGCAAAGCGTCTTACTAATTTATTAATCAACTTATTATTTATCACTTATTATTCGCTGATTGCACGGCATAAGATGCTGTCAGTAAGGAAACGACAATGAACAAATTTAATATTGAAAATCTAGATCTTTTTTACGGCCAAAACCAAGCACTAAAAAGCATTAACTTACCTATTCCAGCAAAACAAGTGACGGCATTAATTGGTCCATCTGGTTGTGGTAAATCAACCTTACTTCGTTGTTTAAACCGCATGAACGATTTGATTGAAGGCGTAAAAATCACAGGGCTTGTAAGTCTAGATGGTGATGATATCTACGGTAACATTGATGTTGCCAACCTGCGTATCAAGGTCGGAATGGTTTTCCAAAAGGCGAATCCATTCCCAATGAGCATTTATGAAAATGTCGCGTACGGCTTAAAAGCACAAGGCGTGAAAGATAAGAAAGTATTAGATGCGGTAGTAGAGAAATCATTACGCAGCGCTGCTTTGTGGGATGAGGTTAAAGATCGCTTAAAATCTCATGCCTTTGGATTATCTGGCGGCCAACAACAACGTCTATGTATTGCACGCACGATTGCAATGGAACCAGATATTATTCTAATGGATGAACCAACATCGGCACTGGATCCAATAGCAACCCATAAAATTGAAGAACTAATGGAAACCCTAAAGAAAGATTACACCATTGTGATTGTGACTCACTCAATGCAGCAAGCGCGTCGTATCTCAGACAAAACAGCTTTCTTCTTAATGGGTGAATTAGTTGAACACGATGACACACACGTTATTTTCTCAAACCCTAAAGACGACCGCACGCAAGGTTACGTAAACGGCGACTTTGGTTAATTGAATACCAAATAATAACAAAGCGATGGAAACTTTTGCCCCTACTAGCTAGGGGCTTTTTTATTACTCTCTAGTTAAGCAATAGCCATTTTTATCCACGCTTTTAGCTCAGCGAGTTCATTTACATTATTAGGGAAAGCATCGCCTATTTGACTAATCACTTGGTTGAACGTTTCAACGTTGTAAGGTTGGTCAATCAAAGCATTCGTTAACAGCTCTAATGGTGCAGGATCAAGGCTGTCAGTAAAGAGTTTTGCGTTAACTATCTGGGCTTTTTTTATGTCTAGATGAAGATCTACACCACCCCATACAAAACGCTCACTTAATGTTTGCGTGAACTCAGGACTACGACCAAAATTCCAATCCCAGCTGCTCTGCTGTTCGAAATTAACGATAAAATTAGGTAAGTCTGGTAATGAATCTGGTGAGATATATTCAGGTTCTACCGTTTCATTATAATAAGAGAAAAAAGCCGACAAAATAGCATTTGAAACACTTTCATGACTAATCTCTGGATTGATTTCACTTAAATTAGTCACGCGAGAACGTACTGACGTAATCCCTTTTGCTTGAAGTTTTTTAGGGTCTGGATTTAAATAATTAGCCAGTCGGCTGAGATCGGCATTTAATAGCAAAGTACCATGATGAAAGCCTCGATCCATTGTTTCTCGATACGCTGAGCCTGAAAACTTCCTTTCCCCTTCTTTACTTTCAACTACGAGATCATTTCGCCCCGTCGCTTTTGCTTCTATGTTCAGTGTGTTAAGTGCATCTAAGATAATACGAGTCGACTGTTCTTTATTGTATTCAGGCTTACCTGCCATAAACGTAAAATTAGTATTACCTAAATCATGAAATACCGCCCCACCACCACTTTGTCGGCGAGCAAGAGTAATTCCATCTTCTTCCATTTTACGAGTATTACATTCTTTCCATGGATTTTGCGCTCGGCCAATGACGACACTATCTGTATTGCGCCACAAAAAAAGCACACGTTGATCGCTAGGCATCGAACGAAAAATACTTTCCTCAACGGCTAAGTTAAACCAAGGATCATAAGAAGTAGAAATAAGCACTCGAATTGTTGACATAAAATAATTCCAAACACGTTTATAGAGCGAGATAACTCTAATATAACGTATTTTGGTTTTGTTAGTAAATTACTCAATGCATTCGCGCCACCAGTCAAAGCAAGTAAATCTGATTATAATTTTGGCACCACTGATGCTGGAATTAGGCGCAATGTCTAAATTAATATTATCATTCCATTAGACTTATAATCTAAGTACACTTAATCTAATTATCATGATTAGGTGTACTTAAAATGAAAATCCATTCTCTCTTTGCTGCCTGCATTTGTATTCTCTCTTCTGTCAGTGTACAAGCTGCGATTCAATTAACCGTACCTGATGACGTTGAGCTATTGCTGGTTGATAACCAAGAAATGGAACTTGAAAGTTCTTTTTTCTCAACATCATCTACGCTTGAATTAGACAATGGCGAACACCAAATTGCATTCAGATACAACCCCGTATTTAAGCAAGGAAAAGATAATATCATTGTATCTAGTGACATTATCATTTCTAAATTTTCAGCGTCAGATACAGACGTTACATTTAAATTCCCAACCTATAATTCACCAGAAAAAGCAGCCGCATTTAATACAGAGCTAAATTGGAACTTAATTGATAAAAACGAAAAAACAATCCCATTTACGCAGGCTCAACTCATTCACCATGGCGTTCAAGTCGGTCGTAATATTCAATTTGAATTAGCACAATTTAATACCACAAGTCACCCTGCCGCTTTCAAAGAAGGCATGGTAACCGTTACTCATAAAGAGATTAAAAACGAACAAGGTGAAAATACTGCAGAGCAAATGCTGCATTATTGGTATGAAAAAGCAGATAAAGAAACAAAAGCGCGTTTTATTTCATCAGTCTTAGAGAATCAATAACTCTCTGCCATAAGCAAAAAAAACAGCCCATAACGTATTATGGGCTGTTTTATTTATAACCTGGTCTAGCAATTAATATAAATACGGCACTTTACATTGAGAGACTAAATCCTCTAATTGCTCAGATAAAGCAACACAAACACTCTCAGGACTATTTATTATAACAACAATAATTACTGTAATGAGCTTAGTGTTATTTATTGAAAAACTGCTCAATCGCTATCAATGAGCCTTCATAAACCTCATTTAACACGATTGAATCACAGTCAGAGACGTTCCCTTTCTTTCCATTTTCTTCATAAGTATGACAAAGAGCATGAAGCTGCATTAGTCCTAAACTACCTGCAGAACCTTTCAACTTATGAGCCAATTGATTTACTTGGTACGCATCTCCACTATTAATCGCTTCTTGTAATTGAAGAACATTTTCTTTAGAAGAGTGTTTAAATAAGCCCATAATTTTAAGCATGCGCTCCTCGCCCAATACGGCTAAATCACCTTGAAGCACATTTTCATTTAATATCATTACATTCTCTTCTGTTGTCTCATCAACCATTTGAGCCCAATTATCAGTCTCGATACTCTCATTAATGCCTTGAGTTTGATGCGCCTCACTCAAAAAGCGATTCAACATTTTGATTAATTGATTTTCAACTAAAGGTTTTGCTAAAAATCCATCAAAGCCTGCTGCTAAATAGCTTTCTACATCTTCATCAAATACATGAGCAGAAACAGCAAGTATTGGAGTATACCCATTACTACTTTCTTTTTCTTTCTCAATCTCTCTTAATCTTTTTTGTAATGATACGCCATCCGTATCTGGTAAATTAATATCAAGAAGTAACATATCAAACGAGACTTCCTTCAATGCTTCTTCAGCAAGTAACCCTGTATCTACCGCGGTTACCTTATGCCCTAAACGCTCAAGAAAACCAACTGCAACCATTTGATTTACAGGGTTATCCTCAACTAAAAGTAAATGAGCAGAAGAGACTTCGAGGACAAGTCTATCCTCATTAGGTACGCTAATACAGTGCCCTTCCTCTAACTCTAAAGAGAACCAAAATGTGCTGCCTACCCCTTCTTTAGATTCCACACCGATTTCACCGTCCATCGCTTCAATAAGACGTTGACTAATTGCTAATCCTAAACCTGTGCCGCCATACACCTTCTGCCCTTCTTCAGCTTGAGTAAAGGCTTCAAATAAACTGTTAATTTCATGTTCAGCAATTCCAACACCAGTATCTACAACCTCAAATAATAGAGTGGTATCTAAAATAACGTGTAATTGAATAGTGACACTTCCGGTATGAGTAAATTTAACCGCATTACCAACAAAATTATTGAGTACTTGTCTAATTCGAGTGCAATCACCAATCCACCATACAGGTAAGTCATCAGGGACATTAAACGCTAAAGTAATGCCTTTTTGTTGTGCTCTGGAACTAAATAGGTGGTGAACATCTGTGATCATTGAATGAACATTAAAGTTGACTGCTCGAATAGATAAATGACCCGCTTCTATTTTTGAGTAGTCCAAAATATCATTAAGTAAATCAAGAAGGTTTTCACCACTTCGGTTAATGATATCAACATATTGTTTCTGCTGTGCCGTTAAACCACTACCACGGAGCAACTCTCCCGTACCAAGTACGCCATTAAGAGGGGTTCGAATTTCATGACTCATTGTCGCTAAGAATGCAGATTTCGCTCGGTTCGCTTGTTCTGCTAAATTTCGAGCTTTGTCATGATTAATAATTTCCACATTCAACAATTCATTACTGGATTTTAATTCTTGAGTTCTCTGCGCTATTTGTAATTCCAAACTGTCTTTATAATCTTGAAGTTCTTGTGCTGTGTCACGGGCGACTAAGATTGAACGCCCCATTTGAGCCAATTCATCATCACCAGAGGTATCTAATTCAATATCCAGTTTTCCATTTGCAACATCGGTAATCGCTTGTTCATATTGATTTAGCCTCATGATCACGCGAGCGTAAACATAACGCCACATAATATAAATAACTAAACATAGTCCTAATAGGGTAATTGAAATCAGTAATTGCTGTACCACTTTAAGCACAAAATTCACATCAGCAACCGCTTGTTGAGTTACATCATTGGCTTGTTCAAGCAACTGAGCGATGGTGAGGTTTAACTCTTGAAACTGATCTATATTCTCATTACTTAATGCTTTAAGTTTATTATTAATATTAATTAATTGAATCAATTCACTAAAGAGGCGTTCACTTTTGGTTAGGTTATTCGCTAACAATAACATTTGTTTAGTTCGACTCGGGTCTTCAACCGCTTGCACACGACGAATGATAATCGTCATATCACGATTAAAATCTTGACGCAGTTTCTCTACTTTAGCGATATTCTGGCAATTTCGTGCATCATCGATGGTATTGACGACTTTAAAGGTTAATAGGCGTAATTCATGCAAGCGTTCTGCTAAATCAAGATCGATCTCAACCAAAGTATCCAGTGCTTTATAAACCGCCTCTTTCTCATCGCTATCGATTAAATCGTAAATTTTAACGACATTTGCAATCGTAATCGTATTAGAATTCAACACTTGAGAGCGTGAAAGTTCTTCTAGCTGTAATGCATTTTTTGTAAGCTTCTGGCTTTTTTCTTGGATAAGCTGATGCAAAACAACCTTTTCACCAACATTATTTCCCATTGTTGCTAAATTATCGACGATCTCTTGGACTTGATGATCCAAACGTGTAAGCAGCGCTTTATCAAACGGATAAACATCTAGCCCTTTTAAGCGAACGTATAAACTTTCAATCGAACTAAATAACTCTTCACCATACGTTTTTCGCTCTTGTTCAGAACCGACTTGAGACAATAACTGTGATGTGGAAATAATCTTAGTGCTTAAATCTGAGATATAACGAGCTTCAATTACCGCTGGAATAGCAGAATCAATTACCGTTCTTTCGGTTTTTTCAACATATGAGAAGCCTAGAACTCCCACGACAGACCCAAAAGCCATTAGAGCAATCATTACCATGAAAGTAAGAAACAGCTTGCGACCGATCCCTGTAGAAGCAAATAACATAATCTTGAATACACTTTAGAAAAAGAAGTAATGCGAGTATCATATCACCAACCTAAGTCAGTGCGAAGAGACCATGAAACTTACTTTTAATCCCATAATTATTCTACTATTTTCAAGCTTGCTGTCTCCCCTTGCTAGTGCAAATGAACCATGGAAGTTATGCGCTATTTATCCACACTTAAAAGATTCCTACTGGCTTTCTGTCAATTACGGCATGGTTGAAGAAGCAAGACTCAATAACGTTGAATTAACCGTCTATGAATCTGGTGGCTATCCAAATGTGGAACGTCAAAAAGAACAAATAAAGCAATGTGTCTCACTTGGTGCAGATGCGATTATTTTAGGGACGGTTGATCCCGTTGCTTATCAAGGCAACTTAAAAGCGCTCACTGAAAACATACCCGTTTTTGCAACAATTAATGAATTAATCAGCTCATACCCATCAAATACGCCTTATCACCTGGGCGAAGTCGGTGTTGATTGGTATCAAATGGGGTTTAAAACAGGTCAATTTCTTGCAGAGCAGCATCCAAAAGGCTCTGGAGTTACCTACGTCGGCTGGCTTCCTGGACCTAAAACTCGTGGAGGCACAAAACCAGTAACTAAAGGCTTTTATGATGCCATTAAAGAGAGTGACATCATTGTTAGTGCGACCTATTGGGGCGATAACAGTAAAGAGCTGCAGCGTAATCTTATTCAAGATGCACTTCAAAGTGAAAAATTAGACTATTTGGTCGGTGGGGCTGTCGCAATTGAAGTAGCTATCAGTGAATTAGCGAGTCGAAAGATGCAAGGCCAAGTAAAACTAGTATCAACTTATCTAAGCCATGCGGTCTATCGCGGTTTACTTCGTAAACGTGTGCTATTTTCTCCTACTGATAAAATGGTGTTACAAGGGCGACTCAGTATCCAACAAGCTATTGGCTATTTAAATAAGTCCCCATTACCTTTTAACTTATCGCCCACCATTGAGGCATTAACACCGGAATATTTACCAAAAAATATATTGCTTGATTCTCTTTCTCCGGCGGAATACCGTCCGACATTTTTTGTGGCAGCACCACACTAATTGCATTGTCATTTGATTGAGATAAAAAAGAATTAGTCTGTAAGAAATTAAAAATAAGGATCCTTAATGAAAAAGACAACACGGATTATCCCTGCCCATAAAAATATCGCGCTTGTGGCTCATGATCATTACAAGCCGGAACTTCTGCGCTGGGTAAAAGAAAACAAGGAAGCATTACAAGGTCATTTTTTATTTGGCACAGGCACAACAGGTAATATGCTTAGCAAAGAAACAGGACTGGCAATTAAGAGTCTATTAAGTGGGCCTATGGGGGGAGATCAGCAATTAGGTGCATTAATCTCAGAAGGTAAGATCGATATGATGATCTTTTTCTGGGATCCACTCAATGCAGTACCTCACGATCCAGATGTAAAAGCATTATTACGTATTGCGACAGTTTGGAATGTACCAGTTGCAATGAACCGCTCTAGTGCAAAATTAATGATCACATCACCAAACATGACTAAAGAAGTTGAAATTGAAATTCCTGATTACGAGGCGTATTTAACAGAACGCCTGTAATTATTTTTTATTTCACTTAAATAAAAAGCCCTTACTTCTATTACTCGTCGTTAGTCATAGAAGTAAGGGCTTTTTTTTATCACCATGATATGGCTATATATTATTCAATAATCACTGGGTAATCTTTATCTACCAACTCCTGAACAAAAGGAGAAGGTTTACCATGATAAACCACCCACGCTTTTCTTTTTGCTCTCGTTAGTGCGACATAAAATAAACGACGCTCTTCAGCATAGCTAAACTCCTCTTCATGAGGGAGTAATGCACCATCAAGCGACTCTGCTCTTGCTTTTATTGGGAACTGACCATCCGTCATCTCTACAATAAAAACATAATCAGCCTCAGTTCCTTTACTGGCATGACACGTTTTATATTCTAAATTTAACCCTGGGTAATATTTCAGCCATTCGTCAAAATTATCCGGCTTATGGTTATGATTACGTCCTAAAATAATGACATTTTCACCTTTACGTGCATTTTTAGATAAAGACAGTAACTCTTTTTCTATTGAACTATGTTCAATGACTTTTACCGCTTTTCTCTTTTGCTTAGTGAAGCTGACCAACTCTTTTTTAAGCTGCATTGGATTTTCTTGGATAAAGCGATTTGCAACCGCACCAATTTGATCATTAAAACGATAAGTTGTAGATAACTGAGCTATTTGAGTCGATTGAAAACGCTTTTCAAATCCAGTCGTTAGCGACACATCTGCCCCTGCAAAGCGATAAATAGCTTGCCAATCATCACCAACAGCAAACAAAGTTGCTTTGGTATTATGAGCATTTTCATTATGACAAATCGCTTCAATTAAATCCAAACGTTGAGGCGAAATATCTTGATATTCATCGACCATCACAAAAGACCAAGGCAAATCGTATTTTTTGTCATTAATGTATTGCTTCGCTTTTGAAATCATCAATTCATAATCAATCGCGTCTTCATGCTTTAACGTCCGCACGTACGCTTTAAAAAATGGCCAAACAATATTTAGCTCACTTTTTAAACGAGCAGCATCTATATGCGTTTCAATTCGTTCAATGATCTCTTTTTTATCAAGCTGTAATGCATTCAATTGGCAGATTTGTTTATATAACCATTCTTGCAATTTTTCATTATGCGATTCTTCTTTTAAATCAACATCACCTCTTAAGTAGGCTATTGGCCACTTTTTAAGGTGTGTTTTCCAACGATTGGTTGCTGTTGAATTTTTCCATTCCGAATCAAGAACATGACTAAACCACTCTTTACGTGACTTAACATCTCTCACTAAACAAGATAGTTTTGGTTGTTGATATTCAACATGACGAATAATATCTAAGCCAAGTTGATGAAAGGTGGCTACTTTTACTTTTTGTCCAATATCAAACCCCAGCTTTTCAATAATCCGACCTGACATTTCTTGAGCTGCTTGGCGACCAAAAGCAAGCAATAAAATCTCATCAGCTTGGGCTTGACCACTTTCAATTAAATAGCGTACTCGTGCTACAAGTACGCTGGTTTTACCTGAACCCGCCCCTGCTAATACTAAGGTATGATCTTCATTTAATAATAGGGCACTTTGTTGAGATTCATTTAATGGTTGAGATTCACATTCAGAAAAGAATTCTTTCCATTCTACTTTTTGCGCTTCTAACCAAGTTTCATTCAGCTCTTTTAATTGCTCTTCTGGCTTTGTAAGCCAATTTAATACCGGAGCAATACAATCTGGTTGAAGTTGTTCGGCCAGAGGTATTGAAAGGCCTGTTTGCTCAAAAAGATCATACAGGTTTTCAATCATCATTAGGGCTTCAGTTTGTTTAAGAAAACGACGTTGAGAAGCAAAACTCTCTACCAAGTCCAGCATTTGTGGTTTGAGTTGATTTAACATCGCTATCTTAGATTCTTTCCAATCGGAATAAGCATTTAAAACCGTATTAATAATGGCATCACACTCTTGCCACGGTAAGCCTGAAACTCGCCATGCAATTTGATCATTACGATTGTAAAAACAAAGAGAACCCCAAACTAACCCTCTTTGAAAAGTCACCTTCCCACTCCATTTATCAAATGGCACCGATACTTGGAATTTATGTGAGGTAAACAACAGCTGCTCTGCTTCTAATTCAAGCTGATAATAGTCACCCTGAACTAACCACTGAGCGAAAGTGGTTGCTTTGATCTGCATGATTCAATACTACCTAAAGATAAGTTAACTCGAAGAGCGCCTAGGATATCAGGTTCTTTTTTTGTTGTCCCAGATCAGTATTAAGACAATGATTTAGTCTCTTATACTTTTTTATCGATAGGACTTTGTTATGATGGATTTTTTCCACTCGTTAGATAATACCTATTGTGACTTATCGCCAAATTTTTCGCCAATACTGGGCCAATAAAACCATCAATTTTAGCGTTCGAGTATTACTCGCTTTAGTCGGCGCTGTCATTCCATGTTGGTATTTAGAGCAAAACACGGCAATTATCCCTTTAATCCTAGGGATAATTGCCGCCGCTTTAGCAGAAACAGAAGATAAGCTTTCAGGCCGACTTAAAGCGCTTTTTTTAACCTTTATCTGTTTTGCTATTGCTGCTTTCTCTATCGAGCTACTTTTTGACACCCCTATTTTATTTGCGATTGGGCTTTTCTGTTCAACGGTTTCCTTTATTATGCTCGGAGCATTGGGGCCTCGTTACGCCAGTATCGCGTTTGGTTCATTACTCATTGCTATTTATACCATGCTGGGTGCTGCTGATAGTCCAAATCTTTGGTATCAACCGATGCTATTGCTAGGAGGTGCCGCTTGGTATTACTCCATATCACTTACTTGGCAGATTTTCTGGCCTTTGCAGCCAGTGCAACAAAATCTCTCTACCGTATTTGAAACCATGGCAAGATATTTAGATATTAAAAGTGAACTGTTTCACCCAGCGACGAACTTAACGCCTCAACCTTACCGTCTTCAAGAAGCCAAAAATAATGCTCAGATGGTAACTGCATTAAATAACAGTAAAGCGTCGTTACTCACCCGAGCTCAAGGCGGACATGTTGTTGGTGCCAGTGACCGATTTTTAAAGATCTATTTCATTGCACAAGATATTCATGAGCGCGTTAGCTCTAGCCACTATCGCTATCAAGATCTTGCAAATATGTTTAATCGTAGTGATATTCTCTTTCGTTTTAAGCATTTGCTTCATAGTCAATCTCTAGCCTGTAAGGAAGTTGCGCGCTGCTTATCACTTGGCTTGCCTTATCAACATGCTCAAACGTCAATTTTTGCACTCGATGAGTTACAACAATCGTTAATTGCATTGAAAGAACAACAACGACCAGAATGGCGATTGTCTGTTATTCAGCTTGAGTATTTATTTAATAATCTAGCGACAGTCGAGCGCCAATTTGCCAATATCAGTAACCCGGAACACAGCTTAGAACTCGAAGAAGATACAGTATTAGCAGATCAAATTGCACATACGCCAAAAGCAATGTGGCAGCGTTTAAAAGCGAACATGACAACTGATTCCGTTCTATTCCGCCATGCGATTAGAATGGCTCTCGCTCTCACTGCTGGGTATAGCATTATTCAAGCATTTGATTTAGAACATGGTTATTGGATTTTATTAACCACTTTGTTTGTTTGTCAACCAAACTACAGTGCAACAAAAGAAAAACTTGTTGCTCGTGTTGCAGGAACCATTATTGGTTTATTAGCAGGGACTGCACTCTTAGTACTATTTCCATCTCTTGATAGTCAACTGGTTCTTATGGTTATAGCCGGAGTATTATTTTTTACTTTCCGTCTTGCTAACTATGGCTTTGCAACGGCCTTTATCACCATTTTGGTTCTGTTCTGTTTTAACCAATTAGGTGAAGGCTATGCGGTTATTCTGCCTCGATTAGGGGATACTATTGTTGGCTGTATTTTAGCTGTAGTTGCAGTAACCTACATCTTACCCGACTGGCAATCTAAACGTTTACATAAAGTTATGGCTGATACGGTGAATGCCCATCAGGATTATTTAGCCAATATAATTTCGCAATATCGAGCAGGCAAAAAAGATTCTTTACAATACCGTTTGTCTCGTCGACAAGCCCACAATAATGAAGCGGCACTTAGTTCTGCTATTAGTAATATGCTGATTGAGCCGGGTAAGTATCAAACCGCAGTTGATGAATCATTCCGCTTTCTTTGCTTATGCCATGCAATGTTAAGTTATATTTCAGCTCTTGGTGCTCATCGTACGCGCTTAAAAGATGAAGACACACATCAGTTAGTGGCCGAATCTCACCGTATTATTCATGCGCATTTAAATCAAATTCAATGCCAACTCAATAATACAGATTGCAGTGATAGATTAAATATTTTTGCAGAAGAGAGCATTGAAAGAAAACTTTCTGAATGGCGCGATGAAGATGAAGATTCAGTAAGAATGGTATTGCAACAACTGCATTTAATTCATCAAATTTTACCAGAAATGCACTCTCTTTCAGAAATATTAAGTACTAGGACAAAAGAGACAAAATAGACAAAATAGAACAGTAAACTTTGAAGTTGATCTATTTGAGCGGTTAATATGTTGATGTTTATCAAACATTTTCATAATAGGACGTCTACACTGATATTAAAGTTATTTTTTATGAAATAGAACAATAATAACCCTGTTGGAGGCTCACTATGAAAAGTGTATTTATTGCTGCTTTTGTTGGAATTTCTAGCCCAGATCTAATTAAACGCTTGGCTTCTGTGACTCATGAAGAAGGGGGAAAGTGGTTAGTAAGTAAAATCAATTACCTAGATGCTCATATTTCTGCAGTCATTAAAATAGAAGTCCCTACCGCTCATAAAAAAGCGATCCAAGACTACTTTGCCTCACAAGATGACTTACAGGTTACTTTTACAGACGCATTAGAAACGATTATTGAGAGTCAACATACTCAATTGAAAGTAGATGCAGAAGACAGAGCTGGTATCGTCAATGACATCAGTAATATACTGCAAAAAGAATCGGTTGAATTGATTGATATGGATAGTCATCGTATTGGTGTTCCAGCGAATGGCACCAGTGTATTTACCGCTACATTAAGCTTAAAGTTACCGATATCAGCGAATATAAATAACTTAGCAGCAGAGATTGAAGCTCTGAGTAATGATATGGTTGTGACCATTATCTAATAATTAATGGTATTGATATAATAAAACATCTTCATAAAATGGCAGCCTAATACGCTGCCATTTTTAATATTAATGGCTTTTCAAATTTAGCTTAACAGAACTGAGCATCGCGAGGCATGAACATGAGGCAATAATAACATGGTAGTGATCGGCATGGTTGTAGATAAATACCAATTGAACTGATAACGGCGATATAACAGCATCAGATCTCTCACCAAAGAGTGCACTCATTTTTATAACCTTGAAAAAGAAACTGGAGCGACACACGAGGCTCCCGATCTTCGAGGTGCTAGGCGTGACCTCAACCTTGGCAAGGTTACGCTCTATCAGTTGAGTTGATAGTTATTGAGATCATGAGTCGAGCCTCTTTTTACTCTGCTGTAAACGTCAAAAAGCCCAATCATTTCTGATTGGGCTTCTCAATTTGGAGCGACACACGAGGCTCGAACTCGTGACCTCAACCTTGGCAAGGTTGCGCTCTACCAGCTGAGCTAGTGTCGCATGCTATATTTTTCAATATAGACTTTAATAGATGGTGCCCCGGGCCGGACTTGAACCGGCACAGCGCGAACGCCGAGGGATTTTAAATCCCTTGTGTCTACCAATTCCACCACCAGGGCACGCAATTCTTTATTGCGATGCTCCTAACCAATGTGTTCTAAAAAGAACGGTTAGACACCATCTTTAAAACAGTCTGCCAATGTTACGTGACTGCTTTTTACAAAATCTGGAGCGACACACGAGGCTCGAACTCGTGACCTCAACCTTGGCAAGGTTGCGCTCTACCAGCTGAGCTAGTGTCGCAAAGTCATCTCTTAAAAGAGAATGGAGGCGCCTCCCGGAGTCGAACCGAGGTCCACGGATTTGCAATCCGCTGCATAGCCACTCTGCCAAGGCGCCGTTGTAATCTCAATTGGCCAACCGCTTATTTGCCGCCGTCCTCTTGGGTACAGGACGCATTTTACTGATTCAGCACTTAGAGTCAACACTATTTTTGTGTTTTTGTTTCGTTTGAATAAAATGCGATCAAAGTGAGTGCAAAACAAACGAAAACAAGACATTTAGCCTGCTTAACGAGTAAGTTAATTGAAGAAATCGCTCTGATTACAAGAAAATATTCAATACAAAAGCTTGTGATATCAGATCACTATACATAATTTATGTTTAAGATATAAAAAAAGCGAACCTAAGTTCGCTTTTCATCTCAATTAACTAACTAATCGTCAGCATTAAGCAGATCATCTTTTGCAGCAGCTAAGTATTGGACCATAGACCAGTATGTCAAAATTGTCGCTACATAAAGCGCAATATAACCAACCCATACCATCCAATCATCATAACGCCAAATCAAAACCCATAGAGCAAACATTTGAGAAACTGTTTTTACCTTTCCAACCCACGAAACCGCAACACTTGCACGTTTACCAATTTCTGCCATCCATTCTCTGAGAGCTGAAATAATAAGTTCACGGCCAATCATTGTTATTGCAGGAATCGTAATCCAAATAGAATGATAATGCTCAGTGATCAAGATTAAAGCGGCTGCAACCATTACTTTATCAGCAACAGGATCTAAAAAAGCACCAAAACGAGAGGTTTGACCTAATTTTCTTGCTAATAATCCATCTAGCCAATCAGTAAAGCCAGCTACCCAGAAAATCATTGCTGCAGCAACTGCTGACCATTCATAAGGCAAGTAAAAAACAACAACAAACACTGGAATAAGTGCAAGTCGGATAAACGTGAGTATATTTGGTATCGTTAATCGCATAATAATTCTTTAGTTTTGGTCCGCTAGGTCTATGGTGCGCTTTTTTTATCCGTGTTTCAACGCATCCTGTATTTTTTCTGCCAAAGAGAGGCTAATTCCCGGCACTTTGGCTATTTCTTCAACACTTGCACTTTTTAATTCTTGTAGACCACCTAAATACTGTAATAATGCTTGTCTTCTTTTTGGACCAACACCTTCGATATTTTGCAACGTGCTAGTTTTTCTAACTTTAGCACGTTGAGCTCGATGTCCACTGATCGCATGATTATGACTTTCATCTCTAATATGCTGTATTAGATGCAAAGCAGGTGAATCACTTGGCATCGAAAATTCCTCACCGGATACTTTAACTAGGGTTTCTAATCCATGTTTTCGTGTAACCCCTTTGGCTATACCTAACAATAGTGGCTGCTTTGGCCAATCATTCCAATGCTTAGAAATAACCTCATAAGCGCGGTTTAACTGCCCTTTCCCCCCATCTATAAATACAATATCAGGAATTTTATCTACATCAAGGTGCTTACTGTAACGGCGATCTAAAACTTGAGCCATCGCAGCATAATCATCGCCACCCGTAATCCCAGTGATATTATAACGTCTATACTCAGCTTTTACTGGTCCTTCCTGATTGAAAACGACACAAGAAGCCACGGTTTTTTCTCCCATGGTATGACTAATATCAAAACATTCCATTCGCTGAATTGAGACTAAAGACAAGGCTTCTTCTAATTGTTTAAATCGCTGATACATCGTCAGCTTATGATTCGATTTACTTGTAAGCGCAGTCAATGCATTGGTATCGGCTAATTTTAAATAACGCCCTTTTATTCCTTTGGGGTTTAATTGAAATTGCACTTTACGCCCAGACAATTCTGTTAATGCATGTTCTAGCCCTTCGCCATCAAACTCAAAACTTGTCACGACACGATTAGGAATGGTACGGCCTTGAGAATGGTTTAAGTAATACTGAGTTAAAAAGCTTGAGAAGACTTCTTCTTTGTCCGTCTTCGCAGGGATCTTAGGAAAGAAACTTCGACTACCAAGTATCTTTCCTTGGCGGATCATCAATAAATGTACGCAAGCTAATCCATTTTCGATAGCAAAACCTAATACATCTAAGTCATCACCACTGTCATCAGAAACATATTGCTGCTCTTGCATTCGTCTCATTGCTTGAATTTGGTCTCGAATAACCGCTGCTTTTTCAAATTTCAGCGAGTGGCTTGCCGCTTCCATTTGCTCAACTAACGTCTGAATAACTTGTCTATCTTTACCCTGTAAAAATAAACGAATGAATTCCGTTTGCTCTTTATATTCATCATCGCTGACAATGCCTTTTACACACGGCGCTAAACAACGACCAATTTGATGCATCAAGCAAGGGCGCTGACGATTTGAATAAACCGAATCTTCACATTGACGAATTGGAAACAGTTTTTGGATCAAGTGAAGGCTTTCTCGTACTGCGCCGGACTCAGGATAAGGCCCAAAGTACTCGCCTTTTTTGCGCTTCGCCCCTCGATGGATAGAGATCCTTGGGTGCTTATGGTTTGAAATAAAAATATAAGGGTAAGATTTATCATCTCGAAGCAATACATTATATTTCGGTAAATATTGCTTAATATAATTATGTTCAAGGATAAGAGCTTCGGTCTCTGTATGAGTTACCGTAACATCAACATGGTCAATATGACTGACTAACGCCTTGGTTTTTTCTGATGGGATATTTGCGCGAAAATAGCTAGATAATCGTTTTTTTAAATCTTTTGCTTTACCTACATAAATAACCTCAGCCTCAGCGTTATACATACGATAAACGCCAGGCTGATGGGTAACAGATTTTAAGAAAGCTTTTGAATCAAAAGAAGGCACTAAAGCGTCTCAGCATCTAGAATACCATGACGAATAGCTAAGTGAGTTAATTCAACATCTCCACTGATATTCAACTTGCTGAATAACCGGTAACGATAGCTATTTACGGTTTTAGGGCTCAAGTTAAGTTGCTCGGAAATATCCGTCACTTTTTCGCCTTTCGTTATCATTATCATGATCTGCAATTCACGCTCTGACAATTCTTTAAATGGATTCTCAGAATCTGGTGTGAACTGGCTTAATGCCATTTGTTGCGCGATCTGTGGTGATAAATAACGTTGTCCACTTTGAACCATACGAATAGCATTAACCATTTCGTCTGGGCAAGCCCCTTTTGTAAGGTAGCCTGCGGCACCCGCTTGCATGACCTTTGTTGGGAATGGATTCTCAGTATGAATGGTTAAAACAATAACTTTCATATCTGGATTAAATCGTAAAATCTTTTTAGTGGCTTCTAATCCACCGATCCCAGGCATATTCATATCCATAAGGACAATATCTGCCTGCTCTGTTCGACACCATTTTACGGCGTCTTCACCGCTGTCAGCTTCCCCTACTACTTTAATTCCACGGACGTCTTCAAGAATACGTCTAATCCCTGTGCGAACCAGCTCATGATCATCTACAAGGAATACTTTAATCACAACTGACACTCCGACTTAAATTTACTGCGCACCTCGACTGAGGTAAATTTTATGGCCTATTTTACCTTAAAAAATAAGGTTGTCGCCTATTGATTATGTGTTTTCACGCAAAGTTTTACTATTTATATAGTATTGACTTTAGTAGTTATTTACCATCTAACACGGTATCTATAACGAAATATCACACGATTAAAAATAAATAAATCCAATCAAATATTTATCAATATACAATAAAAGCAATCGTTAAAATAGACCTAATTGCGATGCTGATAATTGCATAAAATCCAACCCTATAAAAGGAAGAATGCCATCAGCAATCGGTTTTAATTGTTTTTCGACATAATGATCGTAATCGATTGGATTTTTTACATACTCTACCGGTTCAGGGCCTGAAGTAGTGATAACATACTCAATCCAGCCCCCGTATTTATATTGGGGTGATTTCCCCATTTGTTGATGATAATAATCGGCCAACCTCGCGGCTTTCACGTGCGGAGGGACGTTCTTTTGATAATCGTCCAACTTTCTCCTTAACCGCTTACGGTAAATAAGTTGGTCATCTAACTTACCTGAGCGCGTATCATCTACATAATTACGTACGTATTCTTTTACTTCTTGCTGATGAAAGACTTTATCAAACAATACTTTTTGAAAATTTTGAGATAACGGGGTCCAATCAGTACGAACCGTTTCTAATCCTTTAAAAATAATTTCTTCTTTGCCATTTTTTCTAATCAAGCCTGCATAACGTTTTTTAGACCCCGTTTCAGATCCACGAATAGTCGGCATCAAAAAAGTACGATAGTGGGTTTCATATTCAAGTTCTAATGCAGAATCTATGGCGTACGCATCCTGTAAATGTTGTGTCCACCATTGGTTAATATAAGTAATTAATTCTTTGCCTATCTCATCGGCCTTTTTTGAAGACATCTCCTGCCCTAACGTCACAAAAGTCGAATCGGTATCACCATAAATAACTTCATAACCCTTTGATTCAATTAATTCACGGGTGGTTTTCATTATTTCATGTCCACGCATGGTTATTGAAGACGCTAACCTGTGATCGAAAAATCGACAGCCAGATGAGCCTAATACGCCATAAAATGAATTCATAATGATTTTTATTGCTTGAGAAAATGCTTTTTCATTATTCTTTTTAGCGACATCTCTGGCAGACCATAAAGATTCAATCAACCCAGGAAGAAAATGGTGAGTTCGATGGAACCGCCCACCTCTGAATCCGTCAATAGCGAATTCTTCACCTTTTCCTACTTCTAATTTTAGCCCTTCAATCAATCCAAGAGGGTCAATCCTAAAGGTTCTAATTATAGAAGGGTAAAGTGATTTAAAGTCTAACACCAATACTGAGTCATACAAGCCGGGCTTTGAGTTCATAACATAACCACCAGGGCTTGCTATCCAATTTTCACTTTCAAGATTTGGGGCAATATAGCCAGAACGATGTAATCGAGGTAAGTATAAATTAGTGAATGCAGCAACCGAACCACCGACACGATCTAATTCAACCCCTGTGAGTTTCGTTCGTTCAATAACAAAATCGATGATATTTGTATGTTCAAATATACGAGTAACTAATACGCAATCTTGCAGGTTATATTTAGCAAGTGCTTGTTTATCTTCGCGATACATTCGGTTAATTTCACCCATACGATCACTCGGATCATGGATTGATTTACCGTCATTAAGCAACTCTTGCGACACCGACTCTAAAGACCAACTAGAAAAATGATAAGTCGCGGTTTTAAGGGCATCAATTCCATCAAGAACCACTCTTCCTGGAAAAGAAAGAAAGCCTTGTTGACGATTGTTATCTGACTCTCGCCAATATAAAGTGCTGTTTCCACGCCCAACTCGAAACGCTAAGTTATGCCATTTTGCTCGTTGAATTAATAAACGAAAATCAAAATTAACCACGTTCCAACCAATGACGATATCAGGATCAAAAATTTGGAACCAACGTTCCAGTGATAGTAATAGCGCCTTTTCGTTCTCTACCCACTCAATCGCTAATTCACTCTCTTCTGGCATTCCAATCATGATAATACGAGTGTCTAGATCACTATGCAGGGCGACCGAATACAAAATGCCTTTTTCAGAGCATTCTATATCTAAAGAGACTTTACTAAATACAGGAGTCACCTGCGCGGCTTTAATCTTTACATTACGATATTCAATATGATCTTTTCTCTGTATTGGCGTCCCAATAAAAGAGAGCCCTCCACAAATAAATCGCTCCATTAGGTAACGATCAGCCAAGCGAATATCACTTTCAAAAATAGGTAATTGAGCTTGCTCAAAATATTGAGCAACCTGTCGCTTTTGGTAAGTAGATGAAAAATAAATACCAAGGACAGGTTGATGATGATAGGTCGTTAATTGTGTGCTTTTTAGCGTGTATGAAATATTATAACTTTTTAATAAACTCTCATATTCTAACAATCTTTCTTGTAAAATAAAGGCAACAGCAAGCTCATTCTCAATAAGTAAATGTGCAATATTTCCATCACACTTAACCCATAAATCAACTAAGGTTTGTGAATTTATTTCTTTATTTTGTCGGGTAAGTAAAAATCCAGTCTGATGTGAATTCACTCTTAACCTATTCTTCTTTCAGTCTTGTTAAACTCACTCACTACCCAACTACCAAATTCTTGTAATAACGCAATAGCTGAACGCTTAGGTATTTTTCGTCCTTTTAATAACATGACGACTCTTTCGATCTCTGTTTGTTTATCTGGATAATACTCTAAGAATTTCCGTGCACACAATATTGGATGATCATACCATCCTTTATCTTTATGCATGACCAATGAATAGCAGCTGCGTAATAGTTTTTTCGCAATGGTTTTTTGTTGTTCAACTTGAGTATTGATATTTTGACTCACAGAGATTTTCTTTATATATACCTCTAACCACTCTTCAATATCCATATTCATATTTTTGGCTATTTCCCAACTTGGTTCAAAATCACCAAATCGAGTCGAAAGATCATCACCAAAAATACAAACACAACAATGGCGAAGCCAAAATCCCCAGCTAAATATGGATTCTAATTGCAACACTTCTGTTGTTTCACCAATGGTAAATGTAACACCTGTTATTTGAGGATATTTGGATTGGAAGCGCACTTTAATCGTATTAATTAACGTCTGCTCTTTATTTGTCAAAGGAACAGTGGTTAATAAAGTAACATCTAAATTTGAACGCCCAGGAGTTGCTTCTCGTCTAGCAACACTGCCGTATAAATAAATACTATGAACCGATTTAGGTGCAGCAGAACGAATATGTCCAATAAGATCATGGATAACGATTTCGAATTCTTTTTGAAAGGGAGATTGTTTATCAATAATAGGTAAAGTATAGCGAGACACAAAGCACTCCAATCAAGATAGATAAGAAGTTATGATCGCGATTTCATAGTTAAAAAGCAATAAAAAAACCGACCATTAAGGTCGGTTTTTTTCAGATAGTTTATATCTTAAGCAGTAACGGCTCTTTTTTTAGACAGAACCATTAAGCCTATACACACTAGGATAAACGAGGCTGCTGAAGCAATAAATGCCATTAATACTGAACCTGTAAAACCAAGTGCGATATAACCAATGGCTGAAACGCCTGCAACTGATAATGCGTAAGGTAGTTGTGTTGATACATGGTCAATATGGCTACAGCGAGCACCCGTTGAAGATAAGATTGTCGTATCAGATATTGGAGAACAATGGTCACCAAATACTGAACCTGCTAATACTGCACCTAACATTGGTAGAATCAGCGCAATATCCGTGGCTCCTGCCATGTCGCCTGCAATTGGTAACATAATGCCGAACGTACCCCATGATGTACCAGTACTAAATGCCATCAAACCAGATAGTAAGAATAAGATAACAGGGATCCAATGAATACCAATACTACCTTGAGCTAAACTTGATAGATATGAACCAGTTTGCATATCACCGATTACTGAACCAATTGTCCATGCAAAGAATAAAATTAAGATTGCACCAAACATTGATTTAGCACCAATCCACATTGTCATTCCAATGTCTTTTGCTGAGATATCTTGACGGAATACAGTAATAAGAGCAGCGGCAAGACCAATTAATCCACCGTAGCAAAGCGAAGCACCGACATCGGTATTTTCAAATGCACCTAAAATATTAAATTCTTTACCATCACCAATTAATGCTTGAGCACCGGTGTAAATCATAAAGAAAATAGTAGCAACAATAAGTACGATAATAGGGAATATTAAGTCAGATACTTTCCCTGTTTCGCTTTCTTTAATATTTAGCTCTTCATTTAGGTCTTTAGATTCAGCATTAACTGCTTGGTCATCAAAGCCATTACCACGCGCTGCTTCATTTTCATGATCACGCATTGGGCCAACATCTAATTGGAACCAAACAACAGCAAATACCATTAACAATGCGAAGACTGCATAAAAGTTCATTGGGATTAATCGAACGTAAGCACCTAAAGCTGAATATTCAGTCACACCGTGTGAAACTAAAATACCACCAATAATAGTAATGATGTAAGCGCCCCAGCTTGATGCAGGCATTAATACGCACATTGGTGCTGCTGTTGAATCTAGGATATAAGCTAGCTTTGCTCTTGATACATAAAAACGGTCAGTTACAGGGCGGGATATTGAACCAACAGCTAAACTATTAAAATAATCATCGACAAAAATGAAAACCCCAAGGAAGGCAGCAAGAAGTTTTGCGCCACGTTTACTTTTAATTCTTGCTTGTGCCCACTCAGCAAAAGCTCGAGTACCACCAGAAAGCGTTAAAAGGGCTGTCGTCATTCCTAATAAAAGAAGAAAAGCGACAATACTCATATTCCAAGTATTAATAGAACCATCATCAATAAAAACACCTTTAACAGAGCTAAAAGTATAAGATGCAGTGCCTGAAATGGAGAAATTAGACAGCAAAATTGCGCCTAGAACGATACCTACACCAAGAGAAAGTAGTACTCGACGAGTAACAATGGCTAAACCCAATGCAACCAATGGGGGCAATATCGATATCGGAGAATTTGAAAAATCAGCTAAGTTCATGATCTACAACAACCAGTTTGGTTGGAGATCTACTGTTGATACGGCAATGCCGTTAAAGGAAGTGAATGTTAAAACATCTCCCCACAGTAGCGCTCCATAGTTAAAAAATAAAATTGACTATGGCAGTGTTATTCCTTTTCGAAATAACCCCAGCTAAATCCGTCTGATTAACGTAATTAACTTCGGCATTGACTCCTTTCGATTGCTGTCATCAGAATCACCCTCTAACAATCTACTCTTAGGCAATGCGCCTCTACCCGTTTAGGTGCGACCATTGTACGGATCGAACACAACTTTGCAATACTATATATGAGTCTTTTAACATTAGCCCTCAACATCATTAGAATGAGATACTTTAAAAGATATTGTGTTAACTATTCAATAAACCACAAACACTCTTAATATTTTTATTAATATCGTTTTCTATTTCATTATCAAAATATTTGTTATATTATTTTCTTGTTATATAATAAATGTATTATCAAAATAAATATGGAATCAATCATGTCTGATACTATTAAAACATTACTAAACCTACGTAGTCTACGAGCTCTTTCTCGTGAAATGACACTTGAACAATTAGAAGAAGCGCTTGAAAAACTGCAATCAGTTGTTGCAGAACGTCAAGAATCAGAAGCTGAAGAACGTTCTCAACTTGCTGAAAAACAAGCAAAACTTGAAGAGTTCCGTCAAATGATGATCGAGAGTGGCATCGCACCAGAAGACCTATTAGATACTATGTCTTCTACTACTGTTAAAACAAAACAAAAACGTGCTCCACGCCCTGCTAAATATAAGTTTTTAGATCATGCTGGCGCTGAAAAAACATGGACAGGCCAAGGCCGTACCCCATCAGCACTACAAACTCAACTTGATGCTGGTAAGTCTTTAGAAGAATTCCTTGTGTAGAGCTAATACCTTTATATTAAAGAGCCGCTTTTTATAAGCGGTTTTTTTATACCTGATATATAGAGAAATACATAAACATTCGTAAATATCACAATCATTAGTGTATTTTCTATTGTATCTAAATGTTTCTAAGATTATTTCATGTTCATTCTCAAATGTTAAACAACAAAACCATAATAAATTCATTCACCACCACTCTATTCTCTTAACTCTCCTAATAAATAGTATGATACACCCAAATTACTCGTTGTGCTTGTCGTATGCTCTATCATTGAATTTTCTTCTAGATTTACATATCTAAGACCACCATTCACACGAATATTCGGTGTTAAATGCAAATAAATAGATAAGCCGACAAAGAATTGACCATTCCAATCCACACCCAATACTGCAATACTGCAATACTGCAATACTGCAATACCACTTCGTAGTGTTCCGTCAGTAGATGCACCATATAAATGGTTATTTAGACGTTCACGATCATATGAGTCGCCTATTAATGGTGTTATTGCCCAATCTCTCCTACTAATTGGTCATTTCCAAACGGCTTCTGCATATAAACCATGATGGGGATACCTATATCTGTACCACCACCAATTTCAAATAAGCCAATAATGTAGTGGCTTGGTAAGTTATCCCACCTAAAATTGCAACGTTACGCTCATCTAATAATTGCATGAGTATTATCAGGATCTTCTGGTTTAACGTTAGTAGGTCATATACAAATCGAAAAATTATATTACAGGTATAAAAAAACAGGCTGTGAGCCTGTTTTTTTTATATTTTCACACTGATACTTAACTATCATCTTCTCTAAAATTACTTGGTAAATTCAATTTCATCTCATTCCAAATAAGATTACCTTCAATACCATATTGACGCATTCTTGGCATTACTGCGTCTTTTCTTTCTTCTTCACAGATCTGTCTTAAATCACGGTAGAATTGCAATGCAAGCTCACGCGCTTCTTGATTTGAAAAGTAATAGCTACCAACACGGGCATACAATTTTTTCAGTCCATTAAAAATCAGTCCGTAAATTTGATTTCCTGATTTAAAAGCGACACCTTGAAATAACATATAATCGTAATAGTTAAATGTTTTAGCAATCAATATTTCTTCACGTTTTACTGGATCTTTTTCGTTATCTTCTTTTACTTCAGCTTTAATTTTAGCGCCAAAAGGGGACTCTTCAATAAACGCATTCCAATTATCAGCTGCTAATAAATGCTCACAAGATTCAATCACACGATCAAGAGTACACAAAGAGCCCTCTTTATTCGTTTTAAACGCTTGTCTCATGAAAATACAACTAATATTCGTACGTGCTGCCAATAAATCTTCAACAATTGATGTTGCATTATTCGCATCAACCAATGTCATTAAGGTATCTAAAATATGCAGACCTGATGTCTCCATATAGTCATTAACCTTGGTTGGTTTACCATGCTGGATCGTTAACCAACCATCACGGGAAAGACGCTGCAATACTTCGCGAAGCGTTGTTCTTGTAACCCCGATTAATTCAGATAACTCACGCTCTGCTGGCAAAATTGAACCAGGAGGGAATCTGCCATTCCAAATGCTTTCAATAATGTATTTTTCAGCAAATCCAGCAGGACTTTTAGCCTTAATAACCATACAAGTTTACAATCCGTTCTTTATATAAATTAACTGCACTCATCATACCACCAGTTCAATAATTTCTTAACCACTTATTAAATTAACCAGCTAACTAGGCATATAACCCTCACTTTTAAGCTTATTAATACTTGAATATTCAAGCCTAACAATAGTTTTTTTATATACATTTCTTTAGTTTTAATCATAAAATCGACCAAAGGCACATTTTGATCAATTTACCTCTTTTCGAATATTGACTATTCATTAATAAAGAGTAAAGTTCCCCCCGTTTGGTATAAGGTTAGGTACTAATAGGTAGTTATTTGGCAAAGCAGTAACATGTTTTTGTTGTTTTTCTAAATAGTTGTTTATCCTTACTAATAACAATATGTTAGGCGATTATTATCAACTCCCGACTTAACCTTATTTTTATAGTGTTTAATGTAACAATGTAGAGAAAATCACATGTCTATTTCGCTAGGGAATGCATTTATCAAAAACTTTCTTGGTAAAGCCCCCGACTGGTACAAACTAGCAATACTATCCTTTTTAGTTATTAAC
>NZ_JARACO010000002.1 GCF_028765575.1 Aliivibrio sp. S3MY1 | reverse complement strand
AAGCTTGCCGTGACTACAAACTTTTGTTTTCCACATGAAATACAACGAGCAGATCCATACCAAGCGGCAAAACACTCACAGCATGTATAGTGGTTATCTTGATGATGGGATGTACCTTCTGTTTTTGAAAAAGAGTTTTCCACTGGGGGGAGGTAACTGGATGTTATTTGATTAGTAGAAATTTTCATTATAGCCAACTTAGTTGTGTTATTAAGGTCATAGCCTTAATAATCGTGATGTTTACAAAATAGTATCCAATAAGCTGGTCTTAATTACAAGCTATCATGCAGTAAAATTGTGATGTGGTGAGTAATAAAATATAAATTTTTTATATAAAAAAGCACCAAATTAAAAATAATTTAGTGCTAAGTATCAAAGAATTTAATTATATAGCTTAGGCGGAATAGTTTTCTTTCAATGCAGTAAAACGGTCAACAAGATCATCAATGGCTGCTTGTTCGTAAGCCTTCAAACCTGTAGCGATCATACGTTTAGTGCCGTGACCCACTTCTTCACCATTTTCAGTGAATTTAAAGTTTAATTTAACAAGGCCACGCTTTCCTTCGATGTCCATCGTCGCGCCAGTGAATTCAACCTTAGGTGCGATAATATCTAAGCGAGTGAATTCAAGAACCATGCTTTGATAAATAACTAAAGGACGTTGGCAGTTGATCATTAACTGCTTTTCTTCCATCAATGGCACCATAATGTGAGGAAAGTTCATCGCTGAGAACTGAACATATTGCTTCACTACCTGTTCAATAAATCCAGGTTCTAAATTCTTTTCGCCACTACGTTTAACATGAAGATATTGTTTATCATTATCGTCAGATAAAGAATACTCCCCTTCGGCTGTATGGTTTATGTGCAAAGCGGTATCGCCAGCAACCATACCAGCAAAATCAAAATGCATTTTGTTACTAATGCCTGTTTTAGACAGTAAAACAGCAAACAATAAATCACCTGGAACACAAAAACGTTTTGAATCTACATCATGTATAGGGTTGAAATCACCAGCCACTTTTTTTGCAAAGTCACTTGCTTGTTGACGGGTAAATTCAAATGAATTATCTGTTTGTGAAAAATAGTGATTTAACTGCATAATATATTTGGTAAAAACCTAGATAATGAAATAACAGGCTCAGTATAACCAATCTCTCATCGTTAAATGGTCTATCCAGTCATAATAAACGTAAAAACAGCGATTTAAACGGTTTGAAATGGTGAAAAATTGACAATAACTTCACGATTTCCTCGATATAATTACATGTAAAATATTTATATACATTGAGATTACATCTGTGATTAATAATTAAGGTAAAGAATGAGAACGTTAATATCTGTAGGGGTTACTTGTTCATTGTTAGCATCAAGTTATTGTGTGCAAGCAGAGGAGAGGCAATCTGGTGATCTTGCAGCAGACATTGGTGCGTTTGGGATCCCAATTGTTGCAGGGTCAATAGCACTATATAAAGAAGACTATGATGGTTTTTGGATGTTTGCTAAAGGGGCAACTTATACGCTCGCTGCAACACAAGTATTAAAGTATACAGTAAGAGAAGAGCGACCAAATGGGGAGAATGATTTAAGTTTTCCCTCAGGGCATTCGTCTTCTGCGTTTCAAGGGGCTTCTTATTTGCAATTCCGCTACGGTTGGGAATATGGTCTTCCTGCTTATATTGGCGCAGGGTTAGTTGGTTATTCACGAGTAGAGAATGAACATCACTATTGGCGAGATGTTATTGCTGGAGCTGTATTGGCAACCACGATTCAATATTTAGTGACTGACAAGTATATAGACTCAAATCAAGTAATGATTGCCCCTGTAATCAATCAAGATCAGGTAGGAATTGCAGCATCTTTCTCATTTTGATTGGCAAAGGCGTAACAAGCGAGTAGAATCAGCTCCCTTTTATCGAAGCTAGGTGTACAACATGTTTATTGGATTTGACTACGGAACCGCTAACTGCTCAGTGGCGACTATTCTGGATAATCAAGCGAAGCTATTAAAGCTAGAAGGGGATAGTACCTTTATTCCTTCTGCATTATGTGCGCCTACAAGAGAAGCCGTTTCTGAATATCTTTACCGCATTTGGGGTGTTCAACCAAGTACAGATATCAATGAGCGTTTGTTGCATACTGCAATTTCTTTTAACCGCGAAGAAGATATCGATGTCGATGCTGAATCAATGACATTTGGTCAAGCTGCATTAAATACCTATATTGAAGATCCTGAAGATGTTTATTATGTAAAGTCACCAAAGTCTTTCTTAGGCGTTTCAGGTCTACGTGATGTTCAGGTAAGCTTATTTGAAGATCTTGTTACTGCAATGATGAAAAACATCAAAAATAATGCAGAGCAAGAGCTACAACAAGATATTACATCGACCGTGATTGGCCGTCCTGTTAACTTTCAAGGTGCAGCAAGTGATGACGCCAATACACAGGCGATTTCAATCTTAACTCGCGCAGCTATCCGTGTCGGTTTTAAAAATATTGAGTTTCAATTTGAACCTGTTGCGGCAGGTCTAGATTACGAACAAACACTGAACGAAGATAAAACGGTATTAATCGTTGATATCGGTGGTGGTACAACAGACTGTTCAATGATCCAAATGGGACCATCATGGCGTGATTATCATGACCGCACCAAAGGGATCTTATCTCACAGTGGTTCACGAATTGGTGGTAATGACTTAGATATTCATTTAGCGCATCGTCAATTAATGCCATTATTAGGATCTCAAAGCCGCACGCATAAAGGCCTTGAGTTACCAATGACACAATTTTGGAATCCAATAGCAGTTAATAACATTGTAGCTCAATTGGAGTTCTTTGGTTTTGGTAACCGTAAGCATCTTTTACAAATGATGAACGACACTCAAGAGCCTGAAAAGCTAGCTCGTTTAATTAAATTGTACGATGAGAAGTTAAGTTATAAATTACTGCGTGATGCTGAACAAACAAAAATCGCACTGTCAGAGCATTTAGAGCATGCGGTAGACTTAAGTTATTTAGATGAAGGTTTATCGCTATCAATCACTCAGTCAGATTTGGTAGAGGCGATAGCCAAACCACAAGAAAACATTAACAAGCTAGTAAAAGAAGCCATTCAGCAAGCAGGTAAAACACCAGATATTATTTATGTTACTGGTGGTTCTGCTCGTTCACCAATTTTACAAGCTGCATTGAAACAACAATTACCAGACATTGAAATTGTAGGTGGTAATTACTTTGGATCAGTAACTGCCGGTTTAGCTCATTGGGCTAATTACTGCTTTGGTTAATGAACCGTATTATTATCAATAATTAATTTTCGAGCTGCATTGTCGCAGCTCGAATTACATTAGGAAAACACAATGAAAGCAGCACCAACAACGATGACATTCTTTGAACGTTTTGAATCAGATATTTTATCAAGCAAAAAAGTCATTACTATCCGTGACGAATCTGAAAAAGATTACGTGGTAGGAACAGAAGTTGAAGTGAGCACTTATGAAGATAACCGTCGTTTTTGTCGCTTAGCAATTGATGCTGTTGATCCAATTAGTTTTGATGATCTTAACCAATATCATGCTGAGCAAGAAAACATGACGCTAGAAGAGCTTAAAAATATCATAGAAGAGATCTACCCAAATAAAGGCCAACTGTACGTTATTTCGTACCATTTAGTATAAGAGAGTAAAGGTAAGTAATGGAATTATTATCTATCGACTTTTTAGGGCAACCATTGCGTTTAGAAGGCTCAATGGCTGGTTGGCAACAAGTATACTGGAGTAATACCTTAGTTGCTCAACAAGCGGCTTCTGCTGATCATCAAGATAACTACTTGCATGAGTTTCAGCTTAATCAAGGCGAAACAGTACTAACTTGCCGCTTAGAAGCAAAAGTGACATGGCAGCCATTCTTAATCGAATATCGCGCGACTGTTGATGGTGAATTAATTACTGAAGGCTCTCGTAATACTAAAGATATTGAACAGCAAGTCCCGCATACCCCAATTAAAGCAGAGCGAAAATTTAGTTTAATTGGTCTTGTCTCGTTAGGCATGAAAGCGCTAAAAAGTGCAAAGTTAATTAAAGTCGCCTTAGCTTCCGCCAGTATTGCTGCCTATTCATGGCTTTTTTCTATTGAGTTTGCATTATCACTTATTGCTTGTCTTGTCTTTCATGAGTACGGGCATATTCGCGCAATGAAGTACTTTGGCATGAAAACTAAAGGTATTTACTTAATTCCGTTCCTTGGTGGTTTAGCGCTTAGTGATGAGAAAATAAATACCCGTTGGCAAGATGTTGTTATCTCGATCATGGGCCCATTCTTTGGCTTAATCCTCTCATTAATATTAATGGTTGTTTATTGGGTTACCGGCGAGATGTTCTTTGCAGGTCTTGCGGTATTTAATGCTTTCTTAAACCTATTTAACTTACTGCCAATACTCCCTTTAGATGGCGGTCATGTTTTGAAGAGTATTAGCTTTTCAATGAACAGTAAGTTAGGTATTACTTTGTGTGCGTTGGCTGCCATCGCTGGTGTCATATTGAGTTACCAATTAGGACTCGCACTTTTTGGTTTCTTACTTATTATGGGAAGTCTTGAAATCGTATTTGAGTGGCGCGCTCGTCATCATAGTCATTTATTACCATTAGATAAGTATGGACAGATTGTATCAGCAGCATGGTATGTAGGATTAGTAAGTTCACTTATCGCGATTATTTGGTATTTCGCAAGTAGTGGTGATGCATTGTTACAACTACCAATGCAGATTTTAGGAACGTAGTCTAAAAATTTACAAGGACAAAGGTATGTTTAAAAAATTAAAAGCCTCATTAGGTATAGGTGCCGCAAAGGTAGATACCATTTTAGAAAATCCAGAGTTATTTCAAGGTGACACCCTAATAGGGACGGTTCATATTCAAGGTGGAGATGTTGAACAGAAGATTGATGCCATCCACCTAAAACTCAATACAGAAGTTAAAGTAGAAAATGATAACGGTACTAGTTATCAAACATTGACCCTGTTTCATACTCAAGCGGTGAACCCTTTTGTGATCCAAGCAGGGGAGAAGCAGAAGATGCGATTCACAATTAAGTTGCCTGATGAAACGCCGATCACAGCATTGAATGTACGTAATAATCACTGTGATGTTTGGGTTGAGACCGTATTAGATATTGATTTTGCAATTGACCCAACGGATCGTGATTTACTGATTGTTAAACCAATGACGGTTGCTGCAACTATCATTCATCAAATAGAGCAAGCAGGCTTTAGCATGGTGAAAGCGGATGTAGAGCAGGGCTACCTTAACGGTGGTCACTTTAAATCTCATTCAGGTGGTTACCAAGAGATTGAATTTAGAAGTAATGGATTCATGAATAAAAAAGAGATAGAACTGTCGTTTATTCTTGATGGGCAAGTACTTCATTGTTTAGCTGAAGTCGATCGTTCTATGGGCTTTAATCGTGGTGACCAATATGTGTCTTTTTCACTAAATACAAATGCGTCAAGTGCAGAGATTCATAATGCAGTGCAAAAGATATTACGTGTATAGCTAACGTTTTTATTTTAAATATCTTAAAAGAATCGACATCATTTTTGTGATCTCGATTCTTTTTTGCATTAGCTGATTAAGAGTCGTACAATGACCGACTTGTAAGTGTTCCCGACCTTTGTGTGGTTGATTGATCCTTACATTATATAAACAATCTATTATTTAGACTTATTAATTTTTAGCATGTGTTGCTTCGTATGCAACACCACTGTAAAGGATAAAACATGCCTGTAATTACTCTTCCAGACGGTTCTCAACGTCAATTCGATAATGCTGTTTCTACTATGGATGTTGCTGCTGACATCGGTCCAGGTCTTGCGAAAGCTTGTATCGCTGGTCGTGTTGATGGTGTTCGTGTTGATGCGTGTGATTTAATTGAAAATGACGCACAACTTGAAATCATCACAGCAAAAGATGAAGACGGTTTAGAAATCATTCGTCACTCTTGTGCGCACCTTTTAGGTCACGCAGTTAAGCAGCTTTTCCCTGAAGCTAAAATGGCGATTGGTCCTACTATCGATAACGGTTTCTACTACGATATCGATATGGAGCATTCTTTAACGCAAGAAGATCTTGATAAGATTGAAAAGCGTATGAAAGACCTTGCTAAAACCAAATATCAAGTAATCAAGAAGAACGTAAGCTGGCAAGAAGCTCGCGATGCATTTGATGCTCGTGGCGAAACTTACAAAATTGAAATCCTTGATGAAAACGTTTCTAAAGACGATCGTCCAGGTTTATACCACCATGAAGAATACATCGACATGTGTCGTGGTCCTCACGTTCCAAACATGAGCTTCTGCCAGAATTTTAAAATTCTGAGCGTTGCTGGTGCGTACTGGCGTGGTAATAGCGACAACAAAATGCTTCAACGTATCTACGGCACTGCATTCCAAGATAAGAAACTGCTTAAAGCACACCTAATCCGCCTAGAAGAAGCAGCAAAGCGTGACCACCGTAAAATTGGTAAGCACCTTGATCTGTTCCATATGCAACAAGAAGCGCCAGGTATGGTTTTCTGGCATCATAACGGTTGGACTATCTTCCGTGAGCTAGAAGTATTTGTACGTGAAAAACTAACAGAATACGATTACCAAGAAGTTAAAGGCCCATTAATGATGGACCGTGTACTTTGGGAGCGTTCTGGCCACTGGGATAAATACGCAGAGGCGATGTTCACAACAAGCTCAGAGAACCGTGAATACGCTATCAAGCCTATGAACTGTCCTGGTCATGTTCAAATCTTTAACCAAGGTCTGAAATCATACCGTGATCTGCCATTACGTATGGCTGAGTTTGGTTCATGTCACCGTAATGAGCCATCAGGTGCTCTACACGGCATCATGCGTGTTCGTGGCTTTACTCAGGATGATGCACACGTATTCTGTACAGAAGCTCAAGTACAAGCTGAAGTTAAGTCTTGTATCGAAATGGTTTATGATACATACACGACATTCGGTTTTGAAAACATCGTAGTTAAACTATCTACACGTCCTGAACAACGTGTGGGTTCTGATGAAATGTGGGATAAAGCAGAAGCCGATTTAATCCTTGCTCTAGAGTCGATGAATATCGCTTATGAGATTCAAGAGGGTGAGGGCGCATTCTACGGACCGAAAATTGAATTTACTTTACATGATTGTCTGGACCGTGCGTGGCAATGTGGTACAGTACAGCTCGATTTTGCATTACCAGAGCGTTTAGGGGCAACTTACGTAGGTGAAGATAACGAACGTCACACACCAGTGATGATTCACCGCGCGATTTTAGGTTCTCTTGAGCGTTTCATCGGTATCTTAATTGAAGACTACGCAGGCTTTTTCCCAACATGGTTGGCGCCAGAACAAGCAATTGTAATGGGCATTACAGACAAACAAGCTGATTATGTACAAGAAATTGCAAAAAAACTGCAAAAAAATGGATTTAGAGTCAAAGCGGACTTGAGAAATGAGAAGATTGGCTTTAAAATCAGGGAACATACTTTGAAACGAGTTCCGTATATGCTTGTTTGTGGTGACCAAGAAATGGAAGCCGGAGAAATTGCAGTACGTACTCGTAAAGGTAAAGATTTGGGTAAATTTAAAATTGATGATTTTGTTGCATTCCTGCAGCAAGAAGTTAGTGCCCGAACGCTCAATACTGTGGAGGAATAAGGTATTAAAGGCGGAAAAAGAGCCCAACAGCCGGCTAAACAAAATGCTCATCGTCTAAACGGTGAAATTATTGGCGTTAAAGAAGTGCGCCTTACAGGTCTAGATGGCGAGTCAGTTGGTGTCGTTTCACTAAATGAAGCGTTAGACGTTGCACTTGCAGCAGGTGTCGATCTAGTTGAAATCAGCCCGAATGCCGAGCCACCAGTTTGTCGTGTGATGGACTATGGCAAATTCCTCTTCGAAAAGGCTAAGGCTGCTAAAGAACAGAAGAAAAAACAAAAACAGGTTCAGACTAAAGAAATTAAATTTAGACCTGGAACAGATATTGGAGACTATCAGGTAAAACTACGCAACCTGACTGGTTTCCTTGAAGACGGCAACAAAGTGAAGGTAACAATTCGCTTCCGTGGCCGCGAAATGGCTCACCAAAACATCGGTGTTGACGTTCTTAATCGTTTGAAAGCGGATACTGAAGAGTTTGCTCTAGTTGAATCTTTCCCAACGAGAATTGAAGGTCGCCAGATGATTATGGTGTTGGCCCCTAAGAAGAAGTAATTTAGTGCATTCAAGTAATAAAGTGGGGTAGCTGCTCGCAGTTATCCTGTTTTATTCGCCTAATTACTATATGTTTAATCACGCAACAATGCGGAGTTATATTCATCATGCCTAAGATGAAATCAAACAAAGGTGCTTCTAAGCGTTTTAAGAAAACTGCTGGTGGTATCAAATTTAAGCACGCTACGAAACGTCACATCCTGACTAAACGTACTACTAAAAACAAGCGTCAGCTTCGTCCAAACTCTCTACTTCCAAAATGTGAAGTAGCAGCAGTTGCACGTATGCTTCCATACGCATAATTTTTAGTATTTATTTAATTTTAGTTTAGGAGAGACATAATGCCTCGCGTAAAACGTGGTGTACAAGCTCGTGCACGTCATAAGAAAGTTCTAAAACAAGCTAAAGGTTACTACGGAGCACGTTCACGTGTTTACCGTGTAGCTTTCCAGGCAGTTACTAAAGCAGGTCAATATGCTTACCGTGACCGTCGCAACAAAAAGCGTGTTTTCCGTCAACTTTGGATCGCTCGTATCAATGCTGCAGCTCGTCAAAACGAGATGTCTTACAGCCGTTTCATTAACGGTCTTAAGAAAGCATCTATTGAAATCGATCGTAAGATCCTAGCTGACATCGCTGTATTCGACAAAGCGGCATTCGCTGCTCTTGTTGCTAAAGCGAAAGCTGCTCTTTAATTAGAACAGTTTCAAAGGCTTTAAGACTAAATAAGGAGAGCACTAGCTCTCCTTTTTTTATGTCTGTAATTTGAAGAATAGATATTCTAAGCCGCATGCACCACAGGAAAGTCATACATTGGGTGTATTTGTATTAACGTTTTATGTCCATAAACATCTTCAATCATTTTTGCAGTTATCGCCTGCCAAGGCTTCCCATCTACTTGCAGTTTTCCATCTTTCAACACGATCACTCTGTCTGAATATTGAGCCGCTAAATTTAAATCATGTAATACCACTATAACAGCAGCTCCTTCCGCAGCTAATTCTCGAGCTAAACGTAAGGTATTATGCTGATGGGAAAGATCCAATGCAGAGGTCGGTTCATCAAGCATGACAATTTTTTGTTTATACTGACTTACTTGCGTTAGTACGCGAGCCAAATGTACACGCTGTTTTTCACCACCAGAGAGAGAAGGGTATAATCTTTCAGCTAGATGGTTGATCCCTGTTTTTTGCATCATAGATTGCGTAAGCGGTGCTAATGTTTTATTTGGAAGATCTAAAGGTAAACCGCCAAGCTCTACCACTTCACTCACACTAAAGGCAAAAGAGAGACTACTTTGCTGAGGCAGAATACCTAATTGTTGCGCTAATAATGATTTATTCCATTCTTCTTTTCTCTTATTGAAATAGCGGATCTCATTGTTAGATTCAATTTCATCACACAATATCTTAAGTAGGGTACTTTTTCCCGCACCATTAGGGCCAAGTAGTGTTGTCACCTCCCCACAATGAAGATCTAAATTTATATCGTCTAAAATGATTTTATTATTTAATTGATAAGAGATATTTTTTGCTGAAATAGCTACAGAATTACGGCGCATCAGATCTTTCCTCTTTGAGTAAAAAGTAGATATAAAAAGAAAGGCGCACCAATAATGGCAGTCACAATACCAACGGGAAGTTCTGCCGGGCTAACAGCAACACGGGCAAACATATCTGCACAAGTTAGTAATAGACCACCTAGAAGCGCCGAGAGAGGCAGTAACGTTTTATGATTAGGACCAGCGATCATGCGTCCAAGGTGAGGGATAATCAGGCCAATAAAGCCAATCATGCCAGATAAGCTGACAGTTATTCCCACGCCGACCGCACTTAAAATGATCATACGCTTTTTCAATGATTGAACATTTATCCCTAAGTGCTTAGCTTCTGCTTCACCTAATAACAGGGCGTTTAATCCGGGTGCATTTTTCATAAATAGAGACAGAAGTACAACAAGTCCAATAACCGCCAACAATAAGTCTGACCATTTTGCGCCCGCTAATGATCCCATTGACCATAAAGAAAGATCACGCAACATTTGATCATCTGCAATGAAATTTAAATAACCAATACCAGCCCCCGATAATGCACTAATGGCTACACCTGCTAACAACATAACCGTAATAGAGGTGCCGAACTTACTTGTGCCTAATCGGTAGACAATCAAAGTTGTAATTGCCCCCCCAAAAAAGGCAAAGATAGGTATGGCTGCAAAACTCATAATAATAGGAAATTGCTGAGCAACGGATGAAAATAATACGATAGCCATTGCTGCACCAAGAGCGGCCCCCGCAGATACCCCAATAATTCCAGGTTCAGCAAGAGGGTTTCGAAATAAACCCTGCATGACAACACCTGAAATTGCCAAGATGGCACCAACAAGCATACTAAGGATGGTTCTTGGTAAGCGAACTTGGTGAATGATTAAGTTAATGTGCGCCGGAATTTCAGCGCTTGACCAAGGCATAAGGCTATGAAAACTATCACTTAGCGTAATGTTCATTGGCCCTGTCGCAATGGAGCTGATGGCGATAATAAATAGAGAAAAGACACTTAACCACAGTAATTTTGAATAAGAGAGATATTTTAATAACATAATAATCACTTAAGGATAAAGAAGGGCATTTAAACGAGCGGCTTCATCAAGTGTCGCCAGTCCAAGACCACCAACTAACGCAGAACCATCAATCCCAATAATTTGTTTATTAGTACCTGCAGGAGTAGAGGCTAAGGTTGGAATGGATTCGATAATATTATCAATACCTTTTAACGTCTTGATACTACGGTTACTGACTAAAACAACGTCAGGTTGCATTGAGATCATGGCTTCCATTGACATGGGTTTAAATGATGATATAGATGAACTCGCGGGATTACTTGCCCCTGCTAAATGGATTAATTCATCCATTGTCGTACCACTACCTGCCACATAAGGTGCTCTGCCTTCATGCAATAAAAGGTAAATGACTTTTTTCTGTTTCGCTTTATCTGGAATATTACTATTTAGCAAGGCGACTTTCTTATTTACTTGATCCTTGATGTTTTCTGCTTGCGGTTGATGTTGCGTAAGAAAGGCTATTTCATCAATGCGATCTAATAATCCTTGAACCGTCGGCGTAGTGTTCACTATATTCACTTTTACATTCGATTGAGAAAGTAAATCTAATGTACTTTGTGGTCCCATTTCATCGGAACCAATGATTTGTGTTGGTTGTAAAGCCAGTAAGCCTTCTGTTGATAACTGACGGTGATACCCAATTTTAGGTAAGGACTGTGTTTGCGGCATTTTGCTCGTGACATCAACGGCAATAAGAGCATCTTCTGCACCTAGTGCGTAAATTAGCTCCGTTACGGCACTTCCTGCACTAATAATACGATCTTGTGCCGTACTAATGGATGAGAATGAAAGTAATGCAATAGCAAGAAAAGAAGAGGTAAGTTTTGAATTAATCATGATTTATTTTCGTCCATTAAAATTTGAGTTGCTTTAATATTGTTATCTTGTAAAAAGGCTAATAATTTAACCATGTGTTGAATTTCAGCGGTTTTATCAGAGGCAATAACCACTTGAAACTCTGGCTTGCTTTTTACTTTTTGTAATAATGCGTGTGTAAAAGAAGGCCAGCTTGAATAAGAGTGGCCATCCAACCCCCAATAGGGTGGTTGTTCTAATATATTGATGGTAAAAGACTTACTGTCTACTTCACTTATCGATTCGGTATCCGCTGTCGGTAAGCTCACTTCTAAAGATTGAAGTTTTACCGTAGCGGTTAGTAATAAAAAGACCATTACGATGAAAATAATATCGAGTAAAGGGGTCAGATCAGGCTGAATGGATTCTTCCGTATTTTGGGTGGGTGATCTAATCATGCATTCACCTTGATGATTTTAGGTTGGATGTTCTCACTCATTGAATCACTTGAGCTAAATACCCCCTCAATCCATAAATTAGTGTAATTTAATGAATGCTCTAAGCGTGACAATATACGATCTGCCCATAAGCCTAGAAGCTGTGAGCTTGCAATTGCAGGCAAAGCAATGATTAAACCAATCGCTGTCGTTCGCATCGCAAGCCCCAGCCCATCAGCCAGAATATTGGGTGTAATAGACCCCGTTGTTGCGGCGACATCTTTAAACATATCAATTAGACCAAGAACGGTACCTAATAATCCTAATAATGGGCTTATCATGCCAATAAGAGCTAAAAGGCGGAGTCCAGAGCGTAATTGATGGCGCTTTTCTTGAAGCCATAATCCTGCCACATCTTCGCGTAACCCTTTTTCAAAATCACGATGAGCAAGTAGCATGGCATTGCCTTTTGCTGACAGGGCTCGACGTTTTTTTAACTCTTTAATCAATGATTGAATTCCTTGAGCATCGTCTTTTTCTAATTCACTTAATGTCGACTGTATTTTTTTATGAGAGCAGCCAGAAAAAAGTAAAAGTTGAATGGTTCGCTCTAGCAATAATGCCAGAGTGAGTAATGAACAAGCTATTAGGGGGAAAGCCATAATGCCAAGTTGTGAATATAAGTGTGAAAAATTAAGCATAGTTAGATCCGGTATAACTGATTAATTAAGTGAAAATCGGACAGGGATCTGCACACGGTGTGCAATCGCTTGACCATTGATCATTTGAGGTGAAAATTGCCAATCACGAATTGCACTAAGGGCTGCTTCATCAAGGACTTGCGCACCTGATGAGGTGATTAACTCTTGTTTAATTTGTTTGCCACTTTCATTTAGCCAGATCTCATATAATGCAGTACCCTCAATACCTTTACGCTGCGCCATGCGAGGGTAACGTGGTGCATTAGGACGTGTTAAAAAACTCGGTTTTTGGACCAATTGTGGCTTTTCTGTTGCACCTGATTTAGAGGCGACAGGTTTTGCGGTTGACTCTTTTTTTACAGGCTTGTCTTTTTTCTTAATCGCATTCGTAATCGTTTTGGTTTCTGCTTTTTCTTTAAGAATATTTTTTGGGGGGGCAATTGGTTCTGAAACGGTTGGTTTTTTTACCATTTTCTTTTTCACCACTGGTTTTTGAACTGTCTTTTCAACTGTGGCTTGCTGTTTTGGTTGTTCTTTAGGTTTTGTTACCTCATTTTTTTTCTTTTGTACTGATTGAGGAGTAGGAGCACTTGGTGTGACAAACTGGATGTTGACTTGTGATGAAGTACTACCTGTTGGCATAGCAAAGGCTTTTTTTTCAGGAACAGACCAGATAAGCGCGGTATGAATAGCTAATGAAATACCAGCTGCCGCGAGGTAACGAAAGTTCAGCACGAATGTCTCCATTTAATTCAGTACTTTTAAGATGACAACAGTATAAACAAAATAAGAATGAGATCAATTATCAATTGCATTCTCATTTAAAAATACTTTATGATATAAAAAGAAGCAAAACTCTTTGAAGTAACGAGTTAAAAAGAATTGAAATCATGAGAACAGAAATTGACTTAAATCAGCTGCCTATTTCACTTGTTGGTGAAAGCACACCAGAACCATTGCTGTATGCTTTTCAAAGAAAAGCGTCAGCTCATGCAGGGGGAGGCGCAATGCCTATCTCGTCGGATTTATTTAATGAGTGCTTTACTTCCGTATCTACTGAAACAACCGAGATCAATAAGCATCGTTGTTTATATGTCCATATTCCTTTTTGTCGTGTGCGATGTACTTATTGCAATTTCTTTCAACACGCTTCAAGTAAACAGTTAGTTCAAGATTATTTTGATGCTTTATTAGTTGAGCTGAAATGGAAAGCGCAATTGCCTTGGACACAGGTTGCTCCATTTCACGCGGTATATATTGGTGGTGGAACGCCAACGGATCTTACTGCAGATCAAATTGAACAATTGGGCAAAGCTATTCGCTCTCAATTTCCCTTAACACCAGATTGTGAAATTACCTTAGAAGGGCGAATTAACCGTTTTGATGAAGAGATGTTTGATAAGTCATTAGAAGGTGGCTTTAACCGTTTCTCATTTGGAGTACAAAGCTTTAATACAAAAGTAAGACGCTCAGCCAAGAGGCTGGATGATAAAGAGTATGTATTACGCCGTATACAAGAGTTAAGCGACTCAGAGCAAGCGCCTATTGTGGTTGATTTACTTTATGGCCTTCCTTATCAAACAGCAGAGATTTGGCAGCAAGACCTTAATGATTTTTTAGAGACAAATGCACATGGTGTTGATCTTTATCAGTTGATTGAAATGGGAGGAACACCCATGAAAGGCATGATTGATAAAGGAAAACTGCCACAACCTGCTTCAACCGAAGAAAAAGCGTATATGTATAAATATGGTGTGGAGTTTATGAACAAACATCATCTTAATCGTTTGAGCGTTAATCACTGGGCACGCAGTAATCGTGAAAGAAGTATCTACAACAGTTTGGCTAAAACCACCGCTGAAGTCTTGCCTGTAGGTTGTGGTGCAGGCGGTAATCTTGGTGGGGTGGGTATTATGCAACATCGAACATTAACGTCATATATTGAATCGATTAAAGCTAATCAAATGCCAATAGCAATGATGACGCAATCGACAGATTCAGCAGGCTTATTTTCTATGATAAAAGCAGGCTTTGATCGTGGAGTGTTATCTCGTCGTCAATTATTACAACATACCTCTCACGATATATTTGATTACCTTATGCCACTATTTAAACATTGGCAAAAGAATGGCTTAGTAACAGTAGATGATCATTATTTAAGTTTGACATTAGCTGGGGAGTTTTGGGCAGTAACATTAGCTCAGGGGGTAATTTCTGTATTATCTCAAGCGAATAAAAAAGCAGCATAATTATAAAAATCATCATCAAAATAGAGTATTAATCATGAATAAAGACGTTATTAAGTTACTAGAAAATGCCCCAGAGCTATTACCAAAAGACATAGCGGAAGAATTGAATCTATCAGAAGCAGAGGTCGTGAAATCATTACCACGAGACATGGTTACTTTGGTTGCTGGAAATAAAGCACAGGATATTCTAGAGGGGCTGGTTGACTTTGGTGATGTCACAACGATAGTGCATTCTTTTGGCTCTATCTTTGAAGTAAAAGCACCATTCCCAAAAGGTAAGCTTGCTCATGGTTATTATAATTTAATGGGGCGAAATGGTGAGTTACACGGACACTTAAAATTAGATTTAATTACAGATATAGCATTAGTCAGTAAACCATTTAGAGGATCTGAAAGTCACTATTTTGGATTCTTTGATCAAGATGGACATTCTGTATTTAAGATCTATTTAGGGCGAGATAAAAAACGTCAATTAATCCCAGAACAAGTCAGTGCTTTTAATATGTTAAAACAAGAATATAAATAGAAAAATTAGTTCAAAATTTAAAAGGAAAGAAAAATGAATTCAAATGTTAAACAGGAAAGATTACAACATCGCTTAGGCCCAGAAATCCAAGAGTTTCGTGATTCACGTAAAACGCTTCAATTAGCAACCGTGGATTGTGAGGGGAAACCAAACGTAAGCTATGCGCCCTTTGTTTTATTAGAAGATGGTTACTATATATTGATCTCAGAAATTGCACGCCATGCAAGAAATCTTCTGCAAAATCCTGACGTATCATTAATGCTCGTAGAAGATGAAGATTCATCAAAGCAACTATTTGCGCGTAAAAGACTGACGTTCGATGCAACCGCTATTCTAATTGATAGAGAAGAAGAAAATTGGCAATTAGCCGTTGATGAAATGAAACACCGTTTTGGCGATATTATCGATGGCTTGAGCTCATTAGAAGATTTTAAAATGTTCCGATTAAAACCAATTCAAGGATTATTCGTAAAAGGGTTTGGTCAAGCGTTTCAAGTGAGTGGCGATGATCTTGTCGATTTTGTTCATTTAGAACAAGGGCATAAGAAAAGAACAGCATAATTAATTACTTGCTACACATCATCAATAAATTTAAAGCTCAAGTAATTGAGCTTTTTTTATGCCAATCTGTTGCAGGATAGAATAAGGTAATTTAACCATTTAGCATCGAGACTGACTTTAATCAGTGTAGAACATAAGGTTCAGCAATAAAAAAGCGGCGCTATTGCCGCTTTTTTAATTTAACTAAAATTCATATTTTGCTGAGACTGAATAATTTCTTTCTGCCTGGGAACTATCTTTATAAAGTGCGTCTTCTCCACGGACATCATTCCAACGATAATATTCTTTATTGGCAACATTAAAAATACCAGCGCGAAGAGTTAATGCTTTAATTGGTTTATAATAAGCGGTTAAATCTATAATGGTTGCACTAGGCAACTCTACTTGTGAAGCATCACCACCATTTGAACTATCTGTATTAATATCATTATAAGATTTCTTAGCAGTATAATTGACTTTTAAGCTGGTTCCCCAAACCTCATTTGGGTCATCAAAGTTTAATGATAGTACTGCGTTCCATGGATTAATGCTATTAAGTGCATAGCCGTTACTATCTTCCCCTTCAGTGTAAGAAGCCACAGCTCGAGTCGATAAGCCATCTGGAGCATTAACTAATTCATTCCACAAAAGTCTATTTGATAATTCGATCCCTTTTATTGTGGCAGAACTTTTATTTATATATGAATAATGGGTTGTACGACCTACTTTTTTAGTTATGACCTGTTCAATGAAGTTATCATAATCGCTGTAATATAAAGCGATCTCAGAAGAGCTTGAAGCGATATTATGTCGATAACCAATTTCATATGAAATGCTGGTTTCTGATTTTAAGTCGGGATTTGGGTCGTTTACATAACCATGACCAGGGTTATCATAAGTATAATAAAGTTCATCAAAAGAAGGGGCTCTAAAGCCTTGGCTGATCTGTCCAAAAATAATATTAGAGTCTGTAATAGAATATGTAGTACCTAGGCGGCCAGTGATTGCTGAATCAGAAAATGGCTCTAAATTTTCTCCGGTATTATCGCCAGGATCTGTTGAAAAATGATCAAAGCGAATGCCGGGTGTAAGGAGTAGTCTATCATTAGCAAGTGAAATTTCATCTTGCAAAAAGATTCCAAATTTTTGCTCTTTAGCATCTGGAGTGTAAACATATACTTTATTAGGTGTGGCAGGATCTGAATTAAATTCCAGATTGGTATTGCTGATATCACTAGTGGCGTAGGTGATACCATAAACCAAATAATGATTATTCAGTTCTTTATCTAATTGCGTTTCAAATTCAACTTTATTTTCGCTATAGACGTAATCTTTCGTTTGATGATTATCATTGTTTGCAGGAACCCACGGTGGCATCCCTGGGCCAGCAGGCTTAAAGCGTTTAGTTACGCCATTCTCATCTTTTTTAATGTATGATATTTTGCTAGTGATTGAATCAGCAATCGCCGATTCTGTAAACCAAATATGTTTAATTGCAAATCGATTTTGTTTTGTTTCATCTTCACCAGTGAACGTTGGGTATGAAGAGTGGTGTATTTTTGAATCTGTTGTATCTTGGATTAGTTCTGCTAACAACTCGATACGATGGTCGTCATTGATCTGATATTGTAGTTTTACTAATAAATTATCGGCAGTTGTATCTTGGTTTTCAATAGCATAGTTTCTAGGGTTATTAATGTCTGAAAAGTTTTGTAACTCTTCACCATCACGGCGAGTATAAGCGACTAATGTTTCTAAATTACCAAAGCGATTAGCTAGAGCTACATTTTCACTAAATGAGTTATCTTCAGAAGAGTAGGTTAATTTTACTTGCCCGCCAATATCAGCCCCATCTTTTAAGAAATCTTTAGGGTCTTTTGTTTCGAAGGCAACAACGCCTCCGATAGCATCACTTCCATGTAAACTTGATGCCGCGCCTTTTATGATTTCAACGCTCTTAATCATATCAGGATCGATTGTAATACCACTTGAATTAATGAAACTGTATGGTCCACCATCAAATGAACCAGGTTGAGATGAACCATCGACTAAAATCTTTACTCGCTTTCCTTCCATTCCCCGAATATTTATGGTTTGAGCTCCTTGTCGGGTACTCGAATTCATTGTTACTCCAGGTGTATAATTGAAGATATCATCAATATCTTTTGCCATGTTTTTTTCAATTTGTTTATCTGATATTACAGTGACAGATGAAGCTGTTTTTTCTACTGTTTGTTCTGTTCGGGTTGCCGATACAACAACCTCATCGAACATTGTCGCATTCTCATTAGAAGAGGTTTTTGCATGAAGGATAGGCGAGATAGCAACTAAAATAGACGCAGCTAAAAGCGTTTTTTTATTAGACATGTTAATTCCTTGAAAGTGTGTAGTCTCATAATCCGGAAAGATAATACATACTGCGAATGATAATTACTATCATTTTCATTTGATCTTTTGTTTTTTTGTTCTATGACGTGAACAATTGAATAAAATAAAAATGATAGCCATGTAAAAAGAGGGGAATTGATAGGCGTTCTATAGGCATTTGGCTAAGAAAAGTACTTTTTTCTATTAGATCAGCTATTTTATCCAATTCAGTTTGGATTTAGCGCTGTGATTTATTACTATGTGCTGATATGTATTTTACTCGCAACGGATACCACCTATAAGTGGATGAGGAAACGATGCAACATCTAGACGAGATCATTGCCAATGCAACGGCAGAAATTGAACAAGCAGGCTCTTTAGTCGCTCTGGACGAAGTCCGTGTTCAATACTTAGGTAAAAAAGGGCATTTGACACTTCAGCTTCAAGGACTAGGTAAACTAGATCCTTCAGAGCGTCGTGAAGCAGGTCAACTGATCAATAAAGCAAAGCAAGCGGTTCAAACGCTATTAGTTGAACGAAAAGATTCACTTCAAACTGCAGAGCTTGAAGCGAAACTTGCTGCTGAAACTATCGATGTAAGCCTTCCAGGCCGTCGTATCGAGAACGGTGGTTTACACCCAGTTACTCGTACCGTTGAGCGTATTGAGCAATTCTTTGGTGAATTAGGTTTCAGCACTGAATCTGGTCCTGAAATCGAAGATGCATTCCATAACTTCGATGCGCTAAACATTGCAGACGATCACCCAGCGCGTACTGACCACGATACGTTCTTCTTTAACCCTGATCTAATGCTACGTACGCATACATCAGGTGTTCAGATCCGTACAATGGAAAATGGCAAACCACCATTCCGTTTCATCGCTCCGGGCCGTGTTTACCGTAACGATTACGATCAAACTCACACACCAATGTTCCACCAAGTGGAAGGTATGTTAGTTGATGAGAACGTTAACTTTGCACAACTTAAAGGTATTCTTCACGATTTCCTTTGTAATTTCTTTGAAGAAGAAGTTGAAGTGCGTTTCCGTCCTTCATTCTTCCCATTCACAGAACCTTCAGCTGAAGTTGATGTGAAGCGTAAAGATGGCAAATGGTTAGAAGTATTAGGTTGTGGCATGGTTCACCCTAATGTACTTCGCTCTGTTGGCATCGACCCTGAAAAATACTCAGGCTTTGCGTTTGGTATGGGTGTTGAGCGTCTAACTATGCTTCGTTACGGCGTAAATGACCTTCGTGCGTTCTTCGAGAACGACCTTCGTTTCCTTAAACAATTCAAGTAATTCGGGGCTAGAAATTTATGAAATTCAGTGAATCTTGGCTACGCGAGTGGGTTAAACCTGCTATTAACAGCGAAGAGCTAGCTCACCAAATCACAATGGCTGGTTTGGAAGTTGATGAAGTTGCACCTGTTGCTGGTGAGTTCACCGGCGTTAAAGTAGGTAAAGTGGTTGAGTGTGGTCAACACCCAGACGCAGACAAACTTCGTGTAACTAAAATTGATATCGGCGAAGAAGAGCTTTTAGACATCGTTTGTGGCGCATCTAACTGTCGTCTTGGCCTAACGGTTGCTGTTGCAACGGTTGGTGCTGTACTTCCTGGTGACTTCAAAATTAAGAAAGCAAAACTACGTGGTGTTCCATCACACGGTATGCTTTGTTCTTTCTCTGAGCTGGGTATTGATGTTGAATCTGACGGTATTTTAGAACTACCAGAAGGCTCTACATTAGGTATGGACGTTCGTGAGCTTCTTGAGCTTAACGATGTTGCTATCGATGTTGACCTAACAGCAAACCGTGCTGACTGTTTTAGCATTCGTGGTTTAGCTCGTGAAGTAGGTGTTCTTAACCGCGCAGACGTAGTTGAACCAACTATTGAAGCTGTAGCTACAAGCATTGAAGATACGGTTTCTATTGACGTTAAAGCAACTGAAGCGTGTCCACGTTACCTTGGTCGTGTAATCAAGAACGTAAATGCAAAAGCTGAAACGCCAATCTGGATGCAAGAGAAACTGCGTCGTTGTGGTATCCGTTCAATCGATGCGATTGTTGATATTACAAACTACGTAATGCTTGAGCAAGGCCAACCAATGCACGCGTTTGATCTTGCTAAGATCGACGGCGGCATTGTGGTTCGTATGGCTGAACAAGATGAGAAACTGACTCTTCTTGATGGCAACGAAGCGAAGCTAAACAACAATACATTAGTGATTGCAGACCAAAACAAAGCACTAGCAATCGCTGGTATCTTTGGTGGTCAAGAGTCTGGTGTTACGTCTGAAACAACTGACATCATGCTTGAGTGTGCATTCTTCGCCCCTGATCACATTCGTGGTCGTGCGCGTGCATACGGTCTACACACTGATTCTTCTCTACGTTTTGAGCGTGGTGTTGACTCTACATTACAAGCAACAGCGATGGAGCGTGCAACTCAGCTTCTTGTTGAACTTTGTGGTGGCGAAGTCGCTCCTATCTCTGCAGCAGAATCTGACGCTGATCTTCCAACGGCAAACACGGTTGAATTACGTCGCAGCAAGTTAGATGGTCTATTAGGTCATCACATCCCATCAACAGATGTGGTTGAGATCTTAACGCGTCTAGGTTGTTCTGTTGAAACGACAGACACAGGTTGGACAGCAACATCTCCATCATGGCGTTTTGATATTGCAATCGAGCAAGACCTAATTGAAGAAGTTGGTCGTATCTACGGTTACGATAACATTCCAAACCAAGCACCTGTTGCAGCACTTAACATGAACGATCACAAAGAAGCAAATCAACCGCTTAAGCGTGTTCGAGACCTTCTTGTTGATCGTGGTTACCATGAAGCAATTACTTATAGCTTCGTAGAGCCTGAGCAACAAAAACTGATCGTGCCTGAGATTGAGCCGTTAATTCTGCCATTCCCAATTTCAGCTGACATGTCAGCAATGCGCCTAAGCCTATGGACTGGTTTGATCAACACTGTTGTTCATAACCAAAAACGTCAGCAACCACGCGTTCGTTTATTCGAATCTGGTCTGCGTTTTATTCCTGAAGAATCAGCAGAAAACGGCATGCGTCAAGAAATGATGCTTGCTGGTATCATCGCTGGTACTCGTGGTGAAGAACACTGGGATATCGCAACTAACACCGTTGATTTCTTTGACCTTAAAGGCGATTTAGAAGCGGTTCTTGAACTAACTGCTAACGAATTAGCGTACGAGTTTAAAGCGGCTAAACACCCAGCACTTCACCCAGGTCAAACAGCAGCTATCGTTGTTGATGGTAAAGAAGTTGGTTTCATCGGTACAGTACACCCAGAGCTAGAGCGTAAGTTTGGCTTGAACGGTCGTACCATCATGTTTGAAATCGAGTGGGACGCAATCAACACTCGCGTTATCCCTGAAGCGGCAGCAGTATCTAAGTTCCCTGCAAACCGTCGTGATATCGCGATCGTTGCAGACGAAGCAATTGCTTCTGGTGACATCGTTGCTGAATGTTTAGCATCAGGTGGCGAGCTATTAACTAGCGCTAAACTGTTCGATGTGTACCGTGGACAAGGTGTTGAAGACGGTAAGAAGAGTCTTGCAATTGCACTGACACTTCAATCAGTTGAACGTACATTAGAAGAGGCTGATATCACTTCAGCTGTTGACGCTATCGTTGCAGCCATTGGTGAGAAGTTCTCAGCAACATTGCGTGACTAATTAGCAGCGAACACTGCATAAATAAAGTAAACCCAGCGTTGAGCGATCAATACTGGGTTTTTTATTATTGGTCAGAATTAAAGAGTATAATTCAATCTCAGTATTTAATTCTGAAACGAAAGACAATTTTTGTATTTAGTTATTATCGCTCTAACATTTGCCTAAAACTAACTTGTTCACAATCAAATAGATGCCTTATTTTTAATTCTATTAATAATTATCTGCTTGGTATCACAATTTCACATACAGACAAATAATCTGATAAATCCGTAATAACTAGTGTTAAATACCAAATCAACAACTTAGCTTAGGTATATGTGAGATATCTTAGCGTAAATAGCTTATAAATTTGATCGTTATCTCATAAATAGTGCATGATTCTTAAGAAAAAAGTTGGCGAAAATCAGATGGTTGGCATACACTGTCTATTAGTTGATGCAATGTTAAGTCGTTGTTCTAACAATTCAGTTTCCGGTTGCAGTAAATACTGTAACTATCTCTAACGTAACCTGAGGGTAGTTTTTATGGCACTCACTAAAGCTGATTTGGCTGAGACCTTATTTGAAAAAGTTGGATTAAGTAAACGCGACGCCAAGGAAACGGTAGAAGTATTTTTCGAAGAGATTAAGCAAGCTCTAGAGAGTGGTGAGCAAGTAAAATTATCTGGTTTTGGTAATTTTGACTTACGCGAAAAGAGTGAGCGACCTGGACGCAACCCAAAAACTGGGGAAGATATTCCAATTTCTGCACGCCGAGTTGTTACATTTAAACCGGGTCAGAAACTGAAAGCTCGTGTTGAGAGTCTACCAGTAGAAAAATAATCTTGCCAACTTGAGCTAAGAAAAATGAAAGCTGTATAACTTAATCTGTTGTGCAGCTTTTTTATTATCTATATATCCTAAATCCGATATAAGCGATGTTTGAACTCACACAAATGTTGTTATCTTGTTATTTTGTTGTGTTACTAGTGGTACAGTTTTTTGGTTGAATATATTACCAAGGAAGAGAAGTACCAATGGAACATATTTCATTTATTCAAAATACATTAGATTTATCTATCCCAGTAAAAGAAAAGACTTGGCAACTTGCAAACGGGACTCATGTCATTTTACACAGTCGTGGCGTGGTGGAGTTTGTTCCTGAATTAGATTTTGAATCTCATCGAGCCATCGTGCTTTCATCAGGTATTCATGGTAACGAAACCTCACCAATAGAACTGCTTGATCAGATCATTGCAGATATACAAAGTGGGAGATTATCACTTTCTCAGCCTTGTTTATTTATCTATGGCCATCCCGCAGCAACTCATCAACACACTCGCTTTATTGATACCAACCTAAACCGACTTTTTAGCCACCATCAAGATGAAAATAAAGATATTGTTGAAATCGACGTAGCCAATCGTTTAATGAGAAGCGTGGATGGCTTTTTTACCAAGCATAATGCAGAAGAGAAGTGGCATTTAGACTTACACTGCGCCATCCGCTCATCTCAACACTATACCTTTGCGATACATCCATATAATCAACACTATAAGCGCTCAGAATTATTATTAGATTTCCTATCACGCAGTAAAATAGAAGCCTGTTTATACGCAGAAGCCCCAGCATCCACATTTAGTTGGTACAGTGCAGAGCATCATGGCGCTCATGCCGCAACGGTTGAGCTTGGTAAAGTATCAAAAATGGGGGAGAACGACTTAACCTTGCTTTCTGAGTTTAACGAAGCATTAAGAAATATGATCAGTCACGCTGATTATTTTGAGCAGGCGTCATCTGATGCGACATTGGTAGAATACCAAGTAACGCGTAGCATTATGAAACACAGCAATCAATTTACGTTTCATTTCACTAGCGATCTCGCTAACTTCACGTCATTTACTGAAAATGACTTACTTGCTACCGATAGCGATGTGAAATATACCGCTCAAGCCGGGGGAGAAAGCGTAGTCTTTCCTAATGCCAATGTAGAAAATGGTCATCGAGCGTGCTTATTAGTTCAAAAAATTGAGAAAAGTAAGACGAATTAACTCAAAAGATGAGATCAATTCAGAGGCGCTGTTATCAATCTAAATCAATTGCTATGATGATCAAAACAAAATAAAAGGACACAATCATGACTGCACCAAGTTGGGATCTCTCTATTGCCTTTCAATCCCTTGATGATCCAAAGTTGATAGACACGATAGCGTCTATTGAACAACGCATTACCGTTTTCACTAATGGTGACGTTAATTTAGACGTTAATGACTTACAACAAGCGATCATTGAAAAAGAGTCGATTTCAGTGCAATTGGCAACCGTAGCGAGTTATGGAAACTGCATTGCTTCTGTTGATGCTGCAAACGAACAAGCCAAAGCCTTAGTGAACCAAATGACTAAGTTATCTTCGGATCTTTCACAAGCCTTTAGTCCATATTTAGATGCGATTGTGAATGCACCAACGGAGTTGTTTGAATCAGTATTGTCGATGAGTGAAGAGCTAGAAGCACAACGATTCTTACTAGAAGAAGAGAGAAAGCTAGTCGCAACACGATTAAGTGTGAAAGAAGAGCAGTTATTGTCAGCCATGAGTGTTGATGGTAAAAATGCCTGGGGCCGTTTATACGATAATATTACTGGCTCAATGAAAGTGACACTGCAACTTCCTAATGGTACTGATGAAACGATGGGCTTATCACAAGCTGCTAGTATTCTATATGGCAGTGATACGCTTCGTAGAGAGCCTGCCTGGCGTGCAATACAGCTAGCAATGGCACAGAACAAAGAAAGTTTTTCGGCTATCTTAAATGCGCTAGCAGGCTGGAGATTAACAGAATATAAAAAACGTAGCGCTGTAAATAGCGTGCATTTTCTTGAGCCGAGTTTACATGGCAGCCGTATTGAGCAAGCCACACTTGATAGTATGATGTCGGTAGCGAAAAAGAATCGTGAAGTCGGCCAAAAAGCAGGGCGCTTAATGGCGAAGATGTTTGGGACTGAGCAGTTAACCCCTTGGGACCAACTTGCCTCTATGCCTCCGCTCATTGGAGAAGCCTCTCAGTACAGCTTTGATGAAGCGATTGATATCATTAAGGATGCATTTGCCGGTGTTTCTCAAGAGATGGCCGATTTTGTTGATTTGATGGTAAAAAATGGTTGGATAGATGCTGCGCCACAAGAAACAAAACGTCTTGGCGCTTACTGTACTAAATTTGCGGACTCTCGAACGCCATTGGTCTTTATGACATGGGGCAATAGCATGTCAGATGTATTAACGCTCGCGCATGAGCTAGGCCATGCCTTCCATAATTGGGTGATGCGAGATATGCCATTGTGTAAAACTAAATACCCAATGACATTGGCAGAAACCGCATCGATCTTTGCTGAAAATGTAGTACGTGATGCGCTGCTTGCTAAGGCAAAAACCAAAGAAGACAAAATTGAAATGCTATGGGAAGAGTTATCGTCTGCACTAGCACTTACGATTAATATTCCTGTTCGTTATGAGTTTGAAAAAGCATTTTATGAGCAACGATCAAATAAAGAACTAGGACCCGATCAATTATCTCGTTTAATGGGGGACACTTGGACAGAATGGTATGGAGACTCGATGTCTGAGCCTGATCCTCTATTTTGGGCAAGTAAATTGCACTTTAGTATTCCAGAAGTGAGTTTTTATAACTACCCATATTTATTTGGCTACTTATTCAGTATTGGGGTGTACGCACAACGAGAAGCGAAGGGTGAGCACTTCTACACTGATTATGTAAGTTTACTGCGTGATACAGGCTCTATGAGAGCTGAAGAGGTGGTTCAAAAGCATTTGCAGATGGATTTAACCCAAGAAACGTTTTGGCAGCAGAGCTTAGATAGAGTAAGCCAACAAATTGATGAGTTTGAACGATTAGTCAGCTAATTTTAAACTAGAACCCAGCTAACAATATAATCGAAAATAATAAAAAAGCGCCTCACTGATAAACAGCAGAGGCGCTTTTTTTATATCTTTCAAACAACACGGTTTGTTAGATAATTAGAACTGGGTTAGTCACGGAAGTTTGTGAACTGGAAAGGCTGACCAAAGTCACCTTCACGAACCAGTGCCATCGCTGCTTGAAGATCATCACGGTTCTTACCAGTAATGCGAAGTTGTTCGCCTTGGATTGCCGCTTGCACTTTAATTTTTGATGCTTTGATCTCTTTGACTAATTTCTTAGCGATAAGCGTATCAACACCTTGTTTAAAGTCGATGTCTTGGTAAAAGTTTTTACCTGAGTGAACAGCGTCTTTAATGTCCATAGAACGAGCATCAACGCCACGCTTAGCAAGGTTACCACGTAGGATATCTACTAATTGAGACAGTTGGAAATCATCTTCGGCTTTAATCTTGATGTTTTCGCCTTTAAGTTCAAAGCTTGCGTCAACGCCACGAAAATCGAAACGAGTAGCTAATTCACGAGTAGCGTTATCTACCGCATTTTTTAGTTCAACATTATCAACTTCAGAAACGATATCAAAAGCAGGCATAGTTTAAATCCTTAAATTAACGAGATGTTTTAATAGTATTTGATAACATGTCTAACATAGTCACGGTATCTTCCCAGCTTAGGCATGGATCAGTAATCGATTGGCCATAAGTTAGGTTGTTCAAATCAATCATTGGTTGGTTGCCTTCAATAATGAAGCTTTCAGCCATAATACCAACGACTTTATTGCTGCCAGACTCGATTTGAGCACAAATATCTTTGGCTACATCAAGTTGACGGCGATGTTGTTTCTGACAGTTTGCGTGGCTAAAGTCAACAATAAGATGAGGTGGTAAATCAACCCCTTCTAAACGTTGGCAAGCATCGGTCACTGAATCTATATTAAAGTTTGGTTTGTTGCTACCACCACGTAAGATCACATGACCAAATGGGTTACCCGCAGTGCGGTATACCGTCATACGACCTTGTTTATCTGGAGAGTAGAAGAAATGAGAAGCCTTAGCTGCACGAATCGCATCCATCGCAATTTGTGTGTTGCCATCAGTTCCATTCTTAAAACCAACTGGACAAGATAGGGCAGACGCCATTTCACGGTGAATTTGAGATTCAGTGGTACGTGCGCCAATAGCGCCCCACGTAATAAGATCTGAAATATATTGTCCCGTGATCATATCTAAAAACTCAGTCGCCGTAGCTAAACCCAGTTTATTAATATCAAGCAGCAGTTTACGTGCTTTATGCAACCCAGTTTCAAGTGCATAACTGCCATCTAGATTAGGGTCGGTAATCAAGCCTTTCCAACCCACAATGGTACGTGGTTTTTCAAAGTAAGTACGCATAACGATGAATAGTTCATCTTTATACTGATCTTGAATGTTGGTTAAGCGTTGTGCGTAATCCAGAGCTGCTTCTGTATCATGAATAGAGCATGGCCCCACAATAACTAAAAGACGTTTATCTTTGCCAGTTAAAATTGCTTCAACCTGTGCGCGAGATTGCTCAATATGTTCTGCAACATCGTCGGTAACAGGGTGAGCAGTCGTTAGCTCAGCAGGTGTTGGCATTGGCCCTAAAGGCTGAGTACGAAGTTCATCTGTTTGAAATGGCATAGTTTCGCCTGTTAATTCTTTAATACACCCGAGTAAGATAACGGAAAATTAAAAGGGATGAAACCCAAAATTTTTATAGGGAGGCAGAACAGTTAAGAAAAGTTAACGCATTGTATCGTTTAGACTTGAGTTGTTGCTCATGTATCGGTATGTTCAACATAAATAACATTAAATAATGAAAACGAATTACTGATTTTATTGGAGCAAGCATGACGGATACTATTTTACCAACGCTAACACGCATGGCGAGTTTGCCTTCTTATCAACCACAAAACGATTCAGAAGCATCACTTTATGTTTCAATTGCTGGATTAATTCAAGAGCATTTATTTTATCACCCAAAAGCGGTGATTAAAGCACCAGTAATGAGTGATATTGATGCTCAGAGTCTAGCTGCTATCATTGAAGGCGCAGCAGATGGTAAAGCCCACTTTGTTGATACATTAGCTGATGTGATTCTAGCGGCAACCAATGAATCAACGAAAGAGATCAAAATATTGTTTTCTGATGCCGACAGCGCAGCATTTGCAGGCTTACTTGCAGGTCAACTAGAAGCATCAGAGGCAAATCCAATCATGGGCGTTCGTGGTGTAACTCGTTTTGCCTCTGATGCAAGCTCTGAGCAATTTGCTTTAGAGTGTGCAGTGATTAAGAAAGTGATGGCGGCAACCACAGCAAGTGTGCAAATTGTCGTTCCATTCGTACGTAACTTAAGTGACGCTGCAACTATTATTGACCGCTTAGCTGTTTATGGTTTACCACGTGGCTTAAATGGTCTTAAAGTACATTTCGTGTGTGATGTACCAGCCGCAGCATTAATGGCCGATAAATTACTGCAATACTTTGATGGATTGGTTGTCAATGTAGATACACTAACTCAATTTACTTTAGGTGTAGATAAGCAAAATGAAGCGTTAGAGCATCACTTTGATCCACAAAACGATGCAGTACTTCACCTTGTTGGGCATGCAATTCAAGCCGCTAAAAAAGCAAAAAAACCAGTAGTTACTACGATTGATGAGCTTGCTCAAAACCCAAGAGTTCAAGAATTACTTGATCAGTTAAATGCAACAGACGTTGTCGTCACTGCATAATTTAGAACATAAAAAACGCCTTTAGTGTAAAGCTAAAGGCGTTTTTTTAGATTATTAAAAAGAGGTAATTAGTTTATATCAATCTTTTCAATATCTATGATTTTAGAGCGGTTAACTACAATTTTCCAACGGTGTAGCCGAGTACTGTAATCATCCATGGTTTCACGCACAATTAAATTAATTAAGTGTCGCTTCTCAACCGACTCCTTCGTCACTTGCCCTTCGTTTAAGTGATAGATCTTTTGAGACCCTTTTTCCATTAAACGTGCAATAGGGCGTAGATCAATCAGCATTGTTTCACGAGTTTGTTCATACCCACTCATAAACTTAGTAATTGCCATTTTAGTTTGGCTTTTATAAGAGAGAACGACCTCTTCACGCTGAACTACACGGTTTTTACGCAATTTCTGAATGTCACGGTCTAGCTCTGAGAATGTCATGTAATCAAGCCACTCTAGCTTTCTTCCCACATAAGTATTGGTGGTAGGGTCAAGATAGCGTTTACGCCATTTAGGCTGCCCTTTACGGATCCAACGCCACATTACATCACGCAAGTCATCTTTAAAGACCTCACGCATGGCATAGATAAATGAAACTGCAAAGATGAAAGAGGCGGTAATTTCACCCAAAAACCCACGTGCTTGGATCACCATTAGTGATACAAAGATCATCACAACCGCCGTTGCTCCGCCTTTAACCATTCGCTTGATGTGTTTGCCAAGCGCTAAGTTCTTTTCTTTAAGTACGATAGGGAACTCGATTAAACGACGTAACAGACGCATCTTATTTGACATCCGCGTCATGTCTTCTCGAGCTTTACTTGAGTTATAACTCTTATCTAGACGGTGCAGTGCTTCTTGCTCACAGATATCAACAAGGCGTTCTTTAACCAGCTTATAATCTTCATTTCTTGGCATATGAGCAAGTAAAGAAAGAAAACGCTGTTCAGTGTACCAAGACAAATAGTTATCGATATTGGCGTAGTAGCGTTTTAACGTGTCATCATAAGGTACGTTACGGCGTAACTTCCTAAGTATATCAATAGCCAGTTCGATTGCATCATTTACTTCTTGGTGAGTGATATCGTCCCGAGAGGTATCATTAAGTTGCAGTACGGCTTTTTCTAACGCAAGGGCGTATTGATAAGCGTATAAACTCAAACTTAAACGATATTGTTCAGTAGACAGGCGGCCACGTTGCGCGAGACGAGAGTGCACAAGGGGGAGGTGATTTTTATCACTGAAATACGTACGCTGGCTCTGAATTGAGTTGTAGTAAAACTCTGATTCAGAAACCATGTCTTTGTTTAAACCAAGCTCGCCGGGAATGAAAAGATACATTTCCAGTTCATGTTGCTTAGATTCTTCAACAATATGTGAGATTTTTAGTGATAAGCCATCTTTCTTACCAACTGTAATCACAGGAAATTCCTATAAAAATGGTAATTCATACAGCAAGCATATCAGAGTTCAGGTATAATCGCCGAGTATTTTATTTAGGAATTGAAGTAATGATTAAAATTGGTCAAATCAACAAATTAGAAGTAACAAAAACTGTAGATTTTGGTGTCTTTTTAGATGGCGATGATTATGGTTCTATTCTTCTTCCAAGTCGTTTTGTTCCAGAAGGCACAGAAGTAGGCGAAGCGCTTGATGTGTTTATTTATCTTGATTCAGAAAATGAAGTGGTTGCTTCAACAGAAACACCAAAAGCACAAGTAGGTCAATTCGGTTTAATGAACGTAATTGGCACAAACAGCATTGGTGCTTTCGTTGATTGGGGTATCGCTAAAAAAGACTTATTGGTTCCATTTAGTGAGCAACGTGGCCGCTTAAACGAAGGTCAATCTATCCTTGTATATGTATACATTGATAAAGCATCTAGCCGTATTGTTGGTACAACTCGTTTTAACAAGTGGTTGGATAATACACCTGCGAATTACGAGAAAGGTCAGCAAGTAGATATCTTAATCGCGGAACGTACTGATCTTGGCTACAAAGCCGTTATCAATGGCGAGCATTGGGGGTTAATCTTCCACTCAGATGTATTTGGTAAGCTTTTCATTGGTAAGCAACTTAAAGCGTTCATCGCAGAAATGCGTGAAGATGGTAAAATTTCACTTTCTCTACAGCGTCCAGGCGTAGCTCGTATGGATGATTTAAGTGAAAAAGTTATCGCAACGTTAGAGAAAAAAGAAGGCTTCTTACCGTTAACAGATAAATCATCTCCAGATGCGATCTTTACTGAATTTAGAACAAGTAAAGGTACGTTTAAAAAGACAATTGGTGGTTTATATAAAGCGGGTAAAATTACTATTGAAAAAGATGGTATCTATCTAGTAGCCGCTAAATCTGAATAAAAACAGATCATTGCCCTAAAAAATAGCCCGTAACGCTTCTTGATTACGGGCTTAGGGAAATGGCTCGATGAGCCTTGCGCTAATATAAATGGAGAACATACTTTATTTAGCGTAGTACAGCATCAATACTTGTCCAGTCTCCCTTTAGCTTTATGTCTCATTTATAACTCTTGGTAATGAACAACCTTATTGCGGCCCGTATTTTTTGCGTGGTATAGCGCTTTATCTGCTTGTTCAATCACATCATCTAACAACACGTTTGGCTTATTTATTGTTGTTATACCTGCGCTTAATGTGATGTTCTCATGTAACACATTATATTTATCTATATTTTTACGTATTTTCTCAGTAAATAGAATCGCTTGTTTTGGTTCACTTACGGTTGTAAATAATACAAACTCTTCACCACCATAGCGTGCCGCTAAAATATGCGGGTACTGTGAAATAGCCTTACCTACAATCGCAATGACTTTATCACCAACAATATGGCCATAGGTGTCATTAATGCGCTTAAAGAAATCAATGTCTAATAAGATAATAGAGTAAGGAGCAAACGTTGTGGGGTGATATTTATCACTGATCAGCTTTGATGCTGACTCATGAAAGGCTCTGCGATTTAGCAATCCTGTTAAATAGTCACAATTAAGAACGTTAACTAGTTTTCTATGGCGATGATTGAGCAACAGTAGCAGAACGATAATGATTGCGGTTAAACTTAGAATCAGTGCGAATAAACTATACAGTAGTGTACTTGTTGGACGATTAAGCTCATCACGAGAGATCCCAGAGACAATTGCCCAATCTAGATATGGATAATAGATATAAAGAACATCTTTTTGATAGGTGTTATTATCCATTGTTATCATATAAGTGTAATCTTCAACATTAGCCGTATGAAACGTTGCCTCTGATGAGCCATTAATTAAATTCATCTGCAAGCTATGGCGATTAGCAGATTGTCGGATTTTTTCAAGTAAACCATCCGCGTTTTCACCAATCAAGCTGCGTATGTTTTTTCCCTCATAACTAGGGTGAAGAATAAGCTCACCGGTTAAGTTAATAACGTAAACATACCCTGTTTTACCATATTGATATTTGCTTAACTTATTTTTTAAGATGGTTTTATCGATAAAATGTAGAAACTCATCTTTATAAGCACTTGCCGAGATCACATAATCAAGCTCTTCGATATAGATAGAATAAGCCAATTTTCTGCGCGGTTTTTCTTCCCCAGGGTTAGTCCATAAATACTCAACAAAATGATCATCATTATCGATTTGCTCTTGAACATGACGATACTCACTGACATTACGGCCCTGAAAAATAGGGTGGAACACGAGTTGGCCTTTAGAATTTAATATATAAGGGTAGCCAGTATCCCCAATTTTATTGGCGTTTATGTATGTTTGAATTAGTGCTGTTTTCTGTTCTTGTGTCAGCGAGGGAGATTTTTGAATTTGAGTAATAAACTTGGCAGAAGTGAGTACAATCCCTCTCAAATAGCGTTTTATTGATTCATTAAGGGCGGTATCAACAATATCGTAACTGGCTTCAATAGAGTTGTTGAATGCTTTAAATGAAGAGGTTCGGATCGTTTTCTCGACAGATTGAAAACTTTGAATGCTAAAAGTTAGCGAGATAATCGCAATGCCAATAAGTAATAGAACTAGAATAGGCTGTAAGAATTTTAGGTGATGGAAGCGAGATTGTGGCATGAGATAAATCCTTTTAACGGTAAACTAATTCTATTTTAAAAGGAGGCAACTAGCAAGTTGGGTCGTTTTTGAACGGTTTGGGCAATAAATAGCCAAACGATTGATAATCATAAAAAAAGGCTTGCAGAGATAAAAAGAAATCGATATTATCTATCTCGTTCTCAAGGAGAAGTTAATTACTTCCCGGTTAACGATTTGCCCGCTTAGCTCAGTTGGTTAGAGTACTTGCATGACATGCAAGGTGTCACTGGTTCGAGTCCAGTAGCGGGCACCACATTATACGAAAGAGCCCACCCAGTGTGGGCTTTTTTGTACCTGTAATTCCTTGTTTTATCAATCATTTAGCTATTTTTGTGTCCGCAGGCGTCCAGTTTTTATTCTGTATATATTTGAATTAAAGTATTGCCATAGATATATCAAAGAGGTTTTATACTATAAATTATTACCTATGAACTAATGTGAATATATTTATATATTGTAATTAAGAGTTATTGATTTTGTTATTTGATTAAAGCAGCTTGGTGGTTTTTTGTTATTGCGAGCTGTGGCTTAGTGTATTTATTGGATTGTTAATGTTAAATAAAGTAATTATCGTAGTTTCGTTTTTTTTCTCATTACTTGTAACTGAGTCTTTAGTTATTAGGTTGGTTGATGCAGATAATGAAAAACATTTTAATAAGGTTATTTTTGAATTAAATAAATCTATAGGATTAATATTTAATGATGCCGTAGTTTCTTCTGAAGTATTAAAAGAGGTAGTTAATTTATCTAAAGGGGGTGACTTATTATTAAGTGAGTTTAATCGTGTAAGTAAAGCTCTGTTGGATGATTATAATAATGTTAATTCAATACTATTACTTCCAAATGGAATCGTTTCCTATGTATACCCTTACGAAGAAAATAAAAATGCGATAGGGCATGATGTTTTAAATGATGAAAATCGTAAATTAGGAAGCTTAGAGTCTATTTTAAAAAAAGAAGTAGTTATAATTGGCCCTGTTAAACTAGTACAAAATGGTAAGCAAGCTTTTATTATTAGAAAAACCATTCTAAATGAAAATAACTTCTGGGGGTTTGTATCATCGATTGTATACTTAGATTCAATTATTGATAGTATTGATAATGTCCTTTTAGAACATGGGGTTGTTGATTATTCAATTGTTGGGTACAACCCAGATAACCTAAATGTTAATGAAAGAATGATTAGGTCTAAAGGGGATTTAAGTAATGAACCAATGAAGAGTAAAGTCCATGTATTTAATACTACGTGGGAAATATATATATCTCAAAACTCACCAAAATATAGCCTTGTATTTGCAGTGTTTATTTTCGTATCAATTGTATTTTTGATGGCGGCATTGCTTTTTAAATACATTAATAAGAATAAAAATAGTGAGAAAGAAAAACGGTTATTAGAAAATGAAGCTCATGCTGATTTTTTAACGGGGCTATTAAATAGACGTGGATTTGAAAATCGAATAAATATCCTTCAGAGTGGGAAGCTAATTTATGGTTCAATTGCTATTTTTGATATAGATTTTTTTAAAAAAATTAATGATACATATGGACATGATGTAGGTGATGAAGTTTTGGTTAAATTTACCAATATTTGCATGATGCTCTTACCTAGTGAATATATTCTTTCAAGGAGTGGTGGCGATGAGTTTATACTATTAATGCCAGAGTTAGATATAATAAGAGCAGAAGAGGTATGCGAGTGTTTGAGGCTTGAGATATATAAAGAAAAGTTCACGGTTAGTACTGCAGAATTAGAATTAACGACCAGTATTGGAGTGGCTTCCTATTCAAATATAGTAAATATTAGAAGTGCATTAAATATAGCAGATAAAGCGCTATATCTTGCTAAGAACAATGGTCGAAATCGAGTATTTACTTTTTAGAATTAAAAGAGGGTAGTATATCTCATTCAAAATCTGCCAGTGTTAACTCCTTCTGAAGTCATTGTGCTGTTGTTTTTTGTCCTTGTGTTACTCGTCTGTAAGGCTCGAGTATCAACAAGGGATGCGCTTGAGTATTTTTTAATAAGTAAAGTATGCTCTCCTATAGATTTTGAGTGACATCAAGTAAAATTACTGGGTTTCTTAATTATTTCAATGTTCAAATAGGCGAAAACAAGCAAAAATCATCAATAAAGCTATTTATTACTTGTACATACATTCTATTTTTATGACAATAGTAAAAGTTATTTATCAACTAGATGAAGTTGTGAGAAAAATATGAAACAGAAAAAAAATATAATTCTGCTAGCGTCGCTAATGTCTTCATTAGTTCTTACTGGTTGTGCTTCAAATGATGAGCTTATTGCCCAGCAAAAGAATCAGACAGAAAAAATGGGTACATTAGAATCAAAAGTTAGCACGTTAGAATCTCAGGTTGGTACATTAGAAGCTGAGCTACAAAAGCAAAAAGAAACGGACAGTGACATTTACCAAGCTGTACGTAAGTTAGATGTAGCGCAAGGCGAGCTAAAAGTACAAGCACAGCAACAAGCTGATGAAGCGGTGATGTACTACACGATCAAACAAGATGATACGTTATATAGCATTGCAAGAGAGCATGGGATCGCATTAGAAGATTTACTTCAACTAAATCCTAAAATTTCGGACCCTAAGCGTTTGCTTATTGGTGATGTGATTAATATTAAATAATTATATTTGCTTAGTTAATACTAAATCATGATAAAGGCCACTAAATGTAGTGGCCTTTTTTTTGCGATAAAATCAGGCATCTTCACTATTCACTTGCGTTTTATTAGCGTTATTTTAACAATATGTTAAATCCTTACTTTTTATATGCGTTTGTCACAATTTAAGTATGGGAAAATTTAATTCCCTTGAAAGTATCATGCCATTGGTGGAAATATGTCCCATAGATTACATATTTGGGAAATAATCCCCGTGGATAAAAAAGACTTCATTAATGCAGTAAATGGATTGGGGGCGCTAACCGAGGCAGAAAAGCGTATTACTCAGTATTTTATGAAGCATTACACCATGTTGCCATTTGCTAAAATTGATGAGCTATGCAAGCAAATAGGCGTAGGGAAGGCGACATTAGGACGTTTTCTACAGCATTTAGGTTTTAGCGGTTTTTTAGAGTTTAAAAAGCACGTTGCTGATGATTTAGCATTAACACTGACTACACCAGTAGAGCGCTATGAAACGCTTCAACCTACTGATAATAAAAATAATGTACTAAAAAATCATTATGATGAAGTCATGTCTAATATGACGAGAACCTTCGAGATGCTCTCTGAGGCTGACTTTGATCGTGCTATTGAATATATGCAAGATCCGAAAGGGAAGTTATACGTTATTGGTAGTGCGTCATCAGAGGCGTTAGCAAATTATTTTTACTTGTTAGCAAGATACTTACGTAAAGATGTGGTGTGGCTAAAAGCCGATATTTCAACATTACCGCATCAACTGGTAGATGTGAGTAAAGACGATATTTTATTTGCTATTTCTTATCATCGATTTTCAACCATAACGATACGTTTAGTTAAATGGTTCCATCAATTTGGTGGACGAATTATTTTAGTGACTGATCAGCCTGTAAACCCTTTTGTGGCTTATTGTGATATCCAGTTTGCTGTCGAGAGTGCAAGTGATGGCTTCTTTAATAATAGAGCCTCAGGGTTTGCATTAATTGAGGCTTTTATTAAAGGCTTATCGAAACAAAAAGAAAAAAACGATCGATTTCAGCGTATCGAAGGGTTATTTGACGAGTTTAGTATTTTTACTAAATAAAGATTTAATGAAATAAAATGAAAATATAACTGCTGTTATTTACTGGCAGGGAATTGTTGCACTTTTAATTTATGCTTATTTTATTTAATGAGCATCTCTATTCTATATTTATAATATAATGAGGTTTGTTATGATTACTTTTCTAGCGTTACCAATAATATGTGGTGTCGGGTATTTTATTATAAAAAAATACAATACTCAGGCGGTATTATTTCTGTCTGGTTTATTAATGATAGGTTTGGGTGTTCTTAATGGAACGACCGATTTTTTACCTAAAGGTGGCACACCAACAGGGTCGATCATTGTTGATTTTTTTGAAGTCATAAAAGTTATTTCATCATCAACCCTTGCGAAGCTAGGTCTTATCATCATGGCGGTTGGTGGTTTCTCTAAATACATGGGTCACATTGGTGCGGCAAATGCGATGGTGCAAATTGCGACTAAACCGCTTTCTTATATTAAAAACCCATATTTAGTGTTGGCATTTGCTTACATTATTGGTCAGTTGATCAATATCTTTATTCCAAGTGCTACAGGGCTAGCGTTGTTATTACTTATCGCTATGTATCCAGTGCTTGTTGGTGTTGGTTGTAACCCTGCAGCAGCGGCTGCGGTGGTCGCTACGACTGGTTGTTTAGATTTAGGTCCTGCGTCTTCTGCAGCAAACAAAGCGGCTGAAGTGTCTGGTATTGATGTAGCGACGTATTTTGCAAGTTACCAACTTCCAGTTGCTATGGCAGCAATGGCAGTGATTGCTGCTCTGCATTATGTTTGTCAGCGTTACTTTGATAAAAAAGACGAAGAGAAAGGCGTGACTCATGAGTTCAATCTTGATGCTAAAGAGCAACGTAAAGCGCCTAAGTGGTTCGCAATTTTACCTGTATTGCCATTATTGCTTCTATTAACCTTCAGTAAATTTGCGGTGACATCGGTTCGTATGGATGTAGTGACAGCTATGTTTATCTCTTTGTTTATCGCAATGGTGTGTGATTATCTTTATACCCGTGATGGCAAAGAAGTCGCGGCTTCTTTAAAGGTGTATTTAGAAGGCATGGGTAACGTATTTACTGGCGTGGTCAGTTTAATTATCTCGGCACAAGTATTCGTTACCGGTTTAACAACGATTGGTTTTATTGCTTTATTACTCGACTCTGCATCAAATATGGGATTAGGGTATTTAGCCATGGTTCTTGTTCTTGTGATTATCATTGTTCTTGTCACCATGCTGTCTGGTTCTGGTAACGCCTCATTCTTTAGCTTCTCAAACTTAGCACCAGATGTGGCTGCTCAAGTTGGTACGGCGGCAGCTCATGTTGCGCTTCCTATGCAACTAGCAGCAGGTTTAATGCGTTCAGCTTCTCCAGTTGCAGGTGTGGTTATTGCGTGTGCGGGTGTGGCAAACGTATCACCAATTGAGTTAGCTAAACGAACCATTATCCCAATGACGGGTGGTTTGATTACCGTACTAATTTGTTCACAGATTTTAGTGTGATGGTTGAACACATCGTATGTTATCGAATATTTATTGAGAATGAATAAAGCATTGGAGTTACCCATGGATATTATTGAACGTTTTTTAAGTTACACACGCATTAATACAACAACGAGCAGAGAGAAAGGCGCGGCGGGCATTATGCCTTCTTCTGATGGTCAAATGGTTCTTGCTCAATTATTAGCAAAAGAGCTGACTGCTTTAGGGATGGAAGACGTTGTTCTACGTGATACTGCAATATTGACGGCGACATTACCTGCAAATATAGAAACAAGCGAAGAGTCAAAACCTATTCCTACGGTTTCTTTCTTTGCGCATTTAGATACGAGTGCAGAGCAAAGCAATGATACAAAAGCACACATTGTGAATTATCAAGGCGGTGATATCTGTTTGAATGCAGGAGAAAATATCTTCTTAAAAGAGACTGAGTTTCCTGAATTAGTGGATTACATTGGCGATGATATTATTGTAACGGATGGAACAAGTTTATTAGGTGCTGATGATAAAGCCGCGATTGCTGCAATCATGAATGCACTGCAAGTGTTAAAGGCGAATCCTGATATTCCTCATGGAACGGTCAAAGTCGCTTTTGTTCCTGATGAAGAGCAAGGCTTACGAGGGGCTAAAGCGTTTAATGTAGAAAGCTTCGGTGCTGATTTTGGTTACACGCTTGATTGTTGTGGCATTGGTGAGTTTGTTCATGAAAATTGGAATGCCGGTGATGCAATCATTACGTTTACTGGGCAATCTGCACACCCAATGTCTGCAAAAGGGAAGCTAAAGAACTCGTTATTAATGGCTCATCAATTCATTAGTATGCTGCCAGGTGGTGAAGCGCCTCAATATACTGAAGGTCGTGAAGGCTATTATTGGGTGAAAGAGTTATCTGGCAACAGTGCTAAAACGATACTTAAAATGGATGTGCGCGATTTTTATAAAGATGGATATCGTGATCGCATGACATTTTTACAAAATCTGTCAGACAGCTGTGCGAAGTTATGGGGTGAGTCAAGTATCTCTATCAACCTAAGTGATCGCTATGAGAATGTAGCAAACAGTTTGGAAGGGGATGCTAGCTTTCCTATTACTATCGCCAAAGAATCGTATGAGAGAAATGGCATTACGATGAAGGCGGTGCCTATGCGTGGTGGCTATGATGGTGCGGTATTGTCACAGAAAGGATTACCATGTCCGAACATATTTACTGGGGCACATAACTTCCATTCTATTTATGAATATTTGCCAGTGAACTCATTAAAAGCAGCAAGTAATGTGGTGGTAGAGGTTATAAAGATCACGGCAGAAGGGCATAAATAATAAGGCTTTAGTGACAGCGTAACGCTTGTGGGCTAATAATATATTAAAGAGCACGTTGATAATTTCAATATGCTCTTTTTTTATTACGACTAAATGATAAATTAGTTTATAAATCTGTATGTCTCGCTTGATGCGTATTAAAATACCCACCATTTTCTGTCTTCATCACTATTAAGTGTCTTTATGCTAACTAAACTTCGTGCTGAGCCTGTTTTAATTATCACCACTCTTTTGGCTGGGGCTGGATGGGTTTTCTCAAAAGAGGCAATCCAAGAGCTACCTCCGTTTGCTTTTATTGGCATTCGTTTTGTTATGGCCTCACTGTGTTTATTGCCATTTTGTTTTAGTGCCTTGAAAAAAGCATTATGGCAAGATTGTCTTCGTTCTATGGGGGTTGGCGTATTACTTTCTTCAGCCTTATTTTGTTGGATACATGCAATATCAATCAGCGACACTTTAGGTAAAGGGGCATTTATTATGAGCCTCTCTATGCTATTTGTTCCTTTACTTGCTTGGCCACTGTTTGGTAATAGGCCTCCAAGAGCATTTTGGTTTGCGTTGCCAATTGCTATTTCTGGCCTGTTCTTATTAGCATGGAATGATGGGTGGAATGTATCGGCAAGTCAAATATGGTTTATCTGTGCAGCAATAGGTCTTGCGACACATTTTAATTTTAACAGTAAGTATTCGGCCAGTTTACCGACGATTTTATTAACGACATTACAACTATTTACGGTTGGTTGCTTGGGTGTCGTGTTATCACTTTTATTAGAAACATGGCCACAAGAGGTGAGCCTAATTACGTGGAAGTGGGTCGTATTAAGTGTGTTGCTTGCAACGAGTCTGCGCTATTTATTGCAAACGATAGGGCAGAAATGGGTAACACCGACTAATGCGGCCATCCTAATGTTACTTGAACCTATCTGGACAATGCTACTTAGTGTTTGGATATATGATGAATCGATGCCGTTAAATAAACTGGTTGGTTGTGGTTTATTGCTTCTGTCTTTGATTTTCTATCGCTTTAGTCAAGTGAGGCATAAGTTGCGTGGATAGTGCATATTTGGGCTTGTAATTACATATTACTAACCCAAATATTTCTCTTTTATATGTGATTTTTATTTATAAAACAGATGACTAAGCTGAATCACGAGCAATTAATTCTGGGTTTAAAATTAAACTTTGAGGTGCGCTGTCTTTATTGTTGATTTGATGAATTAATCGATGTCCTGCTTGTCGACCAATGTCTCGAATAGGGGATGATACAAAGGTGAGTGATGGTTGAATTAATTCAGCTTCAGGCACATCATCAAATCCTATGATAGCGATTTTAGCCGCTTGCATATTATCTGGCCCAACAAAGTCAATTTGTTGTCCTACTTTGGCTCGAGCTACACACACTATCGGTAAATTTAAATCTTTAATGATTGGCGGCAGAGAGCAAAATTAGTTAAAGCAATGACACTATTGAAAGAATCCATAAGTATTAATGAAATAGCGTATCAGCTTGGTTATAGCCAAGGGTCTTCTTTTATTAAAATGTTTCGAAAGCATACTGGAGTAACTCCGGAACAATTTAGAAAGCAAAATGAAACGCTAACAGTGGGAGATAATTAGGATATTCACTCAGTTGCTTGGCCTATTATTGGGGGCCGTTCATTAAGCGGCTTTTTTGTTTTAGAGATTATGGTAATTCACTTAACTACTCAACGCTACTTTAATTCGCTGAATCACTTGAACGAGTACTTCATGAGGGCAACCTAAGTTTAAGCGAATAAAGCCAGAACCTTGAGCATCTAAATGTGCTTTTAACTCTTGATTTGGGAGCATTAAATTAGAAATACGCACTGAAGACAAACCAAATGTTTTACTCGCCTCGGTAGCTACAATCAGTTTTTGTTGCAGTGCATCTGGTAATGACAATGCTGAATGGTAAATGTTATCTCCCATTGATAAATTACCCCAGATAATTACTTTCTTATCAATAGTATTAAATATTTAATACACCATTTAATTATCTCATTGTATTATCTGACTGAGCACAAGGGTGTGCAATAGTATTAAGGTTAGCTATGTTTAAAAATAAATTGGCAGTGTTATTTACGTGTTTGTCTGTATTTTCTTTTTCGGCTCAATCAGCGAGTTTTGATACCGTTACGTTAGGGAGTAAAGGAGGGATCCAAGACGGTAATTTAACAGCTTTTTTAATTAAAAGTGAGGCTGATTCTCATTTTGTCATGCTTGATGCAGGCTCTGTTGTTAATGGGTTAATTGTTTCAGAGCAGAAAGGTGCGTTTAAAGATATTACCGTACCAGATGACTCTCCCTATACAAAAGTAGGTTACTTATTAAAGGATAAGATTAAGGGCTACTTTATTAGTCATGCGCATTTAGACCATGTTGCGGGTTTAATTATCTCTTCTCCTGATGACAGTAAAAAACCGATCTATGGATTAGAAGCGACAAATAAAGATCTTATGAAGAATTACTTTAATTGGTCAGCATGGCCTAATTTTGGTAATAAAGGCGATGGTTTTAAATTGAATAAATACAATTATGTGGATCTTCAACCAGGTGTTTGGAGTCCGATAGCTGAAACAACAATGAGTGTGATGTCATTGCCTTTGTCTCATTCTGGTGGGCAATCTACGGTATTTATTCTAAAAGATAGTGAAGGGGATGTATTTGCTTATTTTGGTGATACAGGGCCTGATGAAGTAGAGAAAAGTTCGGCAATGAAAACGACGTGGTCTGCTTTAGCTCCTTTTGTAAAACAAGAGAAGTTAAAGGGGATTATTATTGAAGTTTCTTTTACCAACGAAACTCCAGATAAATCTTTATTTGGACATTTAACGCCAAACTGGTTAGTTAAAGAATTAAGTGTGCTTGAAGGAATTAATGGTAAAGGCTCTTTAAAAGATCTAAACGTAGTCATAAGTCACATCAAATACAGCTTAAAGAATAGTGAAGATCCTAAAGTGATTATCAAAAAGCAGTTAGCAGAAGCAAATAATTTAGGTGTAAACTTTATTTTTCCTGAGCAAGGTGATTCATTGCAGTTTTAAAAAAGTCATTGTAAAAGTGGATATGGTCAATACAAAGACCATATCCACGCATTTGTTTTTTATCTCTTAAATCGTCGTTTCTATTTTTTTAAGCACGGCGATCTCATTGGGTACATCAATGTTATAAATATGTCCTTGGTCAGTATAAATAGTAAACCCCGTTTTATGTGGGAATACTTTATCAACTTTCCCAGGTAATTTTATATTTGTTAAACCAGCACCAAGCTCTTTAAATCCCCAGGAGTTAAGGATAAAGTGAGGAGAGGATTCTCGCTTTGCTTCTTCTGTTAATAAATAAGCGCCTTCATTTGATGTGAAAGAGGTAACATTATCTGGAGATGCTTTTATAAATGCATCAGAGAACCCTACATGACTCGGTCTATTTTGGTCATAATAATAATATTTAATATATTTACCAAATTGTATCTCGGCTGTAATATCCCATACTCCTTGCCATGAAGTAATATCACCATCTTGTCGTATGGTTGAATACCCGTTTGTGTTTGTTTTTATATCTACGATATTGGTTAATTCATTTGCATGGTTAACTTTATCTGAGTAAATATTACCTCCACTGAAGATAGTTCCCCATGTAATAACATCACCATCAAGAGTTAACGCCGCGAAAGAACCAGACGCGCCAACGATTTTTTTAACATTGGTCAGCTCAGTATCTAATTTATGCTCAGAGTGTTTTTTTTCTGGTGAATAATACGCAGGAATAGACACTTGCTCATAACCTCGGCCACATATCGGATCATAAGCTGGTTCATAATCAGGATCATATATATCGCTTGAGTCATAGTCAGGTACATCATTTTTTACAGGTACGCATTTCTTACTGGTTTTAAAGTAAGTTTGCTCAAAACTATAATAATCATAGATGAATTCACCACCTTGAGTTCTGCTTCCCCAAGCACCAACGGTTCCATCTAGTCTAAGAAAAGCAAAAGCACTATCATTTGCAATAATAGTCTCTACATTTTGGCTAACTAATTCACCTTGTGCTTTTGCTAGTTTTCCCCATCGATATAGATTGCCTTGATCAGTTAAAAGCGCGTAGTTACCTTTATAATCGTATTTTAGCTCTACAAGATTATTTATATCGCCTTGTATATCACTGCATGATATTTTTCCGCTATCTTCAATTAAGCAAGCTTTATCTTCTTCAGTTTGAATAATAGTACTGCTTTCACTCGTTAACATATCAATACAATTATCGATAGTTAACTTTTTAGTTGTGCCTTTAGAACTACCAATAATATAAACATTGCCTGTATTGGTTAATATTGAAAAATAGTTATTTGCAGAAGTGACTTTTTTAACTCCTTCAGCGTTGATAGCATCAATTAAATCAACATTATCTTTTATTTTTGGACCCCAAAGGTAGAAGTCACCATTATTTTTTATACCAGAGAAGGCATTAGCATGTGCATAGATGGCGATAAACTGATGATTATCTATAGATGGAATTTTTTCAAAGCGTCTTTCTGCTTGATAAGCGTATTCTCCATCGAGGATATGATTCCATTCTATAACTTGACCAGTATTAAGAAGAGTCACTTTACTATAACTATTTTCAACTTGTTGAATAGGAAATACCTTAGTAAATGTTTTAATGAATGGCTCGGTTACTTGTTCTTTATAATTAAGTTGAGCTGATACAACAATAGGCAAAAGGTGTTCATTTTCTTTCAACAGATATTCACAATCATTTGAAACAGTAATGTTATCTATCATCCAATTGCAAGATATGGTTTCTGAACCATCTGTAATATTATCTGTAGAAAAGACTATTTTTAAATGATCTTGGTTAGAGTAATCATTTATTTTGTCTGGATAAATAATTGACTTTAAACTGATGCCATCAAGATTTACTATTTTTTCTGGCGTTGTTACATGATTAACTACGGTTTTATTGTCGGTGGAGCTGTCACCACCACACCCAAATAAAGATAAAGCAAGCAAAGCAGTCAAGGTATATTTCATAATATGTAATTCTATTCTAATTTATATAATTATATGTTCAGATTATGAACAAGCAGCGTTATTATCGACATGCTACATTAAGGCTATTATTTATAAGTGCCTTTTGGTGAATAGTATTTTATAAGTGAGGTAAATACTAGATATAAATCACTTCACTTGGTGAATGTAAAAGTAATTGAAAATGATAATACAAAACCTTTTGTATATTTAATTATTGTAGGCTTAAGGGTAAGGTGGCTACTATTGAATTCATTGTGAGGATAAATTCTTTATTAGAGTGAATACCTCTGACGATAGTTTAAAAATGTGATATCTTTCACGAAATTACTTTGTATGGATAATCGTTTTGAGTACTGAGTTAAACACTAACCAAACACCTAAAGGGCAGCTTCTTCTTCGAACTCTTTCTATGCCTGCAGATACTAATGCTAATGGTGATATTTTTGGTGGCTGGATTATGTCTCAGCTTGATTTAGCTGGTGCAATTTTAGCACAAGAAATATCAGGTGGGCGTATTGTGACGGTTTCAGTGTCTAGCATTACATTTAAAAAGCCAGTAAGTGTTGGTGATGTGGTTTGTTGCTATGGTGAATGTATCAAAATTGGACGAACGTCTATGTCGATTGATTTAGAAGTGTGGGTTAAACCAATTAAAGAAGACGAAGTTAGTCATCGTTTTCAAGTCTGTGAAGCAACATTTAACTATGTAGCAATAGATTCAAGCGGTAAACCAAGATCAATTCCTAAGCATTTATAAATATATGTGATTGGATTGGTCTTAAGTAGAGCTTACACATGCAAGGGTGATCTCTGCTTAACATCAAAAAATATAACAGCCCGCTTAATAAGGATAGAGCAGGCTGTTTTTATTTATTATAGGTATTTTTTATTATGCTCAATCACCAATAGTGATACAGAGATAAACACAATATCTTTAAGTAAAAAGAAGCTGGTTGTTAGCACACCATCAACAACTTTCCATGTGTTAGGTGTCGTTGCTAAGAAGCTAAGCGTCGCAATAAAAGTAAGTAGGGCAAGAATGCCGGAATAGTAACCAACCTTAGGCTTAACAAAGCCAGCAATAAGTCCTATAGCTATCACGATTTCAGTTAATCCAATGATATTTGATACCATTTGTACTGACATAAACCCATATATCCAACCCATTAAAGGGTGATTTGCTACCAAGGGTTCGATAGCTGCCGCTTCTGTTGGGGTAAATTTAAAAATACCTATCCAAAGTAGGGTAAGTACGACACCAAAGACCCCAATTTTATAACCTAACGAGGTTTCTGCTGAGATTGCTTTACAAGTTTTAGTATTCATTTTCATCTCCTGATTAATAAACTAAACCGTTTAGTTTAATTTAACGTTTATTTTGACCCTGTCAATCAATTTTTGAACTAAACAGTTTATTTTGCTAAAATCACAGCATTAATGGAGGGTGGTGTATGAAAGAAGAAAAAAGAGTAAACGCACTAAAAAAGACGATAGAACTGTGCGCAATACATGGTTTTCATGGTACAAGTATGGATAAAATTACCGCAGCGACGGGGTTATCTAAAGCGACCATTTATAAGTATTTTCAATCTAAAGAGAATTTAATTGCCAACGCATTGGATTTGTTTGGCCAGCAGTCTCTTTCTTACGTTCAAGCTTTGTATGAAAATACAGATCTAACATTAGAAGAAAAAATAGCGCTGCGTTTTGAAGGTCTTGCAGGGTATATTGATATTGAATCATTTAATGGCTGCTATTTTCAACTGGCATACAGTGAATACAGCAGTGAAGATCAAGGTATTACTGAGGTAAGTGCGCAGTATAAACAACGGACTCAAGAACTATTGATTGAGTTGTTTAAAAGACACAATATTGTAGATGCAGAGTTAAAGGCTAAAAAAGTAGGATTAGTTTATAACGGATTATTGGCTTCGTTACAGCTAACAAAAGATGTAAAGCTTATTAAATTAGCCCATCAAATGTTTTTAGATATTATCTTTACCTCTGAATAATGTTTACGCTTTTGTTTCATAGGGAATGAATCATGAAAGTTGCACGTTTAGATCATCTAGTATTAACCGTTAAAGATATTGAAGTGACGAGTCGGTTTTATTCAAACGTGCTTGGAATGGATATGACCACCTTTGGTGAGGGCAGGGTTGCCCTTACTTTTGGTGAGCAAAAGATAAACCTCCATCAACTAGGAAATGAGTTTGAACCCAAGGCGGAACAGGTTCAAAGTGGCAGTGCTGATCTGTGTTTTATCACTCATATGTCAATTTGTGAGGTTCAAAGCCATATTGCGTCACAAGGCGTAACTATTATTGATGGCCCAATCCAACGAACAGGTGCGATAGGTAAGATAATATCAGTTTATTTGCGAGATCCTGATGGTAATTTAATTGAACTCTCTAACTATTTATAACTCCTATTAAATAGACGTGTTACTACATCTCAAAACTATTTTTCTTAGCATATACTTATATCCTGCAATATAAATGGATCATAAAGGTTGACTTAAGTTGAAATTCAACTAAATTAAACTAAACGGTTCAGTTTAATTTTAATAATCAGTTTGCTGATAGGGGAGTCACAATGAAACCAATAAAAATCACATTATATCGCTGGGCAGGCAGTTGGGGTCCATTCAAAGTAAACATCCCTTGTGGGGAATGCACTTTAACTAAAGATATTCTTCAAGATACTTTTGAGACAGAGCTTGCAGGCATTCCTATTGAGCTTGAGGTTAAAGATTGGTTATCCCATTGGTGGGAGCCTTTAAAACTTAAAGCATGGCACGCACCAATTATTATTGTTGAAGACAAAGTGATTAGCCAAGGTGAAGCATTAAATCGTGGTGTTTTAGTTCAATCAGTGATCGCTCAAGTTGCTAAGCGTGATGATATCAAAGGCAATGTAGTGTTTGGTAAGGCGACGTGTCCATATTGCATTAAAGCGAAAGCCGCATTAGATGAGGCGGGAGTTGACTATATTTATCACGATGTGGTGAAAGACAGTGCTTCTTTATATCGTATGATCCCAGAGGTTAAAGCCATTATTGGTGAGAAAACGCCAGTGACGGTACCTCAAATTTGGTTGGATGGTAAATACGTAGGTGGTTTTGATGAGCTAAGTAAAATCATGAATACCAATGTAACAACAGGAGAGCACTATGAATAAGAAAGTGATATTACTTGTCGCTCTTTTGATCTCGTTTTCTGTGGTTTATTTTAATTTTGGACACTTGTTAACGTTAGATCAGGTAAAAGCCTTTCATCAAAACGTACAAAGTGACATACAAGCTAATTTGTTGATCTACAGTGCCATTTATTTTATCTCTTATGTGGTAGTTACGGCACTTTCTATTCCTGGTGCGGCTGTTGTTACCTTGCTTGGTGCTGCCCTGTTTGGTTTTTGGTGGAGTTTATTGCTCGTATCGTTTGCGAGTAGTATTGGGGCAACGATTGCATTTCTAAGTAGCCGCTACTTATTAAGAGAGTGGGTAGACAGTAAGTTTAAAGATAAGTTGGTAGCGATTAATGAAGGTGTGGAAAAAGACGGGGCGTTTTATTTGCTGACATTACGCTTGATCCCTGTGTTTCCGTTCTTCTTAATCAATCTATTAATGGGATTAACTAAAATATCGGTAGGTCGTTTTTATCTATTTAGTCAGTTAGGTATGCTGCCTGGGACAATGGTATATTTAAATGCGGGTACGCAATTATCAGAAATAACCTCGCTGTCTGGGCTAATATCACCGCAGATATTAGGTTCACTAGCCTTGCTTGGTTTATTCCCAATAATGATTAAGTTTGTTATGGCACAAATTCAAAAGCGCCGCTCTCAAGTAAAAGAGAAGTAAATAGAGAGACCTATCCCACACTATTATGGTTTGATAGGAAGAGTTATCTCGTAATTATTTAAGTTATCAATTAAATTAACCAAAGAAGAAGCATTTTCCCCAATGCTTCTTTTTTTATTTGTGGGGGCATGATTAAGGTTTAGGAATGAAGCTTAAAAGCTTGGTATTAAGTATTAGCGCCATCTTGTTATCGGGTTGTGGAGCGACAGCAAAACAACAAGAATATAATGCAGATTTGATCATCAATAACGGACAAGTGTTAACCGTAAACGCCGATATGCAAGTGATTGATGATGGTGTCGTGGTGGTTAAAAACGATAAAATTATTGCAGTAGGTGATGCGACATTACTAGAACAATATTATGCGCCAAAAAATATAGATGCGAATGACGGCATTGTAATGCCGGGAATGATTAATGCTCATAACCACCTTCCGATGATTGCATTTCGTGGTTTAGGTGAAGAAGGCATTTCTAATCGATTATTTGCCTACTTCTTCCCATTAGAAGCGCAAAAGTTAAGTCGTGAATTAATTTATAATGCCACTAAGCTCGGTGCTATCGATTTAGCGCAAAGCGGCGTTACCACTTATGCCGATATGTATTACCACATGGATGAAATGGCCAAGGCGACCAAAGAAGTTGGATTAAGAGCCGTACTGGGCGAAACCGTTATTAAATTCCCAGTAGTGGATGCTAAACAACCGTATGGTGGTATTCAATATGCTCAGTCATTTATTGAAGAATATCAAAATGATCCGTTAATTACGCCAGCTTATGCACCTCATGCCGTGTACACAGTAAGTAAAGAAAAGCTTCAAGAGATCAATCAGCTTTCTCAAGATTATGATGTGCCTGTTTTAATTCATGTGGCTGAATTTCCAAATGAAGAAACAAGAATTAAAGATCCAACCAAAGCGAGCTCTCCAGTTGAATATCTTGAAGAGATTGGTGTACTGGACGAACGAATGGTGATTGCTCATGGCATTCATTTATCTCAACATGATCAAGCGTTATTAAAGCAAGCTGATGTTGGTGTGGTTTATAATCCAATGGCGAATGCGAAAGGCGCAACAGGTATTGCTCCTGCTTGGGATATGTTCCGTGAAGATATGCGAATTGGTTTAGGGACAGATGGACCGATGAGCTCAAACCAAGTGGATTTATGGCGTACCTTAAGTTATGCCGCCAATATGCAGCGTTTAAAACACTCAGATAGAACCATCATGATCCCAGAACAAGTGATCGAGATGGCAACCATGGGGGGTGCAAAAGCGTTACACATGGAAGATGAAATTGGGTCTTTAGAAGTTGGAAAGAAAGCGGATATCATTATTGTTGAAACTCAATCCGCGAATATGATGCCAAGTTATGATCCATACGCAACATTGGTTTATCAAGCCAATCCAAGTAATGTAGAAACAACGATCGTAAATGGCAAAGTGGTCATGGAACAGCGTCAGATGCAGACCATTCAACTGGATGATATTCGACAAAGTGTTGAAGCGTTTGAATCCGATATTGCTGATTTTGCCAAAGAACTGTCTAAAAAAGCGATAAAATCAAAAAGTTTAATGGATTAGAGTTATATAAAAGCTTGATTTTTATATGCTTAGTTAGGCTCTAAAAGATTCTTATTTTATGGATAGAATAAGATGATTGTTTCCCTTATTATTCAACTTTAAATAGGTTATCGGATAAATAGGGTGTTTAAGTATTTATTGCTAGTAGGTGTACTTTTTAGTGGGACTTCTTTTAGTCGTGAATTGTTTGAAAAAGAAGCTGAAAACAACAAAGATGTGATATATCGAGTTCAGGCTTATGCTTTTTCATCCATGCCAGAACTAAATTATAAAGAGTGTAGTAGTAATATATTGACGCTATATAAAATAGAAGATACGTATTATTTAGTGACTGACTTTACGACCTATGAAAATGCAAAAGACATAGTAAGTTTTTTAAGAGTAGAGTGCGGATTAAAATCATGGATCCGACCTCAAGCGATGGATTTGTCATTTACTCAGGATAACCGAGCTTACTAATAAAATGGGCAAAGGTATTTATTTACTTTTGCCCATTTTTATTTAAGTCAAGACGTTTAGAACGTCATTGGCGAGTCATAATGATCCCACGAACCCATTTATCTTAGTTCATACATGATGACAATAGGATTTGCAGATAAAAGGAAAATAACTTTTTGTTTGTCAAATTAACCAACAAAATAGCCATTGTTTTGCAAAGAAATAAATCAAATTACGTTAAAAGTAACGCTAAAAAAACATAAGTAAGACGTATTTAAAGCGGGTGTTTATAATTACAGATCACGGAAATCTATTTTATAGCAATTAAATGTAAAATAGGTGAAATTATTGTTGTTTGTTTAATGAGCTAACCCTTTAGCGTATAAGGGATTTTCTGGTTTTTATCATTAATCTGAATTACTATTCTTGGTATTATTTCAGCGATGTGATGTATTAATGACGGTTTTATTACTTTTACAAATAGGCCTTGTGATTGGCGGTCTAACATTTCTTTTTATGCTTGTGTCGTTATGGCTAAAGAAGAAAGCTTCAGAAAAAGACACTAATATATGGGCAGTCGGCCTTATAGGTGGTTTTGCAAACTTTTGTGACACTCTTGGTGTAGGAAGCTTTGCGATTAAAACCGCTGGATATAAGCAGTTTAATTTAATTGATGACAAGGTATTACCGGGAACCTTGAACGCTCAAGCAACCATGGCGACCGTGTTTCAAGCATTGATTTTCCTTACCGCAGTTAATGTGGACTTAACGACACTGCTTAGTTTAATTATAGCGGCGTGTGTTGGTGCAACGGTTGGTGCTCGATTAGTATCAAATTTTGACCGTCAGTTGATCCGTTTGATCATGGCGGGTGCTTTGCTGATTGTCGCACTGCTTATGCTTGCTGGTCGTTTAGATTTATTTCCTTTAGGAGGTGAAGCGCTAGGATTAAGTGGCGAGAAGTTGGTTATCGGTATTATTGGTAACTTTATTTTTGGCGCATTAATGACTGTAGGGATTGGTTTATACGCACCGTGTATGACAATGATTTACTTATTAGGCATGAATCCATTAGCGGCATTTCCCATTATGATGTGCTCATGTGCTTTTTTATGTTTCTTCTCTGCCGGTGGTTTTATCAAGCAGAGAGCTGTAAATTCAAGAGCCTCTTTAGTGGTGGCTATTACCGGACCTATTGGTGTGTTAATTGCGGCATTTATTGTTAAATCGCTTGATGTGGATATGCTTGCTTGGTTAGTCGCCTTTGTGGTTCTTTATACGTCAATTATGATGTTGCGTTCATGGCAGCAAGGGCGAGCGACAAATAAAGCACTATAAAATGCGAGTTTCTATCACATAATTATTGGAGATATAAAAAGTTCATGGTATTTTTCACTCACCAATTATTTATGGATTTTTTATCATGCCAAAGGCAAGTGACATCAAAAAAGGTTCAGCAATTGAACACAACGGTAAAGTATTTTTCGTTAAAGAAATCAGCAAACTAACTCCAAGTGGCCGTGCTGGCGCAACGTTATTCCGCATGCGTATGTATGATGTTGCAACTGGTTCAAAAGCAGATGAGAGCTTTAAAGCTGATGATATTATCACTTTAGCTGACTTTAGCCGTCGTAGTGCAACGTTCTCTTATGTTGATGGTAATGAGTATGTATTCATGGATGCAGAAGATTACACACCATACAACTTCAACAAAGAAGCAATTGAAGAAGAGTTACTTTTCATCACTGAAGAAACGCAAGGTCTTCAAATTCTTATCGTTGATGGTGCGCCAGTTGCGATTGAATTACCGTCAGCTGTTGATTTAGTTATTGTTGATACAGCGCCTTCAATTAAAGGTGCTTCTGCAAGTGCTCGTACAAAACCAGCGACTATGTCTACAGGTTTAACTGTACAAGTTCCTGAGTACATTGCTAACGGTGAGAAAGTGAAAGTTAACACGACTGAACATAAGTTTATGAGCCGTGCTTAATCGCTTTTAGATAGTATTTTTATACTGTTAAAAACATAAAGAAAAGGCCAGTTATTATTTAATAGCTGGCCTTTTTTATGTCTTTTATTACAAGTCTCGCTCGATTTTGGGAGAGTAAATTGAATAAGCGGTAATTTGACCTGCAACGATGGCTGAAAACATAAATAGCGCAGATAAGCCAATACTAGGAATAGGAAGTATGGATTGCTCAAACACGCTTTGGCTTGCACTCACTAAAACTCGACTTCCCGGAACAAGAATAATGATCCCTTGTACGATGAATATGATCCCTGTTAGGTTTAAACGTCTAGCAATCCAAGTACCATAGAGGGTGATTAATACGGTTGTAACCCATGTACCAACAACCCAACCGCCATCAAAGCCAAGATAAAATGGCCCCCACATACCTAATACTGCTACAGGTAAGCTATAAACTATATCAATAGGGCGGGCTTTAAACATAACACCTAATGAGAATGAAATAATCGGTAAACCTAGTACTTGTAGCCATATTGGAAATTCGTTTTGATAATCAATAGATTCGGCTTTACCAAAAATAGCTTCGCCAATGTGCAAACCAATAATGATCCCAATAAGAAGTTTTATTAAAGTGAGAAAACACTGGCCAAGCAAGCTGGTACCAGAAACGAGGTCATTAAAAGCTAAACATTCTAGAGCGTTTGATATGGAGAGGCCGGGAACAAAAAGAACCACAGCGGCAATACAAAGTCCAAGAATCGGGATAGGAATGCCAAGACTAGCAATAAACGCAACAGTAAAGGCAACGATTAAGGCGCCAAAAAACTCAACAGCGATACTACGACGTTTACAACAAAAGACTTGAGATAACCAAACTAAAAAACCAAGTAAAAAACTGACATATAAAGCTTCGTAGGTTGAGCCAACCAACATCAAAAAGGCTGGGGGAATACAAGTATTAGCTAAAGCAATTGCCCATGAAGGGTAAGAGATCCCTTCGGCTGGAGCGAGTGGGACAGGGGTTAATGGTTGCTGTAATTGAATAATAGTATTTGCGAGTAAGCCCAAATCAATACTTGCGGGTTTATGACGTTTCATGATGACGGCGTTATTGTCATCAGGAAATTGATAGTTAATGGACGTTGGTGTTGCTTGGATCATACAATTAACGCCATATTTATTGGCATAAAAAGTAGTGTAACGTTCAACTTTATAGGGAGCACAACCGCAACGGTGCAGCGTATCTCCAATCTCTACAATTCGATTGATACGATATTGTGAAGGCATATCCTTATTCCTACAGCTAGATGTATGATACCAATCTAAACATTTGATTATTTCAAGTACTTAGATTGGCATTAAATTAAAAACTTATTGTTATATTAATTCCAGTAATTACGTTGGGGTTATTTAAAATAAGTTTCCATCACGAACAAGTTCACGAGGTAATCCATTTTTTATTCGATTACCCACCCATTTTCCTAAGCCGATAACCGCGCCTTTATAAGTTACTATTGTTTCGCCTTTTCCTGAAAAATCAGGACGAACATCTCTGCCCATATACCATTCACGTGCTTGTTCTGTATTTAGTTCTGCACAAGTAGGGTTATCTGCTGTCGCCAATGCCATGATAGCTTCATGCTGCCAGCGATATCCTTTTTTATGAGTTTCAGCAAGTTTGAATCCAATTCGATGATAGCGCATTTCACCAATTAATGGCTTCATGCGTTTAGGGAAGGCCCAAACTTCTTTATCTCGGATCCAAAACTCATTATCTTCAGGAATTTCTAATTGTAATGTCGATTTTAATTCTGCTGCAATCGCTTGTGCTTCTTTATTTGAGGCTGGTGCGAAAGGAAATTGTCCTAAGCGTTTTTTCACTTCAGGGGGCGTAGTTGAGCTATTTTTACGGATCTTAGCAACAAAGAAGCCTTCACTATCAAAAATTTGTGGGTAGATATGTAAGAAACCTTCTTTGGTTAATGCTTTTTCTGCATTTTCAAAGAGGTCACCTAATGGCTCAAACGTGACCGCGTCACCGAATTGTTCGACAAGGTGATGGCAAATATTTTGGTTTTCTTGATGATTCAATGTACAAGTTGAATACACCATTACGCCACCAGGTTTAAGGGCGTGAAAGGCACTTTCAATCAAGTCACGTTGAGTGTCACCAATTTCGATAACAGATTCAGGACTCCAATTATGCATGGCATCTGGGTCTTTACGAATCGTCCCTTCCCCAGAGCAAGGCGCATCTAAGAGAATAGAATCAAAAGTTTCTGGTAACCAACCACCGAAAACACGACCATCAAAATGAGTAAGCGCCACATTACTTACACCACAACGTTGGATATTTGAGCACAGTACTTTTACACGACTTGAAGAAAACTCATTAGCGACTAATGCCCCTTGATTTTTCATGCCTGCGGCAAGTTGTGTGGTTTTAGAACCCGGCGCTGAGGCCATGTCTAAAGCCATTTCAATGTCATCATTATCTTTTAATAATGCCGTAACAGGCATCATTGAGCTTGCTTCTTGAATATAAAATAACCCTGACATGTGTTCGGCTGTACTGCCTAGTTTTACCGTGTCGGTTTCTGGTCTTGTTATCCAAAATCCAGTATCACACCAAGGCACAGGTTCTAATAGCCACTGTTTTTCATTAGCACGCTGTTTAAATTCTTCTACGCTATTTTTTAATGTGTTAACACGGATACTGCGTCGTAAAGGGCGTTTACAAGCTGCAACAAATTCTTCCATAGAAAGGTGGGAAGGCATGGTCTCTTGTACTTGATCTAGGAAGGCTTTAGGTAGAAAAATATTATCGTGCACAGATGAATCTCATTGGGTAATGTTATGGCAGGGAGTGTAAACGTAATTCAGACCATTGTCTAAATGGAATCGACAGTAATAGCTAAAATTAAAGGCTTAAATAAAAAAGGCAGTCAATTTGAAGTTTGACTGCCTAAAGTTAGTGATTCAGTTGGTGTTGACTATTGATTTGGATTAGGAATAGCGGCATTCCACAAAGGCCAATCTGCTGCCGCTGCTTTATACAGTAGGTACGATTTATTTTCTTTTGCTTGTGGTTGCAACTCTTCATCATCCGGGGTCGAGAAAGCAATTCCGCCACGCAAGATGCTATCTACAGTACCAGCTTGAACCTTTGCTCCACTTAACCCGATAGACATATTCACCCCGGAGACATTCCAAAAAACGGTATTTTGGCGCACAAGGTAACTAAAATCAGGATTGATACCGATAGTGATAATAACACGATCAGATAAATCACCTAATCGAACATCGGTTACTTCGCCAACTTCCATCTCTCTAAATAGGATAGGGGTTCCTACTTTGACTGAACCTCGAGTGATAGACTCAAGAGTATAAATCGCTAACGTATCACCTTGAGATTGGTCAGTGAGTAAAAATTGAGTTTTTGTTTTTCCCTTTCCTGGGGTTACTTGAATGTAGCTACCTAATAAGGTATCAAGATTTTCAGCACCTGATAGGCTTATACTTGGTTTTACAACCCAGAAATGGCTACCAGAGACGGCAATTTGATTAACATATTCAGGATAAATACGCGCCTGTATATAAACATTACTCTGCTTGAAGTTTGGTGATACTTTACTAACTTCACCGACAGAGACACCTTTATATTTAATCAGTGTTCCTTTAGAGATTGAATTGCTGTCTTTCGCAGTAAAGGCAATAATTCGGCCAAATTCTTGAGCTTCTGATAGGTTGGAGTAGAGTTTCCACTTTTTACCTAATTTGTTTTCTACACCTTGCATATTATCAAAGCCAATACCACCACGGATCATCGACATCAGTGGAGCGGCTTGAATATTCACACCTCTTAAACTTGCTTCAACATTCACACCAGAGTAATTCCAAAAGACAGTGTTATCTTTAATTAGGTGAGCGTATTGCTTTTCAATGTTGATTTTAATATTTACGCCATCATTACCCAAATCAAAGTCCGTCACTTTACCAACAACGAGATTACGATAAAGAATAGGACTATTTTTGGTAATAGGGGGAAGTTCTGGGCTAAACAGCGTCAACTCTGTGCTTTTTACTGTTTTAAATTCCGCAAGTTCAGCTAGTGAGCTATTTTTAAATAGAGTATAGCTTTTCTGTTTATAGCCTTTACCTTCACTAGTAAAGCTAATGGAACCTGAAATGAGAGTTTGTGTCGGTGGAATATCAATATTTAAGCCTGAATCGGTTAACTCAGCAGATACACTGCCAGAGACAAAGAATTTATTGTTTGATTTGATTAGATACTTATATTTCTCAAGGATCATGACATCAAACTTAACTCTATCATTAACCAATGCTACATGAGTTACTGAACCTACTTTTATACCCTTATATGAGATGGTCGTATCAGGTGTTAAGCCAAAAGAGCGGTCTGCGTATAATGAAAAGGTGAGTGCTTTTGCATCTTGTTTAATTAATTCTTGTTTTCTAATGGCTGTAAATGCACGAGATTTATCGCCTTCACCAGGGATTAAGGTAAGGAAGTTGCCACGAACGAGATTACCAATGTTTTCAACGCCTGATAAGCCGAGCTTTGCTTCTTCCAATACAAAGCGAGATCCGTCATTTAAGTAATCGGTAAATGCAGGTTCAACCGTTGCTGAAGCAATGATGTCTTTTTTGTCGTCAGACAGTTTTAAACTGTTTATTTGGCCTATTTCAAGACCACGATACATAATGGCTGACCCATTAGGGCTGATTTGATTATTATCAGGCAGAGTGATCTTGATTGAAATACCGCGACCAGCCGTTTTGATATTACTGTATAAGCGGAACTCTTTGCCGTTTTTTATCTCGGTACCATCATCTGGTGAGTCAACCGCAATAGCGCCGCCAATTAATGCTGACAAACTTTCAAGCTGAACATCTACGCCATTAAAGCCCACACTTGCACCAATGCCACTGGCATTCCAGAAACGGCTTTTTGATGTAATTAAATGCGAATATTCCTCTTGGATAAGGACTTTAATTCTAACGTTATCGCTCTTATGATCGAGTTTAAAGTTATAGACTTCACCAATAGGGATTTTTTTATAATAGATTTTTGAACCAACAGAAATAGAGCCTAAATCCTTAGATCGTAAAGTTACGCTTAAACCGGTAGAATCAGGCTGGATTGCTGGTGAGTTTGCTAATGCAGTGAATTGAGTTTTTGGTTCTCCAGAACCCGGTAGAATTGCAATATAGTTACCAGAAACTAAAGCATCTAATCCTGAGATCCCAGTTAAAGACGCTTGAGGTTTAACTAGCCAAAACTGAGTATTATCTTTTAAAAGGTCGGCGGCTTCTGGATAGATATCAGCATCAACATAAATGTTAGAGAGATCTTTAGATAAGGTGATGTTTTTAACCATACCCACTTCAAGCCCCTGATAACGAATAGTGGTTCGGCCTGCTATTAGTCCTTGCGCGTCATCAAAATAGATTTGAACACGTTGACCGGCTTCAATAATGGCAGAGTAGACTAGCCATCCCCCAAGACAGAGAGCAAGTAGAGGCAGTATCCAAAATGGTGAGATACCGCGCTCATTTTTGATGTTTACTTGTTCGATTGAAGAATCAAGATTTTTCGGTTCGTTCATAATTATCCCAAATCAGACGAGAATCAAAACTTTCAGCGGCCAGCATGGTGAATACCACAACTAGTCCGAAGGCAACGGCACCAAGGCCTGGGGTGAAATCTAAAATTTGTCCGCGATCAATCAATGTCATCATAATAGAAATTACAAATAAATCCATGACTGACCATTTACCAATCCATTTTACTGCTACATAAATAGACATTCGTTGGCGATGAAATATGCTGCGCTTGAATTGAACACATAATAGTAGGTAAGCAAGTCCTAAGATTTTAGCAACAGGAACAACAATACTGGCAACAAATATAATAATAGCAATGCCATACATATCAGTTCTAATTAATCCGGCAACACCAGAGAAAATAGTGTCTTCTAAGCGCTTGCCATTAGTTAATAAAATAGAAATGGAAAGAATATTGGCTGGAATAATAAAAATCGCCGCCGTGATCAGGTAACTCCATGTTTTTTGAATAGAGTTTGGCTTTCGCGCATGGATAGGACGAGAGCAGCGAATACAGTGGCTGCCTTTTTGTTGAGTAAAGTGACAATGCCCACAATGGACAGAGTGCTCAGGTTTACTAATCGGTGCTTCGATATGCTGTTGATGTTTTCTTTGCCATACTCGCCAATAACGTTTTGGACTCACGTGAGTTAGCAGTAGTGATGTAACAAATTGCAGTAAAATCAAGCCATATAAACCAGAACCAATAAAGATATCGGCATGATCTTGGATTTTAAAACAAGCAATAGCAAGACTGACTAAAAACACATCTAGCATCATCCAACCTTTTAAATGTTGAATAGTCGAAATACTGTTTCTAAATAACTTAAACAGTTTTAATCGTAATGCGATGTGTGCAATGACAACAGAGCCACAAACAAGAAAAGGAACGATAGAGCTACAAAATAAAATAAGTAAACCAAGCATAGGGAACCCTTCACCCATTAATGTAATCGTACCTGAAGGGAGAGTTGCTGGGATCATCACACCAAAAAGTTGAATAGTAACTAAAGGAAAGAAGTGTGATGGAATAAACAGTAATAAAGCAGCAATAGCGATGGCCAAATCGCTATTTAGTGAAATTCGATTACCACGGTACAGTTGTGTGTTGCAGCGAGGGCAGTGAGCATTCTGCTTCTTATCCACCGTCGCAACTTTGACAACGAGATCACAGCCATGGCAGCGACGAAACTTAGCGTCTTTCACGGCGGCTGCCCAATTGATTAACTTTGAATTGATCCATACAGTGTTTGATACAGTCCTTGTTGTGTAACTAGCTCATGATGTGTGCCTGATTGAGACACTTTACCATCATCTAAAACGTAAATAGTATCGGCTTGTTTTACCGCACTTAAACGGTGCGCCACAATTAATGTAGTTCGGCCGACTAAAAAATTACTTAAGGCTTGATGGAGCTCTGCCTCTGTGGCGGTATCGAGTGCAGATGTCGCTTCATCTAAAATAACAAATTTTGGGTTCGTTAACACCATTCTTGCAATCGCTAATCGCTGGCGTTGTCCACCAGAAAGTTTAACGCCCTGACGACCAATTTGGGTATCAAGCCCATCGGTTAACTGAATCACGACATCTTGCAGTTGGGCAACATCGAGTGCATTCCACAGTAAGTCATCAGAGTAATCTTCACCTAATGTCAGATTATGCCTCAATGTGTCATTAAATAGTATAGGTTGTTGTAATACAACTGAGATTTGATTGCGGATGTTTTCAAAGCCAATCTCTTTTGTACTATGACCATTAAAGAGGATCTCCCCGTTCGTTGGTTGATAAAGGCCTAATAATAGTTGAATAAGAGTTGATTTACCGCCTCCACTGGCCCCAACAAGTGCCACTTTTTCACCAGGGCGAATAGTCAAAGATAAATCATTGAGCACCTGAACTTCGTCATTATAGCTAAAATTTAAATTGTTAATGGTAATTTCAGTGGCGCTAGCGCTGTTGAATGGATCAATATTCGATTGAATTTTTGGCTCTTCGTTAATGTGTAATAGGGCATTTACGCGTTTTAATGCAGCGGATGCACCATACCAAGAAAATTGAATACTTAGTAATTCTTGAATTGGCGAAAGCATTACCCAAAGATAACTAAAAATGGCAAACATTTGACCAATACTTAAATCACTGAGTAATACCATGATCATGGCAGCGGCTCTAAACAATTCAAAACCAAGTAAGAACAGAAGAAAGGAGAGTCGGCCAGCCGCTTCTGATTGCCATGCAAACTGATCGGCACTGTGTCTTATCTCATCGGCTTGGCTTTTTAATTGGTCCAAAAAAGCACGTTCACGATTTGATGCACGTAATTGATAAATACCATCTAAGGTTTCGATTAAACGGGTTTGAAAGTGCTCATAAGATTGGTTCTCTTTTCTTTTCAGATCTTTTACCCGGTTACCTAATTTTCGAGAGAAGTAGATAACAATAGGGTTTACTAAAAGAATAAATAGCCCAAGTTGCCAATTAATCCAAAGAAGGACGCCAGCTGTGCCAATAACGGTCAAAAAAGAGACAATAAAACGACTTAATGTAGGGCCGAGGAACTTATCGATAGTATCAATGTCTGTAATGATATGAGAATTAATGCCACCACTACCACGAGACTCATACTCTTTCATGCTAATAAGGCTGAGTTTATCGAGTAATTGAAGGCGAATTTGATAGGTAATGGTTTTCGAGACTAAACTAAATTGTCTTCCTTGATAGATATTAAGCATTTGGCTGACGATACGCATCAAAATGACCATAACGAGAACCAGTAGGATATAACCGATAGGACCTTGCCAAGCGCTAGGTAGCATTGTGTTTAATAGTTCAACACCTGTTGACGGTTTATGCAGTAAAACTTCATCCACCATTAATGGCATGAGTAATGGAATAGGGACACTGATAAGCGTCGCAACAATAGCGATGATATTTGCAACAACTAAACGACTTTTATAGGTTTTTGCTTGCCTAAGTAGCCAATTCCAGTTAATTGTAGAAGACGTAGTATTGCTCATGGTGAGAATGATTCCTATTATTATCTTTCCATTGGCATTGTACTCAGTATAAATAGAGTCGCAAGTGATTGGTACAAATACAGGATAAATATAAAGATGGAATTAAAGCATTACGAGCGATTAACGAAGCAAGCGCTTTGTTTAATCGAAGATGAGACTGATTTAATAGCTAATTTAGCCAATATAAGCGCGTTATTAAATATGGAACTAGATGACATTAATTGGGTAGGGTTCTACCTATTTAAAGATAATGAATTGGTATTAGGTCCATTCCAAGGTAAACCTGCTTGTATTCGAATTCCTGTTGGAAAAGGGGTGTGTGGCACCGCTTTCTCTACTAAAACAGTTCAACGTATCGATGATGTTCATCAATTTGCAGGTCATATCGCGTGTGATGCGCAAAGTAACTCTGAAATCGTTATCCCATTTTACAAAGATGGAGAATTATTCGGAGTGTTGGATATTGATAGCCCAAATATTGCACGATTTAGCGAAATTGATGAAAAAGGACTGGTCGATTTCATGAAAGAAGCAGAAAAGAGACTTTAATTTTCTTTCAGTAGTGGTTTTTCACGCTTAAGTATCTATAATAGCGGAATATCTTTACTAGAAATACACCTAAATACGGGCTAAACCGTACTATCAGGAAACTACATGGAAAACTCTGAAAAATTAGCGAACAGCAAAGAAGTAATTGCATACATTGCTGAACGCTTCCCGAAATGCTTTATCTTAGAAGGCGAAGCTAAACCTCTTAAAATTGGTATCTTCCAAGACTTATCTGAGCGTTTAAGCGATGATCCTAAAGTAAGTAAAACTCAGCTACGTGCTGGTTTACGTCAATACACCTCTTCTTGGCGTTACCTACACGGTGTTAAGCCGGGCGCATCTCGTGTTGATTTAGATGGTAACCCTTGTGGTGAACTAGAAGAAGAGCACATTGAACACGCTAAAACAACTTTAGATGAAAGCAAAGCTAAAGTTGCTGCTCGTCGTAAAGAACAAGCTAAAAAAGTAAGAGAAGAAGCAAAAGCGAAGAAAACAGCTCGTGCTGCTACTCCACCTAAGCGTCGTCCTCAACCTGTTGCTAAGAAAGTTGAACAACCGGTTGAAACTCGTGCTCTAAACGCTGATGAAATTACTGTTGGTAACAACGTAAGCGTGAACATGGGTAAAGGTAATATGCCTGCGACAATCGTTGAAATTAACAAGGATGATGTACGAATTCGCTTATCAAACGGCCTACAAATGGTTGTTAAAGCGGAGAATCTTCGTTCATAAAGGAGCACTCCCGACGCATGAATTGTCGATTAAGAGTCTCGCTGATTGCTGCTAGCGTTATGCTAGCAGCTTCTGCGCACGCACTTGAAGCTAAGGTATTAGACACTAAGTATTCCGAAGCTGACTTACCAGTATTAACCGCAGAAACGCAGCATGGCACTGCAAGTAAGCGTGTTACTTCTCGCTTTACACGTTCTCATTATAAGCATTTCTCATTGGATGATGACTTTTCCGTTGCCATTTATGAGCGATACTTAGACATGCTTGATTATAATAGAAATATTTTCATTCAAGCCGATCTTACTTCATTCGCCCCATTATCAACTAAGTTAGATGACCAATTAAAGATTGGTGACTCCCAAGCTGCTTTTGATATCTATAACTTGTCATTGAAGCGTCGTTTTGAGCGTTATGTGTACGCACTTTCTCTTTTAGATAAAGAATTCGATTATACGGTTGATGAATCTCTTGAACTGGATCGCTCTGAAGCGGCTTGGCCAAAAGATGAAGCAGAGTTAAATGAGCTATGGCGTAAACGTGTTAAATATGATGCTTTGAATTTGTCTATGACAGGCAAAGATTGGCCTGAAATCCAAGAGATGTTAGGTAAGCGTTATAATAATGCGTTAAAGCGTTTGACTCAAAGTCACAATGAAGATGCGTTCCAACTTTATATTAATGCGTTTGCACGTGAAGTTGATCCTCATACGAGTTATTTATCTCCTCGTAATGCAGAGCAATTCCAATCAGAAATGAATCTTTCATTAGAAGGAATTGGTGCGGTATTACAAGCAACCGATGATTATACTGTCATTCGTTCTTTAGTTGTGGGCGGTCCAGCTCAAAACAGTAAGCAACTTTCTGAAGGTGATCGTATTATCGGCGTTGCTCAAGATGGCAAAAAATCTGTTGATATTATTGGTTGGCGTTTAGACGACGTCGTTCAACTTATCAAAGGGGCGAAAGGGACAAAAGTGCACCTAGATATCTTGCCAGAAGGTAAAGATTCAAAAAGTCACACTGTCACAATTGTTCGAGATAAGATCCGTTTAGAAGATAGAGCGGTTAAATCTGAAGTGATTGAGCAAGATGGCAAGAAAATTGGTGTATTAGAAGTACCTAGTTTCTATGTTGGTCTAGCTGAAGACACGAAAAAACAGATTGATGAACTCAAAAAGCAAGATATTACCGGTATCATTGTTGATTTACGCAATAATGGTGGTGGTGCATTAACGGAAGCAACTGCGTTATCTGGATTATTTATTACTTCTGGTCCAGTTGTTCAAGTTCGTGATAGCTACGGACGCGTTAATGTTAATGCGGATACTGATGGTGAGATTTCATATACTGGTCCAATGACGGTATTAGTGAATCGCTATAGTGCATCTGCGTCTGAGATTTTTGCTGCAGCAATGCAAGATTATGGCCGTGCCGTTATCTTAGGTGAAAACTCATTCGGTAAAGGTACGGTTCAACAACATAGATCATTAAATCATATTTATGACCTATTTGATAAACCACTTGGCCATGTTCAATATACCATTCAAAAGTTCTACCGAATCAATGGTGGTAGTACGCAAAACTTAGGTGTTGTTCCTGATATTGCGTTCCCAACAGCGATTGATCCTAAAGAAACTGGCGAAAGTGTTGAAGACAATGCGCTTCCTTGGGATAGCATTACAGCAGCAAATTATGTGCAAACGAATCAGATCGTAAATACGATTGAGCCATTAGCGAAAAAACATGTTGAACGAATTAAAACTGATGAAGAGTTTGGTTTTATTCAGGAAGACATTGCTCGCTATAAAGCAGATAAAGACATCACAACAATTTCACTGAATAAAGTTGTTCGTGAAAAAGAAAGTGATGATGCGGACGTTCGTCGTTTAGAGCGTGTTAATCAAAGACAAAAACATCTTGAAAAAGAAGAGTTTAAAACTATTGATGACATTCCAAAAGATTACGAAGTACCTGATGCATATCTTAATGAAGCGGTTTCAATTACGATTGATTTAGCATTGATGAATCAAAAAAGTTAATCGCATTATCGTACCTATAAAAACAGAAGTCATTTGGCTTCTGTTTTTTTTACCTAAAAAACAGCGAATTAATCAAATTTAATCTAGGCTTATAGTTATACCAATCAACCATGGTTGTTGATCATTCTTTTTATTGAATGTGGAGCTTTAATTATGAAATCAGTCCTTTTGTCTTTTTGGTTAATTTTATTGAGTCCATTTTCTTATTCTGATGAAGTGGCGTTAGATCTCGAAGCAAATTCACTAACGCATTTTGAAAATCCATTTCTTATTGGTGATTGGTATTTTTTCAAGCCCGCTCATATTGAGAATGACTATGATGTACTTCATATATCATTAAGTTCTACTCATAAATTTTTTATTGAAATGATTGAAATATCATCTAATACGATAGAAGAATGGAATGGTACTTTTGAATTATCACAAGATAATATTCGTTTTGGGAAAGAGGGAGAGGCGTCACAAGTTTATCAATATGAAGTGAGTCATAATCGACTCTATCTTAATGGTGTAGAATTTTTTAAGGTTGTTCCTGAGCAGATTATTGGATCATGGCATTCTACACTGGTATCCGGTGAAGATATTATGGTGAGTAATGTTCAATCATTAAATTTGAAGTTGCGTTCTGATTTTGTATTTCTATTGGAAGTCATCTCTCTCTCAGGAAAAAGAAACCAACAGATAGGGTATTATTATTTTGAAAATAGTGACTTAGTTTTACTCTATGAAGAGGGAGAGCAAGAATCGACATTTCAGATCACAGATAACCAACTCGAATTACAAAATGAACAATTTGGAATGTATGCCTTATTAGTAAGAGAATGACCAGTAAGTAATAGAATAATGTGACTTTAAGGATAGAAATATGGACCTTAAAATCTTTTTATTAACAAATTAACTGGATCTTATGCGAGAATAGGAGGGTTAAATAGTAACTATCACTCATTCTGTTTTTTAGTGATAGACATCATAAGGATATATTATGAGCCAACAACCTCAGGCTAAGTTTCGCCGTGATTATCAATCTCCAGAATTTACCATTTCAGACATCGATCTAGTTTTTGATCTTGATGATAGCAAAACATTTATTTCAGCGACGTCAAAAGTACAACAACTAAAACAATCAACTGATCTTCTTCTTGAAGGAGAAGGGATGGTATTGGTATCGTTGAAAATAAATAATGTTGATCATAAAGATTATACTTTATCTGATACGCAGTTGATCATTCATAATGTGAATGGTGATTTTACACTTACAATCGTTACCGAAGTCAATCCACAAGAGAACACAGCACTTGAAGGTTTATATAAATCAGGTGATGGTTTTTGTACTCAATGTGAAGCAGAAGGTTTCCGTCGTATTACTTATTATATGGATCGTCCTGATGTATTGGCGCGTTTCACCACAAAAGTAATTGCAGATAAAGAGTCATATCCTCATTTATTAAGTAATGGTAACCGCATTAGTCACGGAGATCTTGAAGGTGGAAAACACTTTGTTTATTGGCAAGACCCATTCCCAAAACCCGCTTACCTTTTTGCCTTAGTTGCCGGTAATTTTGACGTACTCACTGATACGTATAAAACTAAATCAGGTCGCGATGTTGCACTTGAAATCTATGTTGACCAAGGCAATCTAGATCGTACTCCTCATGCAATGACGTCATTGATTAACTCAATGAAGTGGGATGAAGATCGTTTTGATCTTGAGTATGATCTGGATATCTACATGATCGTTGCGGTTGATTTTTTCAACATGGGCGCAATGGAAAACAAAGGCTTAAACGTCTTTAACTCTAAGTTTGTATTAGCAAAACAAGAGACGGCAACCGATACTGATTATCTAGGTATTGAAGCGGTAATCGGCCATGAATATTTCCATAACTGGACTGGCAACCGTGTTACTTGTCGTGATTGGTTCCAATTAAGTTTGAAAGAAGGCTTAACGGTTTTCCGTGATCAAGAGTTCTCTTCTGATCTTGGCTCTCGTTCAGTCAACCGTATTAACAATGTTCGCATTGTTCGTGGTCCACAGTTTGCAGAAGACGCAAGTCCGATGGCGCATCCAATTCGTCCAGAAAAAGTGATAGAAATGAATAACTTCTATACGCTTACTGTGTATGAAAAGGGCAGTGAAGTTATTCGCATGATGCATACTCTATTAGGCGAAGTGAATTTCCAAAAAGGAATGAAGCTGTATTTTGAGCGCCATGATGGTACTGCGGCAACGTGTGAAGATTTTGTACTCGCGATGGAAAATGCGTCGGGTGTTGATCTTACTCAATTTCGCCGTTGGTATAGCCAATCAGGTACGCCAACCTTGTCGGTGACTTCTAACTATAATGAAGTAACGCAAGAATACACATTGACGGTGAAACAACATACGCCAGCAACAGAAGATCAACCTGAAAAACTTCCATTACACATCCCACTTGATATTGAGCTTTACGCGCAAGACGGCAGTGTTATTGAGTTACGTTGTAACAATCAAACTATTGGTAATGTTCTTAATGTTATCCAAGAAGAGCAGACTTTTGCATTCCAACAAGTCGCAGAAAAACCAGTAGTCTCTTTACTTCGTGAATTCTCTGCACCAGTTAAATTAAATTATGCTTACACAGATGAAGAGCTGATTTTCTTAATGGTTCACGCGCAAAATGATTTTGCTCGTTGGGATGCAGGCCAAATGCTTTTGGCTAATTACATTCGATCAAACATTATAAATGTACAAAAAAATCAATCACTTGAGTTATCCGGGACGGTAGTTGATGCGTTCCGTGGTGTGCTATTAAATACGGGTCTAGAGCAGGCATTTATTGCTGAAATGTTTGTACTACCAAATCATAATGAGATCACAGGTTGGTTTGATACGGTGGATGTTGATGCTATTGATAAGGCGCTTAGTTTTATTAAACAGACATTAGCAACAGAGTTAAAAGATGAGTTTTCTGCAATCTACCACAGTTTAAAGCAGGGGGATTACTCGGTTGATCATGATGCGATTGGTAAACGTGCATTACGTAATTGTGCGTTAAGTTATTTAGCCAAAACCGATATTGGTGAGGCGTTAGTTCAAGCGCAATATCAAACTGCAGATAACATGACAGATACAATGGCGGCGATGGTTTCTGCTAATTCGGCTGAACTTTCTATCCGTCAAACGTTAATGGATGACTTTAGTGATAAATGGTCACATGACGGTCTAGTTATGGATAAGTGGTTCATTTTACAGGGTTCAAATCCAAGTAGTGATGCATTAACTACCATTAAATCGACGATCGATCATAAAGCATTCAGCCTGAAAAACCCAAACCGCACTCGCAGTTTGATAGGTTCTTTTGCTGCAAATAATGCGGTAAATTTCCATAGTAAATCAGGTGAAGGTTATGCATTCTTAGGTGATATCTTACTGGAATTAAACGAAAGTAACCCACAAGTGGCTTCTCGTTTAATTGATCCATTATTGAAGTTTAAGAAGTACGACAGTGATCGTCAGGATCTAATGAAAGCTCAACTTCAACGTTTGGCTGATCTTGATAACTTAGCCAAAGATCTGTTTGAGAAGGTAACCAAAGCATTAGCGTAATATGTTGAGCTTATCGTTATAGTAAATAGTAAATCAAAATGGTCAGTTTTTTACTGGCCATTTTTTTATTTCAGCGCCACAATATGCACATCAACAATTAAAGATATTAAGCGAATGAACAAATTTTATTATTTTAGAATGAATGTGACGTATCAGGCTTTTCTAAGTCATTATTCAGGTGTTGCAAGTACGGTGATGGTAATGACAGAGCAGGGACTAAAGCTGCAATTGCCGGCCACTAGATTTCGCTCATTTTTAACTCAATTAGGCGTGAAAGGTCGCTTTCGTTTAACCGTTGACCAAAATAATCGTTTTGTAAATCTTGAGCAAGTAGGATAAATCTCTACCTTAATCACACTTCTAACTATAAAGCCTCTAGCACGCAAAAAAGTCATAACGTTTCAGCTATATTATCCTTACAATGTGAAGCGCATAAGCAGTTTCAACTGCTACACTATATAAATAATTCTAATCATAAGAAACGGAGCATTCGCTTTATGACGACGCGTGATCCTATCGTTCCAGTACTACTTGAGAAAGTGTACGCTCTAATTGCTGAAAAGCTTGAAATGCCTCAACAGTCCCTAGTAACACAACTTGCTCAGCGTTTATTTGCCAACATTGATGATGATGATTTACAGCAACGTAATGAATCGGATATGTACGGTGCCACCCTTAGTCTTTGGAACCATTTATCTGATGTAAATCTTTTTGATATATCAGTTCGTGTTTTTAATCCAAAATTAAGTCAAGATGGCTGGCAATCAACCCATACAGTCGTTGAGATTGTTACGCCTGATAGCCCATTTTTAGTCGATTCCGTTAAGATGGCGCTAACCCGTCTTGATATGACAAGTCACTTTATGTTACATGGTCCACATTGCTTTACTCGTGATGAGAGCGGTGAGATTATTTCGATATGCAGCAGTGATGGAAAAATGCAACAAACGTTATTTCATTTCGAAGTTGATCACATGAATGATCTTTCTGAAATGGACGCACTTCAAGCTGAATTACTATTGGTGCTTGAAGATATTCGCCGTGTGGTGAATGAATGGCAGCCAATGTCAGATAAACTAACAGAAGTAATTCAAGAGCTTAAAGATAATGAGTCTCCAATAGCAAAAGAAGAAGTGAATGAAGCGATTGAGTTTTTAACTTGGCTTCAAAATCACAACTTTACCTTAATGGGGTACAAGAATTTTGATTTAACGGCTGTGGAAGGTGATCATGAATTAACACCTACAGCAGAGGCTGGTCTAGGTTTATTCTCTTTAGCTTCACGTATTCATATGACGAAGCTCTCTGAGATGCCATCTTCAGCGTGCGCTGCAGCGAAAAAATCAGATTTATTAATATTAACAAAATCAAATACGAAGTCTCGTATTCATCGACCAGCCTATACTGACTACATTGGTATTAAGCGTTTAAATAAAGAAGGTAAAGTGATTGGTGAGCATCGCTTCACTGGGCTTTATACCTCAACGGCTTATAATCAAAGTGTGTCTAATATTCCACTACTTAGTAATAAAGTGGAACGTATTTTAGAAACCAGCCAATACATTAAAGGCTCGCATTCTTATAAAGCATTAAGCAATATCCTTGAAACTTACCCTCGTGATGAGCTCTTCCAAGCAACAGAAGAAGAGATGTTAGAGGTGGGTACAGGTGTTGTAAAAATGCAAGACCGTGATTTGTTGCGTTTATTTGTTCGTCGTGACCCATTTGGTCGTTTTTTCTCATGCATGGTGTATGTAACTAAAGAGCGTTATAACACAGAGCTTCGTCGTCAAACTCAACGTATTCTTAAAAACTATTTTGGTTCTAGTCAAGAAGTTGAATTTACGACATTTTTCTCTGAGAGTGCATTAGCAAGAACGCATTACATAATTCGTGTAGACAACAATAACGGCGATATTAATGTGAAAGATATTGAAAATAATTTAATGGAAGCTGCCTCTACTTGGGATGACCGTCTATGTGATGTGATTGTGGCTAACTTAGGTGAGAGTAAAGGAACTGCAATAGCGAAGAAATATCAAAGCGCATTTCCTCGTTCATACAAAGAAGCAACACTTCCAGGCTCTGCTGTTGCTGATATTGAACGTCTTGAATTATTAAGTGATGATAACAAACTTGGTATGTTATTTTATCGTCCGCAAGAAGAGAAAAAAGGCTCTGCGAACGTTAAATTGAAACTGTTCCACCGTGATGAGCCGATTCATTTATCAGACGTTATGCCTATGCTTGAAAACTTAGGTTTACGTGTTATTGGTGAATCACCATATACGGTTAAGAAGAGTAATGGTTCGGTGGATTGGATCTTAGATTTCTCTATGATCCACAATGGTTCTGAAGAGGTCGATCTTCGTCAAGCTCGTGATCGTTTCCAAGAAGCGTTTGCTCAGATCTGGAATGGTCAATTAGAGAGTGATGGCTTTAACCGTTTGGTACTTGGTGCTGGTCTGTCTGGCCGTGAAGTGACGATTTTACGTGCTTATGCTCGTTATATGCGTCAAGTGGGTTTCCCATTTAGTCAACAATACATTGAAGATACACTGTCAACGCATACCAAACTTGCGGTTGCTGTGGTTAATTTGTTTGAGTTCCGTTTTGATCCAAGCGTTGTATGGTCAGAGAAGAAACAACAAAAGCAACTTGATGCGATTTACTCAAGTCTAGATAAAGTAGAAAGCTTGGACGATGATCGTATTATTCGTCGTTATGTTGAGATGATATTAGCGACGTTACGTACTAACTATTATCAACAAGCAGAGAATGGCCTACCAAAACCATGGCTATCTCTAAAACTTCAGCCATCCATTATCCCCGAAATTCCTGCACCAGTGCCGGCGTTTGAGATTTTTGTCTATGCTCCTGATATTGAAGGTGTGCATTTACGTGGTGGTAAAGTAGCACGTGGTGGATTACGTTGGTCAGACAGACAAGAGGATTTCCGTACTGAGGTTCTTGGTCTGGTTAAAGCACAACAAGTTAAGAACACCGTAATTGTTCCTGTAGGTGCAAAAGGGGGGTTTGTTTGTAAGAAACAGCATAATTTCACAACTCGTGATGATATTTTTGCAGAAGGCCAGCGTTGTTATAAGCAGTTTATTTGTGCGCTATTAGATGTATCAGATAACATTATTGAAGGTGAAGTTATTCCACCACACAATGTGGTTCGTCATGATGATGATGATCCGTATTTGGTTGTTGCGGCAGATAAAGGCACGGCAACCTTCTCTGATTTAGCGAACTCAGTTTCAGAAGAGTACAACTTCTGGTTAGGTGATGCATTTGCTTCTGGTGGCTCTAATGGCTATGACCATAAAGCGATGGGTATTACTGCTAAAGGGGCATGGGAATCGGTTAAACGTCACTTCCGTGAAATGGGAATTGATTGTCAAACAACAGACTTCACCGTTGCTGGTATTGGTGATATGGCGGGAGATGTGTTTGGTAATGGTATGTTGCTATCAAAACATATTCGTCTTCAAGCGGCATTTAACCACATGCATATCTTCATTGACCCTAATCCAAATTCAGATCTGACTTGGCCAGAGCGTGCTCGTTTATTCGAATTACCTCGCTCAAGCTGGGAAGATTACAATAAAGATCTGATTTCTCAAGGTGGTGGCATTTTCTCTCGTCGTGCTAAGTCGATAGATCTGTCTCCTGAAATTCAGAAGATGCTAGGTACCCGTAAACAGTCATTGGCTCCAAACGATTTAATCCAAATGATCTTAAAAATGGAGGTGGATCTGTTATGGAACGGTGGTATTGGTACATACGTTAAATCAGGAAAAGAGACCAGTGCTGATGTTGGTGACCGTGCTAATGATTCTTTACGAATCAATGGTTCAGAGCTAAATGCGAAGGTTGTTGGTGAGGGGGGCAACTTAGGTATGACTCAGCTGGGTCGTATTGAATATGGTCTAAAAGGTGGCCGTGTTAATACCGATTTTGTTGATAACGTAGGCGGCGTTGATTGTTCAGATAATGAAGTAAACATTAAGATCTTACTAAATGGTTTAGTGGCTAATGGTGATCTAACCTATAAGCAACGTAATGTTCTGCTCCAAAAAATGGAAGATGAAGTCGGCAAGATTGTTCTTGATGATGCGTATTGTCAGGCTGAGTCAATTTCAGTTGCAGAGCAACAAGGTACATCATTAGTTAAAGAACAAATTCGTTTTATTCATAACCTAGAGAAGAAAGGTCAATTGGATCGTGGATTAGAGTTTATTCCTGATGATGAAACCTTGATTGAACGTGAAAAAATGGGGCAGGGTCTCACTCGTCCAGAGCTTTCAGTTCTTGTGGCTTATGGAAAAATGGTTCTAAAGGATGAGTTAGCCTGTGATGAGATTGCACATAATCCATACCATGCTGATTTACTGACGACTTACTTCCCAACAGAGTTACAACGTAACTATAAAGCAGAAATGGATAATCATCCTCTACGCTCAGAAATCATCGCGACTTGTTTAGCAAATCAGATGGTTAATGAGATGGGTTGTAACTTCATCACTCGTTTGCAAGAAGAAACAGGTTACACCGTCACTGATATAGCCAATGCGTATTCAGCGACTCGAGCTATTTTTGATTTTGGTGACTTATTTAAACAGATCCGTAATCTCGATAATATCTCAACGACAGAGGCTCAGTATGAAGCATTATTTGCAATGCGTAGAACCATTCGTCGAGTGACTCGTTGGTTATTACGTAATGGCTCACAAAATATGTCAATTCAGGAGCTTATTGAAAAATATAAGCCTGCAGTTTATGAGATTAAAGATAACCTTGATAGTTACTTAGTTAACGATGAAGTAGTTGAGCATATTGAACAAGCTAATCACTATCTAGAAATGGGTGTACCTTGTGAGCTAGGTAATGTTCTTGCTCGGCTAAGTAGCTTGTACTCTGCAATGGACATTTCAGCTGTTGCGGTAGATATGAAGCAACCGGTTTCAACGACGGCGCGTTTATACTATGTTCTGGGTGATAAGTTATCTCTGCATTGGTTCTTAAAACAGATTAATAACCAAGGTGTTGATAACCATTGGCAAGCGCTTGCTCGTGCTTCTTTTCGTGAAGACTTAGATTGGCAGCAACGTCAACTGACTCAATTAGTGCTTGCTGAGTACAAAGATACCGAGTCAGTAGAAAAGGCCATTGAAGAGTGGTGTGAAAAGAATGCTACATCAGTAGGACGTTGGGATAATATCTTGAATGAATTTAAGGTAGGTTCAGTCCATGAGTTTGCTAAATTCTCGGTAGCATTAAGAGAACTTACGTTACTAAACTTAAGCTGTACGTCAAAACAATAGAGTAACAAATTCGCTGATTAATGCGATCAGACAAACGTTTGCCTGATAATAGGGGGAGTGAGTTTATATTCACTTCCCCTTGTTATTTCCCCGAGATTTTTCTCACTTACCTACATTAATAGTCATTTTTATTGATTTATTATTTCTTACTAAAATTAAGGGTGGAAAGTGAACTGTAAATATTAATGAATAAAGTACGATTAAGTTTGAATTGTGAATAGAATCAGTGAATAATCACTCTCCGTTTATACGGGACTTATTTTGGAGTTACAATGTTATATCGCATCGCCAGAGCTGGCATTTTCAAACTTGATGCTGAAAAAGCACATGACCTAGCAATTCAAAATTTCAAACGCTTTACCGGCACTCCTCTCGATCTCTTCTATCGTCAAAAATTGGCTTCTAAACCTGTAGATGTCATGGGCATTACCTTTAAGAACCCACTTGGCCTTGCGGCTGGTCTTGATAAAAACGGCGAATGTATTGAAGCATTTGGTGCAATGGGTTTTGGTTTTATTGAAGTGGGAACGGTAACTCCTCGTCCTCAAGCAGGTAATGATAAGCCTCGTCTATTCCGTCTTATTGAAGCGGAAGGAATTATCAACCGTATGGGTTTCAATAACCTTGGTGTTGATAATCTTGTTGAGAACGTAAAGAAAGCAAAGTTTGATGGTGTTATTGGTATTAACATTGGTAAAAACAAAGACACGCCAATTGAAAAGGGTACTGAAGATTACCTAATTTGTATGGAGAAGGTATATCAATACGCAGGTTACATTGCGATTAATATCTCATCACCAAACACTCCAGGACTTCGCACGCTTCAATATGGCGAAGCATTGGATGATCTTCTTTCTCAATTAAAAGATAAACAAACAGAGTTAGCAGAGAAGTTCGGTAAGTATGTTCCGATTGCACTAAAAATTGCACCAGATCTGGATGATAACGAATTATCTCAAATTGCAGCTTCGTTAATTAAGTTTAAGATTGATGGTGTGATTGCAACCAATACAACATTAGATCGTTCTATGGTTGAAGGCATGAAGCACGCAGAAGAAATGGGGGGCTTAAGTGGTCGTCCTGTTCAAACTCGCAGTACTGAAGTTGTTCGTCGTCTTAAAGAGCTGCTTGGTGATAACTTACCTATCATTGGGGTAGGAGGCGTTGACTCTTATGTTGCGGCAAAAGAGAAGATGATGGCTGGTGCCGATCTGGTTCAAGTGTACTCTGGCTTTATTTATAAAGGTCCTGCATTAGTTAAAGATATTGTGAATAATATCTAATTGTTATAAAAAGTAGTGAAAGTTGCTTACAGATTATTCGATTAGAAGGGGGAATGTGAATTTCCCCTTTTTTTATTCCTAAGCTCTTGTAAAATTAGAAGTTAATTGCATCAGTATATTTTTGCCTGAAAATAAGCACAAGTTTTCAGTATAATTTGCAGTAATTGATGATTGGCTTACGAAGGGACGCTTCCCATTTTCAAGAGAGAAACCATAATGCTTAAACCCAGTGATACATGGAATTGGTATTACGATAATAAAGCACAATCTCTAATGCTCGATTTGGGTATGGATATGGTCTTTCGTGTGAATTTACCTTGTAAGGTTCTTATCGATGGTGCTTTTGAGCAATGTAAATTCTCTGTCGATGATGCCTCTGCCTATCAAATGTTTGTAGAATACATTTCTTTTCTTCCACTATCAGAGCCTCGTAAAGTGGAACTTGCACTTAACTGTGTAGCAGCAAAGCGCTTTCATAAGCCTATGTTACCTAAAAGTTGGTTCTTTGAGCCACAAGGTGAAGGATATTTCCCTGAAGAAGGGGAAGTGGTCTCTCTTAAAAATGATTTAGGTGAAGGACGTTTCATTATTGTTGAGAACTACGAATGTGCCAGTATGTGTATGTTGGTAGATATGGACTCGTTTGCACTTAATCCAACCAAATACATGGCGTTTTGTGAGCCGATTAAAGTGATGCACGATCGCATGGCTAAGATGCAAGTGGTTAACTCTGCTTACTATGCATTAGTAGGGTAGTAAGCCTTCTTTTCTATTTTAACTTCTCTTTAGTACCACTCTTAATTCACGTAAACGCCTTATCTCACCTTTAAAGTGTTATTCAAACTTCCCCAAAAGAAGTCATTCTAGCTTTTATTTTGTATATTTAGTGTTAATTTTCCCGTATTACTGTCTCTTATAAATGAGATCTAGTCCCAAGATTCCGCATATTTATTTTTAATATCCCACTGATAGAATTATCTGCAATATAAATAAATTCCTCATTTACGCCGATGTGTAACTAAATAACCCATATGAAAATCAATTGGTATAGTCCAGTTTTTTGCGTGATCCAGTTGCTCTTATTTGTTTCTGTTTAGAAACGCAGTGAGAAAGGGTTCGTATGGTTAATTGTTAACTATATGTTTTTTAAGAAATTAGTTAGGTGGTGGACTTTGTGTTTATCTACAATCTAATTGTCCTCTTTCAACTAGATTCATGTATAATGCGAGGTAATTTAATAACCAAAAGAATCCCATGAAAAAATACTTAGCCATCACTTCTAAAGGCCTTGAAAACCTACTCGCTGACGAACTTATTGCACTTGGTGTTACAGACCCAAAATTGGTTTATGCAGGGGTAATGTTTGAAGCTCCAACCGAGGTTGTTTATCGTTGTTGCTTATGGAGCCGTATCGCGTCACGTTTTATTCAAGTTCTGTCTGAGTTTGATGTTCGTGATGATATGGATTTATATCTAGGTGCTTCTGCAATCAATTGGCCTAATTATTTCAGTGCTGATAAAACATTGGTGGTGGACTTTAACGGTACTAACCGTGAGATTCGAAACAGCCAATACGGCGCATTAAAAGTTAAAGATGCGATTGTTGACCGTTTTACAAAAGCTGACTTAGAGCGTCCAAATATTGATAAAGCTGAACCTGATTTGCGTGTACATATGCGTTTATCTGGTGAGAAAGGGATTCTTGGCTTTGACTTAATTGGTTCAGGTTTACATCAACGTGGCTACCGTACTGAAGCAGGTCGTGCTCCATTACGTGAAACATTAGCTGCAGCCTTAGTACTTCGTAGTACTTGGGATGAGAGCAAACCATTATTAGACCCAATGTGTGGTTCAGGTACGTTACTGATTGAAGCGGCACTAATGGCTTGTGAAATGGCACCTGGTGTTAAGCGTGAGAAATGGTGTTTTGAAGCACTGAATGATTTTGATGAAGAGCTATGGACTGAAATTCGCTCAGAAGCTCGTGTTAAGAGTCGTCGTGGCGTTAAGAAAGTAGATACCCATTTCTATGGTTTTGATCGTGATTACCGTGTTATTCAAACGGCTCGTGAAAATGCCCGTCGTGCTGGCGTTGAAGATTTAATTACGTTTGATGTTGGTGATGCAACTAAGATTGAGCGTCCAGAAGCATTTGAAAATGGCGTAGTGATTTGTAACCCACCATATGGTGAGCGTTTAAGTACTGAGCCTGCATTGATTGCGTTGTACAGTGAGTTTGGCCGCCAACTTAAAGAACAGTTTGGTGGTTGTACTGCATCAATCTATTCAAGTAACGATGATTTATTAGCATGTATACGTATGCGTGCTGATAAGCAATTTAAACTGAACAATGGTGCATTACCGTGTGTTCAGAAAAACTACTCAATTACAGAATCAGCTGAACGTAAAGAAGCGGTTAACGTTGAAGTTGCTCCTGAATTCATGAACCGTCTTAAAAAGAACCTAGGTAAGATTGGTAAGTGGGCTCGTAAAGAGAAACTAGATTGTTACCGTATCTACGATGCTGATTTACCAGATTACAATGCAGCGATTGATGTTTACAAAGATTACATCATCATTCAAGAATACGCCGCACCAAAAACAATTTCTGAAGATAAAACACGTCGTCGTTTAACCGATATGATCCGTGCAACGGTTCTTGTTACTGGCGTAGAAACAAATAACGTAATTTTGAAAGTTCGTCAAAAGCAATCAGGCAAAAATCAATATCAAAAACTGGCTGAGAAATCTCGCTACTTTGATGTTGAAGAGTACGGCGTAAAACTGATCGTTAACCTACAAGATTACCTAGATACGGGGTTATTCTTAGATCATAAGTTAACTCGTAAAATGATTGGTGAAATGGCAGCAGGCAAAGATTTCTTAAACCTATTTGCTTACACCGGTTCTGCAACCGTTCATGCGGCTTGTGGTGGTGCAAAATCTACCATGACCATTGATATGTCTCGTACCTACCTAGAGTGGGCACAGAAGAACATGAATACCAATGATCAAACCGGTACTCAGCATCAGTTCTTACAAGCAGACTGTCTACAATGGCTACAACAAGCGGAAGGTGAGTTTGATTTAATCTTTATCGATCCACCAACGTTCTCTAACTCTAAGCGCATGGAACAAACGTTTGATGTTCAACGTGATCACATCATGTTACTTGAGAACCTAAAACGTATGCTACGTGAGAACGGAACAATCGTATTCTCGAACAATAAACGTAACTTCAAAATGGATGACGAAGCGCTAGAGAAAGCAGGGCTTAAAGCGAAGAATATTTCTAAGCAAACATTGCCGCTTGATTTTGCTCGTAATAAACACATTCATAACTGTTGGATTATTACTCACAAGGAAGACTAGAGACGAATGATTACTCTCTATAGCACGGAAGGCTGCCATCTTTGCGAGCAAGCGTTTGACTTGCTTGTGGAGGTGGGTGTAGATATCGAAAAAGTAGACACGGTAGACATAGCGTTCAACGATGAGCTTTTCTCTCGTTACGGTGTCACAATACCTGTGGTGGCCAATGGCTTATCTGAGCTCAATTGGCCATTCAATATATCGCAATTAAAGAATTGGTTAGAAGACAATGGCATTACTTACAATTAATAACGGTCAATTAGCGTTTGGTGATCATCCGCTATTAGACAAATCTGATTTCGCTTTACAAGAAAATGAGCGAGTGTGTTTAGTTGGCCGTAACGGTGCAGGTAAATCAACGCTAATGAAAGTGATTGCTGGTGACATCATTATGGATGACGGCAAACTTCAAATTAATCAAGATGTGGTGGTTTCTCGTCTAGAGCAAGATCCACCGCGTAATGAGAGCGGCACTGTATTTGATTACGTATCAGAAGGTCTAGCAGAGGCGGGTAAATACTTAAAAGAGTATCACCGTCTTCTTGATTTACTAGAAACTGATCCAAGTGAATCAAACATTAATAAGCTATCTCGTGCTCAAGAAAAAATTGATCACCTTAATGCATGGCATTTTGATATGCGTATTCAATCGGTTCTTGAATCATTGAAATTAGATGGTCATACGCTATTAACGGATTTATCTGGTGGCTGGCAACGTAAAGCGGCGTTAGCTCGTGCTTTGGTTTCTGATCCTGATGTATTACTTCTTGATGAACCAACCAACCACTTAGACGTAACGACGATTGAATGGCTTGAAACTTTCTTAAAAGATTTTAAAGGTTCAATTATCTTTATCTCGCATGACCGTGCATTCATTCAATCAATGGCGACACGTATTGTAGATTTAGACCGTGGTAACTTATCTTCTTACCCTGGCAACTATGAAGAATACTTACTAGCGAAAGAAGAAGCACTGCGTGTAGAAGCCGATCAAAACGCACAGTTTGATAAAGTTCTTGCTCAAGAAGAAGCGTGGATCCGTGAAGGCATTAAAGCACGTCGTACTCGTAATGAAGGTCGTGTTCGTGCATTAAAACAATTACGTCGTGAGCGTTCAGAGCGTCGTGAAGTAATGGGTAAAGCCAATATCCAAGTGGATGAGTCAAATCGTTCAGGTAAAATTGTCTTTGAAGCTGAAAACCTTCATTACTCAATTGATGGCAAAAACATTGTTAAGAACTTCAGCTTCAATGTTATGCGTGGCGACCGAATTGCACTAATTGGTGCGAATGGTTGTGGTAAGAGTACGTTACTTAAACTGATGCTTGACCAACTGCAACCTGATTCAGGTAAATTGCATTGTGGTACGAAATTAGAAGTGGCTTACTTTGACCAATATCGTGAAGCATTAGATCCTGAAAAAACGGTTATTGATAATCTAGCAGATGGTAAACAAGAAGTAACAGTGGGTGGCCGTGAGCGTCATGCATTAAGCTACTTACAAGATTTCTTATTCTCGCCAAAACGTGCTCGTCAACCTGTTAAAGCATTGTCTGGTGGTGAGAAAAACCGTCTATTACTTGCGCGTTTGTTCCTTCGTCCAAACAATTTATTGATTCTTGATGAACCAACCAATGATTTAGATATCGAAACATTGGAACTTTTAGAAGAATTACTTGCCAACTATCAGGGTACATTATTATTAGTAAGTCACGATCGCCAGTTCGTTGATAACACAGTAATGACCAGTTGGATCTTCGAAGGTGAGGGCCAGATCGAAGAATTCGTAGGTGGCTATCACGATGCACAGCGTCAACGTGCTAATGTACAGGCGACTCGTGATGCGATGGCTCCAAAAGTAAAAGAAAAAGCGGAACCAGTTGCTGCTAAAACTCAAACAGTAGAGCAGGCTGCTAAGCCAAAGAAATTATCATATAAGTTACAGCGTGAGCTTGAACAGTTACCTGAAACGTTAGAAAAATTAGAAAACGAAATTACTGAACTTCAAGAGAAAGTGAACAGCGCGTCTTTCTTCCAACAAGATCCTAAAAAGACAGATGAAGTCTTAGGACGCCTAGCTCAAGCCGAGCAAGAGTTGGAAGTGGCATTCGAGCGTTGGGAAGAACTTGAAGCTCTACAATAGGAAGTTAAATGAGTAGTAAATTACAATTAACCACATTAGCTGTTTTGGTGTCCGCTGCGCTTCCTGCGCAAGCGGCGCTTTATAAAGTGGTGGAAGTAAATGCAGATCCAGATCCACGTGGAAGTATAGAATATTATGGAACTGCGGTTGAACCAGTCATAGTTGATGAGGCCACTGAACCTTTAGGGTGTTTTGGATCACCAAGTGTGACAGGAAAAGCATGTGATAGTTTTGTTGTAGCAAACGAAACTCGTAATTGGGCTGAAGGCGTGTCTTATCGCGAAGAAGTTGCATTCGCGATCGATAATTCTTTTGATTATATTGAAGACGGATATAATGGTTTTGAAGACTATTGCTTTTTTCAATTAGGTTACTCTACCTGTGAAGCCTGGGCTTCAAATCAATGGGAAGGCTGGTATAACGAATTAAATGGAGGCAATACGCCACCAAATAATTCAGCAGCATTTATTGACAAAGTTGCTTTTAGAAAAACAGATACTAACGTAGTAATTAATAGTCTAGTATCTGGAGCTGAAGCTATTGGAAATTACCATTCATCAACTACCCGAAATCAAGCATTTAATTCAGCTGATTTAGCTAATGGAACTGGTAAACAATCTAGAGCATGGGCAAAAGAGGATACATATACAGTAGGTAGTATATCTTCAGGAACTGGACATATAAATAATTTCTCTAAAGCAGCTATATGGGATGGGAGCAATACACCAATAGAATTAAATTGGAAAAACACCTCAGATAACGGCAGCGGAAATGATATTTATGCTCAAGGTAGTGCTCGTGATTTAATTATCGATGCTAATGATTCAGATCGCATGTATATTGTTGGATATAATAGTACTGCCGATGGCGATTCACGCTTAATGCAAGCAACTATTTTTAAGCAAAAAACACCAGGTACTGATATTAGTAAGAGTAATTGGGACTCTAATACTGTTGCAAATGCTCAAGCTGAAATAGGTGGTGATTTTATTCACTCTAATTCTGTTGTAACAAATATAAATAAAAATTTAGTTGCTGTTGGTCAAGCAAAGCGCTCGGGTAGTTATCCTCAAAATGGTGCGGTCGCTAATCGTTTATTTGTTATTTCAGACACTTCAAGCCCAACACCTAGAGCTTCTTTTCTTTCTAGTGAAATCTTTTTTGCTGGTGCAGGCGGAGAGATGGGCGGGATCAATAATTTCAATGAAATTGTTGGCCGTGTAGATGTAGAAAATAACCGTGAATACGATGGTAAGCAACGTCGTCAACGTGCGTTTATTTACCCATACGGAACTGTTGATCAAGGGTCTGTTCAAGAGCGTAAAGATATTTTCAACAAAAGAGCTTGGATAATTGATGATTTGACCAATGGTGGAACAGAAAGTTCCCATAACAATCAATATAGAATCTACGATGCAAGTGATATTAATGACGCTGGTGTTATCTCAGCAACTGCACTTAAATGTGCTGGTGGTTATGACTCTGTAGCGAGTGACTCTTATTGTGGTAACGGAAGTACAACTGAAACTGTAGTTGCAGTTAAGCTAGTTCCAATTGCAGGAGCTACAGCTTCTGATATTGATGATCGTCCATCTGAGAACAGTATCATCGAACGTCAAGGTGGTTCACTTGGTTTTGGTGCTCTGACACTGCTTGGTTTATTTGGTTTCATGCGAAAGCGAATTAAATAAAAGCAATTTATAAGACTAAGCCCGAAGTCACAAATTGAGACTTCGGGCTTTTTTTAGACTTGAAAAAAGATTCAACTTGTCCGATTCTTAATATTGTCATCATGAAATGTTCGTGATGAACCCTAACGGAATAAAAGGGTATCAGTAGTAAAGTAGTATATTTATTGAAGCATTATGCCTTCCATCTATGAGGACTGAACTATGAAGAGACAAAAGCGTGACCGTTTAGAGCGAGCACAATCACAAGGTTACAAGGCTGGTTTAAATGGCCGTTCATCAGAGAACTGCCCATATCAAGCAATGGATGCTCGTTCATGTTGGCTAGGAGGTTGGCGGGACGCAAGAGATGACAAACATTCCGGTTTGTTCAAATAATTAAATAGAATTTCAAATTAAAGCCTCTTTATGGGGCTTTAATTTTATCTAGAGTAAGACCAATGCCATTAAGTATCTGATCATTATTATTGGTTAACGAACGAGGGTCATCTAATTACGGCCTAGAGCACTATAACTATAGTGGTTTGGGTAAAAATAAAGCCAGCATAAGGCTAGCTTTATCAATCAATACATTCTTAAATTAGAAGTTTGATGTGTCTTGAAAAAGACCCACTTTAAGATCTTTCGCAACGTAGATTTCTTTACCATCAACTAGAACACGACCATCCGCTAGGCCCATTACTAATTTACGGTTGATAACACGTTTAAAATCAATTTCATACGTTACTTTTTTAGCGGTAGGTAGAACTTGACCTGTAAATTTAACTTCACCCACACCTAAAGCACGACCTTTACCTTCGCCACCAATCCAACCAAGGAAGAAACCAACTAGTTGCCACATTGCATCAAGACCAAGACAACCTGGCATTACTGGATCACCTGGGAAGTGACAATCGAAGAACCAAAGGTCTGGAGTAATATCTAGCTCAGCGATAACTTTACCTTTACCAAATAGACCTTCTGTTTCAGACATAAGAGGGATGCGATCCATCATTAACATGTTTGGTGCAGGTAGTTGTGGTCCGTTTGCGCCAAATAATTCGCCACGGCTTGATGCTAGTAAATCTTCACGATTGTATGAACTAGGTTTGTTTTGCATTAAAGTATTACTCCTAAATAAGTTGCTGAGATTCTAGCTAACACTTGTGCGCTTATCAAGTCTGATCAGCGCTGGTTAAACCAGTTCTTAATACGACAGAATAAAGCGGAACACTGGTTCGGATTATGTTCAACATCTTCTATATGTTGAGCAATTAAAGAGAAAATCGATTCGTGCTCTTCAGATTGCAATGGTAATCCTGTTAATAATTCTACAGCTTCTTCAACATGACTAACAAGATGAATAGTAAACTGTTTTTCATTAACTGCTTGAATTACCTCATCGGAAAGTACAAGATTAATTCCGTTTGTTTTTGGGATAATAACACCTTGCTCACCAGTTAACCCGCGTTTTTCACACAGCTGGAAGAAGGCTTCAATTTTTTCGTTTACGCCGCCAATTGGTTGAATCATACCGAACTGATCGACAGAACCAGTAATTGCCAAACTTTGATTAATTGGTTTTATCGCAAGGGCACTTAAAAATGCACACAGCTCAGCTAAACTTGCACTGTCACCATCAACTTCACAGTAAGATTGTTCAAATACCATCGAGGCCGTAAAAGGAAGTGGTTCATGAGTTTTTAACTGGCTAAGTATATAAGCTTGCATTATCAACATGCCTTTAGCATGAAGATCGCCACCTAATTCTACTTTGCGTTCTACATCTGATAATTCACCATCACCCGCATGTACGACACAGGTAATTCGAGAAGGTTCACCGTAAGAAATAGGGTGTCCGGGTACAGAGACAACAGTTAACCCATTGATTTGACCAATTTGTTCACCTTGAGTTTCAATGAATATATTTTGCTCTAAAATATCATCTAGGGCTCTCGATGGTAAATAGGATTCAATATGATACTTGGTTTTAAATGATTGGTTAAAATCATCAGCAGTAATATATTCTTTTGACAGTGAAGCCAAAGAAGCATGAGCTAAAATAGAGTTTAACCATAATAAACACAAGTTAAGTCGAGTTTGATCTTCACATTCTCTTGCGCCTGCTTTGAGTAACGGTAATAAAGCAGAACCATTTTGTAGCGGTAAGTGTTTATTCTTAATAGATAGTGAGTTAATCAGTTTTATGTAGTCAGTTACCGTGTCACTTTCTAATGTGGTATCAAACTCATATTCTGCAAACATTGACATGCCAGCGAGCAAGTCGGGCTCTAATTGTTCGATTTCCCCAAGTAAAGCACGATCACTAACGATAACTAATTTAACATCAACCATTAAACGGTGCGTATGCGGCATTGGTGACTTTGAATCACTTGCTGAAATTGTTATCGGGTGACCTTGTAATAAACTTTTAAGTCTTGGCCAAAAGTGTGGATTTGCCAGTAGGAGACTTGGTGAAATAATTAGAAAACCACCATTGGCTTTTTGTAATAAGCCATGTTCAAGAATATCACTTTTATTATGATAAACACCGAAAAGCTCTGCTTCAGAGGCACTTTCAATAACCACAACAGGGACCATTTCGTCATTAGCTAAGCGATTTGATGTGTTTAAGCATAACCAGTTTGCGATATATTCACGATAAACGTGATTATCTAGCGCATTGATTTGCAGTATATTAATGCCATTTATATGAGAGAAAACCTCTAAAGCTTGAGTCAATTTTGGCTGCAGAGAATAGGGGGATTGTGCGTCGATTGAGTGAGATTGATCCAAGGCATCTTGAATATGATCGTACTGAGGTTCGATTAGAAATGGCGTGTCTAACTGCATGCTTACTTATTGATAAAAAATAAAACTGATTATACATGACATAACTACACACGTCTGATTTTTCAGTAGTTACATTACCAATTAGATCTTAATCTCATTATCCACGAAGAATGTTGATGATAATGCAAACTAGAGTTACACTGTCACTCAAATTTATTCTCTTTAATATGAGTGCGTTATATGAAATACCAACAACTTGAAAATCTAGAAGCCGGTTGGAAATGGATGTATTTATTTAATAAGCATCGTATGGGGGGATCAATTACGTGTTATATCGATTCTAGTGAACAACAACAACAGGTTAATGAGTTCTTAAAACTAGAGCATGAGCCGGTAAAATCACTCGAATGGATCCAAAAACATATGAATCCTGATTTAGAGAATAAGCTAAAGCAAGCAATTCGAGCGAAAAGAAAGCGTCACTTTAATGCAGAACAAGAACATACGCGTAAGAAATCAATCGACTTAGATTATCGTGTGTGGGAAAAGCTTTCTCTTAGAGCACAGGATTTAGACTCAACACTATCAGATACGATTGAGTATTTATTAAGTGAGGCCTCGAGAACAGAAAAGGCGAGTCAAACAGTGTCATCACTTAAAGCAGATCTACATGAGCTATTAAAGTAACAGCTCATGTAGTTATTAATCAAACGTAGCCTAGTGCACTATAACTAATTGATTTATTACTTACCAAACAAATCAATCACAAGCTTATTGTTCTTAATAGCCAAATTAGGTTCAGCTGACTTTATTAGAGATTCCTTTAGTTTCTCTGAATTTAACTTATAAGCCGGTTCATTAGATAACGCATAACCGATGATAGAAACGGCTGGTTTTAATAATGACGTCAGTTCTGGTGATAATTGTTTATTTTTATCCTCAAATTTCTCTAAGCGAAGAGACTTCAAATAAATCTCGCCAGTTTCTTTATCGTATTTAGGAATAGCACTAAATTCTAAAGTAAGTGATAGGGTTTGTTCTAATTTATCCATCATTTGAATATCAGCTGTCGTGTTTGCGAAAACACTGATCCTATCAGCATCAATACGTCCGATTTGAACATTAACATTTTCAACATTAACCTGAGCGTAGAGTAAGCCGGGGATCCCAACAGACTTTTCCACATGAATTTCATCGGACAGATAGTCAGTCATTTCTTTTTCTGTAATAGAATAACTAGCGCAGCCAGAAAGCAGTAAACTGGAAAGCAATGCAAGGAGAGTCAGTTTATTATTTTTCATTTAAAAACCTTAGGTAAATACTTGAACACAAAACAACGTTGAAGCTAATTGTGACAAGGTAACAATCATATAATTAAGTTAGTGTAACTGACTAAGATAATAAGATACAAATTCAAAAGACATAAATAACAGATAATTGACTAAAACTCATGGTTATCAGTAAATTATCATCTATTATTACTGTATATCACAGTGCGCATTATGTATATTATGTTAAATGAGATATGGTTATACTTGATATTAGTCTGTTTTATCTTCCCCATCACTACTCTAACTCTTCCAATAACAGGTAATTTAACCATAATCATATTTACCATAAAATAGCTAATAATCATTAAATAATACTTCGTATCTATCTAATGATTATTAGCTTAGAACATCTCTGTTCTTAATACGCTTTGCCATAATACTAGTTACACTGTAACTGTTAAAATAAAATATAATAAGCCAGTAATTTATCTAAGATTAAATTACTGGCTTATTATTGTTACGTAGTAAACTTCAATCAAGCAGTCTGTTCGCTAATATTACGATACTAAGTTTGATTAACGCTGCTGTGTAGAAAACTCGAGATAACCTTAACTTTTAGATACTAATACTACCTTTCTTCATGAGTTTCTAATTTTTAATAATTTACTTTTTAACGCTATGAAATTAATTACTTTATTGAGTTAAAACTAACATTTATTCTCTCATCTCCATTCGATATGTTGACCATCCATTTCATCTCATTGTGTTTACATTTTGGTAAAAAAACAGAGTACTTCTCTTCAGCATTATCGGCATTTAAATGCAGAAATTTCAGTTTTCCCATATTCATATTGATACCTTCAGCCTCTAAAGTCCACTCAGTATCAAGACTTGAAATTGAAAGGTTTATTTCAGTATTCTGCATAATTGGGCGCTCTTTTACATCAATAATGAGCTGATTACTATCGATATTAAAGCTACAAGCTTGTTCTGTAATATCACAAACCTCTGTAACTTCATCAATATCATTTGGATCTATATATGTGATTGTCCTCCATGTAAATGCACTGATCAGAACGATCAATAAGAAAATAAGTTGATATAAACGAGGGCCTGTTAACTTTTCTATAGCCATAGTTGAAAAACCTGTGTTATCTAGTTCAAAAAAAAAGGAAAAATGTTGCTTAAGCGTAAAATTACCATCTGCATCAACTATGATTCATTTTTCAAGTGCAGTATCATTGATGCCGAAAATGCCATTTTTGCATTAAAAAGGAATATTTCAAAATAAAAGGGTCACAAATCCAATTATTTGAAGTTGAATTTTGGGTGGCATTGCGAACAATTTGTTCGCACTATGGAAAGTAAAGTGTAGTTATAATAAAAGTGGAAGCATGCAATTATGAGCCAAGTACAGCAGCATGAACAAAACTACAACTATACCGTTGTTCGTCAGTTCTCTTTAGTTACCATACTATGGGGTATTGTTGGCATGGGTGTGGGTGTACTAATTGCCGCTCAATTAGTTTGGCCGCAACTTAATTTCGACACACCGTGGCTTACGTATAGCCGTTTGCGTCCTCTGCATACAAATGCAGTAATTTTCGCATTCGGTACAAGTGCCCTGTTTGCAACATCTTATTATGTTGTTCAGCGCACTTGTCAAACACGTTTGTTCGGTGGTCCATTAGTTGCGTTCACCTTCTGGGGTTGGCAAGCAATTATCTTAGCAGCAGCAATTACGTTGCCTCTAGGTATGACATCAGGTAAAGAATACGCAGAATTAGAGTGGCCGATTGATATCGCAATCACTTTAGTTTGGGTTGCGTATGCTATTGTTTTCTTTGGAACTTTGTTTAAGCGTAAGACATCACATATTTACGTTGCAAACTGGTTCTTTGGAGCCTTCATTCTAACCGTTGCCGTTCTTCATATTGTGAATAGCCTTGCTGTTCCAGTATCGATGACAAAATCGTATTCGATTTATTCTGGTGCTGTTGATGCAATGGTTCAATGGTGGTACGGCCATAATGCAGTAGGCTTCCTACTGACAGCGGGCTTCCTTGGCATGATGTATTACTTTGTACCAAAACAAGCGGAACGTCCTGTATATTCTTACCGTTTATCTATTGTTCACTTCTGGGCATTAGTCTCACTTTATATCTGGGCCGGTCCTCACCACTTACATTACACCGCGTTACCTGACTGGACTCAGTCACTAGGTATGGTGATGTCATTAGTTCTATTCGCACCATCTTGGGGCGGCATGATCAATGGTATAATGACGCTGTCTGGTGCTTGGCATAAACTTCGTTATGACCCTATTCTTCGATTCTTAATTGTCTCTCTGTCTTTCTATGGTATGTCTACCTTTGAAGGTCCAATGATGGCGATTAAATCTGTAAATGCCCTATCTCACTACACTGACTGGACTATCGGTCACGTGCATTCAGGTGCGTTAGGTTGGGTTGCAATGGTTTCAATTGGTTCTTTATATCACTTAATTCCTAAGCTATTTGGTCAAGAGCGTATGTACTCTGTATCACTAATCAATGTTCACTTCTGGTTAGCGACAATCGGAACAGTTCTTTACATCGTAGCAATGTGGATTTCAGGTGTTATGCAGGGTTTAATGTGGCGTGCAGTAAATTCGGATGGCACATTAACGTACAGCTTTGTGGAATCACTAGAAGCATCTTACCCATTCTACTTTGTTCGCTTTTTAGGCGGTCTAATCTTCTTATCAGGAATGTTCTTACTTGCGTACAACGCATACAAGACTATCTCTGCTCCGAAGAACAGCCTAAAAGCAATTCCACAGCCAGTGCTATAAGGAGACCATGTTATGAGTTCTAATCGTCATGAAATCATAGAAAAAAATGTGGGTCTTCTTGCCGTTTTAATCGTCGTTGCAATCAGTTTTGGGGCATTAGTTGAGATCACTCCTCTAATTTTCCAAAAACAAACGACTGAACCGGTAGAAAACTTACGAGTTTACACTCCACTAGAAATGGAAGGTCGTGATATTTACATCCGTGAAGGTTGTAATGTTTGTCATAGCCAAATGATCCGTCCATTCCGTGCAGAAACGGAACGTTACGGTCATTACTCTGTTGCTGGTGAAAGCGTTTGGGAACATCCATTCTTGTGGGGTTCTAAACGTACAGGTCCAGACCTAGCTCGTGTTGGTGATCGTTATTCTGATGAATGGCATCGTGTTCACCTCATCAACCCTCGTGATGTGGTTCCTGAATCAAACATGCCAGGCTTCCCTTGGTTGGAAGAAAACGTGTTAGATGGTGAATTAACATCGCAAAAAATTGCTATTTTCCGTAACAACTTTGGTGTTCCATACACCGAAGAAGACGTAAAAAATGCGGCTGATGCGGTTAAAGGCAAGACTGAGATGGATGCGATTATCGCTTATCTTCAATCTCTTGGTCATGCAATGAAGTAAGGAGGTCCACATGGACGCTGGAACTATTCATGCAATTTGGACTGTCATTCTGTTCTGCAGCATGATAGGTATTATTTTCTGGGCTTACAGTAAAAAACAGACAGCTCGTTTCGATGAAGCGGCTAACTTGGTTTTTGCTGATGAACAAGAAGATACTTCAAGCCAAAACAAGACAGGAGTTGATAAACAATGAGTACTTTTTGGAGTCTCTGGATAAGTATCATTAGTATTGGTACATTAATTGGTTGTGGCCTACTTCTTCGTTTCTGCTTGAAAAATACGACAGGAGTTGAAGAAGGTGAAGATATGGGTCATGAATACGATGGTATTCGTGAACTCAATAATCCACTGCCAAAATGGTGGACTTACATGTTCTGGGCTACCATCGTCTTTGCGGTTGTTTACTTAATTCTTTATCCTGGATTAGGTAACTTTAAAGGCATTTTAGGTTGGACAAGTTCAGACCAAACCGTTCGTACTGTAGAAGAATCACGAGCATCGATTGAGCGTTCTCATAAAGAGAAAACACTTGATCAATTTGCTCGTGAATTAGATGACGCAAATACGAATTTTGGCGAAACTTTTTCAAAGCTTGCATATAAGCCAGGAACCTCTGAGTTCCGAGCTATTACGGATATTGCAAATGACAAAGAAGCATTAAAAGTAGGACAACGTTTATTCCTACAAAACTGTTCTCAATGTCATAGCTCTGATGCAAGAGGCATGAAAGGCTTCCCTAACCTAACCGATAATGCATGGTTATATGGTGGTGAGCCTCAAGCAATCAAAACAACTATTATGAATGGTCGTATTGGGAACATGCCAGCTTGGGGAGATGCTTTAGGTGCTGATGGTGTTAAAGAAGTAGTAAGTTATACTCTTAGCCTATCTGGTCGTAAAGTAAACGTTAAAGAAGCCGCTGCAGGTAAACAACGATTTATCGTTTGTGCTGCTTGTCATGGTACAGATGGTAAAGGTAACCCTGCTCTGGGTGCACCAGATCTAACTGACAATGATTGGTTATTTGGCGATTCTCGTGCCGATGTTACTGAAACAGTCGCTAATGGCCGTCAAGGTGTGATGCCAGCTTGGAAAGACATATTAGGTGAAGAGAAGATTCAACTTCTTTCTGCCTATGTCTGGAGCTTAAGTAACAAATAATAAAAATAATAGCCCCTGCATGTACAGGGGCTTTTTTCCTTTTTATATTGAATCTCTAATATAAAATCATAATAACTAGATCTTTAATAGGAATCATTACTATGTCTCAACCTTGGTATAAGCAGTTCTGGCCTTGGTTTCTCATCATCCTTCCTGGTACCGTTGTCGTTGCATGTATATCAACTTACATTTTATTTGTAGAGCATGATGTCGATCTGGTCGCAGAAGACTATTACAAGAAAGGCAAAGCAATAAACGTCGATCTTTCAAAAATCAAAGTTGCTCAAGAACTTTCAATTTTTGCTAAGGTTCGTAGTGTAGGTAATACAATTGAAATTGAAATTGATAAAGGCAAGTTAGAGCATAACCCTGCAATTAACGCTACTTTCACCCATAGAACGTTACCAAACCACGATTTCTCGCAATTATTAACATCAGATGCGAAAAATATTTATCGTATTAACCTAGATGAACCATTAGCAGGCCCTTGGTTTATTGAATTATTACCTCATGATAGTTCATGGATGATTCAAGGCCGCACAAACTTTCCAACTGAAGATTTTTTCCCCTTAGGTAAATAGATAAGGTAAATAAACCATATGTCGAAGGATTGTTATCACTGCAGTGAGCCTGTACCTTCAGGCTCTAGTTTTCAAATCGATATTTTAGGTGAAACCCGTGATATGTGTTGCCCAGGCTGTGAATCAGTAGCGCAAACTATCGTTGAAAATGGCCTATCTTCTTATTATCAATATCGTACGGCCCCTGCCGATAAAGCAGATTTAGTCCCAGAACAACTAAAAGCCCTAGCTCATTATGATCATAATGAGATTCAAAAAGAGTTCATACGTACCAATAACAACTTCAAAGAAGTGACGCTGTCACTCGATGGCGTTTCTTGTGCTGCATGTGCTTGGTTAATCGAAAAGCAACTTACTAATGCACAAGGTATTCATCAAATAAAAGTGAACACCTCTACACATCGAGCATTGCTGAGTTGGAACCCAGAAGAAACTAAATTAAGTACCCTTCTTACTCTTATTCATCAATTGGGATACAAAGCTGCCCCATTTGAAGCAGACAAACAAGAAGAAGAATATCACCGCTCAATGAAGCAATACTTATATCGTTTAGGGGTTGCCGGTTTAGCAACGATGCAAGTCATGATGCTTGCCGTTGCTTTATATCTTGAAGTCTTTGGTGATCTTGATGCCGAGTTTAGAAATTACCTACGTTATGTAAGCTTAGTTTTTGCAACGCCGGTTATGCTCTACTCTGCACTGCCATTTTATATGAATGCGTGGCGCAGTTTAAAAGCAAGAACATTAGGAATGGACGTCCCTGTTTCTATCGCTATGTTATTTGCTTATTTCGCAAGTGTCGTAGCAACCGTTACTGAATCTGGTGAAGTTTTCTTTGAATCTGTTGCCATGTTTACCTTCTTTTTATTACTCGGTCGATTCCTTGAAATGCGCGCACGTCGAAAAGCCGCTGCAATAACAGGAAACCTCTTAAAGCTTATTCCAGTAATGGCAACATTAACATCAGGAAAGAAAGTCCCTGCTCGAACACTTGATGTAGATGATACGGTAATTGTTCCTCCTGGAGAGCACTTACCTGCGGATGGTATTGTTATTTCAGGGTACAGTGCGATTGATGAGTCTATGTTTACTGGTGAATCAATGCCGGTAGCAAAAAAAGAAACCGACCCCGTTTACGCTGGCACCATTAATGGCGATGGTAACTTAACCATAAAAGTAACCAAAACCAAAGCCGATTCTTTGATATCAAACATTGTAAAACTTCAAGATGAAGCGCAAATGTCTAAACCTAAAGTTGCAGAAATTGCAGATCTGGTCGCTCGTTATTTTGTGGCTGGTATTCTAATCATCTCTGCATTTACTTGGTTTTACTGGCACGAAACAAAACCAGACGATGCTTTTTGGATCATGCTTTCAGTTCTTGTTGCGACTTGTCCTTGTGCGTTATCACTAGCAACACCAACAGCAATCACCTGTTCAACTTCTCGTTTAGCACAGCTTGGTTTAATGCTTCGTCGTGGCCATGTTTTAGAAACACTGTGTAAAGTTAACCGTTTAGTTATTGATAAAACAGGAACATTAACCGAAGGAAACATTCGATTAACTCAAGTCCATTCTTTTACAGATATATCAGAGGAAACCGCAAAAAAAATCGCGGCTGAAATGGAATCCTTTGCTAATCACCCTATTGCGCGTGCTTTCTCACAATATAGAGACTCAACTGAAACTCACTTTGATAGCGTTGAAAATATCATTGGATCAGGCTTACAAGGGGTTATTGGTAACGATGAATGGAAGATTGGTCATAAAGCATTTGCTGCGAAAGATTGTGAATTAGAAAATAATCAAGATTACCAAGTGTGGTTGTCTAAAAATGGACAAGCGGTTGCTGCTTTTGTATTGGATGATCCAATTCGCCAAGAAAGCCAAGCCTTAATTCAATCACTGCACCATTTAGGTATTAAAGTGACTATGCTAACTGGTGACAGTAGTTCATCGGTAGAAAAAGTGGCTAATGCTTTAGCTATCGATGACGTTATTTCAGGTGCAACGCCACAAGGCAAATTGGATTATTTAAAATCATTACCAAAACAAGAAGTAAGTTTAATGGTTGGTGACGGCATTAATGATGCCCCGACCCTCGCTGGCGCACATCTATCAATAGCGATGGGCTCAGGAACTGATGTGGCAAAAGCTTCTGCAGATATGATCCTTCTGGGGGATAATCTTTCTCGACTTATTGAAGCGCGAGAACTTGCGATGAAAACACGAAAAATCATTCGTGAAAACTTAGCATGGGCTTTAGGCTATAATGCCATTATATTACCGTTAGCAGTAATGGGCTTAGTTGCTCCTTATATTGCGGTTGTAGGAATGTCTGGTAGCTCTATTATTGTTGTCTCTAATTCTCTTAGGTTATTAAAAGAAAATGGCTAGTTTATATTTATTAATCCCAATCGCTATTATGTTGGTATGCGTCGCTGTTGCAGTTTTTATTTGGGCAGTAAAGAGTGACCAGTTTGAAGATCTTGACCGTCAAGGAACAGACATCTTATTTGATGAAGATACACCAATAAAAAAGAAAAAAGATGAACATTGATTTTATCGGCGCGTTTGTTGTTGGATTAATGGGAGCTGGCCACTGCATTGGAATGTGCGGTGGTATTTCTGCTGTAATTTCAATAAATTCAGCTAAAACGGGCTACCCTCGTTGGTTGTTTATTCTTCTTTATAATATTGGAAGGATTGTATCGTATACTCTTTTTGGGTTTATCATTGGTGGGGTGTTTGTCTCTATTGCCTCAATATCAGAAAGTTATAGTGCATTAGTTTACTTGCGTATTCTTGCTGGGTTATTAATGTGTTTACTTGCTCTTTATATTGCTAATTGGTGGAAAGGTCTTGTTTATATAGAAGTCATTGGTAAGAAACTTTGGCAATATATATCGCCTCTTACTAAGCCGTTACTTCCTTTAAAGTCCCCATTTCATGCCATCCCTTTTGGTTTTTTATGGGGATGGTTACCTTGTGGATTAGTTTATTCAACCTTAAGTTGGGCAGCGGTTTCTGGTAGTTCTCTCAACGGATCTCTCGTCATGTTAGCATTTGGGCTTGGAACATTACCCGCTATGTTTCTTGTCGGAATTGGAGCTGATACTTTCAAAACAGCAATAAATCATAAGTTAACTAAAAACATAAGCGCTGCTTTATTGCTCATTTATGGCATTCATACCGTTTATATTGCGTTACAACAATTAATTTAATTATAAATTTTTGCATACTTTTGTTTTTATGCTACCACTTTGGTACTGGTTAGTGCTAAAATTGACCTATATCAATTATAAGAGCATTGAATCAGATGATGTCAGATAACTCAGCAAACAAACGAATCCAATCAGGCGGATGTGCTATTCACTGCCAAGATTGCAGTATCAGTCAATTATGTATTCCATTTACTTTAAATGAATCAGAATTAGATCAACTTGATGAAATCATTGAGCGTAAAAAACCAATTCAAAAAGGCCAAGAGTTATTTAAAGCCGGTGATGAGTTACATTCATTGTATGCGATTCGTTCAGGTACGATCAAAAGCTATACTATCACAGAGCAAGGTGACGAGCAGATTACTGCTTTCCATTTAGCTGGTGACCTCGTTGGGTTTGATGCTATTACTGACGCGGAACACCCAAGCTTTGCTCAAGCGCTAGAAACATCAATGGTTTGCGAGATCCCATACGAGATTCTTGATGATTTATCAGGCAAAATGCCAAAGCTACGCCAACAAATTATGCGTTTAATGAGTAATGAAATTAAAGGCGATCAAGAAATGATCTTGTTACTGTCTAAGAAAAATGCAGAAGAGCGTTTAGCGGCTTTCTTATACAACCTATCGACTCGTTTCCATCAACGTGGTTTTTCTCCAAGAGAATTTCGTTTAACCATGACTCGTGGTGATATTGGTAACTACCTTGGTTTAACCGTTGAAACTATTAGCCGTTTACTTGGTCGTTTCCAAAAAACAGAAATGCTAACGGTTAAGGGGAAATACATTACGATCAATGATCATGATGCATTAGCAGAACTTGCTGGCTCTGCTAAAGAAATCAAATAAACCATCTTAAATAAACAATTAAAAGTGAGGTATATCTCTTGATGTACCTCACTTTTTTGTATTCTAAGCCAACAAATCTCCGGCTAAACTGCTAAAGTAAATACATCAGAACAGTTTTATGTATTTGGTTTTTACCAAGGGAGGTTAGTATGAACCGCTACCGTAAAATACTCGTTGCTGGGGTCATTGAACAAAGTGAGCAACCTGCTCTCGATCGTGCATTAGAGATTGCTAAACGCAGTACCAAGCCATCTCAAGTAACCCTATTCTGCACAACCTATGATTTCTCCTATGAAATGACATCAATGCTTTCTGCCGATGAAAGAACAGCAATGAGAAATGGTGTTGTTGCACAAAAAACCAAACTATTAGACGATATTGTTGAAAGCTATGATGTTCCTGAACACATCACTATTGCGGTCAAAATGGTGTGGCACAATCGACCATATGAAGCGATCATCAATGAAATTTTTGAGGGTGGTTATCAATTATTGGTTAAATCAACTCGCGAACATGCAAAATTAGAAACGGTCTTCTTTACCCCGACTGATTGGCATTTATTGCGTAAATCCCCTATTCCTGTTCTTTTAGTAAAAGAAAGATCTTGGCCTGATAATGGAAATATTCTTGCGTCTGTACATGTTGGCTCTGAAAACCCTGCACACCTACAACTTAATGATAAAATGGTTGAAGAAGCGATTTACTTTGCTGACATCCTAAATTCAACACCACACTTAGTTAATGCCTATCCATCGACGCCACCATCGATACATGCAGAGCTTCCTGAATTTGATGTTGTTCAATACAAAGATGCAATACGTGGACACCACTTAACCCAAATTAAAGCACTTCGTCAAAAATATGCTCTACCAGAAGAGCAAACTCATGTTTATGAAGGACAAACAGAAGAAGTCATTTCTGAAGTCGAAGATGAACTGCACGCAGGACTTGTCATTCTAGGGACAACAGGACGAACTGGTTTATCTGCTATCTTTATTGGTAATACCGCTGAAAACACACTTAATTTACTAAACAGCGATATCTTAGCCCTAAAACCCGATGGCTACATAAGTCCATTAGATCCTAATCACATCTAATCAAGTTGAGGGCTATTTATTAGCCCTCAACTTTCCTTCTTAAAATAATCTTTGTTAAACTCGCATATTGATCTTGATTGGGTATAATACCCGCCTTATCGGTTCCATCATTAGGTTAGAGTAAATAAATGAGCGAATTAACCAAAGCGCAGCAATTCAATTTCAATAAACTTCAAAAGAAAATCCGTCGTAATACAGGTAATGCTATCGCTGATTACAATATGATTGAAGATGGCGACCGCATCATGGTTTGTCTATCTGGTGGTAAAGATAGCTTTACCATGCTTGATATTCTTATGGGCTTAAAGAAAAGCGCGCCTATCTCATTTGATCTAATCGCAGTGAACCTTGATCAAAAGCAACCAGGTTTTCCTTCGGAAATTTTACCAGAGTACCTAGAAAAACTAGGTGTTGAATACAAGATCGTAGAAGAAGATACTTATTCGATTGTTCAAGATAAGCTGGTTGAAGGTAAAACAACTTGTTCTTTATGCTCACGTTTACGTCGTGGTATTTTATATCGCACAGCAAAAGAACTAGGCGCAACTAAAATTGCACTTGGACACCACCGTGATGATATTTTAGAAACCATGTTCTTAAACATGTTCTACGGCGGAAAACTGAAAGGTATGCCACCAAAGCTAGTTTCTGATAATGGCGAGCACGTTGTTATCCGTCCGCTAGCTTACTGTCGTGAAAAAGACATTATCAAATACGCTGACATGGCTGACTACCCTATTATTCCTTGTAACCTTTGTGGTTCACAACCAAATATGCAGCGTCAAAATATCAAGCAAATGCTAAATACTTGGGATACACAATACCCAGGACGTATTGAATCTATGTTTACTGCGATGCAAAACGTAGTTCCAAGCCACCTTGCAGATTTTAACATGTTTGATTTTAAGAGCATCAATCGTGACTCTGGGATCATTAATGGTGGTGATATCGGTTTTGATAAAGAAGAAATGCCAGTTCAAACTATTGATAGTGATGATGCTGTTACCGAGTTTGACCCATCTCTTCAACTAGATGTCGTTAACATTCAGTAGTCTTGTTGATATAACTACAGACAATAAAAATGGCGCTACTTAATAATAAGTAGCGCCATTTTTTATCTATTTAATCAACCAAAACCAGTAGTTATCTAATTAATATTTCATTGGTATAACTTGATATTATTTCACAAGCCATGGGGTTACTTTCAATGTTGTTGCTGGTAACTCAAAAGAAACGCTCTCATTAAACTTTCTAAGATCAATCGTCGCTTTTGCATTTTCAACAGGAATAACCGTACCATCAGAAACTTTAATTGAAGACGTTACATTGTCACTAAAAACAAAGCGAACCCCTTCAACATCTGGCATGAAATATTTAGAGAACATCCCACCAATATCAGAAAGCATCACATCCATTTCAGTCGTTAATAAAACCAAGTCAGTAAAGCTAACAGAACCAGATAATGCTTTATCTGCTAATACTTCCATCGAAATATCGCATTGCTTACCTTCTTCTGTTTGAATATAAACCAATGGATTGGCTGATTTTAGATTGTCATCAATTGGAAGAGGTAATTCCTGACTACTTGGGATTGTAAATTCCTCATAATGCTCTTCTTTTTCCATCCATGCTTTTGTTATATGACACGCTTTACCCGTTTGTGAGTCATTAAAAAACAGTGCCATGCGAACGTTATCATGGCCTTCTTTTTGATTCACTTTTAACTGGTAATACAGTTTCGAATAGGTAAAACGATACTGTTCAGCTTTAACTGGTAACGCCAAACACAACAGTGATAACGTTGCCGCACCAATCCATTTTTTCATTTTATCTCCAATACTGACTATTATGTCGGATCATCGCTTGGATCTCTTCAACGTAAGCTTCGCCACGTTCAGAGTAACGAATGAGTCCATTTGCTAACGCATTCGCTTCTTGTTCTGGTGTTAGCGCTTCAGGAGAACTATGTAGCTTTGCTCGAATAATACGAAGTTCTGCATACGCATTATTACGATTTACATTCATAAAATACGCATGTACAGCGCCTTGAGATGAATCAAACTTGGCAACTTCATGAGCAGCACCTTCATTACGCTTACTTGGCACGACTCCACAACCTTTAGTGTAACACCATTGGCCAAAGTAATTATTGGCTTCACGAGCAAAACGAGAAGTCCCCCACGCTGATTCATTCGCACCTTGGCTTAATACAAGTGGCGCTGGAATATAGTCAACCTTAACAAGCATTGCATTGACCCAATCAGCAGTAATACCAGTGTCAGTCAATGTCTCTTTATACAAAGTAGATAATTCTGTTGCTCGCTCTAGCTCTTTAGAAGAAACGTCAGTGTCATTATCTAGTTTCATCACTAATGACTCTAAGAATTCACGTTCTTCTTTTACGCGAGCATTTTCAGCAATAACTGCTGGATACATAAAGTTAAAGAAAGCCGCTTTTTTCTCTTTTACATCAGTAAAAGCTTTAAAATCAGGCACGTCTTCTTTTGGTGTACATGCCGCAATCATTAGTACTGTTGATAAGATCAGAATTTTTTTAATCATTTTTAATACTCACGCGTTGAAAATATTATGGTTTACATCTTTCTTTGGACGGTTATCACTCTCACCATCGTTATTGTCATTATTACTATCGTCATCATCTGTCACCATTACTTTTAATGTAATCCCGAACATATTTCGATATAGGATCCCTTTTACATTAAAGATAAATGGCATAACCACGAGTAAACCAACACCATATAATGCGATACCAAAAACTAAAGCTAACATGATAACAACATGGATAAGTAGCATCGACGTTAATTTTTTATTTGTTGCTCTAAAAGAAAGTAACAGCGCTTGTAGTGGTGGCACTTTTTTCTCACACACTAATAATAGAGCAAAACCAAAGGCCATCGATAAATACAAGGCTATCATAGGTAAATAAATATTCACTAACCCCTGAAGAACTTCAGAAAGAATAGTCACTAGCGCAACCATTCCTGCAGATGCAATGCCCTTAAATATATAGCTTGAACGACACTTCAACCCCGCAGCATGGCTCATACCCATTAAGCTAGCGCCAGCGGTTAATGGCGAAACGATGACTTGAGCACTCAAACCAGCAACGAATGCCGCATACGAAATTTGAGTCGTTAGCTCTGTTTCACCTAAAAAAGCATGAAATAACACAGCGGGATCACCGAGTTGAACTTGTAAGGCTATAAAAAATACCGCCATATAAGAAAAGGTTAATAATAAGATAGCTGGAGAAAACGTAAAAAAATGCGTAACGGTATTCTTCCAAGCCTCTTGGAGCACGCTTACAGGACTTAATTCTACTTGCCCTGAGATTGCTTTCTCAATACTTCCACCAAGAAGAAAGGTTTTTTCTTTTAGTTGATCGCTCATTTCTGTGTACCACAATAAAACATGCTGCGATTATACGGTGTTCATTCACTTAGTGCAGTAGCCAAAAAAAGAAATTTACGATTCCTTTAAGAATAATGATTTTTAATCGTAACAAAATAGACCAGCGTACTGATTTTTGTTTATAATAAAGCTCAAGTTATGTACACGAAACCAGTAAATGATGCCGTGTAATAAAAAAAATTGAATAATCAAATAAAAAACCCTTTTCATATCGTAACTTGGGGTCTATTATGCGCCCGAAACCCCATCTTATATTCATAACACTAAGCGCGGTATCACTACCCAAGGCGGAGATAAAAAGACATTGAACGTTACACAACAATCCGAAAAAGAAGCCGTTATTAAATTAACAGGCATTTCAAAAAGTTTTGATGGCAAAGAAGTGATCTCTAAATTTGATTTAGATGTAAATCACGGCGAATTTTTAACCATTCTTGGCCCATCAGGTTGTGGTAAAACCACAGTGTTACGCATGATCGCAGGTTTTGAAACCGCAGATGCAGGAACAATTTTACTGGATTCGACAGATGTAACGTCAATACCCGCAGAACAGAGGCATGTGAATACCGTATTCCAAAGCTATGCCCTATTCCCACATATGACGGTATTTGAAAACGTTGCGTTTGGTCTACGTATGCAAAATGTGCCAAGTAATGAAATTGAACCTCGCGTAACCGAAGCGTTACAGATGGTTCGACTAGCGCAAATGGCAAATCGTAAACCTCATCAGTTATCTGGTGGACAACAACAACGTATTGCTATTGCACGCGCAGTAGTAAATAAGCCAAAGGTTCTATTATTAGATGAATCTTTATCTGCTCTTGATTACAAATTACGTAAACAGATGCAAATTGAGCTTAAACAATTACAACGTCAGCTGGGTATTACTTTTATCTTTGTAACTCACGATCAGGAAGAAGCTCTTTCGATGTCAGACCGTATTATTGTAATGCGTGATGGTGTTATCGAACAAGACGGAACGCCTCGTGAAATTTACGAAGAACCTAAGAACTTATTCGTTGCCCGCTTTATCGGTGAAATCAACGTGTTCGCAGCGACTGTGCTAGAACGCCTTGATGAACAGCGCATTAAAGCTGAAATCGAAGATACCTCTGCAATTGTTTACTGTGATCTGGATGTTAATCCTGGTGACAAAGTAAAAGTATTGCTGCGTCCTGAAGATTTACGACTTGAAGAAATTAAAGAATCAGATACTAAAGGCATCACAGGTTACGTTCGTGAACGTACCTACAAAGGGATGACATTAGATTCTGTACTTGAATTAGATTCAGGTATGAGAGTAATGATCAGTGAGTTCTTTAATGAAGATGATCCAGATGTTGATCACTCTTTAGGTCAAAAAGTAGCAATTACTTGGGTTGAAAGCTGGGAAGTGGTGTTAGCAGATGAACAAGAAGTTTAATCTCCAAAATATCATCATCACAATTATCGTAACTTGGTTACTGCTGTTCGTTTTCATTCCAAATGTAATGATTATTGGCACTAGTTTCTTAACTCGTGATGAAGCAAATTTAATTGAAATGACGTTTACGATGGATAACTATCTACGTCTTTTTGATCCTCTATATGCAAAAGTACTGTGGCACTCATTTTATATGGCCATTGTTGCAACGCTAATATGTTTAGTTGTGGGTTACCCATTCGCTTACATTGTTGCAAAAATGCCAGAAAAGTGGCGTCCATTTATGCTGTTTTTAATCATTGTTCCTTTTTGGACTAACTCGTTGATCCGTACTTACGGGTTAAAAATAGTGTTAGGTACACAAGGTATCTTGAATAAAAGCTTAATTGCTATGGATATCATCGATAAACCAATGCGTATTATGTACACAGAAAGTGCAGTTATGATTGGTTTGGTCTATATCCTATTGCCTTTTATGATCTTGCCACTGTATTCAGCCATTGAAAAACTGGATGGTACATACTTAGAGGCTGCTCGTGATTTAGGTGCAAACAAACTTCAAACATTATGGAAGATTGTTTTGCCACTAACAATGCCAGGAATTATCGGTGGGTGTCTGTTAGTTCTTCTACCTGCATTAGGGATGTTCTACATTTCTGATCTATTAGGTGGCGCGAAAAACCTATTAATTGGTAACGTTATTAAGAGTCAGGTTCTTAATGCTCGTGACTGGCCATTTGGTGCAGCAACCAGTATTGCCCTAACCTTAGCAATGGCATTGATGCTGTACGCATACTATCGTGCAGGCAAGTTATTAAATAAAAAGGCGGATCTAGATTAATGGGACGCACAATAAAATTCAGTTTCATGAGCTTGGTATATATTTTCTTATACCTACCAATCATCGTTTTGATTGTGAACTCATTTAACGCAAGTAAATTTGGCATGAAATGGGGCGGCTTCACAACTAAATGGTATGAAGCGCTATTAAATAATGACAGTTTAATGCAAGCGGCTTGGCACTCTATCACTATTGCCGTGATTTCAGGTACAGCAGCAACCATCATTGGTAGCTTAACGGCAGTTGCCCTATTCCGTTACCAATTTAAAGGCAAGAAATTCGTTAACGGTTTATTGTTTGTTGTGATGATGTCTCCTGATATCGTAATGGCAATTTCATTACTGGCTATTTTCCTTGTAATCGGTTTTGAGCTTGGTTTTTTAACACTATTGATTGCTCACATCACTTTCTGTTTACCATTCGTGGTTGTAACAGTTTATAGCCGTTTAAAAGGTTTTGATGTGAAGATGCTAGAAGCTGCCCGTGATTTAGGTGCAAGTGAATGGGTAATTTTAAAACAGATTATCTTACCGCTTGCAAAACCAGCCGTTGCTGCAGGTTGGCTATTGAGCTTTACTTTATCTCTTGATGACGTAATTATTAGTTCATTTGTTACGGGTCCAACTTACGAAATTTTACCACTGAAGATTTACTCAATGGTAAAAGTTGGTATTTCACCTGAGGTGAATGCCCTAGCGACAGTAATGTTAATTGTTTCACTTGCTTTAGTTGTACTATCTCAATTACTAGCAAGAGAAAAAATAAAGTAAGTTATAAATTAAATTTAAAATCAATTGTTTAATATAAACAATAGAATCTGGAAGACATGCCTTTTGTTCGACATGTCTTCTTTTTTATCACTCTAATGGAGAGTCTATCAATGAACAAAATGGCTGCGTTTTTTACTGGAACCGCCTGTGCTTTAGCACTAACAATGAATGTTGCTAACGCAAAAGAAAATGATGAATTGGTATTCATGAACTGGGGACCATACATCAACAGTGATATTTTAGAAGAATTTACTAAAGAAACGGGTATTAAGGTTATCTACTCTACTTATGAGTCTAATGAAACTTTATACGCGAAAATGAAGGCTCATAACAAAGGTTACGATCTTGTTGTTCCTTCAACTTATTTCGTTGCAAAAATGCGCGACGAAAAAATGCTACAACCAATTGATAAATCAAAAATTTCAAACTTTAATGGCTTAGATGCAAACTACCTAGATAAAGCATTCGATCCAAAAAATGAATACTCTATCCCACACGTAGTTGCTATTACAGGTCTTGCTGTAAACACAGAAATGTACAACCCAGATGACTTCAATAGCTGGGGCGATCTTTGGAACCCAGAGTTTGAAGGTCAATTAATGTTAATGGATGATACTCGTGAAGTATTCCACATTGCATTACGTAAATTAGGTTACTCAGGTAACTCTACAAATCCAAAAGAAATTGACGAAGCTTACGCTGAGCTGCAAAAACTAATGCCAAACGTATTAGTATTTAACTCAGATAACCCGGCAGCACCTTACATGGCTGGCGAAGTTGGTCTTGGTATGCTTTGGAATGGTTCTGCAGCTGCTGCACAAGCTGAAGGCTTACCAATTAAACTGATCTTCCCTAAAGAAGGTGGCATTGGTTGGGTTGATAACTTTGCAATTCCATCTGGTGCAAAAAACGTAGAAGCATCACATAAGATGATCGACTTCCTACTTCGCCCAGAAATTGCAGCACGTATTTCAGGTGATACAGGCTACTTAACAGCAGTTAAAGCATCAAACGATAAATTTAAAGATGTTGCTCCACTGTTCCCATCTCAAGAAGATCTTGACCGCGTTGAATGGCAATCTGCTGTTGGTGATATGACAGTGAAATACGAAGAGTACTTTTTAAAACTGAAAGCCGGACAGTAACCTAACCCTTTACTGACCTTAACTAATGGCAGCGTTTACGCTGCCATTTTTATATTTATAAATACGTATATTCACCTTTACCTACCTCTTTCTTTTCTTAAAAACTAATCTATATCAAACCCTTGATTTATAAACCCATGAAGTCAGTCTCAATTATTGTTATAATATTCGCCTTATTAATGGAAATCCCTCTGATATAGGAGAAGGAAATGAAAAAGTGGACCACTCTCGTCTCTACAGGACTGTGCGCTGCAGCCTTAATTGCTGGTAATGTACAAGCTGCAGATAAAGAGCTCTATTTTTACAACTGGTCAGAATACATCCCTAATGAAGTACTAGAAGACTTTACCAAGGAAACAGGTATCAAAGTCTATTATTCAACTTATGAGTCTAACGAAAGCATGTATGCCAAGTTAAAAACTCAAGGTTCTGGGTATGATCTAATTGTTCCTTCAACTTACTTTGTGTCTAAAATGCGCAAAGAAGGTATGCTACAAAAAATTGATAAAATAAAACTGGCTCATTTTAAAGATTTAGACCCGAACTACTTAAATAAGCCGTTTGATCCAAATAACAACTACTCTATTCCTTATATTTGGGGGGCAACAGGTATCGGTGTTAATGCTGATATAATGAACCCGAATGATCTTCACTCTTGGAATAATTTCTGGGATGAAAAGTGGCAAGGCCAGTTAATGATGATGGATGACTCACGTGAAGTGTTCCACATCGCTTTAACAAAACTTGGTTACTCAGCAAATACAACCAATCCTGATGAAATCAAAGCTGCTTATGAAGAGCTTAAAAAACTGATGCCAAATGTATTAGTATTTAACTCTGATTTCCCTGCGAACCCATATCTAGCGGGTGAAACAAGTGTTGGTATGCTTTGGAATGGCTCAGCTTACATGGCTCGTGAAGAAGGTGCTAACATTCAAATCGTATGGCCAGATAAAGGCACTATTTTCTGGATGGACAGCCTAGCAATTCCAGCTAGGGCTAAAAACGTAGATGCTGCTCATCAAATGATGGATTTCCTACTTCGTCCTGAAAATGCAGCAAAAATTGCATTAGAAATAGGTTATCCTACTCCAGTTAAATCAGCATACCCTCTTCTTCCAAAAAGTTTTGCTAATGACCCAAACATCTTCCCACCACAAGAAGTAATGGATTCAGGCGAATGGCAAGATGAAGTCGGTGAAGCAAGTACACTTTATGACGAATACTTCCAACGTCTAAAAGTAGATATGTAATATAATTCTACTTAACTATCATTAAGATAGAAGTTACCTGATAAGAAGCCAATGAATCACAGCATTCATTGGCTTTTTTAATGATTAGACTTAACTCTCTAATAACTCTAAGACTAACTCCGGAACCAACACCCCAGCCTTTCCATAGCGTTTCTCTTCAAACTCATCATCAATAGCACTTGGCTCTAAATTAATTTCAATCGTATGAGCACCATGAAGTTTCGCTTCATGCACAAAACCAGCAGCCGGATAAACCGCCCCAGAAGTACCTATTGAAACAAACAGATCAGCCTTACTTAGCGCATCGTGAATCTGTCCCATATCTAATGGCATTTCACCAAACCACACTATATGAGGTCGTAATTGTGCGGGGATCTGACAACAATGGCAGAGATCGCCTGTGTGAATATCCTCTGTACACATCATCACTTGATTTGATTCTTCACAGCGTATTTTATTCAGTTCCCCATGCATATGTATCACATTTGAACTGCCACCACGTTCGTGCAAATTATCAATATTCTGCGTCACAATAGTCACTGTGCCATCAAGCTCTTTTTCAAGCTTTGCGAGTGCTTTATGAGCCGCATTTGGCTGAATCTCATCACTTTTTAACAGAGCACGGCGTTTATTATAAAAGCTCTGAACCAAGTCAGGATCCTTTAAAAAACCTTCCGGTGTCGCTACGTCTTCAATTCGATGATTTTCCCATAGGCCATCACTTGCACGAAACGTTTGAATTCCTGATTCAGCAGAGATCCCTGCTCCTGTTAAAATAACAATATTCTTATATGGAAATAGCATTTCATTATCCTTAGCCGCCGTCTTTTATCCCTAAACACTATCATGAAAAAACGATGCCTTTTCAAGAGATAACTTAAAACAAAGACACAACTCACTTTATTCAATTCAATCGCTCGATTACAATAGAGACGTTCTTTTTACTGTTAAAGTTACCAATAGAGAAGCCTATGTTAAAGCAAGCCAAACAAATGATCGTATTTAATGCGCTCACTCAACAGAAAAGCTTTACCAAGGCCGCTCAGCTTTTGGATATTTCGAGAACGCAAGTTAGTCTTCAAATTCAGCTTCTTGAAGAGCGTTTAGGTGTCCAGTTAGTACAGCGAACTACGCGCTCTTTTTCCCTTACTGAAGCCGGTCAATCGTTCGCAGTGCATTGTGCCAATATCGCCGATGAAATTAATGAAGCTGAAAACGAACTGCTTTCTAATATAGATACACTAAATGGTAAGTTACGTGTCGGCATCGCACAGTCTTTTGCAAACAATCATATATTGCCGTATTTATCTGAGCTTCATCAGCGCTATCCACAGCTAAATATAGAGATAACTTTGTTTGATCATAAGATTGACGTGATTGCAGAGCAATTAGACTTATGGATAGGAGTGATGGATTCTCCTCCTGAAGGATTTGTAGCAAGGCATCTTATTGATTGTCATTTTGTGCTTGTCGCTAGCTCTACCTATCTAGCTAAGCATGGGATCCCTTATCACCCTTACGATCTTAAAAAACATAACTGTCTAACCTACATGAGTCGTGAGCGTAAAGATAATGTGTGGGGTTTCCATAAAGGAGATGAGAATCTACAAATCAAAGTATCAGGGAATTATCGAATTGATTCTGCCGATGCGATTCGTAACGCGACCGTATCAGGTAATGGTATAGGCTATATTGCGACTTATCTGCTTTCTGATGAACTACGAAGTGGTAAGCTCGTGCAACTTCTTCCTGATTGGGAATTAAACCAATCAATGCCTCTTTATGCTGTTTATCCACGTCGTAAATTCTTAGCTAAAAAAGTACACATCTTTATGGAGTTTGTTCGCCACCACATTAATGCAGAGAAGATTGATAATGTGTAATCGCTACCTAATCAACTTTTTAATCATTGTTAATTATATAAACCGGAAACCCACCACTCGTAAGGGATAATAGTCGTAATTAACTCGCTGCATTATCCCATATAGTAACAACTGACTCTTTTATATGTGACAAAGCTCTCAGTTAAGCCTTTATCGATGAAACTATAAACAAATAACCTCATTTTTGTTATGACTATGTAGTTTCAATAACATTTTGATCCTTGTCACACTTTTATTTTTGACTAGAATACCCCCGCAATCATTAACTAAATACTATTGGAGTTTGACCTTGAACTTTTTGGTCAGTATTTTAGGCATTGTTTGCCTATTCGCGATTGCGTTTCTTTTTTCAGAAAACCGACAAGCCATCAAATGGCGCACTGTATTAGGCGCGTTCCTAATTCAGTTATTGTTCGCCGGGTTCATCCTCTACGTACCAATTGGCCAAACTATCCTTAATAGTATCTCCATGGCTGTTTCAGACATTATTGCTTATGGCCGTATAGGCACAGAATTCCTTTTTGGTGATTTAGCCCAATACAAATTAGGCTTTATCTTTGCCGTCAACGTTTTGCCTACTATCGTTTTCTTCTCTGCGTTAATCTCTGTTCTTTACTATTTAGGGATCATGGGATGGATAATTAAAATTATTGGCGGTGGTTTACAACGCTTCCTTGGCACAACTCGTACCGAATCAATGTCAGCAACCGCTAATATCTTTGTTGGCTCAGTTGAAGCACCGTTAGTTGTTCGCCCTTTCCTTGCTAAAATGTCACGTTCTGAGTTATTTGCCGTAATGGTGGGTGGTTTAGCCTCTGTCGCTGGCGGAACAATGGTCGGTTATGCAGGCTTAGGCGTTGAATTACGTTACTTAATCGCAGCAAGCTTTATGTCGGCTCCTGCTGGATTAATGATGGCCAAACTTATTGTCCCACAAACCGAAGAAATTAATGAAGCGGATCAATACGAAGAAGATACCGTTGACGATACCCCTGTAAATATCATTGATGCCGCCTCACAAGGTGCCTTAAACGGATTACAAATTGTCTTCGCAGTAGGTGCAAGCTTACTGGCTATTATTAGCTTAATTGCCCTAGTTAATGGTGGATTACATAAAGTTGGCCTATTGGTTGGTTTTGATAACTTAAGCTTAGATCTTATTTTTGGTTACCTATTTGCCCCTATCGCCTGGTTAATTGGGGTTCCATGGTCAGAAGCAACGGTTGCTGCAAGTTTAATTGGTAAGAAAATCGCGATTAATGAATTTGTCGCCTTTGCTGATTTAATGGCCGTTAAAGATCAATTAAGCGAACATTCTCAAGCGATTGTTACTTTCGCTTTATGTGGCTTCGCAAACTTAACCTCTATCGCGATGTTAATGGGTGGATTAGGCGGCGTTGTACCTAGTCGCCGTCCTGATATTGCACGCTTAGGCATGAAAGCTATCTTTGCTGCAACATTAGCAAACTTAATGAGTGCTACAGTTGCTGGTATCTTCCTTTCCTTCTAAGGGAGCTGATACTGCTAAATACATAAGATATAAAAAAGCCACTCATGATAATACGTGAGTGGCTTTTTCTTATTCATGACTGACTAGCTATACAATAACGCCAACGCAAATGTAATACTCTTCATTTACTCAATAGAAAACCGCTAACCAAATGGTTAAGTTATCAGGATCTGTTTTACTCACTTTATGTTTTTGATGTGCAGGAATAGTTAAGTAATCTCCCTTGCATAGGGTTTTCTCTGTGCCATCTTCAAATGCAATCGAACCAAAACCTTCAAGCACTAAAACCCATTCATTCTCATCTTGAACATACCAACCAGATTCAGGAGAACGTTGACCTGACGATACTATTCTCTCTATACGCACTGAATGACTTGTCACTAGATCAGTAAATACCTCATTACTTAATTCATTAGGAAGGTTGGTAAACAAATTACTCATCATACTCTCCTATTAATCAGTCAAAATAACTAAACCCAGTAGATCTAATAGAGATATCTCTAATTTAACCCACTAAATAAACCCTATCAGCAACAATAATAAGATTAGCTACTGAGTATGACAATAAATAAGTTTTAGCTTGTAGCGCGCATTAGAGAGAGGTTCATATAAACTGATTTAATTGTTGAAACTAGGTATGTATTTTTACTTTTTGAGCGAAGAAATAATATCACTTGCTTACTACGAGGAAGATTTAACGTTAAGATACTATCGCAACAGTACATAAGTAATTGCGTTGCCTTACTTTCCCATTCCTCTTTTGTATCTTCTGTGGACATTGACGCATACAAATTCATTTTTTGATCTAATCGCTCAGTCATCAAAATAGCTTTTGAATTAAAAATAACGTCTTCACATGCTTTGACCTGACTTTCAGCCAATAACCTTTTTACAAAAAAAGCCTGTGCAGCACTGCTTAAAGTAATCGTACTGACAAAGTCATGCTCATTGAAGTAAAGATCTATTGCCCTATTTAATTGATGTAATGCGATTGCTACATTGTCCATAACTGCCTCCTTGGCTATACGATAGATAGACTTTATTCCCATAATAAGTTTACTTATTTACAGTTTAGGAGATTTTATAAGCACATAATGTAATAACGATCACTAATAACGTAAGCTGTTCAAAAAAAGACCATTGTTAATTCTAACTTTAACTCTTATCGCCAGATTAAAAGCTATCTAACTTATGAGTAAATTAAAAAAGGCCACTCAATAGCGGCCCTACAGATTAAATAGTTATACTTTTATCCTGTACTTCTAACTCACCCTTAGTAGGAAAGATAAAACGTTGGTGTCTATCTCTTTTTTGGATGCATGAAATTACTAAATAGTGACAGTGTCACTGGTTTTTATTTTGCATTGACTGCTGTACGTTGTTATGGATGCCAATCTAATTCATCTAGGGTTAAGAAAGGAGCTTTATGCCCGATAATCTCTCGATAATACATTTCAAACATTAAAATATTTTTCACATAAACTCTGGTTTCTTTAAATGAAATACCTTCGATATACGCGAATATGTCAATGTTAGGACTTGTCTGCCTCCGCCATACTGCTGCCATTGTCGGGCCAGCATTATAAGCAGCATAAGCAATGACCCTATTTTGATCATAACGATTAAGTAAATGGCTAAGATATCGACTGCCAATTTCAATGTTCTTCTCAACGTCCAGCAACTCTGACCGTTGTTGATAACTGATATCATATTTATCTGTAATGTACCTTGCTGTACTTGGTAAAACCTGCATTAAGCCCAAAGCACCAGCAAATGAATGAGACAAAGGTTCAAAACTACTCTCTTGACGTGTTAATGACAGTAACGAGATAGTATCCACGTTATGTTTCTTTCCATAATATTCAAATAAATCGTAATATCGCACAGGGAAGCGCAATTCAATGTAATCCCACAATTCACCAACGAGTGTCGCATCATGAGTAAAGGCATGCCACTGCTGTGCCTTCGCATAAGCGGTAAGCAGTGTTTTATCTTTTGTAGGAACTCGGTTAATTAAATGCCGCCATTGACTCTTTGCTGGAGCCTCTTTTCCGAGATTTAATAATTCATTTACTCTATTTATCTCACTTTGATATATGGATAATTGCTCAGTATCTATCTCAACGTTTGCTATGGGATATCGAATCTCTCTATTGAGGGAAATTGCTGCTGCGATACTATAAAAGTGACGCTCTCCCAATATGCGTTTTAACCGAGCCTCTCCACTTAATCTATCTCCAAGTTCAATCTCACTTCGCCCTAACCAATACTGCCAACGATATGAAGAAGCTTTCTGCTCTGATAATCCTAATATCCAATATTGAATATCTCGCCACTGTGCTTTTCTAATCGCTAGTCGAATTCGTTGCTCTAGTGCTTCATCATTGTTTGATTGTTCAAATATTTGATCTCGCCATTCAATCACCTCTTGATCTTTAGCTTCTAATAATCGAATTGCGGCACATTCTAAACCCGATTGAAATTCGCCCTTTTCAAACTCAAAATGTGTTATTAAAAACTGAAAAGTTGAATAGGTCTTGGTGATATCATTACGAGCTAAGTGTTTAAACATCGTTTGAGCATAAGCCCGATTAAACGGCGTATCTTCTTTTGTCTCAAACAGCATGATTAATTTATTTGGATCTTTATATAAACGTCCCATTTCAGTCAAAGTATCCCGACTTTGCTCAGTAGAAACTAATTTACGTAGATAAGTAATTAAACTCGAATTTCGACTATCAACCGCAAGTAGTGCTCTTAGGAGGATATCTTCATCGGTTCTCTCTGCCTTTGACCAATAAGAAAACAGCTCATTACAAGCATTAGAGACGCTCTTGCCATTCATCCATAACTTTTTTGCCCCTTCAAATGCGATCTCTTTCTTGCCTTGGTGATAAAAGGCTGTGTAGTAATAACATTGGTAGTGTTGATCTTTAGGCAGCTCTTTCTGATAACCTAATAGATTAGCCCAGTTTCTCGTGGCTATCATGGCATTAAGATAATCAGCACGTATAGATACAGAGAATGGGTAATCAAAAAAATCTTGTGAGAATTGCTTCACTTGTTGAGGAGTTTTGTTATTTATATCAAATAAGAAAGCGCGGTAATCAGTATAAGCCGCTAACGGGTAGTCATCTATACTTGTACGCTTTATATGATAAACAGAAATGTCTTTGTTATTAAACCCCTGTTGAATCGCATCATAAGCATAGCGATTTAGCCATAATTCAGATACAGCAACAGAGTTTGAGGAGCTAAACATCCCTATAAAAATAACAAACCAATTCACGTTAACTAACCGCATTGAAAATCCTTTTCCATAAATGCATTGGTCCATGTGGTTTATTTACATTACATGCTCTAGTACTTTGTGGCTAAAAAACATTAAACACCTAATGGATTTGGAAATTGAACAACTTTAATATCATAACTTTTCGGAGTGTAGCTACTGCCTTCTTCTGCAAGATAAGCCACCTCTACATCACATTCCAATACTGATTTAATGTTTGATAAACAAATTAGCTCAGCATCGGAAAGAAGTTCATTCTCTTTTTTTACCACTACAAACAATATAGAACCATCTGTTTTATATAAGAACAAATCAGGCTCTCCAGAGGTTATTCCTGTTCGTAACCCTTTAAAGAGAGATAGCTTATTTGGATTAATGTATTGAGCAAGTAAGATCCGACCTTCTGTATATAGTGGATTATCAAGCTCCCAATTACCCAGTGCATAAAATGGCGTACCTAACCACCCTTGTTTCATATATTGAGATAATCCAAAATACGCTCCAAAATACTCATTTGGTTGCTCATCAATCACCAGAGGAGTTAATAAACTCGAAGGTAACCACTCTTTCTTCCCTTTTATCCAATCATCAAGTAACCGTTGAGGATAGCTAAATACCGTTTCTTTAATCGTGTGGATCATCATAAATTCCTTGTATAGGTACAACAATAAACCTGAGCAGCATCAATACGATAGCGCAAGATAAATTACCATGAATTTAGGATACAATTTGTGATGCTATTTAAATATCTAGAATGAAACAACCGATTTTATTCCTCCCTTCGAGAAGAGTTTATGGCCCCTATGTATGGTGTGATATAAAATGAATACTTTTGCCGTTTTTAAGCGCTAATATTGATTACATTTTTGAGATAGATCACGTAAACTACGCGCTTATTTTCATGCCAACTATCAGGTGAATTATGATACGTATCAACCAAGTTAAATTACCGCTGGATCACAGTGAAGACGAACTGAAAAATGCCGTTTTAAACACACTGTCTATTACTGAAGAACAGCTGGTTGATATCCATGTATTTAAACGTGGCTATGACGCACGTAAAAAGAATCAAATTTTCTTAATCTACACACTAGATATTACCCTGCAAGACGTGAATGAAGAGCAGCTATTAAGCAACTTTGAAGACAACCATAACATTCGTGTTTCACCTGACACAGAATACAAATACGTTGCCACTGCCCCTGCTGATTTAACTGAGCGCCCTATTGTTATTGGTATGGGTCCATGTGGTTTATTTGTTGCTCTTATCTTAGCGCAAATGGGATTCAAACCAATCGTATTAGAACGTGGTAAATCAGTACACGAACGTGCAAAAGATACTTTCCGTTTTTGGCGTACCAGTGAATTAAATACAGAATCAAACGTTCAGTTTGGTGAAGGCGGTGCAGGCACTTTCTCTGATGGTAAGCTATATAGCCAAGTGAAAGATCCAGGTTTCCTAGGACTTAAAGTAAAAACAGAATTTGTTGCAGCCGGCGCTCCTGCTGAAATCATCTACGTAAGTAAACCTCATATCGGTACTTATAAGTTAGTGACGATGGTTTCACAAATGCGCAGTAAAATCATTGAACTAGGCGGTGATATTCGTTTTGAAACTCGCGTTGATGAAATCAACATCGAAGACGGACAAGTGACAGGTGTGACACTAAACGGTGGCGAAGTCATTAATAGTAAACATGTTGTTGCTGCGATTGGTCATAGTGCGCGTGATACGTTCCAAATGCTACACGACAAAGGTGTTCATATGGACGCTCAATCATTCTCAATTGGTTTCCGTGTTGAACACAAACAAGAGATGATTGACAAAGCTCGCTTTGGTAAAAATGCAGGCCACCCACTTCTAGGTGCCGCCGATTATAAACTCGTGCATCACTGTAAAAATGGTCGCTCTGTATACAGCTTCTGTATGTGTCCAGGTGGTGTTGTTGTTGCCGCTACGTCAGAAGAACATGCGGTAGTAACCAACGGCATGAGCCAATATTCACGTAGTGAGCGTAATGCAAACAGTGCAATCGTGGTTGGTATTTCTCCTGAAGACTTCAATAACGATCCTCTACAAGGTATCGCTCTACAACGTAAACTAGAACGCAATGCTTATGTTATGGGCGGCAGCAACTATGACGCACCTGCACAAATGGTTGGGGATTTCTTAGCCGCTGGTAAAGGTAAGCCGTTTGAAAACGTTGAGCCATCTTATAAGCCTAACGTTAAAATGACTGATCTTAGTGATGCATTACCAGATTTCGCAATTGAAGCAATTCGTGAAGCTCTGCCTGCATTTGCTAAGAAAATCCGTGGTTTTGACAGTAAGGACGCGATGCTAACAGGCGTTGAAACTCGCACCTCATCTCCAGTACAAATCAAACGTGGCCCAGACTTTCAAAGTATAAACACGAAAGGATTATATCCAGGTGGTGAAGGCGCAGGTTATGCGGGTGGTATTTTATCTGCAGGTATTGATGGAATTAAAATCGCTGAGGCGGTTGCTCTAGATATGCTAAAAAACGCGTAATTATCTCAATAAAAAAGCAGTATAGTAATATACTGCTTTTATTCTTCTCTATTATACTTCTGATTCTAATTACATTAAAAATACACGCATCACTTAGTACGAAACAGGCAATGCGATAATTTAGCACCCAACATAAAGAAAACACTCGCGACAATAAAAAACAAAACACAAGTTACGGTGTAACTAATAATTACGGGTAACCCGAGTCCAAAAGACAAAGAAAAAGCAATACCTTGAAATACTTGGTAAGGCCACTGATGTATTGGGAAATGAGAACCAATGGACATCGCAGTAATAAAACCAATTAAACCTAAAAATGAAATGATCATTCCCATAATGGTTGCTTTATTCATATAATTCACGCTTAACCTTAATCACACAAGGTCCCCTTCACAGCACAAAAAAATTGTGGCGACATTGATGTTAAGAGCATATCTAAATCCGTCATCCCTGACATCTTAACTCCTACTTATCTATCTTAAAATCGAATGAAACCGAACATTACTTAACGGCTGCTACGAATGCAATTTCAACTAAGTATGCAGGGTCTGCCAACTCAACTTTTAGACACGCTCGACTTGGTGCGCACCCTTCTGGTAACCAGTTGATCCACGCTTCGTTTAAAATACTTAGGTTTGCAAAATCCGTTACATAGATAGTCACAGACACAAGGCGTGACTTGTCACTATTCACACTTGCTAGCATCTCTTCAGCTTGAGCAAATACTTGTTCTACTTGACCTAACATATCTGCCGTTTCATCAAATGGCACTTCAACAAAGTGTGCCATCTTATTAAAAACAGTTACATCAGACCATTTAGCGCTTGGATTAATACGTTGGATATCCATTGTTCAATAACACTCAGTTATAAATTATCGAGCCGCATTTTGCTCAACATTTGATCTTTTGTCACCATAATTTTATAAAAATAATTACTCATGTGATCTTAGCTTGGGATAATTAAGGTGTCGTAATATAAAGTGGAACAATAATAAAATACTCCACAATCTACAAATACCGCGAGATATTATCAAAACAAAAAAAGCCCGTATAAATACAGGCTTAAATATTAGATTTATTTCTTTATTACTTATCAAGTGTTATCGAATAATTATCTATCAGACTAGCACTTGTCGAGTATTTTTAATGAAATAATGTATTCCTCGCTCAGTTTCTATATCAACCATTTCCTCTGGTCGACAGCCGTTTGGACACGCCATTCGTGGTGTCGTACCAAATAAGCGACAAATTAGTGGGCGCTCTTCATACACTGTGCAACCATTAGGCCCCAAATGAACACAGTTATATTCTTCTAAGGCAGCGTCATGCTCAGCATCTGTTTTTACAGGCAGACGGCGCATTTCTTCCGCAGACGCAGTGACTGGCCCACAACAATCGTGACACCCTTTTGTGCATTCAAATGATGGAATACGACGACGTAAGATTTCGATGACCTCTCCGTTATTATTCATAACCGTTAGGCCTTTTTGACAAACTGAGCGGTAACCATCATTTCACCAACGCCATCAACCTTGCAGTCTAATTGATGATCTTTTCCATCGACGATGCGTTTAACAATCGCTTTTGTACCCACTTTAATCACTAAAGAACTGCCTTTTACTTTTAGATCTTTCGCTACCGTAACTTTATCACCTTCTTCTAATAAGATCCCATTCGCGTCTTTTACGATGACTCTTGCCTCCATTAACACTTCTTCAGGGTTCCATTCATGAGCACATTCTGGGCAGATAAGGTTATTTTGATCTTGGTACACGAATTCTGAGTTACATACGGGACAAGGAGGAAGAGACATGTTCATTACTTCTTATTGATTAAACTTATCCCTATAGTAATAGGTCTATTTTATCATTGCGAGTAGATTCGAGTGTTTTAAATAAACGTACTCACATATATAAAATGCGCTTAGTCGTGGTTTTTACTATCTAAATGATCTTGATATTTTTTAGTAATCCATTGGTGTAAATGCAGTCCGGTGTTCTTTTTTACTAAGAATGCAATTAGTGCCAAAACACCTATTCCGATAACTGTACCCATGACACACTCCTTGTTAATTACTAAAAATCTATCCGTAATTTAGTTACCTTTCGTATGACTAAAACGCTGCCTTGTGACTAATCCCCATTTTTCATCAAGATACTTATCCTCAATATAAGAATTCACTGTATAGTCGCTAACTACATTCTGCCAAAATTTAACGGCATGATCAGCCCCTTCAACTTGCTTTATTTCCCAAGCGCCTCCAAGAAGCTCAAAAATTTCAATGATAAAATGCTTACCAATTTTGTTTTTTCGAAAACATGGTAATACATAAAAATCGCAAATTTCATATTCCTTTGCTGATTTTTCCATAATAGCAGTAAGAGCCGCTGGTCTATCATCTACATACAATAAGTAACCTGAAACATTGCCTTCAACTTTAGGGTATATGTCGAATAACCCATTTTCATCTGGCTTATCTTCAATAATCTTAGAAAATTCGGCGGCATAACCTTGATACAAGTTAGCGTATACATGTTTGTTATTATTATTCACTCTGACTATTTTCATAAAGAAGCCTTTATATAAATGTAGGAATTATGCATCCTTAGGGGACAAAGTACAGTAGACTGTGTTGTGTCTATTATTATGTACATTCCTTAACCTGCACGAAGCGCTAAAATTTTCGCTATGTCCGTCGTTTCTTGATAAAGAGTTAACGACTTATTTTTAGACTCAATAGCAATAATCGACATTCTATCTGCCAATTCATTACCTTCAATGCCAACGTGACCGTTAACATGATAAATCTCTATCTTACTCACGATCTCTTGGTACAAAGCATACATTGGTTTAATGATATCTAAGTTTTTGATTTCTCCACTTGCTTTCGTCCAGCCTTTCTTTGACCACCCTTCAGCCCATTGAGTTATACTTTGTATCGCATAAGTAGAATCACAATAGATAGCAACTGAATGTCCTTTCGCAATTTTATCTTTTGCCAACATAAAAGCCTGATGCAATCCATTTAGCTCAGCAGTATTGTTTGTACCTACTGTTTGATAAATGCCATACCACAATTCACTTATCTTATTATTTTCATAGACCGCAATACCTGCACCCGCTTCACCAGGGTTAGGAACACTTGCCCCATCCGTGAATATTTTAATATCAAATAACATATCCGTTATTTGTTTTTGAGTAAGAGGCGTCTTTTTTAACTTACTTGCCGTTTTCACCGCCTTAACAGCAGATGATTGAATACTCGATTTGTTACCAAAAGCTGATTCAGCCTCAACTAATGAAGGAAATGATTTATACTTCGCTCCAGCAAATTTATCAACTTGAGCTTTACATTGAGCCCATGTTGTAAATATTCCCGTTTCGCGACCTTTCCAGACTACGTAGTATTTTTGAGCCAATCTATTTCCCCTACTTAAAATATCCAATTAAGCCTAAATTTACCACTTAATACGATAAACCCAAAACCAATCTAGAATATCGAATCAAGTAAACCGTATTGATATGATCATTAGCACAATCACTATCTTACCCGTGAGAATGATTGCTATATTTATGCTGTAACTATTGATATTATTGATATAACTTTGGACGATAACTAATGATTGCATGAAACTAAGACTTTTTATTTCTTTACTGGCTTTGATAAGCTTAGTCATTCTATTTTTTGCAAAGCTATTATCTCTCAATACCGAGAGTGATTTATCAAAACAATCACCCCAAATTCAACAAGCTATTGGTTTTATTCTTAATGCGCAATCTGCACGACGCGGTGAACATATTGATTATTTAATATCATCCGTTTCACACCATAGCTCTCAAGTTCCGTCTTTTTATACTGAGTTTATTAAGGGCTATATTGATTCAGCCAATAATCAGTATGATGATGCAACAGAGCATTTCAACAGAGCAAAGCAATTCATTTACCCTGAACTTGCTTCTCATGTGTTATCTCGATTATTTTACGAGATAAGCCATATAGAACTAGAACAAAAACAATATGACCTATCTGAAAATACGTATCGTCACGCTGAAGAGTTATTTAATGATAATGATGATTATAGTAATGCTTTTATTTTAATTTCATTAGGACGAACTTACGATCTTGCTGATGTAGAAGGTGGAAGCACGCTGACTATTAAACAAGCTAATAAAGCATTAGAATTCGCACAGAACATAAAATATTCAGAAATAGAACGTGTTTATTACACACTTGGTCTTTCTTATTGGAACAATAATCAAACCATTACGGGGATCAATTTTAAATTAAAAGCGTTAAATATCTATTTAGAGAAAGAACAATACAGTGATATCGTCTTTTCATTGACAGACATTGGTATCGACTATCTTTTTTTAAAAAACTACAACGAAGCAATACGTCAGTTAAAACAAGCACTTCAATATCAATTAAAGATAAATAACACCAAACCTGAAGAGGCATATTACGTTGTATATAAATTGTACAATGCGTATATTCAACTTAATGATTTAGATAATGCTAAGTACTACTTAAATGAAGCTCAGCGATTCTTAGCATCATTACAAGATTCAATCGTTAAAGACAACTTTCAAACTAACCAACTTTTACTCGAAGCAGATTATCTTACTACTGTCGGTCGTTCAAAGGAAGCGCTAGCCCTTCTCAACCAAGCAACTGAACGACATAAAAATGGATTATCAAACGGTTTTTATCACTTTGATGTTGCTTTATACAATGCTTATGGGAAAGCTTATAACCGTTTAGAGCTATACGACAAATCTATTCAGCAACACCAACTTGCTCTAGATTCTATTAAAAAACGAGAATTATTTTATTTAGAAGATGACACCTACTTTTACTTATATGAAGCTTACCTAAAACAAAATAACCCTCTAGACGCTATTTATTACCTAGAAAAAAGCCATGCTATAAAAACAAAGCAACTAAATGATAACAATCAATCTCAAACTCAATTCCTATTACATTCATTTGATAATAAAAAGAAAGAAAGCAGAATTTTAGAGCTTGAAAAAAATGCCAATAAGATAATGTTCTTTTCTGGTTTTCTACTTTGTATTCTAGTTGTTATTGTTGTATTTATTCGTATCTTAATAGGAAAAAATAAAGAAATCAGCACACTAAATATTAAACTGCATAAACTCAGCATTACTGATGTATTAACGACGATACCAAACCGAAGAGCATTAGAATTGCATTTTTTAAACAATAAGCAGGATTTAACTGTTCGCTCTATCATGATGATAGACATTGATTATTTTAAAAATTACAACGATACCTATGGTCATAAAAAAGGTGATGAAGCATTAATCGCTGTCGCTAAAGCGTTAAAAGACAGCTGTAGAGAAAATGATTTTCTCGCTCGATGTGGCGGTGAGGAGTTTATTTTCGTGATGAACAATACCAATCAAGCGGAATCAATACAGATGGCTGAAAAGATTCAAGCCAACATTACCTCTTTATGTATTTCTCACGAAAACTCTGATGTATCTTCTTTTATCACCTTAAGTATTGGTATTACTACCTACTCTATTAATAAAGAAGATGACGCAAATAATGAGAAAGCGATCATCGAAGCAGATAAAGCGTTGTACTATTCTAAAAGCAATGGTAGAAACCAAAATAACCACTTTAATGCGATTTAAAGCCTGTAATTGCACAGGCTTTAAATTCATACATTATTTTGCAGGAGCAAAGTCTTCTGCTGCTTGACGATGCGCTGTGTAAATCGCTTCGCCGTCACTTTCAGCATCAAAGATTACAGTTACATCAGGAGAGAAAAGGATAACATCGCCTACTTCTGCAACGTACTTGTTACCTTCAACGTCACGAACTACGATTTTACCTTTTGTTACTACTTTGTATTCAACTGAATCGTAAAAATATTCAAACTCAACACCTGGAGACATAGTAAAGTGTCCCATCGTTAGTGCGTTTGTGTTATTTGTTACTGCCACTTCTGCCATGTCACTTTTTAGGCCCGGCTCATTTAATAATTGACTCAGATCATTCAGTTTAAAGCTGCCTGATTTAATTGTACAAAGAAGTCACCCTTTCATGCAAAACACCGCAATAAGCCCACTTTCAGGTAAAACACTATTACAAAAACAGAAGTAATGCATGTGATGACATTTAAATATAAAAAAGCCGAGCAAGTTACCCTGCTCGGCTTTTGAATTTATGACAATAAAAGTAATGAACTAACTTAATCTACTTTCTTATCTTGTGGTTGGTTTTCAGGAAGGTCTTTCACTTCGTGATACCATAAGTCATGGTGCTCTTTTGCCCATGTTTCATCAACATCACCCGTTACCATGCCATCTAGACCTGCTTCCATACCGAACAAGCCGATATAGATGTGGAAGATGAAACCACAGATCAGAATAAGTGCTGATAGCATATGCACAAGGTTAGATAGTTCCATGTCACGGCGTAGTTGGCCGAAAATTGGGAAATCTAATACAAAACCACTGAAAGCAACAACAGTACCAAATATAATTAATAACCAGTAAATTGCTTTTTCACCACCATTTGAAAAACCAGCTGATGGGTGCGAACCTTTGTGTTTACCTACCATGCCGCCCATTTTCATGAACCATTGAATGTCTGTCTTGTTGAAGATAGATTTTCTCCACCATTTCAAAAGTACACACATTAGTAGGATAAAGAAGATAGGCCCTATGTAGTTGTGGTATTGCTTCGCAGCATAAATAATCATGCCCCAGATTTCACTTGGTAAAATCGGTTTTAAAAAGTGTTTACCATAAACTAAACATAAACCACTAAATGCCAGCGTTAAAAATGTAAATGCCATGCTCCAGTGTAAGGCGCGATCCAGACGAGACCAGCGTTTTATCTTACGGCCTGTTTTTGGTTTACTTAGTTTTAATGGGCCTACAACGAAATACGCCAGTGTTACCATTACTAAACTACCAAAAATAGCAAGTGCACCTAATGGTGACATCCATTTTTCTTTTAGTACAAACCACGTTTCGCCTGCGGTACTAATAAGTACACCATGCTCAGGCGATTGAGACGTTGTATAGCCTTCTTGACCTGCCTTTACTTCACGCCAAAAATCAGCGCCTGCAAGTTGGGTCATTTCTTTCTCTGCACTCTTATTCGTTGCGCTTTCATTTGCCATACTAGGTGCAGCAAATGAAAGCGTTAATGCTGCCAATAATGGCAGCAATAACGAAAGAGAAAGACGTTTTAATTGTGTAAACATCACTCTCTCCACTGGATTAGCTCTTAGTCGCATCAAACGAAAGATCTTCACCATCTGTCCAACCAGCGGCTTCTGCACCACGTTCTACAACACGTTGACGGAAGATGTCAGATACTTTCTCTGCATCACCGGCAAGCAGCGCTTTAGTCGAACATAAAGAAGCACACATTGGTAATTTGCCTTCTGCAATACGGTTTGCGCCGTATTTTTCACGCTCTTCTTGTGACCCTGGTTCTACACCCGGACCACCAGCACAGAACGTACATTTGTCCATTTTTCCACGCTCAGCAAATGCACCCTGTTTAGGGAACTGCGGCGCACCAAATGGGCAAGCAAATAGGCAGTAGCCACAACCGATACAAAGATCTTTGTTGTGACGTACGATGCCATCTTCTGTGTGTTCAAAACAATCTGCAGGACAAACGGCCATACAAGGCGCATCGGTACAGTGCATACATGCAACAGAAATTGATGTTTCACCCGGCTCACCGTCATTTAGTGTTACTACACGACGACGTTGGATGCCCCACTCTAGTGCATCATCATTTTCGTTTTTACATGCTGTGACACAGCCGTTACATTCAATACAACGCTTGGTGTCACATAAGAATTTCATTCTAGCCATTTTATATCACCCCTACGCTTTCGTGATTTTACATAGTGTCACTTTGGTTTCCTGCATTTGTGTTACAGGATCATAACCATAAGTGGTTGCTGTGTTTGCTGCTTCGCCGATTACGTATGGATCAGTACCTTCTGGGTATTTACTACGTAAATCTTCACCTTGGAATTTACCGCCAAAGTGGAATGGTACGAACGCTAAGCCCGGTTTAACACGACGTGTTACCATTGCTTTAACATGAATTCGACCTTTCTCTGCGCCTTCAACCCAAACCATGTCACCATCTTTAAAGCCGATGTCGTTTGCGTCTTTCGGGTTAACTTCGACAAACATTTCCTGTTGAAGCTCTGCAAGCCATGGGTTAGAACGCGTTTCTTCACCGCCACCTTCGTACTCAACCAGACGACCAGACGTCAGAATAATTGGGTATTCTTTTGACTTATCTTGGTCTTGAATTGTTTTGTACAATGTTGGAATACGGAAGTTAGCCGCGCGGTCATCCCATGTTGGGTAATCAGCAACTAAATCACGACGTGGTGTGTATAACGGCTCACGGTGTTGTGGAACACGGTCAGGGAACGTCCATACAATCGCACGTGCTTTTGCATTACCAAATGGCATACAACCGTGTTTAACTGCAACACGTTGAATACCGCCAGATAGATCGGTTTTCCAGTTTTTGCCTTCTGCTGCTACTTTTTCAGCCGCAGTCAGATCGTCCCACCAACCAAGTTGCTTAAGCAGTTTGTCAGTGAACTCTGGGTGACCATCTTCAATTTCACAGCCTACTGGGTAGCTGTCTTCTGCTAGCAAGCTTTCGCCTTCAAATTCCACACCAAAACGAGTACGGAAGTTACCGCCACCTTGAGCAACAGGTTTAGACGTATCATAAAGGATATGCGTGCCTGGGTGCTTCATTTCTGGTGTACCCCAACAAGGCCAAGGAAGACCGTAGGTTTCACCATTCACTGGGCCACCTTCTGCTTCTAACGTTGTTTTGTGGAATGTGTGCCAGTTCATTGTGTGCGCTTTAATACGCTCTGGGCTTTGGCCTGTGTAACCAATCGTCCACATACCTTTGTTGAATTCACGGGTAACGTCTTCAATCACAGGTTGGTTGTTTTCATCAATTCTGATATTTTTGAACAGTTGATCTGAGTAACCTAACTTTTTAGTCAATAGGTACATGATCTCGTGATCAGGTTTTGATTCAAACAACGGCTGAATAACTTGCTCACGCCATTGGAATGAACGGTTTGATGCGGTTACAGAACCATGCGTTTCAAACTGCGTTGTGGCAGGAAGAAGGTATACGCCATCAGTACGATCGTTCATTACTGCTGCAACGGTTGGGTATGGATCGACGATAACCATCATATCCAGCTTACTCATTGCTTTTCTGATCTCAGTACCACGTGTTTGTGAGTTTACTGCGTGACCCCAGTAAAACATTGCACGGATATTGTCGTTTTGTTCGATGTTTGCTTTGTCTTCTAAAACACCATCAACCCAACGAGATACAGGAATACCAAAGTTATTCATTGGCGTTTTGCCATTGTATTTACCCTGATCGAAGCGGCCTTTCACCCACTCAAAATCAAGATCCCATACTTTAGTCCAGTGTTTCCATGCGCCTTCACCAACACCGTAATAGCCTGGAAGCGTATCTGAAAGAACACCTAAATCCGTTGCGCCTTGTACGTTATCGTGGCCACGGAAGATGTTTGCACCACCGCCTGATTTACCCATGTTACCAAGAGCAAGTTCTAGGATACAGTATGCACGAGTGTTGTTGTTACCCGTTGTATGTTGAGTACCACCCATACACCAAACAACACAACCTGGACGGTTTTCAGAAAGCAGTTTTGCTGTCTCAAACACTTCAGCTTCTGCAATGCCTGTTACGCGCTCTACTTCTGCTGGGTTCCATTTTGCTACTTCTGTGCGGATCTCATCCATACCAAACACACGTTGGTTAATGAACTCTGTATCTTCCCATTTGTTTGCAAATACATGCCACAGTACGCCCCAAATGAAGGCAACGTCTGAACCCGGACGCAATGAAACATAGTGATCTGCTTTTGCTGCTGTACGTGTACGACGTGGGTCGGCAACAACGATCTTACAACCATTCTTCTCTTTTGCGATCAGAATATGTTGCATTGCTACTGGGTGTGCTTCTGCAGGGTTTGAACCAATGAATAGCATAGATTTACAGTTATGCATGTCATTGAATGAGTTGGTCATTGCACCGTAACCCCATGTGTTTGCAACACCGGCTACTGTGGTTGAGTGACAAATACGCGCTTGGTGATCGACGTTGTTTGTACCCCATAATGACGCCATTTTACGGTACAAATACGCTTGTTCGTTGTTGTGCTTCGCAGAACCTAACCAGTACACTGAATCTGGGCCTGATTCTTTGCGGATCTCAAGTGCTTTGTTGCCGATCTCTTCGATCGCTTGATCCCAAGACAGTTTTACCCATTTGCCATTTTCTAGCTTCATTGGGTATTTTAGGCGACGTTCGCCATGACCGTGTTCACGCAGTGCTGCGCCTTTTGCACAGTGACCGCCTGCGTTAAATGGGTGATCGAATGCTGGCTCTTGACCAGTCCATACGCCATTTTGTACTTCAGCGTAGATACCACAACCGACAGAACAGTGAGAACAAATTGTACGTTTCACTTCTGTTGGTGCATCAACTGGCACTTCTTTCGCTTGTGCTTTTTTCATCATGCTTGGAACAAACATGCTTGCACTTGCTACTGCACCCGCAGCAATTGTTGAAGTACGCATGAACATACGACGTGTAATGCCCAGCTGGTTCTCTTGCTTTTGTACCGAATCGGAACGTTTAGTTAATTTCATTATTAAGCTCCGTTATAGGCTATCGTAATAGTCACGAATGTGTTGAGTTTCGCGATATCCATCGCCCTTCTTCTCAACGTCTTTTTTATCCGTTACTGTGTTTGCGCTTGCTGTTCCTGATACCGCTGCTGCTACTGTTCCTGCGGCAGCTGCAGTTGCAAGGCCCTTCAGTAACGTGCGGCGGTTTAGGTCCGTATTTTTATTGCTCATTCAATGCTCCTTTGCTTCCAATGTACTTGGAATGGGCGTCTGTTTTTATGGTTTTAATTCTGTTAAGTCACACCGACATTTATACTTCTGTGACTTCAATTGCGTTTGGATTTTTTGCAAAGCGCGTTTGTTCTACAATGAAAAACGCCTCAACTAGTTGTGTCACTGATTGGTAGAAATCCGCATTTTCAGCGTTATTAATTTGCTCACACAGCGCTACATACCAAGGTTGAATATGACGGTTAAAGAATCGTTGTTGCAAAACTTCTGCATCACCCGCTTCAATAAGCATCGCCATAACTTCACATAATGCTGAAATATGATCTTCAGGCTCTTTTACGTTATCTGCTCGCTCAAAACCTAATTGCATAAGGTCTTGACGAAGGGCAACTAACGGTTTTTCCATTAAAGCGCCCGCTATGTGCCATGAGCCAAACGGCATCACTTCACCACGGCCAACGCCAATGAATAGGTTTTGGTATTCGTCTGTTAGGGCTTCTTGATTTGATTCTTGAGCCGCTTTTGACATTGTAGACCATGCTTTGCTCATTGCATGATCATCGTTACTTTCTACTTCAAGCGTACTTAGCCAATCAATCACCATTTGATCTGGTGCAATACGAAATAAATGCGCTAATAAACCATAGATTTCTTGTCTTACTTGCTGTTGTTCATTCATGGTCATTACACCTTTAATTGTTTTTCTGGGTTTGCAGACAGATCAGTAAAGATGTCTTTCACTCGACAATCTTCACACATGTATAGACGACTAATAGAAGCTTCATCACTAAAGTGTGGGTTACCCTGTAACTTAACTCTTAGCATTTCAATCATTGATGCTGGGGCAAAAGGCGTTCCGCAAGTGATACAACACGCGGCATCTTCTTTATGCATGATTTGTGTTTCTTGACGCTGTGTTTGGATCCAGTTCATTTGCACTTTCATGCTCAATACTTTTTCTGGACAAGCGCTGACACAAAGACCGCATTGAACACAATCTTGCTCAATGAATTTTAATGTTGGTGATTCGGGATCACTATGAAGAGCACGAGTTGGACAAACCGCGACACACCCCATACATAAGGTACAGTCTTTCGTTTCACAGCTCACACTGCCATAAGGCGCATGAGAAGGCAGAGACTGAATTTCTGTTATTTCGATATTATTTGCAATCGCATCAGCAGCAAGGTGATCTAACGCGCCCATTAAGCGTGCGCGTTTATTACCCGTTAATGGTTGCTCAATGACTGCTAATGGTGTTTCGATAAGTGTCATTTCGTGTAACGCTTCCATGTAAACCACTTGGATGCGTTGAGGATCTAACCCTAGTTGAGATAAGAAAGCCTGTGCAATCTCGACTTCTTGCGTTAATACACGCTGAATGGTTTCTGGCATTCTACGGCTAGCAATGAAAAGGATTTGCGCAGCACCATTAACAAGTGCAGAGAACCACGTATCAATACCAACTGAAAGAAGCTCATCAAGCACCACTGGGATAACATGATCTGGCATGGTTTTTAGTGCCATGACATTGAAGTTTTCATGGCGATCACTACAGAAAGCGATAATGGGTGTTTCCCCCCCCTCTTTCTTGTAGTTTGCTAATAGACGAGTAGCAAAGTTTTGTGTTTTCTCCGCTTCTGGTAATGCATAGCTGATGGCTTCTGTCGGACAAGCCGTTGCACAGGTACCAACACCTTGACAAAGGTATGGGTTAATTTGAATGTGGTGGCCTGTTTGATCAGAGCCTTCACTGGTTAGTGCGCCAGCAGGACAAGCATCAACACAACGCTCACACCCTTTAACGCCACGTGAACTGTGTGCACATAACTCTGGATTTAAGCGAAAGTATTTTGGTTTATCAAAGGTACCAACAAGTGCTGGCAATTCATCAAGCACCTGAGCTAGCGTTGGATAACCACGACCGACTGGATAGTAACCAGGTACTGGCACTTGCTCTGACATTACGCTATTTAGTTTCATGTCTAACACAAGATCGAATGCAGTAGCACCAATGGTTGCTTTTGCTAAATTAACACGTTCACCATTTAGGGTACACTCAACATCAAATGCGCCTAAAAAGCCTTTGATGCTTAGATCTTTAGCGTGGTAAACCGTTCTTTCAGTCTCTTTATTGTGTGCATCGGATTCGGTTGATACCAGTGTGATGCTGTTCAGCTCTGAGAACTGCTCGGCAACATCAACAATAATGCTGGTAGGTCCAATGATGATCAAGTTTCCACGGCTTTCGTAGCTCACCGTTGGTGGGATTAAGTTGTTTAACTCAACGGTTTGCGCAATAGCGAACTGACGCGCTTTGGCATTCGTTGTTTCAGATTGTGCTAAAAATTGGGTTAACATTGCTTCACCTATTCTTGACCCCATTTGGGCCTATTCAGTTCTAAGACTGGTTTCTAGGTGCTATATCGCAATAACCGTACCAACTTAATGGGTAATTATTAGAAATATTAATTAGCTAAAATGCGGTATTTTTAGACTATTTGATAGGATGTGTTTTTTGTCGGGACATTTTGTCTCACCTTGGTTCAAAATGTCCCGATCGTTTAAATGGTCTTTTTTGTCTCACTTAACGCTTTTTTGCTGCCTGTAACGTATTGATATTCATTATCATTACTGTTTGTTGCTTCCTTTTTTTCGATTACTTCTTGTTGTTCTGATGCTTCTTGTAATAATGGTTCTGCCACTGAGGCTGGCTCACTCTCACCCTCTTCTTCCTCAACAGGCTCTACCATCCAATCTCGTAACTTGGCTGCAGTTTCACTATCCAGTTTTGGTGGTGTTGAGTAGTTTGGCTCATCTTCCATTGCAAATTCAGGGTTCAAAAACATCTTACGCAATGCGGCTTTTTTCAGGTTTTTATCTACCCCAATTGCCATAAATTGGCTGACATTACTGGTTCCTGTAATTTCACCTAGATCGGCCTCGGTAGGTAGATCTATCTCAGCCGTCACCTCTGCCTCTTCTAGAACTGATGCGGTTTCAATATCATCGACAGAAGCTTCAATAACAGGTATTGATAACGCTTGAATAGGCTCATCACTGACCTCTTCACCTTGTTTTACCTTCTGTTTTCTCAGTGCCCATCTACTTAGGAAGTTGCTCACTTGCGCGCCCCGCACCTTTACGTTTCTTTCTACGAACTTCTATCAGTTCACCGTTTTTGCCAATAAAAGCTTCTAGCCATGCTTGTACTGGTAGTGGCATTCCAATCGATAATACAACGTAATCACCATCCATGTATTGGCCTATCAAGCTTTGTGAAGCCGTAACCATTACAGGAATTAGTACGTCATTATCGTTTTCAAACGCAAAAAATAGCTTCGGATCTTGGGAGCTTAAATTAAAACGGTAATCGGTTCGTTCATCTAAGAATATTTCTAGATCACGTTCAAACAAGATGCCGTTACTTTGCGCTGCTTGTGTTTTTTTCTCATAAAGATGAATGTCACCAAGATGCCAAGATGGCGCACTCCAACGTCCTACTTGTTTGGTTTCTTCAATCACTTCAAACTGAAGTGGCCATTGGTTTTCTGTTTTTTGATCCACAACTCACCCTTCTTTTTATGAGGCTTTTTTATCTCTATTGACACTATAAAGCAATCCTTATACCAACAACGGTTTATTTCTAATTTAACCACAACTCATCCTGTGGTATAAAATTTGCGTGTCATTCATTTGTTACCTTAAATATTATTAATTACCTTAAATCTCATTAATTTGGAGCTTACTTTGAGCCAATCACCAAAAATAATAACTACTGGCGCTGTACCTAAACAAACTCTTACTGTGGATGTTTATGATGAATACGGTGAGAAGCTAACAAAAGAAGTCGCGTGTGAACAACCATTAACGGTTATGTTGAATTGGCAAGAAGTGGTGACTCTAATGACGTTAGGCGCACGCCCTGCTGAATTAGTCGTTGGTTATTTAAAGAATCAACATTTCATTAGTGATGTGACGTTATTAGAATCCATCATGATTGATTGGGAAACCAAAACAGCCGCGGTGAATACTAAAGAGACCACCGAGCACGTTAAAGAGAATTTAAAGAAAAAAACGGTCACTTCGGGCTGCGGTCAAGGCACCATGTATGGCAACGTTATGAAGCAACTTGAGAATTACCAAGTACCTCAAGTAACGATTAACCAATCAGATCTTTATGCATCATTAGAAGCGCTGACGTATCATAATGACACCTATAAAGCGGCGGGTGCCGTTCATGGCTGTGCGATTTGTGAAAATAACCAAGTGCTTTCTTTTGTGGAAGATGTAGGCCGTCATAATGCGGTTGATACTCTGGCGGGTGAATTATGGTTAAACCGTGGTACGGGCGACAATAAGCTGTTTTACACCACAGGTCGTTTAACCTCTGAAATGGTGATCAAAGTTGCTCAAATGGGCATTCCCGTTTTACTTTCTCGCTCAGGCGTAACGCAAATGGGCTTAGATTTGGCGCAGAAATTTGGCATTACGATTATTGCTCGTGCAAAAGGTAAACGCTTCCAGGTGTTTGCAGGACATGAGAAAATTAATTTTGATGTGAAAGGTGAAGCTGCGCTTAGGGACTAATATTTAGGGGCTAGGTTCTAGCCCCTGATTCTATCTACTGATTATTCTCAAAGATCGCTCTAAATTCTTCGTGATGATGTAAAAACAGATCAACAATCATAGGATCAAAAGATACCCCTCTTTCCTCTGCAATAATCTCTATTGCAACCTCATGGGTGAACCCTTCTTTGTAAACTCGTTTTTGTCTTAGCGCATCATACACATCAACAATACTAACGATTCTAGCTTCAATTGGAATATCTTTACCTGCAAGGTGTAAATACCCTTTTCCGTTCCATTTTTCATGATGGTAAAGTACGATATTTTTGGTGATTATACTTAATTCGGTATTCTTTATGATCTCATAGCCGATGTTAACATGTTGTTTCATCACATCGAATTCATCAGGATCAAGCTTCCCTGGTTTCTTTAAAATGTAATGAGGGATACCAATTTTTCCGATGTCATGCAGAGAAGCAATCATACGGATATCCTCAACAAACGCTTTTGGCATCTTCAAAAGGTTAGATAAATACTCAGAATAAATATTAATCCGTTTATTGTGCTCACTGGTCTCTTCATCACTGTACAAAGACGCCATCTCTAATGAACCAATCAAGGACTCGTTCATAGTTAAAAGTCGATGCTGTGTTTTTTTCGCAAGGAAAACTCGTACAAGTAAAAGAGCGATAATGAGTATGCAAACACTCAAAACACAGATCCATATCCATAAGTCATTTCTTTTGTACTTTTCATTTTTATTAATATAAATGTTTTTAATTAACCGTTCATTATCTGAACTTATCGATATAAGATTAATCGCGTCAAACAATGCCTTATATTCTTTTTTTACAGCCATATAGACAGACGCTTTTTCTGTTAATGTACCGGCTATTTTTAGATCGAACATATCATGATTAATTGTGTGATTAAGCAATAATCTTTGATCGCCAAAGGCGTAATCTACGATCCCATCATCGACGGCTTTGATAATTTCTTCAAAAGTATCAAAAAATACCATTTTTACATTTAGCGTATTATTTTTCACATAGTCGTAATAATAAGCATTTTTCAATATCCCTACGGTTGAGTAGTTAACATCTGCAATACGAGATATAAAATTACCCTCTAATTTATTAAAGACAGAAAGTTCAAAGGTATAATATGGCTTAGTTAATAAATAGTTATCGGTTATACACTTATTTTCAAAGGTAGAAAGTAAAATATCATAATCGTTACATTCACCAATAGTTGGCTCTGTAAAATTAACCACATCTTTAAATATTAATTTAATACTCTCGAAAAGTGTTGGTGCTATTCCATGGTATTCATTATGAACATAATAACTGGTTGGAAACTCATTAAATCCATAACCGACACTGATCTCCAGCCCTTTAAGCTTTTCACTCTTTTTAAATAAATAGATGAAATAATCTTCACGCGACTTTTTCACCATATCCTTTACTTCTATTGTTTTTAAATCAGTAAAATATTTAATTAAAATAGAATATAGATCTACGTATTCCTTAGAAATAGCAAATGAGGTATACAAATCTTCTAGTCGTGGCAAAGAAAGCGTTGGATAAGCTTTATCAGTAATCACCTGTGTATCTGCCACAAAAGCATCAATATCCCCAACCTCCAACGCTTCTGTTAATTCATTTAAGCTTTTATATTTTACAGGACTATAATGTATTGATTCTTCGTATTGATTAACAAAATTAGTTGTAGAATACCAATCATCAATAAGGCCAATTCTTTTATGATTTAAACTAACTAGGTCTTTAATATTTTCAGTATCTTTAAAGAAAACTTTCGTATTTACTCGATATAAAGTAGGTACAAAAAAGTAGTTTTCACGCCTCTCCTTTGTATTTGCAAAATCAAAATACAGACCAGGATCTAAATTATTAAACTTATCATGCAATACATCAATATCTTCAATTTGTACGGTAAAGTTTGTATTTAACTTTTTATTAATATCCGCAACTAAATAGCTGTATACCCCTTTTTGAACGCCATTTTCAATAAAGAAAAGTCTTGAATCATAATTATCATTATAAAATGTAAAGTTTTTATTATGCTTAAGCCACTCACTTTCTTCTTTAGTCAATTCAAGCGACCATGAAAGTGAAGAATATAAACACAGCAAACAAAAGAAAATCTGTTTCAATCTAGCGTTACCACCAACTAATTTGATTATATTTTTAATAGAATGAGAAGCTAACAAATTGTATTAAAAATGTGTAATACAATTTATTTACCCTCTCAATCAACATATTCTATCTACGCTTTCTCATTAAATTCTTTTTGAAATTTCAACACTTTTTCAAGGTATCGACGCGCTTCTGCTTTTGGATGTTTATTGGTTAACGCCCAGTATAACTGCTCCGGTTTTAAACTATTTATCTCACTGATAGCTTTAGTTTTGCTTGTATCAAACGTTGAAAATACACCACCAGAGCCCCCGTTATAAGCCGAGATCATGCTGTAATGCTTATTGGTCGGGTGTTTGATATCGCGTAAGTATCTATTTTTCAAGATATAAAAATAAGCTGTGCCTGTATCAATGTTATTCGCAGGATTGAACAAATACTCTTTTGTTGGGATACCAGATTTATTTTTAACTAGTTTAAATACATCTGCTCCTGCCGTTTTTGGGATCACCTGCATTAAACCATAAGCACCAGCATGACTTACTGCATAAGGGTTGAAGCTACTTTCGGTCTGGATAATGGCATAAATTAAATCGATTGAAATTCCGTAGTCTTTCGACGCTTTTTTGATCAAATCTGCATATTGAAATTCACGTTGCTCTAAATGGTCATCTACCATTGAGATCTCAACGTAATATGCCTTACCGTTTTTAATCGTTTTAGATTGCAGCTTATTTTCAATTAAATAATCAGCGTATTTCCCTGCTCGCCATGGCCATTCAATGTCTTTGTTTTCTTGATCTTTAATTTGACCCAATAAAAATGGGCGTCCACGCAGCGGAATTGATTTATCACTGAATAAATCAACATGCGATGGATCTGCCGGCATTAAAACTGTGCCTATAATGGCTTTTTTTAACGTTTCTTTTGGTTGATATTGAGAAATCGTAGATACGTAAATTTTACCTTTATCAAAATCAATATGTGCACGAGTACGATAGCCATCAAGATACTTTACGTAACGATGCTTACCGGCTTCAAGAAACTCTTTATTCCCCCACTTATTGTGTACTTGGTTAGCAAGATTTGCTAATTGCTCTTCCAGTGTTTGGGTTGGTTTTGATGTGCTTGGTTTTGAGGTGCTTGGTTGCCACATATTTGAATTTGATGAACCATTACTACAATCACAAGACTCAGAGCTAGATTGATTATAATTCCCATCAAAAATTGGAGTACAAGACACTGTTGCTAAGGAGATAACAAGAGCAAATAATACGTTTTTCATTTATGTCCTAATAGTATATTTATCTTTACTTTCAATACACTGGAATAATTAACACATTGAGTGTTGGCCGATCAAGGAGGCATATTCTACACCTTGTTTTACGTTTGGGAATAGCTAATGAACAATGTTTCTGAAATATTTTAGCCATTGTTCTTATTTCTTTATTTTTGGACGAAAATCACATTTTTTTGACACAAAAACCGTCAAAAAATGACGGTTTTTATTAAATTTTAAACGTTTAAAGCTTATAACGTTTGATCTCTTCTTCTAGTGAATCCGCTAGTGACTTTAATGCCTCTGCTTGTTGTGCTGCGGTTTCAGCTTCACTCGCCATTTGATTGGCAACCTCTTGTACACCTTCTGTGTTACGGCTAATTTCTGCAGTAACACTTGATTGCTCTTCTGCTGCCGAAGCGATCTGCGTCGCCATATCACTAATCATATTAATTTGAACTGCTATATTTTCAATACTTACACCAGCCTCATCAACATCTTTTACACTCGTTTGAGCCAAGTGGTGACTGTCCGACATGACCGATACCGCTTTTTGCGTGGTAGATTGCAGTGTTTCAATCATCGATTGGATTTCTTCTGTTGAGGTATGAGTGCGTTGAGATAACACACGAACCTCATCTGCAACAACAGCAAACCCACGCCCTTGTTCACCAGCTCGCGCGGCTTCTATTGCCGCATTCAATGCAAGTAAATTCGTTTGCTCTGCAATTGACCGAATAGTGGCTAGAATTAAGCTGATCTTCTGTGCGTGGCCATTAAGATCTTCAATGATATCCACTGCACTGTTTACTTCACGCGCAAGATTTCCAATTGATGCTTGGCTTTGGTTTGCTTGATTATTCACCTCTTGGGTTAAGTCTACCGCTTGCTCTGCAGATTTTGCTGTATTCTCTGCATTACCCGCTATCTCTTGAGTTGCACTTGCCATTTCTGTTACCGCAGTCGCGACCATGGTAATTTCATCTTGTTAATGACGAATGTTTTGGCTACGTTGAAATGCTGAATCTGCTGAGTCCGTAGCAGAACGATTAAGCTCTAATGTGATTTCACGTAAATTCGATGCCATTGTGTGAAGACGAGAAACAAACTGATTAAAGTTTTCAGCGAGTTTACCCACTTCATCATCAGATGTAACATTAATACGAACCGTTAAGTCCCCTTCACCATTTGCAATATCTGCTAAGGCTTCTGATACTGTACCTAATTCACGTAATTGGCGTGTGACTAACCAGCCCGTAAATAATGAAACAAACAATAAAATTAAGCCGCCAATAAGTATTAATTTAAATAGCATTGCATTTAACGGCGTTTCTAGTGTGTCTTGATCCATAACAAGAGCAATAGCCCAACTTGTATTAGGGACAGCCGTTACCATTACGGCTTTATTTACTCCATTTTGCTCAGTAAAAAAGAAGCCGTCAGAGGCAAGCTCACTATTTAAGTTTATTGCATCAAACCCTTGACCTAATTCTAAAATTGGCTTTAGTGTCATTTTTTCATTTGGATGAGCAACGACAATTTTATTGCTGACATCAAGAAGCATGGCGTAACCTTTTCCTAGGACAGGAATATCCAGTACATCATCGATTAAAGTAGATAAAGAGAGATCAGATGCTGTAACACCAATGATTTTTCCATTTTCACGTACAGGTTCAGTCAATGTGACTACTAATGCCTGCATGGTATGGCTAACATAAGGCTTTGTGGTAATCGCTTTATTGGCAGCCATTGTTTCTTTATACCACCCACGAGTTCGAGGATCATAACCCGCTTGATTTAGTGATGGATCTTGACGTTGCATTACCCCCTCTGCATCACCATAGTAACTCAGTCCAAAACCACCTGACGTAAAGGTTTGTTTTAAGTGTGCCACCATATCTAAATTTGGATCTCGTTCTATGGCTTCTTTCATTGCCGTAATAGCATCTTGACGACCTTTGAACCAATCTCCAATGCCTAAACTGTATGCTTTTGCAGTATTCCCACTCTCACTGCGAATACTATCCCACGCTTGAGTTTTCATCGTTTGATATGAAAAAGTACCCAACGAAATAATCGTTAAAACGATAAGAGCAACACTTGTTATTACAAGTTTTGTTTTTAATGTTAAATGCATAGTATGTCTACTTTTATAATTCTAAATAATATAAAGCAATGTAGGATTAGCAGTGGAGCCAACACCCCCTACATTGCATGACTCACTAATGAAACAAGCGAATAATTAATGAGACATATTAACAGTCTTATTATTTAATAAATGTGTCCTTTTTCACAAATAAAATCCAAAAGCATGTATAAAACTACTCTTATTTTTTGATAAAAAACACTTAACATTATGTATGAACCCCCCAACAATGCACTCTCAAGCCATCAAAAGAGAATGATTATTGTCTTCTTTTATTTACTTTTTTTGTATATCCAGCTCACTGAGCAAAGAAGGAAAACCCCATCCATTTTCATTCTTAATAACGATTTCTTGGGTAAGATATTCATATAATGTCGGAGCAAGTGAGCCATTCGCGTTACTCTTCAATTCCGACGCATCCGATCCTACGGGTGTTCCCCAGAATCCTAAAAAGGCATCTTTTTCTAAGTAATGCTCACCTGCATGCCTACCTGGCACTTTAGTATTAAACCCAACCCCAAATTTAGGGAATAAGTTTATCGTCCCTGCTCTGTCTTCTTCATACAATTTAGCTAATTGATTCACTGAATCTGGTCGCGCTGTGTAAGCGGTTAAGCTTCGCCATTCTTGCTCTGTACACCATGAACTGACATCATCGCTAACGGCAGAAACCATGCATCGTTGATATAACGCTTGATATGATGCTAATTCAGCTTCATTTGGCTGCGATTTATATGGATTAAGAATATCGAGTTCAAGTAACTGGGATGAACCAATAACAGGCTGATAAAGTAATCGCTCCCCTTTTTTAGTGATTAATTCATCAACTCTAACACCGTCTTTAAAACCAATAATTCGAGCTTTACATTCCTCTAGCGTGCAGTGTGTTTCTCTAACAACGAGATAATCTAACGACTCTTTTAAACGTGATGCGATTTCATTAACCACATTAATAGAGCCACCTTTTTTGGCATTAACAGGCGTCCACGTTGTTAGCTCTGTGTATGTAGGTTGCACTTTCCAACCTTCGGCTGAATTAAAGAAATCCATCATAAAGTTGCCACCTGCAGTAGAGGCAACCACCACATCAACCTCTTTATTACTTTCATAATTAAGCGCATTGGTAATTTTAGGGCCTTCACCTTCATCCGAAGAGATCTTCTTAACCACTAACGGATAACCAAGCTCTGTTTGAAGAGAATCGAACACCTGTTTTTCTGGATTAAGAGAATAATACACGGGTGATAAGCCGTGATCCCCAGCCATCCCCCAAAGTGTTCTAGCGTATACACCTGCATCTTTATATGTGTTAGTAAATTGCGTTAACCAATAATCTAATCGATTCAACTCCCCTGTCGGCATGAGTATTTCATCACTAAATGGGCCAGTAAAATGAGCAAAATGATCAGGCCATGGATTATAGATCAAGGCGTAATCTGGCATGCCTTTTTGTTCTAGTTTCGACAAGGATTCTAAATTCTGTTGGATCTTCCATTTTTGCGTTAATTTACTGTAGATATCCAAAACAAAGATATCATCATAAACACCAATATCGTCAATTAACTTTGCTCGCATCTTAACAATCGTTTTCTCTGCTTTGGCTCGTTGTGTTAACTCTCTCAAACAACGCTTTTCACCAAAGTCTCGTAAACTCTCACCGGCACCTAGATTCACTAAACCATCATAAGTGGTGTGTGCATTCCAATCGTATTGGGCATTACAATTTAACGTAACTAGGTAATCCAAGCGATCAAACATGGTTTGAACTTTGTTTGCATCCATTAGACGATCAAGCTGCAAAGCATCGTTGCCGAAAAAGTAATAAGCGCGATCTTCTTGTCGGTCAACAAAATGGAAATTCGGTATTCCAGTTCCACCTTTACCAGAGACCTTCGCACCCGTCTTTATTATCGGTAAATTACGAACACTAATGGTAGGCGTTGATGATATCCCTACATTAACAATACTTTTATCATGATTTTGATATAACTCAGTAAAAAATGGCAAATAAGATGAGTCGTTATACTCTTTCTCTGTCAGCCTTTTTAAGAATGATAATTGCTGTTCGTGCTCTGGCTGCGTGGTGATTTCATTCTGAGGCTTATAGGTTTCATGCTTAAGATGATCTTTATACACCTGTTTGATAAATGGTTTTTCAATCGGTGACATTAATCCTTCAAGCAGACCTTGTTGCAAACCATCCACCGTAACTTGAACTGCTAGTCGACGTTGCTGACGAGATTCTAAATAAGCAATAACCGTCGCAGGGTTGTCTTTAAAACTCTCTTGTAACCATTTATTGAGTACCTCTTGTCGCTGCTCTTGATAAACAAACTGGCGGTATGATTTCAAGACATTAAGACGAACAAAATCAATAAGAGTAATGGTTAATGCTTCTGCTTTATTATTCACAGAGCCTTTATGCTCAGGCTTACCCTCTTCAATGATTTGTTCTAACGCCCCACGCATTTCTCCCTCATCCATACTTGTGAGTGCTTTTGTCATTCCAGCAATGATGATTGGTTGAATTTTATCTATTATTTTTCTATCTTCAGGCGTATCAGAGAGATAAGTATAGCGCTCGGGTAATACCTCAAGATCCTTCCACTCACCAATTTGTACCAATTCATCATACACAATCACCATGTTCGCAATCAATTTGCGATCAATCTTTAACCCTTGGTGATGGCTATCTGCTAACTCTGGTTTCTCTTCTTTTTGAACACTATTAAGAGTAAACAAAGAATGACTAAATCCGTTAAGTGTCTCTTCATCGTATTGGGTTTTCAAATAGGCTTTAAAAGCATCTTCATTATCCATATCTCCGTATTTATCAACAAAGGTATAAAGAAAATGACCTAAAGGGATCGCGTATGAGGGATTAGAAAGCTTTGCAATGATGCTTTTTTTAACATCACCATCCAATGGAAGAGATAAAATGTAAGCATCTAATGTGATGCCTGCAATGGTAAAAATAGCGGCATCACGAACCGTTTCCGTTGTATATATTACAGATGAATGTATCTGATTTTTAAGTATTTCTGCTGAGTTAACAACTCCACCAACCACGGGAATTAAACCGACGTTGGCCGAACTGTTTACACTCAACATCGAAAGAGACAACACACTAAATGTAAATATTGACGAAAACGGTTTGTATTTCACTTTAACTTCCTTTTATAACAGTTTGGTTCAGTCATTAATTAGATAATTTTAGTATATAAAAAAATCAGTAACTTACTTAGGCTGCATTATATAGGGTTAAACCATTGGTTTCATTAGCGGGATCCTAAAATATGGATCGTTACACATTTGAATAAAGCGAAGGGTAAGAATAACAAAGGAAGTGCGATGAAATTTTCGCTGAAATGATTCATGGAAGCCCTCTACAAAGCTCATAATATGAATTTTATAGAATACTCCCATTGCAATTTAATTCTGGTTAGCCCATCAATCTTACGATGCCGCTATAACTATCCTGTAATTGACAGTTTTAATCTATTACAGTCCAAAACCTATTTTAGGTTGACGGCGAACAGAGCGAACCCCCCATGGTGCTAGATCTGACTTTGGTTGACCTTCAAAATCACCAAGACAAATGTAGCCCTTAGAAAGGTAACGGAACAAGAAGTCACCGCCATCTAATGATCCTGTTTTATCATCACCAAAAGGTAAATGAATACGCTCAACACGAAGATCCTGTGCTTTCTTAAATGCAGGGTAAGCCGTTGAGTTGATTTGGTATGCATCTAAATTTTTCAGTAACGCTTTATCTGACATCTTTGCTTTCATACGAGCAAAGATCATTATTAGACGTTTCTGTTTTTCAGAAGAGACGATGATCATTTCCATTATAGGAATTCCTTTGAAACAAGAAAGTATATAGCAAGCCCTGCTTTAGGGCTATATCTCACTTTATATCACTGTCGATAACTGCTTAATTACGCAGCGATATTCATAACAATCAATAATTTCACCGTCAACAATGGTAAACTCAGGTCTAAAACCCGCTTGTTTAAAACCATTTTTGGCTAACACTCTTTGGGATGCCAAATTATCCGTCGCTGCTGTAGCTATTAATTGGCTCAACGCTAATGTCTCTCTGGCAACATCAATCAATTCTTTAGTTGCATAAGTAGCGAACCCTTGAGAAACAAATTCTTCACCAATTCGATAACCAATAAAACCGGATTCTTTTTCTCGATTAATATTATAAAGATTGGCTCGACCACAAATAGTTCCTTGAGCATTCTTCAATATCATCGGATAAATTCTCTCTTCTTCATATTCAGATAGGTAAAAATCAATATGATCTTTGATCCCCTCTTCACTGAAGAAATCCTCATCTCGCGCTTCAATGAATGATTCAAACCATTCTCGATTTACCGATTCAAACTCCAGTAACGCTTCTGCATCTTCTGTTTTCAGTAGTTGTAGTGTCACCATAGCCAATTCCTCTCAGTGTTTATAATTATACTTCGCAATATCAAATCCATACTTATTATTGAATTATAGACAAAAAAAAGCCGTGATATGTGATCACGGCTTCTATCTTAAGATTATCAGTACAATTAGCGCTTATAGACCTACTTTATATTGGTCATGCGTATTAATTGGCACCATGGTAAACAGCTCTTCTTGTACTTGCTCATCGCCATTCAACAAACGCTCAAAATGTTTTACTAATTCAACTTTATCAGCTTGTACTTTAGAACCACCACCAATGTTAGTTAAATCAATAAAGAACTCATCAAATAAATCCGACATATCAGTCACAATATCCATATTTAAGAATTGCTCGTGATTATAAATACTTGGGTAGCCGCCTTTTTGCTTATCTACCGCAAAAGAAACCCCTCTTGTATTGGTTATTGTTGTCGCTTTTTCACACTTCAACATACAACCAGCTTCAATTGCACGCTTATTACAACCTACCGTTTGTTGGAAGAAGCACTGACGACTTGTCATCATTAACACCGGGTGGTAAATACTATAAAGTAGTTTAAAGTTCTCTGGACGACGAATATGCTTAATTTGTCCTTTATTGATCTCATTTGAGATAAAGGCACCCGAACAATTAAACTCTTCTTTCATTGTCACTAATGCGTGTGAGTTAGTGGTATTTAAGAATGGACCTGCAATCCATTCAATGCCCATCTCAAACGCTTTATACGCTATACCTGTATTGTTTGTTACGATACGCGTAGGCTTAACTTCTTCAAGAACTCGAACCGCTTCATTATAATCTTTACCAATCAATACCGCTGGGAACCATGGAATTAAACGAGGGTTTTCTAAGAAGATATTAATGTACTTAGTCTCATTTCTTCTAAAGCTTTCAGGTAATTTAAAATAAATATCTGCATCTGTTGCATCGCATACATTTAAGTCTTCGACATCTGCTATCAGCATTGATAGTTTAGGTTTCTCTTCTACTTTCGCGTACTTAGGTAATGCTGGTACATCAACAAACTTTAGCACTTCTTTAGACCCATTAAGTAAATAAGCCACGTTATCTTTAAGTTCAGTTAACTCTCTAAATGGAATAGCTAAATTATCCGCTAACTCAGAAAAATCATAACCGGTAAGTTCGTAATTAGCGTTAATTACGCCTTTGAACCTTTTTTCTAATTCTGACGAAGTAATCGATTTCTCGCCCGCTTCACTTAGCAGCGATTGCGATTTCACCTCAAACGTTTCTTGATCTTTATTGCTTGGTGTTATCGTTACAACTAATGGTTCACCAAGAACCGCTTTAAAAGCGATCGTGATAGAAATCTTATTGATATCTAAGAACTTGATTTTGTCTTCTAGCGTTGCTCCAAGTGCGTTTTTATCACTATAAAGCTCTTGTTTTACTTCTTGAATTTGTACTACATCAATCGCATTACTTTGTTGAACCGCATAATTCACACTATTATCGCGCGGGTTATCGATAAACATGTCTTTAGTTAAATTACCTTTCAAGAATGAGTTGGTAAAATCACGATTGAATACTTTATGTAGGTTTGAATCATCTTCATATAGCTCACCCGACTCAACAAACGTATTGATATTTTTACGCCAGTTTTCAATAACAGTATAAACGTAATGAGCACCTTTAATTCGGCCTTCCACTTTCAGTGAATCTACTTTAGCATCAACCAATTCAGGTAATTCAAAGTAAGCTGAGTTATCTTTTAAATTTAATGGGTATTTATTTCCAACATCAGTCTCTTCATATTCATCACGACATGCTTGACTACAGCGTCCACGGTTTGCAGAGTTACCGACACTGACTGATGTTGAATAACATTGACCAGAGAAAGCAATACATAATGAACCGTGAACAAATACTTCAACTAATACACCGTGTTCATGCGCTAGCTCTGTTATGGATTTAATCTCACCAATATTAAGCTCACGAGATAAATTAACGCGTGAAGCACCTAACTTAGACAAAAATTGAATTTGACCATCGTTATGTGTTGTTAATTGCGTTGAAGCGTGAATATCTAGTGTTGGAAAGTATTTTTTTACTAGATTAAACATACCAAGATCTTGAACAATAATGCCGTCAATAGTGGTATTTACTAGTTGATTAAGTAGCTTTGAAATTGATTTAATTTCATGCTCAAGAAGAACAATATTCAATGTTAAGAAAACTTCACAGCCATATTCATGAGCTAATCGTAATACACCATTTAGCTCATCAAATGAAAGATTGGCAGCGCGGTTACGTGCGTTAAATACATCTAAACCACAGTAAACGGCATTTGCTCCTGCTACGATGGCTGCTTTAATCGCTTCTACATCACCACCTGGGGCCAATAATTCAAGTTTTCTACTCATTATGAAATTGCTCGCTTCTTATTATATGTAATAATTTTTTGAGGGGGCATTCTACTCGCCTCACGCTTTTATTACCACTTATTCAGCTTTTATTGATCCAGATCATAAAGAAATAAAGGTGAAACCAAGGATTTATTCCATTAATATGATTTAAAACACGTTAGCTTTTGAGTATTTAATCATGACAACGCCCATTCTTTACTCCCTTCGACAGTGCCCTTATGCGATGCGTTCTCGTTTGGGTATTTTACATGCACAACAAACTGTGGTGCTGCGTGATATTGATATGAAGAATAAACCTGAAGAAATGCTATCGATTTCACCGAAAGGTACGGTTCCTGTATTGCAGCTAAGTGATGGTAAAGTAATCGACGAAAGTCTTGATGTGATGATTTGGGCACTAACTCAATCAGATCCTAATAACCTACTCTATTCACATGATAAGCAGAAACTCCCCCACATGCTTGAGTTTATCTATCGAAGTGATCATGAGTTTGTTGATGCATTGCGAAAATATCGCGCAGCCTCTCGCTATCACGATACGAATGAAGTTGAATGCAGAGAGCGATGTTGTGAATGGTTAATGGCTATCGAGCAAGCGTTATCTCTGCATGCTTATATTATGGGAGAAGCACCGAGCTTGGTGGATTACGCTATCTTACCCTTTATTCGTCAGTTTTCACGAGTTGATAAGAAGTGGTACGCTCAAGCTCCGCTCCCTTATTTAAGAGCATGGTTGGTGGATCATTATAATGATCCTACTTTTTCAAAAGCGATGTTTACACACCCAAAATGGCAGAAAGGAGCTGAGAATATTCTTTTTGGCGCTTAACGTGTCTCTCATTGATCACTCTTACTTAAATTACTCTATCGGTAATGCGTGATTACTGCCCCAATCCGCCCATGAACCATCGTATAAGACAACCGCTTTATAACCAATAGATACGGCTGCCAACATTAAGATGCACGCGGTAATACCTGATCCACAACTGAAGTAAATCTTCGTATCTACTGATGGTACTCTTTCTGCAAAAATAGCTCGTAATGTCTCTTCATCTTGATAGGTATAATCATCTAACAAAATAGAAAATGGGAGGTTTTTAGAGTTTGGAATATGGCCACTACGAACACCTTCACGTGGCTCTGGTGCTTTGCCTAGAAAACGCATTTCTCCACGCGCATCTAAAATTGCCACATTGGTATTTATTACGCTAACTACTTCGTCCGAGTCACACGCTAAACCTTTCACCGCTTTCGCCATCGCATTACCCAATATCGATGTTGTTGTGTATTCTGATGCCGTTTCTCTTCCCTCTTTTAGCCATTGAGGTAATCCGCCATCCAAAACATAAACATCTTCAAATCCCATTACCTTAAACGTCCACCACGCTCTAGGAGCAGAATAAATACCTTGGCTATCGTATATAACAACCATTGAATCAGAATTAATACCTAGCTTCTGTATTGCCTGAGTAAACTGCTCTTCATTAGGAAGTGCATGGATTTGAGAAGATGTATGATCACAAAAGTCGGCTTCTATATCCAATTTACGTGCCATAGGTAGACAAGAAAACGCCTCATAAACTAACGGCTCTTTACCGACGACATTCGCCATATAGGCATCCACAATAACGAGATTCTTATCTTCGATATGCTTAGCTAACCATGCTGTGGTTACAAGTGGATTGGTATCTAATAGGTTGCTCATTATTCTATCCTTAATTAATGTCGTTTAGATGTCATAAGAAATTTGCATCACATCCGGGTAAATGAACTCATAACCCAATGCCTGTTTAATTTTTTCATTACTAATAATTTTAAACGTTTGAGTGTCTGACTCGATAAAATCAGGTGTAATCACCCCTATTCGCTGAGTTGCTTGTGTATAAAACTCTCGTTTTGTTGGGTGCGTATCAGCACAGGCATTAAAAATAGTGTTCCATTTCTCTTGTTTTATGATCTGTGTTATTAACTCAACACAATCATCCTGATGGATCATATTTACAGGTGCGTCTGGGTTACTCACAGAACGGCCACTTTTAGCAAAAAATCGTCCTGGATTTCGTTGGTATCCCACTAAACCACTAAAGCGAATTACCGTTGTTGTAAATACCGATGATTGACAAAACAACGATTCAATTTGAAATAATACAGAAGATTCAGATGCCGCAATTTCTTCAGTCACCACACTATTGTTATCCGCGTATACCGAGGTTGAACTAACAAAAACCACATGTTTAATAGATGAAGACTCTAAGATACGGATCAAAGCACTAAAGCCTGCTTTATTCTTAGAAGGAATGGCAATAATTAAAATATCTGAGTCTAAAAATGGTGCCCATGATGACTCTGTTACCTCACCATCGATATCCTGTAGAAATGGAGCAACAGAGATACTTTCCAATAACTCTATTTTTTCTTTGCTGCGAACCGATCCTTTAACGGCAAAGCCATTATTAACCAAACATTTAGCTAACGGTAACCCTAACCAACCACAGCCTAATACACTTATAGATTTCATGGCTTTACCTCAAAATAACTTTAACTGACTTGCATCGGATAAAACCCATGCACTGTTGTGAGCTTCAAAGCCTATTTTTGGGTAATACCCTTCAGCCTTTGGTGCCGCGAGTAAGATTAATTTGCAATCAGGTGTCAGCTCTTCTTTGGTCACCAAAATAAGATACTTCCCAATACCTACTGACTGAATACTTTCGTCAACTGCTAAGTCGGATAAATAACAACAAAAGTTAAAATCAGTGACTGAGCGAGCAATACCAATGAGTTCGCCATCCCCCCATGCGGTCACAACTAGATTTGAGTTATCAAGCATGGCTTGTATTTTTGCAACATCATCAATGGGACGACGCACACCTAAAGAGGTTTTCTTTAATAGAGTAATAAACTGCTCTGCAGTAATAGGTTCATTGACTTTATAATCGATTTCCATGCTCTCTCCACCTTCATGCTAACTATTTTTTATTCTCAAAAGACACAATAACAAGTTACTCAACAATATCTAGGGCAAGAACGAGGCGATCTTCACCAATATCAAAATAGTCTTGCTCTTCTTTGACTAAGTAAAAACCATACGATTGATACAAAGCATACGCTCTCTTGTTGTTTGGACATACCGTTAAAAGTAATCGTTTATATCCTTTTGCATTTTCAATCGCTGTTTCTAGTAACTTTTTACCAAGCCCATAACCTTGTGCATTTTTTGATACTGCTAATGACAAAATCCATGAGTCTCCTTTTGTGACGCTTGATGGCACTTGTAAAAGATAACCTACAATCTCTTCACCTTTTTTGGCAACCAGCAATCCATTAGCCCAGCAATCAAAAGCCTGTCTAATAAAGAAAGATGGATACCCATGATTACCAAACGCTTCGGTTTCTATTTCATAGATCTTTTTTAAATCGATTTTTTCTGCTGTTTTGATGCTTACCATTAATACATTCCCCTGACTGCCTTATAAATCACACTCTTACTGTGCTTTTGTATATAATTTATACTCTTTGAAATAACTCGCATAGTTAAAACTGATTTATCTATCTAGATAACTAAACTTTATAAAAACTCCTATAGTTATTCCAACTTAATTTAATCTTTAAATTATCACAAGGAGCGTTAATAATGTTTAAACTTGCTTTATTACCAACACTACTCGCTTGTAGTTTTGCCGCTAACAGTACCACAATGAACCCTCAACCAGACCCTGAAAATCCAACAGGCTATATTGTTACTCAAGCTGAGATTGATGCCGCTGAAGCCGCAAAGACAGCAGATCCTATGTATGATGTTTGGGCAAAAGCTTTGGCAACTCAACCTAACTCCGTTGTTGATGCTATTAATACTGGCCTAGCAACAAACCCTGATAACGTAAAGCGTGTTGAACGTGTTTTTCCTGCATCTGAGTGGTTCTTTTTAACTCAAATGGCAGCGCCTGAATATTCTTATACTCGTTTCTTACAGGCAATTGGTAAATTCCCTGCTTTTTGTGGTGACTATACTGATGGTCGTGATGCTGATGCTATTTGTAAGAAATCTATCGTTACCGCATTTGCACACTTCTCTCAAGAAACTGGCGGTCATATCGCAATAGATAATACATGGGATAACCCACTAGGTCTTGAAGAGTGGCAACAAGCGTTAGTGCATGTTCGTGAAATGGGTTGGTCTGAAGGCCAAGAAGGTTATACCACTGGTTGTGGGCAAAATGATTGGCAAAACAAACGTTGGCCATGTGCGGCGGGTGAAGGCTATTTTGGCCGTGGTGCGAAACAATTGTCTTACCATTTTAACTACGGTGCTTTCTCTGAAGTCATGTACGATGGCGATGCAACTGTATTGCTAAATAATCCAGGTTTAGTTGCTGATTCTTGGTTAAACCTTGCTTCTGCCATTTGGTTCTTCTTAACACCTCAAGCTCCAAAACCTGCCATGCTTCATGTTATCGACCGTACTTGGACGCCATCTCAACGAGAGAGCGATGCAGGTATTGGTTATGGGTTCGGTACAACGATTAATGTAATAAACGGTGGTATCGAGTGTGGTGAACAAAATAAAGACAAAGGGCAACCTGTTAACCGCATTCGTTATTGGGAAGGACTATCGTCTCATTATCAAATCCCAGTTGAAGCAGATGAAGCAAATACGTGTTGGCAGCAAACACCTTACGGTAGTTTAAATCTAAATGGTGCGACCGATGTGCTTTACACTAACTGGGATGGTAACTGGAAATACTACCCTGATCGTCCAGAAGGCGCTTCTTTTGAATGTGAATTAGTCGGCTTCCAAACTGCATATTCTGCGCTTGTTCCTGGTGACTATGAAAAATGTGTCACTAACTTCTATGAGTCTCACGCTAACTGGCCTGTAACTCGTGTTGTTGAAACGCTTCCAACCGATCCATCAGAGCCAACCGACCCGACAGATCCAACAAACACGTGGGATGCAGGCAAGGTTTATAACACTGGCGATCAAGTGGTTGTAAATGGTGTCACTTACCAAGCTAAATGGTGGAACCAAGGTGATAACCCGGCAACGAGCACCACAGGTGTTTGGGAAGTGATCAGTGGTACTCCAACAACACCTGTAGAGCCTACACCGCCAACGCCTGTTGACCCGACTCCAGTAGAACCGACGCCACCAGCACCGGTAGAGCCAACGCCTCCTACAGAACCAACAGATCCATCATCTACATGGGATGCAACAGCCACTTATAATACGGGTGACCAAGTCACCGTTAATGGTGTTACGTATCAAGCTCAGTGGTGGACTCAAGGTAATAACCCTGAAACTTCTGGTGAATGGGGAGTTTGGAAGAGAGTATAGCGTTATCTAATTCAATAGATACTCTGAGCGTAAAAAGGCTTACCGCACCACTGCGATAAGCCTTTTTTCAAAACATAGTCTTTAAGTGTTAAGCCGTCACACTCTTAGTGCAGTCTACTGACGATTTGCTTTCTTGCTCAACTTTTTTCATTTTTAATACCGCAATAGGTGCTGAAATAAACGTAAAGCCAAGTAAGATAGACACCGGAACGGCCGTGATCACAATGAAAGATTGCAGAGCGTTTAATCCACCATCCCCTGCAATCAATAGTACGCCAGCAACAATACCCATCATTAATGCCCAAAACAGACGTTGGAAACGTGATGGTTTATCTGTTCCCTCAACAGCCATTGCAATTGAATACGCCATTGAATCACCCGTTGTTGCAACAAATGTCGTGGTCAGAAGTAAAAATGCAGGAATTAACAACCAGCTTAAAGGCAGTTGCTCTAATGACGCGAGTAATACCGCAGGTAATCCCGCTTCTTGTAATGGCCCAGAAATACTACCCGGAGTTTGTAGCTCAAGGAAGATACCTGTACCACCCAATGCAGAGAACCAGAAGTTTGTCGCGATAGGAGCAATAATTGCCACGGTAATCACAAGTTCACGAATACTGCGACCTTTAGAAATACGAGCAATAAAGATAGCCATCATTGGTGCAAAACCAATAAACCAACCCCAAAAGAACCATGTCCACCACGAATTCCATGATGGATCTGCAGTACTTAAACTCATTTCCGGTAGGTGTTGAATATAGTTACCAAATGCAAGACCAAACTCAGTAAAGATAAAGCTTGTTGGGCCTAGTACCAAAATGGCGACTAATAAAGTAACAGCACCAATAACATTCATTCGGCTTAACCACTGTAAGCCCTTTTCCATCCCCGTAAAGGCTGAAACTGAATAAATTGCCACAATCATAGATAAAAGACCGATTTGACTCATCAGTGAGCTTTCAAGGCCTGTCAGTATCGTTAAGCTATAACTAAGTTGTGTTGCTAAGAAACCAATCGGGCCAATTGTACCAGCAGCAACCGCAATAATTGAGCAAGCATCAATTATTGAGCCTAACCAATGATTTTCAAGTTTGTTACCTAAAATTGGGTATAACAGAGCGCGGGGACGTAATTTAGCACCACAATTATAATGTGCGTACATTAGTATAATTGTACTTAATGTGCCTAAAACAGCCCATGCTAAAAAACCCCAATGCAAGAAGCTTTGGCTTAACGCAGGCGCTACAGCAGCAAGAGTGCCCGTTTTAACATCAGAAAAAGTTGGAGAAGGAGTAATGAAATGAAAGATAGGTTCCGCGGCTGACCAAAAAACACCTCCGCCTGCAAGTAAGGTACACATGATCATTGCGACCCATTTGAACGTACCGAACGCTGGTTTTTCTTCACCACCCATCTTAATTTTGCCATAACTGCTCATCGCTATGATAAGAGCTAAAACAAATGTGATGATCATTAACCACTGCCACCATAGCCCAAACATGGTAGATGCTGACATAAATAAGGTTTGAATCGTTGCTGTAAATGTTGAGAGATCAACAAGAGCAAAGAGAAGGAATAAAAGAATAAATCCTATAGTAAGTGTTGGAACTAGTTTATCGCTATTTTCATTGCTATTTTTAAACATGGGTATCCCACTTGATGCGTGAGGGATGAGACTCTAGCAGCTTGAAAAACGTAAAACCAGTGAAATATTTTTAAAAAAGGCAAAAAAACAATTATATAATTATGATTTCCATCACAAAATTTAAAATTTAAAATTTAAAATCAACAACTTATAAATAGCATCATGAAATACTACAACAACCCAGAATAATTTACACATTTATCAAAATAACTCATTATGATTAGAGTACATTGAGCTTTCCTTATTGGATTTTCTTCAGTATAAAATTCATGTTCTATTCATCTTCGCTGTTTTATACTGCTCCTATATTAACTTAATTAGGAAGCATCATGCTAAAAAAATCAGCCGTATACCTTGCTGCCCTATTCACTTTTTTTCCATTATCACAACATGCTTTTGCTAATGAGCACCCTGATGGACATCAACTCATTCAAGATGTTCATCAAAGTGGCACTAAAATAGATATCGATGAAGATCAAGATGAAGTTTATGACGCGGTTCAAGCTGGTTTAGTAAAACCATTTTCTGAGCTTTACGCTATGGTTGCAAAAGACTTCCACGGCCGGATCATCAAAGTGGAACTGGATGAAGACGACGATGAATGGACCTACGAATTAAAGCTGGTACATGAAAACAATATAATCAAAGTCGAATATAATGCCGCAACCTTAGCAATCACAGAGATCAAAGGCCGCGATATTCGCGCCGCTCTTAAATAACAACAAAAAAGATAATCACTCAAGAGAATAATAATGAAAATTTTAGTTGTAGAAGATGACTTACGTTTAGGTGAACAAATTATAGAAACCTTAGAAGGTGCTGATTGGGTCCCTGAGTTATCTCAAGATGGTGTCGACGCTTTATACCGTGCAACCACTGAAGAGTGGGATGCGATTGTTCTCGATCTTGGCCTACCAAAGTTAAATGGGTTAACCGTATTAAAAAGCATTCGCGACGAAAACATTAATACCCCAGTGATTATCTTAAGTGCCCGTGACACACTATCTCAACGCGTCGAAGGCTTAAATGCTGGTGCTGATGATTATTTGACTAAACCTTTTGAAATGGTTGAATTAATCGCTCGTATTCGCGCTCAATTGCGTCGCGCTTCAGGTAATGCTTCTCCAATTCTAAAAATTGGTGATTTAAGTTTAGATACCCGCAGTTCAAAAGTACTTTGGCAAGACCAAGCCGTTAGCTTAACAGCATTAGAATACAAGGTTGTTGCCTACTTCATGCACAACCCTGATAAGGTTATTTCAAGAACCACGCTGGTAGAACATATTTATAAGCAAGATTTTGATCGTGACTCAAATACAGTGGAAGTGTTTATTGGCCGCATTCGTAAAAAAATAGCGCCACAAATTATTAAAACAGTCCGTGGTCTTGGTTATCAATTAAACCCTTAAAATATAAAAGGTCTACTGTGAATACATCACCGAGACAATTCAAAAATACCTTCAAAAAATTGAGTTTAAAAAGTCGCTTGCTTCTTGCTGCGGCTTTTTGGCTATCTGCTATGATATTGGCTGCTGGGATTGGTATCCCTAAATTAGTAAACGATTATCTAGTTCAAGATGTAAAAAGCCAGTTATCACTTTCTATGGATGAGATCACCGCAAATATTGAGGTGAATCGTAAAGGTAATCTCATCATGACATCTCCTCTATCCGATCCTCGCTTTAGTCAGCCTTATAGCGGTCTTTATTGGAGCGCCTCAACTAAAGGTGATGATCTTCGCTCGCGATCTTTGTGGGATAAAAAACTCAATATTGAAGAAGATCCGTTAGATACCAAAGCCACAATTAAAGGCGCAAATAATGAAAAATTAATTTATATTCAAAAACAAATTTATCTGCCAGAAATTAAAGCACCAATCACAATAACGATTGGCCTTAATGAAGACCCTTTAGAGCAAACACTGCATCAACTAACGGGACAAGTTTGGATTATCTTAGGCTTACTATTTAGTGGTGTTTTGTTTTTAATTGGTGTCCAAGTCAGTTGGTCACTTCGTCCTTTAGCTAAAATGCAATCTGAGCTTGTCATGCTACGTAAAGGGGAACAAAAGACCTTAAGTCAGCATTATCCTCAAGAAATCGCGCCATTGGTTTCGGAGCTCAACGCTCTATTGTTTCATTACCAAGAGTTACTTGAGCGTGCTCGTCATCATGCTGGTAATTTATCTCATTCATTAAAAACGCCTCTATCGATCCTTAAGAATGAATTAGAATATTTGAGTATTGAAGATAAAAATCGCCTGTCTATTCCTATTCGTCAACTTCAAGAACACATTGATTATCATCTTAGCCGTGCTCGCATGGCAGGCTCAATGAATATACTTTCTGTAGCAACCTCTCCTTCTGAACGAGTAGATGCTATCTCAATGGCATTTGATAAAATTTATGCCGAGCGTGAAGTAATATTAATTAGCGAACTTAATAGCGAAGACAAAATAGCTGTTGATAAGACAGACCTCGATGAAATGCTCGGTAACCTACTTGAAAATGGTTATAAATGGGCACATTCGATGATCCGTGTTCATTCTATTGAGATACCGAATAACCAAATTCAGATTATCATTGAAGATGATGGCTTAGGGATCCCTCAAGATCAGTTTGAACGAGTAATTAAACGTGGCATTCGTTTAGATGAATCAACCCCAGGAACCGGGCTTGGCTTAAATATTGTGACTGAAATGGCACATAGTTATCGTGGCTCTTTAACCTTAGATAAAAGTACCATCGGAGGATTAAAGGCGACACTTACCTTCCCTAAAGTTGATTAGTCTCAATTACAGACAGATCAGACTGATAATATAGTCATTATTGAGTAGGTTTTTTCATTAAAAAAAGATTAGAAGTATTTAGAAAAGAGTCGATAAAACAAGAAGTAAAGAGGAAGAAAAAGGAAAGCCACACGTCTCAGAATGTGGCTTAATTTAGTACTGTTCGGGGTCATAACCGGACGAGCTAACTATCTAATAACAGTGCCTAAATATCAACATTTTTCGATAACATTACGGTTAAAAAAAAACCAATCATTAAGCTATTCTACAAATTTGTGAGAAGGATAACATTTTTCATGTTTCTTTTTTATCCAACTAAATTATCAAATTGATGATGCTCTGATTTTATTGGTAAATAAACAATAAATGTCGATCCTTCCCCGAGTTGTGATCGCACTTTTATTTCTCCATCGGTTTGGCTTAATAAGCTCTGAGAAACAGAAAGACCGAGACCAGTACCGTCACGTTTGGTGGTATAAAATGGGTCAAAGATCCGATTTAATTGTTCTGATGACATGCCACAACCAAAATCTTCCACTTCAATAATAGCACCTCGTTCTTTACCTTCTTCACACCACGTACGACTGCGAATAATCAATTTACCTTTACTGTTCATCGCATGAATACCGTTCATTTGCAGATTCACTAAGACCTGCAATAAATGATGTCGATTAACCTCAACTCGTGGTGGTTGTTCAAAATCAAACTCGACTTCAATATCTCGCTTATGCGCGCCAGTCCTAACTAGCGTCACACTCTCTTCGATAATTGGATTAATATACTGCCAAGTGACTTGATCTTGAATTCCACCCTGCCTGCTGTATTGCAACAAACTGCGGGTGATATTACGAATTCGATCTATCTGCTCCATTATCGCATCTAGCTCTTCTGAAATAACCTCTGCGCCCTCTCCCAACTCATATTTAATCAACTCCGCGTTACCTAAAATTACTGCGGTTGGATTATTTATTTCATGGGCAATCCCTGCGGTCAACTCACCAAGAGAAGCCAGTTTTTCACTCATAATGAGCTTATCTTGCGCTTGTTTTAATAACTTAATGTATTGCTCTAGCTCAATGGTTTTTTCATGCAAACTAGCAGTACGAGATTCAACTTTAGATTCTAAGTCTTTTGATGCTCGTTGGATCTCTATATTTCGCTGTTGCAATTGATCTAGCATATTATCAAACTGTTGTGCCAGACTCGCAAGTTCGTGGCTATTATCTAACCCTAGCTCACCAATACGAACATCTTTACCCATTTGTACTGACTTCACCACATAGTGAATCTTTTCAATTGGTTGAAAAAGATCTCTTGCCCCACGATGCACAAAAATAGTGGATAGCAATAAAGTAATAAGTATGGTTACCCCTGCTTCCACTAAATTCTGTAAGTATTGCTTAAATAATGGCCACTCTAAGTAACCGGTGTATAGCATCCCTACCACATTGTCGTTCATGTCTTTTATCGGTTGATAAGCAGAGATATACCAATCGTTATATACATAAGCTCGGTTAACCCAACGCTCACCCTTTTCAATGACTCTCTCTTTTACGACAGTTGAAACACTTGTACCTATAGCTCGCCCCTGATTGAGTGATTTATTCGCAAAATCATTATGCAGTGGAACATTGGTACTAATACGTAAATCGTCTAGAAACAGAGTTACTGTCCCATAATTATCCGACGCTAAATCGCCCTCAGGGTAAATAAGATCTCTGATCCGATCGACTAAAAATATACTGTTATTTAGAATGATACCGCTATCAACTATCCACGCTAAGTCGCCGTTATCGCTAAAAATAGGAATTAACGTTCGACTTACTAATCCACGCTTTTCTATGCTGCCATCATTCTTATTAATCACTTGAACTTGCGCACTCAATTGAGGGCTAATGTTATACAGTTCAGCATTGCTCATTACCTGAAAAAAGGTACGTGGTATCCCTAATGATAATGCTTTAACTGATGATTCTGGTAAATGTTCAATATAGTTAGCAGGATGAACAACAATAAAATCAGAATTATATTTATCTGCTTGGTTTTTTGCCCAATATTGAAGCTCTGGATCATTATTTTTTAATCTTATTTGGAATTGATAAGACTCTACAAAACTGTGGAGTTCAACGCCTTGTTCTTGTTGTAAAAAATTAATACTGTTGTTTGCTACGGATAATTTGCTTCCAACATCATTGAGTGCACTTTGCCATGTATAATGTACCGACCAAAACGCTGTAATAATCACTAAAGCAAATAATGTGAGGAATAAAGGAACGGAGTTTAACCATAGTAAACGATATCTCACCATAGTTTTGATTCTGCGTTTCCATAAAAGAAGAGATAACATCATGCGATATCTTCACTCCACTCTTTAAATTTTCTCTCTAAGGTTTTACGAGCAACACCTAGTTGCCTTGCTGCTGCTGACTTGTTCCCATCATGCAATTCCACAACCGTAATTATGTGCTTTTTTTCAACTTCTTTTAATGTCCACTGATCGGGGTATTCATCCATTTCAGGCATACAAGTACATTCCGTTGCTTCTTGATTTAAAATCGGCTCTTGATTAGGTGATTGATGCAATGGCGTATCACCTTGTAAACTAGACCAGTGCTCTACTGGCGGTTTACCGAGTAAAATACAACGCTCAATCATATTTTTAAGCTCACGAATATTCCCAGGCCAATCATATTGAGCCATAGCAACGATATCTTCATGTGCCCAGTGAATTGGTTTTAACCCCATTTCTTTTGCTATCATGTGGGAAAAATGCTCTGTTAAACAGGCTAAGTCCGCTTTACGCTCACGCAAGGCTGGCAATGAAACGGTAAGGACATTTAAGCGATAGAAGAGATCTTTTCTAAAATTCCCCTTTTCAACTTCTTTTACTAAATTACGGTTAGTTGCAGCAACAATACGAACATCAACTGGGATCTCTTTTTCAGATCCTACCGGACGAATGGCTTTTTGCTCTAGAGCACGTAAAAGAGACGATTGCATCCCAATTGGCATTTCACCTATTTCATCTAAAAATAGTGTGCCGTTATTCGCAACTCTAAATAAGCCTTCACGCCCTTTCTTTGCACCAGTAAATGCGCCTGATACATGGCCAAAAAGTTCACTTTCAAGTAAATCAGGGGCAATCGCACCACAGTTAAGAGGGACAAACGGGCCGTTACGGTGACTTAATTGGTGTAAACCGCGAGCGACTAACTCTTTGCCTGTACCAGACTCACCTTCAATTAATACTGCAGCATTTGATGGTGCAAGTTGAGCAACCATTTGTTTTAACTCCATGGTTTTTTCAGCATTGCCGATCATTTCAATTGGGTTATATTTTTCCACTTCTCGTTGTAATGCAAAGTTAGTTCGCTCAACCAAACGGCGATCCATACAGCGCTTCACCGCTTGCAGCATATTTTCAAGATTAAACGGTTTTAAAATAAAATCAGCCGCACCTAAACGTAACGCTTGAATTGCAGTATCTAGCTCTGCATATCCCGTCATAAATATAACGTCATAGTTTCGAGAGTCACAAGCAATGCTCTCTTGCCATTCCAACCCCGTTTGACCTGGTAAATTGATATCAAGGATAATCAAATCAAGATGGTGAGACTGGCGAATAGCTTCGGCATCTTCAATGGTTCCAACAGTATGAACTTGTCCAAATTGTTTACTTAATGCTTTTTTTAGTATGGTTTGCATACCGACTTCATCATCAACAACAAGTACTGAAAATGCATTCCAATCTGATTTCGAGACCATAGAGCTTCCTAATTTATGCGCTTCAACGAGATATGTGGGTCAAAATGTCCTACTTATTCTACCTTTAATTCTACAAAATGTATGCCTTCATATGAGACATTTTGTCCTAGTCACATTTTTTGTAGGGCTTTTGTGTCAGAATACCTAGCAATCTGTTAAATATCATTAAGTTACAGATAATTCTATCAGTATTATTTCTGGCATAATGATTGCTTTGATCGCGATGAGTCTATTCATTTATTGCATTTGCAGTAATTTTAATAACACTACATGGATATAACATGAACAATAAAATCAGTACGTTTACAGTGATGGCTACACTGGCTCTTGGTTCTTTTTCTGCAACTAATGTATATGCAGATGACGCAAGCATTGTACGTCTAGCGACAACAACAAGTACTTACCACTCGGGTCTACTAGATTATATTTTACCTGAATTTAAAAAAGATTCTGGCTATGAAGTTCAAGTCTTAGCTGCGGGCACAGGCAAAGCGCTAAAAATGGGCGAAAACGGTGATGTTGATTTAGTAATGACTCACGCCCCTAAAGCGGAAGCAAACTTTGTTGAAAAAGGTTATGGCGTTGATCCAAAAGCATTAATGTATAATGATTTTGTTCTTGTTGGCCCTAAAGCCGATCCTGCTCATATTCACGGCATGAAAGACGTGACTGCGGCATTTGAGAAGATGGCTAAAACTGATTCAACATTCGTTTCTCGTGGCGATGATTCAGGTACAAACAAAAAAGAACTGATCTTATGGTCTCAAGCTAAGATTGAACCAAACTTTGGTGGCTACAAAGCCGTTGGCCAAGGTATGGGACCAACATTAAATATGTCCTCTGAGCTACAAGCTTACACATTAACAGACCGTGGTACTTGGTTAGCTTACCAAAACAAACTTGACCTTGAGATCATGGTTGAAGGTGATAAGCGTCTATTTAACCCTTACCAAGTGATTCTTATTAACCCTGAGCGTTACAACAACCTAAACACCAAGGGTGCTCAAGCATTCAGTGATTGGTTAGTCAGTGACAAAGGCCAAGCAATGATCGATAGCTTTACTCTTAATGGTAAAAAATTGTTCACAGCGGACGCTAAATAATCCATGACTATCTTAGCCACCTCTCACGAAGCCATTCAATTACTGTTTAGCGGTGATTCTGCGTTGTGGAGCATCGTTGGTGTTTCATTCTCTGTTTCATTGTTTGCAATGGCGGTTGTGTTATTACCAGCTCTCTTGTTGGCGTTTGCGCTTGCATATGGTTCATTTCCTGGGCGGTGGCTACTGCTCTCTATTATTAACACATTACAATCTGTACCTACTGTTGTGATTGGCTTATTGCTGTATATGGTTCTTTCTCGATCTGGACCTCTTGGCGATTGGCAGCTACTTTTTACTCAAGAGGCGATGATTGTTGGTCAAATGTTCATCTGTTTTCCTATCATGGTTGCCATGATGCACGGCGCATTTCAACACAGTGACCGCCGCGTATGGGAAACCGCATTTACCCTCGGCGCTTCATTACCACGTGCTTTTGGTAGTTTAATTTGGGAAACACGATTCCCTATCCTAGCCGCTGTTATTGCTGGGTTTTCTCGAATTATTACTGAAGTTGGCTGTTCGATGATGGTCGGCGGTAACATCTTTAATGCAACACGAAACATTCCAACTGCAATCGCTATGGAAAGCCAAAAAGGTGCGTTTGCTCAAGGGGTTGCCCTTGGTATGGTGCTATTAATTTTAGCTTTAGTGTTAAATTTTTTACTCTCTATCACTCGTGGTAAAGGGTATTTACGTACTTAGTAGGCATAAAAAATGACAATAAGAATTACTGCCGATAATCTATCGATGCGATTTAATGATCGTGTGCTTTTCCATATCCCACATTTATCATTAGGGCCAAAAGAGTCCGTCTATTTACGTGGCGCTAATGGCGTAGGTAAAACAACACTACTTAAGATTTTATCTGGATTACAAAACCCAACGACTGGCAAACTTAATCTTAACCAACCCCATTGGACTGCGCGCTTATTTGGTCGCTCAGGCAACAATCAAATTGTGTACCTTCATCAAAACCCATTCTTATTTGATGGCACCGTTTTCGATAATGTTATTTATGGCATGAAATACACCACCATGAATAAACTTGAAAAACGCAATATGGTGATCAATGCGCTACGCATGGTTGGTCTTGAAACGTTAGCTGACGAGCATATTTCTGTTTTATCTGGTGGTGAAAAACAACGTGTCGCGATGGCACGAGCTTGGGTGCTAAAACCTTCTATACTGCTAATGGACGAACCAAGTGCCAGTGTTGATCAAGAGTCCATCGATTTATTGGTTATTATGGCCAAAGATCTCCTTGAACGCGGCTCTAGCATTGTGATCACCAGTCACCAAACCAACGCATTAACTGAAATTTGTCATCGTCAATGGACCATTTCAAACGCAAAGCTGATAGAATCGACCCCATTAAAAGTGATTGTTAGCAAGGATAAGTATGCTCCAGCCAAAGCAAACTAGTTGGGTAATTTTAGCGGGTGGACAAGCTCGTCGTATGGGCGGTAAAGATAAAGGGTTTGTTCTATTTAAAGATAAACCGTTAATTGAGCACGCTTTAGATACATTAGCGCCTCAAACTGATCAGATAGCCATCAATGCTAACCGTAGTACTGAAGAGTACTCACGTTACGCTGTCACATTTGCAGATCAGTTTAGTGAATACCCAGGTCCATTGGCCGGAATGCATTCTGGTCTAATAAATATGAATTCTGACTGGGTTGGGTTTATTCCTTGTGACTCCCCTAACCTTCCAAGCAATTTAGTTTCATTGCTTTGCGGTGCAGTAAAAGAAGATACTGATATTGTCGTTGCTCACGATGGTGAGTATATGCAACCTGTCGTCACTTTAATGCACAAACGAATTATTCCTAAAATTGATGCCTTCTTAGCGCGCGGTGACAGAAAAATCATCCTATTATACAAAGAGTGTAATACCGTATTTGCTGATTTCTCTGACTACCCTAATGCTTTTATCAATTTGAATAGCCCTCAAGAACTTGAACAATTTGGAACCTTATTATGAGCTTAACGTCTGCGTCTATCCCTCTATTAGGTTTTGCTGCTTATAGCGGCACAGGTAAAACCACATTACTTGAAAAACTGCTCCCTAAACTGACTGATATGGGACTAAAAGTCGCAGTCATTAAACACGCTCATCATAATTTTGATATCGACCAAGAAGGTAAAGACAGCTACCGCTTACGTAAAGCGGGTGCGAGCCAAATGTTGATCAGCTCTCGTTTTCGTAATGCGTTGATCACTGAAACGCCTGATGAAGAAACTACCTGTCAACAACTCATCAATAAGTTAGATCAAACAGAACTTGATTTGATTCTTATTGAAGGCTTTAAACAACTGCCATACACCAAGATTGAATTGCATCGTGATGAGGTGGGTAAACCTTGGATCTTCCCAGAGGATAACAACATCATTGCAATTGCTTCTGATTCTAAAGCTGGATCTGAACTGCCTCAAATGGACATCAATGATACCGATGCTATCACTGCATTCATTGTTGATTACGTAAAACAGCATCAGCATAAACAACAAAGTGATTTATCTGCTAACTGCGATGAGTTATCTCCTGCATTCCTATCTGTTAGCCAAGGCAGGGCTAAGATTTTAGAGGCTATTGCACCTCTAAACTCACAACATAATGTCTCTTTAGTTGAATCAATTAATGCCTTAGCAGCTCAAGATATTTTATCGCCAATCAATGTTCCTCAACATAATAATTCAGCAATGGATGGCTATGTGATTTGTGGTGATGATTTAGAGCGTGAAAGCTACACTGTGGTTGCCGAGATCATGGCAGGTCACCGTTATGATCTCCCTCTTCAACACGGTGAAGCGGCAAAAATAATGACGGGAGCACCAGTGCCTGAAAATGGCAATACCGTGATCATGCGTGAACAAGCGACTCAGGAAGCGGACCAAGTACGTTTCGATGCGGGTAAGTCAGGCATTCGTAAAGGCCAAAACGTTCGTCTAGCTGGTGAAGATCTGGCTATAAACCAAACTTGTGTGGCTAAAGGCTCACGTATTACGGCACCAGAAGTCGGTATGCTTGCCTCTTTAGGTATTGCTTCTGTTCCTGTTATCGCTAAAACAAAAGTTGCGATTTTCTCGACAGGCGATGAAGTTCAAGCGCCGGGTGAAGCACAAAAAGCCAACTCTATTTACGACTCAAACCGTTTTACGTTAACCGCATTACTGCAAAAATTAGGCTGTGAAGTGATTGATTTTGGTATCATTGAAGACAGTGAAGCCGCTTTAGAGTCAACGCTTTCTCAAGCATCACAACAAGCAGATATGATTTTATCTTCTGGTGGTGTGTCAGTTGGTGATGCCGACTACATCAAAACGATTTTAGACAAACTGGGCAATATTAATTTCTGGCGTATCAATATGCGTCCGGGTCGCCCTCTTGCCTTTGGTCATATTGGTGATACTCCATTCTTCGGTTTACCGGGCAACCCTGTTGCAGTGATGGTGGCGTTTTTACAATTTGTTGAGCCTGCACTTCGCAAACTTCAAGGCGAAGATGACTGGAAACCTGAGACTTTTACAGCAATCGCTAAAGAATTTATCCGCTCTCGTACTGGCCGAACTGAATACAGCCGTGGTATTTACTCGATTAATCAAAATGGTCAAATGGAAGTAGTAACTACAGGCAAACAAGGCTCTGGTATCTTACGTTCAATGAGCGAAGCAAACTGCTTAATCGAAGTGCAACCTGAAGTCGAGTCGGTGGATATTGGCCAGAAAGTGACAATTATTCCGTTGGGTTCGAGAGTGTAAAGCATTCGATATAACAAACCACTTACCATTCTATGCCCCTACTCTTTAGGGGCTTTTTTTTACCTACAAACGCTATAAAAAAACACCATAACCACGTATTATATCCCCATATTTCATTCGCTTAATCACCAATATAAATAAGCGTTACACATAACAGCTAGGTAACCCATGCCACATACCCAAATCAACCAAGACGACATCAACAAAGCCGTATGGTCTGCTTGTGATACTTTCCGCGGCACCGTAGATCCATCTATCTACAAAGATTTCATCTTAACCATGCTGTTCTTAAAATACATTTCAGATGTTCACCAAGACAAAGTAGATGAACTAGCTAAAGAATATGGTGACGAGCCAGAGCTGATAGCGGCAATGATGGAAAGCCAATCATTCAAAATTCCAACTGGCTCTACGTTTTGGGACTTGTATGAATCACGCTTTGAAGCAGGTAACGGCTCACGTATTGATAAAGCGCTACACGCCATTGAAGAAGCCAACGGCACTAAATTAAAAGGCGTGTTCCAAGATATTAGCTTTAACACTGATAAATTGGGCGATGAGAAATCAAAAAATGACATTCTACGTCACCTATTAGAAGACTTTGGTAAAGAAGCATTAAGCCTACGCCCAAGCCGTGTTGGTTCGTTAGATGTCATTGGTAACGCTTACGAATACCTAATCAAACACTTTGCGGCTGGCAGTGGTAAATCAGCAGGTGAATTCTATACTCCACCAGAAGTATCAGATCTGCTTTCTATCATCTTAGAGCCACAACAAGGCGACACCATTTGTGATCCTGCGTGTGGCTCTGGCTCACTACTGATGAAATGTGGTAAGCAAATTCAAAAGAACTTTGGCGGCTCTAAGCAATACGCCCTATTTGGTCAAGAAGCGATTGGCTCAACATGGTCATTGGCAAAAATGAACATGTTCCTACACGGTGAAGACAACCACCGTATTGAATGGGGTGACACCATTCGTAACCCTAAACTTCAAGATAAAGAAGGCGGTCTACTGCACTTTGATGTCGTAACAGCCAACCCTCCTTTCTCTTTGGATAAATGGGGCCATGAAGATGCAGAAAGCGATCACTTTGGTCGTTTCCGTCGTGGTGTACCACCAAAAACCAAAGGTGACTATGCATTTATCTCACACATGATTGAGACGTTAAAACCTGCTACTCCAACAAGCAAGGGCGGCCGCATGGGTGTGGTTGTGCCTCATGGTGTGCTATTTCGTGCATCTTCAGAAGGTAAAATCCGTAAACAACTGATTGATGAAAACCTATTAGATACCGTTATCAGTCTGCCTGAAAAGCTGTTCTTTGGTACAGGTATTCCTGCGGCGATTTTGTTATTCAAAAAGCAGAAAGATGACAACAAAGTATTGTTTATTGATGCCTCTCGTGAGTTTAAATCGGGCAAGAACCAGAACGTATTAACGTCTGAAAATATTCAGAAGATTGTTGATACTTACAAAGCCCGTGAGACTACGGACAAGTACTCTTACCTAGCAACATTAGAAGAGATTGCCGAGAACGACTACAACCTTAATATTCCTCGTTATGTCGATACGTTTGAAGAAGAAGCGGAAATTGATTTGATGGCTGTGCGTAGTGAGCGTTTAGCGCTGCAAACTGAACTAGCTGATCTAGAAGCGGAAATGGCGGGCTACCTAGAGGAGTTGGGTTATGGTGCCTAATGGTTGGGAGAAAGGTATCGTTGATGATATAGCAAAAGTAACATCAGGTGGAACTCCAAGCAGAAAGAAAGATTTGTACTGGAATGGGCATATACCTTGGGTAACAACTTCTGAAGTTAAGTTCGGCATAATTACCGATACCGAGCAAAAAATAACACAAGAAGGACTAGATAACTCATCAGCCAAACTGTTTCCTGAAGATACAATTCTGATGGCGATGTATGGACAGGGAAAAACTCGAGGGCAAGTAGCTAAACTGGGCATTGAAGCATCAACGAATCAGGCGTGTGCAGCTTTGCTTTTGCACAAAGAGCATAATGTGGACTATTACTATCAATATTTAACTAGTCAGTATGAAAATATACGTGAGCTAGCAAATAGTGGCGGTCAGCAAAACCTTAGTGCGGGGATTATAAAAGATATTCATGTACCGATCCCCCCACTCCCAGAACAACGCAAAATCGCCCAAATCCTTTCTACATGGGATAAGGCGATTACGACCACTGAAAAGCTGATTGATGCCAGTAAGCAGCAGAAGAAAGCTTTAATGCAGCAGTTGTTGACGGGTAAAAAGCGTTTGGTTGACCCTGAAACGGGTAAAGCGTTTGAGGGGGAGTGGCTAGTTCAACCTTTAAAACACATTGGAAAACTACAAGCTGGTAAATTTGTAAAGGCTTCAGAAATTTCTAATGCAAAAGATGAAAGTCTATTCCCGTGCTACGGAGGGAATGGCTTACGTGGATTTACAGCATCATATACCCATGAGGGGCTTTATTCTCTGATTGGTAGGCAAGGTGCTCTCTGTGGAAATATAACGCTAGCTGAAGGTAAGTTTCATGCGACGGAGCATGCGGTTGTAGTAACACCACACCAAAATATTGATACCAAATGGCTCTACTACAAGCTAATAGAACTGGATTTGAACCAGTATGCGACAGGACAAGCTCAACCTGGATTGTCTGTTAAAAACCTCGATCCTATAGAAGTATTAGTAGCGCCAGTTAAAGAGCAACAAAAAATCGCATCAGTTCTCACTGCTGCCGATGAAGAAATCAAGTTGTTAGAAGCCAAACTTGCGCACTTCAAGCAAGAAAAAAAGGCATTGATGCAGCAGTTATTGACAGGAAAGAGAAGAGTACAAGTAGAGGCCGCCTAATGAAAAATCATCTTTCACAATTAAACACCGACTTGTTAAACAATATTCGTACTTTACTGGTTGAGGGACGAAAACAGGTCGCACAAACCGTCAACACCACCATGGTGCAAACCTATTGGCAAATAGGCCGTTTAATTGTGGAAGGTGAACAGCAAGGCGAGACACGAGCTGAATATGGTAAACAAGTGCTGAAAAGCCTTTCTGTGTCGTTAACAGAGGAGTTCGGTAAGGGCTTTTCAGTACGCAACCTAAGAAATATGCGCAGTTTTTATCAGGCATTTCCAAATCGGCAGACACTGTCTGCCGATTTGAGTTGGTCTCACTACAATAAACTGATTAGCATCGAAATCGAACATGCTCGCCTTTGGTATTTAAAAGAGGCAGCAGAACAGAACTGGAGTGTTCGTGCTCTTGAAAGGCAAATGGGAACGCTTTATTACGAACGATTACTTGCAACCCAAGCGGGTAAGCATGATCTACAGTCAGTGCTGGATGAAGCAGAGCAAAACACCAAACCACTAGCAGTAGATGTAAAAGATTATCTTCGCGATCCCTATATTCTCGATTTCCTTGGCTTACCAAGTGCAGGGTTGCAAGAAAGCGAACTAGAACAAGCCTTAATTGATAACTTGCAAAAGTTCTTACTGGAACTCGGTAAAGGCTTTGCGTTTGTCGAGCGTCAACAACGTATTAGTACCGATGATGGAGACTATTACATTGATTTAGTGTTCTACAACTTCCATCTAAAGTGCTTTCTGCTCATCGATTTAAAGATGCATAAGCTCACCCATCAAGACGTTGGGCAAATGGACATGTATGTTCGTATGTATGAAGAGAAAAAACGCCGCAGTGATGATAACCCTACCATCGGCTTAATTCTGTGTACTGAAAACAACCATACGGTGGCAAAATATTCGGTACTCAATGACAGTGAACACTTGTTTGCATCAAAATACATGATGGAACTACCAAGTGAAGAAGAGCTTCGTATACAGCTTGAAAAAGAACGACAGCTACTGCTTGCACGAGATAAAAACAACGATGACAACTAACCCCGTCCCTAACTTCAAAGAAGAACAAAGCGCAAAAATTCCTGCGCTCACGCTATTAACCAACCTTGGCTATGAGTTCATTCCACCAAGTGACTGCACGGTTATGCGAGGTAACTTATCAAGCGTCATCTTACCTAATGTATTGCGTGATGTGCTGCAACACAAAACCTATTCGTTTATGGGTAAAGAGCATCATTTATCAAAAAATGCGATTGATAAAATCATTCAAGAATTAGCCAACCCAGCCATGAATGAAGGCTTAAAAGCAGCCAATGAAAAGGTATATAACTCACTGACGTATGGTATCAGCGTCACTGAGTTTGTGGATGGCAAAAAAGCCAACCCAACCATTCAGATCATTGATTGGGAAAACCCTGACAACAACAAATACCACTTTACTGAAGAGCTTGAAGTCGAAAACACCCACGGCACCAAAAACTACATTCCTGATATGGTCTGCTTCGTAAATGGTTTACCTTTGGTCGTGATTGAAGCCAAGCGCCCAGACTCCTCAACGGTAGGAAAGCCCACCATTGAAGAAGGCGTATCTCAAACCATTCGTAATCAAAAACAAGATTGCATCCCTCACCTATTCGCTTATAGCCAATTGGTCATGTCGGTGAATGGACACGATGGACGCTACGCTACTTGCGGAACCCCAAGTAAATTTTGGGCGAAATGGAAAGAAGAAGAAATCACAGAGCACACTTTTTCTCGCTTAAAAAACACGCCATTATCACAAGAAAATTTCGACCGTATTTTTAACCATCGCCAGAATAAGGTGTGTGAAGAGTATCTATCGCTGATCTCAGGTGGTGATTTAATGGTGACTGATCAAGACCGTTTACTAATATCGCTACTGCGTCATGATCGTCTATTAGAAATGACTCGCCTTTATACCCTGTTTGATAAAAAAGTCGGCAAGATTGTTGCGCGTTATCAACAAGTGTTTGGCATTAAAGCTCTCGTTAAGCGTATCACCTCATTTGATGATCTGGGCGCACGTAATGGTGGCGTAATTTGGCATACCACAGGCTCTGGTAAATCGTTCACCATGGTGTTTTTATCAAAAGCGCTTATCTGGCTTAAAGAGTTAGCAAAATGTCGCGTGATTGTGGTTACTGACCGAGTGGATTTAGAAGACCAACTGGCTCGAACATTTGCCTCTGGTGGCGCATTATCAGACAAAGATAAAAAAGAGGCCATGGCGACCACAGGAAAACGCCTAGCCGAGCAAATTGGTAAAGGTAACGAACGTATTATCTTCTCTATCATCAATAAGTTTGGTACCGCGATTGAGCTACCAGAATGTTACAACAACAGCCCTGATATTATCGTATTAGTAGATGAAGGGCACCGCAGCCAAAACGGTGAAAACAACATTCGTATGCAACAAGCTCTACCCAAAGCCGCTTATATTGGCTTTACGGGAACCCCACTGCTGCAAGACGATAAAACAGAAAATAAATTCGGTAAGATCATCCACTCTTACACCATGCAGCAAGCGGTAGAAGACCAAACCGTTACCCCACTATTGTATGAAGAGCGCATTCCTGATCTCAGCACCAACGACAAAGCGATTGATGCGTGGTTTGACCGTATTACCGATAAATTATCAGAAAAACAGCGCACGGATTTAAAGAAAAAGTTTGCTCAAAAAGGGCAAATTTACCAAACCGAGGGACGTTTAGAGCTGATCGCCCATGATATTTCTGATCACTTCCAAAACTTTAAGCACCAAGGGTTAAAGGGACAATTGGCGTGTGACTCTAAAGCCTCTGCCATTCAATACAAAAAGCTATTGGATAAGATAGGTAAAGTGACATCGGTTGTTGCAATGTCTGCGCCTGACACTCGTGAAGGCCATGACACGGTTGATGGTGAAAGCACTGACACAGTACAAAATTGGTGGAAAGCCAATGTAACAGAAAAAGAATGGCGAGATGAAAAGGCCTACACCAAACACATTATTGATGAGTTTAGTAAAGACGACGGCCCTGATCTCATGATTGTGGTTGATAAGCTACTCACCGGCTTTGATGAGCCAAAAAACACCGTGCTTTACATTGATAAACCGCTTAAACAACATAACTTAATTCAAGCCATTGCGCGTGTGAACCGTTTGCACGCTAAAAAGCAATTTGGCTATTTGATTGATTATCGCGGCATTTTAAAAGAGCTTGATGCGTCGATAGCAAACTACCAAGAGCTAGAAGAGCGCATTAAAGGCGGTTTTGATATTGATGACCTAGAAGGTCTTTACCATCGCATGGATACCGAATACAAAAAATTACCAGGATTATATCGCGATATCTGGGCTATTTTTGATGGTGTATCAAACAAACAAGATGGCCCTGCATTGCGCCAAGCATTAGCACCAAAAATCGATACCATTGATGGGTTATTAACGGATACCAATCTTAAAAAACGTAACGATTTCTATGACGCATTAACCGCGTTCTCTAACTGTTTAAAAGTGGCACTGCAATCGGCAACCTACTTTGAAGATAAGAGTTTTGACGACAAACGAGATTTATACAAAAAGACCTTAAAATCCATGTCTGATCTGCGTAAACAAGTCCGTGAAGATGCAGAAGAAACGGTCGATTACGATGAATATGCAGAAAACATTCGCACCATGTTGGATAAACATATTGGTGGCGTAGAAATTCAAGAGTCCGAAGGTGCTTATCTGGTGGGTAATATGGGTAAACACGCCAAACCAGAAGAGATGAGTGACGATGAAGCACGTAACAAAAAAGACGTGATCACAGGCCGTATCACTAAGATGATTGAGCAAGATTTAGCGGATGATCCTTATGCCCAAGCGTATTTCTCTAAATTATTGAAACAGGCCATCGATAAAACCAAAGAGATGTTTGATGCCCCTATTAAGCAATATCTGTTATTTGCTGATTTTGAAGAGCAAGTGATCGAGCGTAACGTTGAAGGGTTACCAACAGACCGTTTCTCTGAGATTGATCCAAAAATCAAACGTCATGTGCAAGCGTACTTTGGTCTGTTCTTAAAACACGTAGAAGATACCAATTCCTTGAGCGAAGATGAACGCTTCAACTACGCTCTAAAAATTGATGAAATAGTTACCGCAGCCGTTGCTGAGTTTTCAATTAACCCACAAGAGATTGAAAACCAGATCCGCCGTCAACTATTGCCTGTTCTATTCAAAGCGATTGGGATGGATAAAACTAACCTAGTGATTGCGGACATTATCCAGATCACTCGTTTAGGCGTAGCAGGTCATCATTAATGGCATCGGTAAACGAAAAAGAGAGTAACAAAGAAGAGTACAGCTTTATCTATGGCGATGAAGCGGTCTCCTACTCTGTTATTAGAAAAACCATTAACGAGAACGCAAAGCGTAAAATTAGCATCAAGGTTCATCCTAGCTGCGAAGTAGTGATTAATGCCCCTGATGATGCAGAGCGAAGCGACATACATGATGCAGTGATGAAACGTGCCAGTTGGATTTACGACGCACTAAAAGAGTTTCGTGCCCATTTAGCGTATGTAGAAACCAAACAGTATGTAAGCGGTGAAATGCAATTTTATTTAGGCCGTCGCTATGTGCTTAAAGTGGTTGAAGATAACTCCGCGTTACCCAGCGTTAAAATGAGTCGAGGCAAACTGCTTGTTACCCTCACCCGTTTTAATGACGACAAACAGGCCCTAACCAAAGCGTTAGTCTCTGGCTGGTACGGCGTAAAAGCAGAGCGTATTTTTCATGAACGGTTAGCAGAGCTATTGCCACAAGCAACATGGGTTGATGGTATTCCAAGCTTTCGTGTGATGCCAATGCAAAAACAATGGGGAAGCTGCTCTACCAAAGGGAACTTGATGCTTAATCCTCACCTAATCAAAGCCCCTAAAGAGTGCATTGATTATGTAATACTGCATGAGCTTTGCCACATTGCAGAGCATAACCACAGCGAGCGCTTTTGGCGCTTATTAACCAGCGTGATGCCAAATTGGAAAGAAGTGAAAAGCAAGCTAGATGGTATGGCTGAATTGTATTTAAATGAGTAAATCAAGATTACTTTTTTTAAACCTTTATCACCGCTGCTGTTTATAGTATAAACATGCCTAAAATACTGTGTTCAAAAAATTATAAGGCTCCAAGATGTCTAAAATGTTCTTCAAAGGTCGTATCGAAACTCGTCAAAACCACGTTCTTTCTGGTTTTAACACCAAGCGTGACGTTAAGTTAGGTACTGAAGAAGCACCACTAACTTTAGTTGTTCAAACAGAAGAGCGTAAAGTTGAAATTGAAGCGCAGCTTACTGAGCACAACTTATTCGCAAACATCGAAGTGAATGCAAAGAAAGAAGAAAATATTCTTGAGCTTGAAGGCGTTTTAAACAAGCCAAAAACAACTCGCTTTGAAAAAACACCTAACCGTAACGAACCTTGTTCTTGTGGTAGCGGTAAAAAATACAAAAAATGCTGTGCTTAATCAGTAGTTAACTTTAACTACTTAACCTTAGTTAAGCGCACTACAAAAAAGAGCCTCTGTTTATCTGTTAGTAATAACAAATAACATGAGGCTCTTTTTATATCTGCATTTTCTATTTTACGTATTACCTAATTATCACTCTTTAATATTTAGGAACGCAGCACCACGAACCCCACCAGAATCACCGTGTTTCGCTTTAATAATACGAGGAACACGACCTACTGATAATAAGTGCTTTGGAAGACGTTTTGGTAACTCTTCATAAATCAATTCAAAGTTTGATAAACCACCGCCTAATGCAACCACGTGTGGGTCAAAACAGGTAAACAGGTTAGCAAAACAAATCGCTAACAGTTCCATAAAACGATCTACGTGCTCAACAGCGTTGGCTTCACCGGATTCATTAGCCTTGATAATATCAATCGCTTTCTTTTGCTCGCCATAATAATGCGCGTAAAGTAACTCAAAGCCACGGCCAGAAAGATAGTTATCAATACAGCCTTTATTACCGCAACCACATTCAAGCAACGGGGCTTTGTCACCTAAATGGAACCATGCATCTATTGGCAAACGAGAATGCCCTACCTCCCCTGCAACATGGCTGTAACCAGAGAATGCTTTACCATCAAAGATCAACCCACCACCAAAGCCTGTACCTAAGATTAGCCCCATTACTGACGGTGAATCTTTAAATTCTTCATCCCACGCTTCTGATAAAGCAAAACAGTTGGCATCGTTATCAATTTTTACTGAACGACCGATTTTTGCTTCTAAATCTTTTCGTAAAAATTGGCCTTTAGCAGCAGGAACATTACTTGTTAATAGCGCCCCTGTCTTAGCATCTTCCATTCCTGGAATACCTAAACCAACCTTGCCTTCAACACCAAATTCAGCGTCATATTTTGCAATTAAGCCTGCAATGTCATCAACTAATAATGCGTAATTTTCTGTTTGTGTTGGTATTCGTTCAGTAGCAACGCGCTCTAATTTCTCATTAAACGCACCAAACTCAATCTTTGTGCCGCCTACATCAAAACCGTAGTACATAAGGTATCCTTGTCCTAATCTATTTAAATTTTCATGGTGTTATTTTACCTAATTTATATAAATACAGACTGTGACCTAGGCGGAATTACCCTTTATTTTGTGTGAAATGAACCTCAAAATCCCATTAGATTTGGTTGCTTTCTTTCAGTTCTGTACGAAACTCCATCAGATTTTTTAAACCCATTCCTCGTTCAGCCCCTTTTACTGGTCGCTTACTGTAAAGATAATGCTCTCGGAATAATTCAAACCAGCACTCAAGGTGTCTTGCGTTCTCTTTTTCACCAAATAAATCCAATACCAAACTTGCCACTTCAACCGTTGATAGCTGGTGATCTTTTGAGGCCTTACGCATAATGTAACTAGATAAATGCTCACGATTAAAAGACAAGACAGGTAATTGATGTAGGTAAGTGCTTTTACGATACATGCGCCCTGCTTCACGCCAACTTCCATCAAGTAAAATGAATAAAGGCGTTTTTCCTTCTGTCATCACTATATCATTAGTGACCAGCGCTTTATTTTCAATCTGCTCTTCAGGGAAAATAACAAACGCTTGGTATGATTCATCTTGCAATAACGCTAACATATCTGGATTTGGCTCTGTACGAGACCAAAGATAAGCATGAGTTTCAGGGACTAAATCAGCAATGAGTTTGCCAGTATTACTTGGCTTTAGCACTTCGGTATCAAACATGATCAGCAAGAAAGCAGCATTAGAGTTAACTGCAGGCTGATGCTCACAAATACAGTAATCTTTATGGACTTGGCAATACTCACAACGGTTTACATTAGCACCACGCGCATTAAAGGGTTTTGTAGAACGTGCTAATCTTTCTTTATGTAATTGATGAACTTTGTGAATACGCATTTGCAATAACCAAGCTATTTATATGGAAAAAAAAGCGCATTTTACTTACAGTATAAGTAATAACAAGTTCTATAAGAGAATTCCTAATGGAAATTAACTGGATTGAATACAGTGATCCCCTTCGTTTAGGGTGTTTTATCGTTGCATTCATCATTTTTGCTGTGGCTGAATACCGATGGCCGCGCAAACCTTTGACTCAAAAAAAATCGACTCGCTGGTTTAATAATATTGGCTTAGTCTTTTTTAATAGTTTAATTCTACGCCTAGCTCTGCCCTTATTAGCGGTTGATGCTGCTGTAATTGCAAATCAAGAACAGTGGGGACTATTTAATTATTTAAACACGCCATCATTTTTAACTGGGCTCTTATCCATCTTACTGTTGGATTGGCTGATCTATTGGCAGCACCGTGCTTTTCATCGTATCCCTCTATTGTGGCGATTACATCGAATGCACCACTCAGACCAAGATATTGATGTCACAACAGGCACACGCTTTCATCCTGTTGAGATAATTTTCTCTATGCTTATTAAAATTGCAGCCATTGGATTATTAGGCATCCCTGTTGAGGCCGTGATCTTATTTGAAATTATTCTAAACGTAAGCGCTATGTTTAATCACAGCAATTTATTTATTCCAAAATGGTTAGATCGCTATGTACGAGTATTATTAGTGACTCCTGATTTTCATCGGGTGCATCATTCCGTTCATATCTCTGAAATGCATAATAACTATGGATTCTTTTTATCCATTTGGGACTATTTTGGTAAAACCTATTTAGTAAAACCGCAAGATGGTCATGAAGAAATGAAAATTGGCCTTGGTTTTTTCAGAAAAGAAAAAGAGCAACGCCTAGATAAAATGCTGACGCAACCATTTAGAAATAAATAAACCATCGTAATGAGGTGTTCATCGCACCTCATTCTTATTTGCTAAATTGAGTTTACTTCTTCTTTAGTTAAGTAACGCCATTGACCTTCGTTTACATCAAGCCTGATCGATCCAATCTTCTCGCGGTGTAAAGAGACGACTTTATTACCAATCGCTGAAAACATTCGTTTTACTTGATGAAACTTACCTTCCGTAATAGTAAGTAGAACCTCTTGGGGTGTAATAACATCAAGCTTTGCAGGTCGCGTAAGTTGTAATTCACCTTGTAACTGCACTCCGGCTGCAAATTGTTTCTCTGCCTCTTCTGCTATTGGTTTACGTAAACCCACTCGATACACTTTTTCACATTTTTTATTTGGTGTAATTATATTGTATGACCAACGTCCATCATCAGTGATCAACACTAATCCTGTCGTATCTGCATCCAAGCGCCCTGCAATATGCAACTCTGCATTATTCCCTTCTTTTATATAGTTAAATAAAGAGGGGTACGCTTCATCAACATTAGAGCAAATCGTATTCGCAGGCTTATTGATTAATAAATAACGAAAAGGTCGAGCCAGTAGCTCTTTTCCATCCAGTGTAACTTGATTATTTTCATGAACTTGGATCGACTCAAGTGTGACAACGTCACTGTTTACTTTTACCCTTCCCTCAAGAATCAACTCAACCGCTTGAGTTTTCGTTAATTCTGTACTTTTACAAATAAACTTATCAAGGCGCATAGAACCACACATCACCATTCATCATGCTGCCATTATCCTTGCTCTACTCAAATAAGCAATCGCATTACAAAAACCAACGTTCAAAAAAAGGCGACCCGAAGATCGCCTTTTAATTTATATATACTTAGAACTCATTATGTACTCAGTGCTAAGTGCTTATTCGATTAACCGTTATGGCGTGTAGTATGTTGCAGCTCCTGGGCCAACAGGGAGACCAAATACGAATACCCATAGGTAGAACAAGAGGCTCCAACCAAACATAAAGCAGATTGAATATGGCAGCATAGTTGCAATCAGAGTGCCGATACCCAAATTCTTCATATAACGAGTTGCTACAGCAAGGATAAGACCAAAGTAGCTCATCATTGGTGTGATGATGTTCGTTGTTGAATCACCAATACGGTAAGCTGCTTGAATTGTCTCTGGTGCGTAACCTACTAGCATTAACATTGGAACAAAGATTGGTGCGGTTACTGCCCACTGTGCAGATGCAGAGCCGATCATTAAGTTAATGAAGCCACACATTAAGATAAATGCGAAGAACAACATAGGACCAGTAAGACCGATATCTTGTAGGAAGTTCGCACCACCAACCGCAATTACCTGACCAAAGTTAGTCCACTTAAAGAAAGCAACAAACTGTGCAGCAAAGAACACAAGAACAATATACATGCCCATTGAAGACATTGATGTTGCCATTGCATTGATCACGTCACGGTCATTCTTCATCGTGCCTACGACTTTGCCATAAACAAACCCAGGAATAGCGAAGAATACAAAGATAAATGCCACAATACTCTTAAGGAATGGAGAGCCTGCAACCGTACCTGTTGCTGAGCGTAATACGCCATCTTCAGGAACAATCGTCCATGCAAGTAATGCACTCACAATAAGAACAGCCACACCTGCGAATTTAAGACCTTTCTTCTCAATGGCAGTTAGCTTACCCATTTTATCGTTTGATAGATCTTCAGACGCTTCTTCATCATTGTATTTACCCAATTTTGGTTCAACAATTTTCTCTGTGACAAAAGCACCAATGATTGCGATAAAGAAGGTTGATACAAACATAAAGTACCAGTTTGCTTCAGGACCAACCGTATAAGTTGGATCAATCATTTGTGCTGCTGTTTCTGTAATGCCAGAAAGCAGTGGATCAACCGTACCGATGAGCAGGTTTGCAGAATAACCACCTGATACACCAGCGAACGCCGCAGCAAGACCCGCTAACGGGTGACGACCTAGTGAGTGGAAAAGCATTGCAGCTAATGGGATAAGCACTACGTAACCAAGCTCAGATGCGGTATTAGAGATAATACCTGCAAATACAACCGTTACTGTAACCATGCGCTTAGATGCGCCCATTACCATGCCACGCATAGCAGCAGATAACATGCCTGAGTGCTCTGCGATTGCAACACCAAGCATTGCTACAAGAACAGTACCTAATGGGGCAAAACCAACAAAGTTTTTCACTAAGTTAGTAACGATAAGTTGTAAGCCTTCAGCATTAAATAGGCTAACCACGTGGATCATGCCATCAGCAGCACGACCTTTTGCCCCTTCAGGACGAGGATCCATTACTGATACATCAAAGTAACCCGCAATGCCTGATGAAACTAAAATTGCCACACAAAAGATTGCAAAAAGGGTAATTGGGTGTGGTAATAGGTTTCCTAAATATTCTACCGAATCAAGAAAACGTGTGAACAACGGCTTTTTAGGCTGTTGTTGATTCTGTTGTTGCGATGCAGACGAACTCATCTGTAACTCCTTGTTTTTGTCTTTCTTTATAATTAAAACACCCCATTCTGTATTAAATGGTTAAAAAGCAAGTGATTTAGTTAAAAGTAAGTACTTCCAAAATTCACACAAAGGTTACACGATTGTAAAAATCATTAAAGAGTCAAAATGTCACAAAATATTTCATTTGCAGTATTTATAACCACTTTTTAACTAAAATGTAAAATTTATCGCTAACATTAAACGTAAGTCATTCACAACACCAATGATTGTATAATCTTGTTTTTATTAAAATTGCTTTTAGCTATAAAAATAAGTCAGAATAGTAAGGTTGGTTTTATTATCTAGGATTGAACATGACTCGCCATTTTATCTCTATTTTTGCCTTACTCACTTTATTTGGTTGTGCCTCCCCTTCTGAGCCGCAGCTTACAAAACAAGAAATTAGTACTCAACACCCTCAATTATCGACATCTGATGGGTATCAAGGCTATTTTCAAGAATGGCAAGGTGTTCCATACAAATATGGCGGTACAAGCAAGCAAGGCGTGGACTGTTCGGCTTTCACACAAGATGCACTAGCTAGTTTGCATCAACAATGGCTTCCAAGAACAACGCAGTATCAAGTTGAAACTGGCGTAAAGATCCCGTTATCGAATGCAAAAAAAGGCGATCTTATTTTCTTTAAAACTAGCGTAAAAGTAAGACATGTAGGCGTGTATATTGGCAATCGAGAGTTTATGCATGCATCTACATCGAAAGGTGTGATCATTTCAAGCCTAAATAACCCTTATTGGAAAAAAGCATTCTGGCAAGTAAGACGAGTTCTGTAAGGCGTTATTGAAAAGATATAAGTAAAAAGCCAAATAAAACAATGACCATTTTAGTCTTATTTTATTTGGCTTCATAATCAATGCATTTATGCGATTAAACGTTATTTGAAAGCGCTATCAAATAGATTTTTAATCAGGCCGATGTAATCATCGAGAAACATCACTTGCTCATTAGTCGCTTTTTGAACCCAAGCACCAGCAAGTACTTCACCTAAATCTGCTACTACCGCATCAGCTTCACGTAACAACGTAAATCGTACACCTGGATCCAATTCTGGATTTTGTGAAAATACCGTCATTAAATTAGAAGCAATTAAATCGGTTACAATATCTTCCACTGTCTCTTCACCAGTATCACCTTGCTGATTTGCAAAAATCGCTAAATGTTCTGTTAGATACTCGATAAGAGCATGGTAACCTTCTGTATTGACAATCATTATCTGTCCGTTAGTAATAGTTCGTTATAATTATAAATGCTTATTTTTCACAAGCTCTTATTGGTAATTTATCAAAATAGAGAATAAGTCTCAAATACTTTCCTTTTGCATTGACAATCAAAACCCAAACATACCGACAGTTACCTTCCTTGCAAATTTATTGATTTATCTTATTACTATAATATTGAAAGTGATTTTTTGCCTTACTTCACAGATATTAATTAAGAATACACTATGCTTAGTTAGATAATTTTCAGATATTCAAGAGAGGCAATTATGTGGCAAGCTATCGCTCAACAAATCACTGATGTGACAGGTCGCCCTTTTATCATTTCTGAACGCGAAGCTGTAAATGGTGGAGAGATTAATGATTGTTACATGATCAGTGATGGTGCTCAGCGCTACTTTATTAAAGTCAACGAGCGCGCAGAACTTCCCATTTTTGAAACCGAAGCGGAAAGCCTCAATCAGCTTGACCAATCAGACCATATGCTTGTGCCATCGCCCCTTCATGTTGGCACAACAAAGGAGCACTCGTTTTTAGTTCTCAACTTTCTACCTACAAAGCCTATGGATCAACTCACCTCATTTGCTCTCGGCGTTAATCTTGCTAACCATCATTTATGGGGAGATCAGCTTGAATACGGCTTTGATTGCGATAATTACCTAGGAAATGTATTACAGATTAATACTTGGCACCGCCGATGGGATTGTTTTTTCGCCGAGCAACGTATTGGCTGGCAATTGCAACTCTTGCATGAAAAAGGCATGGCGTTGGGTGATATAGAAACCTTAATTAAAAATTCAAAACACATATTACGTAATCATCAACCTAAGCCCGCATTATTACATGGTGACTTTTGGCACGGTAATATTGCACTGAGTGTTAAAGGCCCAATCAGTTATGATCCTGCTTGTTATTGGGGAGACCCTGAATGTGACCTGGCAATGGCTAAGTTATTTGGTGGGTTCCAAGACAGTTTTTTCGAAGGCTATCAATCTATCACCCCTATAGCAGAAGGCTTTGAAACTCGTCAGCATTTATATAATCTTTACCATGTACTAAATCACTGCTCTATGTTCGGTGGAGAGTATATGATCCATGCTCAGCAGCTGATTGACAAACTTGACCTAAATAAAAAATAGACCATGCAATACATGAGATGGTACTCGCCATCTCATTTTTTATTAATCTAAACTAAAAAAGGTCGATATCATCAATCTTTTTACTTAATTCACTTCAAAAAACAACTCTCTTTTCTACTATGAATGAAGATACACCAAAGTACATGTTCGTAATTGCTGAACAATAATAAGGAGTTTGTTGTGAATAATTACACAAATCAAAATATACAGTGCCCAAACTGTCAACACGCTATTAATATGCTTATTGACCAAAAGCAATCAAATAAAACCGTTTATGATGACTGTCCATCTTGTCACCGCGCAATTGAATTCACGATGGAGGTAAACCCTCACAATCAATCTATAAATCTAATGACGAGTAATGAGGAAGATGGACTGTTTTAAGTTATTTCCAACTCATTATTGATTCGCTAACACTCGCTCTACGGTGTCTACTATTGCTTGTGTTTGCGGATCGATTTCTAAATTAATTTTATCACCAATACTGCGCTGGCTTAGATTGGTTCTTTCTAACGTTTCAGGGATCAAATTAACGTTAAATCCTTTCTCATCCACATCACCAATAGTTAAACTAATGCCATCAACGCCAATATAGCCTTTATGCAATATATATTTAGTCCACCGTGGTGCGACATCAAACCAAATTTGGCAATTTTCGGTGGTCTGGTTAATCTCCCTCACTGTCATCACATCCACAATATGGCCAGACATTGAGTGACCACCAATTTCATCACCAAAACGAGCTGCTCGTTCAATATTAATACGCTGCCCTACTTCCAATAAACCAAGATTGGTTAAACGTAGTGTTTCTTCGATTAAATCAAAAGAGATAAGATGCCCATTAATATTGGTTACCGTTAAACAGCAGCCATTATGAGCAACAGAAGCACCAATTTCTAAACCTTGATGATATGGCGCAGGTATTTTTACCACATGAGTTTGAAATCTATCTTTCTTTGTTATTTCAATAACTTCTGCCGTTGTCGCAACAATCCCAGTAAACATCATTCACTCCTATCAATACCATCAAATACATTGAATCGTTTAATTTCATTTTAGCTATTTTAAAAATAGCTACGATACGTTGAATATTTCATTTTGTGAAGTGCCTCTTATATCTATATACTGTCCACTTTCTGCTTACCTTTAACAGTTTTCTCTGTTCAAAGCACTCAATCAGACCCCATTTTCTTTTGCGATAGCTACTAGCGCAGAATGAACTCGCATTTATGCTCTTTAATACATTAATGCCCTTTTTATACTAAAAATTTGTACGGTGAATCAGTGCACAGATACCAAAAAGAAATCGTTCGATTAATTAAATTATCAACACCAGTCCTAATTGCGAGTGTCGCTCAGACAGGCATGGGGTTTGTTGATACCGTTATGGCTGGTGGCGTCAGTGCGACCGACATGGCAGCCGTTGCTATTGCTGCTAGTGTTTGGCTTCCATCTGTCTTATTTGGTGTCGGGTTATTAATGGCGTTAGTGCCTGTTGTTGCTCAATTGAATGGCTCAGGAAAATCTAAAAAAGTTCCATTTGAAATCCATCAAGGTATTTACTTAGCGTTAATTGTTTCTGTACCAATTATGCTTATCCTCTATAACGCGGGCTTTATTATTGCGGCTATGGATGTAGAACCTGAGTTATTTGAAAAGACCCAAGGGTATTTACATGCGGTGCTATGGGCCGCTCCTGCGTTTTTATTATTCCAAGCGCTACGTAGTTTCTGTGAAGGCTTGTCTTTAACCACGCCAGCAATGATTATCGGCTTTATCGGCCTTGCAGCTAACATTCCGTTAAACTGGATGTTTGTCTATGGTGAAATGGGTGCGCCTGCATTAGGTGGTGTGGGTTGTGGGGTTGCAACGGCAATCGTATATTGGTTAATGTTTATTAGCATGGTTATTTATACGTTTATTGCCCCTAAATTACGTCGTGTGAATTTATACGAAACATGGAATAAACCACAAGCGAAAGAAATTTATCGTCTTTTCAAATTAGGTTTACCTGTTGCTCTTTCTATCTTCTTTGAAGTGACATTATTTGCCGCGGTTGCCCTACTTGTTTCACCATTAGGATCAATCGTTGTTGCTGCGCACCAAGTCGCAATTAACTTCTCATCGTTGATCTTCATGGTGCCAATGAGTATCGCCATTGCCGTTAGTATCCGTGTAGGACATAAACTCGGTGAAAACGATCTTGAAGGCGCTAAGATTGCAAGCTTCTGTGGACTGGCTTTTGGTTTACTAATGGCATGCTGCACTGCCATGTTAACTTTATTGTTCCGTGAGCAGATCGCATATCTATATTCTGACAATAAAGAAGTAGTAGAATTAGCGGTAAGTCTTATGCTTCTTGCTGCTATTTATCAATGTACTGATGCTGTACAAGTGGTCGCCGCTGGTGCACTTCGTGGCTATAAAGATATGACGGCTATCTTTAAGTGTACGTTTGTCTCTTATTGGATTGTAGGGTTACCTGCGGGCTACATTCTTGGAATGACCGATTGGGTCACTGACCCTATGGGTGTTTATGGTTTCTGGTTTGGCTTTATTGGCGGTCTAACAACATCTGCGGTTTTATTAAGCTTACGTTTACGTTGGCTACAAAAGAACCCAACTAAAATCAATATGGAAGTGGATGAACTGCAAATAGTGCATTAATTCAAACAAGTATAATCCCGTAGGAGGAGGTCTCGCGGCCTCCGTCCTCTCACACTATCGTACAAGCGTAGGTCGCATACAAGGGTTCCAATTATTCGTTTAATGGGCTTTGTTAGTTGCAAGCATGTGCATCTAGCGACGAATGCACGTAGTGCAACCACTGCACGCTGAACGAGTATGGGGATCTAATCGCCCTCTTTGGATCTTACAATATGCATTTTTAATTGCACGACGAGCCGAAAACCAATCATCAGGCTTAGCAAGCAGTAAGTAACCATTACATCGTTTCATTAATGGCTCTCGATATTCATCAATAAACTTACTGTCAAAACCAATATCAAAATGCTCAAGAAGCTGCTCTACTGAAGTAAAGCTAGCAATGATTTTTTGAATTTCAGCTTGGCTCATCGTAAATCCTAATGCTTAAACATATTCATTTCATTCGCACTGGTTGCAGTAAGATCACCAGTAGGGTTTAATAAATGTGGTAAGATCTTAGGTAAATTTAACGTAATGTCTTTATCTTCTACAGCATAAATCACTTCGTTGTACCAACCTAATAACCCCATTGATGCATAACCAATTGCATCATTATCTTCTCGATGCTCAATGATGATTTGTAGAAAGCGTAAAATCGCTTTGTCGTTTGATCCAGCTTGCTCACGAGTTGAGTGAAAAATCTTTGTTGCTTCAACTACTAACCCTGCATATTCAGTTTCAACTGAAACTTGAAAAGAACCACCATCAACAGAAATTTTCATAAGATTTATTGCCAATTCATTATTCTAATAAAGGCGCATAATATCGAATAAATATCACCTTGTCGTTAGCCACAATAAAAACCACTTGATCTAAATAAAAAAAATACTCTTCATGATTAGTTTTTAATCTTCCCGACACTTGTTATTAGCATATGCCAAAAATAGTTATTGGCATATGCTAATAATGAACTTATACTTTGCTTGTATTTAATGGAGAGCATTATGGCTAGACCTAAAAAGTGTCGTCGTATTTGTAGTAGAGCACCATACAGTTGCTTTAAACCTAATGGCGTACCAACAACAGAACTACCGCAAGTACAACTACTTGCTGAAGAATTAGAGGCATTACGATTGGCTGATTTTGAAGGATTAAGTCAACAAGACGCTGCCGATCAGATGATGGTATCTAGACAAACCTTTGGTAACATCGTTAAACAAGCAAGATTCAAAGTCGCAAGCTGTTTAGTGCAAGGAAAAGCCTTAATGCTTCAAGCGGAGATTGAAGAATGAGTACTCTATTAATAACATTCAGCGTGTTTATACTTGTTATTTTATTAATGGCACTGGGCGTCATATTTGGGCGAAAAGAAATACAAGGCAGTTGTGGCGGGTTAAATACCGTAGGAGTCAATAAAGTGTGTAACTGTGAAACAACTTGCGATGATCATAAGTTGTATCAAATATCTGAGCCTTCCGAAAAATAAATAAAAAAGCATCCATAATTTATGGATGCCCTTTTCTTCGTCTAAAAAGCTATTTAGTCTGGCTTACATTCTCTTCTGGTTGCTCACACAAATAAGCATTACCAAACATAGTCACTGAACTTGAAAAATCCAAAGACTGGTATAGATACAATGTATCCGCCCCTAAAGCCGCGGCTTTAATACGCATTTGGTTTAACGTACCCCAAACCATATCTTTGTCTGCGTGTAGCCAATAATCATAAAAATGGCCTTCTGACCCAAAGACGACACCCAGACGTTGACAGCCTTTTACCACTTCAACCTCATCCCAGATCACATCTACTTTTTCTGATTCTTGTGTGGGGAAAGTTACGCAGCCTGTTAATATCATTGACGATGCCAGCATAGTACTAGCTATTAGCGTTTTCATTAATTAATCACTAAATAAATAAATATTACGCGATTCTAGTGAAAAATTAGCCGCTGGCAAGTAATAATCTAAATATTCTACTCTTTCATTATCGCCACTTATTCACTTTCGCTTCTGCATTAGCACGACGAGCAGCCGCAGCAACTTCTTTATCCACAATTGTCTGACCAATAGGCGCAATTGAGATCACGGCAAGCTTTAAGTGCTGAATCGCAAATGGAATACCAATGATGGTAACAAAGCAAGCAACTGCTGACATTACATGACCAATCGCTAACCAGAAACCTGCAAAAATAAACCACAGAACATTACCAATAAAACCAAGACTCCCTGTGCCTATGTCTTCGTTTTGGGTTAATTCATCACGATAAATCGCTTCTTTACCAAATGGGAAAAAAGAAAAGCCAGCAATAACGAAACACGCTCTTCCCCATGGAATACCGATGATACTAATAAAGGCTAATACGCCAAAAAAGCACCATGCTAGTCCCATGAATACGCCACCAAAAAGAAACCAAATTAAATTACCAATTGCACTCATTTTATTTCCTTATTTTACATTCGATTACTGATAATCGATGAAATCTTAAATAAGATCACAATAATTAGTCGTCAGCACCACACTTTACACAACGATCATAAGTTCTCTCACCTTCACTAATGACTGTGTATTTACCTACACAGTTTTCACACAGTGCAAGTACAGGATAGGCTTCTTTTTGTTTTTTGGAAGAAGTATTCCCTTCCGTTGTATAAATTTTTCTCATATTAGATCCTGATACCAATGTAATTAAATAATTACTGTAATTTGTATAAGCTCAATACATAGAAAAAACACTCAACAAGTTTAATTGTCGAGTGTTTTAATTATATCAATTCAATAAACTTGCTGTGTTTCTTACCAGTTATCTGGGTATTTTCTTTTATTCTTCTTACCAGTACCTTCTGGTTTTGCGACTGGTTTAATCGCTTCTAATAACGCTTCTGTGATCTCTTCATCTACTTCAAAACCCTCTACTTGTTCACGCTCAAGTCGGATCTTGTTTTTCTTTTCAATAATTTTAAAGTGATGGTAATCTTCAAAATCAATTAATGATAATGCTAGACCTACCTCACCAGCACGGCCACTTCTACCAATACGGTGCATGTAATCAGCAGGACTTCTTGGTAAGTCAAAATTAATCACTACAGGTAGCTTTTCAATATCTAAACCACGAGCCGCAATATCAGTCGCGATGAGTACATCAATCTCACCCGCTTTAAAGCCTTCAAGTACACGACTACGAGCGCCCTGACCTTTATCACCATGGAATACTTCGGCAGTAATACCACGTTTAGATAGTTTATCCGCTAAATGATTACAGCTGTTTTTCGCATTAACGAAAATAAGCGCTTGGCGCCACTGTTGTTGATGGATTAAATGCGCTAATACCGCTGTTTTTTCACCTTTATTAACGGTAAATACGCGCTGTACTAACGTACTTGCATCTGCACTTTGTAATTGAAGTTCTACCGGATTATTAAGTAACGCTTGAGTTAATCCCTCAACTTCTTCAGGAAACGTTGCAGAGAATAATAATGTTTGCTTCTGTTTGGGTGCTAACGCAAGTAATTCATTAAGCTCATCAGTAAATCCAAGGCTTAGCATTCTATCTGCTTCATCAAGCACTAAGGTTTTTACTTTATCAAGTTTAATCGCGTTACTTGAGATCAAATCTAATAATCGGCCTGGTGTTGCCACTAAAATGTCTGCGCCACCACGTAGAGCTAACATTTGCTTGTTAACTGAAACACCACCAAACACTGAAACCGTTTTAATCGCACCATTAAAATGCGCAGAATATGATTTAATACTATCAGCAACTTGCTGTGCCAATTCACGAGTAGGAACCAACACTAGCCCCGTAACATAGTTACCTTTATTGCTTTGTGGTTTACCTGATTGCTGTTCAAAAATTTGCTGCAACATAGGTAATGCAAACGTGGCTGTTTTACCTGAACCAGTATTCGCCCCAGCAATTAGATCACGGCCAGCTAATACACTTGGGATAGCTTGTGCTTGAATAGGCGTTGGTTGTTGATATTCCAACTCTGTTAATCGTGCTAACAATGGTGAAATAAGACCAAGTTCTGAAAAATTGGCTGGTGCTGTAGTAGTGGTCATGAATATAAATGGCTCAAAGCTAAAATAATAGCCGACTATTTTATCCTATTTTTGCTTTTTAAAGTGAATTAAATCAGCCCTACGGCACTCTCAATTAATAATAAATAGTACGCTGAATACAACAACGCCCCATTTAAAACGGGGCGTTTAGATAATCAGACAATAAAGTAGGCTTAAAGTAGCTGCCTAAGTTTATGCTCAACTAAAGGATCATTTGGCACTAATTGCTGAGCCATTTCCAACAATTTGATCGCATCTTTAGGGTGATCATCTTGATGTCTAAGTGCAATATCAATCAGTGGCTGCACATTAATTTGTGCTTGATGTTCTTGCACATGCGCCTCTTTCTCATCAATCAAAATATTGTGTGCTTTGCTTAGTAAGCCTAAACGGTGCTCAGAGCTCGCATTCACTTTACTAAGGCGAGTGTAATAATCTTCTTTAAAACGCAATGTTCTCGTTTGTTGACGGAATTGTGTAATATCAATCTGTTGATTACGAATGAAATCTACTGCTACTTGCTTATAAAAGCCAAATTTATTCAAGTACGTAGCATGAGTTCCATGCCCCATACCAAAAACTCGTAAATGGGTCAGTTCTGGATAACGTTTCGCATGCAAACGGTCAATACGATTGGTTGGATCATAAATGATATACCCTTTCGCTTTACCTAAATCGAGATCGTGATAGTCCCCTTCCCAATCAAACTGCTGTGCAATTTCGGTACTAGATCTATCATCCCAAGGGGCTGTTTTTTGGTTTTTAGTGCTCACTGGATGAAACAGTAATACTTGATCAAGCTGCAATAAATTTGCAAAAGCACCAACAGCAAAGCCACCGCGACTTAGGCCATAACCTAAGCGATAACTAAAAGGTTCTAGTAGCGTAGCTAATTGTTCTAAAAAGAAAATTAGATTACGGCTACGAAACCAATTACTTTTTCCTAAGTGTTGAAAAGAGATAACATTTACTTTTTGTTTTTGCGCTAAGTAGTAACCCCAAGGCGCAAAATCTTCATTCAGATCTTGCTCTTGTACGTTAGTCCCAGCTGGTGAAAAAGTGAATAATAGCGGCTTGTTCACATCAACAAAGTTATATTTAACATACACATTGTCTAGCAAGTCTCCGCCAGACATTGGTAACTGTGCTTGTTGCTCTAAACGTGAGTTGGTTAACCACTCATCTAACCAATATAATAATTTCATTTAATCTTCCATCAAAAACAAGCGCGAGATTGTACCAAAGATGGCTGTTAAACGAAAATATTAGTTTGAGTACTAATAATTACAGTTGGAATGAATTCGATGCAAAAAAATGCCAAGTCGTAGTTACAACTTGGCATTCAATTTTATTTATTATTTTCACCATAGTGAATTTAGATTGCTTCTAACTATTATATTAGACTCACCGATGACTATAATTTTTTACTGTTTTTCCAATATAAGTACAAACCAGAGATATCTGACGAACACAGTAAGTCCATTGCACCCTTAATTTTCTCATCACTCCACTGCCACCACTTCATTTCTACTAGTTGAGCAATCTCTGTCTCTGTAAAACGAAAGCGGATATGCTGTGCAGGGTTTGAACCCACAATGGAGTATGGTTCTACATCTTTCGTCACTACAGCACGACTTGCAATGATTGCCCCATCACCCACAGTGACGCCACTCATGATCATTGCTTCTGTACCAATCCATACATCATTGCCAATAACGGTATCACCAGCACGCTCAAAGCCATCTTTGGCATCAGTAAAATTATCGTTATCTTGATAGAAAAATGGAAAGGAGCTTACCCATTTATGTTGATGCCCTTGGTTTCCTGCCATCATAAAAACCGCTCCCGACCCAATAGAGCAATAACTACCAATAATTAGCTTATCAATGTCCGTTCTATCTGGCAGTAAATAGCGAGCACAATCATCAAAGCTGTGATTATGGTAATAACCAGAATAGTAACTGTGCTCACCAACGATAATATTCGGGTTAGTTACTTGTTCTTTTAATGATTTACCAACAAATGGACTTTCAAAATAATTGTTCATAATTGAGTCTCTCTTTGATAGAAAACTAGATATTATCTAACATAAAAAAGCATTATAAATACCTATGCTTAATACACCAAATAATCCCCATTACTTGATGTGTTAAAATTTATCAGCATCAATTTCAAAAAGCATTAAATCACTTCTGATTGGTTTATATTCCACTGGGGGATCAATCAAAAAGACGTTATCAACACCTAATTTATGTAAAGCAGATATTGAGTAGTACCAGCCATCATAATCTTCTTCAAACTGAGAGAAATCATCACTTTGACCTAATGTTGTGATTCTCTGATCAACCTCAATCATGGAATAAAAAGCATCTTCACGTTTTACTGAGTTCTTCATATACTCAGCCATTTCATTTAATGTCGCTTCACGTTGCTCAATGGATACACTAGCTAACTCTTTTTCGAACTCACTATCATCAAACTCGGTACTGCTTGCCCCACCATGAAAACCAATAACAGCACGGTTACTTATTAATTTTCTTTTTCCGCTTGGAAATACATAATTTGCGCATGATGAAAAACAATACTCGTTCACTTCAACGGTTAAGTTATTTTTATAAACAAACTCACCGAGATCCATCCCAAGGTTAATTTCTCCACCATAACTCTTAATTTCTAATGTTTTGATCTGCTCATTATTTTTATATAACGACAACAGTGTTTCATTCGCATCACCAGAGATATCCCCTTCATAGATGAACTTATCTCCCTTAACGACCACCGTCGTCTCTAACTCAGCCATGGCTGAGGGTGCATTACATAAAACAAAACCTAAATAAAGACAATTGGTTACACGCATTATTCAACCTCAATATTTAATATCTAAAATAATAAACGCCAATCTATTCGTTATACTGATGTATAAGTAGTCATTCGATATTTAATTGATGTTTTAGTTCCTAAAGGCGACACATTTAAAGGCAATATCTTTTTCACCCATCATCGAAGCGTAACCAAAGCCAATTATATGTTGATTAAATAGTAATAATTAACCGTCAATAAGAAGCTGACGGCTAGATAATGAGCTGATTCTTGGCGTATTTTTCAGACTCTACACTTGATCCGAAAATTTAGAATACAACTCTGGCTCTTTGCTTAACAAGTTAAGTACCTTACTGGCTAAACCTGTCGGGTTACGTCTTCCTTGCTCCCAACTTTTCACTGTATCAACGCTAACATCAATTGCCATTGCCAACTCTTTTTGCGTTACATGTAACTGTTCTCGGATAGCCTTTACGTCAGCAATTTCATAACGAGTAATGTTACCTTCTAAATTTCCTTTTTTTATTTCAACTGCTTGCTCTAGTGATTTGATGATGTCATCTGCAATACTACTCATGGTTGTACCTCATTTTTCAATATAGAAACTAGCTTCTTCATTTGATTGCATGGCTAATAGCCCTATCCTTCTTGATAGTAAAATGAGGTACATAGTACCCCTTCAATTGTGAGTATACATGAGATTAAAAATAGAGCAATTTAGAGATAATTATCCCATCCACTCTTTGCAAGTTGAGCGTTTAGTAAAAAATGGGTAATTATTGCTTTCTCTTTCTATTCTTCTTTATCTATATTAAAAACTTACGGATAAATGAAAACTTATCTTTTTCAGGTGTTAAAGGGGCATTCGCTGCCACATATTCCCATTCAATACGTAACGTCTTTAATTTTCCTTTAAACTCGGCTTTATCTTGAAGATTAGGACAAGTAACTTGTAAAAATTCTAGTTGTCTACGTAGTTTCCCATAACGACCAGCTGTAATTCGATGCTCATTAGCTCGTTCACCAAAACGCCCAAAAGTCACGATACCTGATAGCGCAGCAGCTATAGCACTGGCAATTCCCATATAGACCTTAATTTGAGCTTCATGCGTTTTCACCTCAGGAGTAAAAAAAATAAAAGCAGTAACTCCTGTTGTTAGAATAATAAGAAGTACACTTAACCAATGATGCACCTTATTCAAATATTCAGTCTCAATATAATGCCCTTGCTGTGCCGCACTTAATTTCCCTAACCATTGCTCAACAAGTTCTTTCGCCATTTCTGAGTCTAAAACTAACTTTTTATCTTCATTTGTATTATTTGTCATTTGATATTTTTCTTTTCCATGCACTTGAGTATTCAGCACTTTTTGATGTTGGTTTAATATTTGGAGTTTTCATTTTCACTGTCATTGGGAATGGGAAATCAATTCCTAATAACAAAGCTTCGCCTTGGCTTAATGTTGGTAGAAAAGAAGCTGAGCGCTGATCCATTGACCCTACAGCTCTTTTTACAACTTCTTGGTCATGAAAGTTTGTTAGTCTATGTACAATCAACGACCCGATCTGGCTTAACACATCTTCTGGAATATCACGTGGGCGTTGTGTTGCAATAACCACATTCAAACCGTATTTTCGCCCTTCTTTCGCTATATTCCCGAAAGAATCTAATTTAATAGTACTCGCTTCATCTCCAACGCTTTTATTCAAAAATTGATGTGCTTCATCTATAAAAACAAGTAACGGATTATCATGGCTAATCTCTCTAGCCCTAGCTAAACCCATTAACTTTCGACCAATAGCATTAACTAGAATTTCACGTCCATTAGCTTCAAAAGAAACTGCTGATAAATCCAACCTTAATATTTTATTAGGAGCTTCATTTTTTGAAAAATTTTCTAATATAGATGGAATATCTTGATGGTCCTTTTCTGGGTCAAAAAGCCACTTTAAGTATGTGTTAGATGAGTAGGACTTTATACGAGAAATTAAGCTTATACAGTAGCCAAGATCTCCCTCATGATAGCCACCAAAGAGAGCTTCATTAAACTTTCCAGTTGGCCAAATACATTCCTGCTCAATTTGAGCTGCTAAATTTTTGAAACTCCACCGTTTACAAGAAGAACTCGATTCTAATAACTTAACAGCACCATAATATGACCTTTTTTCTTTATCTGCTTTAACTAGCGAGTGACTCTCATTAAGAGTTAAGTTCATCTCTCTTCTTTTTTTCCAATGCTCAATGACTACTTTTTGACTTAAAATAGCAGCAGATAATTTTGGCATTTGAGTCTGTGCAGACGGACGTAAAAAAGCAACGATATCTGACTCTGGTAGTTTCCAATGCGGGAATGTTACCGTATTTTCATTTGTTGCCTTGTCATGATTACCAACGTAATAAGTCTCACAATCTAAATCAGCATATTCTCCTGTAGGATCTAGCAATAATGCTTTACCACCGTTATCTTGTACTTCTTGTAACAACCTAGACATTGTGTAGCTTTTACCACCCCCTGTCGCACCAAGAACAGCACAATGTCTTGCAAACAACTTATCTGGAGTAACCGTAATATTTACCGTTGAATCATTGGGTAACTCTGCAATATCTAACTTAATGTCATCTTCTTTGGTATCGCCTTCAGCCAAAATCGAAATCAATTTCGGATGAGCTGAGTATATTTGACTACCAAGACGAGGATGATTTGTTATACCTTTTGAGATCTTTCCTGTAGCTGAATTAATACTAGTTAAAAGTTGAATGATACCTATTGGATTATTTAAACCATTAGCCATAGATATCGCATCAACAGATAATCTTTCAGCTCCATCCAGCCAAACTTTAACTAATCGTCCTAATACAGCAGTCTGTCCGCAATCAATAAATACAAATTCATTAACTTCGCCTGCAGCAACTCGATCCCCTAAGTGCCATTTAGCTTCACCAGAACCGGCATCAGACAAATTTGCCGTAATTTCTGTTGGTGAAATATTTATAGTGCTGCCGATACGACGATTTGAATCAAAAGGCGTGAACCAACAATTAGAACTCATCTATAGAATCCTTTCGATTTTGAATTTTTTCAGCTAGTGTTTCAAAGGTTTTAAATAGCGCTTCTTCAGGAGTTTCCTTTCTACGCTCTTGAAGCAAATTAGCAAACTGAGAAAAAACACCATCAATAATAGAGATTCGTCGGTCTCCTCCATCAATTGCAGCTACCAATAAATCTCTAATATCAGTATTAAATGAACCGCCTTTCTTAAATGGTTCTTTTGTTCCGACTAACAGATTAAATTCTGGATTTGTACGTAAAGCCATTGTTACCGCATTATTTATATGCTTATCGTTGAATCCAAAGCCTAAACAAATTAATGCTGTTTTAGGTTGTTGTAGACAATGTAAAAACGATGCCATCATATCCAGGTACGGTGAATCATAAGAGGTTTGATACTTAGAGCTACTAGGATAAATGAAAACTGGTTCACTATTCTTCACTTGATAATCAATCTTTTTAACTCGACCATTTCCTTCGCGGGTCCAGTTTACTGAACCATGCATTTTATAAAGATGGAATACATTCGAAATATACGAACTAGACGTTTTAGATTGATCACTACGATCTACAATATCATAACGATACCAAGCAGGATTAAAATAGCTTGGAGATGAAAACTCAAAACCATCTACTACGACAAATCCTGTGTTCGCAGCTGAACGTTCAAACGCTAAATCGTAGTTAGTTGTAAATAATTTAAAACGTTGTTGCTTTGGACTTCTACGCCCTAGTGTTCTGATAAATTTATCATGAGCGGCCCAATCTCCTTCTTCAACATCATCTGTAAAATTAGTCGCTTTTAAAATCGTTTGTTTTGCTTGATCTATAAAAGAAACGAGTTTTTCTTTTTTCTCAAGATCATATGCTAACGCCTTATGTTGATCACATAACGACAAAAGCAACTCTATATCTTCTTTTGATTGATCTATATCGTAACGAACAATATCTAAAATCTCATTAAACAGCGTTTCATCTTCATTTCTACATTTACTCCAGATATCTTTCATACTCGGAGCGCATTTAAAAGTAAGAGAGGTTCCTGATCCCGCAAGTACGATTAAATTATCAAAATCCAATACATTGTTAATTGTATTTAATAGTGTTTGATAATTAGGATCATCACTAATATTAGAATCATTTAAATCAAGAGATGCTGGCGATTTTTTATCGCCCTCTCTTGTAACAAAAGTAGAAAGAAAATTTATTTTATTAGTCATTATTATGCACCTTTAGCCAACTAATCGTATTCTATCTTATTTGTATATAAGCCACTATTTTTATCTAACACATAGAGCATAACGTCCATTTCCTCCTCTAACCTTCTACCACTAAAATTTGACTAAGATCTCTTATTTAGTCTTTCATCAATTAGATTCCTTCGCGTGGATCACACTTAGTTACATTCCTGGGTGCAACGTGCTATTTATTGCTCTAAATTCACCATCGAAACGTTTACGCAAACGTTTCGATGGGCATTAAACAAGCAGTATGTGTTCATAATTAATTAACTAAAGGTATTCTCATGAAGAAAAATACACTACTAAACGCAGAGTTATCGTATGTAATCGCCACGCTTGGCCATACCGATGAAATCACTATTTGCGATGCTGGCCTGCCGATTTTTGAAGAATCACAACGCATCGATTTAGCCGTAGTTCAGGGAATACCAACCTTTATTGATACCGTAAAAGCGACACTGTCTGAAATGCAAATTGAAGGCGTAATTGTTGCAGAAGAGTTCAAAACCGTTAGCCCACAACTGCACGATGAGCTGATGACACTTATTGCTGCTGAAGAAGCACTGTGTGGAAAGTCAATTACCGTCTCTTACGTGTCTCACGAGGCATTTAAAGTACACACACAGCAAAGCAAAGCGATTGTTCGCACTGGTGAATGCACTCCTTATGCTAACGTGATTTTCCAATCTGGCGTTGTATTTTAAATAGGACACGTTATGACTCAAGCTATCTTAGAATTAAACGGCATTGAGAAAGCTTTCCCCGGTGTAAAAGCACTGGATGGCGCTTGTCTTAATGTCTACCCCGGCAAAGTAATGGCCTTAATGGGCGAAAATGGCGCGGGTAAATCAACATTAATGAAGTCATTAACTGGCATCTACGCAATGGATGCAGGTGAAATCCGTTACGAAGGTAAAGCGGTTAACTTTAATGGCCCTAAGCACTCTCAAGAATCTGGTATCAGTATTATCCACCAAGAGCTGAACCTTATTCCTGAGCTGACCATTGCAGAAAACATCTTCTTAGGCCGAGAGAAAACCAATGCATTTGGTGGCATCAAATGGGCTGAAATGTACAGTGATGCCGACGCCCTACTTAAGCGTTTGAATGTAAAACACCACTCTCGCCAACTATTAGGTGAACTGAGTTTAGGTGAGCAACAAATGGTTGAGATTGCCAAAGCGCTGTCGTTCAAATCCAAAGTTATCATCATGGATGAACCAACGGATGCCTTAACGGATACTGAGACTGAATCTCTATTTAAAGTGATTAATGAGCTTCGTGATGAAGGTTGCGGCATTGTTTATATCTCACATCGTCTAAAAGAGATCTTCGAGATCTGTGATGATATTACTGTCCTTCGTGATGGCAAATTCATTGGTGAACGTGTTGTCGCAGATATTGATGAAGACACATTAATTGAAATGATGGTAGGCCGCCGCCTTGATGAGCAATACCCTCGCATTGATGTTCAACACAATGAAAAATCACTAGAATTGTTCGATGTTTCTGGTCCTGGTGTTCACAATGTTAGCTTCTCATTAGACCGTGGGGAAATCCTTGGGATCTCTGGTTTAATGGGTGCAGGTCGTACTGAGTTAATGAAAATCATCTACGGTGCAGCCCCAATGACCTGTGGTGCAATCAAACTAAACAACAAGATGATTAACCCAATCTCTCCTCGTGATGGTTTGGCAAATGGCATTGCTTATATCTCTGAAGATCGTAAAGGTGATGGCTTAATATTAGGCTTATCAGTGAAAGAGAACATGTCTTTATGCTCGTTAGATCAGTTATCAAAAGGCATTCAGATTGATCATCATGCTGAAATCACCGCAGTAGAAGATTTCATTCGCTTATTCAATATTAAAACCCCGACTCGCGACCAAATCATTGGTAACTTATCTGGTGGTAATCAACAAAAAGTAGCGATAGCTAAAGGCTTAATGACTCGTCCTAAAGTCTTAATTTTAGATGAGCCTACACGTGGTGTTGATGTCGGCGCGAAAAAAGAGATCTACCAATTAATTAACCAATTTAAAGCCGAAGGCATGAGCATTATTTTAGTCTCATCAGAAATGCCTGAAGTGTTAGGAATGAGTGACCGCATCTTGGTTATGCATGAAGGCCGTATCAGTGGCGAATTTATGGCAAAAGATGCCGATCAAGAAAAATTATTGGCTTGTGCAGTAGGTAAAACTGTTGAGCAAAACATCGAGGTAATAGCATGAGCACTAAATCAATGACTTCATCACAAACACAACAAAAGAAAGGCGGCATGTTCTCTAAAGAATGGTTGATTGAGCAAAAATCATTAATCGCATTGTTACTTTTGATTGTCGTGGTTTCCTTTTTAAACGACAACTTTTTTACTGTCGACAATATCTTAAACATCCTGCGCCAAACTTCAGTTAACGCGATTATCGCCGTAGGTATGACACTGGTTATCTTAACCGCAGGTATCGACTTAAGCGTTGGTTCTGTATTAGCACTCTGTGGTGCCTTTGCTGCCACCATGATAGGCCTTGAGATCCCAGTAATGATTGCGGTTCCTACCGCGCTACTTGCGGGTGCGGCTCTAGGTGCAATCAGCGGTATTATTATCGCAAAGGGTAAAGTTCAAGCATTCATTGCAACGCTAGTAACCATGACGTTATTACGTGGTGTAACCATGGTTTACACCGAAGGTCGCCCTATCTCAACTGGTTTTACTGATGTAGCTGATAGCTTTGCATGGTTTGGTACAGGTTACGCGCTTGGCATCCCAGTTCCAATCTGGTTAATGGTTATCGTGTTTGCATCGGTATGGTACTTACTAAATCACACACGCTTTGGTCGCTACGTTTATGCTCTAGGTGGCAATGAATCTGCAACTCGCCTATCTGGTATCAATGTGGATCGCGTTAAGATCGGTGTTTACGCTATCTGTGGTCTACTTGCTGCACTGGCTGGTTTAATCGTAACGTCTCGCCTTTCTTCAGCTCAACCAACAGCAGGTATGGGTTACGAGCTAGACGCAATCGCAGCGGTTGTACTTGGTGGTACAAGCCTAGCAGGCGGTAAAGGTCGTATCATGGGTACGCTAATTGGTGCTCTGATCATCGGCTTCTTAAACAACGCACTTAATTTATTAGATGTTTCTTCTTACTACCAAATGATTGCCAAAGCGGTGGTTATCCTACTGGCGGTATTAGTGGACAACAAAAGCAAGTAATTCCCATTATTTATAACACTTAATAATGTATACGAATAAGAGTCACCCCTAGACATTCGTTTGCTATTTAAAACAAAAAATAGGCACAACCAGATGTATCATGTTTGAATTGTGCCGCCCTACACTCTACAAGGAATATAGAATGAAAAAGTTAGCAACCCTAATCTCTGCAGCCCTACTTTCTAGCTCTTTCGCATCGACAGCTGCGGCTCAAGATACAATGGCAATGGTCGTGTCTACATTGAACAACCCATTTTTCGTCACCATGAAAGAAGGGGCTGAAGCAAAAGCAAAAGACCTAGGCTACAAACTGATTGTTCTGGATTCTCAAAATGATCCAAGTAAAGAGCTTTCAAACATTGAAGATCTTACGGTTCGTGGTGTAAAAGCAATCCTAATTAACCCAACAGATTCTGACGCGGTATCAAATGCGATTCGTATGGCTAACCGCTCTGGCATCCCTGTATTAACGCTTGACCGTGGTGCAAGCCGTGGTGACGTAGTGAGCCATATTGCCTCAGATAACGTTGCTGGTGGTGAGATGGCGGGTAAATACATCATGGAAAAAGTAGGCGAAAAAGCACGCGTTATCCAACTTGAAGGTATTGCTGGTACATCGGCTGCGCGTGAGCGTGGTGAAGGCTTCATGAAAACAGTAAACAGCGGTGATCTTACTCTACTTGGTAGCCAACCAGCTGATTTTGACCGAACTAAAGGTCTTAACGTGATGGAAAACATGATTGCAGCAAACCCTGATGTTCAAGCGGTATTTGCTCAAAATGATGAAATGGCGTTAGGTGCTCTACGTGCTGTTCAAGCCTCAGGTAAAGACGTTCTAATCGTTGGCTTTGATGGCACAGAAGACGGTATTGCCGCGGTTAATCGTGGCCTACTTGGTGCAACGATAGCACAACAACCCGATCTAATCGGTGCTCTTGGTATTGAAACAGCCGTTAAGGTGTTGAAAGGTGAAACGGTAGAAAAATTCATTCCAGTGGATCTAAAAGTTATTACTAAGTAATCGACTCATAACATAATAAAACGGGAGCATTGATACGCTCACAACTAAATTGTATCGATGCTCCACTCTTTTCCCACATAAAAATACAGAAAACATATCGTTAAATGAATGAAACTATAAATAAGTTAGTCACCCATTTACCCATATGTTTTAAGACCGATAATTTCAAGGTCATTTCCAGATAAGAAACAAAGGCGCATTATGAATAAATTAGTTGTTTTAGGTAGCGTAAACGCAGACCACGTTCTTCAAGTTGCTTCTTTCCCACGTCCAGGGGAGACGTTACACGGCCACAGTTATTCCGTTATTCCGGGAGGAAAAGGCGCAAACCAAGCCGTTGCTGCAGCCCGTTTAGGCGCTGATATCGCATTTATCGCCAGCGTAGGTGACGACAGCTTTGGTCACCAAATGATTGAAGCCTTTAACATCGATGGCATCAACACTGAAGCGGTAATGATTGAAGAAAACACCCCAACCGGCATTGCTATGATCCAAGTAGCAGCAACCGGCGAAAACAGCATTTGTATTTCAGCAGAAGCAAATGCACGATTAACCGCAGATCGTATTGCGCCTCATCACGGATTAATCCAAGCAGCTGATACCCTATTAATGCAGCTTGAAACACCGATTGAAACCATCGAAAAAGCAGCGCAAATTGCAAAAGCAGCAGGCACTAAAGTGGTTCTAAACCCAGCACCTGCTCATCAATTAAGTGATGACTTATTACACCTTGTTGATATGATTACGCCTAATGAAACAGAAGCTGAATTGCTAACGGGCATTGAAGTAACAGACACGGCAAGCGCTCAACAGGCGGCTGACGCACTTCATGCCAAAGGTATTGAAACGGTGATGATCACTCTAGGTAGTAAAGGCGTGTGGATTAGCCAAGATGGCAAAGGCCGTCAAGTTGAAGGCTTTAGAGTTCAAGCAACTGACACTACAGGTGCGGGTGATACCTTTAATGGCGCGTTTTTAACAGGATTACAATCTGGCCGTAAATTGGATGATGCGATTAGATTTGCTCATGCTGCGGCGGCAATCTCAGTGACTCGAATGGGTGCTCAAACCTCTATCCCTTCTATTACAGAAGTCGAGCGTTTTCTACTAGAGCATTAATAGCGACTTTCGTGTCTTTATGAGCTAAATACCTTCGTGGCTTACTCATAAAGACATAAATAAAGGACTGAATTTATGGCAACAATCAAAGATGTAGCCAAACATGCTAGTGTATCTACCTCTACGGTAAGTCATGTTCTAAACAAAACACGTTTTGTCAGTGATGATATTTCTGAACGTGTAATGACCGCGGTATCTGAGCTTAATTATGCCCCCTCTGCGCTCGCTCGTAGCTTAAAAGTCAACCATACAAAAACCTTTGGAATGCTAGTTACCACCTCTACCAACCCTTTCTTTGGTGAAGTCGTAAAAGGCGTTGAGCGACGTTGTTATGAAATGGGTTACAACCTAATTTTATGCAATACCGAAGGCGATGCAAAACGTGTCCATTCAAGCTTAGACACCCTACTGCAAAAGCGCGTTGATGGCTTATTGCTGATGTGTACCGAAATTGAAAACCAAGTGCTTGAGTTATTCTCTCGTTACCAAGCTGTACCAACCGTGGTAATGGATTGGGGCCTGATTGATTTTCCAAGCGATAAAATCCAAGATAACTCCCACCACGGTGGTTATTTAGCAACAAAACACCTAATTGAACAAGGTCATACTGAAATTGGTTGTTTAACTGGCCCTCTTAATAAGTTACAAGCACAACAACGTTTAAGTGGCTTTGTGCAAGCAATGGAAGAATCAGGATTAGAGATCAATAAAGAATGGATTGCCTCTGGTGACTTTGAATGTGAAGGTGGTGAAGCCGCTTTTAATGAACTTCATCGTCGAGGGAAGTTACCTACCGCACTCTTTGTATCCAATGACATGATGGCAATGGGTGTAATTAATTGCGCGAGTAAAAAAGGCATTTCAGTGCCTAATGACATTTCAATTATTGGTTATGATGATATAAAAATGGCCAAATACATTACGCCGTCATTAACCACTATCCACCAACCAAAGCACCGATTAGGGCAACAAGCTGTTGATTCATTGTTAGAGAAAATCCAAACCAAATCACAATCGAATCACGTAATACAGTTAGAACCGACATTAATGGTTCGAGACAGCGTTAAAAACTTGAATACTTATAAATAAATCGAACGAGATCACATGGAGTTTATACTAACGATGAGCTCCATTAATCCCTGTAAATCATTCTGTATTAATAGCCTTCTCGCACTGCAAGATAACGGGCAAACTTGGGAATACCGCTATCAGTATAACCATTGTAACGATACGTCACTTTTTGACCCAATTTTGGTGGTTCTTCTCTGATTGCCACACTCAAGCCACTGCCCACTTTAAACTCTTTTCCATTTGGCATTTGCAATATTAACGCCCCAACCATTCCTGTGTACTTCCCTTTTCCAGCGGTATAACCCACCACTATCGCTTCGTTATCTTGATGCTTTTTCAATTTAATTAAATCATCACTGCGGCCCGGTCGGTAAATACTATCGAGCTTTCTTAGCATGAGTCCTTCACCGTTTCTGGCTGATATATCTTCCAATGTTTCAAACAGCATTTCATCTGTACTGTTCGGGTATTGCTCGACTAATTTAACATGCGGTTTATCCAGTGCTTTCACCAATACTTCTAATTCGTAATAGCGCTTAGGAAACATACCAACAGAGAAAGGTAAATCAAACGCCATGAATGTAATCTTACGCCACTGCTCTTCATCTGGTTGGCCATCTAAAACAGTTCTGGCTACTTGTTGAAATCCGCCTCTTCCCGCCCATAACTCACCATCCATCGCGTGTTCAGGTAAAGGATCAGTAAACCAATCTGGCGCAGCTATCTTATGGCCTGTTCGCGTTAATAACTCAGATCCAGTCCAGTATGCTCTTATCCCATCCAGTTTTTCACTTAACCAATACCCATCAATATCGAGATCGTTACTATATTCTTTGGCTAATAATACGTCGATTGATGCCGTATTAGGTTCATCGTGAGAGTGCACATTCGTGGAGATCAAACCTAAGGTTACCAGTGCAGACAAAGACAGTATTTTCATTCATGCCACCTATTTTATTCTCTAAATTTAACTCATCATGGCGTTTATAAACTGGTATTACGATAGCTTTCTATTTCAAATTCATTCAATTACGGTTCATATCAATTATCTATGTAACTATCATCTTTAATGTTTTCAGCTCATTATTTATTTCCCATAACACTGTTTAAATACCCACGATTACGATTTTTGTTAGTAAATTGACGCCTGCCAAATTTATAGCGTTACAACACTGCTCAACCTCACATTATTCATGCAAAAGTAATGTTTATGCCATATCAATATGAGAGCGTTGAATTATAGATAAAGAAAATGAACTACCTCAATTCATATAACATGACTATGGAAAGCTGTGAAATGAAAAAAACTCAATTAAAAACCTCTTTAGCAATGGCTGTCGGATTAGCCCTCTCTGGTAATGCATACGCTGATATTATTATTTCTCAATATATTGAAGGTGGAAGTTACAATAAATCATTAGAAATCAGTAACACCAGTGACAGCTCAGTATCACTTGCTGGTTACGTTCTTAAATCTAAATACAATGGATTGAACGAATGGAAAAATGATCTCGACCTATCAGCCATTACCTTAGATGCTAAAAGTGTCTATGTAATTTCAAACAGTCGTGCCTCTGATGCAATTAAAGGCGTGACAGATAGCATTGAAAGTATCGTTAACCATAATGGTGATGAGACTTACATGTTATTTAAAGATGGTGCAGAGCATGATCGAATTGGCGTTGACGGCGATATTGATTGGGGTAAAGACAAAAGTTTTGTTCGAGCGGATTTAACACCTAGCACAACGTTTGATGCTGCTATGTGGCTTGAAAAGCCAAAAGACAACATTGAAGGGCTTGGTGAATATCAAGAAGGCGTAACGCCACCCCCTCTATTTATTTGTAAAACTGAATCAGGCTCCTCTCCAACTTTTACTGAAATAAACCAAATTCAAGGAACAGGCAGCAAATCGCCTCTAGTAACCAGTGGGTTTATTTCTGAAGAAGAGTACTTTGTTCAAGGTATTGTCACAGCACGTGGTGAAAATTTATTAAAAGGCTTTTATCTGCAAGGCTTGAATGATGATTTTGATCCAAATAGCTCAGAAGGTATCTTTGTAAGTACAGGCAGCATACCCTCTCAAGAGATCCAACCCGGTGCAATTGTGTGTGTAAAAGCCAAAGTTCAAGAGTACTACAACCAAACACAATTAAAACCAGATACCCACAACTATATTGTTCAAAGGACTGAATCCCCTGCCCAAGTGAATGAATTAATCATTAATGAAGGTGAAATACTGGCAGATGCATTAGAGCGTCATGAAGGGATGAAAGTACAGCTAACATCGCATTCAGATCTGCGCATTACACGAAATTTTAGCTTTGATTATGGTAGCAAACGTAACAATATGGTGTTATCCCATGGTGACCCACTATTTAAACCAACACAGCTATTTGCGGCAGAAAGCCCTGAAGCGATTGCATTAGCAGAACAAAATGCAAAACGCCAAATTACCATTGAATCAGACAATAAAGCAGCGAACGGAAAAGTCCCTTACTTCCCTGATTTTGGAACAGATATTGATCAAGATGGCAGTGCGGATTCTTATCTTCGTTTAGGTGCTCGTATTGAAGGTCTAGAAGGTGTTGTTGCTTATTCTTACGGTCAATACCGTTTAGTTGCTTCAAATACCATTACTCAAGACAATATTATTACTCAAGTACTTAATGGTGATGGTTCGACCTTATTTAACGTTGAGAGAACAGACACACCAAGCATTGATGATGAAGATTTAACCATCACAAGCTTTAACGTATTAAACTACTTCACCTCAGTAGCGACTGGTGGTGATGTAAACCCTACAGGACAAAACCGTGGTGCCGTTAATGCGGATGATTTTGCTGTTCAACAAGCAAAAATCTTATCTGCGCTTGTTGCTATTGATGCGGATATTATTGGTTTAATGGAAGTTGAAAATAATGGCTTTGGTGAAAACAGCGCCATTAGTGATTTAACAACCGCTTTAAATTCTAAATTTGACGATGAAGAGGATCACTACAAATACGTAGAGATTAAAAACAAAGACAAGTATCAAGGTGAATATCTAGGTTCAGATGCCATCATGGTTGCCCTACTGTATCGCCCAAGTGAAGTGAAACTCAAAGGCAAAGCGCGTATTATCAAAACACCAGAGCAACACGTAGCTGAAAATACCATAACTCGTGATAATAATGGCACCATTGAATTCAATCCAGCCTATGACAAATATCAACGTCACAGTCTAGTTCAAGAATTTATGGTTAAAGAAGCGAATGAGCCATTAACAGTCGTGGTTAATCATCTAAAATCAAAAGGCTCTGAATGTATCGAGCAATGGCAAAACTTTGAAGAAAACAGCGATCCCGCCGACCTACAAGGCAACTGTAACCGCTTTAGAGTATCTGCTGCAAAAGCCATTGGTGATGAGCTTGAAACCGTTAAAGGCGATATTCTAATCCTAGGTGATATGAACGCCTATGGCATGGAAGATCCACTACTAACATTAACCGATTACAGCCCAGAGAAATACAACCGAGATATCTTTACCGCAGCTTATACAACGCTAGATACAGATAAAAATGGTAATCCACTTCCTTATGAAGAAACTGGCAGCCAAATTACACAAGGTTATGGTTATATTAATCTAAACACGCACCTACATGGCACAGAGACCTTCTCTTATACCTACTCTGGTGAACTAGGTAATCTTGACCATGCATTAGCCAATGAGTCACTGGCTGAACGTGTGACTGAAATTGAAGATTGGCATATCAATGCTGCAGAAAGTAACTTATTTGAATACAGCTCAAAATACACGGGGGATATGGTGAAATACAACGACATGTATTCCGCATCCGATCACGATCCTATCGTGATTTCACTTAAGTATGAAAAAGCCGCCTCATTTAACTTTTTTGCGTTAGCTTCATTGTTTGGATTTGGTTTTTTACGCAGAAAACTAACTAAACAAAAATAATACGAAAATCTAAAACAAAAATGGTGGCCTTGTATTTATACCATGCCACCACTTTGCAAAATCAAAGAAACGAAGACGCAATAAACCGATGAAAATAATTAATAATACAAAACAAGCGTATAAAAAAACCACAACAGTGTGTGGTTTCTTTTTATTGAATATGGAAATTTACATTCCTAAATCTTCGCTAATACGATCAATTTCTATAATATCCATTTGCAGAAGTTGCAGTTCATCATTGTATTGAGTTATGAGGTTCTTCGCTTCTTCTTGACGTTTACATACATCGGACTTCACGTCCCAGCTTTTCCCCTCAAGGTACACCTTACACTCTTTCGCTAACTGCTTTTCATTTGTCGTTGTCACTTCAACTTTTATCTGAAGAGCACTTGCTTCTTCTTTTAACTGTAGTTGACGTTGAAATAATTGTTTAGCACGAGACAACATAGTTAGCTGTAGGTCAACTTGATTCGTCAATTGAGTGATTTGCTTATCTTGCTCTTCTACTTGCATACCCAATGACGCGTTATGAGATTTTAATACCCCAACTTCTTTGGTTATCGATGCGCGTTTTTTAGCTTCAGCGGCAATCGCTTGTGCTTTATCTTCCTCATTTACTTTCTTTTGCTCTTTTAAAGCTTGCTCTTTTTCTGTCAAAATCAACGCATCAAGCTCTGTACTTTTTACGCCAGCTTGTTTCAATTCTGCTTGGTATTGCTTCGTTTTCACTTCAAGTTGAGCATAAGCCTCAGACCATTTATTGTCAGACACACTCGAGCCAATTAGCCCGCCAGCAATAGCCCCAATAATTAAGGTAACCCCAGCAACCCAATGACTTGTTTTTGATTTTTCTTCAATAATGATAACGTCTTCGTCATGATCGTCAGTCGTTCTGGTTTGATTTTCTACACTCACGCATTAACCTCAAGCATTCATATATAAACAATAGATAGTATAGATGCATTCTCTACACATTTTATAAATAACAAAACAGTTTATTTGATCAGTTCTGAAATCATGATGTATGCCACATAAATAACAACACCAATCACTGACGTATAAACCACCGATTTTTGAATTTTTTCATTTGCTCTGTATTTAAACAATAATGCCGCAAGGGCAAACAATAAAATAATGACAGCAACTCGTAACATAGTACACCTCGCTTTTCTTATACTTTAGCACATTTTTACACTCTAAATACTTGAGTTATCGTTGTTATTTTGAACAAAGAAACCGTTTTCGATCAATTTTTATCTATTTTGTAAATAAAATGCATGACAAAAAAATGTGACTTGTCTAACATACTCAACTTAGCTACTGCGTAGCTTACAATTTGTTGATCCGATGAAGACTGCAGGAGAGCGGCAACGCCATTTTTGGCAACGCCCACCGAAGAAGTAAATCTTTCAGGTGCCTAGTTCATTTTAATGAATAAGGTGAGGACTGTAGTTGGAGGAATCTCTGGAGAGAGCCGTTAAATCGGCCGCCGAAGGAGCAAGCCCTTATCTGAAAAATGATAACGGTGAAACTCTCAGGCAAAAGGACAGAGGAGAAAGTGATCCGATTAATCTCGGCTCTATACTATTGCCTATTTTTTTAGTTTTAGTACACCACTCTCTCTTCTCCTTTCTATATGTTTTATTAAGGGGAAACCATGAACACTTTTCACAACACGCTTGTTACTATCGATAACTTCATTTGGGGTCCACCTCTATTGATCTTATTAGTGGGTACAGGTATCTACTTTACGTTCCGACTTCGTATTTTCCAACTTCGTCATTTACCTACTGCACTAAAAATGGTCTTCTCAAAAGAAGAAAATCAAAGTACCGGTAAAGGTGATGTCTCTAGTTTCGCTGCATTATGTACCGCCCTATCTGCCACTATCGGTACGGGTAATATTGTCGGTGTTGCCACCGCAATAAAAATGGGTGGGCCTGGTGCTCTATTTTGGATGTGGCTTGCAGCCGTATTTGGCATGGCCACAAAATACGCAGAGTGTTTATTAGCGGTAAAATTCAGAAAAACAGACAGCAATGGTCAGATGATCGGCGGCCCGATGTACTATATCGAATACGGTATGGGTAATAAGTGGCTCGCTAAATTGTTTGCTCTATTCGCTTTAGGCGTTGCCTGTTTTGGTATTGGTACTTTCCCACAAATTAACGCTATTGTTGACTCAGCTCATCTTACAATGAACGCGCCTGCATGGTTAACTGGCGCTATCCTTACTGTTCTTGTTGCTGTTGTAACGCTGGGTGGCATTCAATCTATTGCGAAAGTAGCAGAGAAAGTCGTTCCAACGATGGCGGTTATTTATGTTGTATCATGTGCATCGGTATTATTATTCCAAGCTGAAGCACTGCCTGCCGCCTTTCAATTAGTCATTTCATCCGCCTTTACAGGTACAGCAGCAACGGGTGGCTTTGTCGGTGCATCTATCATGCTTGCTATTCAGTCAGGTGTCGCGCGTGGTGTGTTCTCAAACGAATCAGGCCTTGGTAGTGCTCCTATCGCTGCCGCTGCTGCAAAAACGGATTCTTGTGTAAAACAAGGTCTTGTTTCTATGACAGGAACCTTCTTTGATACCGTGATCATTTGTACTATGACAGGGTTAACGTTAGTGGTTACTGGTGTTTGGCAAGGAGATTCCGCAGGTGCACTAATGACAACTCAAGCATTTGCGATTGGCCTGGGCTCTGAACAACTAGGTCCTTACCTTGTATCGATTGGATTAATGTTTTTTGCCTTTACCACTATTTTAGGTTGGAACTATTATGGCGAGCGTTGTGTAACCTATTTATTTGGTACTAAAGGCGTTCTCCCATATAAAATTATCTTTATTGCTTTAGTTGCTTCCGGCGCTTATATGCACCTAGATACCATTTGGGTGATTGCTGATATTGTTAATGGTTTGATGGCGATCCCAAATTTGATCGGTTTAATTGCCTTACGCCACATCATTATAGAAGAAACACAACTTTTCTTTAATAAACAACACCTTAACAAAGAGCCCAACGTTTTAAACAATGTATAAAACTGAATAGCAGTAACAAAACAGAGAAAAACAAAGCAAGTTGCAACATTTATTTTACCAATAAACAAGATAAATGCTACACAACTTGCTATACTCACCTTGTATTCAAAGCGAGGTGATATATGGATATATTAACTCTTATATTTGGCTCAGTCTTATTAGTGATGACAATTGGGTTTTTTCTTTCCTTTTGTAAAGCGCTTATCACTGAGTTCAAAGAGCTTGATTAACAATCTGTTCAGTATGTTCTAGTAAAAGCAGCTTTCACGGCTGCTTTTTCATTTTTATGACATTCTCTAATAAAGTTCTTCTGCCACTTTCCTATATATTTCATTACAATAGGTTTAATACACTTCAACATCAGTAGAGGCACTATGCACTATCTTATTGGATTCTTTTTACTTTTCAGCACTATTACATTTGCAAATGAAGCTCAAAACCTGGCTGATTTAGATAAAATAAACAATGAAGTTGCTCGACTAAAACAAGAAGCCGCCTCATTTAAAGGAAGTGAACTTGCTGTTATTCGTGTTCAGCAACTTGGTAAAAATAACCAACTAAGAGCCGTTTTAGCTGATTTAATTAAACGTCACGATGAAACAACCACTCCTCTACTGGTTACTGAAGTAAAAAATCAAGTCGCTTATGCCAATCGTTCTATCGCCTATCTTGATAAAAGCATTAAAGAAAAAAAAGAAAAGCTAGATAAAGCGACGATTGAGCAAAAACTTACACTACAAAACACCTTAAAAGAATCAAAAGACTATTATTACTTCGCTTTAAACGATCAACTCGAAAACTATCAATGGCTCGCACAACTTGGTAGTCCTGAAGATAACAAATTGACTGAATTTACGCTGTTTATCGATCAAAAAATCAAATTCCTTTCAGCCTCTTTAAGCTTTGATAACAGTCGAGAGCAATTACTTTCAGAGCAACTTCAACGATCTTCTGATTCAGAAAAAACCTCTCTCACCTTAGAACATCTGATTTTTCAGCGCAAAGTCACAAACTCAACGAATAGCCTAAGACAACTCATCGCTATTGCTGATCAGTTAAACATCAATACCACCGATTATAAACGCCAGCTGTTTTTTACTACCGGAAATTTAACAGAAGACATACTCAACTTTCCTGTTATTGCTGCAATCTTAAGTAATTGGATTTCATCAGGTACTGATTGGCTTCTAAAGCACGCTCCTGATCAGCTATTAAAATTTCTGGTCTTTGTATTAATTTTACTTGCAGCTCGTATGGTTGCTCGGTTCGTCAGCAGTGTTGTTCTAAAAGCCGTGGTACAACCGCATTTACGAATGAGCAAATTAATGCAGGACTTTTTTGTCTCCATGTCGAGTAAACTGATTTACTTTATTGGTATTTTAATTGCGTTCTCAAAAGTTGGTTTAGATCTCGCCCCCATTCTTACAGGCTTTGGTGTTGCTGGTATTATTATTGGTTTTGCACTGCAAGACACCTTATCCAACTTTGCGTCAGGCATGATGTTACTTATCTATCGTCCATTCGATGTCGGGGATTTTGTTGAGGCTGGCGGTGTATCTGGCAAGGTAAGTTCCATGAGCCTTGTTAACACCACGATCAAAACCTTTGATAACCAAATCATTATTTTACCCAACAGTAAAATTTGGGGCGATGTAATTAAAAACGTCACTCATGAACGGTTACGTCGTGTCGATATGGTGTTTGGTATTGGCTATGACGACAGTATCGAGCACGCAGAGAAAATTCTTGCGGAAATAGTGGATGCCCACCCTGCCACATTAAAAAAACCAGAGCCGAATATTCGAGTTAATACACTTGGCGCTTCATCCGTCGACTTTATTGTTCGCCCATGGGTGAAAACCGACGATTATTGGGATGTATATTGGGATATTACCCGCGAGGTAAAACTACGCTTTGATAAAGAAGGCATTTCTATCCCTTTTGCGCAGCAAGATATACACGTACACTTTGCTCAGAAAGATAAAAAACCAAACGAAGAAAATACGATAGCTGAAGAAATCACTAACGTGATAGATTCTGCTCGCTCAAAAGAGAGTTAACAAAAAAAGAATGCTATTCATGAAATCAACAACATCCATGTATAGCATTCTTATTTAACCTGAGTTTTATTTTGAAACCAATAAGTTCGCACCTAATAAAACCAATACGGCTCCAGTCACTCTTTCTATACGTTTTGTTACTTTCTCGCTAGACATTAACTCTTTGGCTTTTTCAACCAGTAGCGCAATACCGCCCTGCCATATCATCGCTATCACAAAATGAATGCCCGCCATCAATAATGATTGAGCAAACGCATTGTATTCCGGGTTAATAAATTGTGGCAATAACGCCAAATAAAAAACCGCTGTTTTCGGGTTTAATATATTGGATAAAAAGCCCTCTTTAAATGATACTTTTAAAGACCGAGCTTCAACGTTCTTATTGCTATTCACGTCTATGGATTGTGAGTGACTAAAAGTACTTCTTATGGATTGTACACCAAGCCAGATAAGATAAATCGCACCTATGGTTTTCACTACGGTAAACAATTCAGCCGAACTCACCAAGACTACAGACAAACCAACCGCCGACATAGTTGCATGGACAAACAACCCACAGCAAATACCGAGACTACAAGTTATGCCATCTTTCCAACCACCACGTGTTGTATTACGAATAACCAACGCCGTATCCAAACCAGGTGTCATTGTTAGCAGCAATATAGCAATAAAAAACGCCCAAAAATCCATTATCATAAAATATCCATTTTTAATCTTAGCGAGCCTTTAAATATCGCTTCTTTCCATCAATATATTGAAGAATAAGCAGCAATACAATATTAACAATTAAGCATGGTTAATTTGGTCTCTCTCTGGCGCTTTGGAATTCGGATATAAGAGAACACATAATTAATTGATGCGTAAAAAATAACAGTATATCCAAGCAGCTCAGTGCCCTCTTCAACCATATTTTTCACTACTCTTAAATAACCATCGCCCATCACTTGCTGCCACATATCTCCCATTCCAAACAAGCGTGAGAATACGAGTAAAATAGCTAATCCTAAACACAACACAGGAAAGTGAGATTGCTTCATCATTTTAGCCAAACCCAATAGCACATTATTACGATCTGTTAATGCGTAACCAATAGTAATCAGAGCAACAGTAATAGCAGGTACTGCCCAGAATCCGTGATAAACAAGGTGATCAAAAAAGGCGTCAAGTTCACGGATTAGCATACAAGAAAAGAAAGCAGCAATTAAAAAGTTAGCACGACGATACTGCGCATTATCCCAGCCAATATAAGTAAAAGATAAGATGCTCGCAAGCAATAGAAGCTGCTCGACATACTCTGTTGCTGACTGCTCTGATATCGCATTTTGTAGTACTAAAACATCATAACGAATAACCAAAACAGGCAATGAAACAAGCACAAGTAAAAAGAAGAAGTTTATAAATTTGAAGCTAATAAATTTTAACGAGGAAGACATATTACACCACATCTTATTTTAATTGAGAGTACCTTTCATAGGCACTCTATTAATAAATGAATCAATTATTTCTTAAAAATAGGATACGGAAGCCAAAATAAGAGTGCAATTCAAATAACCGTCCAAATAAGTAAAATACTTTTACGAGAACTGACTTAATCCCCCCTTATCGCTTGTTATTGATTGATCAAATTTATATAAAATGTGTCATATAGAGATCTATTTGACCTTAATACGAAAGTTATTTGGTACGAAGACCGATAAAATGCACACATTAATTCAGGGGGGAGAGATAAGTAATGAAGCACGTAAAATTTGAATATCAAGTAATGGGGGTTGGTCACTGGATTTCAGCAACCGTTTCTCGCGACATTGCTGAAAAATTGGCTGAAGAATACATATCTTATGGTTGGCCAGTAAAAATCAGTTAACTCATTATCACTGTTTGTGATAATTGATGCCTCGATAAATGCGGGGTATTTTTTACCTGTTTAATGTCATTGATTAGTGTAAATATTTTACCTAGTGATAAACATAGAGTTACAATCATTAAACGTTAGAATAATTAAAATGAAGGTATATCTATGAGCCATTACCAAAAACTCGTTCAACACCATTTAAAAATCTCTCGTTTTGAGCATCTTTCCGCTATCTGTGGTTGGGATCAAGCGGCCGTAATGCCATCGGGTGGTAATGAAGCAAGATCTGAAGCCATGGCTGAGCTGTCAGTTCATTTGCATCAACTTGGTAATGCCCCACAGCTAGCAGAATGGTTTGATAAAGCAGGATCAGAATCTTTATCTACTAATGAACAAGCAAGCCTTCGTGAAATGAAATCACAATGGCAACAAACCACGGCTCTGCCTGAAAGCTTAGTAGAAGCGCAATCTCTTGCAGGCTCTAAGTGTGAGCATGCATGGCGCTCACAACGTAGCGAAAACGACTGGGAAGGTTTCAGCAAAAACTTTGCAGAAGTGGTTGCCCTATCTCAAGAAGAAGCACAAATTCGCGCAGAGATCACAGGCCTAACCCCTTACGATGCCATGCTTGATCTATACGAACCGGGAACCACCACTGAAAAACTGGATGTGGTGTTTAACGACGTAAAATCATGGCTACCAACGCTCATTCAAAACATTCAAGAGAAACAAGCAACAGAAGCAATCTATTTACCTGAGGGCAATTACCCAACAGAGCAACAACGCCAACTGAGTTTGGATGTGATGAAGTTTTTAAACTTCGATTTTAATCACGGTCGTCTTGATGTCAGCATGCACCCTTTCTGTGGCGGCGTACCGACAGATGTTCGTATCACTACGCGTTATGATGAAAACGATTTTGTGCAATCATTAATGGGAACTGTGCACGAAACAGGTCACGCACGTTACGAGCAAGGATTACCAAAAGAATTTGCAGGTCTGCCAGTAGGACAAGCTCGTTCAATGGGAATTCATGAATCCCAAAGCCTGTTTTTTGAGATGCAATTAGGTCGCAGTGCTGAGTTTATCTCTCAGCTCTCGCCATTAGTGCAAAAGAACTTTGTCAACGCAGATCAAAAAATCTTTGAGACCGATAACCTACAAAAGATCTACACCCGCGTAAACCCAGATTTTATCCGTGTCGATGCCGATGAAGCGACATACCCTGCTCACGTTATTTTACGTTATGAAATCGAGCGTGATTTAATGAACGGTAACATCAGCTATAAAGATATCCCTGAACTGTGGGATGCTAAAATGCAGCAGTACCTAGGTTTAACCACCAAGGGCAATTACAAAAACGGTTGTATGCAAGACATTCACTGGACAGATGGCAGCTTTGGTTACTTCCCAAGTTACACATTAGGCGCCATGTACGCAGCACAGTTTATGGCAGCAATGAAACAAACCGTAGATGTAGAGAAAGCGACATTAAGCGGTGATTTAAGCCCTATTTTTACTTGGTTATCAGACAATATCTGGAGTAAGGCATCACTATTCTCAACCGATGATTTAGTGAAGCAAGCAACGGGTGATGTGCTAAATGCGAGTTTCTTTAAAGCGCACTTAGAGAAACGTTATTTAAGGTAAGTACAACTAACTGCCAGTAGGTTACCTAGTTTAAGGCCTACTGGCTCATTCATACATATTTTTGAATTATTTACCTAAACCTTATAAAACTGATGTTACTAAACATCATAGATATAATTATTGATAAAATAGTTAAGAATTCACAAGACTGCTATTAAATTAAATATGTGAACTAGATCATTATTTTTATTATTTTTTGCTTTACGATAACGAAAACTTCCACATCAAAAAATTAAGTAATATTTCATGACAAAATACCCCACAACTGAAAACACCTCAACATTGAAACAAATTACACTCTCATTAGGACGATATCTACAACAAACTGATTGGATATTTAGTCTCATATTAGCATTCATTCTAAGAACATTAATTTTTTCATTTCAAATAAGTATTAGCATAGCGGTGCTCTACTTTCAATTTTCAAATATCGTTGAGTATCAAGATGGATCAGCAGATATATCAACAATTGAAATAATATTTTTCATCTCTTTTCTAATCTTATTTAAACGTTATTGGGCATACTCAAAGCAAACATCATTACACTGGTGGAATCTAGTTATTTCTCCTTTCCTATGGCATGGAAGATTTATTATTATTGCTTTAGTATGCGTTGTTTTAAGTGACAGTTCTCCTATTGAAAATTTTGAGATTATAAGTTTACAAGAACAACATCTTCTACAAATCATATCTTTAAGTTCAATACTATTAAGCTTATATATATCAGTTCCAAGTAGAACATTAATTATAAAAACAGAAATAAAACCACTAAACACAACAAAATCTGAAGAAATAAAAATAGAATCCGAGGTTAAAAATGTTCAATAAAAAATATTTACTTATAGCTTTTGTACTTACCTGTTTATCTACAACATCTAATGCTAAAAAACTTTCCTTAATCAATAGTTGTGTTGAACTGATAAATATTTATGATTCAAAAAACTCAACAAATCTATTCGCAGCACAAACTACATCACTTTCTGAAAGTTTACGCGCAGGGTATTGCCTAGGGGTAATTGAACAGTATGAAAGATCTACTTCTTATGGCTGTCGTTCTGATTGGTATGAGAGAGCTAAACTTATTGCTCGAGAGTCATTAAAAAATCCACCTTTATCTGAAAATAAGTTATTGGAGCTATCGTGTGAAATCTAATGAATACTACATATCTACACCCGATGCCATTTTACAGTTATTTAAAATAAACTTATCTGAGAATAAATCATTTAAAGATCTAGTATACCCTCTTGTTAGAAGTAAAAATTTTCTAAAAATTAAAAGAGAACAGATGGCTATAAATTCAAATAAAAGCCATATACTAATTTCAAGCGATAATTTAATTAAGTTCCACAATGCTGTTTTATTACAAGGTTTCTTTGCCGATACAAAACGTATCAAAGATATCTTTATTTCTCAGGAAAAACGAAAAGAATCAGCTGAGTTTTTAGATCTCGTTGTAAATGGCCGTCAGTCAATTCTTGCTATAGAAGTTCAATCAAAAGAACTCACAACATTAATAACCAAGCTCAGATCAAAAGAATTTGACCTGTGCAGTGAAAAACTTCCAAATCCTTTTAAAGAATTACCTCAGCTTTCTCTAAATGGTATAACCAATGTAATGCAAACATTACTTGCTCAAAGCGCCCTTCTGACACAAGCTGAATCCATGATGACGCATTTTTTCAATAATGACCTAGAAAAAGCTTATGCAAGTTCCTCTTTGTTAACGAGTAATGATCCCACATTGATCGCATATCAAACCCATATAAAACAACAATACAATGAAGCTATTGAGTTCGATAATTTATTAGATGATTTATTAAATTAGTTGTTGCGAGTGCAGTGCACTCATTCATCCTTGATAACAGTTCATCAAGGAGAGAAAGAATGACTTCAACTAAACACCTTATTGATACATTTCAATCTAGGCTTCCTAGATGCTATACAAAGAAAGCTTTCGACATTGAGAAAAAACTCAAAGAAGGTACTTTATATTCAGCACTAGGAGGAAGAAAGATCCAATCTTGCCCTACTTATATTAGATTCAAGTTAGGTAAAGGATTTAGGTTTATTTGGCATGTTGCTCCTGATGGATTTCACCCTAAGACAATTACAACTAGACAAGGATTTGAGCGAATTATAAACCAAATCCGGAAATCTAGTTACTAAGTAAGGATATTGATAATGAGTAAGAAAATTACACCAGCAAGTAATTCAGCAAACCAACAAAATTCCAATAAAGGTAGTAATGGAACTAACCGACAATATGACCAAAACCAAGGTAATCGCGGCAAACAATTAAATCCTAATCAAGGAAAAAAATAATATGCCTGATTCAAGTGATATGTCACAAGATGAACTAGATTTATGGTCTGATATCAACAATCCAAATAATGATAGTGATATGGATGACTGGGCTGATGCTCATAACCCTAATAATGATGATTATCTAGAAGACTAAATACTTAACAATTAAAGAGACATATTTTTAGATAAGAGCTAAAACATTATTTGTAGCTTTGAGTAATTAATAAAATGGATGTAGTTTTGGCTGCATCCATTTTTTGTAATTCGTTTTTGACTATCACTTTATCCCCGACAAGGGATAACACCTACTTTATCCTCGATCGGGGATATACATTGACTTATCCCCGATAGGGGATATATTATTAATTATCCTCTATCGGGGATATCACATAATATGATGGGGTGTATGATGATTTATAATCCAAAACAATTAGCTAACCACTTAAAGCTTATTAGAACCAAACACAATTTGACTCAAACAGAGCTTGCTAAAAAAGTTGGCGTAAAACAATCCACCCTATCTAGCTTTGAGAATCATCCTGAAACCACTCAGTTACAGACACTCTTTAAGATCCTTCATGCATTAGAAGTTCATTGCATTATTCAAGAGCAAACTCCAACAAGTCACGAAGACAATCTAGACGATGAGGCATGGTAATGGCTGTATTAATTGCATACATGAATGGTGAGCGTGTTGGAGAATTTACTAAACTCAGTAACGGTGCACATCAGTTTCAATACGATAAATCATGGATTGAAAGCACGGTAGGAAGACCTCTTTCATTATCCCTCCCCCTACAGTATCCAAAGATAACCAGTGATTGCGTTATTAATTACTTCGACAACCTATTACCTGATTTATCAGAAGTCAGAGATCGCATCGTTGCCAGATACCAAGCTAAATCTCGTCAAACGTTCGATTTACTTCATGAAGTTGGCAAAGACAGCGTCGGTGCAATTTCTTTATTAACTAACGATGAAGAACCAAATACCAAACAACTGGATTATGAAGTTTTAACTCCAGCACGGCTCAAACAAGTACTCTCAGCCTATCAGTCCAATATCCCATTAGGAATGTTAGAAGATGAATCAGACTTTCGAATTTCGGTTGCCGGAGCACAAGAAAAAACAGCGTTACTCAAAATAAATGATCAATGGTGTATACCGAAAGCATCAACGCCAACAACACATATAATCAAATTACCCATAGGTAAAATTCAACAACCTAATGCTACTCTCGATATGAGTGATAGTGTAGAAAATGAATACCTGTGCATCCAATTAGCGAAGAAGTTAGGATTCAATGTACCTAATGTTGAAATAATTCATAGTGATGGAATAAAAGCCATTGCTGTAGAACGATTTGATAGACGATGGATTAAAAATAACACCAAGCTATTAAGATTACCGCAAGAAGATATGTGCCAAGCATTTGGATTGCCATCATCAATCAAATATGAAGCAGATGGAGGCCCAAGTATAAAAATCATTATGGATCTTCTAATGGGCTCAAGCCAATCATTAAAAGATCGTGATGCTTTTATACGATTTCAGGTATTTCAATGGTTAATTGGTGCAACAGATGGACACGCAAAAAACTTCTCCATTTTTATTAATGCACAAGGCAGTTATCACCTTACGCCCTTTTATGACATTTTATCCGCCTACCCAATCTTAGGTGGTAAAGGGATGAATATCCGCTCATTAAAACTGGCAATGGGACTAACAGCATCGAAAGGAAAGAAATACCCTATTGATAAAATATACACACGTCATTTTATTGATACGGCTAAAGCAGTTGGGTTTGATACTGCAAGAATGGAGGAGATAATGAAAGAATTTGCGGTTGATATGCCTAAGGCCATTAAGGAATTAGAAGCAGAATTACCAAGCGATTTTCCAAAAAGTATCTCTGACAGCATCTTCAGTAATGCATTGAGAATGGTAAATAAGATCCGCTTAAACAAAGAATTATAATTTGAGTGATTAAAAAATGGATGCAGGTATTGTCGGCATCCATTTTTCTAGTTAGGTGACTTTTTTTGGACAAATTCGAGTCAAAGATTTCGTTAATTTAGTATCTACAAATAACTTAATATCCTAGGCTCTTTCCATGGGTTTGAATTATAGAAAAAGCACCATATCAATTCCTTTCTTACTTTATCTAATAAAGAATTAGTCACCCGCTACTCTGGTTTCCAGCCTTCTGATTACTTTTCTAGGGAGACGAATCAGATTAAAGCTATTTTCGTTTAATCCTGCTACTGAAGAATTGAAGGTATCTTCATTTTCATCAAATGATGCTGCAACAATACTTTGTAAACCACGACTATTTGCTAAAGTATCGAGCATTTGATTCACACTCTTTGTACTCATTGAGTGCTGAGCTGGCTCATCGAACAGTATTAACCCTGGGTGATTTCCCCCTTGAGATGCAGATACTTTATATAATGCAATTAAATAAGACCAAATAAGCCTTACAAAATCACTAGCTGATGAATCTGACTTAATATCTGTTATACTTGAACTTTGTTTTTGCTGAAGCTCTGTGGGTGTATCCACCTGCTCTCTGAGTTCTATATCACTAAGGTAAGGAAGAAGCGTTCCAGCCTTCACCTCTATCTCATCAACTTCAGCACTACGGTAACCAAATTTCGAAGCTAATAACTTAAACTCTGCAGAAAAAGTGCTTATCTTCTCCCAATCATGCCCTGTAAAACTATGTTTAGACAAGCGTGCAATATCACCATTTAATGTCTTATACCGTCTAGCTAAAATAACTAATGTTGTGATATACCCTTCCACTTTTTCTTCAAGATTTTTCAGACCTACTTGACGGTTTTCTATAACAATTTTCTTTCTAATATCTGCTTCTTTGATGCTGTTTGTTGATTTAATATCTCGTTTCAATGAAATAAGTTCTTTCCTAAACTCAATAATCTCACGATTTATTATCAAAAGTTGACCTTTATCGCGCTCAATTGTTTTTTGAAGGCCATCAATTAGCGATTTGGTCATCTTCTTCTGATTATCTAAGTGAATGATATTTTCTTCAAGTGACATAGGCATTGCAATACTATTTGGAGAAATCAAAATATCATCAATAGGATTTAGACAGGTATGACACTTACCCTTAGCCAAATCCAGATCTGCTTCGTCAACACCAAACTTGATTAGCTTCCTAGTGAGTTTATTGCCCTTCAAATCTTTTTCAATACTCTCTAAGCTTTCTACATATTGACCAAGTTGAGACTCATTAATCTTTATTTGGCTCCCACACATACTCTGCATGAGTAAGAGTTCATCAATCCTATTTTGAACTGATTCAATTTTAATTACTAAGTCTGGTGAATCACCTGAAAGCTGTGCCTTTTCATTTTGAACTACTTCATACATTTCTTTATTGAGTTCAGATTTAATCTGTTCAAAAGATCTCACCTCTAAACCTATTCGTTCACCTATTGTTACTAATTTCGGGTCAAAATCAACTGATGGTGTTTTACTTACTCCCGATACAGATAAATATTCATTCTCTACCGATACTTTAATTTCTGTGGCTGATTCAGACCACTCACTGATCACTTTCGCCCTTTGAGATTGTAGTTCATTGAGTTTTTTGGTATTCCTGAAGCTATCAAGATCGAGTAAAAAACTAGCAACTTTCTCTCTCATACCACTCACACCATAATATGGAATATTGGCAATATAATCAGTCCAACCTCTTTTCTGCTCAATAAGCAAAGCAGAAAAAACAGACTGTAAATACAACTTTGTTTCTTTGCCTTTATTATCCGACAAATTAGGAAGTTCTATACCCAAAAACCTCTCTAAATATGCGAAGAAACCTCGATTCTCATCTTGAGCTGAGCCAGGATCATGTAAAAAAGTATACTGACTTCGCAAGCTCGATAATGATTGATTGGTCAAGTATGCACCTTCAATAATTTGAATTAGCTTGCTGTCGATAGTTTCCGATTTTATAGCACGCTTCAGAGTTATCGTCTGTCCATATTTATTCTCTAATTCTAAATAAACCGTAGAACTCACAACTCGTTTCTCTACACCATCTAAATCAAATCTATCTTTTAATGCATATGGTAATGCAGCACTTCCCTTAGAACCTATAATTTCTTCCATACCAAGAGCGTAAATTAAAGAGTTTACGAAAGTACTTTTTCCTGAGGAGTTATCACCTCGAATAATATTTAATCCGGAGCTAAATGGAATTATATATCCATAATCCTTGTTGTCTGTTGCGGATAACTTTACAAATAATTGATTAAACTTCATCTACCCACCTTTTCGCTGCTTTAGTTACCATTGCTTCAGTAATTTTTTTTGCAATTATTTTCAATTCATTAGCTTCTGAATCAAAGAGTTCAATTAGCTTAGTTCCTGATATAAAGTTTTCAGACTTTGTAGTTAACTGATATGCTCCATTACTTGTTCTCGCAAGCAAACCTTCAGACGTCGCATAACTCAAAGCCATATTTAACGAGGGGTCGATCCCCCATACACCTAATACCAACTCTTTCTTTTCAGCAGAAAGCTGCAATGCCTTCATTCGCTGAGGTTCAAGCATCGCCCAATTAAATAAATGTAATTTTAATAAGCTAGCTTTACCTCCACTACAACAAAGTTTCAAAATAAGGAGCAACTTGCCAATTTTAAACATTGGCCTCAATTCAGGGATAACCGAAGCTTTTTTACGGTTAAATATTAGTTTACTCACGACTCAATCCTCATGGGACATTCCGCTATCCATCTAGCTATCATATGTTTAGTTATCGATACTAAATCTTCATGCTCGATTGTTGAGATATATGGCTCCTTTTCAAATCGATCAATTAGTTTTCCTTCAACTAACGAGATCAATTTTTGAGGGTTCCCCTCCCATGTCATCGACACTTCCTCTACCTCATCCTCAAAATTGTTTAAAAGCTTAGCTATACGTTCATATAGTTCTGGAGATTGATTAAAAATACGCCTTAAAATGTCATACCCTTCAAGATATTGCTTTTTCGTATTTTCGTTAAAACGCTCATGAACATTGGGCTTATAAATATCTTTTACAATGCTACGAATTTGGTTTTTTTCATTAATATTGTCATCATATTCAGTTGTTAATTCTGGCTCTGAAATCACTTGACCATTAGCACTCGTGAAACATAATTGCGTACCATTTACAATCTGCTGTTGCCTGATGTCTTGAATGAAGTAATCCAAATCTTTAACTAGTATTTGGAAATCATCAGCAATAAATGCTAATCCTTGAGCCTTAACTTCTGCTTCTTTCTTTCTCGCATGCGCATGAATATCATGCTTCCCAATACGAGGTGTAATAAATAACCACTTAGATATTTTGCAGTCTCCGATATGCTTTATTAGGTCGTCTTCGTTTTTAGCAAGCTTACCTATATCAGTCGTTATCTTATCCCGTTGTTTTTCATGCAAAATGCCAGCATTATACTCTTCATCAGGGCAGTAACATTGAATCATTATTCCTTCGTCAAGAACGAAACCTTCAATTCCTAAATCACCGGGAGAAGCAACCATGTCTTGATAAGTGTCATATCTTTTTTTAAAAACCGACTGGATTAACCTTTCCCATCTGTCACCATCTAACAGGCCAATATCAGTATGAATCATATCTTGAGCACCTATCACGTATAAATAATCCGCATCATACGCGCTCTGTGAGTATCAGTTAATCCTTATATAATAGAGGGTTACAGTTTATAACCATATATGTGACTAGAGTCACTGTACACATCGCATTAGTAACTTGTTTAGTATTTAAAAACTAAAAACAAGGGATAAAATAGCACTGTTTATAAAAACAGTACAATGATATAAAAATAATATCCAATCGAGATTTGAAAATAATATTATTAAGATTGATGCTAACGATCTTTTTAAGGAGAAACGATATACATAACTATATATTTATCAAAAAACCTACAGCCCCACAATATTCAACAGCAACTGCTCCGCTCTCTCTAAGATAACTTGCTGCTGCTCTGCTGATTTTTTCTTCCAATTTGCATAGACCATTCTGGTGCGTGGATTATTATTAAACTGCTCAATGTGTGTATGCATAAAATGCCAATACAGCGCATTTAATGGGCATGCTTTTGGTTCAGTTATTTGCTTCACGTTATAGTGACAATCAGAGCAATAATCACTCATTTTATTCACGTAGTTACCACTGGCAGCATAAGCCTTAGAGGCAACAATGCCACCATCTGCAAACTGGCTCATGCCTCGGGTATTTGGCATTTCAACCCACTCGATTGCGTCGATATAAATCCCTAAATACCACTCATCGACTTCGTCAGGTCTAATACCGGTTAATAGACAAAAGTTACCCGTGATCATTAAACGTTGAATATGGTGTGCGTAGGCGAAATCAAGAGACTGTTGTATTGCATGATGCATACAATTCATTTTTGTTTTCCCTGTCCAAAACCAACTTGGTAATGATAATGACGCTTCAAGTGTATTTAGGTTTTGATAATCAGGCATATTGCGCCAGTAGATCCCACGTACAAACTCTCTCCACCCTAGAATTTGACGAACAAAACCTTCTATCTGAGCAATGTCTATAGCATCTGGGCGTTGATTAAACTCCGTAATAGCAGTATCAATCACTTGCATAGGACTGAGTATTTTTGCATTAAGAGCAAAGGATAAACGGCTATGAAACAAACTCCATTGTTTTTGTCTGAGTAAATCATCAAGTTTACATGTCATTGCATCTTGAAACTTCCCAAACAACGGTAAGCAATAGCGACAGAAAAACACTAATAACTCACTCGCCTGCTGCCGATTTACAGGCCATAGTAGGTGATTATCCGCTTGGCCTATCATAGTTACATTATGACGTTCTAAGCGCTCAAGAATATCAGTGACATCGTTCGCGAATAATAAAGGCGTGGGCACACTATCAAACTCGCTCGGCTTTAATTTGTTTTGATTTGCACCATCAAAGTTCCACTTGCCTGCAACGGGCTCCCCCTCTTCCATCAGAATATTAAAGCGCTTTCTCATTTTACGATAAAAGGGTTCCATACGATGATGATGGTTCGGCTTAAACTCTTTTTCAATGTTCGCTTCAGAGAGAAAGAAGTGTTCACTTTCATAAGCTTGAGAAGATATGGCTAACGACAAACAGTATTTATCAAGCATGTTACGTAAACGGTATTCGTCAGGGAGTTGATACTCAAAATGGGTAATTTGGTGTTTAGTAATAAGGTGATTTAATAGATCGTCTATTTTTTCAAATGGCTCTGTATCGTCCAAGGTTAAATGCATCACTCGATGCCCTGCACTTTCTAATGCAGTTGCAAACCGAGTCATCGCAGCAAAAAAAGCACACACTTTTTGAACATGGTGTTTTACATAGGCCGTTTCTTGATGCATTTCTGCAATCACGTAAATCGTTTGTGGATCGCGGTGTTGAAACCATGAATGACTGGCATTTAATTGGTCACCTAAAATGAGTCGTAATCGGTCAGCGGTGTCGTTCATAATCATCCTTTATCTTAAGCATTGTTTGCAAATTTATTATTCACTTTGATGTCGTAAAGATCGGCAACGCCTAGAGCAATATTTAACCATAGGCCAGTCTCGCTCCCATTTCTTTCGCCAACTAAATGCTCTTTGACAAACAACGCATATCTTTTCTGGCAACTGTGATTTTTTCATGTTGCTCTCCATAGCGTCATTGAACGCTCGATACTAAGTACCGAATCATTAGCAACCTACAGAGAAATTACGCGGCAAAGCACTTTGTGGTTCACAAAAAAGATCATCTATTTCAAATCAGTTTATGTTCAGAGTGATCTAGGTACGGCACTCAGTCGTAGTTAGCTAGATAATAAAAACTACTCTCTCCCGTAGACAAGTCAGGAGTTTCACATGGATAACAGACTTACCACTAAAGAGTTTCTTAGAGTATTCGATTGCGTTCGTTCATCTGGAAAGTTACAGGATAATAGATATGTATTAGACGACATATCCGCATGGCACGATTACGATGGATATACCTGTTGGTTGGACTATAAAGATGTGACCGTCACGCTGATGTTTCATGGCTCTCTCAAAATCGAATTTGACCGCGCATCAAACTACTCTGATTTCACTAACCAATGTTTAGCAATGATCACGGAAAATCATAGTATTAAGGAAAGTTAGGATGAGTGAACAACAATTTGAAATGATTGATTTTACACAGCCCAATGAACATCAAAAATGGTTAGCCACAAATGACAACGTAATGGGTGGAATTTCAATTGGCCAGCTTTACTACGATGGGAAAACATGCCGATTTCAAGGTGAATTATCATTAGAAAACAATGGGGGTTTCAGCTCTATCAAGCGTTCTATTGAATCTCTATCTAAAGAGGTAAACACAATAGAACTGATACTTACGGGGGATGGGCATACCTATCAATTAAGACTTACCACATGGAAAAATGGTGAGCGTATTCAATACAAACACGATTTCACCACCATCAAAGGTAAACAGCAGGCAAAGACATTTCACTTACACAATTTTCAAGCTGTTTTTAGAGGGCAATTACTTAATCACGCTCCCGATCTTGTGGCGGACGATATCAAACACGTTGGCTTTCTCATTACAAATAAACAAACATCGCCCTTTAATCTAAACTTGGCTCAAATTCAGTTTAAAACACTCAAAAACCACCCCACTCCTCAATCCATTCCAGAATAAGCCCAAACACTTCTACCTCTGCTTTGCCGTAACAATAAAAGGCATTAAGGCCAAACGACACATTACTTCCTAACTCTTTTAGCTTCAATTCAACCAACTCGCCTCGCTCTACGTATGACGTCATGTAGTGCCTTGGCATAATTGTCCAGCCACTCTGTTTTACTAACTCACATAGGAGATCGTTATTACTGACGGTGTGCATTTTGGGCGAAACTTGAATCGAGGTTAAATTCAATTTTAAGGTCACGAAGTTCTCTGTGACGTATTGAGTATCTAGCATTAAATTTTCGATCTTTAAATCATCAATTAATGCCAGAGGTGAATTGACGCCTGCATAGCACCCAACTTGGATCGGTTTTATCGCCTTCCATGTGACTTCTTTCTCTGCAAACAATTGCCCACGATATGGCATGATGGCTATATCGCATTCACCTTCTTGCAATTTATCCATTGCTTCCTGCCGAGTGCGATGCTTCCAATTTATAATGATGTCTGAGTTGTAACCCATCACTCGTTTCTCTATGTATGTAATCAAACTTAGCGGGGTGATCACATCATAGTAAATCGTAATGGTATGGACGTTAGATTCATACAAGGCTTGGCTTTGCACAAACAGAGAGCGATTTTGTTTTTCAACTAACTTAGCACGGTGATACAAATGCTCGGCCCTTTCTGTGGGAATGGCTTTTCTGCCTTCTATCACAAACAGCGAATACCCTAACAGATCTTCATACGCCACCACATGTTCACGTACTGTGGTTCGGGATTTTTTAAGCTCTCTTGCTGCGCTGCTGTATGAGCCATGTTCATATACGGCAACAAAAGCGCTCACTTGCTCTAATGTATGCATTCAATTCCTTCTTTGATTTTATATACCACCCAATTTGTTAGGTATACCCTATCATAAGTGACTTATTTGTTTTGGTATTACATGGCAAAATCCTACTTAGTTCATAATTAAAAACAAAGAGGACATTATGAAGACGTTCCCATTGAGTTTACTTGCAGGCTTTCTTGTTTCACCTTTTGTGTTAGCTTCACCTGATCTGATTTTTACCAATGGTGACGTAATCACGGTGACGGGTGAATCTGATCGCGCAGAGGCTATCGCTATTAAAGATGGCATTATTGTGGCGGTAGGCAATAACCAAGAGATCCTTAAACAAAAAGGCACCACTACCCAAATAAGAGATTTAAAAGGCAAAACCCTTGCTCCGGGATTTATCGACAGTCACGGCCATTTTGCTCAATATCTGCCTTTAATTGAAAGCCCGTTTCTTTACCCTTCACCAATGGGGGATGTGAACTCGTTTGATGATATTAAACAAGTAATGGCAGGCTATTTTAATCACCCAAATCTTGATAAAAATAGTCTTCATGTGGCCTTTGGTTATGATGATGCCGAGCTAAAAGAGAAGCAACACCCAACTAAGCAGTTCCTTGATACGTTCAGTAAAGAGTACCCTTTCTGTGCCATACATATATCAGGACACCTTGCTACCTGTAATAGTAAAGGCCTCGACTTAATTGGATTTAGCAAACAAAGCGCGAACCCAGATGGCGGCGTGTTACGTCGTGATGATAATGGTGAGCTGACTGGTGTATTAGAAGAATCTGCCATTTATCCGATTTTAGGAAACCTACCTAAAATGACGCAAGAAGATGCGATTCGTCGTTTTGGTAAGGTTCAGGATTTATACGCAGGTTATGGCATTACAACCACACAAGAAGGTTTAGCGACGCTTCCTGCACTTAATGCAATGAAAACCATGGCAGAAAATGATTTGCTAAAAATAGATCTACTTGCTTATGCGAAATGGGTCGATTTAAAAGAAGCGGTAAAAGTAATGCCAATGAAATCATCCATTAATGGCTTAACGTTAGCTGGGGTTAAAATGGTGGGTGATGGGTCTCCGCAAGGTAAAACCGCGTATCTCTCAACGCCATATTTTGAGCCACCACACAGCCACGCTTATGATTATCATGGCTACCCTGTATTAACCCAAGAGGAGATGAATCAATGGGTAGATACCGCATATCAAATGAATGCTCAGGTTATTAGTCACAGTAACGGTGATGCGTCGGCAGATATTTTATTAAATGCGGTTGAGCTTGCTGATGCTAAATATGGTAAAGAAGATCGCCGAACGGTGGTAATTCACGCTCAAACGGCACGTTTAGATCAAATAAAACGCATAAAGAAGAATGAGATGATCCCTTCTTTCTTCCCAGCTCACACCTTCTTTTGGGGAGATTGGCATCGTGATTCAGTGTTAGGTCCTTGGCGTGCCTCTAATATCTCGCCTATGGGTTGGGCAAATTCAAATGAGTTGATGTTTACGATTCATATGGATGCACCAGTATTATTTCCAGATATGATGACTAATATGTGGAGTGCCATAAACCGTGTAACGCGAAGCAACCAGACACTCGGCGAGCATCATAAAATCACGCCATATCAAGCATTAGAAGCGATAACCATTAATGCGGCATATCAAAACTTTGAAGAGAAAAGTAAAGGCTCAATTGAGATTGGTAAACGTGCCGACTTGGTGGTTTTAAATGAGAATCTACTTGAGATTGACCCAATGAAGATAAAAGACATCGCTGTTTTAGAAACGATTAAAGATGGGAAAACGGTCTATCTAAATAGTGATTACTAGCCCAAGATAAATAACTCGCCACCTCTATTATTAAAGGTGGCAAGTTATAATATAAGCCTACTTAATCTTTTTCTTTATTGCCATTTCAGCCAGTTTTGGGGCTGCTGCTTTTAGGGCACTTGGTGCTACTTTCTTACCAACATTTACTGCACGTCCAAGTTGTTTTTTCAATGATGCACCTCTCTCCATTGCTTCTTTGCGCTGGCGATTGCGCTGTACGTTATAAGCCTCGGTGATCTTATCTACTAGCGTCTGTTTTAACTCTTCAACACCAAAATGCGTCTTATCTATTGAGATTGATAACGGTAAAACAAGATCGGAACACAACAGCTTTTTGTTGTATTCCATCGCTTGTTTAATCACTTTTGCTTTTGCTGCTGTTGGCTGTTCTAGATCGTAAGGTGGCTCCCACTCCCAAGCCGGATTTAATCTATCGACTTGGTTTACCACTGAAATAACGGTTGGTTTTTTACGAGAGATATTTTTTGGATCGGCATAATAGCGCTCAAATTTTTCATTTAATTGCTTATCAAGATCACGAGCCGATTGATTGGCTTTTAAGACCCACAACACTAAATCCGCTTGGGTCATCTCTTTTAGCATCTGCTTTTCAGTTTTTTCGTTACCGTCTAGTCCTTGTAAATCAACCACATTCACGTCGGCTTCATTGACCAGTGCGCTATAAACCGTCACGTTATCGGTAGATGGCAGTACATCCACCTCTGCGACAAATTCTTCTTTTAATGCATTAATAATCGATGATTTACCTGAGCTTGTTTGCCCGACCATCACAATGCGGATCGGCTCTAGCTCTGTCGCGACTCTCTTTTCATCTTGTTTTGAAATCTTTGATGCTTGTAAATCGCTCTCTTCCAAACTAAATCGACCACTGTATAAATCAATGGCAACCGCAGCGACTTCATCTAATAACGCTTCTTTAGCGGTTTGCTGCATATCAGACACCACCCCTCTGGTCATTGATGAGGTAGCTTGCTCTCGACTGAGATCAGAAATGACTTTTAGCGGATTATAATAAAGATTTTTTGCATGATTCGCCCAGATCGCGGCTTTTACTATCTTTTGACCAAGCTCGCCATATTTATCGTAAGCGTCATATCCCGCTTTAATATACGAGAGTTTTAAATACTCAATACCGGGAATGTGTTCTTGCACCACGACTTTGTATCGCTGACTGATCTCTTCAAACAGTTTTAATCCTTCAGGAATTGAGAAATCTAGCGCTTTTTTATCAAATTTTGTTGCCACAAATTCAAGAACGTCCAACCCTATTTCATCAAGGTTTCCCCACTCAACATTGTCTTTGAGTAACTCTCGTGAATAGTGCTGTGATTGCTTCCATATGGCGACTTCATTATGAGACCACTCTTCAGAGGCTTTAACCAGACCCTCCTTAATCTCAATTTTTGTTTCTGTTTCTGATGCTGCCACTTGAACGTGCTTGTTTTCTGTGCGGCTTAGAATAAATAGAGGAATACTGACCGCTAACGTACTGATAGCAATGGTAATAGACAGCTCTAATAGGTAGCCATATTTAACTGCAAGAAACAGAGCGAAACCCATCATAATGATGACAGGAAGCACTGAGGAGATAATGACTATCCCCCAGCGTCCGCCAGAGAGATCCGATAATAGACGATATAGGCGTTTAATCTTGTGCATAACCTGACGCTTCCTTACCTTTTTTCAATGCATTTTTATAGAGATTTTGCATGTCCTGAGTTGATACTTCTTCGCCTTTACTCTTATGATAAAAGTAGAAACAAGCGGCTCTGCCTAATCCATAAGTGGTTCCAAAGCTCATTGCAGCAGCGGCAACTGCACCCACAGTTTGACCATAAACAGGGATAAATTTAATCAATTGCCTTGCACCGAGCTTTACTCCATATTGCAACGCAAAACTGCTGCCCAATGTGCCTATCAACTCGCTGAAGGTTTTCTTGTTCCACTCAACGCTGTATTGATTGGCTAAGCTGTGTAACATTTTTGCTTGAATGGCAGGAACAGAGACTAATCCTACCCCAGGAATTAAATCACTCGCGCCGGCACTGCCTGAATACCAAAGCACTTCGTTTTCTACCTTATCAAAGTTCTTTTCTTCTACAGTGGCGTGCTCTTTATCATCTACCATCATACCGATAACAGGTAATATCTTAGTGAGTTTTTCTATTAACTCATCATAGTTATATACTGTGCCGTCATTCGTTTCAAAATCAACCGAGATTGCCTCAACATTTTTACCCCATACCTCTTTAACTTGCTGTTCGTTAAAGGTCGTTTGGCGATCACGATTTGCCTTTTCACTAAGAAGTACCGCGCTATGAATCAGCAATAAATGCTTAATTTTATTTTTCTTCTTTATCTGTTTTAGTGCCGCTATGACTGAAGATTGTTCTGGTTCATCGGCCTTCATGACAACAACAAGCGCATGACCTGATTGACCGATTTCTTCAAGATCGCCCTTGGGATCGTAATCGGCCTCACCTAACCCTCTGGTATCTAAAAAACGCATAATTGGCTTATCTTGCGGAAACTCATACGCCTCAGCAGTCATGGTGCAAGGAGCAAAGCCATTACCCACTTCCACAGATGAAAGCCCTGTTAACGTTTGAATGAAAGAAGATTTACCTGCACCTGTTTTACCGAGTAGCCATAAGGTAGGTAAATGCTTGCGCTGAAACTCGTGAGCTTGAGTTAAATCAGGATTTTTACTTGGGTTTATGAATGCTTTGATTTGATCGAACATATCATTCCAACTAATGGAAGAGAATAAAGTATCTCTCGATTATAACACCTAAAAGATCAATCATCATTGAAAGTGAATATCTGCATTAAAAATACAAGCCAAAAAAATAATCATTAAATTTTCTAATCAAAGTATTGACACCAAAGTTTCGGAAGCATATATTGATTACATGAATTGCCATTTGGAGTTCATTGATAACTGGTTCGCCTTATTATAGGGAACAGAACGTTATCAAAATGAAACTGCTCTACTGATTACTTATTTAAGAATAGTCGCGTTGTTTCTAACATTTAATCCTGAACCATATGTCATTAATGAGTCTATGTTGGCTCTGAATATGAGTTCTTTCTCCTCGCTTAGTGCGTCGAGAACTATTGCTTATTTTAAAGGATAGTATTATGCGTAATATCGATTTCTCTCCCCTGTACCGTCATGCCATTGGTTTTGATCGCCTGTTTAATCTTGTTGAGAGCAGCGCTAACAAACCATCTCAAAATGGTTACCCACCCTATAATATCGAACAGAAAGACGAGAACAACTACCGTATTACTATGGCTGTTGCTGGTTTCTCTGAAGATTCGTTAACAATTTCTCAAAACGAACATATGCTGATTGTGTCAGGTGACATTACTTCATCTGAAATAAAGCCAACTTACGTTTATCAAGGCATTGCAGAGCGCAACTTTGAACGAAAATTTCAACTTGCTGATTATGTAACCGTTTCTGCAGCAAGCATGGAAAATGGATTGCTTCATATCGATCTTGTTCGAGAAGTTCCTGAAGCTGTTCAAGCACGTAAGATTTTAATCAATCAATAACAGATATTGTCGTTACTGATCGGTGATAATAACGCATTGTATTTAGTATAAAAATACAGCCCTCACCTATTGATTAACGCGAATATAGATCATCATATTTCATTGAGAATGAGCGTAGCCACGTAAATAGACATTAGGTTTACGCTTATTAAACAACATCAAATTTAAATTTTTTGCATTAGAATAAATAATGCGAATTCAAAGGAAAAATTATTATGGGTAAAATCATTGGTATC
>NZ_JARACO010000019.1 GCF_028765575.1 Aliivibrio sp. S3MY1 | reverse complement strand
TGGGTTAAAGCACTTCTTCTCTTCTATAAATCAGGCAGATGAATTCTAAAAAAATCGAATCCGCACTCAAAAAGCAAACGTTTCCTTTTTTGTTATGTTAAAATCTTCGCGATTTTTATTTATTCATCGATTTATTCGGAGCAATTATGAAACGCGATTTAGCAATGGCTTTTTCTCGAGTTACTGAAGGTGCCGCACTGGCAGGTTACAAATGGCTTGGTCGTGGCGATAAGATCGCTGCTGATGGTGCTGCTGTAGAAGTAATGCGTACACTGCTGAACAAAACTGACATCAGTGGTGAGATTGTTATTGGTGAAGGTGAAATCGATGATGCACCTATGCTTTATATTGGTGAGCATGTAGGCACTGGCGGTGATGCTGTTGACATCGCCGTTGACCCGATCGAAGGCACGCGAATGACAGCTATGGGTCAATCAAATGCACTTGCTGTTCTGGCTGCTGGTGAAAAAGGAAGCTTCCTAAAAGCACCTGATATGTACATGGAAAAGCTGGTTGTTGGTCCTGGCGCAAAAGGCGCAATTGACCTTAATCTTTCTCTAGAAGAAAACTTAGAAAACGTTGCTAAAGCACTAGGCAAAACTCTAGATACCTTAGTGGTAACAACTCTGGCTAAACCACGCCATGATGACATAATTGCTAATATGCAAAAAATGGGCGTACGCGTATTTGCAGTGCCTGATGGTGATGTTGCTGCATCTATCCTTACTTGTATGCCTGATAGCGAAGTCGACGTAATGTACTGTATCGGTGGCGCACCTGAAGGAGTTATTTCTGCGGCTGCTATTCGCGCACTAGATGGTGACATGCAAGCGCGCCTTCTTCCTCGTCACGAAGTGAAAGGTGATACGCCAGAAAACCGAGCTTATGGTGAAGATGAACTAAAACGCTGTGCTGAGATGGGCGTTAAAGCTAACGTTATCTTAAAAATGACTGACATGGCACGCAGCGACGATGTTGTTTTCGCAGCTACTGGTATCACGAAAGGCGATTTACTGGAAGGCATCACTCGCCAAGGTAATATTGCAACAACTGAAACACTGCTTATCCGTGGGCGCTGCCGTACCATTCGTCGTATTAAGTCGATTCATTACTTAGAGCGTAAAGATAAAGAAGTGAGAGATATTATTCTTTAAGAGCTTTGTTCTTTGATAAATTTGAAACCGTGGGTGTGAAAACAGCTGCGGTTTTTTTTGTTTTAGAGAGTTCAGGTTTCAGATCGGTCGCAGGCTCCCTTGCAGGGTTCAGGGGTGATCGTTGTGAGACTAGATACTATACACTGCGCTAGCTAGACCGCTTCGATTCTATAAGAGCAAAGCGAGTGAATAATTCAGAATGTGAGCGCTGTGGTTAAAGTAGCAAATACACAGTCCCCTCCCCTTAACAAGGGGAGGGTTAGGGAGGGGTTACTACGATGAAGCTGGAATTGAGTTCATAGTTAACTTGATTTATACGCTGTGAGTTCTTGACCCCCTCCCAGCCTCCCCCTTAGTAAGGGGGAGGAGCTAAAAGCCAAAAGCAATCACCTATGAACCCTTTAAGCGAAGCGATCTGAACCCTGCTCTTAACTCTCACAAACGAGACACTCCCTCAATCTCCCCCATTCTACATTCTCAAAACCTAAAAATGCCAACTAAGCTGAACTCATGGATACCACAGCAAGGAGTTAGCCAATGCCGCATTCATATCATCATATAGAAATCCCCTCATTTGATGAGCTCAAAGCCTTAGCGGAAAAATCCCCAGAGCAACTAGAAGCATTACGCCATCAACTGAGTATGCAGTTTATTGACAGTTTACCAGAAGAACATCAAGGACCACTGCTGGCACAACAAAGTCACATCGAACGAATCATCGAACGAGGCAATAACCCAAATCACATCAACATCTTATTAGGGAGAGAGCTCGGTAAGCAGTTTGTTCGTTTTGCTGATTCATTAAATAAACCCATTGATGAGCATCAAGCGGCAGATGTCATTCAATTTCCAAATGCCAATAATCGCTCATCAAATAACACAAAACATTAAGAGAGTTCGTCTGATTTTCTATCCTATTTTTTGAAAACTCTCTTGATCCATATCTCTCACATTGATAGTTAAGCTGTCAATGTGGGTTGCTTGCCCTGCCAATACATCCATCAAGGCACGACTTAACTCCCTTTTTTGCTCCGTTGTACGACCTGATAATAATTCTAATGTAAGATGAATAAAGTCAACACTGTTCCCCTTATCACCAATTAACCAAGAATGAACGCGGATCGCTCTCGACTTTACATCCTTAATTGAGAACAACCCCGAATCAATCGCAACTTGATGTAAATCCTCCAACAAACCTTGCATGTTCAAGCGTTCTTCGGCTGAATTTGAATATTCCATGACTAAGTGCGGCATTATTACTTCCTTTTCATACGGCGTTAATAAGTGATTACTTTTCCATCATTCAGCGAAAACAAGTAAGTTACAATCTTCTCAATAGAAAAGTGCCTAATGAATCACAGTTAGGAACCATCAAAAATCTCCTCAATTCAGTTAATAATCTTTCGCACTTCGAAATAAAAGCGCTAAAATTATGCATAAAAATGATTTTAGACACTAAATCTGTCGCAAAATCTGTTATATTTTTACGCAAGTTTTTTACATTAATTTGAATTGGAGAGAATCCTATGCGTCATCCTGTAGTTATGGGTAACTGGAAACTAAACGGCAGCAAAGAAATGGTTGTTGATCTACTAAACGGTCTTAATGCTGAACTTGAAGGCGTTACAGGCGTAGACGTTGCAGTTGCTCCACCAGCACTTTTCGTTGACCTTGCTGAGCGTACGCTTACTGAAGCAGGCAGCGCAATCATCCTAGGTGCTCAAAACACTGACCTAAACAACAGCGGTGCTTTCACTGGCGACATGTCTCCAGCAATGCTTAAAGAGTTCGGTGCTTCTCACATCATCATCGGTCACTCTGAGCGTCGTGAATACCACGCTGAGTCTGACGAGTTTGTTGCTAAGAAATTCGCATTCCTAAAAGAGAACGGTCTAACTCCTGTTCTTTGTATCGGTGAGTCTGAAGCACAAAACGAAGCTGGCGAAACAGTCGCTGTTTGTGCACGTCAACTTGACGCTGTTATCAACACTCAAGGCGTTGAAGCTCTTGAAGGCGCGATCATCGCTTACGAACCAATCTGGGCTATCGGTACAGGTAAAGCAGCTACAGCTGACGATGCACAACGCATCCACGCTCAAATCCGTGCTCACATTGCTGAGAAATCAGAAGAAGTTGCTAAGAACGTTGTTATCCAATACGGCGGTTCTGTTAAGCCTGAAAACGCTGCAGCTTACTTCGCACAACCAGACATCGATGGTGCTCTAGTTGGCGGTGCAGCGCTTGACGCGAAAAGCTTTGCAGCTATCGCTAAAGCAGCAGCTGAAGCAAAAGCGTAATTATTAAATTCTCGTTTTAGAGTTTAAATTGTAAAAAGGTCAACTTCGGTTGACCTTTTTTGTATCTATTGATTGAGAAACTATACGCTGCGCTAACTAGAACGCTTTGCTCTAGAGACTATAAGATCAAAAGCACTAATTTTGAACTCCATCGAAATTCTTTACTGTTCATTATCTTTTACCATTTACGACTTCTATGGTTTATAGCATTTACCAATATAACTCTAAATTCTAATGACACTTATTTATAATAAATCAAAACACAAAACACTCAGGCAAAAGCTTAGATCTGAGGTACCTACAGCAGAACGAGTATTGTGGAATAAGCTTAGACGAAATCAACTCAATGTTAAATTTCGACGCCAATATGGTATTGGCCGGTATGTTTGTGATTTTTATAATGCTGAATATAAATTAGTAATTGAGCTTGATGGTGATAGTCACTTTAATCCAGAGGCCGCAGATTATGATGCTATACGAAATGAATACATGCGTAATCTAGGAATATCAGTATTGCGTTTCACAAACCAAGATATAATGAGCAATACAGATGGCGTTATAGCGTTTATATTAATGCATATAGATCAATTAAAATCCGAATAACTTCTACCATCACCGCAACAACCCCTCCCTAACCCTCCCCTTAGTAAAGGGAGGGAACTGTATTGTGATCGCTGAAATTGCAACAACTACAATCGGCTCCTCCCCCTTGGTAAGGGGGAGGCTGGGAGGGGGTGCTCTTAAAACACACATAAAAAAACCGAGGCACTTACGAATAAGTTAACCTCGGCTCTCAATTTGAACTTTTGTCTATTTAGACAATAGGCTCAGGGGATGATTACATCATGCCGCCCATTCCACCCATGCCGCCCATATCAGGCATAGCAGAGCCAGAATCTTGTGGCTTATCAGTGATCATCGCTTCAGTTGTGATCATAAGACCCGCAACAGAGGCTGCGAACTGAAGTGCAGAACGCGTTACTTTAGTTGGGTCAAGAATACCCATCTCGATCATGTCACCGTATTCGCCAGTTGCCGCGTTGTAACCGTAGTTACCTTCACCAGCGCGAACGTTGTTAGCAACAACTGAATCTTCTTCACCCGCATTCTTAGTGATTTGACGGATAGGCGCTTCCATTGCACGAAGTGCTACACGAATACCTACGTTTTGCTCTTCGTTGTCGCCTTCAAGGCCAGCAACTTTAGATGCTGCGCGGATAAGTGCAACACCACCACCAGCAACAACACCCTCTTCAACCGCAGCGCGAGTAGCGTGAAGTGCATCTTCAACACGGTCTTTCTTCTCTTTCATCTCAACTTCAGTCGCAGCACCCACTTTGATTACTGCAACACCGCCAGCTAATTTAGCCACACGCTCTTGAAGTTTTTCTTTATCGTAGTCAGATGTCGCATCTTCGATTTGTTGACGAATTTGAGTAACACGGCCAGAGATGATTGTCTCTTCACCAGCACCATCAATGATAGTTGTTGTTTCTTTTGTGATAGTTACACGCTTCGCTTGACCAAGATCTTCAAGAACCACTTTTTCAAGCTCTAGACCAATCTCTTCTGAAATTACAGAACCCGCAGTTAGAACTGCGATGTCTTGTAGCATTGCTTTACGACGATCACCAAAGCCAGGCGCCTTAACCGCTGCAACTTTAACGATACCACGCATGTTGTTCACAACTAGAGTAGCAAGCGCTTCGCCTTCAACATCTTCAGCGATGATAAGAAGAGGACGAGATGCTTTCGCTACCGCTTCTAGCGTCGGAAGCAATTCACGGATGTTTGATACTTTTTTATCAACCAGCAAGATAAATGGGCTGTCTAGATCAACCGAACCCGCTTCTTGGTTGTTTACGAAATATGGAGATAGGTAACCACGGTCAAACTGCATACCTTCAACAACGTCTAATTCGTCTTGAAGTGCTTGACCTTCTTCAACAGTGATAACACCGTCACGACCTACTTTTTCCATTGCTTCAGCAATAAGATTACCAACAGTAGAGTCAGAGTTTGCAGAGATAGTACCTACTTGCGCGATCGCTTTTGTATCAGCACATGGAACAGATAGCTCTTTAAGTGCTTCAACTGCAGCAACAACTGCTTTGTCGATACCACGTTTAAGATCCATTGGGTTCATGCCAGCAGCAACCGCTTTTAGGCCTTCAGCAATGATAGCTTGAGCAAGAACTGTCGCTGTTGTTGTTCCGTCACCCGCCGCGTCATTCGCTTGCGAAGCCACTTCTTTAACCATTTGTGCGCCCATGTTTTGGAACTTGTCTTCAAGCTCGATTTCACGTGCAACAGAAACACCATCTTTAGTGATCGTTGGTGCGCCAAATGATTTATCTAAAACAACGTTACGGCCTTTAGGACCTAAAGTTACTTTTACCGCGTCAGCCAGAACGTTTACACCTTCTAGCATTTTAATTCGTGCGTCGTTACCAAATTTAACGTCTTTAGCAGCCATCTTTAATTTCCTTTTTAAATTCTTTTCTTAATATCGTTTATTATTCAACAATCGCTAGGATGTTAAATTCAGACATGATCAATACTTCTTTGCCTTCGATCTTCTCTGCTTTGATATTACCTTCTGCAAAGATAACTGAATCGCCAACTTTTACGTCTAATGGTTGTACAGAACCATTCTCTAGGATGCGGCCCTTGCCAACAGCTAGAACAGTACCGCGAGTTGATTTTTCAGCCGCTGAACCAGTTAGCACGATGCCACCTGCAGATTTTGATTCAACTTCTTGGCGTTCAACGATCACACGGTCATGTAAAGGACGGATATTCATTGGTCGTATCTCCTGATAATGTTCCATTTAAGAATAAAGTGCCATGTTTTGGCTTTGATTTATTAATGGGGTTTTTAAGGAGGGATTGCAAGGGTTTAGGGTGTAATTTTTTAAAGTACTAGAAGCTAGAGACTAGACCGCTTCGCTTCTATAAGAGCAAGCACCATATTAACTTTTGCTTTTTCTCTTATCGTCTCTAGTTAGCGCAGCGTATAGTTTCTACTCCCTGTTTCCGCTACACTAGCCATCCCACCACCACTTGAGAAAACCATGCTAGATAAACACGGTTTACTAACCCAACCTATCGCCGAGGTATTACAGAAACTCACCACTCCAATGGTGTTTGGCATGGTCGCAATCCTTCTATTCAACTTGGTGGATACCTTCTTTATCTCATTGCTTGGTACTGATGCCCTTGCTGCCGTAAGTTTTACCTTCCCGGTTACCTTTGCGGTCAACTGCATTACCATGGGCATTGGGGTTGGATTATCGGCCTCGATTGGGCGCTTGCTCGGACAAGGTAACAGCAAGCACGCCGCGCAATTAACCACACACGGATTAATCTTAGCCGTCATTCTTATTCTTATCGCTTGTAGCATTGGCTTTTTTACCATAGATCCCCTGTTTCGATTATTAGGAGCAGAAGACAAACTGCTACCTCTTATTCATCAATACATGTCGATTTGGTATCTCACCATTCCTCTGCTGGTTATTCCAATGTCGAGCAACAGTGCCATTCGCGCAACGGGCGATACCACCACTCCCGCAAAAATCATGATGCTGGCAGGGTTAATCAATGGTGTACTCGATCCCCTACTGATCTTTGGCTACGGGCCTTTTCCTGAATTAGGTATTCAAGGCGCTGCGATTGCCAGTGGCATCAGTTGGTTTGGGGCTTTATGTGCTTCTTTTTATGTATTAACTCGAAAAATCAAGTTACTCGCCTCACCAAAGCCACCAGAGATGAAACAAGATTGGCAACAGATCTTAAAGATCGGCTCACCAGCCGCACTCTCCAATGCCTTAAACCCAATTTCTGGTGCCATATTAATGATGATGCTCGCCAGCCAAGGGACAGTAGCTGTTGCTTCTTATGGTGCAGCGCAACGCGTCGAGTCATTAATGTTATTAGTGATAATGGCACTCACGTCTTCATTAAGCCCTTTTGTCGCTCAAAACCTTGGAGCCAAACAACCAGAGCGAGTCAAAGAGGCCATCTTCTTAGCGATGAAGTTCTCTGTCTTCTTCCAACTGTTTCTCTATATTTTAATTGTTCCATTAAGCATTCCGCTCTCCCATCTATTTAGCCAAGATGATGCCGTACAACATGGCCTGTGGATGTACTTAATTTGTGTGCCATTCAGTTATGGATTCCAAGGCATTGTGATGGTACTTGTGAGCAGCTTAAATGCGATGCAAAAACCATTACATTCTTTCAGTTGGAGTTTCATGAGATTATTTGTGTTTACTCTGCCAACAGCGTGGATTGGCAGCCATTTATATGGCATGGAAGGCTTGTTTGTTGGGATTGCGATAGGAAATGTGATGGGTGGGATAAGTGCCTGGGTATTTGTGAAGCACAGTAAGTTGTTGGGGACTATACGCTTCGCTAACTAGAATCTAGACCGCTTCGCTCCTATAAGAGCAGCACAATACTCGCTTTTGATCTTATAGTATCTCGTTAGCGCAGCGTATAGTTTCTAGTTCTATATTTACCACCCACCTAGCCCCCTTATATCAACATTGCCAATCTCAACAATACATTTATCAAGGGGAGGAACTGTATTGTGATTGCTTTTATCACCACGATCGCCTCTGAATTCTGCAAGCGCAGCGATCTGAACTCTACTCTTGCTTTAGCTTTTCCTGAAACCTGAATCCTGCTCTTCCTCGCTTCGCTATGGCCCATTTTCAAACTTTGTAGTAAAGTTACACAAAGTTATTTATTCGAATTTATTAAGTTATTGACGAGGAACACCTTTATGTCAGCTAAAAAGCCTATGGCGCTAGTTATTCTTGATGGTTACGGTCACCGTGAAGCTCAAGCAGATAACGCAATCACAAACGCAAACACACCTGTTCTTGATGGCCTAATGGCTACTCAACCAAACACACTAATTTCAGCTTCAGGTATGGACGTTGGTCTACCTGATGGTCAAATGGGTAACTCAGAAGTTGGTCACACTAACATCGGCGCTGGTCGTGTTGTTTATCAAGATCTTACTCGCATCACTAAAGCAATTTCTGATGGTGAGTTCCAAGAGAACGAAACGCTAGTTAACGCTATCGACAAAGCAGTTAAAGCAGATAAAGCCGTTCACATCATGGGTCTTATGTCTCCAGGTGGCGTTCACTCTCATGAAGACCACATCTACGCAGCAGTAGAAATGGCAGCAGCACGTGGCGCAGAAAAAATCTACCTACACTGCTTCCTAGACGGACGTGATACACCACCACGTTCAGCTGAAAACTCTCTGAAAAACTTCCAAGAGCTATTCGCTAAACTAGGTAAAGGCCGTGTTGCTTCTCTGATTGGTCGTTACTACGCTATGGATCGTGACAACAACTGGGATCGCGTACAAAAATCTTACGATCTAATGTCAGAAGCAAAAGCAGAATTCACATTCGCAACCGCTGTTGAAGGTCTTGAAGCAGCTTACGCTCGTGAAGAGAACGATGAGTTTGTACAAGCAACTGAAATCAAAGCAGACGGCGAAGAATCAGCAGCTATCGTTGATGGCGATGCAGTTATCTTCATGAACTACCGTGCTGACCGTGCTCGTGAAATCACTCGTGCATTCGTTCCTGATTTCGATGGTTTTGCTCGTAACGTATTCCCAGCAATCGATTTTGTGATGCTGACTCAATACGCAGCAAACATCCCACTTCTTTGTGCATTCGCTCCAGCGTCTCTAGAAAACACATACGGTGAGTGGTTATCTAAAGAAGGTAAAACTCAACTACGTATTTCTGAAACTGAAAAATACGCACACGTTACTTTCTTCTTCAATGGCGGCATCGAAGACGAATTTGAAGGCGAAGAGCGTCAACTAGTTGCTTCTCCAAAAGTAGCAACTTACGATCTACAACCTGAAATGAGCGCACCTGAGCTAACTGAGAAATTAGTTGCCGCTATCAAATCTGGTAAATACGACGCTATCGTTTGTAACTTCCCTAACTGTGACATGGTTGGCCACACTGGCTTATACGATGCAGCGGTTAAAGCCGTTGAATCTCTAGATGAGTGTATCGGTAAAGTGGTTGAGGCAATCAAAGAAGTTGACGGTCAACTGCTTATCACTGCTGACCACGGTAATGCTGAAATGATGATCGACCCTGAAACAGGCGGCGTTCACACAGCTCACACGAACCTTCCTGTTCCTCTTATCTACGTTGGTAGCAAAGCGGTTGAGTTTAAAGAGGGCGGTAAGCTTTCTGATCTAGCCCCTACTATGCTAGCGCTAACAGATACAGCGATCCCTGCTGAGATGTCTGGTGAAGTTCTTTTTAAGTAGAACGATACGCTTTGCTGACTAGAAACGAGACCGCTTCGCTTCTATAAAATCAAAAGCAATCGCTGTATTCGCTTTTGATTTTATAGTCTCTAGTTAGCGCAGCGTATAGATTCTAGTTCTGCAAATAGTAAAATGCCCACAGGCTTTATAGTCTGTGGGCATTTTTTTGATCTTAGATTTCAGGGATCAGTAATGGCATAGATTAACCTTTAAGAATATGGAATTATCATCAGTATAAACTTTGAACAAATAGACGTAAAGAAGATCAAAAGTAAGCACAACACTCTTGCCCCCTCTCTCACCTTCACTGGCAGAATTCAACTCTTATATCTCTACTCTGACAATAAAAAGGTGATCGCCTTCTCCGTAAAATCAGCAAGAGCTTGATAATGACCTTCACGTAAAATATCTTCAACAATAAGTAAATCAATATTTAAATAATCATGCACTAGACCATTTCGCATACCAATAATCTGTTTCCAAGTACGTAACTCATTGCTAGAAATCAGACCATGCTCTTTTAGCAAGGAAAATGATTGATAGGCTTCCGTTGGACTTTTATTTTGGATTTTCTTTACCATATGCTTAGATAATCCAATACACATCTCAGTAAATACCTGCAATAGACGCTCGGCAGCTAAATAGTCACGACTTTTTAAACTCGACTGATTTAGGTCAAACCGAAGTTCATTTAACTCTTTGAGATATTTCGCTTTATGGGACTCAACTTCCACTAGATATAATTCAAGACCTTTATTCATACGATGCACTTCTTTTGCTTTCAATCAATTGATACTCAAACATTGAGTTAATACGATTCTGCTCTTTATAAAACAGAAGAGGATTATTGTTATAAATAAGCTTCCCGTACTCAATAACATTAAATGCAAGAGCTATTGGTATATGATTGATATCAACGATACTAACTTTATCTAAAGGTAGTTCCAAATGCTCCGCCCATTCCATAGCCAAACACTCAGGCCGAGTTCGCAAAGCAAGAGTAGATAACGAATGATCATTAAATGCCACCGCTAAATCAAAATCACTTTCTTGATGATGAGTACCTTGAGCCCGTGAACCGTATAACCATACCAGTTCAATACTCTCATCCATTTTGGCCAAACTAACGATAGAATCAATCATACTCAATCCATTACTGCTGTCTATTTGGATACTATAGCAGGGTTAAGGGCGCTGCGCTTAAAGGTTTCAGATTTCAGGTTTCAGGAAGAGCAAGTGCAGAGTGCAGAGTTCAGATCGCTTCGCTGGCAGAATTCAGAGGTGGTCGTTGAAATAACCGCGATTACAATATAGCTCCTCCCCTTTAATAAGGGGGAGGCTGGGAGGGGGTAAAGAGCTAACAACGCATAAACCAAGTTAACTATGAATTCAATTCTACCTTCATCACAACAACCCCTCCCTAACCCTCCCCTTAGTAAAGGGAGGGGACTGTATTGTATGCGCTGAAATTACAACAACTACAATCGGCTCCTCCCCCTTAATAAGGGGGAGGCTGGGAGGGAGTAAAGAGCTAACAGCATCTAAATCAAGTTAACCATGTACTCAATTCTACCTTCATCACAACAACCCCTCCCTAACCCTCCCCTTAGTAAAGGGAGGGGACTGTATTGTATGCGCTGAAATTACAACAACTACAATCGGCTCCTCCCCCTTAATAAGGGGGAGGCTGGGAGGGGGTAAAGAGCTAACAACGCATAAACCAAGTTAACTATGTACTCGCTTTGGCTTTTGCTCTTATAGTCTCTAGCCAGCGCAGCGTATAGCTTCTAGCTCTCCCCCTCCAACAAACTCAACAGCATTGTAGGATCCAACGTCTTACTGGTTGAGCTTGCCGACAACACTTGATCGGCCAAATCACGTTTATCATGATGCAGAGCGATGATCTTCTCTTCAATGGTATTTTTCGTTACCAAGCGATAAACCGTCACAGGCTTTTGTTGGCCCATGCGATAGGCGCGATCACTGGCTTGATCTTCTACAGCTGGGTTCCACCACGGATCTATATGAATAACCGTGTCAGCTTCAGTTAAGTTTAATCCTGTGCCTCCGGCTTTTAAGCTGATCAAAAACACAGAATTTTCACCCTCTTTAAACGAATCAATCGCCGCCTGACGCTGCTTAGTAGTTAACTTGCCATCCAAATAACTAAAGCGGATATTTGATTCAGTTAACTGAGCAGAAAAACGTTTCAATACACCAACAAATTGGCTGAACACCAACACTTTATGGTCACCATCCAAGGCCTCTTCAATCAAACTCTGCGCTTCAGATAACTTGGTACTTTCCTCTCCCTTCATAGAATCAAACACCAAGCCAACATCACAACAGATCTGGCGCAGTTTTGTTAACGCAGCAAAGACTTCCACCACACCACGGCTCGATTCACTTTTTAAATTCGCTAATGACTCTTTTCTTACCGCTTCATACGCGGTTCGCTCTTTATTGGAGAGTTCAATATGGTGAATGACTTCTGTCTTCGCAGGTAGCTCCGTCAGTACTTCTGCTTTAGTGCGACGCATAATAAACGGACTCACTAAGGTCTTTAATCGCAGCATGTCTTGTTCTTGCTTCGCAGCTTGTGCGTATTTAGAACGAAACGATTTAAGATCGCCAAGTAATCCAGGATTCAAGAAAGAGAACAGACTCCACAGCTCAACCAAATGATTCTCTACTGGCGTTCCTGATAACGCAAAGCGATGCGCGGCTTGTAAACCAAAGACTACTTTTGAGCGTTTGGTTTGCGGGTTCTTGATCTGCTGCGCCTCATCCAATACCGCACAATTCCAATCAATCTCATTTAAGGTTTCAGCTAATCGCGTCACCATGCCATAACTCATCACGATCACATCATTGGCACCTGCGGCATTAATGGTGGCAATACGATCACTGCTCGCTTCTAAATCAATCATGGTTAACTGTGGCGTAAAACGCTCAGCTTCTTGCACCCAATTGGTTAATACCGATTTAGGGCACACCACCATACTTGGTCCCTGCTGACGATAATGGCTCAACAACGTTAAGCCTTGCAGTGTCTTACCTAAGCCCATGTCATCCGCAAGACACGCACCAAATCCATGTTGAGAAAGATGCGCCGCCCACTCGACGCTCTCTTTTTGGTAATCACGCAATGGCAATAGCAAGTCGGCATCCAGCTCTGGCTTCACTCGCCACTCTTCCACCAACTTATCCCACGCATCATCACTGTTGGCCGACATTGACTCCACCAGTTTTTGCAGTGGATACGCCATGCGCTGATCAACCAATTGTTCATCATCGACCAGACTGTCAATCAAGCTTAATTGGCGACGCAGTTGCTCTGAGATTAATAGCGTCAATGAAGAATTATCAGCACTGACAAAACCGGTACGGTGATGCGCCAACAACTGACGTAAATCCATCTCTAAACTGCTATCAATATGAACGCGCCCATCGACTTCAAACCAATTCTGCTTTTGGTTAATCGACATTGAAAAGTCATCAACCCCAATCACTTTCACTTGCTGGCTGTCCGCTTTCCAATGCAGGTTTGCACCCAACTCACCATCAATTTGAGTAATAAACGTTAGCGCCGCTTCACCTTCAATCTGCCAAATAAAATTCTTATTCTTAACGAGCCCTAATTCATCAACCAATGCGTTAGCTTGACGTTTTTCATTAACAAGATCACGTTGATACCACACGCCATCAAAACCACTTTCCCACTCGCTGCCTTTTCCTGGCGTCCAACTCACATTGTTATCGCTAGAGCCAAACTCAATCGCCACATCCAAAGACGCGCCATTCCAAGCAAGCCATAACTGAGGCTCAGCCACACTATTACCCCGAGTCACTGTCCCTTTCTGTTTATCTATATCAAACCAATGCACTTGATCGCCAAGTACCGCCACTAACTCTGCGGTTTGGGTTACGGGAAAATGCGGATCACGAACTCTTAACTCTTCTAAAAAATCGGTCAGCTGTTCAGGCGCATCAATGAAAGAGTAGATACCACCGCCAGAGTGATACAACCAAGGTTGAGCGCAAGTCTGTTGGTGATAATAAGGATAAACCTCAAACGCCAATTCATCTCCTACCGAGCGCCAGACTAACAACGGCGTCTCTCGATAAAACGACACTTGGTCGCCATGATGATCATATACGTTATCGGCATCACATAACGCATGAGCGACGGCTCGAGTGACTCTTGAGCTGCTATCACCCCAGTCCATACCATCATAAGCCGCGGCAGAAAGGATCGCGGTATCACTTGGGCTAAGTATCTCTTTGTGCTTATGGTTAAACTTATCCAGAGCCACCTTGCGTCCCTGAGTCCAACCGCGTTTATTCTTCGCCTGTATTTTGGCATTCACCTTCATGGCCAGCGGCTCTAACTGCCAAATTAAACGCTCTTTGTTGGCGACTTCAGTATTTAGCACCCCATCAATACGGGTTAGCCACTGCTGCCAAGGAGAAGAGACAAGCAGTAACGGATTGCTTTGATCTACCAAGCGAGACAAGGCGTGTTTTGCTATTGTCGCCAGAGCAAAATCATCAGAAAATTCAAGTAAGCTAGTTACCACAGGGTTATTCGCCAATGTCATTAATCCAACCCACACATCAGCATTATCACGTACACGATAAGCGACAATTGATTCAATCAACATTCGGCCCCATGCCACTTTACCGCTCTTCTGAACAAGAGAAGCCAGCCAACGATCAGGATTGTCAAAATACCGAGCTAACACCGCATCACTCGCCGTAATAAAATCTACCGAGCGTTGCCAATATTGAGGCAAGTCTTGACCTGTTTGTTCAAGAGCTAAGTTTAGATTCTCTTTTGTTTTGTTTAATAAAGATGGGTCTAGCACACTCAATAAGGCGAGATCGCACAATTGAGTGAAGGAGACCTTTTGAATATCGAGTTCATAAACACTTTCTCGATGACGAAGATAACCACTATCAAACTGCGGCGCTGCCAAGAAGTGTTCTTTATCTATCTCTTGTGAGAAACACCATTCATCAAATACCACGTTAACCTTAAGGTAATTGGCATTCCACTTCTCACTCTCTGTTAACGCCGCGGTAAATTCAGCATGATGATCGCTTCCGCTCTGCATATTCGGTCCGCAAAGCAAAGTTGCATAGAGTTCAAGATAATCAGAAGGTGAATGAGAAAGCATTGGTAAACTCACAGATAAAGGGTTTATGACTCTGTGAGAGTAAAAGAAGTGTAAGGGGAATGCAATTTGATTAAGGGGAATAGTGGAGAGCAAGGGCTTAGGGTTCAGATCGCTACGCTTGCAGAATTCAGGGGTGTGCGTTGTTGCTCTTAGCTCCTCCCCCTTATTAAGGGGGAGGCTGGGAGGGGGTCAAGAGCTAACAGCGTATAATCAAGTTAGATTTGTATTCAATTCTACCTGTATCGCAATAACCCCTCCCTAACCCTCCCCTTATTAAGGGGAGGGAACAGTATATAATTCGCTGCAATCACAACGATCACCTCTGAACCCTTTAAGGGAGCCTGCGACCGATCTGAACCCTGCTTTTAATACCCTTTCGGATTATTCGACTGCCAGCGCCACGTATCTTCAGTCATATCATCAAGAGACAACTTCGCTTCCCACTTCAACTCTTCACGCGCTTTAGCAGGATCTGCCCAACATTCGGCAATATCGCCTGGGCGACGAGGTGCGATTTTATGAGGAACAGGAACGCCAGCCGTTTTAGAGAACGCTTCTGCCATCTGTAAAACACTGTAGCCTTTACCCGTACCCAAGTTATAGATATGAAGACCCGCTTCTTTACCCTTGTATTTAAGTGCCGCTAAATGACCATCAGCCAAATCCACCACATGGATATAATCACGAACACCAGTACCATCAACCGTTGGGTAATCATCACCAAATACTGATAAAAACTCACGACGACCAACAGCCACTTGAGAAATAAACGGCATTAGGTTGTTTGGAATACCTTGTGGGTCTTCACCCATGGTGCCTGATTTATGAGAGCCAACCGGGTTAAAGTAACGAAGTAGAGTTACGCTCATTTCTGGATGTGCTTTTTGAATATCGGTTAGACACTCTTCAACAATCAGCTTACTACGACCATAAGGATTAGTTGCTGATGTTGGGAAATTTTCATTAATCGGCACAGAAGCAGGATCGCCATAAACGGTTGCAGATGAACTAAATACAATACTGTTCACGCCCGCTTTACGCATCGCTTCAACCAAAACTAATGTACCCGATACATTGTTATCGTAATACATGATTGGCTTTTCAACCGACTCACCCACCGCTTTTAAACCAGCAAAGTGGATCACGCTATCGATTTGGTTTTCAGCAAAGATGGTTTCTAGAATTAGAGGATCGCGAATATCACCTTGGTAAAACTTAGGTTTAACACCAACTAACGCTGCAATGCGATCAAGCACCACTTCTTTACTGTTGTATAAGTTGTCTAAAATGATTGGCGTTAAGCCCGCTTCAATCATTTGTACACATGTGTGGCTACCAATGTAACCCATTCCACCAGTGACTAATATATTCATGATATTTCTCGATTTTAAATTTATGTCATAAGAGCCTATACGCTGCGCTAACTAGAACGCTTCGCTCTAGAAACTATAAAAGCAAAAGCATCCATGTTGATAGGCTTAATTATTACACTAGCTATACCTGCACTTATAGTCTCTAGTTAGCGCAGCGTATAGTTTCTAGTTTCACTCTAATATTTATTCTCAACCACTCTAATAAACTCAGCAATTTTCTCTTTCGGCAATACATTAATTCCCGCCGCCGCCTCACGACCACCACCAGTTTCAAACAAGCTACAGATCTCACCCGCACCTTGCTTATTATTTAACGGCGCACGAAGTGATACCATATAAGTGCCATCCGCATTTTGCGTTAATACCGCATGAGCTGAATCGGGATTTTGATTTGCTAAAAGATTACCATAAACACCGCTAATACGACGTGCCCACGCTTCATTTGGTAACTCAAATAACCCTAATTTCTCACTTTTGTGCAGAGCCTCTATAGATAATGCATTATCCATATCCGATTGATACGCCGCTTGCAGCTGATAAAAAGGCGATGCTTTATCCGCAATCACATCAAAAGGCGATGAGTATTGTAATAACGCTTGGTATAAAGCAGCAGGATCAAAATGCAGATCATCCACCTTCGCCCCATACCCATTATAGTTGATTAATGTCCCAAGCTCTTTTAACTGAGATTTTTGCTCACAAGATAAGCCGATAACATCCGCCAGCTCATTCGCTTTTGCAATTAAGTTATCCCCATACGCCGCCGTAATTGCCCACTCATGAAACTGACCATTTAGTAGGTTATCAATAATTAAGGCAGTACAGGTATTGGCATCTAAATCGATATGAGCAGATAGATTCTCGTGCTCAGGGATATCACCCGCACGATGGTGATCGGCATAAAATACTTCAGCACCTGAACTTAGAGCAAGATCTAGAGCTGCCATGTTCTTTTCCATTGAGATGTCTAGTACAGTGAGGTTATCACCCGCTTTGGCATCCACTTTAGTCATTAAGTTAATGTCACGCTTAACGCCAGTGATTAAAGTTGATTTTTGAGGGTTAGCCAAACGAAGTTGAAGAAGAGCGATAATGCCATCAGCGTCACCGTTGAAGATGTCGAAGTTCATGAAAATCCTTTTGAAGAACGGGAAGAGCTATCCTATGGTCCTATGGTCCTGATTGAGAGTCAAGGTTAGGTTGAGGACGCTGCGCGCAAAGGTTTCAGGTTTCAGGAAAATCAAAAGCAAGAGATCTTCCTTGCCTCAATTATTGAATTGGCGGTATTGCTGAGATATATGTGAATCAATCGTCGAAATTAACGCGTTTGATATACCGAGATTTAATGCCTCTTGTTTAAAATCCCGAGTCTCATGATAAATCTCTTCAATCATATTTATCAAAGGTGTGACATTTGCATAACCTGCATGCCCTGCCATTAATTCTAACGCTTTAGTTGTTGGTAGTCGACCATTACCATTAAACGAAGTCATGTGTTCTTTATAAGGGGAAGGACTGTAAACGATGTCGTAAAATGGCGACAATCTCCAATTATCATTATCGTCAGCGAGAAAAGCAAAGTTCTTGCTGTGATCATCCTGATTAACTGTGATGTAATTAAACAATGCTCTTTTTACTAATTTTTGTGCTTCTTGAATACCACAAAGTTGGCGTGTTGCTTTGATTAAATCGACATAATCTAAAGATGGCTCTCTAAAAGGCGCGTCCAACAAACCACATGCAGATATCATATGCTGACGGCCACCATTTGGCGTGCAATCGAAGCGTGTTTGTTGCAACCAAAATTGACCATTACTCGCGTCAACTAATTCAAAATTAGGAACTTCAATGCCTACGTTTCTTGCCATTTTCATATAGGCATATTCAACTAAGCTTTCTGAATGTTTTAAGTCAAATTTATCAGACGTTAATTTAATGAGAAGTTTTTCACCTTTTGCATTTGGTAATGTTGAGTATTGACCGTCACTGCATTTAGTTACATTTAGTTTTGGTCGTGCACCACCCGAGCCACCAGCATTCATTAGATGTGCAATAAGATGGGATTCTGTGCCTTCGAACTCTTTAACCGCTTCTTTACCTAATGTGATTAATTCTATATCTCTTGAACTTGAATCAGCTAATGCCATTTCAGGCTCATAAGAAAGCGCACCTAAGCATTGGTCTCCAACATAAGCAAGTCTTTCTAACGCGGTAACCATTTGAGGATTGAAGCCATTATTCCTGAACATTCGATCCATTAAGTACAGCCCCCACCCATCAGGTAGACTGTCACCAAATACGCCGTGAAGTCCATAATGTGGCTGTCTAGGCGCTTTTTGTAAACTAAGATCTGCTCTGATATTAAAAGGCGCGATTGAATGCTTATGTTGACTTAGGTACGACTCATCATACTGAAAATAGATACCTGTTTTATTTTCAGCAAGCTGACCTAGCTTTTCTTGATGCCCATCTGCAAACGTTCTTTTTACGATTAAAGGTGTGTTAAGCATTTCTTAATACCTCCTCAATACTCGTCGGTTCTTGATTAGATGTCTTTGTTAAATTGTGTATATCGTTAAGGCTATCAACGCTTTCAAGTAACATTAGAAACTGCCTTAAAGAGATATTCCCAGTATTTTCAAATTTTCGAATGGTGCTATAAGGCACGCCAGAGCACTTAGCTAATGCTTCCACACTAAGTTTTTGTTGTTTACGACGTTGTTTAATAAAATCTTTTAATTCAAGTTGAACATCAAAAGCGGTATGAAGAGATAGCATATTAAACCCAACTGTTACTATAGTAACAATATTATAGAACTTTTTTATTAAATTGACATCACTGTAGCAACTTAAGGTAGGTATTAGAAGCTATACGCTGCGCTAACTAGAGACTAGACCACTTCGCTTCTATAAAATCAAAAGCAAGTGCCGTACCCGCTTTTGGATCTTCGCTCCTCCCCTTTATCACCATTAGTCACTTGGCTGAAAATATCAATATAAGGGGAGGCTGGGAGGGGTTGGTGATAAAAAACTAGGATTCAGGACGCTACGCGCAGAGGTTTCAGGGGTATTCGCTTTTGATCTTCCTGAAACCTGAGACCTGAACCCTGCTCTACCCCTTAGTCACTACCAAACAAATCGCGGGTATAAACCTTACCCTCAACATCTGCCAGCTCTTCCATCATACGGTTCGAGACAATCACATCTGACACTTGCTTAAACTCATTCAAATCTTCAATCACACGAGAGTTAAAGAAATCAGATTCTTTTAATACTGGCTCATACACCACTACTTCAATACCTTTAGCTTTCAAGCGTTTCATGATCCCTTGAATCGAAGAAGCACGGAAGTTATCAGAACCCGCTTTCATGATTAAACGATAAATGCCAACCACTTTAGGATTTCGTTTCATAATGGATTCAGCAACAAAATCCTTACGAGTACGGTTAGCATCCACAATCGCGCCAATAATGTTATTTGGCACTTCTTGGTAATTCGCTAATAACTGCTTAGTGTCTTTTGGTAGACAGTAACCGCCATAACCAAATGATGGATTATTGTAGTGATTACCAATACGAGGATCTAACCCTACCCCTTCAATGATTTGGCGTGCATCTAAACCATGGGCTTCAGCATAAGAGTCTAACTCATTGAAATAAGCAACACGCATCGCAAGGTAAGTATTAGAAAACAACTTAACAGCCTCAGCTTCGGTAGAACGAGTCAGTAATACTTCAATGTTTTCTTTAATCGCGCCTTGAACTAATAAATCTGCAAACACTTGAGCACGGTCAGATTGCTCACCCACAATAATGCGAGATGGATGAAGATTATCAAACAGCGCGCGACCTTCACGTAAAAACTCAGGCGAAAAGATAATATTATCGCAACCTAGTTCTTGTTTAATACGCTCGGTATACCCAACAGGAACAGTAGATTTGATCACCATCACTGCATTTGGGTTAATTGCCATTACCTCTTTAATCACCGCCTCAACCGAGCCAGTATTAAAGTAATTTGTTGCTGGGTCATAATCTGTTGGTGTAGCAACCACCACATACTCAGCATATTTGTAAGCCAACGCTTTATCTAACGTAGCGGTAAGATTAAGATCTTTATTCGCTAAGAAATCTTCAATCTCTACATCTGAAATTGGTGATTGCTTATTATTAATTAGCTCAACTTTTTCAGCCATGATATCAACGGCAATCACTTCATTATGTTGTGCTAACAACACTGCATTTGATAAGCCAACGTAACCTGTACCTGCAATGGCAATTTTCATTATTATTTATCCTGTAGGGAAATTTATCTTAGGGGATTATAAGGGAGAAAGGGGGGAGGTGCGAGAATCGAAATACGAGGTACTGGAAACTATACGCTTCGCTAACTAGAAACTAGGCCGCTTCGCTTCTATAAGATCAAAGATAAGCGCCGCAGCCGCTTTTAGCTCCTCTCCTTTATCGATATAGTCACTTGGCTAAAAATATCAATATAAGGGGAGGCTGGGAGGGGTTGGTGATAAAAAACTAGGATTCAGGACGCTACGCGCAGAGGTTTCAGGGTATTCGCTTTTGATCTTCCTGAAGCCTGAGACCTGAATCCTCGCTTTTTCTCTTCCTCGCAGCGAAGCGTCCTATTCTTTATCCGCCTTCCACACCAAATCCCCTATCCCGTCAACTGGCACAAAACCAGTCGGTGCATCAAGAAGTAACTGACGTATCGCTTCATGGTCAAAATCATGACAAGCAGTATCTAACTTATTTAACAAAATATTGTATTCATCTAATGGTAAGAAATCTTCTTGTGCCGTCATGATCCGCTCATGCGCCGTTGAACCAACATTGTCACCTATCAATAACTCTTCATACAGTTTTTCACCAGGGCGCAGGCCTGTGTATTTAATCTCAATATCACCGTATGGATTTAATTTACTTTTCACTTCTAAACCAGAAAGTCGAATTAAATTTTTTGCCAAATCAACTATTTTTACTGATTCGCCCATATCAAGTACAAATACATCACCGCCTTTACCCATAGCCCCTGCTTGAATAACCAATTGAGCTGCTTCAGGAATGGTCATAAAGAAACGCGTGATCTCTTCATGGGTTACCGTAATGGGTTCCCGATTTTCAATTTGACGTTTAAATACCGGCACGACAGAGCCAGATGAGCCTAATACATTACCAAAACGCACCATACAAAAACGCGTACCTGCACTTGCGTCTTTTGCACGGATCTTATTTTGCTGCTCTGCCAACGCTTGCAGACCTAACTCCGCCATACGCTTGGTCGTACCCATAATATTAGTAGGACGAACCGCCTTATCGGTAGAGATCAAAACAAACGACTCAACATTCGCTTCAATCGCAGCTCGCGCGGTATAGTTAGTACCAAAAACGTTATTACGCACCCCTTCCACTACATTATATTCAACCAATGGTACGTGCTTGTACGCTGCGGCGTGATATACCGTTTGAACTTTAAAACTGCCCATTACTTTTGACAAACGGTTAATACGTTGAACCGAACCAAGCAGAGGAATGATTTGAATACCTAAGCCTTCTGCCTCAACAAGTAAAGATAGCTCTCTATCAATCTGATACAAGGCGAACTCAGACAACTCAAATAAGACTAACGCTTTAGGTTTATTTCGAACTATTTGGCGGCACAGCTCAGAGCCAATAGAGCCCCCCGCCCCTGTTACCATAACCACTTTATCTTTAATGTTCGCTTCCATTAAGGATTGCTGTGGAGCAACGGGATCACGACCTAAGAGATCATCAATAGATACATCTTTTAACTCATCAATACTTGCGTTACCTGCAACGATATCTGACATATCAGGAACAGTGAGTATCTCAACAGGTAATAAAGAGATAGTATCAATCACCTCTTTACGACGGCGACGAGACGCACTCGGTATCGCCAATAATATTTGCTTAACACCATGCTTTATTATGACTTTCTCTGCACACGCTGCGGTGTAGACATACAAGCCCATCATCATAGTATTTTGTAATGTGACATCTTCATCAACAAAACCAACTACTTTATGGCTATCAGATTGACGAAGCGCTAATGCCAGTTGACGACCAGCACTACCTGCACCATAAATTAATACCGGATTACCTGTTTTATTTGAGGATTGCGCAACCAAGCTACGAACAATGAGTCGACTACCACCAACACTAATAGCTAAAAAAGCCCCATAAATAATTGGGACAGAGCGGGGTATTGCCGCATCAAACCAAAAAGCCAATCCAGCCATTGCAACTGCTGATATAGCCGTACCCACACCGACTAAAGCCAGTACATGTAAACCTAGGTACCTTAATACAGCTCGATATAGACCAAGCTTAGTAAAAATAAGTAACGTTAAAATAACAGCACTAACTAATACATATAATCCCTCAACTGAAGGTAATGCTTGAAACTTTCCAATGCGGACCCAGTAAGCACCATAAAATGAAATACAGATAAAGAAGAAATCAATCAATAAGCTGATTAAGCGTTTTTTATAGCGAGGAAGTGACCAAATGACGTTTAAATTAAACATAATAAACCATTTATATTTTTATAAGAAAAACCAGCAAAATGAATGATACGGATTAGATATAAAAAATCCCAGAAGTTATAGTGAATAAATCACTTTTCTGGGATTTTAGATTTGTTTCTCGCAATTATTTTACGGCATCACCCGAGCCACTGCCTGTCACTGTCATGATGATGTATTTAAAATAATCTTTAATGGTTAACGTATCAATCATCTGCTTGTCAGTTTTAGCTAACAATTGTGGTGTAGACATATCGATATTTTGAACTTGAGCTAAACCAGTCACACCAGGTAAAACATCATAAACACCTAATGCATCACGCTCTTTAATTAACTCTTCTTGATTAAATAAATTTGGACGAGGACCAACCAAGCTCATTTCACCTTTAACGACATTAATTAGTTGCGGTAATTCATCAATTTTAGTTTTACGAAGAAAATTACCAAGTTTCGTAATTGAAGCATTATTGGCTAAATGGCTAGCCACTGATTTGGTTTCAACTGACATAGTGCGGAACTTAATCAGTTTGAATGGTTTTTTATTACGCCCAACTCGTTCTTGAATGAAGATTGGAGAGCCAGTATCGAATAGACCAATAATGGTAACAATAACTAAAATTGGCCAAAGCAATAACAAACCGAAAAAAGCGGCGAGGAAATCGATAATACGGATCATTTTTTGTTCTCTTTATTTAACAAGAAAGCTTCAGCAGTTTCTTTAAAACCTTCTTGTAATGTTTGAGGTGGCTTCCAGCCAAGTGTTTCTTTTGTGTGAGTGATATCAACCTGCAGTGAACCTAGTAATCTATCGACTACATCTTGTTTCCCAAAAACACTACCCGCCAATCTGAAACACCATTTAGGTATAGGAAGCTGCCATTGAGGCTTATTGAGCGATTTAGCCATTTCACGAACCATTTTTGATGTTGATACATCATGGTCATCAGACACTAAAAATACTTGATTAGCAGCTTTAGGGTGATCAATGCATGTAATAATAAGATCAACTAAATTGTGAACCGATACTAAACTACGCTTATTGTCAGTAATAGACCCAAATGGTAGCGGTAATCCTTTAGATACCAAGTTCATTAACGAAGCAAAGTTCGCTTTAACGCCAGGACCATAAACCAAGGTTGGACGAATTATAACAACCTCTAAACCAGTTTCTTCTGCTAACTCTAGCAATTGCTCTTCCGCTTCTGATTTAGATTGTCCATAAAAATCTTCTGGCTGGCGAATATCTGTTGATTTAAATGATGCATTTAACTTAGTAGATTCACCATTTACTTTAATCGAGCTAACAAAGATAAAACGCTTAACGCCAGCTTCCACTGCCTGTCTTGCAAGATTTAAAGTACCTGCTGTATTAACTTCACGGTAAGAATTAAGAGGATTATGTGATTCATCATCCATCACATGAACACGTGCTGCACAGTGAATAATAAAATTAACATTTTTCAATGCCTTAGTAAAATCTACACTAGCATTTATATCACTTAAATGAAATAAAGAATTAATGATTGAAAGAGGTTTATTTCTACCTAAACACTTTATACTTCTGTCGGATAAAGCCTTAAGTAAGGCTTCACCGACAAAACCAGTCCCCCCAGTTAGCAATATCATTTAAAAATATACCCCAACATTTTACTAGGATATTTAGATAAAATAGAAAACCAACTTGCTTTAATCCCGTTACTTTGACAAGAATCTAATATTTCTTTATTTAAAACGTAGTTTGACATAAAACCGGAGGTACTTACTCCACCAAGGCGCATTTTCACAATCTCTTTTTCTAAATATGCAAATGAAGTATTTGGTAGAGAGAATATTCTTAATACCATGTCAAAGTCAGAAGCTATTTTAAAATCAGTTCGATATAAACCAGCTTTTTCATAACACTCTTTTCTTACATAAAAAGATGGGTGGGCAGGCATCATACCCCGAGAAAATTTACTTTTAACAAACCCCTTAGAAGAATAATGCCTCTTTTTATCTGAAAAGTCGTGCTCAGAATAAAAACCCACATCAGCATAAATGCCGCTATTATCACCAATCGAATTAACTAAGTTTTGAACTACGCTTTCATCTACAAATATATCATCAGAGTTCAATACTCCAACAATATCACCTGTTGCCAATGCAATACCTTTATTCATCGCATCATAAAGGCCATTATCCTGCTCACTGATATGAACCGAAACTATATCTTTATATTTTGAAATGATTTCGTTCGTGCTATCTTTAGAACCACCATCAATTACAATATACTCGATGCCAGAGTAACATTGAGATTGAACAGATTTTAACGTATCTTCAATTGTTTTTTCAGAATTATAACAAACTGTTATTATTGATACTTTCATATAGCTATTTCCACTCTTTAACTAGATTACTCATCATATTAGACAATTGTTTTCGCCAATGTATCGAATTAATACCAGAAACTGATTCAGCACTTGATTTATCAATAACAGAAAATGCAGGCCGTTTAGCTAGAGTAGGGTATGCAGATGTTGGAATTGGTAAAACAGGAATAACCTCTTTTAATAGCCCCTTCTCAATACCTAACTCTTGAATCGCAATAGCAAAATCATACCAAGATGCAATACCAGCATCAGTCCAATGATAAGTCCCCGTAACTTCAGGTTTAGCTGCTACTGCCCATAACCATTGTGCTAGACCTTTAGCCCAAGTAGGCGTACCCACTTGGTCATAGATAATGCCAAGCTGTGGTTTTTCTTGCATCAAACGCAGCATGCTTTTTACGAAGTTATTGCCGTTGACTGAATATACCCAAGCAGTGCGGACTATCACACTCGCGTCAGGCAATATAGTTTGTAAAGCGACCTCTCCAGCAAGCTTTGAAGCACCATAAACATTGATAGGATTAGGTTTTGAATCAGCTTGATAAGGTGTTGTACTAGAACCATCAAATACAAAATCAGTAGATATGTGTAAAATACGCGCATTAATTTGCTTACAGATATTAGCTAAATATTTAGTACCAAGCTCATTCACGGCATAAGCAATCTCTGTATCTTCTTCAGCCTTATCCACCGCAGTATAAGCCGCTGCATTAATTACTAAATCAGGTTTAGTGTTGGTTATAAACTCAGTAACCAATATCTCATTGGTAATATCAAGCTCATTAATACCGACACTAATAACCTCAATACCTTGTGGTGCAAGCTGCTCTAACTCCCAAGCAAGCTGACCGCCTTTCCCTGTAATAACAACTTTCATACTGACTTTTACCTATTAATCAAATTTTGGAGCATCTTGAAAAGAAAAACCATCTGCGTCTTTTGCAGACAACTTAGGCAATTCGCCATCAACTAACGGCCATTCAATAGCAAGTTCAGAATCATCCCAACAAACAGACACTTCAGATTCAGGGTGATAATAATCAGTGCACTTATAAACAAATTCAGCAGTATCAGTTATTACATAGAAACCGTGAGCAAAGCCTTCTGGCACCCACAATTGACGCTTATTTTCAGCCGAAAGCTCCACGCCTACTGCTTTACCAAACGTTGGCGAAGATTGGCGCATATCTACAGCAACATCGTAAACAGCACCCGATGTAACGCGTACTAACTTCCCCTGTGTTTGTTCTTTCTGGAAATGCAGACCTCGCAAAGTACCTTTCGTTGACTTACTGTGGTTGTCTTGAACAAATGGTTTAGCACCTGTTTGTTTCATAAACTCATCTGCACGAAAAGTCTCCATAAAGAAACCGCGTTCATCGCCAAATACATTGACTTCAACAATTTTCACATCAGAAATAGCAGTATCAATAAATTTCATTAAATCACTCCATTAGCGATATTAAATAAGTACTGACCGTAACCTGTTTTCTTCAGCTTTTCTGCCTGATCAAGTAGTTCATATTTAGATAACCAGCCTTGCATATAAGCAATCTCTTCTAAACAAGCGACCTTAAAGCCTTGACGATGTTCAACGGTTTGTACAAATTGACTAGCTTCAAGTAATGAGTCATGCGTACCTGTATCAAGCCAAGCAAAACCACGGCCTAATAACTCAACATTCAAATCACCACGCTCTAAGTAAGCAATATTCACATCGGTAATTTCTAACTCACCACGGTGTGATGGTTTAATGTTTTTAGCAATTTCAACCACATCATTATCATAGAAATATAAACCAGTGACTGCATAGTTAGATTTAGGGCGTTCAGGCTTCTCTTCAATGCTTAACGCCTTGCCACTTTTATCAAACTCAACCACACCAAAACGCTCGGGATCAGAAACACGATAACCAAATACTGAGGCACCTTTTTCCACTTTTGCTGCAGCTAATAGTTTGTCTGAAAAATGTTGACCATAGAAGATGTTATCACCTAATACTAAAGCAACATTATCATCGCCTATAAACTCTTCACCTATAATGAATGCTTGTGCTAACCCATCTGGAGTCGGTTGCTCTTTGTAACTGATTTGAACACCGAATTGGCTACCATCACCCAACATACGCTCAAAATTAGGTAAATCGTCTGGCGTTGAGATAATAAGAATATCTTTAATGCCCGCGAGCATCAAAACTGACAGCGGGTAAAAAATCATTGGTTTGTCATAGATAGGTAATAACTGCTTAGAAGTGCCTAACGTAATAGGATGCAAACGACTGCCTGAACCACCAGCTAAAATAATACCTTTATACTTTGAAACTGAAGCGTTAGTCATAACTACTTAATCTCCGATACGTTCAAGTTGGTATTCACCGTTTAATACACGCTTCCACCAATTTTCATTATTTAAGTACCATTCCACTGTTTTTCTAATACCAGTTTCGAAACTTTCTTTAGGTACCCAACCTAGCTCTTTTTCAATTTTTGATGCGTCGATTGCATAGCGGACATCGTGACCTGGACGGTCTTTAACAAAGGTAATGAGTTCTTTGTAATTAGTTATTTTCGATGAAGAAAAAGTAGGGTTATCAGAGATAGGCCTTAATTCATCAAGAATAGTACAAAGCGTTTCTACCACTTCGATATTTTTCTTTTCATTGTGCCCACCAATGTTGTAGGTTTCACCTACTACACCTTCTGTTACGACTTTATATAAAGCACGAGCATGGTCTTCTACATATAGCCAATCACGAATTTGGCTACCATCACCATAAATAGGTAACGGTTTTGCATCTAACGCATTTAAAATAACATGTGGTATTAGTTTCTCAGGAAAGTGATAAGGACCATAGTTATTTGAACAGTTTGTTACAATCACAGGTAAACCATAAGTACGGTTCCAAGCACGAACTAGGTGGTCACTTGATGCTTTAGAAGCAGAATATGGCGAACTTGGTTCGTAAGACGTTTCTTCGGTAAATAGGCCATCTGTTCCGTCCAAATCACCGTACACTTCATCTGTGCTAATATGATGAAAACGGAAAGCTGTTTTTTTATCTTTAGGCAAAGCAGACCAATATACTCGCGCAGCTTCTAGTAGAGTAAATGTACCAATAATATTAGTTTGAATGAAATCAGTAGGGCCATCAATTGAACGATCCACGTGAGATTCTGCGGCCAAATGCATTATTGATGCGGGTTGATATTTATTAAAAACTTCAACCATGGCATCCATGTTGCAAATATCAGCTTCAACAAAATGATAACGCTCATTTTTATCAATTAAAGACAAAGATTCTAAATTTCCGGCATAAGTGAGGCAATCAACGTTAATCACTGAATCCTCTGTTCTCTCAACTATATAACGTACAACCGCACTACCAATAAATCCAGCACCGCCTGTAACTAATATGTTCATTGTTATTTTTTCCTATAAAATTAATTTACAACAACCTTTTTAATAAAATGTAATATAATAAAGAAAATCTGTAATTTATTTTTGTAATAATTGAAGACTTTGATTTTTCGGATGTTTGTGATGCGTTCATTCCATGGCGGCGATACTTTAATAGTTTATCTGATATAAACGTTGTAGAATATTTTGTCTCAGCAACCAACCCAATCCACCAATCGTGCATCGGAATTTTATTTGGGAAAGGTAAAATATCAGTCAACAATTCACGTCTAAATGCCATGCAACAACCCAAAAAAGAATTTTTATATAAGTTTTTAAAAAAACCAGACTTAGAACCATTTAATTCATAAAAACTTTTATTTAATAATTTTAAATCTATATCATTAACAGTGCAGTCAGAAATAACCAATGTATGATATTTAAGCTTATCAATGAAAATTAGAACTTTATTATCTTCCCAGATATCATCTTGATCAGCAAGAAATATATAATCTCCTTTTGCTTGTTTTAATGCATTACCAAAATTTGCAATCAGACCACTTTGTGGTCCACTAAGTAGTTTAATACGCTTATCTTTTTCTATAAACTTCTTAATAACATCTATAGTCCCATCATTAGAGCCATCATCTGAAATGATTAATTCATCAGATTCTGATAGTTGTTTGATTATACTCGATATCTGCATCTCAATGAATAAAACCCCATTATATGATGCCATGCATACACTGATCATAAAAACCTTATTTAATATTACGAACCTGAAACATAGACAATAAACACAATTTAATTAAAATATTTCCAACACCTGAAAATGGATATGACATTACAAAATATCAATATAACGTCGAAACGAAAAGTAATTAAATTAACATCCTCATAATTTAATAGTTCACAATGGGATGCTGACCTTGTATATATTTTAAATACTAGAGCACTTTATTTCTTATTAATAAATAGATACGTGTCATTATATCTCATATTAACCTATAAATTAAAACAACATATATAAAAACCATAAAAAAACCTAACCGCCCCTCCCCCCCTTAGTCAATAAAAAGGATTTTACCTTATTATAAATTGGGTGCAGTAGTAATATGAACGAAGCTTGAATTCTGCCAATGTTTTTAAACATAATGTCAATTGCTATTTTTTGCTTAAAGTGTTCTAAATGTGAAGATACCCCATTGCTATCGCATTTAGCTATTATTACATCAGTTTTATACCAATTTTTTGCTTTACAAGACTGAAAGAACAAATAATCTGATATCGTTATTCCTTTTGAATTTAAATACAATCCAAATTCATTATGCAATGATTTTTTATAAATTAAAGATTGATGAATTATTCTATTTTTGTTCTCCTGACAAATAAACACTCTTCCATTTGAAAATAAAGTATCCGAGTAGATTAAATCAGCACCTGAAGAATATTTCAACGCACTCTCCAACGCACACTTATCATTAAACAAATCACCAGCATTCATAAAATTTATCCACTTACCCTTAGCTAGGGAAATGCCTTTATTCATCGCATCGTATATCCCATTATCAGGTTCACTGATCCATTTAAATGATATATTATTTTTAAAGGCTATACTTTCGTATTTCTTTATAATATCAACAGAGCAATCGGATGAACCTCCATCAATAATAACACACTCAATATTTTCATAACTTTGATTAATAACCGACTGTAATGTTTTATTAAGATCGTTGCTTACGTTGTAGCAAACCGTCACAACAGTAACTAATTCTTTATTCACTCAATTCACCTATTTTATTTTTTACTTAACAATACCAACTCACCATTAAATATACTAGATGCCGAATATTCACCTGTGACAAATTTATTAAAAAATATAACTGCAAAACAAAGGAAAACTGCAGTTAGAAATTTACGTTGCGATTTTTTAAAATAAACATCAATGGCTATTATAAAAAACCAAGGGAAAAAAATCACAACAAACCCAATAAATCGCTCTGCCAATACGTTTATAGAGGAAAGTATCAACGTTCCCAAAAGAAGCAACATTAAAACATAAAAAAGACGCATTTCTTTTTCGGTTATAACTAAAAGAATTCTGTCCAATTTTACCGCATTAAAAAAACACAACAAAATCACAATTAAACTTGTTATTCCAAATTTAATTCTGTCGATTTCTACCATAGTTATGAAATTTGCTTTTTTTCCTATTTCTGGAATTGATTGCAAAATTTCAACAATCATATCAATGTTTATTAATCGCCCTAAAAACAAGCAAAGAATTAGAGCTAAAAATAGAAAAGTATTATTGAATATAAACCGCTTAAAGAATGGATATGACCAAAGTAAAATAAAGTAAATTATAGATACTTTGTGGACTCCTATGGATAATATCAGAAATAAAACATGTTTACTCTTGCCGGGAAAACCAATAGCAAGTAAAAATATTGCAAAACCTAATAATTGCCTAACCAATTGAGTATGGATTCCAATGGAAGGTACTGTGACTATTGCAAGAATAATAAAAAGTCTATATCGCTGCTGTTTAAATATTTTAAATAATGCGAAAACAAAAATACCATTGAAAGTTAAAGATTTTAAAAACAAATAAATACGAGGATTAATAACTCCAAACACTTGGTAAGTTAGCCAATCAGAACTAATATAAACCCATTCTCGATTAACTATTTTCATATATTGTAAATAATCATAACTCCCAGCTTGTAAATAAGAGCTATAATACCTAATCATATCATCTGACTCTGAAAGGAAGTAAACTCTCGATGAGAATAAAAGGGACGCAAAAATAACAATAGTCAGTCCAAATAAAACATCGTATATAGCTCTGTATTTTCCCAGTGATACAGCAAGTAAAATAGGATATAAAAAAACACAAATTAAACCAAATAAATACACAATAACTTACCATTTTGATTTAAAAAATAACATACTGCTACATTGCAACAAGAATATATATAATTAGAGCGAGTAAACTCCCAATTTCTTAGTTTAAAAAAATTCGCTCTATCCAATATTTAGAATCTCTTTATATAATTGAATATACTTTTCAGCAACAAGCTTACTGTCAAATTCCCGAGTGACCTTATCCCTTGCATTAAAACAAAGTTCGCTATACCTATTATTATCAAGTACCCATTCGATTCCTTTTGCTAAATCACTACAGTCAAAAGGTTGAGCCAAATACCCATTATTCTTATGCTTAATTAAATCTGAATTTCCACCTATATCAAAAGCTACAACAGGGGTTGAGCAAGATAGACTTTCCATTATTGCATTTGATAGATTCTCTTGTAGAGAAGGTACTACCATGACATCTGCAGCACTATACAAAGCAACTAAGCTGACATCGTCATGCAAGCGCCCTAGGTAATGTGTTTTAGAACCAAAATATTGAGGTTTTTTGGGTTCGCTACTGCCAAAAACAACAAGTTCGATATTTTCATTCATTAATTTGTGTAAAGCTTTACTTAATTCTTTAAAACCCTTGTTCATATCGCCAGTGGCGTTACTAGCACCAAACAGAACTAATTTTTTATTCGTAGGTAAAGACCAAAGCTCTCTCGCCTTTTTTTTGTCGAAAGGTTTGAATGTTGTAGTATTAATTGGATTTGGTAAATTAATATGTGGAAGCCCCTTCAAAAGGGAACTACTTTTCGAACACTCATTTAACCAATTACTTAATCCTACAATCGTCATATTTGGCAGTTTTGGAAAAGTACTACTTTTCCTATTCCAAACTTTTCGACTTAAATCTTTTTCCTTATCACTTTTAAGAATGGGGCAATTTCCACAATTTACCTTATAACTTTCGCAATTCCACATAATATGACAGCCACCAGTAAATGCCCAATTATCATGCAAGCTCCAAACAATGGGCGCATTAATTTTAGGTAAATCTTCAATTTTAATCATGCCTCCATTTATCCAATGAAGATGAACAACATCTGGCTTCAATTCATTTATTGTTTTAATTATTTTCCGACTCTCTCCCCAGGAAATACTAAATGGAGCTTGTATTTTACATTTATAAAATTTAATAGGAATCGAGTCAAAGATTGGTCTTAATTTACTTGCTACTTTCTCACCTTTCGAAATGGGCCCTAATACGCTAAAATCATCGCTGGCTTTATCCATTACTAGCATTTTACTATTAACGTTTTTCATTAGAAGTGATTGATGGAGTCTATAGGCAGCTCTCGCTGCACCGCCATTGATATCGGATGCATTTACAATTAATATTTTCATATAACAATATTCTTTTTAATTAAAACTCTTGAGAGTTTATTTATCGCTCTTACTAAAAATGATTTTTCCATTTTCCTATAAAACAATTGTATGCGTTCGAGAGCTATGCTACTTTCTTCAAGGTTCGTTTCAAAAGTGATATTGTTATTTATGTTTAAATTAGCAATGTAGGAAGTATTAACCCCACAATGAATACCGGAACCATCTAGCCCAATATTATCAACAAACGTTTCCGTGGGATTAAGACATAAACCATTTTTTTCAAAAATACTTGCATACCAGTAAATTGCCCATGTATTTATCTTACCCTCTTTATTAGCAAGGACTTGACCCCAAAAATTCTCATAACCATCAAGATTAAACGCTTTTATTTTTTCGGCAGTAAAACTCTCCATTAGCTTATCAGTATTTTTTTCAAAATGCTGCCATCGGTCATCCCAGGTAGCCCAACCCCAACAATTCATAGTGCGCCATAAAAATGTATCTGCAATCCCATCAGTTTCAATCGGATAATTCCAACCACTGATATGCCAGATATCTTTTTTATTTGAATAAAGGTCTAATGCATCATTCATGAATGTCAAAAAATATGGGCTTGTTACTAAATCATCTTCCAGAACGATCACTTTTCCATATTTATTAACTATTTCAGTAACACCACTAATTATCGAATTTGCTAAACCAACATTTGTCTCTTGCTTTATAACTGTTATTTTTTTGAATCCTGAAACATCAGAGATTAAATTACACACTTCATCGACTTGCTGTTGCGCAGACTCATTTTTAGCGGCGTCAGCATATATAAATAACTCACTTTCAGATGCAAGTACATTTTGTTGCAAGGCCTGTATTGTTTTTTTTGTATGATCTGGTCGATTATAAACAAACAGTATAATAGGGGCTAAGGACATCAATAGAGCCTCTTATTTTATAGTTAGAATTACAAATAGATGTTGAATGTAAATTAAGCAAAAATAAAAACAACAAGACATCACAAATACCTATAACGTATTTTAAAGACTGTAGCTTTTTATGATTTTACACTGACAGTCTTGGTTTGTTATTTTCAGTTAAAATCACCATTTAAATTATTAATTAAAAAGAGGTGCTTACCACGCTTCGTTAAAGGAATATCATCTACATATGAAAAAAACAAATCAACATCCGTTACTTTGTTAAAGTTTTTTAGTATCTCATCTTCATCCATCTTATCATAGGTTGATTCCTTAACAATCAAGATATTAACAATACCTATTTCATTTTGTATTAATTGCCAGTGCTTGATTCTTGAAAATGCTTTTAAATGTTGGCCGAAAATAAGACCGGTTAAAAAGACTTTCTGGCCACTTTTAGAAACTATAAAATCCTGATTTCTACCAATTATTTTTTTAAATTTTACAATACCTCCATTTCGATAAGAAAGTTCAACTAAATCACCTGTATCATATCGAATAAAGGGCATTCCAATATTATTAAATCCAGTAACTACTACTTTGCCAATTTCTCCAACATCAACATCATAGCCATGTTCATCAACAATTTCTATATAGCCATAGATTGGAGAAGACTGGTAAATGTAAGATGAGTCTAATGTATAACAATACAAGCACATTTCGGTATGCCCATATTCGAAATAAACTAGAGTATTAAAAGCTTTTTCAATATTTTTTCGCTGTGAAACTGAGCACATTTCAGCTGTAAGGTTAATGCCTTTAACTTTAAATGGCATTTGTATATTGTGAGCTAAAATGTACGTTGCAATAGAGTCCCAAAATGATGGATACCCACGTAAAATAGATGGACGCAATAATACAAGCTTATCGACATATAGATGGATATTTTCAGAAGTCATGTAAAGAGCAGAAAATGCATACTCGCCCCAAACACAATCCTTATAATTTTTCAACCAGAATAGATTTTTCCCAAGTTGTTTCTCAGGTAAATTAAAGCCACCACAACTAACAATCATATCTCCTTTTTTGTACCCCATTTTAGAGTACAAATACCAATGGTGTGCGTTATCATTCGCGCCAGATAATTTATCCACGTAAAACTCCAGCGGTTTACCGGTACTCCCACCAGTGTTTCTTTTACTAAGGTGATTCAAGTTAAATTGCCTACTTAGTAAAGCCTTTTCATTTGCTCTAATTATGCTCTTTGTCAAAATTGGAATTTTTTTAAAACTATCGATAGAATTTAGTTGAATATTTTTCTCATCAAAAATATTCTTATAATATTCAGTATATTCTGTGGCGTACTCCAATAAACTAAATAGTTCACTCCGTTGAAGTTCAGCCCTCCTTACTTCAGAATAAAGTTCTATTTTTTCTAATTTAGTGACAATATCACTTACTCTTTTTCTAATCGCTTTATTAGCAAAGAAAGAATAGAAACCATATAAAAAGGGGAAATATAAAAATAATTTTTTCACTTGTTTTTTTAGCATATTCTTCATTTATCAGTCATTTAAAAAACATTTTACTTGCTCACTAATTTTTAAAGATTCTTTTGTCATATAAACGTCAGCATCCCTTTTTTTCTGCACTTTATAAGATTGCATCAATATGTTTTTAATTTTATTAATTACTCTTCTTTGAAATGATATAATAAAGTTTACACTTCCAATTATTCTAGAAAGGCCAATTATAGGTAAATATGGCATTTTATTGTCATTTAGTAATTCAATGAATAACTTCCTTTTCTTTTGTAAAACACCCTTCTTTCTTAACTCTGAATAAGCACTTGAGAAAACAAGCATTTTAAACAACTTATTATTTAAAATCGCATTATCACGTTCCCCTCTAAGAGAACTCGTGGATAATAACGCATTCCAAAGATATAGAGATAAAGACCCAATAGAAGGTTTCCCTGCTGCCACTTGATACTTTATACCATCTGAAATAAAGCCATTTTCATCACTATTTGCTCCCGAATACTCTGTCCTTGACGAAGATGTACCGACCCAACCGAGTGGAATAAATGACTTTAAATATTTTGACTCCAACGATAAAGCAATTGAAGCTAAATTTGCGTCAGGGGGAATTGTTGAAAATAGCGCTCCTCCTTGCTTTGCTTTTGCCTCATCAATGAGAGACATATGGAATAAGGAATTGGTATACATTTGAGGTAACTCAAAATAGGGCTGCCCCCCAAAAAGGGACAAATAAATTTCTTTACGGGAGTTTAAAATAGAGAATTCTTTCCTAGCAGTATATGAAACTGCAGTATCTCCATATAATTCAGCAGCGCCTTCCCAAAAAAAATAAGCCCTACTGGAGGCAATTACTCGTAAATTATTCTCATTACATTGTTTTGTTAATTTATCCGCTAATTCAAAAAAATAAGCTTGCAGACCATCATCAACCCCTAAGAACATTACCCACTCACCCGATGAATAGTTGATAGCATCGGCAAAGTTACCAATTGCCCCTAGATTTTTTTTTTGGAATACAACTTTAATATTAGGATGTTGTTGTTGATTTAAATATTCTCTAGTTCCATCAGTCGAGCAGTCATCTACTATAATTAATTCATAATCTGTATAGTTTTGATTTATGACTGTATTTATACAAATTGGTAAATATTCAAGCCCATTGTATACAGGAAGAATAATACTATATTTAACATTTTCATTCTTCATAGAACACCTCAACATTTCTTTTAGTTATTATTTTTATTAACTAACGTCTTACAGTTATACCTTTTTTTATAGCAGGTAATCCAAAAGCCTTTGTGTATTTTTCAACATTTTTAGTAACTAAAGAAAGAGCTCCTATTAAACTCTCTTTACCAACCGTTAATTTATTTAGTACTACTGCATTAGGTGCTAACCAAACACCGTCATCAAGCAAAGAGCTTCCAGTCATAATAACACCAGAAGTTAATACACAGTTCTTACCAATTTTACAATTATGAGCTATTGATACTAAGTTATCTATTTTTGTCGAAGCACCTATTTCGGTATAACCATCAAATAAGCTTTTTGCTATGCATGTGTTCGCTCCAATACTCACATTGTCATGGATTTTAACTCCGCCGACATGTTTTATTAAATAAGGAATGTCATCATTATATAAAACCTGAAAACCTTCTTCTCCAATTATGACTCCAGAATTTATTACAACATTATTGCCAATAATACTTCCTGTATGAATTACAGCATTAGGACCTATCTGTACATTATTTTTAATGATCACACCGTCTTCAACCACCGCTGTTGGATGTATAACGACGTTTTCCCCTATTATCAATTTGGTTTCTAAATTGGAGTAATAAAAGTCCGTTTTTTCATATAAATAATGATGAAGACTGTAAAACTCTTTTTCAGGACTATCGACAAGAAAAAAAGTGATTTTCTTTCTTAACTCTGGTTCTAGTAACAGAAAGTGTTCCTCTGTTACTAATGCACATACAATTTCATCTTGTTCTAAATACCTCAAATAATTTTCATGACTAACGTAAGTTAAATTATTCCCTTTTAACTCACGATTAGCTAAATTTAGAGCATTTATTGCTACGTTTTTTCCTAGAAAATCGATACCAAGTATTTTGGAAACATCCTGTATTAAAATATTCCTAAAAGTCATAATCAGCCTCAGTCATCCACCAACCACACGGTAAATTCAATTGTTTTCTTGAAAACTCATTGACTCCGTCTAATCTCATTATTTGGCTGCCGAAAACAGAATAAAGATCATTTCTTAGGTGTACCTTAGATGCATAAATATCTTTTTCCCGTAAATCAATGAGAAGCTCATCTCTATTTTCACATAAAATAGTAAAGGCCCAATATGAAGAATTGATGCCTTTCCTTTTTTTCATTAAACGTATACCGGGGTGATTTTCGAAATATTTTTCCCAACGTAAAGCGTTGTCACGTTGCTTTGTTAAAAGAGATTCAATAAAGGGCATCTGCGAAGCACCAACATAACCTGATATGTTGTTCATCGCAGAAGAATCTCCCATAGACGCGATGTCGCAAGCTTCTGAAATTTCCCCTAACTCATCCCTAAAATTCTCGCGCTTGATTCCAAGATCCCTCATTAGAAGAGCTTTCTCGAACAATGCTTGGTGATTGAAGCTTAAGCCTCCGCCATCTATGGCGTTAGGTAATCTAACAGGAGTAAATGAAAAACAAACAATGTCTGTATTGGTATTACCTAACTTGTTTCCTTTGTACTCGGCGCCAAAAGACTCCGTTGCATCTTCGATAACGAATATTTTATTGTCTTTAGCAATCTGATTAATTTCGTCAATATAGCCAGGATAACCAGCCCAATGATAATGAATAATTGCTTTTGTGTTCTTTGTTATTTTCTTTTCCACGTCTTTAGGATCTAATGACCCTGTCAAAGGGTCAATATCAGCCCAAACGACCTGTGCACCTGCATATTTTACTGGCTGAGTCGTCATCAAACAGCTCATAGGAGAGACGATCACTTCGTCTCCCGCTTCAATGCCTATAAGCTTTAGAGCAAAAAACATCGAGTTCCCAGACGTCGTCAGTATCTTGTCATTACCTACGTATTTACGTAGTTTTTCCTCAAAATGTTTTGTATGTACACCATAGCTGAGATGGCCAGAGCACAGTATTTCATTAACACCATCCGCAGTATCGTCAGGCATAAATACTTTAAACAAAGGGACCATAACATCACCAACCTTGCTTGATCACATTGACAATATGCTCTCGGTCTTCATCTGTAACCCACCATCCACATGGAATATGAACCCACTCCCTTTCAAACTCATCTAAATTCGGTAATGTGGTTTTGCTCTCGTTGAAAATGGTATGCGAATCATTTCGTTTATGAAGGTCAGAAGCCATGATTCCCTGTTCAGCTAATCTCGCCATAAAAGCTTGTTTATTCTTTACTTTTACGGTGTAAAGCCAATAGGACGGTTGGGAGTTTGGGTAATAGTCAAGAAGAGTTAAACCAGAAATATTCTTCAAGGCTTCATCGAAGAACTTACCATTCTCGATATATCGACCAACCACTTTATCGATACTTTTTAGCTGAACGAGACCAACAGTCGCATTCACATTGTTCATGTGATACTTGTAGCCTTGGACTTTGATATCGTTTTCTTGTCGGCTCACCTTTTTACTGATACCAAACCAACGAATAAGCTTAGCTTTTTCAAATTCGTCATTGTCTTTGATACACAAAGCACCACCATCAATTGTAGTAAAGTGCTTAATGGCCTGAAATGAAAAAATAGTATACTTGAAATGATTGCCAATTTTTTGGCCTTCAAAAGAGGCACCAAAAGCATGAGCACCATCTTCAATAACAGGGATTCCATATTTATTTTCAATCTTTTGAAACTTCTTAATATCCATTGGAATACCGGCATAGTCTACAACCATTATTGCCTTGGTATTCTCTGTTATCTTTTTCTCTACGTCTTCCGGGCACAAATTTCCGGTTTTCGGATCGATATCTGCCCAGACAATTTTTGCACCTGTTTGCTTGATAACTGTGTTAGTCGGTTCGGCAGTAAGAGCAGTAGAGATAACCTCATCCCCCTCCTTTACACCTGCAAGTATGAGTGCAATATGAAGAGCCGCAGAGCCACTATTCACAGTCAAACAATTGGAGTTACCTAAGTACTGAGCTAATTGTCTTTCAAAATCGTCGACTGCCTCACCTTGAGCTATATAACCCGAGTAAATTACTTTCTCTAACTCAGGCATAAGTTGATCTTTAGGAGGCATAAACGTTTTAATTAGAGGTATCATCAATTAATTCCCAGTTCTTGTTTAACGTAATCTAAAGTAAGAAGTAGCGCTTTTAACTCTTCCACTGTCAATCTTTGCGTATTGTGTGAATTATACTCATCAAACTCTAACTTTTGCGCTTCCTCTTGAACATATTTCGTGTAGTTCAAATCCCGGAAGTCAGCAGGAACTTGGTAAAAGTCCCCCATATCAGTCGCTTTTGCCATTTCCTCACGACCACAAAGGGATTCAAATAATTTCTCTCCATGACGCTCGCCAATAATTTTAATTTCGTTATCAGCGTTAAACAGCTCTTTTAAAGCAATAGCAAGGTCACCCACTGTAGCAGCCGGTGCTTTCTGAACAAAAACATCACCGGGATTAGCATTCTCAAAAGCGAATAACACTAAGTCCACAGAATCCACTAGAGACATCATAAATCGAGTCATCTCTGGATTTGTAATTGTAAGTGGAAGACCACTCTTAATTTGTTCGATAAACAGAGGAATTATCGAACCTCTTGAAGCCATTACGTTGCCGTATCGTGTTGCGCAGATAGTGCTATTGTTGTCTTTCACTCGTTTATCCCGAGCTTTTGAAACCGCTAACTTTTCCATCAACGCCTTCGACATTCCCATACTATTAATAGGGTAAACGGCCTTGTCAGTACTTAGTACAACCACTTTTTTTACATTATTAACGGCTGCGGCTTCCAAAACATTCTCAGCACCAAGTAGGTTTGTCTTAATTGCTTCCATTGGATAGAATTCACACGAAGGTACTTGCTTGAGAGCTGCGGCATGGAAAAGGTAATCTACGCCTCGCATCGCGTTATTTATGCTGTCAAAATCTCGAATATCACCGATAACAAAGTTGAGTTTATCACTCTTGTACTTTATTCGCATGTCTTCTTGTTTTTTCTCATCTCGGCTAAAGATTCGAATTTCTTCAATATCTGAATTTAGAAAACGATCTAATACTGCATTACCAAATGATCCTGTACCACCAGTGATCATTAATATTTTATTTTTAAACATACTTTTCACCTGTAGTAAATATGTGAACATCTTTTTCAATTAAATAAACCATTAAACAGCTCCCTAAACAAGAAGTTATTATGGCTGAGTAAACTGCACCTAAACCACCAAATATGGGTATTAACCACAGATTGAAGATAACAGTTGTAACGATGGCTAATATTGCTATATATAGATGTATTTTTGTTTTTCCTACAATGTATGTTATTTGAGAATATGCAAATAAAGTGACATAAGGCAATCCACTCCAGATTTGAAGAGATAAATATGACCCTGCCTCGATGAAATCCTTTCCAAATAATAGTGTCATTAGAAAATCTGAAAATAAAGATATAATAATTGCAAAAGAAACAGAGAAAGCAAACATTATTTTTGTTATAATTAAAACTCTATCTTTTAAAATATCTAAACTTTCGCTTTTTGCTTTTATTAATGCAGGGTAAATTGAAGATCCTAGCATTACAGGTATAAGAAACCATAATTCAGATATACGTAAAGCTGCAGAATAATTACCAACATCAGTAAAACTTCCTAAATTCCCAAGCATTACCTGTCCGAGTTTTAATTTTATCACGGCGGCTATTGCGGCAAAAATAAGAGGCCAGCTATCTTTAAGTAAGCCTTTTGCTATTGTTAGCTTAAATGAATAATTAGATAAGTTAAAACTCGTCTTTTTTATAAAGAAATATAATAAAAATACAGATAATGAAAAACTATCAAACAAGACAATTTTTGCAAAATCAATTAAAGGAGCATTAGTAAATATGAGTGTTATTTTAATTATTGCACTGAGTAGGATAGATGCCATATTAGCTATGACGACAAATTTACTTTTTACAATGCTTTGAAAGTATAAATTTATAATATTGAAAGTTTGGAAAATAAAGGAAAAACCCATAATAAAAGCGATTAATTTTATTTCCATAGCTAAGCTAGAAATTAATATTCCTATACACAATAGAAATAAAGCGAAGCATGCTCCAATAACTTTCAACGCGAAGGCTGTAGCTAATACTTCTTCATTCGTATTTTCTTTCTTTACCAATTCTCGGATAACAATGCTATCAAGACCGAGTGTCGCTATACTCGCAAAGATAGCAACAAAGCTCCCAACATATGAAAATATCCCAAACTGTTCCGGCCCCAAATAACGAGCGACCCAAACACCGATAAAGAGAGCTACAATGAGTTTTAGCACATTATCTGCGAGCAACCATGATGTATTATTTAAATACATCATGATAACAGAATGCTTTTTAAACCTTTTTATTTTTTTAATAATACTCATTAAGTCTACTTTTTAAACTTATCTTGATTATCTACAAACCACTCATAAGCCAACTTCAATCCATCCTCTAGAGCGACTGAATGCTGCCATCCTAAAGTCTTGAGCCTATCCACATTCATTAATTTTCGTGGTGCTCCATCAGGTTTTGTAGAATCAAATTTTATTTCTCCTTCAAAGCCAACCACTTTCGCAACTGTTTTAACTAATTCACGAATTGTACAATCGACACCAGTACCAACATTGATATGACTTAACATCGGTTCAGTATTTTCATCGTATGTTGTTTTATCAAGGTTCATTACATGAATCGACGCATTGGCCATATCATCAACATATAAAAATTCACGCATTGGCTTTCCACTACCCCAAGCAATCACCTCTATATCACCATTTAATTTTGCTTCATGGAAACGACGTAACAAAGCAGGAATGACATGACTATTTTCAGGGTGAAAGTTATCAAAAGCACCATACAGATTTGTTGGCATGACACTGCGGTAATCTCGCCCATGTTGACGATTATAGCTTTCACAAAGTTTGATACCTGCAATTTTGGCAACAGCGTAAGGTTCATTGGTTTCTTCTAGTGTTCCTGTTAACAAAGCAGATTCCGACATAGGTTGCTCTGCTAATTTAGGGTAGATACATGAAGAGCCTAAAAATAGTAACTGCTGAATATTAGCCAAATGTGCACTATGGATAATATTGCACTGAATCATTAGATTTTCGTAAATAAAATCAGCAGGGTATGTACTATTAGCAACAATACCACCAACTTTAGCTGCTGCTAAATATACTTGATTTATTTTTTCAGTTTGAAAAAATTCAAGGACAGCTTGTTGATTAGTTAAATCAAGCTCTTTACGTGAGCGAGTGATTATTTCGATGTTTTCATCATTAGATAGCTGACGAACTATAGCTGAGCCAACCATGCCATTATGACCGGCGACAAATACTCTTTTTTTACTATTCATAAATACCTTAAATTGAAAATCTATCTACTACACACATTCAGCAGACTCCAAAACACACCTAAACAGAAAACTCTATTTCACAAAAAGGAAAGAATGAGAAACTCAAAACATTTAACAAGTATATTCGTTAAATATTTTATTTCTTTTAAGCGTAGTATCTCATTCAGTTCTCTTTGTTATTTACTTAGCTTTCAACTGTAACTGCTAGATCATAACCATGGCTTTTTAAGATTGCGTGTTGTTTGGCTTTATTTAGGTCATTTTCTACCATTTCAGCACACATCTCTTCAACAGTAATTTCTGGAACCCAGCCTAGTTGTGCTTTGGCTTTTGATGGATCACCAAGTAGCGTTTCCACTTCTGCAGGGCGGAAGTAGCGAGGATCAACCTTAACAATCACATCTCCAACTTTAAGTGCTGGCGCATTATCACCCGTGATAGATTTTACCGTTGCAATTTCATTAATACCTTCGCCCGAGAACTCAAGTTCAATGCCTGCTTCTTTAGCAGAAAGTGTTACAAACTCACGCACCGAGATTTGCTTGCCTGTTGCGATTACAAAATCATCCGCTTTATCTTGTTGTAGCATCATCCACTGCATACGAACGTAGTCTTTTGCATGACCCCAATCACGCAATGCATCCATATTACCTAGATATAAACAGTTTTCTAAACCTTGTGAGATATTAGCGATTGCACGAGTAATTTTACGCGTTACAAATGTTTCACCACGGCGAGGTGACTCATGATTAAACAAAATACCGTTACATGCATACATACCGTAAGATTCACGGTAGTTAACAACTATCCAATATGCATACATTTTTGCAACTGCGTAAGGTGAGCGCGGGTGGAATGGGGTTGTTTCTTTTTGCGGGATCTCTTGCACTTCACCATACAACTCTGAAGTAGAAGCTTGATAGAATTTTGTTTTCTTCTCTAAGCCTAAGAAGCGGATTGCTTCTAATAAACGTAAAGTACCCATCGCATCAACATCAGCGGTGTATTCTGGGCACTCAAAAGAAACAGCTACGTGAGATTGTGCACCTAAATTGTAAACTTCATCAGGTTGTACATCTTTAATTATGCGTGTTAGGTTTGATGAATCAGTTAGATCACCATAATGTAAGAAGAACTTCTGATTTTTTTCATGATTATCTTGATAAATATGATCAACACGTTCTGTATTTAATGAAGAAGCACGACGTTTTATCCCGTGAACTTCGTAACCTTTTTCTAATAAAAGCTCAGCAAGATAAGAACCATCTTGGCCCGTAACACCTGTAATTAATGCAACTTTATTTTTTTCCATTGTTTTATTATCTCTTAATTTGTTTGTATTAAACCTGCATTACAGGGCTTGGATTTTATTTAGTGTATTTACTACACATTGGTATGCAGATTCAAAAATATCCGCCTCCGCATAACAACGTAATTCAGGCGCATTCCCTGAAGGTCGTAAATGTATAATTTGATTATTTACTAGCGTTAATCGAAGTCCATCGGTTGTATCAATATTATCAACATTGACACTTTCTATCCCGATTAGCTTAAGTAGATCTTGTGGCTCAGCTTCACCTTGCGCTATTAATGCTTGGCTTTTTTCCGTTGCAAAGTTTTGAATACGGTCACTGTGAGTAAAACGTTGTGGTAGCTCTTTCACTAATGTTGAAATAAATGTGTTCTGTGCTGCCACTAAAAGCATTATTGCAGGAAGTACCGCATCTCGCGTCGGTAGTGCTTTTAACGGTTGACCATTAACTAGCACATCACTGCCTAGCAAGAATCCACCATTTGCTTCAAAGCCTGCTACAGAATTAAATTTCTTAGCTAAATTAGCGAATTCAGCTATTACATACGGCGAGCCAATTTTGGTTCTTTCTATATAAGGGAAACGCTTACATAATTCAATTGCCGTATTACAACTAACCGGCACAGCTAATGCTTCGATTTTTAATGCTTCAGAGGTTAGTAAACCTAAAATATCACCTCGTAACCAATTGCCATTTTCATCCGATACTAGTGGACGATCGCCATCGCCGTCGGTTGAGAATACTAAATCGAGATCGTGCTCTTTAGACCAATTAATTGCTTTTTGGGTGTCTTCTTTTGAAACCGCTTCGGTGTCAATCGGTACAAATTGATCACTGCGCTCTAAACTAATAACTTCGGCACCAAATGCTTCAAAGATTTTGTAGTAAAGATCACGCCCTGCACTTGAATGTTCATAAATCCCAATACGTTTGCCTGCTAACCAAGGTGTATCAAACAAAGACGTATAACGCTCAATATAATCTTCAGCTGCTTTATTATTTACGGTCAACTCAGGTAGTTCTGAAACATCTACAAACGCAACTGCTGCGTTTAAAATAACTTCTTCATCAAGCTTACTAATTTCACCATCTGGACGATAAAATTTAAGACCATTTCTATCAAATGGAATGTGACTTCCAGTAACCATAATGGCAGGAATTGCATCTTCTTGAGCAACATAAGCCAATGCAGGTGTAGGTACTACACCATAATAGATAACTTCAATATCTAACTGTGTTAAAACTGATGCACAAGCTTGCGCCATTGCATAACTGCTTGGGCGATTATCAATCGCAATAGCAATTTGTTTAAATTCGAAATTTGGTTTTATTGCTGCAACAAAAGCCGCACTAAATGCTCCGCATACATTTTCTGTAAACTGAGTAACTAGACCACGAGCACCACTTGTACCAAAAGCAACACCACTTTCTTTAATTACTGTTGAGCTAACTAACTTAGTTGACATATTTTCCCTTAGCTTCTGCCGTAACGATCTTCAAAGCGAACAATATCATCTTCACCAAGATAACTACCTGTCTGAACTTCAATCATCTCTAGTGGGATTTTACCTGGATTTTCTAGTGCATGAATGGTTCCAAGAGGAATATACGTCGATTCATTCTCTGTCACAATGATGGTTTCATCGCCATTTAACACACTTGCAGTCCCTGATACAACAATCCAGTGCTCTGAACGGTGGAAGTGCTTCTGAATTGAAAGTTTCTCCCCAGGTTTAACAGTAATGCGTTTAACTTGGTCTCTTGCACCAAAATCGATAGAGTCATACTTACCCCAAGGGCGATAGACTTCTCTATGCAATTTTTGTTCAGTGCGCTCTGTTTCTTTCAATTTATTTACAATACTTTTGACGTCTTGAACTTTATCTTTATTTGCAACCAAAATGGCATCTTTAGTTTCAATAATAACTAGATTATCGACACCAACGGTTGAAACTAGTTTGTTTTCTGCATAGATGTAATTATTTGTCGAATCAACGGTAATGACATCACCTTTAATGACATTTTTATTTTCGTCTTTTTTTGATATTTCCCATAATGCAGAAAATGACCCTACATCACTCCACCCTGCATCCATTGGAACGACTACCGCTGAATCCGTTTTTTCCATAACCGCGTAGTCAACCGACTTATCAGGACAAGTCTCAAACACATCAGCATCTACACGAATAAACTCTGCATCTTGTGAAGGTTTTGCAATCGCTTGTTTACACACATCTAGAATTTTGGGTTCATACTTAGCCAGCTCTTCAAGATAACGACTGGCCTTGAATAAAAACATACCGCTATTCCAGTAATACTCATTTGTTGCTAAGTATTTTTCAGCGGTTTCTAAATCAGGCTTTTCAACAAACTCACTTACAGCAAATGCATTTCCTTGCTTCTCACCCGCTTTGATATAACCATAACCGGTTTCTGGTGCGTTAGCCACGATACCAAAGGTGACTAGTTTACCTTCTATTGCTGATTGCTGTGCTTTTTTCACTGATTCAATAAATGCGATTTCATTTTCAATCACATGATCGGCGGCTAGTATTAACAAAAGTGGGTCTTCATCATCTTTAGCATTATTTATTGCTTGTAATGCTGCAAGTGAAATTGCTGGCGCAGTATTTCGACCTACAGGCTCTAAGATAATACCGCCATGCTCAAATCCACCTAAACGCATCTGCTCTGCTGCAATAAAGCGATGTTCTTCGTTACAAATAAGAATCGGTGCTTGATGTTCAAGACCAGAAAGGCGTGATGCTGTTTGCTGTAACATCGTCGCATCATCAGTAACACTTAAAAACTGCTTTGGATAAAGTTCACGAGAAAGTGGCCATAAGCGTGAGCCTGTACCGCCAGCCATAATTACAGGGGTTATCATGTTCAATTCCTAATTCTTATTTTAATTTCGAATTTGTAGCAGCCATATCAAAATCGGCTTGCCTATTATCTTGAAAATACCATTTAGTATGAATATGGGTTTGTTGATTATTTAATAGCTCATCTTCTGAAAACCATTGATAAGATGAATGTTGCTCTAATGGTAAATTTGATAGGTCTTCACCTATATTAATTTCATAGGCCAAGACTACATAATGCGTCGTAAAGTCATCTTCTGAAAAATTATCATCATAAAAATGCTGATATATGCCATTGAACTTTGATTCAACACAATCCAAACCTAATTCATCTTTTATGAGGCGATGAAACGCTGAGGTAAAGGACTCATCCTTTAATATTCGCCCACCAGGTACAAACCAATACCCTTTTGCCGGACGGTTCAAACGTTTTCCAAGCAAAACTTTCCCTTCATCATTACGAACAATAAGATCAATGGAAATAAGTGGGGTTGATGCGATGACCGTTTTGAATTTTTCTAAAGGGAGCATGTGATACCTAAAAACCCAGACACGCTACCGCCCGCAGGTGATCGCGCATCCCTGGCGCATGAAATTCATAGATGTGTATTTTGGTAGAAAATATACGCAACGCTAACTAAAACGCTTCGCTCTAAAAACAATAAAATCAAAAGAAAAAAAGAGCCAAATAAACGACTCTTGCTCTTATAGTAGCGAAGCGAACTAGTATCTAGTATCTAGTCTTCTGCATTTTAGCGCTGCATTTTAGCGCTGCATTTTATCCCATTCCTTCACATAATTCACCTTTTCGCCACCTAAAATCACACTTTAATTTGCCATTGCTTGAAACATTATCCGCATTTGTGCGCTCTGTATGCATTGGTTTCCTAACCGATACATCGTGGGTTTATCCGTTTCATTAATGACCTCTATATCAATAAAGATACTGGCATTTCTCAAAACAGAACGAAATGCATATTCGCCGTGCATTGATAACTGCTGGCAAATGTATGCTTTGCTTATCGGAGTCGGGTAGGCTTTCCGCATTAGCTCTAGCAGCTCTCGCGGGCGGCCATTCGCTAATATAATATGTCTTGCTAAAATTTGTTGTTTTTCAGATTTTTTTAATATTTTCATTCGCGGTCCCTAGCTTATTTATTCGGTCTTATTTTTGTATTTACTTATTGTTGGTTTTCTCTAACATGGCTTGAATGCGGTGCTCTATGGGTTCTTTTGTTCCGCTTTTTCTATGAGCGTTCACCAAGACATCAATGTGCCTTATCGGTAATCCAATGGTTGATGCTGAGTTGTCTATTGGCTTATCAGTGGATTTATGGCTTTTTCCTTTAGAGGAAGAGAGGGCTTTGGCGCTGCGTCGTAGCCAGTTGTTAACAAAATGTCCTAACTGCTCAGGCGGGCGCTGTTTATTGGGGTGAACGACTAACCAAGCACGTATGGCATTTAGCTCATCCATCACATTAATATTAGAATAGCTTTGTACTAACACCTGATAAAACTCATCGTAAATGGCTTGCTCGCCTTGTGTGGTTGGCAAGCGGATAACGGGTTGCGTTTGTTCCCCTTTTTCTTTGTCTTTGTCTTTCTTTTTTTCATTCTGACTGCTTATGTGTGCAGTTGTGACCCCCTCTGTGGGTGTGCCTATTTCCCCCTCCTCAGTGCCTAAACTGCACACCTCAATGTGGCTACCTTTAGGAATACGCAGTTGATACAAGTTACTTCGCTGTCGCCCTCGCTTATCAAACCGTTTTACTCGCTCTACAAAACCTAACGTTTCTAATTGTTTGATGTGATTTTTTACGGTACGGACAGAGAGTTCACAATATTGTGCGAGGTAATCGTAGGAAGGAAAGCACATACCATGAACATCAGCATTGTCCGCTAACTTTAGTAGTATCAACTTGCTAATGGGTGATCCGGTTTTTAGCGCCATGCACGCTGAGACTAAATGGTGACTCATCTGTTTCTCCTCGTATAAAAATCATGACTCATGACTTAACTGGAGATATATCGATTAGGGATTGCTTTTTTATCGACTTCAGAGTGTTCTGGCGCGCACTTCTCATTTCGTGTTATTGAGTTAACAGCGTCACATAGCAAGCCCCCTAAGCGTTCACAAAATACACAGCTCAACACTTTTTACACATCCCTTTTTTCTGTTTTTATTTATGTACCTGCTCTGATTTTCATATGACTAGAATTTTATTTTTATTTATCCCCACTCGTTAGTATCACAATACAGTGGCTCTTCGACTGTACAAAATCACAGTAAAGCTACACAAAAAGGAGAGGTTATGACCAAAGCGATACCAAGATTCATTGCTCTTTATTCTGCTACGTCTGCCAGTATTGAAACTCATCAAGGAGGTGAGCTTTTCTCTCGCTATGAGGATGGACTATCCCCTACCCGTGAGGATTTTTTACACCATTTACTTGATGTACAACGTGCTTATCCACTTGGCTTTTATGTCGCTTATTTACGTTGGGTTGATACTAATCCCCGTTATTTCTCGGCATTAATCCAGGCGCTGCATCAACACCTTTATCTGCCTTTATCTTTAAGCCGTCAGCATCAACACGCTGTGGTATTAGCTACCCTTTATTTTTTATTAACGGATGCGGTGCTAAACCATGAGTATTATCAAGAGGGGGTTACTCGTGCAGTCTCAATTTCAGAGGCGATACGCTGTTATGGGGCTGCTTATTCTTGTGATGAGGTTGATGCGGTACTGGTAGAGGCGGTTCTCAATCAATACCACTGGTTAGCGCAGGATTATCATGCGTTTGTGGTAGGGTTAGAGCTAGATGAGATAAATACCGTAGTTACGATAAATAACACTAAGGGGGAACATGATGCGTAAGCCCTCTCTTCGTTACATTACGGTACATTGCAGTGCTACTCAGGCTAGCGTAGATATTGGGGTTTGTTTAATTGGTGGGACTGATAAGGCATTGCAAGCGCAAGATAATTTTACCTTTGCGCAGCGTAAGGCGTTGTTTGGTTTGATTACTCAGTTGCAACACCAGTTTGAGATTAAGGATGAGGATGTGAGGGGGCATAATGAGTGGGATAGTGGCAAGGCGTGTCCGGTGATGGTGATTAATCACTAAACTAGAGGCTAGACCGCTTCGCTTCTATAAAAGCAAAAGCTAAAAACAAGATTAAGAGCAGAAGTACGCACTGCTCTTGATTTTGATCTTTCTAGTTTCTAATTTCTAGTTCTTCTTTTCTAAATGCGAATCTCACTAATACCACCGCCGCACCTAACATTCCACCAAGCAGAGTGCCTAATACTATAATCAGTGCACGTTTTGGCTTAATGTGGCTCGCTGCTTTCACTGGCTGTTGAATTACTTGGACCAATTCTGTGTTTGGGTTTTTAAGTAAGGTGATTTTATACAACTGTTGCGCGTATTTTTCTGCAAGTACATCTTGTACTTTTTCTATTTGATTTTGCGCTAATAATTCTTTTGTTGCCACTAATTCTAGATCAATGTTAACTAACTCGCCTTGCTTATAAGCTTGATTTACATACTGAGTAAATAATTGCACATTTTGATAAATGTCATCGGAATTATGGCCCTGCTGAGATACAAATATACTAGAGCCTTTAGCCGAAATAGATAAACCATTCAAGGTTGACTTGTTGCTCTGAGCTAACGAAGAAATAGAATCTTTCATCGACTGAGCACTAATTTTAGGTAGCTCTAAATTTGTTTTAGGTACCATGTGATTACCGACTGCACCGCCTAAGCCCTCAATGATGCCATACGGATCAGGATTAACAACCAATACTGCTTTTGTCTCATATACATTTGGTTGACTTAGGGCAAATACTGTTGCGCCTGCGGCAAATAGCACTGTTAAACCAATAATCCACAACTTACCAGCCCAAAGAGCCATAAATAGTTCTTTAAGGTCTATCTCATCATTCTGAAATGAGGGTGGCTGAGGGTATTGCTGAAACTGTTGTGGTGATTGATTGTTCATTTTTATTCCAAGTTTATTTGAGGTGAGAGTTCAGATCGCTTCGCTAGCAGAATTCAGAGGTACTAACTTTTAGTATGTAAAGTACAATTAATACTTCTGAACTCTGCAAAGAAGCTTGCGATCGTTCTAAATTCTATAATCTGCTCTTATAATGCGCTTCTAATTCTAATATCTGTATTCTGCCCTGCTCTGTCGCCATTGGCCTAACTACATTCAACATTTGTAGCATGCCTTGATAGATAATATTTTCTGTTATCTCTTTGTCAGAAAGTAAGGCGGTCTGATAATTTATCCAACAAGAAGCAACCAAATGCAGAGTTTTAGTCAGCGCTTGTAGCTCATCATCTTCAAGCGCTATTAAACCAGAATCACGAAAATTATTCATGATCGCTATTAAGTTATCGTGCAGCGCAAGCTGAGCTTGAGTGTATTTTTGTTTTAGTTTTTCATCTCTGCTTAAGATATCAGGCAAATTAGCGTAGAAAAAACGGTAGTTCCACATCAACTCAAAAATCGAATCAAGGTAACTTAGCATTATTTGCACGCTAGGCATGTTCGATTGATCTTCTTCTGCCATTGGTTTAAAGCGTGTTTTTAGATCGATAGCGTAGTTATCAAAAATACTATTAATGATCTCTTCTTTATTACGAAAATGGTAATAAAGATTGCCAGGGCTAATTTCAAGATGTGCTGCGATGTGGTTGGTGGTGATGTTGCGCTCACCGTTTTGGTTGAAAAGGGTTAAGGCACCGAGGATTATTCTGTCTTTTGTTTTCATGCTCTTTCCGCGCCAATTAAATTCAAATATTTTAAAATTGTAACTGAAAAAGTAAGGTGAAACTAGAAACTATACGCAATGCTAACTAGAGACTATAAGATCAAAAGCCCACGCTTCACTTTTTTCTCTTATCTTTTTGAATGATTGTTGCAATAACTTTTGCTATTTCTCTTGTTTCTTTAACTAAAATAAGCGCAGGCTCTTTTGGCACACTTGAGGTTTCAATGGCTATCAATAGCTGTGTAAGTAACTCTCCACATGAACCTTTAGCATAATAGTAAAATCGAATTTTCTCCTTAAGTGTCTCTCGTTCTTCACCCTCAGATATGTTTGAAGGTACTGATAACGATGAACGTAAAATCTGATCTTTTAGTGCAAAATTTCTATTCCCTTCAAATAACTCTATAACATCACAAGCCAATCGAGCAGAACGCTGCCACACCTTCAACTTTTCAAATAACACACAATTACTCCTTTCATATTATGTAAGTAAATAAACCTCATCTTATGCATACCTTCTCTTATAGTCTCTAGCCGCTCTAAACATCTCTCGCTATGTAAAATACATAGCTAAACTACCAGCTATAAACACCCCCGCACTTATAGCCTCTAGCTAGCGCAGCGTATAGTTTCTAGCCTCCAAAACCCTCTCAAACTCCTCGCGCACGCTGTCCTCCCCATGTACCACAACAATCTCTTTCCTCCCCTCTTCAATCCCTTCAACAAACTTTATTAAATCTGCTTGATCGGCGTGGGCTGAATAGCCTGACATGGTGTGGATTTGTGCATTGACTTCTACTGGTTGGTTATCAATCCATACTCTTGGTTTTTGGTTTTGCAGATCTCGGCCTAGGGTGCCATGGGCTTGGTAACCTGCAAGAATAATATCGGTGCGTTTATCTGGGAGTAAGGCTTCTAAGTAGTTCATTACTCGGCCTCCGGCGCACATACCGCTGGCAGCGACTATTATGCAGGGCTCAGCGGTGCTTTTTAGGCGGTTGACGATTTGCATATGTTCCGTGTGACTTTCGATGGTGATGCATTGTTCGAAGTTAAGTGGATGACGTTGGTTATTTAGCTTGGTTTTGGCTTCTTTGCTCCAGAGTTTTTTGAAGCGGCGGTATTGCTTGGTAACTTTGTTGGCTAATGGGGAATCTAGAATGATAGGAATTTTTGAGTCAATTTTTTGATGGTGGATTAGGTGCTCAATATCAAACAGTAGCTCTTGGGTTCTACCTACAGAAAAAGCAGGAATAATGATTGCGCCACCATCTTGTAATGAACGATCTATTATTTGCTGTAAGCGTTTTGCTCTGGTTTCTACGCTGTCGTGAAGTTTGTTGCCATAAGTGCTTTCTATTACTAATAAATCAGCACGTTTTGGTGGAATTGGATCGGGCAATAATGGCGTATTTGATGGCCCTAAATCGCCTGAGAATACGACGATTTCATTGTTGGGAAGTTTGATTTCAACGTAAGCAGAGCCGAGAATATGGCCGGCGGGTTGGAATCTTAAGAGCAGGTTTAAGGATTCAGGACGCTTCGCTTTCAGGGAAGAGCAAGAACTTTTAGAGCGAGAAGGTTTAGCTTTAGAGGTGAGCTTAATTTGATGCCATTGGTTGTAGGGGATAGGTTTTATCTGTTTTCTTATTAATTCTAATACTCTTTCTCTTTGGCCTTTGTTTAGGCCGAGTTGCAGTTTTAAACCATCATCTAGCATTAATGGGACTAACTCGGCGGTTGCTGGTGTGCAGTATATGGGTTGCTTGAAGCCTTTTGCTAATAACCAAGGTAAACGGCCAATGTGATCGATGTGGGTATGGGTGAGAATTAATGCTTTTAGGTGGGAGATGGAAAATTCGATATCGAGTTTTTTGTCATTGCCGTGTTTATCTTTTGCATCTTTACCTTGAAATAAGCCGCAGTCGATGAGTATTCCATAATGGTTGCTGTTGTTATTAATGTTGAGCTCGTGACAAGATCCAGTGACGCCGAGTTTTCCACCATAATGTTTGAGGTTTATTTCCAAGTTTGAGTTTTGTGATTGTGTTGGCATTGGTGGTCCTTTTTAAATAAACTATACGCTTCGCTAACTACGTGACTAGATACTATAAAAGCCAGTATTACTGATGAATTAAACACATTACTAACTAGTACATTCCTTTCCTTAACTTTTATAACTCAATTTGTATTCATTAAGCATTCGATACTCAATCAATCCGCTTCATTCATTGTACTTACAACTTGCTTTTCGGTTCATATCTCATGAATCACTCACAACAGTAAGATCTTATCGTTTCTAGTTAGCGATGCGTATAGTCTCTAGTAACGACCACTAACTAATACTTTGTCGCAAAATTACCGCTGCCTTTTACTCCTTTCTTTGCTACAATCGCACCAATTATCTAAATAAATCGTGGTATCAAAATGATCATTGTAACTGGCGGCGCTGGCATGATTGGCAGCAACATTGTTAAGTCTTTAAACGACAACGGCTTTAACGATATCTTAGTGGTCGATAACCTAAAAGATGGCAAGAAATTCAAGAATCTAGTTGATCTTGATATCACTGATTACATGGATAAAGAAGACTTCATTACGCAAATTATGGCGGGTGATGACTTTGGTACCATTGATGCTATTTTCCATGAAGGTGCGTGCTCTGCTACCACTGAGTGGGATGGCAAATACATGATGATGAACAACTATGAATACTCTAAAGAAGTCCTTCATTTTTGTATCGAGCGTGAGATCCCATTCTTATATGCATCATCTGCTGCAACTTATGGCGATACTGATACGTTTGTTGAAGAACGTGAGCATGAAGGCGCATTAAACGTCTACGGTTATTCTAAACAACAGTTTGATAACTACGTTCGTCGCCTATGGGCTGATGCTGAAGCGCACGGTGAAACGGTTTCTCAAATTACGGGTTTCCGTTACTTCAATGTCTATGGTCCTCGTGAACAGCATAAAGGCTCGATGGCTTCGGTTGCTTTTCATTTAAATAACCAAATGAATGCGGGTGAAGATCCTAAGTTATTTGAACGTAGCGATGAGTTTAAGCGTGATTTCGTTTATGTTGGTGATGTTGCTGCGGTTAATCTTTGGTTCTTAGAAAACGGTGTATCTGGAATTTTCAACTGTGGTACTGGCCGTGCTGAACCGTTCCGCGCTGTTGCTGATGCGGTGATTAAACATCATGGTAAAGGCGAAGTTCAAAGCATTCCTTTCCCTGAGCATCTAAAAGGCGCTTACCAAGAATTTACGCAAGCCGATTTAACTAAGCTGCGTGCTGCAGGCTGTGATGTTGAGTTTAAGTCAGTGGCTGATGGTGTTGCTGAGTATATGGCGATTGTGAATAAGTAGAAACTATACGCTTTGCTAACTAGAGACTAGACCGCTTTGCTTCTATAAGAGCTAGGTTTCAGATTTCAGATTTCAGAAAGAAAATTAAGTTCAAGAGCGCTACCGCTCTTGAACTTCTAGTTTCTAGTTTCTAGAATTATTTTGGTATATGGGTGATATGAAAGTATTTGTTATCAGTTTAAAACGTTCGGTTGATCGCCGTGAGCGTATTAAGAAACAATTGGATGATGCTAGTATTGAATTTGAGTTTATTGATGCGGTTGATGCTTCAATACCAAACTTTACCTATAGCGAACGTCGTAATGAAGCATTAACACGTAAACGTTTTGGTTATAAATTACTAGACTCTGAAATTGCATGCTTCTCAAGTCACCATATCGCATGGGAACGCTGTCTTTTAGAAAATGAAGCAGTGTTAATACTAGAAGATAATTGTAATATCTCAGAGCAACTGAAAGATTATATTCAAAAGCTTGAATTTATTTCTCCAAAATTCGATTTTTTAAAATTATGTGCAACAAAGCCTAAAACATTTAAAAATATAGAACCTATCGATGATAGCTATAAAATCATTCGTTATTTAAAACGGACCTGCGGTATTATGGGCTATATCATAACTCCAAAAGCTGCAAATGCATTTATATCTAAAGCAAGTCAGTTTATAGAGCCCGTTGATGATTACATGGAAAAACCCTATTTACACGGGATAACAACTTATTGCACTTACCCCGATTTAATATTTAGAGCCAAAATTCAATCAACTATTGGAACTAAACGAAAAGATAAAACAGGCATAACTTTATTAGATAAATGCTACATTGAATCCTTTCGCCTTTATGAACAATTTAAAGATTTACTGGTTAAAGCTCCTTATTAACAAACGAGTAATATGATGAAAATCCTAATTATTGGCCCATCATGGGTTGGCGATATGGTGATGTCTCAATCACTGTATATCACGCTAAAAAAACAACACTCTGAAGCCGTTATTGATGTGATGGCTCCAGCTTGGTGTAAACCGATTTTAGAAAGAATGCCTGAGGTTAACCAAGCGATTGAAATGCCTCTTGGTCATGGTAATTTCAATCTGTTAGGTCGTAGAGCTCTTGGTAAAGAGTTAAAAAATAATAACTATACACACGCTTACATTTGCCCGAATTCTGCAAAATCGGCACTTATTCCTTGGTTTGCAGGGATCCCAGTTCGTACTGGTTGGAAAGGTGAAATGCGTTATGGGCTATTAAACGACTTACGTCCAAATAAAAAAGCATTCCAATACATGGTTGAGCGCTATGTAGCATTAGCTCATCCTAAATCTGAAATGATTGATTCAAGTTCGTTAGGTGGTCTGGAAAACTTGCCACGCCCTAAACTTGCGATTGATACTGTTGTTCAGCAAGCAACTCTTACAAAGTTCTCTTTATCGACCAAAAAATCTGTTCTTGGCTTATGCCCAGGGGCTGAATTTGGCCCAGCAAAACAGTGGCCTGTTGAACACTATGCGGCTGTTGCTAATGAAATGATTAACCAAGGCCATCAAGTATGGCTATTTGGCTCTGCCAAAGATAAGGAAACAACTGAGAGTATCAAAGCTTTAGTGGATGCAGATAACCAAACAGCGGTATTTAACCTAGCTGGTGATACCAGTTTAATTGAAGCGGTTGATCTACTTGCTGCTTGTAAAACGGTTGTCAGTAATGATTCAGGCTTAATGCACGTTGCTGCTGCTGTGGGGTGTCATGTGGTTGGCGTTTATGGCTCAACATCACCAAAATACACTCCTCCATTGGCAGAGAAAGTCGATATTGTAAGCACTGATATTGAGTGTCGTCCTTGTTTTAAGCGTGAATGCCCTCTAGGTCATTTAAAGTGCTTAAAAGAGTTAGAGCCATCTACCGTATTAACAAAAATAACTCACTCTTAGCACGAATAAATATTCTACTCATCGAAAATCACTTAAACGGACTTTTTCTTCTCTTGTTGCATTTGTATTTTACATATTCAACTAAATTTTGAAGATAATTAGGTCGTGGTAATCGACTTCTATATTGCTTTGAATACAACATAGCCCACACAGGATAAGTCATTATTTTTCTTGGGGGATGAATAGGAAGATGATATTTCAGTGAGGTAACACCAAGCTGTTTCTCACCCAAAACAATAAAATTATTAACTAATAGATTGCAATACAACCCCATTGCAACAGAATTACTGTCATAACTATTTTCAAATGGGATATCTCTCCCTTGCTTCAGGTAATAATATGCAAAATATGTTTCAGGGGTGTATTGGAATACATCGCTCTGACGATACATGTACTCTGGTTTTGGATTGTTTAGATAATATTCAAAGTCATGTTTCAAATATAACTTTACATCAAAAACTGTGGTTACATCTTCTCTTCTACCCGCATAAACAAAATCACACACCCAAAATGGTACTTTCAGTCCAGAAACATGAGATCGCGTAGAAAAATCAGCGACACAGATATGTCCATTACCAACGCTAAATTCAGGAGATCGCTCTAAGTTTAATCCCATAAATTGAGCAAGAGTATTCGACGTAAAAATCAGATCAGTTCTTGTTTTAATGGCATATGAACGAGTTGCTTTTTCTAATCCCGCTCTTGAACTAATAATTTGACGGTTAATATTTAATGGTGTTTTTCCATAAGTACCATCGCCAGGATCATCACTTAATACAATTTGGTCACATAAAGATAAATATTCAGCTGGAATACAACTTCCATTCCATGTCGATAAAATCACTTCTGCATTAGGGTAGTTCTTTCGTATTGACAGCAATACATCTAACGTTGAGCTTTTCTCTGATTTAAATAACTGCCCTTGAACAATAATCGAAATATCTTTACTGTCAATTTTACTATTCATTGTCGCTCTTTTTGAAATCATCATACTCACTTGGTACACCACAAAAAATCACTTCATTTCTTTCGATTAAATGATAATGGATTTCTCTATTTTCTGTAATCAACTCATTATATAGTGGTGCGATATATAACTCGCCTTTCGCCCACGCTGTAACTGGTTTTTCAAGATAAGAGTTATATGCAAAAAAGAAATCATTAACCGTTTTAAAGTAATATAACCCTGTACTACATAAATCTGAAACAGGATCTTTTTCTGTCGTGAGAGCCACCTTTGTACTTATTGCTGATTCTGGTTTAGCAAATGACCAATTATCGCCAGTTCCACGAAACACCTCTAAATAACCATCACCTAATTTATCAAGCTCAGGAAAAATAAAGTTAGGTCTAAATGTATCAATATTAAAAATGGTTAAATCTTCGTCTTGCTCTTGTTCCGCTTTAAATAAACCTAATGCAACAGTTTCTGCTTGACCTCTTGTTTCTTGATTTAACGTAATAACTTGATAATCACTAATACCTAACGCTTTACACTCTTTCTCTACAAACTCTGGCGTTCCATACACATCCCTAACAATAAAAAGAAAGGGTGCTGACTTGAAATAAGCGCTAAAACTCAGTACCGAATGAGCAAATAATGTTTTCCCATGAGCTTCTAACATATATTTTGGTTGTGTATAGCCCGCTTTAAAAAAACGTGAACTGAGTCCTGCCATTGGAATTACGATCATAATTATTATTCTTCTTTTATCATTAATTGGTAGATACGAAAGGCATTCGCAAATAAAGCTTTTTGTCTCATCTCATCATCCGCATGAAGAGGTAACATAGATAAGAAAAGTTGAATTTGCATCGCGTACAATTGCTTTGCACTGATATCATAACGCTGAGCAATAAGTGAAATAAAGGTTTCTTGAATAGTGTAATGTTTTTTCAAACCATCTACTTCAAATTGTATTTCACGTTGAATGAATTCAACCCGATAATTCCCAGCAATGATCCAATCATACATACCTAAAATAGAATGACTCAGCTTTGCTATATCATAACGGTAATCACCATAAATTGTGACATCTCCTGATGGTGATATTCCACGAGGATCAATAGTTTTTACTCGAGATGTTCTAAAATCATATAAAATATTACTAAAACAAAAATCACCATGCATCACGGTATTTGCTTGTTTACATGACGGTAAATATGTCTGACTGGTTTGAATTAAATCAGATATTGACGCGCTAAACTGCTGATTATAAATCCAAACCTCATCGCTTCGAATACCTTGAGCTTGACAATACTCTTGAATTCTTTGCTCGGTTTTATCACCAAACAACTCACCAAATACATTTTGGTCTTGTCCTGATAATTCAACCTTTTCTAAATCAATAAAATTTAAACAGCTATTTAGAATTTTATACCATGTATTGTCTGGCAGTTCACCAAACACAAATAACTCATTTAATGCAGTATAATGCAGATATTCTAGGCGGTAACTGAAATGCCGGTCTTGGGTTAAAAAGTCACCTAAATATTGTGGAATATACCCACGCATCGAATAAGGAATGGCTTTAAACCAATTTGCTTCAGCTTTAATTTTTTCTTGTTTGTGGCTGCTCTTTTCTATCCACTCAGGTGTTATCGTTAAAGAGTTAAATGCGCGCTGTGTGGTGAAGTTTACTTTAGAATGGTAATAGGTATTAATATGACCAAAGTCTAGCCAATTATTGATTAATATGGGTGTTAGTATTATGCGCTCATGATAATCATTAAGTCCTTGAATAAAGCTCCAGTGGTTTCGTGTTAACGAGCGCACCAACTCTTTAGGTTGACTAAAACGAAAATAACCACTCACTATTTGTTGAGTTGAACTATCACCTAGCGACTCTTCAATTAAAGAACTCGAACAGTTTGAACTTACTCTTGCCCAGTCGTAATTATCACTGGTTTCTGCAACCGCAATAATATCGTTACCCTCTGGTAATGGTGTAATTAATGTGTCACCAAATAATATGTGCAAATCACTATTGGATTTTTGGTCAATCAAATTTAATGCTGCAACCACAGCTGCACCTAGTGATATATTAGCTGGCGTACGAACTACTGTTATTGCATGTTGGTCAAGCCAGTAATTATCAGGTTCTGTAACTTCATACTCTTCCGGTAAAGTTAAGAATATATCGGTCCCACTTGGTGCACTAGTAACTTGATGTTGAAACAAGCGACGATTTCCTAGTGGCAACATACTTGGAGGCAAGGCACCAAATTCTGATTTCAGTGCTTGATCCACATACGCAGATGACATGATTAGAAACATGATTTTTCCTTATCAAGTAACGCAGTAATCTCTTCAAATGACATTGATGCAAACTCTGACGGGCGTACCGCACGGTCGTCAATATAGAAACCTTCTTTGCCACACCATGGCTTACCTACAATAATTTCATCGTAAGGTACGCAATGCTTAGCTAGCCACTCAGTAATCACGGGCAAAGTATGTACATTGATTAACCCAACGTTGCCTTCATAAGTCCGCATGTTTCTTGCTGTAAAAATAGTAATGGTAAAGCCTTGTTCTTTATAAGCAACAAGCTGTCTAATTACTTCTAGATTAGGAGATACATTACGATAATCAGAGGTGTCACCTAATGTAATTGTACTGTCTAAATCCACAACTAGCTTTTTCATTTTACCCCTAAACACGCGTAATATAATTTGATATTTAATTCTAATGTATGAATTGAGAACTGTACATACAACGCTACTTTTATTGCAACCCATATGTTAAAATTTCCATTCCCCCTCTTCCTTAGAACCACTAGGCTTAGTTTCATGACCTTAAATGCCATAGATAGTAAATTATCGTATCTTGTTAACTCAACGAAATTCTCGGCATTTATGCTTCTATGCCTATTTGGCTACGCTCTACTTAAAAGCGCATCTCGAGTTAATGGCGATGTATTTCAAAGCTTCTTCGTTTTCGGAACCTTATTGGCTCTTTATGTAGAACGTAAGCATATATTTAAAGATAAAATGTTAATTAGTCTCTTCTTAGCACTAATTTTACAAATCCTTAGTTGGATAAATGCAACAATTCAAATCCCTCAATTAGCACAAGCAACACCTGATTTTGGTACTCTAGCTAATATGTTTTTCTTTATTTTTATTGCATACTGGCTAAAAGGACAAAGCAAATCTGTTTATCTGTTGTGGGTAATGATGATAATTGGCTTCATACTGAGTTTCTACATTCACTCTAATAACTTCACTCAAGACTTATTAAATGGTAGCCATGGTCAACGCATTGATTTTAACGTAAATAATGCTCAACACCCTGCTCTTTGGTCTGGTATTGCTTTTATTCTGCTTAGCTACTTTTCTATCAAGCACAGCTATTTAGCTTTCACCACTAACAAAAAAAAGAAACACCTTTTAATCGTATCAGGGTTAACCGCTCTAAACCTATTTTTTGTTTTTATCCTTTTTTCTACTCAAACAAGACAAGTATTCTTAGGCCTTATCATTGCTTCTATCATTGGGACTATTTCATATGTTTTAATACAAAAAAATAAACCTTCTTTGAAATTGATATTGCCATTAATTTTAGTTTCTCTTATTGCGTTGTTCTCTGTCAGTAATATCCCAAGTTTAGAAAAAAGAACAGTGAATGAAGAAAATACGTATGAAGCGGTTCTTTCTGGCGATATAAACAAAGTCCCTTACAACAGTTCAGGCATTCGTATTCATATTTGGTATGAAGCATTAGGTTGGATTAAAGAACGTCCTATTTTAGGTAGTGACCAAGATGTAAGAGATGATGTCATATATCTTTCTACACGTATACCTAAGCACGTTCGCAACACAATTAACCATCTTCATAACTCTTTTGTTGAGGTCACCTTATCTTACGGCATCCTAGGATTAGCCATTATTCTATTCATGTTTTACTGGCTATTACATTCCACTGCAAAGCTTGCACCCTTAGGTACATTTAACGAAGCCAGACTAATCGCTTTACTCTTTCTGGTATATTGGTTTGTAGTAAATAACTTTGAATCGTATTTATTTTCTACAACAGGTTTGTTAGTTCACAATATAATGTTTGGTTCTATTTATACTTTTTACCTTACAGAACAACTAAAGAATAATAAGAATGAGACTGCTATATAGCTTACTTTTAACCTTTATCTCTCCTTTGCTTCTCTATTCTCTTTATAAGAAAAAAGAAGGAAAGCCTACTTTTGGTCGTCGATGGAGAGAGCATTTTGGTTGTACTCCATCGCTCGATACAACGCAGGCTCCGATATGGATTCATGCCGTTTCTGTTGGTGAGGCAATTGCTGCTACACCTATCATTAAGGCATTAAAAAAACAGAATCCTGAACAATCAATATTAGTGACAACGACGACAAGTACTGGTGCGGAGCAAATTGAAAAATTAGGTGACTTAGTTGAGCACAGATACATGCCGATTGATTTTTGCTTTGCGGTTCGTGGTTTTTTAAAAGCAACTAAACCTGAAAAAATGCTAATTATGGAAACCGAACTGTGGCCAAATACCCTGCATACTGTGGCCAAATTTGGTATTCCAATTTCAGTGTTAAATGCTCGTCTTTCTGAAAAATCCTACTTAGGATATAAAAAAGTACAGCCGATATTTAATCTGCTTGGTAAGCATCTGACTCATGTTTGTTGTCAATACAAAGATGATGCCGATCGCTTTATTGCACTTGGTATTGATAAAGAGCGGGTGCATGTAACTGGCTCAGTGAAGTTTGATATTGAAATCACCGATGAGGTTATTGAATCAGGAAAACAACTTCGCCATCAATTAGGCATTGAGCGTCCAATTTGGATTGCAGCCAGCACGCATAAAGGTGAAGATGAACAAGTATTAGCTGCTCATCGTTCTTTATTGCATAAGATACCTGATGCGTTATTAATTTTAGTTCCACGTCACCCTGAGCGTTTTAACTCTGTTTTTGATTTATGTGAAACATTTGATTTTAACACCACTAAACGCACATCAAAACAATCTGTAACGTCAGATATTCAGGTTTATCTTGGTGACACTATGGGAGAGATGCTAACCCTAATTGGCGCCTCTGATATCTGTTTTATGGGGGGGAGTCTAATTGGCGATAAGGTTGGTGGGCATAATATATTAGAGCCTGTTGCGTTAAGTATACCAACAATTATAGGTCCAAGTTATTTTAATTTTTTAGAAATAGTTAATACACTACTAGTATACAATGCTTGTATTACTTCGACTAGCAACAAGCTCTGTACACACATTTCAACTTTGCTAAATAATCCAAGTATCTCTAATGAGCTTACTTCCAATGCTTCCCGTTTCCTACACAAGCAACAAGGTGCTATAGATAGAACAATAATGATTATTATGATTTAAATCCAACAGAGAGCTAAACATAAATAATAAACAAGCCACTTACATTAAAAACATAAGTAGCTCAGTGTAAATTCTGTCTTAGTTAGGCTATTTATTAAATCGACTGATCTGCTCTAAGGCCTCTTGAAGGTGTTGATAATTTAATTCACCGTCTTTTAGTGGACGGTTAGTTTTATCTAATAGTTGGTATTGACCCGTTGCATGCACCTCTAAGATCGAGTCATTATCAATAATCGCATAACCACTGTAGTTCGATGACATGATCCACTCTCGATTCACTGATTTACCCAATAAATCTTCCCCAACAGAGTAATCTTTAATGTCATTCGTCACGCCAAGGTAATGCTTCATTAATGTTGGAACTACATCTTGATGACTGGTTAACTCGTCTGAACCCCATTCTACTGTTTCGTTACTGATCTTCGGCCCAAAAATAGCAAAAGGTACATTCACTTGTGCATTGGTAAAGTTACCATTGTGTCCCCAGAAATTAAGACGATTATCATTCATTTCTTGTCCGTGATCCCCAGTAATAATCACTAAGGTATTTTCTAAATCACCCGTCTCTTTTAGCTTATCGAGTACCTGTTTTGCTACGCTATCTACAAAGTGAACACTGGTCTTATAGCGATTGAAAAATAAGGTTGGATCACTGTCGTTATTAAGATCTAGATAATTGATGTTATCGAGCATTGGTTCATAACGATGTGCATAGTCTTTAGGGAAGTCATACCCATGTGGTGCATCGTAAAATAAAAACGAGAACGCTGGTTTTGAGGTGTCACGCTTGCCGTACCATTCTAACCAATCTTTCGTTAAGTCTTTATCTAGTTCTGAAGGTGAGTTACCTTCTGATTGAATGCGTAAATTAGAAATATTTTTGAATACCGTTTGATTAAACTCCGGCTTCTCTAGTTGAGCCGCAGTGAAAATCCCCATGTCATAATTCAGCTCTTGCAGTCGATCAATCAATAATGGTGTTTTTTGATTGGCTAAGAATCCGTGCCAATAAGTGCCTGGAATGCCATAAAAAAGCCCAAAAACACCGGTACGTGTCGCGTTACCAGTAGCAATATGATTATTAAAAATAATGCCTTCTTGTGCGTATTTCCACATATTAGGTGTGTTTTCAGCATTAAAGGTATCTGCACGCCATGAATCGACCGCTAAAATCATGATGTTAATTGGCTTTTCAACCGCTTCTTTTTGTAGTGGTGCTAACGGGTAATTTAAATCACTTTTGCGATTCATTTTCATGGCTTGTTGCTGCGCAATGGCCTCTTCATTCACCCAGCCGTATTTTTTCATCATGCTGGTTGATGTTGCAGGATAGAAAGCAGGTAAATAGCGTTTTACCGTTGTTACCGGTTGATAAGCGTTAGCAGCCGCCCAAATATGAATGCCGTGTGTTGCCAATAACGCAAAGAAAGTGATTACGGCAAATTTACGACCTAATTTGTGCTGAGTTATTGCGGCTGGTTTTTCTAACCAAGAAATCAATAAATATTGGCCGATAACCAAAGCGAGTACCCCACCAATCACTGAGACCCAAGTAATTAACGGGAAACTGACAACTTGCCCTGAAAACACCAACTCAAGAACCACTGCATTGATATGGAATCGGTATTGAGCAAACACCAAGGTATCAATAAATAAGATTGCGATACCTAATGAGGCAATTAAGGCTTGGATAGCATTACGTAGTTTGGCGTTATGTATAAAAATAGCAGGTAAGGCAATAAGACCAATGACCCCAGCCAATAGTACCATTTGACTAAATGTACTAGAGATTAGAAAAGTTAATCCTAATGCATCCGTTGGAATTTCAGGCAAAAATGCAAAGTAGCGACTTGCGATTGCCATTGCTATCAAACTGTTGATTAAAATAAGCCAACCATGGCTATGCAATTTCTGTTTTCGTATTAACGTATTCAAAATAATAAATCCAACGGTGAGTGTATATAATATTAAATGGTGTGATGATCAGAAAGTAAATGAGACCACTCATTTTCTGACCAATGTATTTGCCTTTTATTTACTTCTTTTCTAAATGAGCGCTGTAATCTATCCCAGTTGCTTTGCTTCCAATCATCACCTTTTTGTTGATAACATTTATCAAAATCAATGATCCAAACCTTATCATTATTATCAATCAATATATTGTGAATATTTAGATCAGTATGATTCACTTGCACTGCATGCATTTTACGTATTTCATTACCAATCTTTTGGTACATTTCTTTTGATAATGGATTTTTTTGCAAGATAGACACAAGATCTCGGGCGTTTGGGATCTTTTCACTGAGTAAATCGGCTTGATAGCAAAAGGTTCGCTTAATCGCTCTAGCTGCTATCGGTTTAGGCACACTAACGCCTGCACCTCTTAATGCTTTTAACAATTGAAACTCTTGATAACTGCGTGTTTTTTCCCAACTTGTAAAGATATAATGGTCTTTAACTAGTTTTCCAAACAGTCCACCACGACGATAATGACGCAAAGCGGCGTCCATTTTATCTAAAGTAACAAACCACGTTGTACCACGACCTTGCGCGGAACCAATCACTTTGTTTTGTTGTTGCCAATAATCAGGATCACAGCATTGTTCTGGTGGTTCAGTTAAAGTTGAGTCGTCATACCAAATGGTTTGCTTTGTTGTTTGGATTTTTTGCATGTTACAGGTACTCCAATATTAAACATTAGAGACTGTACGCTGCGCTAACTAGACCGCTTCACTTCTAGAAACTATAAGAGCAAAAGCTAAATGCCTCTAAACTCTGCAAGCACAGCGATCTAAATTCTGATCTTATCATCTCTAGTTAGCGCAGCGTATAGTTTCTAGCTAGCAACCCCTCCCAGCCTCCCCCTTATATCAACATTTATAGCCAAGTAGCTATGCCGATAAAGGGGAGGAGCTAAAAGCAAGCTCCCCCTGAATTCTGCAAGCGCTGCGATCTGAACTCAGTTCTTATCGCCTCTAGTTAGCACAGCGTATAGTTTCTAGTCTCTTTCTCACTCTTTGCCATTTTACATTTATGAGCGTTAATAGCATAATTCTACCTCATTCTTTCTGGGTAAACATCTCTATGGCTTTATTCACTTCGCCCCCTGACTCTTTATGTATATTGCGCTTATCCGCTATTGGTGATGTGTGCCATGCTATTGCTGCAGTTCAAGCGATTCAAAAAAAGTGGCCAAGCACCAAAATTACTTGGATTGTAGGGAAAGTGGAGGCGCAACTGATTCATGATTTGCCCGCTATTACAGTGATCCCATTTGATAAGAAATTAGGCCTTGCTGGAATGAGAGCCATTTGGCACCAATTAAAAGATCAACGTTTTGATGCTCTTGTTCACATGCAATTGGCATTACGGGCAAGTGTTCTAACGCTTGGTATAAAAGCAAAATACAAAGTAGGCTTTAATCGCAAACGTGCGAAAGAAGGCCAATGGCTATTTACCAATCGTAAAATTGAAGATACGGCCTCAGCGCATGTTCTAGATAGCTTCTACTCTTTTGTTGAATATCTTGGTGTGCCTAAAAGTGAACCGACATGGAATATCCCATTATCTGATGATGACTTTTCATTTGTAAATTCACATATTCCAGCAGAAAAGCCGTATGTGGTGATCTCTCCTGCTGCAAGCAAAGACGAACGTAATTGGTTGACTGAGCGCTACGCTCAATTATCTGACTGGTTAACCGCACAAGGTTACCAAGTGGTACTGTGTGGATCACCAAGTGATCGTGAAAAGCAACTTGGTGACAGTATTGAATCACTTGCCAACTCTCCACTTATTAATTTAATTGGTAAAACGTCATTAAAACAGTTAACCGCGGTATTAAAAAAATCCGCAGTCGTAATTGCTCCTGACTCTGGCCCTGCACATATAGCTACGACACAAGGAACCCCTGTGATTGGGCTGTATGGTCACAGCAACCCTAAACGTACGGGTCCATACAATAGCCTACCTTATGTGGTGAGTATGTATGAACAACATGTTACCCAACAACAAAATAAACCCATTGACGATTTAAAATGGAGCACGCGTGTTAAAGGGGATCATATAATGCAAGATATTACGCTTGATATGGTTACTGAAACCTTTCTACGCTTACGCCATCAATAAGGATAATTCATGAGCCACTTGTCTACGCCAACGTTAGCTGTCGCGCTTATCGTTAAAAATGAAGCAAAACACTTGCAAGCCTGCTTAGAAACAGTACAAGGCTGGGTTGATGAGATCGTCATTCTCGACTCAGGCAGTACTGATGAAACCGAGATCATTGCTCGTCAATTTACTGACCGTTTTTTTGTTAACAGCGAGTGGCCGGGGTTTGGTAAACAACGTCAGTTGGCACAACAGTATGTCACTGCCGAGTATGTCCTTTGGTTAGATGCTGATGAGCGTGTAACTCCAGAGTTAAAAGAAGAGATCTTAACGGCAATAAAAGCCAACAAACCCAATGTGGCTTATAAGATAAACCGTCTTAGCTCTGCGTTTGGTAAGTTTATTAAGCATTCTGGTTGGTCGCCAGATTGGGTGGTACGTTTATATCGCACTAATGAAGCTCAATATAACGATGCTTTGGTTCATGAAAAAGTGGTGACTTCCGACTCTGTTCGTATTGAAAAATTAAAAGGTCGTTTACTGCATTTTACTTACGATAATTTGCACCATTACATTAATAAAACAACCGGCTACTTAAAAGCATGGACGGATGAACGTGAAGGAAAGAAAAAAGCGGGACTAAGCACTGCATTAATTCATGCGCTGGGTGCATTTTTAAGAATGTATGTATTTAAACGCGGATTCTTAGATGGCAAACATGGCTTTATTTTGGCTTGGCTAACGATGCACACTACTTTTATTAAATATATTGATCTTTACCTTCGTGAAGAGGTGAAAAAAAAATGAAAACGACATTAATCATCACTACTTATAACTGGAAAGAAGCTCTAGGTAGTGTTCTCGATAGCGTAAAACACCAATTAGAATTGCCAGATGAAGTTATTATTGCTGATGATGGCTCGAAAGAGGATACAGCTCAATTAATACAAGAATACCAACTTTCATTTCCTATTCCTCTATACCATAGTTGGCAAAAAGATGATGGTTTCCGAGCTGCACAAAGCCGAAATAAAGCAATCGCACAAGCACATTTTGAATATATTATTATTATAGATGGAGATATCGTTTTACCTCCAAGCTTTGTTCTAGATCATAAACAACATGCAGAAAAAGGACAGTTTATTCAAGGTGGTAGGGTTTTACTAAACCAAGAATGCTCAAAACTTGTTATGAATACAGCTAAGCTACCGACCTTTTTCAGTGCTGGTTTAAAAAATAGAAAAAATATTATTAATAATAAATTGTTATCTTCTATTTTTTCTAAAATATCCAATAGTGACAAGTCAACTCGAAGTTGTAATATGTCTTTTTGGATGGAAGATATAATAAAAACAAATGGTTTTAATAATGAATTTATTGGCTGGGGTAGAGAAGACAGTGAATTTGTTCTTAGATTATTAAATTCTGGGTTATCACGCCTATATCTAAAATTTTCAGGCGTGGGCTACCACCTTTTCCATAACGAAAACTCCCGTGCATCTTTAGCTGAAAATGATGCTATTTTAGAAATAACTATTCAAAACAAACTGACTCGTTGTAAGCAAGGTATTGATCAGTATTTAAGGGCAAAAAATGACTAAATTAACCCTCTATCCCGGTACTTTTGACCCTATCACCAATGGACATTTGGATTTAATTAAACGCTCTTCGTCAATGTTTAATCATATTATTGTAGCAGTAGCTGCAAGCCCAAGTAAAAAGACCTTATTTACTCTGGAAGAGCGCGTTCAATTAGCGCAAGAAGTGACTAAGGAACTCACAAACGTTTCTGTTGAGGGCTTCTCTGGATTGATGGTTGATTTTGCTAAACAGAAACAAGCGAATCTATTGGTTCGTGGCTTAAGAACCACCATGGATTTTGAGTATGAATTCGGCTTAACCAGTATGTATCGTAAGTTAATGCCTGAATTAGAGAGTGTATTTCTGACGCCTTCTGAAGAGTATGCTTTTCTATCTTCAACCATTGTGAGAGAAGTCGCGTTGCACGGGGGGAATGTGGAAGCTTTCGTTCCTTCTGTGGTAAATCAAGCATTAAGACATAAAGTAAAGTCACCTGTTTAATGGCAATAAAAAGGCCACTCAAATAAGTGGCCTATGATTACAATTAATGAACGCCTTTTACTTGGCTATTAATGTATAAGGTTTGCAATGTGTGGTAATCATTACCTACATTAGGGGTTTCATTTGATGTCGACTTTAGATTGACTGTAGATTCTGATACCCATTTATATAGTTTTTCTGGCTGGCTATTTAAATACATACCTTGCTCTACTACTGTCATTTCTGGGTTATAACCAAATCGTGTTGATTCTGTTGTATTCAGTATATTTCCCCCACCTAAGCTATAGTAGTTTGCTTTTGACAAACTAAAGGCATACAACGTTGGGAAAATATCTTTATGTGAACCAACTCTTTTTGAATCAAATTTATGTGATACTTGCTGTTGAATTTTCGTTGGTATATATAAGTAAAATGGCACCGCATGAATAATAGGAAGATCGTTAGGATAAGACATGGTAAATCCTCTTAAACGGTGATCTCCAGTCGCTGCTACCAATGTTGAATCACCTAATGAAGATTGCTTAATATCTGCGACAAACTCACCCAGTGCATTATTAGCGTATTGATAAGTTTCAAGCAGTCGCATTGCTTCTTCTTCACCCTTTTGCATGCGCTTTAATAACCGTTCACTCACCTTAAGTGGTTTTAGTTCGTAATTTTTTGGTACTTCATAAGGCGTGTGATTGGTAATGGTTAAGATATAGATCATAAGAGGCTGAGTCGCTTCTTTTAGCTCTTTTTCTGCTAGTTTGAAGGCGTATTCGTCTGAAAGCCCCCATTCACCACGAAACGCTTCAGCTTCTGGGAATGCTTTTAAAATCGCATTTTCATCTAAGATCTCATCAAACCCTTGTGCAGGCAAATAATTCGCCACATTACGCCACATACCAT
>NZ_JARACO010000018.1 GCF_028765575.1 Aliivibrio sp. S3MY1 | reverse complement strand
GTAAGATTTGACGAAGTACTAGTAAAAAGGGCATCATTTGATGCCCTTTTTCTGCGTTGTATTGTGTGTTGTTTTATTTTTCTTCTGAATTAATAAGAAAATATAGAGTACAGCGCAGACAAATTAGCAAATAGCTGGTTTATAGGATGAAGAGAGTAGGGTATATTTACTCTTGTTTTTGAATTTCTGTCTAATGATGGAAAATGATTTTAGTTATGTCACAGGTTGGTTTATGAAAACAAATACTGAGACGACAGAAACTTCAGGCGCAGCTGATACAATTAAGTGGTTACTAGTTTTAGTTCTACTTTCTGCTGCGGTAATTGGTAATTATTTACTAGCTGATCTGTCTGTTGTTATTCGAGCTGCCAGTGTAGTTGCATTAATTGCTGCTGCTGGTGGTATTGCTGCTTTCACAGCAAAAGGTCAAACTGCAATTGCATTTGCTCGTGAATCAAGAATGGAAGTACGTAAAGTTGTTTGGCCTACACGCCAAGAAACAACACAGACAACTTTCATTGTTCTTGCTGTATGTATCGTTATGGCCCTTATTTTATGGGGTATTGATGGTATCATGGTAAGACTAATTGGCTTAATCACAGGTGTTTGAGGATAAGTGATCATGAGTGAAGCTCCAAAGAAACGTTGGTATGTAGTTCAAGCCTTTTCAGGTTTTGAAGGTCGTGTATCACAATCGCTACGCGAACATATTAAAATTCATAACATGGAAGAGTTATTTGGCGAAGTACTTGTACCAACTGAAGAAGTGGTAGAAATGCGTGCCGGTCAACGTCGTAAAAGCGAACGTAAATTTTTCCCTGGTTACGTGTTAGTGCAAATGATCATGAATGATGAATCATGGCACTTGGTACGTAGTATTCCACGTGTTATGGGATTCATTGGTGGTACTTCAGATCGCCCAGCACCTATCACAGATAAAGAAGCGGATGCTATTTTGAATCGTCTTGAACAAGCGAGCGAAGCTCCTCGTCCTAAGACGTTATTTGAAGCTGGTGAAGTGGTTCGTGTTACAGAAGGCCCATTTGCTGACTTTAACGGTACTGTTGAAGAAGTCGATTATGAGAAGAGTCGCATCAAAGTATCTGTTTCTATCTTTGGCCGTGCAACTCCAGTTGAACTAGAGTTTAGCCAAGTAGAAAAAAACTGATCGAAAAATCATCAAAGCTATTGTAAAGCGCGCGAATTATTATTATAATTTCGCGCGTTTTTGTTAACGGGGAGCTAATCCAGTTGGATGGCGATTGAACCCAAAATTAGGAAATATTATGGCTAAGAAAGTTGAAGCTTATATCAAACTGCAAGTTGCAGCAGGTATGGCGAACCCAAGTCCACCAGTTGGTCCTGCTCTAGGTCAACACGGTGTGAATATCATGGAATTCTGTAAAGCGTTTAACGCAAGAACAGAATCTGTTGAGAAAGGTCTACCTACTCCAGTTGTTATCTCTGTATACAGCGACCGTTCTTTTACGTTTATTACTAAGACTCCACCTGCTGCTGTTCTTCTAAAGAAAGCTGCTGGCGTTAAGTCTGGTTCTGGTCGTCCAAATTCTGAGAAAGTTGGTACTATTACTGACGCTCAAATACAAGAGATCGCAGAAACTAAAGCTGCGGACATGACTGGTGCTGACATTGAAGCTATGAAGCGTTCAATTGCTGGTACTGCTCGTTCAATGGGTCTAGTGGTAGAGGGTTAATAAAATGGCTAAACTTACTAAGCGTATGCGTAATATCCGCGAAAAAGTGGAAGTTACTAAAGACTACGAAATCAACGAAGCTGTTGCTCTTCTTAAAGAATTAGCTACTGCTAAATTCAATGAAAGTGTTGATGTTGCTATCAACCTTGGCATTGATGCACGTAAATCAGATCAAAACGTACGTGGTGCAACTGTGTTACCTCACGGTACTGGTCGTGATATCCGTGTTGCTGTGTTCACTCAAGGTGCAAACGCAGAAGCAGCTAAAGAAGCAGGCGCTGATCTAGTAGGTATGGAAGATCTTGCTGAACTAGTTAAGAAAGGCGAAATGAACTTTGACGTTGTTGTTGCTTCTCCAGATGCAATGCGCGTTGTTGGTCAACTAGGTACAATCCTAGGTCCTCGCGGTCTTATGCCAAACCCTAAAGTTGGTACTGTAACTCCTAACGTTGCTGAAGCAGTTAAAAATGCTAAAGCTGGTCAGGTTCGTTACCGTAACGACAAAAACGGCATCATCCACACTACTATTGGTAAAGTGGACTTTGATGCTGCTCAACTTAAAGAGAACCTAGAATCTCTTCTAGTTGCACTGAAGAAAGCAAAACCAACTTCAGCGAAAGGTACTTTCGTGAAGAAGGTAAGCATCTCTACTACAATGGGTGCTGGTGTATCTTTAGATCAAGCGACTCTAAATACACAAACAAACTAATTTGCAAAGGTGGGAAATTCATGTATAATTTTCCGCCTATCAAATTTATGGTTGGGGCTATTTGATTTTTAATTAAATAGTCTCCGTCCAAGACCGTAGGCGCTCGAAAGAGCTTAATAAATCCTGCGTAGACGGTGCCCGAACTAAAAACTAGTTTTTAAAATTGGTTTTCTGGGAATGCATCGTAATTACTCTCCTACAATTTTGTAGTGAGTGGTGTAATCACAACCAGAGGTTAATCCAAATGGCTTTAAATCTTCAAGACAAAAAAGCAATTGTTGCTGAAGTCAACGAAGCAGCCAGTGGTGCACTTTCTGCAGTTGTAGCTGATTCTCGTGGCGTTACTGTTGGCGCGATGACTTCTCTACGTAAACAAGCGCGTGAAGCGGGTGTTTACATGAGAGTTGTTCGTAACACTTTAGCACGTCGTGCAGTAGAAGGTACTCAGTATGAATGTCTACAAGACACATTTACTGGTCCATCTCTACTTGCATTCTCTAACGAGCACCCTGGTGCTGCAGCACGTCTTTTTAAAGACTTTGCTAAAGAGAATAAAGACTTCGAGATCAAAGCTGCTGCATTTGAAGGCGTAGTTACTGATGCTGATGTACTAGCGACACTACCAACTTACGACGAAGCTATCGCACGCTTAATGATGTGCATGAAAGAAGCTTCTGCTGCTAAACTGGTACGTACTATCGCTGCTGTTCGTGATCAAAAAGAAGAAGCTGCGGCATAAGCCCTGCTTTATTTGATTACAAAATAAATTATTGTTGACTTAAAAGAGAATTGTTATGTCTATTACTAACGAGCAAATCCTAGACGCAGTTGCAGAAATGTCTGTAATGCAAGTTGTTGAGCTTATCGAAGCTATGGAAGAAAAATTTGGTGTTTCTGCTGCTGCTGCAGTAGTTGCAGGTGGCGCAGCTGCAGGCGACGCTGCTGAAGAGCAAACTGAATTTGACGTTATCCTAACTTCTGCTGGCGCAAACAAAGTATCTGTAATCAAAGCAGTACGTGGCGCTACAGGTCTTGGCCTGAAAGAAGCTAAAGGTCTTGTAGACTCAGCTCCAGCACCTCTAAAAGAAGGCGTTGATAAAGCTGAAGCTGAAGGTCTTAAAGCACAGCTAGAAGAAGCTGGTGCGACTGTTGAAATCAAGTAATTATTACTTAGTTTCATAGCCTAACGGCTAATGGCTGGTGGTTTATTAACCACCGGCCTTTTTGCGCTGTAGGGTTTAGGGGAATTTCACACTGTTTAAAGTCCCTATATCCGAGCAAAAAACATAGTCTCAATCAGAGATTATGTCCTACAGAAAACAGTGTTATTAGTCACTGTCCCAACCTTTCGAAGGCGGACGGTTCGGGTCACTTATCAGCGAGCTGAGGAACCCCATGGTTTACTCTTATACAGAGAAAAAGCGCATCCGTAAGGATTTTGGTAAGCGTCCACAAGTGTTGGACATACCATACTTGCTATCGATCCAGCTTGATTCTTTTACTAAGTTTATCGAGCAAGATCCTGAAGGGCAATACGGTCTTGAGGCTGCTTTCCGTTCTGTTTTTCCAATTCAGAGCTACAACGGCAACTCTAAGCTAGAATACGTTAGCTACAATCTCCGTGAGCCAGAATTTGATGTTAAAGAATGTCAAATCCGCGGTGTTACATATTCTGCACCACTACGCGTTAAATTACGCTTAGTTGTGTATGATAAAGATGCACCTGCAGGCACGGTAAAAGACATTAAAGAACAAGAAGTCTACATGGGCGAAATTCCGCTTATGACAGACAACGGTACTTTTGTAATCAATGGTACTGAAAGGGTTATCGTATCCCAGCTGCACCGCAGCCCAGGTGTCTTCTTCGACAGCGATAAGGGTAAAACCCATTCATCTGGTAAAGTTCTTTATAACGCACGTGTAATTCCTTACCGTGGTTCATGGTTAGATTTCGAATTTGATCCTAAGGATAACTTATTCGTACGTATCGACCGTCGTCGTAAATTACCAGCAACGATCATCTTACGTGCACTTCGTAAGACAACAGAAGAAATCTTAGATCTATTCTTTGATAAAGTTGTATTTGAAGTGAAAGATCAAACGCTAATGATGGAATTACTTCCTGAGCGTTTACGTGGTGAGACTGCAACATTCGATATCGAATCGAACGGCAAGGTTTATGTTGAAGCCGGTCGTCGTATTACTGCGCGTCACATTCGTCAATTGACGAAAGACGAAGTAAATTATATCGAAGTACCAGTGGATTATATCGTAGGTAAAGTGGCTTCTCACGATTATGTGAATGAAGACACAGGTGAGATCATTATCGCGGCTAACCAAGAGTTTAGCTTAGAAGATCTTGCTAATTTATCTCAAGCTGGCCATAAGAAGATCGAAGTATTATTTACCAATGATCTTGATCATGGTGCATACATTTCAGACACATTACGTGCTGATTCAACTGTTGACCGTCTATCGGCTCTAGTTGAAATTTACCGAATGATGCGCCCAGGCGAGCCACCAACAAAAGAAGCTGCTGAATCATTATTTGAAAGCCTATTCTTCTCTGAAGATCGCTATGACTTATCGACTGTTGGTCGTATGAAGTTTAATAGCTCAATTGGCCGTGATAATGACGAAGGTAATGGTATTCTTGATGAGAAAGATATCATCGAGGTTATGCGTAAGCTGATCGATATTCGTAACGGTAAAGGCGAGGTTGATGATATCGATCACCTTGGTAACCGTCGTATTCGTTCTGTTGGCGAAATGGCAGAAAACCAATTCCGTGTTGGTCTAGTTCGTGTAGAACGTGCTGTTCGTGAGCGCTTAAGTCTTGGTGACCTTGATGCGATCATGCCTCAAGATCTTATCAATGCTAAGCCGATTTCAGCTGCAGTTAAAGAATTCTTTGGCTCTTCACAGCTATCTCAGTTTATGGATCAGAATAACCCATTGTCAGAAGTTACGCACAAGCGTCGTATTTCTGCATTAGGTCCTGGCGGTCTAACTCGTGAGCGTGCTGGTTTCGAAGTTCGTGATGTACACGCGACTCACTACGGTCGCCTATGTCCAATCGAAACACCTGAAGGTCCAAACATCGGTCTAATTAACTCATTGTCAGCATTTGCACAATGTAACGAGTATGGTTTCCTAGAAACTCCATACCGTCGTGTTGTTGATGGTGTTGTTACTGAAGATGTTGATTACCTATCTGCTATCGAGGAAGGTACTTTTGTTATTGCACAGGCGAATGCCGTGTTAACAGAAGAAGGTACTTTCGCTGATGAATTAATCATCGCTCGTCAGAAAGGTGAATCTGGACTGCACCCACGTGAACACATCCAATACATGGATGTCGCGACAAACCAAGTTGTATCTGTAGCTGCATCGCTTATCCCGTTCCTAGAACACGATGATGCGAACCGTGCCCTAATGGGTGCGAACATGCAACGTCAAGCCGTTCCTACACTAAGAGCTGATAAGCCTTTAGTTGGTACTGGTATTGAACGTAATGTAGCTGTTGACTCAGGTGTAACTGCTGTTGCTAAACGTGGTGGTATGGTTCAGTCAGTAGATGCTTCTCGTATCGTTATTAAAGTGAACGAAGAAGAATTGGTACCTGGCGAAGCTGGTATCGATATCTACAACTTAACTAAGTACACTCGTTCTAACCAAAATACGTGTATCAACCAACGTCCTACAGTACTTCCTGGTGAACCTGTAACTCGTGGTGATGTACTTGCTGATGGTCCTTCAACGGATCTTGGTGAGCTTGCACTTGGTCAGAACATGCGTATCGCGTTCATGCCTTGGAATGGTTATAACTTCGAGGATTCAATCCTTGTATCTGAGCGTGTAGTTCAGGAAGACCGTTTCACGACAATCCATATTCAAGAACTATCTTGTGTGGCTCGTGATACTAAACTTGGTTCAGAAGAGATCACTGCAGATATCCCTAACGTAGGTGAAGCTGCACTGTCTAAACTTGATGAATCAGGTATTGTTTACATTGGTGCTGAAGTTAAGGGTGGTGACATCCTAGTTGGTAAAGTAACGCCTAAAGGTGAAACTCAACTGACTCCTGAAGAGAAGCTACTACGAGCTATCTTCGGTGAAAAAGCATCTGATGTTAAAGATTCTTCTCTACGTGTACCAAACTCTGTTTCAGGTACTATCATTGATGTACAAGTATTTACTCGTGATGGTGTTGAAAAAGACAAACGTGCTCTAGAAATCGAACAAATGCAGCTTAAAGAAGCTAAGAAAGACATCACTGAAGAATTCCAGATTCTTGAGGGTGGCTTATTAGCACGTGTTCGCACACTTCTACTTGCTGCAGGTACTTCTGAAGTTAAGCTTGATGCGATGGATCGTAAGCAGTGGTTAGAAATCACTCTTGATGATGAATCTCAACAAAATCAACTTGAGCAGCTTGCTGAGCAATATGATGAGCTTAAAGCAGAGTTCGATAAGAAATTCGAAACTAAACGTCGTAAGATCACTCAAGGTGATGATCTTGCACCGGGCGTACTGAAAATCGTTAAAGTTTACCTAGCGGTAAAACGTCGTATTCAGCCTGGTGATAAGATGGCGGGTCGTCACGGTAACAAGGGTGTAATCTCTAAGATCAACCCTGTTGAAGACATGCCTTATGATGAAAAAGGTCAGCCAGTAGATATCGTACTGAACCCACTGGGTGTACCTTCTCGTATGAACATCGGTCAAATCCTTGAAGTTCATATGGGTCTTGCTGCGAAAGGCGTTGGTGATAAGATCAACCAAATGCTTAAAGAGCAACAAGAACTACATAAGTTCCGTAACTTCTTACAAAAAGTATACGATCTTGGTGAAACTCGCCAAGAAGTAGACATCGCTGCATTGTCTGATGACGAAGTTCGTACATTAGTTAAGAACTTACGCGGTGGTTTACCAATCGCAACACCAATCTTTGATGGTGCTCCAGAAGCATCAATTAAAGAGCTATTAAAACTTGTTGATCTGCCAGAGTCTGGTCAGTTGAAACTGTTTGATGGTCGTACTGGTGATGCGTTTGAGCGTCCTGTAACTGTTGGTTACATGTACATGCTAAAACTAAACCACTTAGTTGATGACAAGATGCACGCACGTTCTACCGGCTCTTACAGCCTTGTAACTCAGCAACCACTTGGTGGTAAAGCTCAGTTCGGTGGTCAGCGTTTCGGTGAGATGGAAGTATGGGCACTTGAAGCATATGGTGCTGCATATACTCTACAAGAAATGCTAACCGTTAAGTCGGATGACGTGAACGGTCGTACTAAGATGTATAAGAACATCGTAGATGGCGATCATCGTATGGAACCAGGTATGCCAGAATCATTCAACGTATTGTTGAAAGAAATCCGCTCACTTGGTATCAACATCGAGTTAGAAGACGAAGAATAATCTCATTGAGATTGTCCGGTAGAATATAAGGCGCTCGCCGAGCGCCTTTTTTCTCCTTACAGGAGCCGAATGTGAAAGACTTATTAAAGTTTCTGAAAGCACAACATAAGACTGAAGAATTTGATGCAATCAAAATCGGTCTTGCTTCACCTGACCAAATTCGTTCATGGTCTTTTGGTGAAGTTAAAAAGCCAGAAACAATCAACTATCGTACCTTTAAGCCAGAACGTGACGGTCTTTTCTGTGCACGTATCTTTGGCCCAGTTAAAGACTACGAGTGCTTATGTGGTAAATATAAGCGCCTGAAGCACCGTGGTGTTATCTGTGAAAAATGTGGCGTAGAAGTAACGCAAACTAAAGTTCGTCGTGACCGTATGGGCCACATTGAACTTGCGTCTCCTGTTGCACACATCTGGTTCCTTAAGTCACTTCCATCTCGTATTGGTTTGTTAATGGACATTCCTCTACGTGATATCGAACGTGTACTTTACTTTGAATCATATGTGGTTACAGAGCCAGGTATGACTGATTTAGAGCGCAGCCAACTTCTTTCAGAAGAAGAGTACCTTGATAAGCTAGAAGAGTTCGGTGACGAATTCACAGCTAAAATGGGTGCTGAGGCGATTAAAGACTTGCTTGGTTCTATGGACATGCAAGCTGAAATCGAGAACATGCGTGAAGAGCTAGAAACAACTAACTCTGAAACAAAACGTAAGAAACTGACTAAGCGTTTGAAACTTGTAGAAGCATTCGTTCAATCTGGTAATAACCCAGAGTGGATGATCTTAACTGTTCTACCAGTACTTCCGCCAGATCTTCGTCCTCTAGTACCACTAGATGGCGGCCGTTTTGCTACGTCTGATCTAAATGATTTATACCGTCGTGTGATTAACCGTAACAACCGTTTGAAGCGTCTTTTAGACCTAGCTGCACCAGACATCATCGTACGTAACGAAAAACGTATGCTGCAAGAGTCTGTTGATGCGCTGCTTGATAACGGTCGTCGTGGTCGTGCGATTACAGGTTCTAACAAGCGTCCTCTGAAATCTCTTGCTGATATGATCAAGGGTAAACAAGGTCGTTTCCGTCAGAACTTGCTTGGTAAACGTGTAGATTACTCTGGTCGTTCTGTAATTACAGTAGGTCCATACCTTCGTCTACATCAGTGTGGTCTTCCTAAGAAGATGGCACTTGAACTATTTAAGCCATTTATCTACAGCAAACTAGAAGGTCGTGGTCTTGCTACGACAATCAAAGCTGCTAAGAAAATGGTAGAGCGTGAAGAAGCGATCGTTTGGGATATCTTAGATGACGTAATTCGTGAACACCCAGTACTGCTTAACCGTGCACCAACACTTCACCGTCTTGGTATTCAAGCGTTTGAACCAGTACTAATCGAAGGTAAAGCAATTCAGCTTCACCCACTAGTGTGTGCGGCATATAACGCCGACTTCGATGGTGACCAGATGGCGGTACACGTACCTCTAACTCTGGAAGCTCAATTAGAAGCACGTACCCTAATGATGTCGACGAATAACATTCTGTCGCCAGCATCAGGCGACCCAATCATCGTTCCTTCTCAGGATGTTGTATTAGGTCTGTACTACATGACACGTGACAAAATTAACGCGAAAGGCGAAGGCATGTACCTTGAAGGTTTTGCTGAAGCTGAGAAAGCATACCGTACAGGTTGTGCAGAGCTACATGCTCGCGTTAAGGTTCGAATCACAGAAGTACTTCGTGATGAAAACGGTATTGAAACTCGTGAAACTAAACTGGTTGATACGACTGTTGGTCGTGCAATGCTATGGCAGATCGTTCCTGAAGGTCTACCTTACAGCATCATTAACCAGAAGTTAGGTAAGAAGCAAATCTCTAACCTACTAAACGAAGCATACCGTACTCTTGGTTCGAAAGAGACCGTAATCTTTGCTGACCAAATCATGTACACAGGTTTCGCATACGCAGCATTGTCTGGTGCGTCTGTTGGTATCGACGACATGGTTATTCCTGATGCTAAGTACACTAAAGTGGCTGATGCAGAAGAAGAAGTTAAGCAAATTCAAGAACAGTACCAATCTGGTCTTGTAACTGCGGGCGAACGTTACAACAAAGTTATCGATATCTGGGCAGCAACGAACGAACAAGTTGCTAAAGAGATGATGGATAACTTGTCTTCAGAAACTGTGCTTAACCGCGATGGTGAAGAAGAGCAACAAGAATCGTTTAACAGCGTTTACATGATGGCCGATTCAGGTGCTCGTGGTTCTGCAGCTCAGATTCGTCAGCTAGCAGGTATGCGTGGTCTGATGGCGAAACCAGATGGTTCAATCATCGAAACACCGATCACGGCGAACTTCCGTGAAGGTCTAAACGTAAACCAATACTTCATCTCAACGCACGGTGCGCGTAAAGGTCTTGCCGATACTGCACTTAAAACAGCGAACTCAGGTTACCTGACTCGTCGTTTAGTAGACGTTGCTCAAGATGTAGTTGTTCACTTAGATGACTGTGGTACATACGAAGGTGTGACCATGATCCCTCTAATTGAAGGTGGTGATGTTAAAGAGCCTCTACACGAGCGTGTTCTAGGTCGTGTGGTTGCTGAAGATGTATTGAAACCTGGTACAGATGAGATCCTTCTTCCACGTAACACGCTTCTTGATGAGAAGCAGTGTCAAATCGTAGAAGATAACTCTGTTGACCAAATTAAAGTACGTTCTGTAGTAAGTTGTGAAGCTGACTTCGGTTGTTGTGCAAACTGTTACGGTCGTGACTTGGCTCGTGGTCACATGGTAAACCAAGGTGAGGCAGTTGGTGTTATCGCTGCTCAATCAATCGGTGAACCTGGTACACAGCTAACGATGCGTACGTTCCACATCGGTGGTGCGGCATCTACGGCAGCAGCAGACAACAGCATTCAAGTTAAAACGACTGGTTCGATTAAACTTCATAATGCTAAGTACGTAACAAATGGCGAAGGTAATTTAGTTATTACTTCTCGTGCATCTGAATTAACAGTTATTGATGAGCATGGCCGTACGAAAGAGAGCTATAAGCTATCTTACGGTACTATTCTTTCTAAGAAAGATGGTGATGCAGTGGTTCAAGGCGATAAGATCGCTTCTTGGGACCCGCATACAATGCCAATCATCACAGAAGTACAAGGTCAAGTTCAATTCGTGGACATGATTGATGGTGTTACGATCACAACTCAAACTGATGAGTTAACTGGTCTATCTTCAATTGTAATCCTTGATGCGGCTGAGCGAGCTTCTGCTGGTAAAGACATGCGTCCAACAGTGAAACTTGTTGATGCGAATGGTCGTGACATCATGATCCCTGGCACTGAAATGCCAGCACAATACTTCCTACCTGGTAAGGCGATTGTTAACCTTGCAGATGGCGGTAACGTAGGTATCGGTGAAACACTAGCTCGTATACCTCAAGCTTCAAGTGGTACTAAAGATATTACCGGTGGTCTTCCACGCGTTGCGGACTTATTTGAAGCTCGTAAACCTAAAGAGCCAGCAATCCTTGCTGAGCACGCAGGTATTGTTGCGTTTGGTAAAGAAACTAAAGGTAAAGTACGCTTATTGATCACTCGTGACGATAACGGCGAAGTTTATGAAGAAATGATTCATAAGCACCGTCAACTTAACATCTTTGATGGTGATAAAGTTGAACGTGGTGACGTTATCTCTGATGGTCCAGAAACTCCACATGATATCCTACGTTTACGTGGTATCCATGCAGTTACTGAATACATCACTAACGAAGTTCAAGAAGTTTACCGCTTACAAGGCGTTAAGATTAACGATAAGCACATTGAAACTATCGTTCGTCAAATGCTACGTAAGTGTACGATTACACATTCTGGTGACTCAACTTTCCTTGAAGGTGAGCAACTAGAATTCGCTAACGTAACGATTGCAAACCGTCTGCTTGAAGCAGAAGGCAAACAACCAGCACGTTTCGCTCGTGATCTACTAGGTATTACTAAAGCGTCTCTTGCTACTGAGTCGTTCATCTCTGCTGCATCGTTCCAAGAAACGACGCGCGTACTTACTGAAGCTGCGGTTTCTGGTAAGCGTGATGAACTACGTGGTCTGAAAGAAAACGTAATCGTTGGTCGTCTAATTCCAGCGGGTACAGGTTTCGCTTACCACCAAGAACGTCAAAAGCAAAAAGTAGCAGAGCAATCAGCTCCATCTGCTGAGCAAGCGACGGACAACTTAGCTGCACTATTAAATGCAGGTTTCTCTTCTGAAGAGTAATTGATTTAATAATCGCTAAATAAAAAGCCCTGCAGAGATGCAGGGCTTTTTTTATACGCATTAAATATCTAGTGATTTAATATTGAACGATAGAGGCTACTTGCAGAGGCCATGATCCACCTTATTGTTAAAGGTATAAATCAAGGATTATGGCATCTAGAAAATTGAGACAGCAAAGAAAATCCTATTTTTTGCAAATACGCACACCATGTATCCTATGCCCCCGGAGGATGTGCTAGGCTACTTGATATTTGCTCTATAAGCCTATCTTCCAACTCAAATCTTGCTTCAATAATCTCACCGAGAGTTGAAAAATCGTTATCAAAATCGACTAGCAGAAGCTCTTCATCTTCCTTGGCATATTTATCCGTAAAATTAAGAATAGGATCCGTCGTTTTAGTGATGTTTGCGTAGGAGTGGCTCATTTCCTCAGTTGGAGAGAATCCTGTAGCATCCCACTTTGCCATAACCATATTGTAGATTTTAAAGTGTCCTTCTGAAATGTAATCAATCAGATGCTGGGTAAAGTCTTGAATGGAAGAAAAAGAAGGCAGAGAGGTCGCTGAATTTTCAAATGGTGGAAGCCCTGCTAATTTACAGTATTCAACCAACAAATCTTGTCTAGTAGAGAGCCAGTGGTCAATAACATCGTTATTCCCACCCCATTGTTCTTGGAATTGATTTAGTTTAGTAAGCATAACGATATCCTTGTAGTTGCAAGCAATAAACCAACGTCTTATATCTATACCCAACATATTAAAATACAGTTTCAGAGAGGATCGGTTGGGTATACACTCATTACTATGTTCTTTAAGATTGCCAGTAAATATTGATGGCTGCAAGAGGGTTGTGATAAAGATGTTAAACCAACATACAAACGCGTACTGGTGTGTCGTAAATGATTCAGCAATTTGGCTAGAGGGCGGTGACCTTCCTTGCGGGAGTGCCATTGAATTTAATTTACCTTTTGAGCAAGCGGTATGCATTGGTGATTATGACGGTTTCCCTGTGATGTGGATCAATGATGAGCACATAGATCAAACCGTTGAATATACTAGCTTGAGAGACCTACTACAGATCAAAGAACCGTTATTTCTAATGATAAGTAAAGCGATTCAATATGGGTTCATGGCTCGTGAATTTCGCTTTTGCCCTCAATGTGGTGGCCGAACGCAATTAAACCTTAATCAAATTGCCATGCAATGTAATGAATGTAGAAAATTGCATTACCCTCGTATTTTTCCTTCAATTATTGTTGCGGTACGTCGAGATGACACCATTTTATTAGCGCAGCACCAACGACATAAAGGTGGATTATTCACTGTTCTTGCTGGTTTTGTTGAGGTGGGTGAAACGTTAGAGATGGCTGTCGCGCGTGAGGTGTTTGAAGAAACGGGGATTAACATCACTAATATTCGCTACTTTGGTAGTCAGCCATGGGCTTTTCCTTCCAGTTTAATGATGGGCTATATGGCTGATTATGACTCTGGAGAGATCAAAGTAGATAAAAATGAGCTAATAAAAGCGGATTGGTACCATCAAGATAATCTGCCAGAGTTAGCACCAAAGGGCACAATAGCTCGTTCGTTAATAGAAGCGACCTTTGACGAAATAGAAGCCCAGCAAAGAATTGAATAATTCGCATTTAATAGAAGATTAAGTAAATATGATCTTGATAACAAAGGTAAGCTTTTGTTCCCGAGATTGAGTGCTACAATAGCGGGAGCTAATATAAGGAAAGATCATGACAGAATTAAAAAATGACCGCTATTTACGTGCGTTATTAAAACAACCAGTAGATTACACACCCGTTTGGATGATGCGCCAAGCAGGTCGATACCTTCCAGAGTACAAGGCGACACGAGCAGAAGCTGGTGATTTCATGTCTCTGTGCAAAAATGCAGAGCTTGCTTCAGAAGTGACTCTTCAGCCTTTACGTCGTTTTCCTTTAGATGCAGCGATTCTATTTTCAGATATTCTGACTATTCCTGATGCAATGGGTTTAGGTCTGTACTTTGAAACAGGCGAAGGCCCTAAGTTTGAACGCCCAATTACTTGTAAAGCTGACGTAACTAAAATAGGCCTTCCAGATCCTGAAGGTGAGCTGCAATACGTAATGAATGCAGTACGTCAGATCCGAAAAGATCTAAAAGGCGAAGTGCCACTGATTGGTTTTTCTGGTAGTCCTTGGACACTAGCGACATACATGGTTGAAGGTGGAAGCTCAAAAGCATTCACTAAGATCAAAAAGATGATGTATGCAGAGCCAGCAACATTACACCTATTGCTAGATAAATTAGCTGATACAGTTATTGAATACCTAAACGCGCAAATTAAAGCGGGTGCACAATCAGTGATGGTATTTGATACATGGGGTGGTGTATTAACGCCTCGTGATTACAACGAATTCTCTTTGCAGTACATGCATAAGATCGTTGATGGCTTAATTCGTGAAAATGAAGGCCGTCGTGTACCAGTAACGCTATTCACCAAGAATGGTGGTATGTGGTTAGAGTCAATTGCAGCAACAGGCTGTGATGCCGTAGGCCTTGATTGGACAATCAATATTGCAGATGCGAAAGCTCGCATTGGTGATAAAGTGGCTCTACAAGGTAATATGGATCCATCAATCCTTTACGCACAACCTGAACGTATCCGCCAAGAAGTAGGTACTATTCTAGAAGGTTTTGGTAATGAAGGCACAGGTCACGTATTTAACTTAGGTCATGGTATTCACTTAGACGTTCCGCCAGAAAATGCAGGTGTATTTGTGGAAGCGGTTCATGATTTATCTAAGCCTTACCATAAATAAAATCTTAGTTTAAGATCCTAGATAGAAAGGAGACTCATTGTAGTCTCCTTTTTTATTGGAACAGAGCTATAATTTTATGGTCATAAATTAGATGAAAGCAATAAAGAGCCAGTTATGTTTAAACAATTACGTACCTTATTAAAAAAAGTCATCAATGAAGCGGCAGAAAGCGGCTCAAATGATACGACCTCGATGCATTTAGCAATGGCCTCATTACTTTGTGAAGTATCGGGTGCCGATCATCAAAGTGATGAGCGTGAAGATAGCGCGAAATTACAGTTATTGGTAAAACTGCTCGATATTAGTGAAGAACAAGCACAGCAATTATTGCTTGAAGCGGTAGCTAAAAGTAAAGCGTCGACGTCTTTATATGAGTTTACGACTAAGCTGAGAGCCTTAATGCCAAGTGAGCGTTATGATTTAATCGAAGCGATGTGGGCTGTTGCGTATGCCGATGGCATTATTGAACCGATGGAAGAGGCCGTTATTCGCCAAGTCTCTGATTTGATCTATCTTGATCATTTAGAGTTTATACGAGCAAAACTTGCCGCTGCACCAAAACATCAGTAGCTGAACCTTAATTAATAGAATATTGAAGCCTGCGAATAAACAGGCTTTGTTTTTTACTAAATGGCCTTAATAACCCTTATCAAAATCCACCAAGTTCAATAATGAAAACCCATCACGCCAACGTAAGTAATTCTCAGTAAATTGCTCAAAAACCTGCTCAGGAAAACTGATTGCAGCAATATGCGGAGTCACTGTGATGTTAGGGTGGTGCCAATAGGGACATTCTTGAGATAAGGGCTCGTTAATAAATACATCGAGAAAAGCATGGGAGAGGGATTGCGACTCTAGGGCATGCAATAAGCCATAGTTATCGATGACATCACCACGTCCAACGTTAAATAGTAATGCGCCATTACAGTCGTTTAACGTATCAATATTAAGTAAGCCAACGGTTTTTTCTGTTTTAGGTAAAGTACTGACAATCACGTCTGCTTGCTTAAAAGCACTGCTCATTTCAGTAATGTGAAATACTTTTTCAAAGGGAGAATCTTTGGGTGGAATGCCTGAACGATTGATACCATAAGCAGTAAAGCCTAATGCTTTCGCCGTGTTTGCAAGAGCGCAACCAATCGATCCCGTACCTAGAATAACCATAACTTTATTGGTGAGTGATGAGTAGCTATGAGGTTGCCATTGTTTTTGCTGTTGTTGCTGATCATACAATGCAAAGTGACGAAAATAGTGAATGCAATAACCCAAGACATACTCAGAGAGCGGTTGACCAAAGATCCCTTTTACATTAGTAAGATCGTAGTCTTGTCGTAAATCTGGATGGGTTAAAGCATCAATACCTGCAAAGGTAGATTGGATCCAGTCAACAGATTCAAATTGATTAAGTAAACCCAGAATGAGTGGTGGATCGGCAAGAACAATGTCAGCCTTTCTAAGATCGTGACAAATTTCGAGATCAGGAAGATCTGATAGCTTGAAAAGTGAGAGGTATTTCTCTTTTTCTTTTGAAATGATCAGTAATTTATTCATAACCTTCCTTTTGTCATTCGTGGTTATCAAGTACACTTAAAGCGTCATTTTTTTATAGTGTAGAATCGTATATGTTACGCAATCCTATCCAAGTTCGTTTAGAAAAGTTTGAACCATGGCAACAAATTACTTTTATGGCTTCTTTATGTGAGCGTATGTATCCAAACTATGCCCATTATTGTGAAGCTACAGGCTTTGCTGAGCCTCAAACCTATCGCGTGATACTAGATAGTATTTGGGAACTATTGACCGTTAAAAATGCCAAGATTAATTTTGAACGTCAATTAGAAAAGCTAGAAGAAATGATCCCTGAGTTAGATGATGACTCAATTTACCTAACTTACCCTGCTATTGATGCGTGTGTTGCGCTATCGACGTTCCTACACGGGATCTTAGATCGTGATGTATTAGAAGAGGCAATGTTTAAGATCAGTCAATTATCAGTGATGACCGTTGCTCAATTAGTTGAAGCTGAAACAGGTGAAGAAGTAACAGACGAAAATCAAAAAGAAATTGAAGTGATTTGTGAAGAGTGGGATGTCCAGTGGGCTATTTTCCGTCCTCTTCGTGAAGCAGAAGAGCGTGATATCGATTTAATTAAAGATTTACGCCAAGAATTACGAGATGAAAATGTAAGTAATATAGGGCTTGAACTGAGCTACTAATACTCTTACTTGCATAAAAAAACCGATGATAATTCATCGGTTTTTTTGTTTTTATCTAAAGGGGCTTGCTAACACCTTTATATGTATTTTTGAATTTACTTAGTGTTCTTCTTTATCTGTATTATCAATAACACCGTGTTTAGTTTTCCAATTTGTCCAACGTTGTTGAGCAAGTTGCTGCATATCTGTTGTTTTGTCAGCTTCATCAATAATCTCTTCGCCAACCATGTATTCAAAGATATCTTCTAGCGTTAATAAACCTTGAACCGTGCCATATTCATCAATGACGAGAGCAAGCTGCGCTCTGTGCTTCATCAAGTGTTCAAATGCCTTTGGTAAGGTTGATGTACTGATGACAATCTGAATTGGACGCATAATAGAGCCAAGAGGACGTTTTCCTTGTCCTTCATGCATTGCAGAGAACAATTCTAAGCGGTGAGTAAAGCCTATGATATTGTCGCTGTCCTCGCTGTAAACTAAAGGACGAGAGAATGGCGTATTCATGTGCTCTTTTAGAAAGTCTTCAACCGTCATTTCTGCATTAACGCGAAATAATACGGTTCTTGGGGTCATTATCTGCGTCACCGGAATATCTTTAATATTTAAAATATTAGTTAATATTTTTGATTCGCCTTCTGCAAACTCACCATTTTCTTTTGCAAGTGTTGCCATTGCTGCAATTTCATCTCTTAACTTTGGAGCTTGGTGACCACGAGCTAAACGTTTTGTTAGTTGTTCTGAAGCCCAAACAACAGGACTCAGCAATAGAACCATCCAATAAAGCATTCTTGCTGCCATTGGAGCCAATTGACGCCAGTAAGTTGCACCAATCGTTTTAGGTACGATCTCTGAGAATAATAGGATAGCGAACGTTAAAAACGCTGAGAATACGCCTAACCATTCACTACCAAAAACAATAGAGGCCTGAGCACCAGATGCAGCAGCACCCGCAGTATGGGCGATAGTATTTAGTGTTAAAATAGACGCTAAAGGGCGATCTACATTATTTTTAAGTTTCGTTAATCTTTCTGCAGAAGGGTGATTTTCCTGACGCATTTGTGCTAAATAACTTGGGCTAATACTAAGTAAAATAGCCTCAAGAACAGAACAAATGAAAGATACACTAATAGAAATGGCGATATAGATGGATAAAATAAACATTATTAATCTCAAAAAAGTAAGCAAGCCCTTATAAAATGGGTACTGATTGACTAAAATACAATGACTCATAAGTGAAAAATAGTAACAATTTGTGAGACGTTACTCAGTTTGTGCCTAAAGAACGCGCATTCTGTAGCAAGAAGCGTGACAAACCTTTGCCAGATGGGGTCTTTATGCATTAGAGTGAGCAAGATTTCAAAAAATATAGAAGGGAAACCCTAATGAATAAAACCCAGTTAATTGATGCTATTGCTGAAAAAGCAGATCTATCAAAAGCACAAGCAAAAGCAGCTCTTGAAGCGACTCTAGAAGGCGTAACTGGCGCACTTAAAGATGGCGAACAGGTTCAACTTATCGGCTTTGGTACTTTTAAAGTTAACCATCGTGCAGCACGCACTGGTCGTAACCCTAAGACTGGTGACGAGATTCAAATTAAAGCGGCTAATGTTCCTGCATTTGTTGCTGGTAAAGCACTGAAAGAATCAGTGAACTAAGATATACTTTGCCGAGTTAACCCTTAACTCGGCATTTTTATGAAGCGCATTCTATCTACCTTACTTCTCTCTGCATTTCTTTTTGGCTGTTCATCAATTCCATCGGATGAGCAACGCATTAAATCAATCACATTAACGGGTGGTCAAATCCAAGGTGATGCAACCAGTTACTATTGGTATACACGTCGACTACAACAGCCCCTTACTGCATCAGATTACGTTACCATGGGTGATTATGGTTGGTATAAAACAACTTATCGCTGGGAAAAGAACGTATTAGTCGAAGCCGTTCGTGAAGGTGAGATGCTAGATAATACTGACGACCTCATTCCTTACATGATGCACGTTCGTTATAATGGCAATGGAGAGGCGGTGTATCAACGCTATCGTAAAGATAGTCGTATATTTCCATTAATGCCAAACCAACTCGCTCAATTTCAAGAGCAATCTAAATATTTAATCACAAATGTAGAAAATTTTGATAAAGAAGGCATCGCTTTATTTCAAGGTGAATGGGATGGTGAAACATTTTACTCTTGTGATGGTAAGCAATACGATCAATTAGAATTTAATAAAATTTTGCCGAATTTTGTCGTCGCGCGATTATCTGGTCTAGACAGTTTTATTTCGTTTTTAGGTGAAGAGAAAAATCGAGATAAGAAAATCTTAAAAATGTCGGAGTTATTGTTATTAACCGATGACAGTTATAAGTGTGTAGAACGCCCAAATCTTATTGAAGATTAATACCAGTTGTCGATTATTGAACAATAAAAAAGGCGCTATCATCAGCGCCTTTTTTCTATTTGTAGCAAAATAATGTTTATTTGCTCTCTAATTCGCGAGCAATGGCACGGTAACCAATGTCATTGCGATGGAACATGCCATTCCAACTAACTTGCTTTGTAAGCTCATATGCACGTTCCTGAGCTTCTAAGACGGTATTACCTAATGCAGTTGCACATAATACACGTCCGCCATTTGTCACTACCTCACCAGCATCGTTGTTTTTTGTACCAGCATGAAATACTTTCTGGCCTTCAACTTCAGTGGTTGGAAGAGAGATGATATCTCCTTTTGCGTAATCTGAAGGGTAACCACCAGCAGCAAGAACCACACCGATAGAAGCGCGAGGATCCCACTTAGATTCAGCGTCATCCAGTTTCTCATCAATCGCCATTAGGCATAGTTCAACAAGATCTGACTTCATACGCATCATGATCGGTTGTGTTTCTGGATCACCAAAGCGACAATTATATTCGATAACATTTGGCGTGCCATCAGCATCAATCATCAAACCTGCATATAAAAATCCAGTGTAAGGCGCGCCTTCAGCATCCATTCCACGTACAGTAGGGTAGATAACTTCTTCTAGAATACGATTATGGATTTCAGGAGTAACAACAGGCGCTGGAGAATATGCACCCATTCCACCGGTATTAGGGCCAGTGTCTTTATTGCCTACACGCTTATGATCTTGGCTTGTTGCCATCGGTAGAACACTTGTGCCATCAACCATAACGATAAAGCTTGCTTCTTCGCCTTCTAAAAACTCTTCAATAACAACGCGGCTACCCGCGTCACCAAAAACGTTACCAGAAAGCATGTCTTTGATTGCGTCTTCTGCTTCTTCAAGCGTCATTGCAACAATAACGCCTTTACCAGCAGCAAGACCATCGGCTTTAACGACAATCGGCGCACCTTGTTCACGAACATAAGCTAATGCAGGCTCAATTTCAGTGAAGTTAGCGTAGTAGCCAGTTGGAATATCATGACGAGCTAAAAAGTCTTTAGTAAACGCTTTAGAGCCTTCTAGTTGTGCTGCCGCTTTCGTAGGGCCAAAGATAGGTAATCCTGCTTCACGGAATGCATCTACCACCCCAATCACTAATGGGCCTTCAGGACCAACGATAGTCAGTTCAATTTCTTTTTCTTTAGCAAACGCAACAAGAGCAGTAATGTCTTCAACATCAATCGCCACGTTTTCTAATTTTGGTTCAAGTGCTGTACCTGCATTACCTGGAGCGATAAATACCGTTTCAACGTTTGGGTTTTGTGCCGCTTTCCAGCCTAAAGCATGCTCTCTACCGCCTGCGCCGATGATCAATACGTTCATGTTTTAATCCTTAATACCATCTTGTAATGGGGCTAAATTATATAAATCGGTGAATACAAAGTTCAGTGTGCGAGAAACTATAAGAGCAATATTAAGCTTACAGAGTGCTCTTTTTTGCTCTTATAGGAGCGCAGCGTTCTAGTTTCTAGAAGCGAAGCGCTCTCGTTACTGTCCTTCCTAGTGACGGAAGTGACGCATACCGGTAAAGATCATCGCCATACCATGTTCGTCTGCTGCCGCAATAACTTCGTCATCACGCATAGAGCCACCGGGTTGAATAACACACTTAATCCCCGCTTCTGCTGCGGCATCAATACCGTCACGGAATGGGAAGAACGCATCCGATGCCATTGCACAGCCTTCAACCACAAGACCTTCGTCTGCGGCTTTAATGCCAGCGATTTTTGCAGAGTAAACACGGCTCATTTGGCCTGCGCCAACACCGATAGTCATGTCACCTTTAGAGTAAACAATCGCGTTAGATTTAACGTATTTTGCTACTTTCCAGCAGAATAGGGCATCTTTTAGCTCTTCAGCTGTTGGTTGGCGTTTCGAAACCACTTTAAGATCATCTTCAGATACCATGCCTTGGTCGCGATCTTGAACTAGTAAACCGCCGTTAACTCGTTTCACGTCAAAGCCAGTTGTTTTCGTCGTCCACTCACCACATTCAAGTAGGCGAAGGTTTTTCTTAGCGGCTACGATTTCAATTGCTTCAGCAGAAACAGAAGGAGCAATGATAACTTCAACGAATTGACGCTCAGTAATTGCTGTTGCTGTTGCTGCATCTAGTTCACGGTTAAATGCGATGATGCCGCCAAATGCAGAGGTTGGATCTGTTTTGAAAGCGCGGTCATAAGCTTCAAGAATATCTTTACCTAGGGCAACACCACATGGATTTGCGTGTTTAACGATAACACATGCAGGTTCGTCGAACTCTTTCACACACTCTAGAGCGGCATCTGTATCTGCAATGTTGTTGTAAGAAAGCGCTTTACCTTGGATCTGACGAGCCGTTGATACTGATGCTTCTTCAGGATTTGCTTCAACATAGAATGCAGCAGCTTGATGACTGTTCTCACCGTAGCGCATGTCTTGTTTTTTCTTGAACTGTTGGTTGAAGGTACGAGGGAATTTAGATTCGTTATCGCCTTCTTTATTCTCACCATAGCTAGGAACCATAGTACCGAAGTAGTTAGCGATCATGCCATCGTAAGAAGCGGTGTGCTCAAATGCTGCAATCGCAAGGTCAAAACGCGTTGCTTGAGTCAATGATTTGTCGTTAGCGTCCATTTCAGAAATTACGCGATCGTAATCGTGAGCATTAACGACAATAGTGACGTCTTTATGGTTTTTAGCCGCAGAGCGAACCATTGTTGGACCACCGATATCGATGTTCTCAACAGCATCAGCTAACGTACAGCCTTCTTTTGCTACGGTTTCAGCGAATGGATAAAGGTTAACAACAACAATATCGATTGGGTTGATACCATGTTGAGTCATGATGTCATCATCTTGACCGCGACGACCAAGAACACCACCATGAACTTTAGGATGAAGAGTTTTAACGCGGCCATCCATCATTTCAGGGAAGCCTGTGTAATCAGAGACTTCTGTTACAGGGATATTTTTTTCTGCCAGCAGGCGAGCTGTGCCGCCAGTAGATAAAATATCAACACCACGTTCAGTCAGTGCTTGAGCAAATTCTACAATACCAGTTTTATCAGATACGCTAATTAGCGCGCGACGGATCGGACGTGGGTTATTCATTGCTACTTTCTTCCTTTAGAATTAAGTTAGGATTTTTGCCAAAAATGAACTTGTTCTGTTTGTCATGCTTAATGATAAAGACAACAAACAGCAATTGGCCAGTTTTGGGAAATACCCTAATAAAGAGTTAAGCGCGAAACATCAGATCAACGTAATGGCACATATTCTAACTAAACTTAAACAAAAAAGCTTCCGCAATCGATTGCATTCTCAAAAAAAGATGCCCTTTTTATTAAAAAAGAATCAAAATAGGCTCTAACAAAGAGGGATTAGAGTTAATGAAAATGTATTTAATTGGTGAATTGGCAAAACACTGTAATGTAACCAGTGATACATTACGTTTTTATGAAAAAAATGGATTACTCATTCCGTCGGGAAGAAGTGCTAGTGGTTATCGTCTTTATAATGAAGAAAACCTAGTACAAATCCGTTTTATTTTAAAAGCAAAGCAATTAGGTCTAACTCTTGATGAGATTAAAGAGTTGCTTGCGATTCGTTTAGAGGCAACCAAACACAGTTGTGCAGAAGTTAAATCCATTACACAAACGAAGTTAACGATTATAGATGAGAAGATTGCACAGCTAACGGATATACGCAGCGCATTAAAAAGCATTAATGATGCATGTTGTGGTCATATTGATGATGATGCCTCGCATTGTTCCATTCTTTCCGCATTGGCTGATTTAGAAGAGAAAAAAGCGTAATTTATTATGACAGTTTATTAAAGATGCTGATAAAATGGTCGATATATAATATATAAGAATACGAGCAAAAATTAGGTGAGAGCCAATTAATGGAAAAACAATACGTAATGAAATTGCTTTCCGCTCTGAAAGTTATCGATAAAAAAATCAGTGAGCAAGGCAAAGCAGTAATGGAGCTTGATGCTCGCATTAAGCGTATTGAAGCTCAAAACGCTAAGATCGCGAAAATGATTGATAGTGGAGGTGCTCAAGGAGCGAGTACAGCAGGAGCCTCAGCTGATTTAAGTGAACTTGATGAGCGTTTGAAAGGAATTGAAGAGAAAACAGCAAAAGCAGTCGAGCTTATTCGCTCTGGTGCTGGCGCTGGTGGTGGTAAGAAAAGAGCTTGGCCGCCATAGTAGGTAAGAGATTTAAAAACCGATATTGCAGAAATGCAGTATCGGCTTTTTTATACCTATTGTCCGTAGAAATGCATGAATGTGTTTATTTTCGGTATAAAAAAAGCAGCGTTAATTGCTTAACACTGCTTTGAATTTTCAATAAGGCTTGATTAGTTCATGCCGTATTTTTTAAGTTTTTTGCGAAGCGTACCACGGTTGATACCCATCATGTTTGCTGCTTTTGTTTGGTTGCCGCGAGTATGCTGCATGATCATGTCTAGTAGAGGTTGCTCTACTTCAGCTAATACTAATTCATATAAGTCGTTAACTTCTTGACCGTTTAATTGGCCTAAGTAGTTTTTCAGCGAAGCCTTAACAGAGTCACGTAGTGGTTTCTGAGTAATTTGGTCTTGTGCTGTAACTGTTGTAACTGTTAATGCTTCTGAAGTCATAGATTGATCGAACATATTCTGTTTAGCTCTTCTGTTATTATGATGCAACGTGGTCGAAATAGCTTTCAAGCTGACGGAGTTGCTGTGAAGCGTCCTCTATCGCGTTAAAGCTGCGGCGGAACTCATTTGCTTGCTCATGCTCTTTTAAGTACCAACCCACATGCTTACGAGCAATGCGAGGGCCTAAAAACTCACCATAAAATAGGTGAAGCGCATGAACATGGCCAAGTAAAGTGGCCTTCACTTCTTCAATTGGAAGAGGTGGCATAAGCTCGCCCGTTTCTAAATAATGTTGGATTTCTTGAAAAATCCATGGCCTACCTTGTGCAGGACGGCCGATCATTAAAGCGTCTGCGCCTGTGTAATCAAGCACAAAGCGAGCCTTCTCCGGTGAGTCGATATCACCGTTCGCTATAACCGGAATAGAAATCGCTTCTTTTACCGCTTTAATGTTGTCGTACTCAGCATCACCTTTGTACATACAAGCTCTAGTTCTCCCATGAAGGGCTAACGCTTGAATGCCACACTGTTCTGCCATTTTTGCAACCTGAACACAGTTTCTATTGTCTGGATCCCAGCCTGTGCGCGTTTTCAGAGTAACAGGAACATCAACAGCATTCACCACAGCCAGTAAGATCTCTTCAATCAAATCTGGTCGTTGTAGAAGCGCTGAGCCTGCAAGCTTCTTATTCACTTTTTTAGCAGGGCATCCCATATTGATATCGATGATTTGCGCACCAGTTTCAACACAGTGTTGCGCTGCTTCCGCCATTAACTTTGGATCTGCCCCTGCAATTTGTACTGAGCGAATACCAGATTCACCTTCATGTACCATGCGATTTTGGGACTTAGATGTTTTCCACAGTTTTGGATTAGAAGACATCATTTCGCTTACAGCCATGCCTGCGCCGTAACGCATACACAACTCACGAAAGGGCCTATCAGTTACACCTGCCATAGGGGCAACGATAAGATTGTTGTTTAATGTATATTTACCTATCTGCAAAACATCCACACACGTTTGTGTCAGCAAGGGCGCGCATTTTACGCATTTTTTGTCCGCCTGAAAAGAGCAAATTTTGAGCATTTACAAATAGTTTATGCAATTTGTTTATATTTCAGTCAATTAGACGGTTTTATGCCTCAAATTTAGTATTGAGGCATTGAATTTTTTTCTAGGAGGAGTAGGTCTGAGGCGATGTTACTTCTTAATTCCTGAGATTCTGCACCATTCTTGTTGCTCTGCAATCGCATCAAGAGTGAAGTTATCAGAATAATATGAAGCGACATTGAGTGCTTGAGTATCAAGTACACCAGACATTGCTAGGGCGCCACCAGGAGCAACATGAGCGGTGATAATGCTTGAAAGTTCACGCAGTGGAGCAGCAAGAATATTGGCAACAACAACGTCAGCTACAAGGTTTTCTGGTTGGTCTTGAGGTAGGAATAACTCAAGTTGGTCGACAACGCCATTACGAGCGGCATTCTCTTTTGAAGCGGTGATCGCTTGAGGATCAATGTCGATCCCAACCACTTTCGCTGCGCCTAGTTTGATCGCCGCGATCGCTAAGATGCCAGAGCCACAACCAAAATCGATAACGGTTTTGCCTGTTAGGTCGATACTCTCTAACCATTCAAGGCAAAGTGCGGTTGTTGCGTGTGTACCTGTACCGAACGCTAGACCAGGGTCAAGCATTACGTTAATGGCATCAGGCTCAGGGATTTCACGCCAGCTCGGGCAAATCCATAAACGCTCACCAAACTTCATAGGGTGGAAGTTGTCCATCCACTCGCGTTCCCAGTCTTTGTCTTCTAATTGCTCTACTTTATAAGCAAAATTTTCATCAAGTACTGAGCTTGCTTTTAACTGTGCAATCACTAAATCCATGTCGGTTTCTGCATCATAAAGTGCAACAATATCCGTTTCGCCCCATAAACGGGTCTCTCCAGGAAGAGGCTCAAAAATAGGTACGTCTTTAGCATCTAAAAAAGTTACTGAAAGAGCACCGGTCTCTTCCATTAGCATGTCACTGATTTGTTCAGCATTTTCAGAGGTTGCGTTTAGTTTTACTTGAATCCAAGGCATGGGGATCACTTTATTTAGTTGAAAATATCGGCGAATTTTATCATAGAAAAAGGCCGTGAGTGTAATCACTCACGGCCTTTATTTATTTCTTTAACTTAAAAGAATAAAATTAGCGTCTTATTGAAGGCCTAATTTTTTCTCAAGGTAATGAATGTTAGCCCCACCGTGTTGGAAGTTCTCATCGTTCATAATTGATAGTTGAAGAGACGTATTTACGTTAATACCTTCAATAATCATTTCACTTAATGCGTTCTTCATACGAGCAATAGCAACATCACGGTTCTCACCGTAAGTAATTAGCTTACCGATCATTGAATCGTAGTGTGGTGGCACTGTGTAGCCTGTATAGATGTGAGACTCCCAACGAACACCCATACCACCTGGAGCATGGAAGCGCGTGATCTTACCTGGAGATGGTAAGAATTTAACTGGGTCTTCAGCATTAATACGACACTCAATAGAGTGGCCACGTAGCTTAATATCATCTTGGGTATAAGATAATGGTTGGCCAGCAGCAATACGCAGTTGCTCTTTTACTAAGTCGATACCCGTTACCATTTCAGTAATCGTGTGCTCAACTTGAATACGTGTATTCATCTCAATGAAGTAGAACTCGCCATTTTCATATAGGAATTCAAACGTACCAGCACCACGGTAACCAATTTCGATACACGCACGAGTACAACGATCACCGATGTATTTACGCATCTCTTCAGTGATGCCAGGAGCCGGAGCTTCTTCAACCACTTTTTGGTGACGACGTTGCATAGAACAGTCACGCTCACCAAGGTGAATAGCATTACCTTGGCCATCAGCAAGAATTTGAACTTCAATGTGACGAGGGTTTTCAAGGAATTTTTCCATGTAAACCATGTCATTATTGAAACATGCTTTTGCTTCTGCGCGAGTCATTGCAATTGCTTCAACAAGATCTTTTTCTGCACGAACAACACGCATACCACGACCACCGCCGCCGCCAGAGGCTTTGATGATTACAGGAAAACCAATACGTTTTGCATGAGCTTTGTTCTTAGCATCATCATCATCTAATGGGCCGTCAGAGCCTGGTACACAAGGTACGCCTGCTTTTTTCATTGAAGTGATTGCTGATACTTTGTCACCCATCATGCGGATAGTTTCCGCTTTTGGACCAACAAAGATAAAGCCAGAACGTTCAACTTGCTCAGCAAAATCTGCATTTTCAGAAAGGAAGCCATAGCCTGGGTGAACGGCAACAGCACCAGTTACTTCAGCTGCACTGATAATGCGAGGAATATTTAGGTAACTGTCGATACCACGAGCTGGACCAATACAAATCGTTTCATCAGCAAGTAGAACGTGTTTCAAGTCACGGTCAGCGGTAGAGTGTACCGCCACGGTTTTGATGCCAAGTTCTTTACATGCACGCAAGATACGTAGTGCAATTTCACCACGGTTTGCGATAACTAATTTATCTAACATAGAGGCCTCTATTATTCGATGATAACAAGAGGTTGATCAAACTCAACCGGGTTACCGTCTTCAACTAGAATCGCGGTAACAACACCAGATTTGTCTGCTTCAATTTGGTTCATCATTTTCATTGCTTCAATGATACATAATGTATCACCAGCAGTTACTTGTTGGCCAACTTTAACAAATGGTTTTGCATCAGGGCTTGAAGCGCCATAGAACGTACCAACCATTGGAGAGCAAACTTTATGACCAGCAACTTCAGCAGGAGCATCAGCAACAGGAGCTGCGATTGGAGCTGCGATTGGAGCCGCTACAGGTGCAGGAGCTGCAACTGCTTGCATTGGTGCTAATTGAGCCATTGGTGCAACAGCACGGCTGATGCGTACTGATTCTTCACCTTCAGAGATCTCAAGTTCAGCAATGCCAGATTCTTCAACTAGTTCAATCAGTTTTTTAATTTTGCGGATATCCATTGTGTAATCTCTTCTGTTTATATTCAGTGATTAATTTGAACGCAGACGTTTTGCTGCTGCATTCAAAGCAAATTCGTAGCCATCAGCGCCTAAACCACAAATCACACCAAGCGCTTTATCTGAAAGATAAGAGTGGTGGCGGAAAGGTTCGCGAGCATGGACATTTGATAAATGTACTTCAATAAAAGGAATATCAACCCCAAGCAATGCATCGCGTAAAGCGACACTAGTATGTGTAAACGCTGCGGGATTGATGATAATGAAATCAATGTTTTGATAAGCATTATGAATTGCTTCAATCAACTCATATTCACGATTTGACTGTAAATGCTCAAGTTCAATATTCAACGCATTGGCTTGAATAGTGAGAGAATTAACAATTTGCTCTAAATTTTGATTGCCATAATGTGCAGGCTCTCGAAGACCTAATAAGTTTAGATTCGGTCCATTGAGAACTAAAATTCGTGATTGAGTCGACATTGTGATGCTAAATTCCTTGTTCTTGCGATTGAAGTAAAAAAAGCATGATTTTTATATTCGATTTAATGCGTTTTTGCAAATATTGCCTTACAAATACTCATAAAAAGCAATTATAGACAATATCACAGCAAATCGCAGCAAAATACTGGTCTTATCAGCTCTAAGTTCTCACTTTGATGAGAAGAGGATAAAACATATTTTGACTCAAATGTGATAATAAGAAGCAAAGAGGGCAGTAAAGTTCCGTAATTTGATTTGTTAGTTAACAAATACTGTCTAATTTGTTGAGCAATTATACAGTTTTTGATTTTGTTTATTAGTAAGTTAGTGAGGAAAGGACTAACAGTTCTGTAAATTTGAGCTAGAAGTCACAAGAAAAAAGTCGCTATTATGACTAATAGCGACCAAATACCTTGTTCAGAGTTTTTACTCTAGAGGTTGGTGTTAGTAAATAGATTTACTTAGGCAATTTTTCTTTGTTCTTCAATCAGCTTATCAACCACTCTTGGATCGGCAAGAGTTGAGGTATCTCCTAGATTTGAAGTGTCACCAGTGGCAATCTTACGAAGAATACGACGCATGATTTTTCCTGAACGTGTTTTTGGTAATGAATCGGTCCAGTGTAGAAAATCAGGGGTTGCGATAGGTCCAATTTCTTTTTTAACCCAATCTTTTACTTCTTTATGCAGTTCTGCGCTTGGTATTTCTCCAGAGTTTAGCGTGATGTAGGCATAAATGGCTTGCCCTTTAATATCATGAGGAACGCCAACAATCGCGGCCTCTGCTATTTTATCAAAAGCGACTAAGGCTGATTCTACTTCAGCGGTTCCCATTCGGTGACCAGAGACATTTAATACGTCATCAACACGACCAGTGATCCAATAATATCCATCATCGTCACGTCTAGCGCCATCGCTGGTAAAATACATACCTTTAAACGTTGAGAAGTAAGTTTGTTCAAAACGCTCATGATCACCGTAGATAGTGCGCATTTGTCCCGGCCAAGAATCAGTAATAACTAAATTACCATCGGCAGCACCTTCAATGAGGTTACCCATGTTATCAACCAGAGCCGGTTGAACACCAAAGAATGGACGAGTTGCTGAACCTGGTTTTAATGCTGTTGCACCAGGTAGTGGAGATATTAATATTCCACCCGTTTCAGTTTGCCACCAGGTATCAACGATTGGACAGCGAGCGTCACCAATAGTGTTGTAATACCACTCCCATGCTTCAGGATTTATAGGTTCACCGACCGATCCCATAACTCGAAGAGAGCTTCTTGATGTGCCTTCTATCGCTTCTTTACCGTGAGCCATTAATGCTCTGATTGCGGTAGGTGCAGTATAAAGAATATTTACGTTGTGTTTATCTACTACTTCACTCATACGGCTGGTGCTTGGGTAGTTAGGTACGCCTTCAAATAAAATGGTTTTCGCCCCATTCGCTAATGGACCATAAATAAGATAAGTGTGCCCTGTGATCCAACCAACATCGGCAGTACACCAGAATACTTCCCCTTCTTGGTAATCAAAAATATATTTGAAAGTCATGGCTGCATAAACAAGATAGCCGCCAGTGGTATGTAATACGCCTTTTGGTTTACCTGTTGAGCCTGAGGTATAAAGAATGAAAAGAGGATCTTCTGCATTCATCGCTTCAGGTTCACAATGCGAAGAAGCCATTGCGGTTGCTTCATGCCACCAAACATCACGACTTTCAGTCCATTCAATGTCATTACCTGTACGTTGGAACACAACAACTTTTTCAATCGTGGTAACTGCAGGGTTATTTAAAGCATCATCCACGTTATTTTTTAGTGGAACTGTGCGTCCGCCACGAACACCTTCATCTGCAGTAATCACGACTTTTGCATCGGAATCAACAATTCGTCCTGCTAGTGCTTCAGGGGAGAAACCGCCAAAAACAACAGTATGAACCGCGCCGATACGAGTACAAGCAAGCATAGCAACAGCAGCTTCAGCCACCATTGGCATATAAATACAAACCACATCGCCTTTACGTACTCCTTGGCTTTTTAGTGCATTTGAAAATTTACATACTTGTTCATGAAGTTCGTTGAAGGTAATTGAGGCGTCATCTTGAGGATCATCGCCTTCCCAGATGATTGCAACGTCGTCACCACGAGTAGCAAGGTGGCGATCAATACAGTTTGCTGAGACATTTAACTCGCCATCTTCAAACCATTTAATATTTACATGACCAGTATCGAAAGAGGTGTTTTTTACTTTGGTATAAGGAGTTATCCAATCCACAATTTGTCCATGTTCACGCCAAAATGCTTCGGGATTAATCACGGATTGCTGATACATTTCACGGTATTTATCTTCATCTGCATGGGCATTGATTGCGATGTCTTGATTGACTGGGTATACGTGAATGTCACTCATGTTGTTTCTCCTTGTGAATACAGCAAATATCCAATTTATGACTGGATTTCATTGCAGCACCATCATTGGCTCTGCTTTTTTATTGGTAGGGTTGATATTACTTTCGGTTAGAAATGGTTTTTCAACAATTAGACTTTAGTCAGAGAAAGAAGGGTTTACTGAATTATCAGGGCAGTGAGTGTTGATTTTTGAGACGCAGATCAGTAACTGTGTGCATTTCTTATTTTAGCTAAAGGGTGAGCAAGTGGCGCAACCAAGCCACTCTTTATATTTTTTTATCATATGTAAGCGATGGCGCAGTAAGTCTCTTCCTATTCTCGCTAGAAATCAGCTAAGAATGAAAGCGGCTTTAGTCTAGCGTTTTCATAAAAGATGTAAAATTTGAAGGCGAAGTCACATTTTAAAAGGTGCAGTTTTCTTTTCTTTTGTTTTCCCTTTTTATAAACCCATACAATGCCATAATGAACGTCTCTTTTATTCCCTTTGGACATTGTCATGTTTCGCGTTTCTCCTTTTGCTTGGATCTCTCAATACTTTGGTGGATTCTTTTTTGCCTATGGTGTCTATTTACCATTTTGGGCACTGTGGTTTGAAGACCAAGGCGTATCTGCTGGAGATATCGGTGTCTTAATTGGTTTAGGTTTTGCGACACGCTGTGTAGCCAACTTGGTGATAACTCCTCGTTTGCATAAAGTGGAATATTTACTGCCCGCGTTACGAATTCTTACTCTCGCCTCATTAATCGCCCTTGGTCTGTTTTTAATTAATGGGGGAAGTTTCTGGTGGATGGCATTTGTTACCGTGCTCTTTAATTTATCTTGTGGTCCTGCCGTTCCATTGTCTGATGCGATGACAAACTATTACGCGAAGAATAATTTATTGGATTATGGGCGAACTCGTTTATGGGGCTCAGTGAGTTTTATTGCGGGCTCTACGGTTGTTGGATATTTAGTGTCAGGGTTCGGTACTGACATGATCGTGTATACTGCGATCGCAGGGATATTAGCGGCGTTATTTTTAGTGATGCGAAACCCAAACCCCATGCCTGTATCGGTATCAGATGAAGATCAAACTCGCCCACCATTACTTGCGCTATTAAGCGAAGCTCCAGTCTTAAAATTCATTATTTTGGTTTCTTTAATTCAAGGCAGTCACGCAGCGTATTACAGTTTTAGTTCTATCTACTGGAAAGAGTCGGGCTATCAAGAAAGTACCATTGGCTATCTATGGAGTTTAGGGGTTGTGGCTGAGGTCATGGTATTTGCTTTTAGTAAGCAATTGTTTGCCGGATGGAAGATATCAACACTATTTAAAGTTGCGGCTGTTGGGGTGATGGTTCGTTGGGGGTTAACCGCAGCAACGACAGAACTGTTTGCTTTAGTGCTTGTTCAGGCTTTACATGGTGTGACTTTTGCGATGGCGCACCTAGCGGCAATTCAATATATTCAGCGATTCCCTCAAAATAAAATGATCCCTCTGCAAGCCTTATATAATGCGATTCCTTTAGGTGCATTTATTGCGCTAATGACGACATTAAGTGGCTGGGGCTATGAAGCATGGGGAGCGAATATTTTCTGGTTAATGGCGGCCATGGGCTCTTTTGCTTTACTGATTAAATTGGATAAAGTGACCGATAAATAGGTATTAATCACATTTGTTAACTTGAGTAAAAAACAAGCGACAATATAACGCTAGAATGGTGCTACAGAGTATTTGTACCCTTCTGGCGTTTTTTATGGCACTAGAGTGGTATCACCAAGGATGAGTGATGACACAAGGATGGATTGTGGTGCCAGTGTCGCTGGCATATTTAGGGTTATTATTTTTAATTGCCTGGTATGGCGATAGGCAAAAAGGGTGGTTAGCTCAGTATCGCCCGTGGATTTATAGTCTTTCTATTGCAGTCTACTGCACCTCATGGACCTTTTATGGCACCGTAGGCCAAGCCACCAGTAATCCGTGGTCTTTCCTTCCCATTTATCTTGCTCCCATTTTTGTGTTTGTATTTGCATGGCGTTTTTTAGCCAGAATTATCTTAATTGCAAAGCGAGAGCACATCACCTCTATTGCTGATTTTATCGCGGCTCGATATGGAAAATCTCAAGGTTTAGCTGGTGTTATTACGATTATCGCGGTGGTCGGGATACTTCCTTATATTGCATTGCAATTAAGAGGGATCACGATGGGACTCGATCTTGTCGCCCCTAATTTGGCTCTGGATTTAGGCTATCAAGATGGGCATGTCTCTTGGTTTGTTGGCGGTGCCCTTGCGGTATTTACGATTCTTTTTGGAACTCGACATATTGATACCACAGAGCATCACCGTGGTTTGATGATGGCGGTCGCGTTTGAATCGATAGTGAAATTGGTCGCCTTTTTTGCGGTTGGCGGTTTCATTCTTTATTTAGCGTATTTTGATGCTAATGTTGATTTAATTTCTATTGCCAAAGAAACCTACCAATCACCTAATATCATCACGCTTTTGTTTCATACTATCTTAACGATGGCGGTGATAATCTGTTTACCGCGCCAATTTCATACGACGGTAGTGGAGAATGAACAGGCGCAAGATCTACGCACGGCGCGTTGGGTATTTCCACTCTACTTGTTTTTGATCGGTCTATTTGTACTGCCTATTTCGTGGGCAGGACAAGCTCTGCTCTCTGGTGGGGTTAGTGATAGTTTTGTTATTAGCGTGCCATTATCGGTCGGTGCTGAGAATATGGCATTACTGGCTTTTGTTGGTGGAACCTCCGCCGCCAGTGGCATGGTTATCGTATCTACTATCGCACTGGCGATTATGGTATCAAATGATTTAGTTTTACCTTTGCTATTACGTCGAGTAAAAACCACAGGACGATCGTTCGGACATTTTTCTAAATTATTAGTAATGATTAGACGCGTGCTTATTCTCTTATTGTTATTAGCCGCGTGGGGATTTTATCAAGCACTTGATTCGATTGATTCACTGTCGGTCATTGGCTTATTAGCTTTTGCGGCCATAGCTCAATTTGCACCGGCGTTAATTGGTGGGCTGTATTGGCGAAATGCCAACAAAAAAGGCGTGTATGCAGGGTTAATTATCGGATTTTTAATTTGGGTTGTTACTCTGATGAGCCAAACTCAAATGTTAGCAGGCAGCGCTGAAAGTAACGTTTTATTATGGTTAATCACTCCTTCTGAATGGCTACAGGTGAAAACCTCAGATTGGGGCATGATGCTCAGTTTAGGGCTTAACACTCTATTATTTATTCTTGTTTCATCAATCTCTCGGGCATCATTAAGCGAGCGTTTACAAGCGGCTGCATTTGTTGGCGCCCCTTTACCTGAAAATGAAGATATCAGTGTTTATCAAACTCGAGTGACGGTTGGTGAGTTGGAAATGTTGGCTTCGCGATTTGTTGGTCGCCGCCGAGCTCAAAAAGCCTTCCGCCAATTCTCTCAACAGCATGATGAATCCTCATTGCCGCAACAACAGGCAAGCTCTGCACTAATTCGCCATACCGAGCGTGTACTGGCTGGCGTATTTGGTGCTTCTTCTTCTCGTTTGGTTCTGACTTCAGCATTACAAGGCAGAAATATGCAGTTGGAAGAGGTGGCAACCATCGTTGATGAAGCCTCTGAGTTGTATGATTTTAGCCGTGGTTTATTGCAAGGGGCGATTGAGCACATTAGCCAAGGGATCGCCGTGGTTGATAAGCAGATGAAATTGGTTGCATGGAATCAACGTTACTTGGAGTTATTTACTTTCCCTTCAGGATTAATTCAAGTGGGTAGACCGATAGCTGATGTGATCCGCCACAATGCAGAGCAAGGTTTGTGTGGACCGGGTGATCCTGAAATACACGTTCAACGACGAGTGGAGCATTTAGAGCGAGGAACTCGTCATGTCTCTTCTCGTATTCGCCCTGATGGCCAGGTTATTGAAGTGCAAGGGAACCCGATGCCCAGTGGTGGATTTGTAATGAGTTTTACGGATATCACTGTATTTCGGCAGGCAGAAAAAGCATTAAAAGAGACTAATGAAACCCTCGAGTCGCGCGTTCACGAACGAACTAAAGAGTTAGAAAAATTAAACCAACGATTGGTTGGTGCAACCCAAAGTGCAGAATTAGCTTCTCAATCAAAAAGTCGTCTACTCGCCGCCGTTAGTCATGATTTAATGCAACCTTTAAATGCAGCGCGTTTGTTTGCTTCTTCATTGAGTGAAGTGGCAAAAGAAGCTGAAACCAAAAAAATATCTGGTCACATTGAGAGTGCATTAGGTGCAGCAGAAGAGCTGATTGGTGACTTATTAGATATCTCTCGTCTAGAAGCTGGTAAGTTAGAGACACACGTTCAAGGTTTTTCATTGAGCAGTCTGTTTTCCAATTTAGAGGCAGAATTTGGCGCATTAGCGAAACAACAAGGAATTGATTTCTCGGTTATTCACTCGAATGTAGTCGTAGAGTCTGATCCAAAATTACTGCGTCGAGTGGTGCAAAACTTTCTAACCAATGCATTTCGATATAATCCACAAGGTAAAGTGGTACTTGGAGCAAGAAGAGTTAAAGGCAAAATCCGTATTGATGTATGGGACAGCGGAATTGGTATTCCAAAAGAGAAACAGCAGGCTATTTTTGATGAGTTTACCCGTGTTGATCAAAATCGAGCAGATCAAGGATTAGGATTGGGACTTGCCATTGCTCGCGGTATTTCTCATGTACTTGGCCATACGATTTCATTACGTTCATGGCTTAATCAAGGCTCGGTATTTTCAGTCACTCTTAATAGAGGTGTACTGCTTGAGAGCAATGAGTCTACGGTAGAGCAAAAGCCTGAATTGCCATTAAGTTTTGTTCGTGTGTTATGCGTGGATAATGAACCAGACATTCTTATTGGTATGGAATCATTGGTGTCTCGTTGGGGTTGCGAAGTGAAAACGGCAACCGATTTAATGAGCAGTTTACAATGTTTGGAAGAAGGCTGGGTTCCTGATGTTATCTTTTCTGATTATCGATTAGATAATGATAGAACCGGTTTAGAAGTCCTACAGCAGTGTCGTTTGCGTTTAGGGAATGCATTTGAAGGGGTGATGATCAGTGCGGATAAAACCGATGATTTATTGGCAAGTATTAAAAGCAATGGCTTTGGGTTTATTGCAAAACCGGTTAAACCTTTAAAGTTAAGAGCGGTGTTGAATAGGCATGTAAAAGCGTAAATCATTAAGTTTAATGCAGTGTAGATAAAAAGGGAGTTAGCATTCACTAACTCCCTTTTTCTAGCCTAGATTATTAATCAATATCTGACGTTATCTATTTAATTAATAAGGTATTAATGGTCGTGAGCTTCGCCTGAGCCTTTAGGGTAACGAATAGACTCAACCAGATCTTGCACATCTTGTGGCACTTCTGCGGTTACTTTGTTCACTACAATCGAGACAATGAAGTTCAGACACATACCTAGCGTACCGATCCCTTCAGGGCTGATACCAAACCACCAGTTATCAGGTGTGCTTGCTGCTGGGTTAATGAACTTAAAGTAAACAATATAAGCGGTAGTGAATGCGACACCTGAAACCATACCGGCAATCGCCCCTTCCTTATTCATCTTCTTATAGAAAATACCCAAGATAATCGCAGGGAAGAAGGAGGCTGCTGCTAAACCGAAGGAGAAGGCAACCACCTGTGCAACAAAGCCTGGTGGATTAATCCCTAAGTAACCAGCACCAATAATAGCAACTACGGCAGCCAATCTCGCGGCGAGCAGTTCTTGTTTATCGGTCATGTTAGGCTTAAAGCCTTTTTTTAATAAATCATGAGAGATAGAGGTCGAGATTACCAGTAGTAGACCGGCAGCCGTTGATAATGCAGCGGCTAAGCCACCCGCAGCTAATAGTGCTACAACCCAGTTTGGTAAACTTGCTAGTTCAGGTGATGCTAGAACGATGATATCTCGGTTGATGTCCATTTCATTACGTTCATCACCAGAGTAAAACATTTTGCCATCACCGTTTTTATCTTCCCAACCAACAAGGCCTGTGTCTTCCCAGTTTTTATACCAGCTTGGTGCATCAGCAGCGGCAACCCCTTGGCTATCTGGACCATTAATGGTTTCAATCATATTTACACGAGCAAATGCGGCTACCGCAGGCGCTGTGGTGTATAGAAATGAAATAAACAGTAACGCCCAACCCGCAGAGATACGTGCATCTTTAACACGAGGTACCGTGAAGAAGCGGATAATTACATGAGGAAGTCCAGCCGTACCCACCATTAGTGCCGCACAGATAAAGAAGACATCAACCATGCTCTTAGATCCGTCAGTATATGGCGTAAAACCAAGTTCAGTCGTTAATCCATCCAACTTATCTAATAAGTAGACTTCAGAGCCAGTAACGGTTGATCCCATACCAATTTGAGGGAATACGTTACCTGTCATCATAATAGAGGTGAAAACCGCAGGAACAAGGAAGGCGAAAATGAGGACACAGAATTGAGCAACCTGCGTATAAGTGATGCCTTTCATGCCACCCAGTACCGCATAGAAAAATACGATACCCATACCAATAATGATACCGATATTAATATCAACCTCTAGGAATCGTGAGAACACCACGCCAACACCACGCATTTGTCCTGCCACATAAGTGAAAGAAACAAAGATGGCACAGAACACGGCAACCATACGAGCGGTTCGAGAGTAGTAACGTTCACCGATAAAATCTGGCACGGTGAATTTACCAAATTTACGTAGATAAGGCGCAAGACAAAGCGCTAATAGTACATAGCCACCGGTCCAACCCATAAGATACACAGCACCATCATAACCAACAAAGGAAATGATACCCGCCATTGAAATAAATGATGCTGCAGACATCCAATCTGCCGCGGTAGCCATGCCATTAGCAACAGGGTGAACCCCGCCACCTGCGACATAGAACTCACTGGTTGATCCGGCGCGAGCCCAAATTGCAATTCCGATATAGAGAGCAAAAGAGATACCGACTAATATAAACGTCCAAGTTTGGATACCCATGATAATTCCTCTTAATCTTCTTGTACGTTGTATTTTTTATCTAGCGCATTCATGCGAGCAACATAGATAAAGATCAGTGCCACAAAGGTATAGATAGACCCTTGTTGTGCAAACCAGAACCCCAATTTGAATCCAGCAAATTGAACGGTATTAAGCGCATCAACAAATAATATCCCTGCGCCGTATGAGACTAAAAACCAGATCGTGAGCAGTCCACCCATGATCCCTAGATTTTCCTTCCAATAGGCTTGTGCTTGTTCTTTTGTTTCGAACGCCATAGCCAGCTCCTTTTTGATGTTAAAGATATGTAACCAAAAAGAGATTAGCAATGAGAAGAGAAGAAAACAGTGCAACTTTAGTCGAGCAGATAAAGATAAACGCCCAAAATATGAGTGTTTTATGTGAGGTGGATAGCTTTTTATTATGTTGATTTTATGTTAATTAATACCAAAGTCTAAGACTTTATAAAGGATTAAAATAATGAGTAGGCACCCTAACTTATTTTAACGGCTAGAGTGTTATATCAAGATTAACTTTCCATTTGTTGCAACAAAATAACCGCTTGAGTACGATTTTTAACGGCCAATTTTCTAAATATTGCCGTCATGTGCGCTTTTATTGTGGCTTCTGATACATCTAAATCATAAGCGATTTGTTTATTGAGTAAGCCATCAGATAACATACCAAGCACCTTGTATTGTTGAGGAGTAAGTGCTGCTATTTTTGTCGCCAAATCATCACAAGCAGCTGAATTTTTTATTGAACCTTTAGGAAAATAGGGATCACCAGCAAGAATTTGATTTAAGGCCGCAATGAGTGATTTCATGTCACTGGATTTAGGAATAAAGCCGAAAGCACCATGGCTTTTGACTTGAGACACAATACTGGCTTCTTCACTAGCAGAGACAACAACAATAGGTAGATCTGGATATTGAGAGCGAAGCTGTATTAATCCAGACATACCGTTACTGCCGGGCATTTTTAAATCCAATAGGAGTAAATCAGGATCGGGCTCTTTTTGTAATGCCGCAAATAACCCTTCAAGCGAATCCGCTTCTATTAAATTAGCACCACTGATTGCCATGTGAATGGATTGAAAAAGCGCATTGCGAAATAAGGGGTGATCGTCCGCGATGATAATGGTGTAGTGGTCGTCCATGGCTACAAAATTCCTTATAAGTGATTAAATAAAATTAACATCCCCTTCGGTTTTGAGCAATTATTAGTCGCTAAAGTCTGCGCTGCCTCTCTAACTCATCTGTTATTTTAAATAAACGGACATTTTTGATGGGATCTTAATATTTAAAACGAATTAAATTCTTGCTATAGACAATTAAATGAAACGAAACTAAACTTCTTTCAAATCGAAACTTATTGAGTTTGTTATGTCAAAAAGAAATACGAAACAACGTCGCCATATGATTCTTTCTTTATTAACGGAACAAGGTGAGGTGAGTGTTGAATCTCTCTCTGGTTTGTTTGATATATCAGAAGTTACCATCAGAAAAGACTTAACCGAATTAGAAAAAAATGGATTACTGATGCGTAAATATGGCGGCGCAGTTTTGATGCCATCAAATATTATACAAGAAGACACTTGTGAAGAAGTTTCGAATCGAAAGTTATCTATTGCTAATGCAGCCGTCGATCTGATTAAAGATCATAACCGGATCATTATTGATAGTGGCAGCACAACGGCGGCATTAATTAACCAATTATCGAAACGAAATGGCCTAGTAGTGATGACCAATTCATTACCCGTTGCTAATGCGCTGCAAGAAATTGAAAACGAACCAACGCTATTAATGACGGGTGGAACATGGGACAGTCATTCTGATTCATTTCAAGGTCAAGTGGCCGAATCGGTTTTAAGATCCTATGATTTTGATCAGTTATTCATTGGTGCTGATGGAATTGATTTGGAACGCGGAACAACCACATTTAATGAATTAGTAGGGTTAAGTCGCGTGATGTCTGAAGTGGCTCGTGAGGTTATTTTAATGGTGGAATCTGAAAAAATTGGTCGAAAAATTCCTAACGTTGAACTGCCATGGGACAGCATTGATGTGTTGATCACCAATAATGATTTAAGCCAAGAGCAACAACAGAAAATTGAATCACATAATGTACGAGTCATCAGAGCTCAGTGATTTAATTTATATGATACCGCTGACATTTTTGCTGCCGATCAGCGGCTATTTATAACTTAAGAAGCAATAAGAGGCTTCTTAAACCTAAAAATTTAAGATTAGAATAATTGGAGTATTGCCATGTGTGGGATTGTAGGTGCTGTTGCACAAAGAGATGTAGCTGAGATTTTAGTGGAAGGACTGCGTCGTTTAGAATACCGCGGCTACGATTCTGCAGGGGTTGCGGTTGTTGATGCTGATAGCAATTACACACGTTTACGTCGTTTGGGTAAAGTTAAAGAATTAGCCAATGCTGTAGAAGGATCACATGTCATTGGTGGTACTGGCATTGCTCATACCCGCTGGGCAACGCATGGTGAACCTTCTGAAATTAATGCGCACCCTCATGTCTCTGGCGATATTACGATTGTTCATAATGGCATTATTGAAAACCACGAAGCACTGCGTTCTTTGTTGCAAGAGCGAGGTTATGTTTTTAAATCTCAAACCGATACTGAAGTGATTGCTCATTTAGTTGAATGGGAGTTACGTACTTCAGATTCATTAATTGAAGCAGTACAAAAAACAGCAAAACAATTAGAAGGAGCTTACGGGACAGTGGTTATGGATCGCCGTGATCCAGAGCGTCTTGTGGTTGCTCGTTCTGGTAGCCCAATAGTGATTGGTCGTGGTGTTGGCGAAAACTTCTTGGCTTCTGATCAGCTTGCCTTACTTAACGTGACTCGTCGCTTTATGTATCTTGAAGAAGGTGATGTTGCAGAGATCACTCGTCGTGATGTAGTGGTTTTCGATGCCAGCGGTGAGCAAGTAGAACGTGAAATAACAGAATCAAATGCTGAGCACGATGCGGGTGATAAAGGGCAATATCGTCACTTTATGCAAAAGGAAGTATTTGAGCAGCCAAAAGCGTTAATTAATACCATGGAAGGTCGCATTACCAATGACTCTGTTGTGACTGAAAGTATTGGTGTTAACGCGGTTGAGATCTTAAATAAAGTAGAACACGTACAAATCATTGCTTGTGGAACCTCTTATAATGCAGGCATGACGGCTCGTTATTGGTTTGAATCATTGGCAGGTGTCAGTTGTGATGTCGAAATCGCCTCTGAATTCCGTTATCGTAAATTTGTAACTCGTCCAAACAGCTTATTGATCACTCTATCTCAATCAGGTGAAACGGCAGATACTTTAGCAGCACTTCGTTTAGCAAAAGAGCGTGGCTACATGGGTGCAATGACAGTATGTAACGTAGCAGGTTCATCTCTGGTTCGTGAGTCAGATTTTGCCTTTATGACACGAGCAGGAACTGAGATTGGCGTTGCATCAACGAAAGCCTTCACCACACAGCTTGCAGCGTTATTGATGTTAGTTACGGCATTAGGTAAGCAGCAAAACCGTATCTCAAAAGAAAAAGAAAAAGAGATCGTAGAAGCCTTGCATGCATTGCCTGCTCAAATAGAACAAGCGTTGTCGTTTGATAAAGAGATTGAAGCGTTAGCGCCAGATTTTGCAGACAAACAACACACGCTATTTTTAGGTCGTGGAGAGTTTTACCCAATTGCCGTTGAAGCCTCTTTGAAGCTTAAAGAAATTTCTTATATTCATGCGGAGGCTTATGCGGCAGGTGAACTTAAACATGGCCCATTAGCGTTGATTGATGCCGATATGCCAGTGGTTGTGGTTGCGCCAACCAATGATTTATTAGAAAAATTAAAATCAAACGTGGAAGAAGTGCGTGCTCGTGGTGGCTTACTGTATGTATTTGCTGACGAGCAAGCAGGTTTTGAAGCGGATGAAAACATGAAAATAATTACGATGCCTCATGTGAGTGATATTACCGCACCAATTTACTATACGATCCCGATGCAGTTACTTTCGTACCATGTAGCGTTAATTAAAGGAACGGATGTCGATCAGCCTCGTAACTTAGCGAAAGCGGTAACGGTGGAGTAGATTTTCAGCTTTAGATAATGAAATAAAAAACGACAGTCTTATGCAGGCTGCCGTTTTTATTTATGCTTTTACAAGGGTAAATTTAAATAGAAAATCAAATTCCCGCAGGTTTAAAGAGAGCTTTTAAACGTTTAGTGATCATTAAGCGAGAGACCGTAAACATCCCTGAAACTGTGCGTTGGTGTAGTCGGAAAATCGTATCGTATAAACGACGAATTAAGCGTCCTTGTAATACCAACTTTCCTTCTAAACGTGTGCCAGGAGCGAAAGTACCAACCGCAAAGTGATGGCCAACAGCAACCACCATTCCACTGTCTTGGAAAACAAAATCAGTCAACTCTTTTCCACGTAAATAACGACCTAAGCTTTTAGCTAAGTGAACTGCTGCACGGTTAGCGGCTTGAGCTTTTGGTGGAACAAAAGAACCATCCTGCTGTGGAATTGCAGCGCAATCACCAATAGCAAAGATACGAGGATCTTCGGTTGAACTCAGATTTTGATTGACGTTAATCTGGTTCATACGGTTGTAGCTTAAGTTCCCAATACCATTTAGCCAATCCGGTGCTTTTACACCCGCAGCCCAAAATTGGATATCAGCATCAAGAAATTTATCAGCATCCGTGCGCATACCATTTTCAGTCACTTCGCTAATGCGAGTTTCTAGTAATACGTTTACACCATTTCTCTCTAGCTCTTTGAATACCTTATCAGACATTTTTTGCGGGCTGTTAGGTAATACACGATGTGCGGCTTCGATAAGATTTATACTTAAAGATGAAGCGTTATAGCGTTTTAATTTTTTACTTACTCGGGCTAATTCGGCCGCTAACTCAACACCTGTTGCCCCAGCTCCTACAATGTTTATTGTGCTGTTTTTACCTTCACGTAAGATTTGGCTAATTTGGTTCCACGCTTGGCGAGCTTGACTTGCTGAATCTAAAAATAAGCAGTGGTCTTGAGCTCCTAGAGTATTAAAGTCATTACTGATGGCACCAATAGCAACCACAAGGTAATCATAGCTTAGGCCTGATTCTGTGCCATCTGGACGACGAACTAATAAGGTTTGGTTTTCACGATCGATACTCGTCATCGCACCTTGATAATGCTGGTAACCGTGATGAGCTCCGTGAGTGAAATAACAAACCGAATCTAAATCACTATCGAATGTGCCAGCTGCGATTTCATGCAGGCGAGGTTTCCAGTAATGGTGCGTTTCAGGTTCAACCAGTATGATTTCATCTTCTTTACGGGTTGATTTGGTTAATAAGGTTGATAGCTCTAAACCAGCAGCACCGCCGCCTACAACAATGATTCGGGACATAGTATTTTTCTCACAATATTTTGGCTTAGAGAGGAGGTAAATCACTCGAAAATAAACCAAAGAATAATCTTCATTACAGAGCGCAACAGTGTGTGCTGAGTTTCAATGCCTCTATTATATTTATTTCTCAATTGATGATAATGGGGGTTAAATGAAAATCACTTTTACAAATAAGTAATAGCTGTAATGTGAATATTTTATGACCCTTAGCTTTCTATCCTTGAGTTTTACCATTTACTATTTATTATATATGGAAATGCATATATCCATATTTAGGGCTTTTTATGTTACCTCATCAATTTTTTAAACTGCTTTCTGATGAAACGCGCATGCGCTGTTTGTTGCTTATCGCTCGTGAAAGTCGTTTATGTGTAAATCAACTGACAGAAGCATTAGATGAAAGCCAACCGAAGATCTCGCGCCATTTAGCCCTGCTACGCCAATCAGGTGTATTGGTTGATACGCGTGAAGGTCAGTGGGTGTATTACCAAATTAGTACCGAATTACCAGGTTGGTTAAACAAAATAATAGAGGGTTTGAAGCAATCGAATTGTTTGCAGGCTGAATATCAAAAAGACACAGATAAATTAAGCGCAATGAAAGCGTGTTGCTAAATTAAGGATTAAGACGATGAAAATTAAAGTAGGTATTAACGGATTTGGCCGCATTGGACGTTTAGCATTAAGAGCGGCATTTGATTGGCCTGAACTGGAGTTTGTGCAAATCAATGACGTCGCGGGTGATGCTCATGCCTTAGCGCATTTACTTGAGTTTGATTCAATTCAAGGGCGCTGGAAGCATGAAGTGACTACCGATGGCAGCACTATGATCATTGGTGGTCAAACGCTTAAAACAACGCAAGAAAAAGACATCGATGCGGTTGATTGGTCTGGTTGTGATGTTGTTATTGAAGCAACTGGCGTGCATCGTTCACGTTCATTTTTAGATAAATACTTAGCGCAAGGTGTTAAGCGTGTTGTTGTTTCGGCTCCGGTGAAAGAAGAAGGGGTAGCGAATATTGTAGTTGGTGTGAACGACGATATTTTTGACCCAGCGGTTCACCAAATCGTCACTGCAGCATCTTGTACCACCAACTGCCTTGCTCCAATTGTTAAGATTATCAATAACGAGCTAGGCATAGAAAACGCGGCATTTACTACTATTCATGATTTGACCAATACACAAACCATTTTAGACGCACCGCATAAAGATCTTCGTCGTGCTCGTGCGTGTGGTATGAGCTTGATCCCAACAACAACGGGCTCTGCTAAAGCGATTGTAGAAATCTTCCCTGAGCTTAAAAATAAAATTGATGGTCATGCGGTACGCGTTCCTTTAGCGAATGCATCACTGACTGACATTATTTTTGAAGTAAAAAGAGATACCACGGTTGAAGAAGTAAATCAGTTATTAAAGGATGCGGCTTATGGTGATCTAAAAGGTATTTTAGGATACGAAGAGCGCCCATTAGTATCGATAGATTACAAAGGCGACCAACGCTCAACGATTATAGATGCACTATCTACAATGCTTGTGGGTAAGCGCATGGTGAAGATTTACGCTTGGTATGACAACGAAATGGGCTATGCAACTCGTACTGCTGAGTTGGTTCGTAATGTTGGTCTAGCTTAATAGTAATGGCATTGGTTTAAGGAATTTAAAATGACACATCCAATTTGGGAACTACCGATTACTGGCACTAATGGCACATTAATTTTGACTCCGTGTCCGGGTACAAAAGGGGTTGAGCTAACGGTTTCATTAGAGCAATTAAAAGAACAAGGTGTTGAAGCGGTAGCAACGGCATTAAGCCAAGATGAATTAACAGAAAAAGGTGTAGGCTCTCTTGGTGAAGAAGTAGAGCGTCTAGGTATGAAATGGTTTTATTTGCCAATAGAGGACGATTGCGCTCCGGGTGATGAGTTTTCAGCGCAATGGAAATCAGCAACGCCAGAGCTGCAACAAGTATTGGAAAATAATGGCAAGGTAGCAATGCACTGTATGGGCGGGTCTGGCCGAACTGGTTTGCTTGCTGGGCATTTGTTATTGGATTTAGGTTGGGATCTAGACGTGATTAAGCAACAAGTACAAGCACTACGTCCGGGCGCATTCACTAAACCTGTCCAAATTGAATACATTGATGCCATTGCTAGCAAATAATCAATTGTAGATAAGGCCTCAGAAAGTGATTATCTTCAGGGGCTTTTTTATTTGAACGGATGATTTTTATGTTTTCACAATTAGGCCACAGTGTACGACAGTACATGATAGTGACGTTCAATTACTGGAACTTCACCATTACTGATGGCGCATTACGCATGTTAGTTGTGTTGTATTTCCATGAGTTAGGTTACAGCACATTAGCCATTGCTTCGCTCTTTTTGTTCTATGAATTTTTTGGTGTGGTGACTAACTTAATTGGTGGTTGGCTTGGTGCGCGTTTGGGGTTAAATAAAACCATGAACGTCGGTTTAGGGATGCAGGTATTTGCATTATTGATGCTTGCTGTGCCAACAGTGTGGCTCACTATCCCTTGGGTGATGGCGGCTCAAGCACTCTCTGGTATCGCAAAAGATCTCAATAAAATGAGCGCTAAAAGTGCGATAAAAACATTAGTGCCAAGTGATCAAGAAGGAGCTCTTTACAAGTGGATTGCTATCTTAACGGGATCTAAAAATGCATTAAAAGGAGCGGGTTTCTTTTTAGGAGGGGTTCTGCTTTCTACCATAGGATTTAAAGCAGCAGTTATTACCATGGCTGTGGTTCTTTTTGTGGTATTGATTGGCAGTTTAGCTTTTCTTGATGGAGAGATGGGTAAAGCCAAATCTAAACCTAAATTTACACAGCTGTTTTCTAAATCGAGTGAGATCAATATTCTTTCCGCTGCACGCTTATTTTTATTCGGTGCGAGAGATGTCTGGTTTGTGATCGCATTACCGATTTACTTAGGCACAACCTTTGGCTGGGATCATTCGTGGGTTGGTGGGTTTCTCGCTTTGTGGGTGATTGGTTATGGATTTGTACAAGGCTTTGCGCCAAAAATTACAGGCAAAGCAGAAGGTAAAGTGCCTGATGGCCGCGCTGCAATGTGGTGGGCTGGCTTATTAACTCTGGTTACTGGGTTTATTGCCTATGGTGTGCAAATAGGGTGGCAAGCTCAATATGTTATCGTCATTGGATTATTAATTTTTGGTGCCGTGTTTGCGATTAATTCATCGCTGCACTCTTATTTAATTGTCAGTTATGCCAAAGGTGATGGGGTGTCGATGGATGTTGGTTTTTATTATATGGCCAATGCAATGGGACGTTTAATAGGAACTATTTTATCGGGATTGGTATTTCAGATAGCAGGGCTGGCTGCCTGTTTATGGGTATCGTTTGGATTCTTACTATTGGCTACGCTGATATCGGTTAAGTTGCCTAAGAGATTAAAGGCTTAAGCTTAAGTGAGTTTCATATATAAAAAAACCACCGTTTAATCGGTGGTTTTTTTTTAGCTTAATTTAAGTGAATGTTCACTATAAATTAAAAGCCTTCCATGTTTTTAGCTTCAAGCTGTTGGAAGTATTTCACTGTTTTCACTTTCAGTTCTTGTGTTGATGGCTCATCACAAACGATTACTGATTTAGGGTGAAGTTGAAGTGCAGATACCGTCCACATGTGGTTTACAGAGCCTTCAACAGCCGCTTGCAGTGCAAGACCTTTGTTGTGGCCAGTAATTAGGATCATGATCTCTTCTGAATCAAGCAGAGTACCAACACCGATAGTTAGTGAGTACTTAGGAACAAGATCCATATCGCCACCGAAGAAACGAGAGTTAGCAATACGCGTATCTTCCGTTAGAGTCTTGATACGAGTACGAGATGCTAAAGAAGACGCTGGCTCGTTGAATGCGATGTGACCGTCGTTACCCACGCCACCCATGAATAAGTTAATGCGACCGTAAGACTTAATTTTGTCTTCGTAACGTTGGCATTCAGCTTCGTGATCATCAGAGTTACCGTTTAACAAGTTGATGTTATCAGCTTGAATATCGATGTGGTTAAAGAAGTTTTCGTGCATGAAAGTACGGTAAGATTCTGGGTGATCAGCGTCTAGGCCAATGTACTCATCCATGTTGAATGTTACTACGTTCTTAAAGCTTACTTCACCAGCTTTATGCAGCTCGATAAGTTTCTTATAGGTGTTTAATGGAGTACCGCCAGTTGGTAAACCAAGAACAAATGGACGATCTGCTGTTGGGTTGAATGCATTAATACGGTTAACGATGTGTTGTGCAGACCATGCACCTACTTGTTCAGCGCGATTTAGCGGAATTAATCTCATTTGTATACCTCAAAAAAACGTAAGTCGTAGAATCAAAAATCATTAATTCGCATTATAAAATAAGTTTCTGTGTATCACCAATGATTTTGCTCAATAAAGAAACGTTATTCTTCAACATTGGTCACGTTTGTACTTAAATGGTTCATAAATGGCCCTGCTTTCATAAATCCTGTTAATCGAGCATCAGATAAATAATCGCCATTTGCATTCCAAAAGTCGATGGTTGGTAAGCCAAGAACTTTTAGTTGCTGTAATAAGGTAATGTCTTCTGAGCTATTCTTAGTTACGTCAGCTTGCAGTAAAACAAACTCACCTAAAAGTGGTTCAACTTTTTCATTATGAAAGGTGTATTTTTCAAATTCTTTACACGCTACACACCAGTCAGCATAAAAGTCGAGCATCACTGGCTTGCCTTGTGCTTTTGCTGTTTCAAGCTCTCGGTTTAAGTCCTCAATCGTGCTTATTTTTTTAAACGTGACAGTTTGAGTGGTGGTATTTACGTCAGTATGTGTTTTACCTGAAATAGCATCAATCACCGGAATTGCTGAGCCAACAATCCCTAAGATCGCAATGATCCCAGCAATGCTTGTTTTCCATGATTGAGGCATAGTTGCTTTGACATGATAGAGCCAACCAAACGCCGCAACCCCAAGTGCAGACCAAATAAATAGTGTAATGCTATGAGAAAGAATGCGTTCTAATAAGAACACAGGAACGGCGAGTAGAATGAAGCCAAATAGTGTTTTTACATGCGTCATCCAAACCCCTGCTTTTGGTAGCAGTTTATTACCAAATACAGCGGCTAAAATTAATGGAATACCCATACCAATAGCCAGAGCATAAAGCGCAACGGCACCTGTTAGCAAGTCACCACTTTTTGCTACATAAAGTAGTGCACCAGATAATGGGGCAGTTGTGCATGGTGAGCAGACTAAACCTGAAATCGCACCCATGGCAAAAACGCCGCCTAAGTTTCCGCCTTTTTGTTGGTTACTAATGTCATTTAATTTAGTTTGTAAGCTGCTTGGCAGTTGAATGGTGTAAGCACCGAACATTGATAGGGCAAGTAGAACAAACATGATGCTCAAACCAATCAATACATAAGGATGCTGTAGTGCCGCTTGAAATTGCATACCCGCCGAAGCAACCACCAACCCAAGTAAGGTGTAAGTTAATGCCATGCCTTGAACATAAACAAAAGAGAGCTTAAAAGCGTTGCCATGAGACAGTTTACCGCCACCTAAAACAATGCCAGTTAAGATAGGATACATAGGCAATACACAAGGCGTAAACGCAAGACCAACACCAAGCGCTAAGAATAAAAATGGTGTCCACCAAGCATCACCTAAGTTGTCAGCCAGCTCTTGTTGTTGAGTTTGAGATACTTCTTTTTTCTCTGAATTCGATGATGTGTTTTTTTCTACGCTAACCGGTGCGCTATCACTTTTTGCTATAACATGTGTATTTGCCGTTTCATCTTGATATGAACTTAATGCAGTTAATTCCGATAATGGGATTTTACGGATCTCTGGTGGGTAACAGAATCCGGCTTTGGCGCAACCTTGGTATCGCACGGTTAACTCTGCATCATCACTAACCGAGATAAGAGGAACTGTGATCGTAAGAGGCTCTGTATATATGTTTACATTACCAAAAAATTCATCGTTATGAGGCGTACCTTCTTCCATGACTAAATTCGCAATTTCAGCGCCATTAGCCGTTACTGAAATTCGTTGTTGATAAAGGTAGTAATCAGGCATTACTTGCCAATCTAAATAAACTCTATCTCCTTGCTGCATGAAATTAAATGGGAAAGCTTCATTTACTGTCACAAAAGAAGAGGTTTGTTCACCTCGAAATTTAGTCAGGTCAAAAGACGCGATAGCTTGAGATGCAAAGGAGCTAAAGAGAATGAAAAATGATAAAAGGGCTGCTCGAAAACGGAGTAAGTTCGTCATGTAAAAGTCTTTATAAAAATAGATATGGATATGACTATCGAAATGGTCAAGAGTTCGACAAGTATAGTATCAATTACGTTAATGATCTGCTCCTTTCTCTTCTGCCCTTGGTGTAATTATTTTTTATTTGTCACGGTTTCGAGATCCCAACGACACTCTTTTGTCAGCTTAGAAACTATGCTTGTTGCGATGATTAATTAATAGAATGAGTCATAAGAGGACTGCGTGATGAAATACAAACATATCCTTGTTGCATTAGATCTTTCCAAAGAGAGTCATGTGTTGATTGATAGAGCCGTTTCAATGGCGGAGTTATTAGATGCAAAAGTTTCTTTTATTCATATTGATGGAACTCATGGTGAGATTTATCCGGATTTAATTGATATACAGGCTGCTCCTGAGCGTAAGCCATTAAATGAACCATCAAATAAATGGTTGACTGACTTTCAACAATATAGCGATTTTCCGATTGAAAGCTTTTGGGTAGGGACGGGGGATCTGAGCCATAAAGTTGAAGCGGCAGTGAAAGCACATGAGATCGACTTATTGATTTGTGGGCATCATCATGATTTTTTAAGTAAGATAATTTCGTATTCTCGACCGCTAATTCATCGTTCTCCTATTGATATATTGGTCGTACCGATCAGTTCATGAGCAAACAGACATAAAAAATGGCCGCTAAATTAGCGGCCATTTTGAGTAGTATATGTTCATTTTCTTAATTAAAGAATAATACCGCCGAATACAAAACCTAGTGCGACAGACGTTGAAATCGTTGCAACACCCGGAATGAAAAATGGGTGGTTAAATACAAGATTACCAATACGTGTTGACCCTGTGTCATCCATTTCAACCGCAGCAAGCAGCGTTGGGTAAGTCGGAAGAACAAACAATGCACTAACAGCAGCAAAAGAAGCAACCGCTGTAATTGGAGCAACACCAATCGCAAGGGCTGCGGGCATTAGAGCCGTTGTTGTTGCACCTTGAGAGTAAAGAAGCATTGAAGCAAAGAATAAAACGATCGCTAGCATCCACGGGTATTGTGCAAGGATCTCAGCCGAGAACTCTTTGATTTCACCAATGTGAGAAGAAACGAAAGTATCACCAAGCCACGCAACACCAAGAACACACACACAAGCACTCATGCCTGATTTGAATGTCGCAGCATTAGCAATTTTAGACGCATCAATTTTAGTGAACGTTACAATAGCAGCAGCAGCGGTTAGCATTAATGCCATAATCGCTTCGTTACGACCAATGGTTGGATGTTCAATCAGGCCAACGCTGCCACTGATCATCGTTGCATAAGCAACAACCGCAACGATAGCGACACAGAAGATGTAAACAGAAGCTTTTGCTGTTGGTAAGATCTCACGCTTACCTTCGCCATTCATCTTAATTAGGCCTTTTGCAAGACGCTCTTGATAAACCGCATCATCTTTCAGCTCACAGCCTAGGAAGTTAGCAACGAATGCACCAACCATACACGCTAGGAACGTTGATGGAATACATACTGCTAATAGCGTTAGATAATCCACACCTAGAGGCTCAAGGATACCAGAGAAGAAAACAACCGCCGCCGAGATTGGAGACGCAGTGATTGCAATTTGAGAAGCAACAACAGCGATAGAAAGTGGGCGAGAAGGACGAACACCTTGTTCTTTCGCGACTTCTGCAATAACAGGAAGTGTAGAGAATGCAGTGTGACCAGTACCTGCTAGCATCGTCATGAAATAAGTCACGATAGGGGCGTAGAAAGTAATGCGTTTTGGATTTTTACGTAAGAATTTTTCTGCTAGGTCAACCAACCAATCCATACCACCAGCCACTTGCATAGCAGCAATCGCAGTAATTACAGACATGATGATTAAAATAACGTCGATAGGAATAGAACCTGCGTCTAGTCCTAAGATCATGGTAAGAACAAGTACGCCCGCACCACCCGCAAAACCGATACCGATACCGCCAATACGTGCCCCTAAATAGATGAACAGTAGTACGACGAGAAGCTGTACAGCAATCATAGATAACTCCAGTGTTTAAATTTAAAATAATTATTCAGATTTTTATTGCACAGCTATATACAGCAAACCAATAAAAGTATGAATTATTACTTATATTTTTATAAATAAATTATTGAGAAGATAAAAAAAGCGAGCTTCAGTGAGCTCGCTATTTGAGGTGTTACGGATTAATCGTAACGTTTTGCTTTGTATTGCGGGTGCATCAGGTTCTCTACAGAGAAGATGTCATCTAATTGCTCTTCTGTTAGAAGGCCACGCTCAAGAACTACATCACGAACGTTTTTGCCTGTTTCAGCACAAATCTTACCAACAATGTCACCTTCGTGGTGGCCAATGAATGGGTTTAGGTAAGTAACGATACCGATAGAGTTAAATACGTGAGCTTCACATACTTCTTTGTTTACAGTAATGCCGTCGATACACTTGTCACGTAGGTTCACACATGCATTTTTCAAGATCTCGATAGATTCGAACAATGCTTGGCCAATAACAGGTTCCATTACGTTTAATTGCAGTTGACCCGCTTCAGCAGCGAACGTCACTGTCGTATCGTTACCAATTACTTTGAAACATACTTGGTTTACAACTTCTGGAATTACTGGGTTTACTTTAGCTGGCATGATTGAAGAACCCGCTTGAAGCTCTGGTAAGTTCAATTCATTAAGGCCAGCACGAGGACCAGAAGAAAGAAGACGTAAGTCATTACAAATCTTAGACATTTTAACCGCAGTACGTTTTAGCGCACCGTGGATCATAACGTAAGCACCACAGTCAGATGTTGCTTCGATTAAGTCTTCAGCAGCAACACATGGCAGGCCTGTTACTTCTGCTAGGTGGCGAACTGCCGCTTCTTGGTAACCCGTCGCAGCGTTTAAGCCAGTGCCGATTGCTGTCGCACCGATGTTTACTTCTAAAAGAAGCTGCGCTGTGTAGTTAAGGTTTTTCACTTCTTCTTGAAGTAGAACACCCCAAGCGTGGAACTCTTGGCCAACTGTCATTGGAACAGCATCTTGAAGTTGAGTACGACCCATCTTCAGAATGTTACGGAATTCTTGATCTTTAAGATCGAATGCCCCTTTTAGATATTCAATTGCTTCAATTAGTTTCATCATGCTGTTGTATACAGCAATACGGAAACCAGTTGGGTATGCACAGTTAGTTGATTGAGAACGGTTAACGTGATCATTAGGGTTAATGATGTCGTATTCACCTTTCTCTTTACCCATCAGTTCAAGAGCAACGTTAGCAATAACTTCGTTAGCATTCATGTTAACTGAAGTACCAGCACCACCTTGGTAAACATCTGATGGGAATTGGTCCATACACTTACCAGTTTCAAGAATTAAATCACATGCTTTGATGATGTACTCACCAACTTGTGAAGGGATAGCCCCTAATTCTTTGTTAGCTAAAGCGGCTGCTTTTTTAGTGTAGATCATGCCACGAACAAACTCAGGAACATCAGAAATAGTTACATTTGAAATGTTGAAGTTTTCCATAGCACGAAGAGTGTGAATACCGTAGTAAGCCTCTGAAGGAACGTGACGTTCACCTAGCAAATCTTCTTCAATACGAGTAGCGGTATTTGTTTTTTCTAAATCAAGCATCTGAGTCATAGTAAGCCTTTAAGGTTCTATATTTTTAATTATGGGATTCTGTCCAAGTGACCATATCTGCGAGTAGAATCCGTTCGTCAGAAGGTGATCAATATCGTACCTGATGCCTTGTTTTAACGTCATCATACACCTCTTTAGGGGTAAAAATGTTAAGTTGATCACTTTTTGAGTCTGGTTTTTGCAGAATATTTCAAATTGAGATTGCGCTCTCACTAGTTGTTAATATATTTACTTTATAGGTTATATAACTGCTACTTGAGTTAATAATATTGATGTCTGTTTACACTCTTTTACAGAGTTCTTTCTTGAAAATTGAACAGAAGTGCCGCATCTATCATAATAGAGAGATAAAAAGTGGCTTGCGGTTAATGCCTGCTACACTAAATAAAGAAATATAAAGCGAAAGATCGTCTTAAATCCAATCGAGGTGTGTTGTGTTTCCTATTCTATTACTGATGTTTATTTTTGTTCCCATTATTGAAATTGCACTATTTGTGCAAGTGGGGGGGATGTTGGGTATGTGGCCGACGCTTGGGTTGGTGCTTATCACTGCTTTTGTTGGAGCATCATTGGTTCGAAGCCAAGGTATTCAAACGTTGATGTCGGTACAATCAAAATTACAACAAGGTGAGTTACCTGCACAACAAATCGTAGAAGGCGTTATGTTGGCAGTTGCTGGCGTGTTATTACTTGTCCCTGGCTTTATGACAGATGCATTAGGCATGTTGGTTTTACTGCCTGCACCAAGAGCATATTTAGCAAAACAATTAATGAGCCGAGTTAAAGTGAATGGCATAGGAGCATCACAAGGTGGATTCCATGCCGGTTTTGGCGGTGGCTTTGACCAAAACGGTCCGTTTAATCAAGGCAACCCATTTGATCAGACAAACTACAATGATCAACAAGGTGATGTATTTGAAGGCGAGTTTCAGCGTAAAGAAGACGATCCAAATAAAACCTTAAAATAATCACAGGTTATATAAATTGAATAAAAAAAGCCGCGATCTCTTTCTATATGAATAGAGAACGCGGCTTTTTTACTGTTTGAACTTACTGACTAAGTAAGGACTAACGTTTTAGCCAAGAGCGAGGATTTTGCGCTTTACTGTTACGGCGTACTTCAAAGTACAGGGAAGGCCTATCTTGACCGCCACTGTCGCCAACAACCGCAATCGTCTCTCCTGCTTGAACCTTATCACCTTCTTTCTTCATTAAGCTTTGGTTGTAGCCATAAAGTGTCATATCACCTTTACCGTGATCGATTAACACCATTAAGCCATAACCACGTAACCAATCAGCAAAAACGACCTTACCTGAATCAACCGCTTTTACTGGTGCGCCGTATTCACTCGCTAACACCATGCCTTTCCAAGTTAATTGCCCCGTTTGTTTAGTACCAAAACTGTGCAGTGTTTTTGGATTACTAATAGGCCAAGGTAGGCGACCTTTTTGATTGGCAATACCATCCATAGGCACGTTGTTTTTTGCCTTTGCTTTTGCGATGGCAACTTTTAAGCGTTTTTCATTTTGTTGTAGTTCATTTAAATAGCCATTTTCATTTGAAATGCGTTTTTTGATATTTGAAACGGTGCTCTTACGTTTGTTTTGTGATGCTTGAAGGGTCGTTTTCTCTTTTTTGTATTGAGCGAGTAACTCACTTTGTCGCTGCTGCTGTTTAAGAAGAGAGGCTTCTTTATCTTTTAGCTGCATGGTTGTGAATTCTAATTGAGAAATAGCGCCAACTCTGGCTTCAGAGAGGCGTTGCGTGTATTGAGTTATGCGATCTATTTTAGTGACATCGTCGCCACTCAATACGTTGGATAATTGATTATTACGGCCAGTAAGATAATAGTTAACCAGTAAATCTTTTAATATCTCTATTTGCCCAATTTGCTGTTGAGCTAATTCAGACTGCTGTTGTTTTAGTTTTAAAATGGATAGTTTTACTTCATCCAGATCTTTTTCAGCACGACGAGCTTTCTTTGAGGCGTTAGCGATTGAGAGCTCATGTTTTTTAAGACTCGACTGCAGGCTGGTTAGTTCTTTTTTTTGTTTGCTTAATACTGAGTTTTGGCGTGATATTTCTTGTTTCATCCCTTTTAACTCTGCGTCGTTAGCATGAGCTGAAATTGGAAGAGTAAGTGTCAGGCACACTAACGCCGTCGTACAAATTTGACGACAAGAAAAAAGCGTATTCATAAGGGATATCTTCATCATTGCATTATTTCAGATAGAGTTGAGTCTGACTAGACTGAGTTGATATTTGGTCTCAATTGTAAAACCAATATCACAGCATTTTCTTTGTGTCGGCCTGTTTTTTTATCCTCGCTAGTCTCGGAACAAACCCTAGGGTATACTTTCGACTTAATTTTAGAGCCCACGGTAACTGAATCGCGTGAACGCATCAGATTATCTAAAACATTAGAGATAAAGAATATGGAAACATCAATCATCGATTTTGTAACCAACAACATGATTTTAGCTGTTGTTTGGGTTGGTATTATTGTTGCGTTAATTCAGAACGTAGTAAAGCAAAAAACAGCAGGCTACCAAGAGGTTGATCCTGCACAAGCAACAACCTTAATAAATCGTGAAGAAGCGATTGTTGTAGATGTTCGCTCTAAAGATGAGTTTAAATCTGGTCACATTACGGATGCGCGTCACATTTTACCAAGCGATATCAAAGCTGGTAACTTATCTGGTCTTGAAAACTCAAAAACAACCCCAATTATTGTGGTATGTAAAACAGGTCAAACCGCTCAAACTGCTGCAAATGATCTGCATGCTGCAGGCTTTGAGCAAGTTAAATTACTTAAGAATGGCCTAATCTCTTGGAATGAAGCTAACCTACCGTTAGTTAAAGGCAAAAAGTAATTGCTGATTTCCTAGGCAACTGATTCATATTGATGTGATATCTGGCTCATTTTTTAGATATCACGAATGCAGAGTAATATTACATCGTTATTCTGCGTTCATACATATTTAAATAGAAAGGACTTTTCCCATGGCTGAAGCAGCACAACAAGAACAACAGAACTTTGCAATTCAACGTATCTTTCTAAAAGACGTTTCTTTTGAAGCACCTAACTCACCAACTATGTTCCAAAAAGAGTGGAATCCAGATGTTAAACTGGATCTTGATACTCAAAGCCGTGAACTAGGCCAAGGTGTTTATGAAGTTATCCTTCGTCTAACGGTTACTGTTAAGAACGAAGAAGAAACCGCATTCTTATGTGAAGTTCAACAAGGTGGTATCTTCACTGCTGGTCAAATGGAAGAAGCTCAACTAGCACATTGCCTAGGTGCATTCTGCCCGAATATCCTTTTCCCATACGCTCGTGAAACTATTTCAAGCTTAGTGGTTAAAGGCACGTTCCCACAACTTAACCTTGCGCCAGTTAACTTTGACGCATTGTTCATGAATTACCTACAAAACCAAGCTCAAGAAAACGCAGAAGCACCAGCTCAAGCGTAATTTTTGAATATAATAAGTTGATAGTATTTGGCTATTAATTAATTTGTAGAGAATAAATGCACTTTTTTATCTAATATGATCCTATATTTTGATAACAAGTGCATTTTGTTTTTATTACCTAGTATCTTTTGATACTTGTTTTGGATGGTCACAATGACAACACAAACTGATTACTCTGATATTTCAATGACTGTACTTGGTGCTGGTTCATACGGAACTTCTCTTGCTATCTCTCTTGCTCGTAATGGCGCAAAAGTCATTTTATGGGGACATGAAGAGACGCACATGGCTCGTTTAGAAGCGGACCGTGCGAATGAAGAGTTTCTACCTGGTGTTGCTTTCCCACCATCGTTAATCATGTCTACTGATCTTGAAAAATCAGTGCAAGCAAGTCGTGATTTACTGGTTGTGGTTCCAAGTCATGTCTTTGGTTTGGTGTTAGGTAATGTGAAACCATTCTTACGTGAAGATTCTCGTGTGTGTTGGGCGACAAAAGGGCTAGAGCCTGAAACAGGTCGTTTATTAAAAGAAGTGGCAGTAGAGGCTTTAGGTGAATCACACTCATTGGCCGTACTTTCTGGACCTACTTTTGCTAAAGAACTTGCTTCTGGTATGCCAACAGCGATTGCCGTTGCATCACCTGATCAGCAATTTGTAAAAGATCTTCAAGAGAAAATTCATTGTTCAAAAACCTTCCGAGTATACGCAAACAATGATTTTACTGGCATGCAACTTGGTGGTGCGGTGAAAAACGTTATTGCTATAGGTGCTGGTATATCTGATGGTATTGGTTTTGGTGCCAATGCTCGTACGGCATTGATCACTCGCGGTTTGGCTGAAATGACGCGCTTAGGCGTAGCGTTAGGGGCTGAAGCTGAAACCTTCATGGGGATGGCGGGTCTTGGAGACCTAGTTCTTACTTGTACCGATAATCAATCACGTAACCGTCGCTTTGGTTTAGCGTTAGGTAAAGGTGCTGATGTTGATAGTGCGCAGGAAGAAATTGGCCAAGTTGTTGAAGGCTATAGAAATACCAAAGAAGTCTTTTTACTTGCAGAACGTATGGGTGTGGAAATGCCTATAGTTGAGCAAATTTATCAAGTATTGTATCAAGGAAAAGATGCAAGAGTTGCTGCGCAGGATTTATTAGCTCGCGACAAAAAATCAGAATCATAATTCAAGGATGGTATGAAAATGAAAGAATGTAAGAAACATAAAGTATGGGAATGTATTGTTCAGGAAGCGCGTGAGCAATCAGAACAAGAACCCATGCTTGCAAGCTTTTATCATGCCACCATTATTAAACATGAAAACCTTGCTGCGGCATTAAGTTATATTCTTGCCAATAAATTAGCCACGGCATCTATGCCTGCTATGGCGGTACGAGAGGTAGTAGAAGAGGCATTTGCTTCAGATCCTAGTTTAACGGATGCCGCTGCTTGTGATATCTGTGCGACGGTAAATCGAGATCCTGCTGTTTCTATGTATTCGATGCCTTTATTGTATTTAAAAGGCTACCACGCTCTGCAAGGTTATCGTGTGTCAAATTGGCTATGGAAGCAAGGACGAGTTGCACTTGCGACGTATCTGCAAAATGAAATCTCAGTCGCTTGTCAGGTGGATGTCCACCCAGCGGCAACCATTGGTAAAGGGATCATGTTTGACCATGCAACGGGCATTGTTATTGGTGAAACCGCCGTGGTTGAAAATGACGTTTCTATTTTGCAAGACGTAACACTTGGTGGTACTGGTAAAGAGTCTGGTGATCGCCATCCTAAGATCCGTGAAGGCGTTATGATTGGTGCTGGTGCGAAGATTTTAGGTAATATTGAAGTGGGTGTTGGCGCTAAGATTGGTTCATGTTCTGTTGTTTTACAGGCGGTGCCTCCTCATACAACAGTGGCCGGAGTTCCTGCAAAAATCGTTGGGCGTCCAAGCTCTGAAATGCCATCTTTAGATATGGATCAGCAATTTAATGGGAAATCTCAGACGTTTATTTCTGGTGATGGTATTTAATATTAGGTCCAGTTAATCCATTTTATTACTTGTTTTTATCGATAAAAATAGCCACTTAATTGTGGCTATTTTTGTCTTTGGACTATGAGAAACGAGAAATTATAACCCGCCTTCAAATCCCATCTGACGCCACGCTTCAAATACAATAATAGCAACGGAGTTAGATAGGTTTAAACTGCGGCTATCTGGCATCATAGGAATACGAACACGTTGTTCCATTGGTAAGCCATCAATCAAATCAGCGGGCAACCCTCGAGTCTCTGGACCGAATAACAACACATCACCTTTCTGGTAGCTTGGGGTTGTGTGATGACCAGTGGTCTTAGTGGTGCAGGCAAAGATACGGTGTTCACCTTCACTTTCATTTTCTAAATAATCAATAAATGCGGCGTAATCTTTATGACGTTTTACATGAGTTAATTCATGATAATCTAACCCTGCACGGCGAAGTTTTTTCTCTTCTAAATCAAATCCTAAGGGTTCAATTAAGTGTAGGTTTGCACCACAATTAGCAGACAGTCGAATGATGTTACCAGTATTTGGTGCGATCTCAGGTTCGTACAACGCAATATCAAACATAGTGAACTCTTGAATAAAAAGAAATTGAAAACAGTATATCGGGGGGAACTTGATATTTCGAGCTGATTTTTATAGATAGTGGCATGACTTATCTGAGATAAACCATGCCATTAGATTATTGCTCGATAGGTAAAGTAATGGTCATGCGTAGTCCACCAAGCGGACTTTTACTCGCAATGATGGTTCCACTGTGTTGATGGATAGCGCTCTCTGTAATCGCAAGGCCTAATCCTGTACCACCACTAATTCTATCTCGTGCGGTTGATACGCGGTAGAAGGGCTTAAAGATATCATTAAGCTCATCCTCAGGGACACCTTCGCCATTATCATCAACATGAATAATTAATGTCTTATCGCATTCAGTAAGATTAACCGTAATCACATCATTGCCGTATTTGATGGCATTGCGAATTACATTTTCTACCGCACTCATCAATAGGTTTGGATTGCCAAATATTGGTGTTTCGATTAAACCTGAATAAGTTAAGGTTTTAGTCATGTGCTCGGCTTCAAATTTGGCGTCTTCTAAAATATCAAACCATAACGAGTAAGCATCGATCTTTTCTCTTTCTTGATGACTGTTTACTTGTATACGAGATAGCTCTAATAGCTCAGATATCATTTGTTCAAGGCGCTCTGCCTCCATATCAATACGAGATAGTTCAGCACTTTCTCCTTGTTTACGAGTAGCAAGAGCGGTGGCCATGCGTAAGCGAGTTAGAGGAGATCGTAATTCATGTGAAATATCTGACAGCAGTCGTTGTTGACCTGAAATCATGGTATTTAATGACCCCACCATTTGGTTAAAGCTTTGTCCTGTTTTTCTAAATTCTCTCGGGCCTTTCTCTAGTGCATCATCTTTTTCAAATTGGCCTTTTGCCACTCGTTCTGCTGCGCGTTGTAAGCGTCTGGCTGGTTGGCTTAATGCCCATGCTAACCATAATAAAAATGGGGTGCTAACGAGCATGGTAACTAAAAGAAGTTGTATTGGTTTGTCTAAAATACGCAGAATAAAAGGAGGCGGTTTTTTCCAATAACGGCCCACGTACATATATACCGTTTCATGAGCGATAACGATATCAAAAGGTCCAGCCATCATGGTTCTTCCATAAAGCTTTTGCTGAGGCAGTTCTGGATTATCAGACAGCGTTAAGAAGTTAAGCAGCGCTTTTTTTCTGCCTCGTAATTCTCTTGGTTTATCTAAAATTTCACCGGTAGGAGTCGTGAAAAATAGGTCTAGATTCTCATCATGCTTATGTGCTTTATGACTGATTTCTCTTAAGGTTATTTTTAGGTTATCTCGTTCAGAGTACTTTCCTGTAATATAAGCAGCAATTTGTGTCATCTTGGTTAGGTGCTCAGCTGCAATATTATGGCGAGATCGAGGGTCAAAATTAGGGCCGATAACAACCCCAATTAAAACCAATAGTAAGGTAAACCAAAATATGGCAAAGATACGACCATATAGGCTCGAAATAAGAGGGAATTTCATTTTCTTGTTAAACAAGGATTATTCCTCTACAAACAGATAGCCACGGCCACGTAAGGTTTTAATACGAGGCTTTCCTTCTGACAAAGGAGGGAGTTTTTTACGTAGATTTGAAACGTGCATATCAATAGCACGATCAAAAGGAGCAAGGCGCTTACCAAGTACTTCTAGGCTGAGTTCTTCTTTAGATATGATCTCTCCTGGTTTTTGAATAAATTGAGATAGTAATCCAAACTCTGTGCCGGTTAAATCGAGTAATTCACCATGGTTATAAGCTTCTTGTCTACCGATGAATATTTCAATGCCTTGATATTTAATACTACTACTGCTCTCTTTGGTTTTGCTTTGTGTGCGACGTAAAATAGCGCGAATACGGGCCAGAAGTTCTCTATCACTGAATGGTTTTGGTAGGTAATCATCAGCACCGAGTTCTAAACCAATGACGCGGTCAATCTCTTCCCCTTTTGCTGTTAGCATTAGTACTGGCGTTTCATTGGTTTCACGCAGCTTTCGTAGCATGTCCATGCCATTCATTTTTGGCATCATGATATCAAGCAGGATCAGATCCAGATCATCGGTAATCGCTTCAAGGCCTTCAATACCATTATTCGCTTCTACAACATGATAGCCCTCTAAGCTTAGGATATCTTTTAATAATGCGGTTAGCTCAACGTCGTCATCAACCAATAAAATTTTTGCCATTCTCATTCACCTGCGTAATATCTTCTGAATATAGTATCGCCAAATAAACGGATGAATACCAATATTGATAATGACCTTTACGTTGCTTTACGCTCAAAATACACACATTTACGTTGACTGGGCTATTCTTATCCCATACCAAGCAGCAACGCGCTGACTTTGATTGAAATAAATTTTCTGTAACGGAGATAACACAATGAATATGATAAAAAAAATGGTTTTAGGCGCAGCGGTTCTACCTCTTTATTTCGCTTCTGCATCAGCGTTTGCTGCTGGTGAAAGCCATCATGAAGGTGGAATGAAGGGCGAAGGCATGCATGGTGGAAAATGTATGATGAAAGCCAATAAAAAAGCGTTTAAAGAGTTAGATCTTACTGATGCACAAGAAGACCAATTTGATGAAATGCGTGATGCTCGTAAAGCTGAAATGAAAGCGAAAAAAGGTCAAAAACGTCAACCAACCACTGAGATGAAAGCGGATCACGAAGCAATGCAAAACTTAATGTTAGCGGATAACTTTGATGAGCAAGCGGTGCGAGATTTGGCTGAGAAAATGTCACAACGTCAAATTGATCGTCGTGTTGAAATGATGAAGAAACGTCATGAAATGATGAATATTTTAACACCAGCTCAAAAAGCAGAATTTAAAGCAAACCAAAATAAATACATCGCAGATTGTGCTAAATAATTAGATTTAATCAAAAATAGATAAAAGCGAGCCTTTATGAAAATAGAGGCTCGTTTTTTTATATTAGAATGTTGTTGAGGATATATTAATAATTGGGATAACGATTATTGAATTAAGGCTTTATACTAAGGATTGATTTTGTAAGTATTGGAAAAAAAGATGACCCAACGATACGCTTCTTTAGTCACCATGGCTGCATGGCTTGCAACCATTGTTGCGACAATTTTAATGTTATTCAAATTAGGAACTTGGTGGGTAACAGGCTCGGTAAGTCTCTTAGCATCTTTAGTTGATTCCTTGCTTGATATGGGGGCATCAATTACCAATCTTTTCGTTGTTCGTTATGCATTGCAACCAGCTGATGAAGAGCACAGCTTTGGTCATGGTAAGGCTGAATCATTAGCGGCACTGGCCCAAGCGATGTTTATCTCTGGTTCTGCCTGTTTCTTATTATTGAATGGTGTAGAGCGCTTTTTCCGTCCTCAAGATGTTATAGCTCCCGAGCTCGGTGTTTATGTCAGTGGTTTTGCTATTGTTTTAACCCTTGGCCTTGTGATGGTCCAACAGTGGGTAGTAAAGCAAACGGGTAGCCAAGCAATTGCCGCGGACTCATTGCATTATAAAACCGATTTATTTATGAATGCAGCAATCATGCTAGCCTTAGTATTAAGCTGGTATGGATGGCATCAAGCCGATGCTATCTTTGCTCTTATTATTGGTGTTTATATTTTAATTAGTGCCTTTAAGATGGCGTATGAAGCAATCCAATTGTTACTCGATAGACAACTGCCAAAGGAAGAATTAGAGCAGATAAGAGAAGCGTGCTGTCGTGTGGAAGGCGTTAAAGGTATTCATGACTTACGAACCCGTTTAGCTGGCCCAACCCGATTTATTCAATTGCATTTAGAGCTGCCAGATCAGATGCCATTAGTTGAAGCGCATCGAATTGCGGATAAAGTCGAAGATGAACTTTTAACAGTATTCCCACATTCTGATATTATAATTCATCAAGACCCACTTTCAGTTGTGCTAGACTCAGACAAAGAGCAAACTCAGTTCCAGTAAGAATTAGTAGTATTATTAGCAATTATTGTTTTTTGGTAACAGAAAAATGAAATAGTCGTGATTGATTCTGATGTGAATCAACGAACTTTTTCAGTAAAATAGTAATACTCTTACATAAGAAAAAAAATTACAGATTATTAATGGCGAGCAGATGAGGGAGTGTGCTTGCTGTATTAGAAATTGAAATTGAAATTCCCAACCATATTAGAGGGTAACCATGGTCAAGAAGATTGGTGTTTTAACAAGTGGTGGCGATGCGCCGGGTATGAATGCAGCAGTTCGTGGTGTTGTTCGTACAGCATTAACGGAAGGCCTAGAAGTATTTGGTATTCATGATGGCTACTTAGGTCTTGTTGAAGATCGTATCGAGAAATTAGAGCGTCATAGCGTATCTGATATGATCAACCGCGGCGGGACATTCTTAGGTTCAGCACGTTTTCCTGAATTTAAAGAAGTCGCTGTTCGTGAAAAAGCGATTGCAAACCTTAAGAAACATGAAATTGATGCGTTAATCGTTATCGGCGGCGATGGTTCTTACATGGGGGCTAAGAAGCTAACTGAAATGGGTTACCCATGTATCGGTCTTCCGGGTACTATCGATAATGATATCGCAGGTACAGACTACACGATCGGTTACTTAACGGCATTAAACACGGTTATTGATGCCATTGACCGTTTACGTGATACATCGTCTTCTCACCAACGTATCTCTATTGTAGAAGTTATGGGCCGCCACTGTGGTGACCTAACATTAATGGCTGCAATTGCAGGTGGTTGTGAGTACGTAATTACTCCAGAGACTGGCTTAAACAAAGAAGCGTTAATTCAAAACATTCAAGATGGCATTGCGAAAGGTAAAAAACACGCAATTATCGCGATCACTGAATTAATGACTGATGTGAATGCATTAGCAAAAGAAATTGAAGCAGATACCGGTCGTGAGACTCGTGCGACGGTACTTGGGCATATTCAACGTGGTGGCCAACCTGGTGCATTTGACCGTATTTTAGCATCTCGTATGGGTAACTACGGCGTTAAGTTATTGATTGATGGACATGGTGGCCGTTGTATTGGTATTCAGAATGAGCAACTTGTTCACCATGATATCATCGATGCAATTGAAAACATGCGTCGTCCTGAGAAGCTAGATCTTTATAAAGTAGCGGAAGAATTATTCTAATGTAGAATAGGTCGATGTTATAAAAGAAAAACCGAAGTTTAGGCTTCGGTTTTTTTATATTTGAAAAATGATGTGTTTAACTATTTTACTCGAATAGGTATAACTTTTTATTCTAAATATAGGTCGAGTGGGGTTTTGCTTTTTCTTCCTCCCACTTCTCGCGCTAAAGTTGGTACTAGATAACCTGAAACGTTTTCAATTAACTCACCCATTAACTGCTTTGCTTTTTCATCAGAAACAAAGAAATGAGCAGCCCCTTGCACCTTGTCTAATACATGAAGGTAATATGGCAAAATACCCGCATCAAACAGTGCCTCACTTAAATCAGTCAATGCCTTTGTTGTATCATTCACATCTTTAAGTAAGACACTTTGATTTAATAGTGTGACGTTTGATTGTTTTAATTGAGTCATTTTATTTACTAACTCAGCGTTAATCTCGTTAGCATGGTTAATGTGATTCACTAGAATGATTTGTAATCGTGTTTGTTTAAATAGTTGACACAACGTATCAGTAATACGGTTTGGTATTACAACCGGTAAACGAGAGTGGATACGAAGGCGCTTGATGTGCGGAATCGCTTCAATATGTTCAATTAACCATTTCAGTTCATGATCTTTTGCCATTAAAGGATCACCACCAGAAAAGATGACTTCATTTACTTCAGGATGGTTTGTAATGTAATCGATGGATTCTTGCCAAATAGTCTTACTGCCTTTGTTATCTTGATATGGAAAATGACGGCGGAAGCAATAACGACAATTTACGGCGCAACCTCCCTTTACAATCAACAGAACTCGATTTTTGTATTTATGCAATAAACCCGGTTGTTCATTGTCTTGCTCATCGAGAGGATCGTTCGAATATCCATCATGTACTTCGAATTCTTGATCTAAAGGCAATACTTGACGTAATAAAGGATCAAAAGGGTTGCCAAACTCCATTCGATCGACAAAACTTGTCGGCACACGTAACGCAAATAACTTTTTCGCTTCTAATCCTTTCTCCCACGGAGAGCTATCAATCCCTAGAGTTGAAAGCAGTTGATGAGGATCTGAGATCGCATTTGAGATCTCTTTGAGCCAGTTTTGCTCAACAGAAGTGTCATTTCGGGTTATTATGTGTGACATTATTTATAACTCAACGATGTTAAGAGGAAATCATGGCGTCAGTAAGTACCAATGAATTCAAAGGCGGTTTGAAATTTATATTTGATAACGAGCCATGCTCAATTATCGACAATGAATATGTTAAACCTGGTAAAGGCCAAGCATTCAACCGTGTAAAACTTCGCAAATTGCTTTCTGGTAAAACACTAGAAAAAACATTTAAATCAGGTGAAAGCTTTGAGCTTGCTGATGTTGTCGACGTAGAACTTGACTATTTGTACAGCGATGGCGAGTTCTTCCATTTCATGAACAGCGTAAGCTTTGAGCAAATCGCTGCTGATGCTAAATCGGTTGGTGACACGGCTAAATGGCTAGTAGAAAACAACACCTGTACTGTGACTCTTTGGAATGATAATCCAATTACAGTGACACCGCCAAACTTTGTTGAGATTGAAGTGACTGAAACAGACCCAGGTCTGAAAGGTGATACTCAAGGTACTGGTGGTAAACCAGCAACACTAGCAACAGGCGCTGTTGTTCGTGTCCCACTATTCATCGCTATCGGTGAAGTCGTTAAAGTTGATACACGTACAGGCGAATACGTAGGTCGTGTGAAGTAATTTCGACTTATATCGAGAATAGCTTTATATAAAAGGTCACTTCGGTGGCCTTTTTTATTGTTTATCTATTTTAAGAAGCTAGTGTGATCCGCTATTCACTACGATTGGTATTACATAGCAGATACAAAAAAGGTTGGCATAAAGAGCCAACCTTTTTTTGTATCTAAATGATGATTAGATCATGAAGATAAACACCACAGATAATACCGTTGCTAGAGCAGCAGTTGCGTAACATGCGATTTTACCCGCAGTACCGGTGTGGAATTTTAGGTCGTGCATACCATGATGTAGACGGTGCATCGCGTGCCACATAGGCATAGAGATAGAACCGATAACAAATAATGCACCAATGATGCTAGTAACAAAACCAGCAACACGTAGGTAGTTCATTGATTCAGGACCAATGACACCTAGTGGAACTAAAATACCAAGAACTAAGATAGTTACTGGTGTTAGCATTGCAAACCAAGTACCACCGGCACCGAATAAGCCCCACCATACTGGTTCGTCAGAACGCTTTGGATTAAGATTTACCACAATAATTCTCCTTAAACGATAACCAATACAAGTAGTGTGATTGCAGCAACGGCTGCCCATTGTGCAAGAACAACGACTTTCTTATCCAGTGTTTTACCACCAAGACGAATAGGCATTACTTGCGGCATCATGCTAAAGAATGTTTGAGCATGGAATAAGCTACCGGCCAAAGCCACAATATTCAGAGCAACCACAATAGGGTTTGCCATGAAATCTAACCAAGAAGCCCAAGCAAGTGGCCCCTTTACTAAACTACCTAAGCCAACAAGCAGACAGATAGTAAAGAAAATTAGCGGTAAAATTGTTGCTTCACGAACCATGTAGAAGCGGTAGAAAGGGTGATCTTTCCACCAAGTACGTGTCATTTCGCGAACGTAAGGTTTACGGTTGCTCATCCTTATGCCTCCTGTGGTTTAAGCATTGCGATAACAAAGTCTTGAGACGATGCGATCTTACCTTGGTTAACTGCTGCTGCAGGGTCAACGTGTTTTGGACATACTTCAGAACAGTAACCTACAAACGTACAGCCCCATGCGCCGTTGTCGCCATTGATTAGCTTCATGCGTTCAGCAGAACCGTTATCACGGCTATCAAGATTGTAACGGTGTGCCAGTGTTAGTGCTGCAGGACCGATGAATTCAGGGTTAAGACCGAATTGAGGACACGCTGCATAACATAGACCACAGTTGATACAACCAGCGAACTGCTTGTATTTTGCCATTTGCTCAGGAGTCTGAGTGTTAGGACCTTGATCTGGAGTACGGTCGTTACCAAGAATATAAGGCTTGATTGCTTCTAGACGTTCGATGAATGGCGTCATATCAACAATTAAGTCTTTCTCGATAGGGAAGTTTGCTAATGGTTCTAGTGTTAAGCCATTTGGGTAATCACGTAAGAACGCTTTACAAGCAAGCTTAGGTACGTTGTTTACCATCATGCCACAAGAGCCACAGATCGCCATACGACAAGACCAACGGTAAGATAGGTTTTTGTCTAGGTTATCTTTGATGTAACCAATTGCATCAAGAACAGAAGTTGTGTCATCACAAGGTACGTCGAACGCTTGTAGATAAGGTTTCTCATCTACCATAGGGTCGTAACGCATAATGCTTACTTTTTGAACTCTCTTACCCGTTGTCATTATGCTTGCTCCTCTGCGATCTTAGCTGCTTCAGCTTCTGCCGCGGCTGCTTTTTCTGCTGCTTCACCGTATAGGCGAGCTTTTGGTTGAGATTTGGTGATAGTTACGTCGCTGTATTTAATTGTCGGCGCTGCATCTTTGTTGTAATACGCTAATGAGTGTTTTAGGAAGTTCACATCATCACGTTCTGTACAACCTTCATCTAGACGTTGGTGTGCACCACGAGACTCTTTACGTAGAATCGCAGAGTGAGCCATTGTTTCAGCAACTTCAAGGCCGTAACCCACTTCGATAGCGTATAATAGGTCAGTGTTGAACACTTTACCTTTATCTTTGATGCTGATGTTTTTATAACGTTTTTTCAGTTCAGCCAGTTTCTCAATCGTATCTTGCATCTCGTGCTCTTTACGATAGATACCACAACCCGCTTCCATTGAATGGCCCATTTCCGTACGGATATCAGACCAGTTTTCATCGCCTTCTTGAGCTAGTAGGGCATCAATGCGGCCTTGCACTTCTTCAATTTGTGCTTTGATAGCATCGTCATTCCAAGTTGTAAATTCAGCTGCTCGCTCAGCGGCTTTTTCACCTGCAAGGCGACCAAATACAACTAACTCAGCAAGTGAGTTTGAACCCAGACGGTTTGCACCGTGAAGGCCAACAGAAGAACATTCACCAACAGCAAATAGACCTTTGATGTTTGTTTCGTTGTTCTTATCCGTTTCAATGCCACCCATGGTGTAGTGAACAGTAGGACGAATTGGAATTGGCTCTTTCGCCGGGTCAACGTTAACGTAGGCTTTTGAAAGCTCACAGATAAACGGTAGACGTTCATTTAGATACTCTTCACCTAGGTGACGAAGATCCAAATGCACTACATCACCAAGAGGGTGTTTGATCGTGTTGCCTTTTTGTTGTTCGTGCCAGAACGCTTGAGAAACTTTGTCACGAGGACCCAGCTCCATGTACTTGTTCTTAGGCTCACCAACAGGAGTCTCAGGCCCCATGCCGTAATCTTGTAGGTAACGGTAACCATTTTTGTTTACGATGATACCGCCTTCACCACGACAACCTTCAGTCATCAGGATGCCTGTGCCAGGTAGGCCCGTTGGGTGGTATTGAACAAATTCCATATCACGCAGTGGAACACCGTGACGGAATGCCATCGCCATACCATCACCAGTAACGATACCGCCATTGGTATTACAGTGGTAAACACGACCTGCGCCACCCGTTGCAAGAACAACAGATTTTGCTTTAATACAAATAAGTTCGCCTTCAGCCATATGAATAGCAATCAGACCTTGAACTTGACCATCTTCAACTAAAATATCAACAACAAAGTACTCATCAAAACGGTTGATTTGAGGGTATTTCATTGACGTTTGGAATAGGGTGTGAAGCATATGGAAGCCAGTCTTATCGGCTGCAAACCATGTACGTTCAACTTTCATACCACCAAAACGACGAACGTTTACTTCACCATTTTCTTTACGGCTCCAAGGACAACCCCACTGTTCTAGTTGAGTCATCTCGCGGTATGCATTTTTTACAAAGTATTCAACAACATCCTGTTCACACAGCCAATCACCACCGCCAACAGTATCGTTGAAGTGATTGTCTAGTGTATCTTCTTCCTTGGTCACGGCTGCTGATCCACCTTCTGCAGCAACAGTGTGCGAACGCATTGGGTAAACTTTTGAGATTAGAGCAATTTCTAGCTCTGGGTTAGCTTCTGCTGCTGCAATGGCAGTACGTAGACCTGCACCGCCTGCGCCGATCACTGCAATATCTGTGGTTATCGTTTTCACAGTTATTCTCCGGGATAAAAGATAAAAAATTAAATTAACCATTCAAATGTGATTAATTATGAGAATCTAGCCTGCTCATGTGACAAATAAAGAGCAAATAAAACTTAAAAAATTCTGATGCCTATTCTATGTGAGCTTTTGTAATAAAAATTGATATGGATAAAGTTTTGTCGTGCAAGTACCACTAATGGGGTGATTTGTTATGAATAATGTGATCCCTGTCAACTAGTTAAAGCTGTTAATATTCACAGGTATTTGTAGTTAAGTTGTTGCTTTATAAGTGATAATGATTCTTATCAGCTACGTATCCCTTTGATGAGTAAGGAGATTTATAAAGTTAAAAAATAGGTAACCTTAAAATGGGTTATCAGGTATCATTTTGGATAAGTTTTTCTAATGTATAAAATTATGACTAGCCAATCTTGGATGCCTAGTGCATCAATTGAACAATTACACCAACGCGCTGATATTCTTGCTTCGATTCGTTTGTTCTTTTCTGAGCGAAAAGTGATGGAAGTCGATACCCCTGCAATGAGCCATGCGACGGTGACGGACGTACATCTTCATACTTTCCAGACGGATTTTGTTGGGCCTGGTTATGCTGATGGTGCTCACTTATATTTTATGACCAGCCCTGAGTTTCATATGAAGCGATTATTGGCGGCAGGAAGTGGTGCAATTTATCAAATTAATAAAGCATTTCGTAATGAAGAAGCAGGGCGTTTCCATAATCCTGAATTTACGATGCTGGAATGGTATCGTCCAATGTTCGATCATCATCAACTGATGGATGAAATGAATGAACTGCTGATGCTAGTACTAAAGTGCAATGATTCAGAGCGTATGACATATCAAGACGCCTTTATTAAGGCGCTTGGAGTTTGTCCTTTAGAATCATCTATGGATGAATTAAGAGCGGTTGCGGCGCCATTAGGCTTATCAGATATTGCGGATATCGAAGAAGATAGAGATACATTACTGCAATTGCTATTTAGCATGGGGGTTGAAGACAAAATAGGTTTAGAGGTTCCTGCTTTTGTTTATGACTTTCCAGCCTCTCAAGCGGCGCTTGCTAAGATCAATCCAATGGATCCGAGAGTAGCTGAACGTTTTGAGGTCTATTTCAAAGGGATTGAGTTAGCGAATGGTTTTCATGAATTGGATAATGCAAAAGAGCAACTTGCTCGTTTTGAAGAAGATAATGCGAAACGTAAATCGATGGGGTTAATTGAACAACCCATTGACTATCATTTGATAGCAGCACTAGAAGCAGGCCTTCCTGATTGCGCTGGTGTTGCTCTAGGTATTGATCGTCTTATTATGCTTGCAATGGGAGAGAAGCACATCGATCAAGTGATGGCTTTTCCTTTTGATAGAGCATAATTTGCAATTATCATAATATAAAAAGCACTAAACCAAAGCGTTTGGTTTAGTGCTAAATTATCATCTAATTAATGATTTTTAATTTTAAAGAAAGATAAATCTTCTTTTAAGTTAATGGTTAAGCTTGAAATATCATTATTCATTTCTGAAACTTTTGTTACTCCAGAAAGGTTGTGTTGAACAATATTATTGATCTCTTGTAAGCGTTCAGACACTTCATGCGTTACGTTTAGTTGTTTGTTTGATTCAACAACAACAATCGAATTAATATCTGAAATTTCAGATACTTTTTGAGAAATAATACGGAATGACTCAAATAATTCATTTGAAATAGTTTGAGATTCTGCTACGAGATCTGAACTCTGCTGCATATATTCATTAGCACGCTTTGAAAGATCTTGAAGCTGTGTAATGGTCTGTTGAATATCGATAGTTGATTGTTGTGTTTTTCCAGCCAAAGCTCGAACTTCATCAGCGACCACGGCAAAACCACGCCCTTGTTCTCCTGCTCTTGCGGCTTCAATTGCAGCATTTAAAGCTAATAAGTTTGTTTGTTCAGAGATAACATCAATAACATCCACAACAGAGCTGATTTTTTCTGCACTTTCACGTAATTCATTTACCACACTCGTCGATTCTGCCATCGTATGGTTTACTTTAGTTGTGATGCCTTCTGAGCGTTGCAACGTATTTGAACTAATCGAAATAATATCCATCGTCGATGCAACAACAGAGCCTGAATCTGTGATTATCTTATTTACATCTGATGCAGCAGAAGATAAAGAAAGAATAGATTCTTCTACTTCTTTTACTTCTAAGAATTCTTTTTGTGCATTATCAGAATTATCTTGAATAATATCGATAATCTGTATTTGATTTTTTGATAATTTATTCATGTGATAATTTGATGATGTTACAATAGATTCGATTTTTTGTTGCAATTCAGAGAGTGAATTTGAAATTCCATCTAATTCATTTCTAGATTTAGGGATTTGAATTGGATTAAATAACCCTTCTCTCATATTACCGATAACATTATTTATTTGAGGAATAATACGAAGTTCTTTCTTTAAAATAACATGCATTACTATAAATAAGATGGCGCAAACAATAAGAATAAAGAAAGCATTATACCAAGCGGAACCCATTAATCGTGTTTTTACATATTCTTCCTGAACACCATTACCTAGATACCATTTCCAGTCTCCAGTTTTTAATGCAACGCTATCAATATTCGCGATGACATCCCCTTTTGACGATTTCCAAGTATAGCTAATTAGTGTATTTGATGATGCGTTATCTAAGTTATTCAATAGTGCAGTTTCAGTATCTTTTCCTACAATATCAATAAATACTTTATCATGAATGCCTGGATCTAGTGGGGCAGATATAAATCGTAAAATTCCTTTTTCATCTTTGCTTGCAACCCAAACATATTCATCGGAAGCATATTTGGTATTACGCAATAAATATATAGCTAAAGCTTGGGCTTGTTCTTTTGTCATCTCCTGTTTTTTTACTTTTTCTTCTAAATTATTAATCATTTGAGCTTGGACTAATAGCAATTGGTCAACTCTTATTTTATTTTCAGTTTTAAGAGCTTTAAACATGGTATTAGTATTAAATAATACAATTAATGACATGCTAGAAAAAAGCAAAATCATAAAAAGAGTGGTTATTTTTTTAATCATGAAAATTATTTTAAATAAATAGTTTGAAATTAATCTCGGATTGTAATCTCAGTTATATAAATACACAATAAAAAAATAGCGAACACAAGGTCCGCTATTTTGGTTTTATTTTAAGTAAATTATTTATTTTGAAATATGTGCAAATGGGGTGCCCATACGAGTTGGAACGCCATTTTCCATGGATACATCAAATTTAATTGAGTTAGGTGCAAATAAGTTAATAACGGTTGAACCTAATTTAAAGCGACCCATCTCTTCACCTTTCTTAAAGCAAATCATATCATCGCCAGAAAGTGGGTAATGCCATGTTTTAACAGCAGGACCTGTCGGTGGTGTTACGGTATCAGCCCATGTCGTCTCAATACTACCAACGATGGTTGCACCAACAAGAACTTGAGCCATTGGGCCAAATTCAGTATCAAAAATACAGACAACACGTTCGTTACGTGCAAATAGATTTGGTACATTCTCAGCGGTTAATGGATTAACCGAGAAAAGATCGCCCGGAACGTAAACCATCTTACGCAATGTCGCATCGCAAGGCATGTGCACACGATGGTAGTCACGAGGTGATAAATATAGAGTTGCGAATTCGCCCCCCATAAATTCGTCAGCTAGCTCTTCATCGCCACCAAGCAGCTCTTGAGCTGAATATACATGACCTTTAGCTTGAACTAATTGACCATCAGTAATCGGGCCAAATTGGCTTACGCATGCATCTGCTGGATGAGAAATAACATTCACATCGTTATCAATTGGGCGAGCGCCATTTTCTAATTCGCGTACAAAGAAGTTGTTGAACGTCGAATATGCTTCAGGATTTGGGTTTTTAGCTTCGTTCATATCAACGTTATATTGTTTGATGAACCACTTAATTACCGCTGTTGTTAACCAACCCATTTTTGCTGATGCTAATTTGCCAGCCAAACGAGTAAGTGCATGCTTTGGGGTTAAATACTGTAACCCAATTTTTAAATTATCTGACACGTTATTTGCCTACTAGTTATCACTTGAAATAGATATTACCACATATTAATGTGGTTTATTAATCCGCTTTTTTACTACGAGAAAATTGGCGATTAGCCTTATTCTCAGACATACTTTCAATAATTCGATGGTAACTCTCAAAGCGAAGTTTAGCTATTTTTCCATTTGATACGGCTTCTTGAAGAATACAGCCCGGATCATCTTTATGTGTACAGTCTCTAAATTTACAACCGCCTAAGAAGTCTTTAAATTCAATAAAAGAGGCTGTAACTTCATCTTTCTCTAAGTGCCACAGACCAAATTCACGAACTCCAGGAGAATCAATAAGATCGCCGCCATGAGGGAAATGATATAAACGTGCTGCGGTTGTAGTGTGTTGTCCAAGTCCGGAGTTTTCAGAAATAAGACCTTCCATTATTTCTAATTCAGGCATTAATGCATTCACTAAACTTGATTTACCCACACCTGATTGACCAACAAAAATATTGATATGGTCTCTTAGTTCAGCTTCAAGCTCTTCTACACCGTAGCCTGACTCTTTACTTACGTATCGAACTTTATAGCCGATGTCTTCATATAAGCTAAGCAGCTGCTTTACATCAGAGAACTCTTTTTCAGAAAGTAAATCCACTTTATTTAAAACGATAAGTGGTTTTATTTTTAGTGTCTCTGAAGCAATAAGGTAGCGGTCAATTATATTTAATGACAACTCAGGAAGGATAGAAGAGACAATGACCATTTGGTCAACGTTGGCTGCAACTGGTTTAATGCCATCGTAATAATCAGGTCGAGTTAACATAGATGTACGTGGTTGAACGGCTTCCACTACACCAGATATACCTGCAAGTACTTCTGTTCCCGGACGCCAAATAACACGATCACCAGACACTAAGCTTTCAATACCTCGACGTAAGTTACAACGATGTATTTCTTTGCTTTCTGGATCTTCGATATCCGCATGTTGACCAAAGCGAGTAATGACTAACCCTTCTTTGGCTGCTTCTAATGAGGATTCATCCCACTCAACGGTGGTCTTTATCTTTTCTATACGTTTATTTTGATTAGAACGTACTCGGCGAACTTGGCCTTTAGTTAACTTTGTCTTTTTTGCCACGAAATGATTTCACTTGTAGGTTGGCTTTCAGTTTTATGTTGAAAGATAAATCGGCCCGAGTATCATACCCTTTTTAGTTACAAAATAGGCAGCTCTCTATGGCAATTAATGATCAAAACCTGATTTGGGTTGATTTGGAGATGACAGGATTGGATCCTGAAACTCATAAAATCATCGAAATCGCATCCATTGTAACTGATGCTCAGCTAAATATTTTAGCAGAAGGGCCAGTTATTGCTATTCATCAGCCAGAGGATGAGTTAGCTAAGATGGATGATTGGTGTACAAATACGCATACCAATAGTGGATTAGTCGCTCGTGTACAAGCAAGTGAATACAATGAAGCTGCTGCGATCGAAGAGACCATCGCTTTTCTTGAAAAGTGGGTACCAAAAGGTATTTCTCCAATTTGCGGTAACAGTATTGGCCAAGATCGCCGCTTCCTATATAAGCATATGCCTAAGCTTGAAGAGTATTTTCATTATCGCTACGTTGATGTCAGTACGATTAAAGAGCTCACTCGTCGTTGGAAACCTGAAGTTCTTGATGGCTTTGAGAAAACAGGAACCCATTTAGCATTGGATGATATTAGAGAATCTATTGCTGAGTTGAAATATTACCGCCAACATATTTTTACAATCTAGTTCTTTTGATGAATTGTTGAGCGAAAGTGGCGGATTTTAAAGATTTTTTAGTTTTTTTTCAAAATCCGCTTGCATCATCACGTTTTACTCGTATAATTCGCAGCCTCTGAACGAGGAGCTACTCCTTATCAGAATATCAGTATGCGACACTAGCTCAGCTGGTAGAGCGCAACCTTGCCAAGGTTGAGGTCACGAGTTCGAGCCTCGTGTGTCGCTCCAATTTCTCTTTAGTATTTAGATACTTCTCGAAAATTGAAATTGGTTAAAGTCTCATTGTCTTAAACAATGCATCCGGACGCGGGATGGAGCAGCTTGGTAGCTCGTCGGGCTCATAACCCGAAGGTCGTAGGTTCAAATCCTGCTCCCGCAACCATATTTAGATTGAATGCTTTATAGCGTTGATCATGCGACACTAGCTCAGCTGGTAGAGCGCAACCTTGCCAAGGTTGAGGTCACGAGTTCGAGCCTCGTGTGTCGCTCCAAATTGAAAGTGAAACATAAGGGTACTCTGGCAGAGTGCAATCCTTGCCAAGGTTGAGGTCACGCCTAAGCCTTGAAGATCGG